>NZ_CP022655.2:1552500-3020000 GCF_002243345.2 Paenibacillus sp. RUD330
AGGATGCCTAGGCGCCAGAAGCCGATGAAGGACGTGGCGAACCACGATAGGCCTCGGGGAGCTGTAAGCAAGCGTTGATCCGGGGATTTCCGAATGGGGAAACCCAGCTGGAGTAATGTCCAGTTACTGCAGAGTGAATACATAGCTCTGCGTGAGGCATACCAGGGGAACTGAAACATCTAAGTACCCTGAGGAAGAGAAAACAATAGTGATTCCGTCAGTAGCGGCGAGCGAACGCGGATTAGCCCAAACCAGGAGGCTTGCCTCCTGGGGTTGTGGGACGTCTCACATGGAGTTACAAAGGAATGGGTTAGGCGAAGAGGTCTGGAAAGGCCCGCTACAAGAGGTAAAAGCCCTGTACCCAAAAGTCCATTCCCTCCGAGACGGATCCCGAGTACCGCGAGACACGTGAAACCTCGTGGGAATCCGGCAGGACCATCTGCCAAGGCTAAATACTCTCTGGCGACCGATAGTGAAGCAGTACCGTGAGGGAAAGGTGAAAAGCACCGCGGGAGCGGAGTGAAATAGAACCTGAAACCGTGCGCTTACAAAAAGTCAGAGCCCTCTATATGGGTGATGGCGTGCCTTTTGTAGAATGAACCGGCGAGTTACGTTCACGTGCAAGGTTAAGTCGGGAAGACGGAGCCGCAGCGAAAGCGAGTCTGAATAGGGCGCCATAGTACGTGGATGTAGACCCGAAACCGTGTGATCTACCCCTGTCCAGGGTGAAGGTGCGGTAACACGCACTGGAGGCCCGAACCCACGAATGTTGAAAAATTCGGGGATGAGGTGGGGGTAGCGGAGAAATTCCAATCGAACTCGGAAATAGCTGGTTCTCCCCGAAATAGCTTTAGGGCTAGCCTCGGTGTTGAGCATGCTGGAGGTAGAGCACTGATTGGGTGCGGGGCCCGCCAAGGGTTACCAAGTCCAGTCAAACTCCGAATGCCAGTCATGTATAACCGGGAGTCAGACGGTGAGTGCTAAGATCCATCGTCAAGAGGGAAACAGCCCAGATCATCAGCTAAGGTCCCCAAGTGTGTGTTAAGTGGGAAAGGATGTGGAGTTGCCCAGACAACCAGGATGTTGGCTTAGAAGCAGCCACCATTTAAAGAGTGCGTAATAGCTCACTGGTCGAGTGACTCTGCGCCGAAAATGTAACGGGGCTAAACACACCACCGAAGCTATGGCATGTACTTTAGAGTACTTGGGTAGGGGAGCGTTGTGTATAGGTTGAAGTCAGACCGCAAGGACTGGTGGACAGTACACAAGTGAGAATGCCGGTATGAGTAACGAAAAGATCAGTGAGAATCTGATCCGCCGTAAGCCTAAGGGTTCCTGAGGAAGGTTCGTCCGCTCAGGGTAAGTCGGGACCTAAGGCGAGGCCGAAAGGCGTAGTCGAAGGACAACAGGTTGATATTCCTGTACCACCGTAAGCCGTTATGAGCAATGGAGTGACGCAGAAGGGTAGTGACGCGGACCGATGGATGTGTCCGTCCAAGCAGTGAGGCTGGTTTGTTGGCAAATCCGCAAACCGTAAGGCTGGGCTGTGATGGGGAGGGAAATTTTAGTACCGAAGGTCATGATCTCCAGCTGCCAAGAAAAGCTTCTAGCCAGGCGAAGGTGCCCGTACCGCAAACCGACACAGGTAGGCGAGCAGAGCATGCTAAGGCGCGCGGAGTAACTCTCGTTAAGGAACTCGGCAACATGACCCCGTAACTTCGGGAGAAGGGGTGCCTCGGTAGGGTGAATAGCCCGAGGGGGCCGCAGTGAAAAGGCCCAAGCGACTGTTTAGCAAAAACACAGGTCTGTGCGAAGCCGTAAGGCGAAGTATACGGGCTGACGCCTGCCCGGTGCTGGAAGGTTAAGGGGAGCGGTTAGGGGCAACCCGAAGCTGTGAACCGAAGCCCCAGTAAACGGCGGCCGTAACTATAACGGTCCTAAGGTAGCGAAATTCCTTGTCAGGTAAATTCTGACCCGCACGAATGGCGTAACGACTTGGGCGCTGTCTCAACGAGAGATCCGGTGAAATTTTAATACCTGTGAAGATGCAGGTTACCCGCGACAAGACGGAAAGACCCCATGGAGCTTTACTGCAGCTTGATATTGGACTTTGGTACGATCTGTACAGGATAGGTGGGAGCCTTAGAAGCCGGAGCGCCAGCTTCGGTGGAGGCACCGTTGGGATACCACCCTGATCGTATCGGAGTTCTAACCTGGTACCGTGAAACCGGTACAGGGACCGTGTCAGGCGGGCAGTTTGACTGGGGCGGTCGCCTCCTAAAATGTAACGGAGGCGCCCAAAGGTTCCCTCAGAATGGTTGGAAATCATTCGCAGCGTGCAAAGGCATAAGGGAGCTTGACTGCGAGACCTACAAGTCGAGCAGGGACGAAAGTCGGGCTTAGTGATCCGGTGGTACCGAATGGAAGGGCCATCGCTCAACGGATAAAAGCTACCCTGGGGATAACAGGCTTATCTCCCCCAAGAGTCCACATCGACGGGGAGGTTTGGCACCTCGATGTCGGCTCATCGCATCCTGGGGCTGAAGTAGGTCCCAAGGGTTGGGCTGTTCGCCCATTAAAGCGGTACGCGAGCTGGGTTCAGAACGTCGTGAGACAGTTCGGTCCCTATCTGTCGTGGGCGCAGGAAATTTGAGAGGAGCTGTCCTTAGTACGAGAGGACCGGGATGGACGTACCGCTGGTGTACCAGTTGTTCCGCCAGGAGCACCGCTGGGTAGCTACGTACGGACGGGATAAGCGCTGAAAGCATCTAAGCGCGAAGCCCCCCTCAAGATGAGATTTCCCAGTATGTAAGACCCCTGGTAGACGACCAGGTTGATAGGTTCGGGGTGGAAGCGCAGCAATGCGTGCAGCTGACGAATACTAATCGGTCGAGGGCTTATCCTATGGATCAAGCATCACGGGAGATCGTCGCAAGACGATGAACGTGGGCGAGACATGGCGAGAATGAATCCGAATACGATTCGCTGGCCATGTAAGAAAAGCAAATGGACTCAGCATCCATCCTATTGGTTCGATCCAGTTTTCAAGGCGCAAGCTTTGAATGCAAACGCATATTCCCTGATAGCTCAGTTGGTAGAGCACTCGACTGTTAATCGAGTTGTCACAGGTTCGAGTCCTGTTCGGGGAGCCATCTGGAGAGCTGTCCGAGTGGTCGAAGGAGCACGATTGGAAATCGTGTATACGTTAATCGCGTATCGAGGGTTCGAATCCCTCGCTCTCCGCCAGATATGGCCCGTTGGTCAAGGGGTTAAGACACCTCCCTTTCACGGAGGTAACAGGGGTTCGAATCCCCTACGGGTCACCACTTTCTTATCTGGCTTGATTACATAGCCTTGATAAGTTATAGTAAATAACATGTTGTTCTTCATATGGAAGCTTAGCTCAGCTGGGAGAGCATCTGCCTTACAAGCAGAGGGTCGGGGGTTCGATCCCCTCAGCTTCCACCATTAGACTACCGCGGGGTGGAGCAGTCCGGTAGCTCGTCGGGCTCATAACCCGAAGGTCACAGGTTCAAATCCTGTCCCCGCAACCAATATGGAGCTGTGGTGTAGAGGCCTAACATGCCTGCCTGTCACGCAGGAGACCGCGGGTTCGAATCCCGTCAGCTCCGCCATTTTTCTTCAATAAGCATCCAGGCTCGGTAGCTCAGTTGGTAGAGCAAAGGACTGAAAATCCTTGTGTCGGCGGTTCGATTCCGTCCCGAGCCACCATGTTTTTTGATAATTGAATATGCCGCTGTAGCTCAACTGGTAGAGCAACTGACTTGTAATCAGTAGGTTGGGGGTTCAAGTCCTCTCGGCGGCACCATTTTTTGGAGGATTAGCGAAGTGGCCAAACGCAGCAGACTGTAAATCTGTTCTCTGACGAGTTCGGTGGTTCGAATCCATCATCCTCCACCAGTTTTTAGGGGCATAGTTTAAAGGTAGAACAGCGGTCTCCAAAACCGTTAGTGTGGGTTCAATTCCTGCTGCCCCTGCCAGTATGGCGATCGTGGCGAAGTGGTTAACGCACCGGATTGTGGTTCCGGCATTCGGGGGTTCAATTCCCCTCGATCGCCCCATGTTTTGTTGGGGATTAGCCAAGCGGTAAGGCAACGGACTTTGACTCCGTCATTCTCAGGTTCGATCCCTGAATCCCCAGCCATTTATTTGCGGAAGTGGCTCAGCGGTAGAGCATCGCCTTGCCAAGGCGAGGGTCGCGGGTTCGATTCCCGTCTTCCGCTCCATTGTTTTATGGCGCCATAGCCAAGTGGTAAGGCAGAGCTCTGCAAAAGCTCTACCCCCAGTTCGAGTCTGGGTGGCGCCTCCATATTATCTAACGTGTGCCCTTAGCTCAGCTGGATAGAGCATTTGACTACGAATCAAAAGGTCAGGAGTTCGAATCTCTTAGGGCACGCCATTTTATCTCCCTTTAAAATGAAGTTTGATTCCTCTGCCTCTTGAATTTATAGAGTGAAGAGGAAATTTTATATATGCTGGTGTGGCGGAATGGCAGACGCGGCGGACTCAAAATCCGCTTCCGGAGACGGAGTGGGGGTTCGAGTCCCTTCACCAGCATTCAAAAAGGCTTGTAGAGTCGCTTATGCGGTTCTGCAAGCCTTTTTCTTTCGCATCCATTTCAAAGAAATATCAAAAGTTGGAATTCAGCCAAAGCCTGAGATGTTCCCGAATTTCTTCCCTATTCGATTCTTGTATAGCCTCATGACGGACATCGGGGTAAAGCTTCATCGTGACGTCGCTCATCCCGGCATCCAAAAAAGCTTGAAACGTACGTTCAACGCCTTTGCCATATTGGCCGACGGGATCATCGGCGCCGGAAAAGAAATATACAGGCATGGATTTGTTCATTTTAGCTATATGCTTTCGATTTTGAATGTAGGGAATTCCGGTTGCAATCAAGCTGCTGAAAAATCCGACGGAAGGGATGAATCCGCAATAGGGATCCGCTATATAACGGTCCACGTTGCCTTCATCTACCGAAAGCCAGTCATGACGGGTTCGATTGGGCTTGAATTTCTTGTTGTAGGAACCGAAAATGATTTTGTTCAACAATTCGGAGCGGGCATGTTCCCCTCTGAGCATCATCTCAAGCCGAATCAAGGTTTGGCCTGCCGTCAGCGCAAGGGCAGGATTCCAGGCTGTTCCGCTCAACATGCAAGCCTGCCATATGTCCGGAGCATCGATCAGGCAGGTTCTCGCGAGAAAGGATCCCATGCTGTGACCGAATAATAGGAGGGGCAGCTCTGGAAACCGATCCTTCGCATGAAGCGCAATTTCCTGAAGGTCCATGGAAGCCTCCTGCCATCCTCCTGAAGCCGGCATATGGCCTAAATCGCCTGCTCCTGCAGATAGACCATGACCGATGTGGTCATGACCGATAAGGATGTATCCATCCTGGGCCATCTCCCGTGCGAAAGAGTCATACCTTGCGACGTGTTCGGCCATGCCATGGCTTACTTGGATGATGGCTCTGGCTGTCCCGGACGGACGCCATTCCATCACATGGAGTCTTTTCGGTTTTGTTGAGGAATCAATAAAATAGGAAGCATGGTCGACGCTGGACTCCATAGCTGCACCCCTTCACCTGGATATAGCTCTTCTTCTTTATAGTATAAACCTGAATCCATTAAATATGGACCTCTGAATTCGACCGTTTCAGCCTTGTCTTAAGCAGGTCGCATCTCTTCCCAATTCCAGGACGGAGACCCTCCCCGACCTGAGTCCAGGTATAGAAACGTTCGCAAGTCCGTTTTGAACTTTGCGGGGATGGCCTAAAATAAGGACATAAGCAAGAGAGCATATACGCGAATCGAAAGGCGGTGGCAATCAGAGATGAAACGCAATTCAACGGTAGGCATCATTTTGGTTGTGGCGGGCGCATTGCTGGCCATGAAATTTCTCGGATTGGGTCATTTGATCAGTTGGGCCGTATCCTTGATCTTCCCTCTTATTGTTCTGGGACTTGGAGTCATCGGCTGGAGGAACGGCAACCGGATTGTAGGCGGAGTTCTTCTCTTCGTCGGAGCCATTTGGCTGCTTGGAAAATTAACGCCTCTGATCATGCTGCTGTTCGCAGTCGGACTGATCGTATGGGGAGTCTCCCTCTTTAAAGGTAAAAGGCTTCATTAAACGAAGGAAAGAGAGCAACCGGTTGGAGGAGGACAAATATGAGTATTATCCGCAGAGTCAGAGACATAACAATCGCAACGCTGAACGAGCATTTGGAGAAAGCGGAAGATCCGGTACGGCTGATCGACCAGTTCCTGTGGTCGACACGGGAAGAGATCATTCAATCGGAGCGTCTGTACCAGCAGTATTCATCCCATAACCAGCAATTGAAAATGCAATGGCTCACCGCTGAGCAGCAGAAGGAAAAGCGGGAGCAGCAAGCCGTCACCGCGCTCAAAGCCGGCGAAGAGCAGCTGGCCCGCATAGCTCTTCATGAGAAAGCATCCGCAGAGGAACGCGCCAGACAGTATCGCGATCTGTACGAGCAAGGCCGCCAGAGCGTGGAAGACCTCGAAAGAAATCTTCAGGAGATGAGAAGCGAGTACCAGATCGTCTATGACAAGCGAGAGTACTATTCGGCTCGCATGGAGTCCCTGAAGCTGCAGCAGCGAATGAACGCCCGTTACACAGGAGCCGTTTCCGGCCAGCCCGGCGGCAAACCGGACGGTATGTTCCGCAGGCTCGACGACCGGATTACGGATATGGAGCATGAAGCGCGCAGCCTCAGGGATCTTCGCAGCGAAGGTACCGCAGGTCATGGTGGAAATTCTTCCTATCAATCGGCGGTAGAAATGGAATTGGAACAGCTGAAGAGAAAGCTGGGACAAGGAGGAACCTAACATCATGAAGCAATTATTTCGCTCCAGACGCAAAAAAGTTCTGTTCGGATTATGCGGCGGGCTGTCGGATTACTTCAATGTGGATGCCAATCTGCTTCGTATCCTGACGATCATCCTTGCCGT
The DNA here is from genome assembly GCF_002243345.2 of Paenibacillus sp. RUD330. Lineage (NCBI taxonomy): Bacteria > Bacillati > Bacillota > Bacilli > Caryophanales > Paenibacillaceae > Paenibacillus > Paenibacillus sp. RUD330. The sequence goes on from NZ_CP022655.2 coordinate 1,559,493, forward strand.
CTGCACAAGCGGCGCTGCCATTGTCATCTATATCCTGGCGGCGCTGGTAATTCCGAAGGAGCATGACTATAACCAGTTTCCTCCAGGAAACTTCGGGTCGTATCAGGATGGACGGGGCGGCGACTTCTACGAAGGGCACAACGATCCGAGCCGCACCGGATTCGGTCAAGGCGCAGGAGGCGGCCAGCATGGCGGCCCGTACCGCAACCCTCCGCAATACCAGGAAGGTCCGGCAACGGCAGGATGGCAGTCCGACAGCAACCGCCAGGCAGACTTGGACAAGATGATGGATGACCTGGAGAAGAAAGCTCTGCGCAACGAGCTGGAAGAACTGAAAGCCAAACTTTCGAAGTATGAGAAGGGAGAATAACAACATGGGTATTTTCAAACGCCTGAAAGATATTACAAAAGCTTCGATGCACGAGGCGCTGGATAAAATGGAAGATCCGGTCGTTATGCTGAACCAATACCTCCGCGACATGGAGCAGGAAATCCACCAGGCCGAGGTTACGGTAGCCAAGCAAATGGCCAACGAGCGCCGCATGCAGCAGCGCTTCGACGAAGCGGCAAGAAGCGCCTCGGATCGTGACAGCAAAGCGGAAACGGCGCTTCGTTCCGGCCAGGAGGATCTTGCCCGCAAGCTTCTGGAAGAGAAGCTGTATTTCGAGGAGAAAGTGCAAGAATACAGCCAGCTTCATCTGGAAGCGAAGAGCCAGGCCGACGAGCTGAAGCAGCAGCTGTACGGCATGAAGGACGAGTATTACCAGCTCCGCAACAAACGCAACGAGCTGGCCGCCCGCGCTCAAATGGCCAAGGCCAAAAAGCAGATGTCGCAGGCTTCGGCCAATGTCGGCTCCCTCGATACTGGCACTGCATCCCGCGGCTTCGGCCGCATGGAAGAAAAGATCATGCAGATGGAAGCCGAAGCCGACGTTCTCCGCAGACCTTACGGAAGCGGCTATAAAGCGGAGGGAGCTGCCTCCATCCGTCCGGAGAACCAGCTGAAGGTTGAAGAACAGCTGCAGCAGCTCAAAAACAAGCTGAATCCTCCTCAGGCAGCCGCTGCACAAGAAGACGCAGCGAATTAAGCTTTGCTTTCGCAAGCCTCGGACATGGCGGCGCAGCCGCCTGGTTCCGAGGCTTGTTTGCTTGCAGCGGAGGAACGCTTGAACCGTTGGCGCCGGACAGGTAAAGTAGAGAGAGAAAGAAGGGGGAGTATCGCTGTGGCTGCCAAAAAGCCTCCAGGAAAGGGTCAGGGACCTACAAAGAAAAACGTTCTTGAAACGGTACTGTGGCTGCTTATCATCCTTGGACTGCTGCTCATCGTGCTGCAAGGAACCGGATATGTCGAATTTTTTGCCATACAAGGAAAAGGGGCGTTGTACGGGCTGGCGGTCATCGCGGCTGCGCTCGCAGGGGCTGTGCTGAACAGCTACCTCCAGACGTCCAAGCTTAGAGAAGCTCTGCGCAAGCTGAACCAGCAGCAGAGCAGGCGCAAATCGATCACGATTCCCCATTCTCCCGAGGAAGAGGGATCACGCCCTGAAGAAACCGAGGAGCAGGAGGAGTGGCGGGAGCAGGTCAAGTTCACCGCTGTCATCGAAGAGCGGCAGCGCTTGGCTCGCGAGCTGCATGACGCCGTGAGCCAGCAGCTGTTCGCCATCTCCATGACCGCAACGGCTGTAAGCCGGACGATTGAAAAGGATTGGGAGCGTGCGCGCAGGCAGGTGCAGCTGATCGAGGAGATGGCGGCCGTGGCCCAATCCGAAATGAGAGCGCTTCTGCTGCATTTGCGTCCTGTTCATTTGGACGGCAAAAACTTGGCCCAGGCGCTTGAACGGCTGGTCGGGGAGCTGAAAGCAAAAGTCCCGATGGACATTACGGTTGATGTGGATCCGACCATTCTGTTCCGTCCCAGCGCAGAGGACCATTTGTTCCGGATCGCCCAAGAGGCGTTGTCTAACGCCCTGCGCCACGCCAAGGCCAGCAAGATGGTCATGAGGCTGGAGCGGGATGGAGCCAAAGCCAAGCTGAGCTTCGCCGATAACGGCGTCGGCTTCGATCTGGAAGAAAAGAAACAGGCCTCCTACGGCCTGCTGACGATGGAAGAGCGGATTCATGAGCTTGGCGGCAACATACAAATTCATACGGCTCCGGGCGAAGGAACGGCCATTGAGATGTGGCTTCCCCTGGAAGACGGAAAGGGCGGATTCTAACCATGAGCATGCCGGAACGAATGGAGCGGGACAGCGGAATGGCAAGGCCGATCAAGGTGCTGCTTGTAGACGACCATGAGATGGTTCGGATCGGTCTTGCAGCGGTGCTCGATACGGAAGAAGGCATCGAGGTTGTGGGAGAGGCCGGAAACGGAACCGAAGGAATCAGGCTGGCTACCGCCTACACCCCGGATGTCGTGCTGATGGATCTGGTCATGGAAGAGATGGACGGAGTCGAAACGACCCGGAGGCTGATGGAGATCATGCCGGAGTGCAAGGTCATCGTGCTTACGAGCTATCTCGACGACAGCAAGATGTATCCCGTGATCGAAGCGGGAGCGTTCAGCTACCTGCTCAAAACTTCCCGGGCAAGCGAAATAGCCGAAGCGATCCGCGCCGCGGCTAGAGGACAATCCGTGCTGGAATCCCAGGTGGCAGCCAAAATGATGAGCAGGCTCCGTCAACCCAAGCAGCCCGTCCAAAAACCGCCTCATGAAGATCTTACCGAGCGGGAAATGGACGTGCTCATGCTGGTCGCGCAGGGCTTGTCCAACCAGGATATAGCCGACAAGCTGTTCATCAGCATCAAGACCGTCAAATTCCATGTGACCAATGTGCTCAACAAGCTCGGCGTAGAGGATCGCACGCAGGCGGCAATATATGCGCACAAGCATGATCTGGCCGTGGATTGAGAACTTGGCACGAGGCCTTGAAGGAGCCTAGGCCAGGCAGCTGAATGACGAGACCGGATGATGCGTCATCCCATCGAGAATTCCGTCCTCGTTATAGGTTCCCGCCGAAGGCAGATTGGAATGGTCGATAAGGGATGCCGCAGGCTGCGCTTCGAATGAGGCGAGCAGCTGGTCGGCGTAAGGAAGCAGTCCTTCCGACGAGAACAGGGCTCGAAGCACCGCATCGGGGCGGTTCTCAAGCTGCTGGTTGAGGGCGACGGGGTTGACCTTCCATTCACCTTGCCTGTTCATGTCCAACCCGGCATGACATGCGGCAGGATGGGATCGCATGGAGCGCAGGTCGGTCTCGATGGAAGGGTTGAGGCCAGGTCTGCAGCGGAAATAAAGCAGCTCCAAATCGTTCCATCGTTCCGCGAGCTCATAAACGGTATCGGCGAGTCCCGAGAGGTCAATTCCCGCCGCTCCGTCGCTCAGCAGCTGCAGGCGCCGGCGGCGCATGTCCTGGATGAAGGGGCGCAGCCGGCTTGCAGCCTGGAGCCAGGATGCAGTCAGGCGGAAGTCGGAGAAGAACCGGGTTGTCATGCCATCCATGGCATAGTCGGACAGGCCGGCATCTTCCCGCTCTCGAGCGGCTGGGGCGACGGGCACTGTCGGCGCTACTTTTTCCACATGGAAGATGCGGTTCATTCGACGCAAAGGACCTATCATCAGGAAGCCTCCCTCAGGCTGGAATTGAAATCCATTACCCCAATATGCTCCATAGAGAAACAGCCTGCCGAAGCTTCCTGTCCCGGAAACGTCAGCGGGCTGTTCGACTACCGCCGGATGGTCAGATCAACAGCAGGAGAAAGGCGAGGAAAGCGAGGTCGACGCCGACCGCAGCGCCGTATCCGTATCCGTAGGGACCGCCGCCATAGGAATCAGGGCCGTAAGGTCCTGCTCCGGGGCCGTAAGGATACGCCTGAGTGTGGGCTTCCTGCTCCAGCACTTGCTCCTGCTCGGGCTTGGAAGCTTTGGATTTTTTCGCTTTTCCTTTTGCCGGCTTCCCTAGAATCCCGATTCCTTGCTGCTGGCGCTTATGATGCTCTTCGCCGCCGTTCAGATAGATCCGCCCGCCATGGCAAGCGGAGAGAATACCCATATGGCGGGTGCCGTCCTTGAGAATGGCGCACACCGGCATTCCGCAGAAACGCTGGACATGTTCCTCGTGCAAGGGCCGAATAGGTTCCATTTTCCGTTGTTCATCCTTTCTGGTTTTCCTTGATGGATGGAATGATGCAGTATATTCACCTACGGGCTGATGCGTATGGTCAAATACCCAGTCAACAGGCCATGAGAATGGAGGGGCTATGATGAGCAATCCGCGAGCCAAACAAGGCGCAGGCATAGTGCTGGCCTTTCTTGCGTTAGCCGTTCTCGCAACGATATATACAGCCGGCGGCAAAGGCTCGATCGGCTGGAGCGTGACGGCTCCGAAAAAGCCGGACGTTCAGATGTCCTCCGCAACCGGAGAGGATATGGAGAAGCTGTGGAACTGGGCAGACGGCGAGCTGGGCGGCGGATCGAGAGCGGCCTCCTGGCATTTGCGCTGGAGCCTGGATGGAGTGACGGCGGATCAGGCGGCCAGGACGGCCGAAGCGCTCGGCATGACGGCGGACGCGAAAGACCTTGCCGGCGGGAAGGATGAAAACAAAACCAGCGGGGGCATCCTATGGGAAGCGGCGCGTTCATCGGCGGAAGGCACGCTTAAATTGCAACTGCTCGGCACGGATCGTGAGAACAGGGAAGCGGGGGGACAAGCCGTCATGACCTACCACGCTCCGCCTGCGGCCGAGCTTCGGGCTATCTTGAGTGAAATGACGGAGGTCAATGCGGCATTGACCGCGACCGGCACGGACTCCAAGCCGATGATGAGCATCAAGTTGTACGGCCATGCCATCAGGGTCGGCGCCGCCGGCCGCATAGCACAAAAGGCGGGTGGAGCCGTTCTGGATGAATATAAGGATTCCAGAACGATTGTCCGGACGTACAGCACGACTGCACTGACAGGAGCCATGCGGCTTGGAGAAGGCAAGGAAGGGAGCGCTTCGGCCAGCATCCAGCTGGCGGAGCATGGCGGGGGCGATGCGGGCATCGCGGCTGAGATCACAGCCGGCATTCCGCTCATCAATGGAGACCTCTCGGAGAGCGGGGCATAGGGAACGTGAAGGCCCCATGAAGATTGGCCGCCATGAATGGCGATTCCCGCATCGTTATGATACACTACATACCATATCAAGCTGATGCACCCAAAATTTATGATGAAAGAATGAGGGAACATGAACTACTCTAGCAAACAGGAATCATCGGCCGCTGAAGGCGCGGTCTATTATCTGTTCGGAGCCACGGGCGATCTGGCGCGGAGGAAGCTGTTCCCGGCGCTGTTCTCCTTATATAAAGAAGGCAAGCTGGCAGAGAATTTCGCGGTTGTCGGACTCGCCCGCCGTCCGCGGGACAATGAGCAGTTCCGCCAGGACGTATACGAGTCCATCATGGAGTTTTGCCGGTACAAGCCGACCGATGTCGAGGTATGGCAGAAATTTGCCGAACACTTCGTGTACAAGCCGCTCGATATCCATAACGTCGACGGCTTCAGGGAGCTGAACCAGCTCTCCTCGGAGCTGGACGAGAAATTCGGCATCGAAGGCAACCGGCTCTTCTACCTTGCTCTCGCTCCGGAGCTTTTCGGTCCGGTGTCGTTCAATCTTCGCGACGGAGGCCTGTTGGAATCCAAGGGATGGCACAAGCTCGTCATCGAGAAGCCGTTCGGCTATGATCTGGAATCGGCCCGCGAGCTGAACGGACAGATCAGCCAGGTGTTCAAGGAAGAAGAGGTCTATCGGATCGACCACTACCTCGGCAAGGAAATGGTCCAGAACATCCAGGTTCTGCGTTTTGCCAACCAGCTGTTCGAGCCGCTCTGGAACAAGGATCATATCGCCAATGTCCAGATCACGCTGTCCGAAACGGTCGGCGTAGAGGAGCGGGGCGGCTATTACGACAATTCCGGCGCGCTTCGGGACATGGGGCAGAACCATATTCTGCAGATGATCACGATGATTGCCATGGAGCCTCCGGGACGGCTGCATCCGGAAAGCCTCCGCGACGAGAAGGTCAAGGTTCTGCGGTCCCTTCGGCAGTATGCGTCCAGCGAGGAAGTCCGCGATAATGTCGTGCGGGCACAGTATGCCTCCGGCCAGTCCAAAGGCAAGGAGCTTCCAGGCTACCGTCAGGAAGACAGCGTAAATCCGGAATCCAGGACGGAAACGTATTTTGCCGCCAAGGTGCTTGTGGACAACTTCCGCTGGGCGGGGGTTCCATTCTTCATCCGCACGGGCAAGCGGCTGCCGGTCAAGACGACCGAAATCGTCATCGAATTCAAAAACGTTCCGGACAATGTCCTCTTCGCCAAGCGGCATAAGCTGGGTCCGAACCTGCTCGTCATCCGCGTCAATCCGACGGAAGGCATCTACCTGAAGATCAACGCCAAGAAGCCTGGGGCGGACAACGAGGTTCAGCCTGTCGCCATGGAATTCTGCCAGAGCTGCCAGGTCGGCATCAACACGCCGGAAGCGTATGAGCTGCTGATCTACGACGCGGCTCGCGGAGATTCGACCTACTTCACCCGCTGGGACGAGGTTGCGGCAGCGTGGACGTTCGTGGATCGCATTGCGGCCGCATGGAGAGAATCTGGAGAGGATCTGCTTTCCTATCCTGCCGGATCCTGGGGACCGGAAGCTACGGATGAGCTTCTTCACAAAGAAGGCTTCTTCTGGTGGCCGGTCAACGGCCAGGCGGAAGACAACGTCATCTGGATCAGCGGCGGAGCGCAATAGAGCGGCGTCTCCACGAGACGGACGCGATCAAGCTTGTTCTCCAGGGGCGGACGCGATCAAGCTCGCGTCTTCCAGGGGACGAGCGCGATCAAGCTTGCGTCTCTCCGAGGAAGATTGCGATCAAGCTTGCGTCACTTGAGGCTGTGCCGGAGCATGCGCAGCTTGCGAGCGCCGATTCCATCACCGTAGAACTTCTAAGCACCTAAGGCTGACCCCATAAGCTTCCACGATCAATCCTGTCCGGCTACGGACAGGATTGAAGCGTTATTTGACGAGAGGACGGAATGAAGCATGTTCAAAATCTACGATATTTCCATGCCCATTCATTCAGATATGGCGGTATGGGCCAATCTCGAGGCCAAAAAGCCGGAGATCCGCACGATTACGCCGTTCGCACAAGGAGGCGTGTATGAATCGGAGCTGCGGATGAATCTGCATACCGGCACTCATGTGGATGCGCCGATGCATATGCTTGAGGATGGAGCAGGAATCGAGACGATCGGGCTGGAAGAGCTGGCGGGAACGGCCCGCGTCGTCGACCTTACTCATGTATCCGATTCCATCACGAAGGCGGACTTGGAGCCTCTTGGTCTTGTGCGAGGCGACTGGGTCCTTTTCAAGACGGCCAATTCGTTCAGCAGCCGGTTCGAGGATGATTTTATTTACTTGCGCGAAGACGGCGCACGGTATTTAATTGATATAGGGGTTCGCGGCATCGGTACGGACGGTCTCGGAATCGAGCGTTCACAGCCTGACTATCCGACCCATCGCCCGCTCTTCCGCAATAATATCGTCATCGTGGAAGGACTGAGGCTGGCGGATGTGTCGGCCGGAACCTACTTCATGGTCGTTGCCCCGCTCAAGCTGAGCGGAGTCGAGGCGTCGCCGGCCAGGGCGATCCTCATCGGCAGGCCGTAGGAGCGACAGCATGCAACCGATTTGATCCAGCAGGCAGCCCATCGATATGCGGCCCGCTAGCCTGTTTCATGAATAATAAAGCGCGATATAAGGGGAATACCATGACTAAACTGCTCGACGAAATCAAGCAAGAAGTAGACAAAAGGCGCACATTCGCCATCATTTCTCACCCTGATGCCGGTAAAACGACGCTGACGGAGAAGCTGCTGCTGTTCGGTGGCGCCATCCGCGAAGCCGGCTCGGTCAAAGCCCGCAAAGCCAACAAACACGCCACCTCCGACTGGATGGAGATCGAGAAGCAGCGCGGAATCTCGGTAACCTCCTCCGTCATGCAGTTCGACTATAAGGGACACCGCGTCAACATCCTGGATACGCCTGGTCACCAGGACTTCAGCGAGGACACGTATCGGACGCTGACCGCAGCCGACAGCGCGGTCATGCTGATCGACGTAGCCAAAGGCGTCGAAGCCCAGACGATCAAGCTGTTCCAGGTATGCCGCCGGCGCGGCATCCCGATCTTCACGTTCATCAACAAGCTGGACCGCGAGGGCCAAAGCCCGTTCGATCTGATGGAGGAGCTGGAGCGGGTGCTCGGCATCCGTTCCGTTCCGATGAACTGGCCGATCGGCATGGGCCGGGAGCTGTGCGGCGTCTACGACCGGATGAAGAACCAGGTCGAGCTGTTCCAGGGCAATGACCATTCCACCATTGAGGTGCGCAAGGTCGGGGATTACAAGGACCCGGTCATTCGGGAGATGGCAGGCGATTATCTCGCCGATCAGCTCGAGCAGGATCTGGAGCTGCTGGATGTAGCCGGCGACCAGTTCGACTTCGAGAAGGTTCGCGCGGGCGAGCTGACTCCGGTGTTCTTCGGCAGCGCCGTCAACAACTTCGGCGTGCAGACCTTCCTCGAGAACTTCCTGCAGCTGGCTCCGAAGCCCGAGCCCCGCAACAGCACGGAAGGCCCGGTCGAGCCGACGAGCGAGAAGTTCACCGGATACGTGTTCAAGATCCAAGCGAACATGAATCCGGCCCACCGCGACCGCATCGCTTTTCTGCGCATTTGTTCCGGGCGGTTCGAGCGCGGGATGAGCGTCAGGCATGTAAGGATCGGGAAGGACATCAAGCTGGCCCAGCCGCAGCAGTTCCTTGCGCAGGACCGCGACATCGTCGAAGCGGCTTATCCGGGAGACATTATCGGGCTGTTCGATCCGGGCATTTTCCGAATCGGCGATTCCCTCTCGCAGGGCGGCTCGATCGTATTCGACGAGCTGCCGACGTTCTCGCCGGAAATTTTCGCCAAGGTCTCGATCAAGAACGCCTTGAAGAAAAAGCAATACGAAAAAGGAATCGACCAGCTGACGGAGGAAGGCACCATTCAGGTGTTCCAGTCCGCCAGCGGCTTCGAGGATACGATTCTGGGCGTCGTCGGCCAGCTGCAGTTCGAGGTGTTCGAATATCGGATGAAGGCTGAATACGGCGTGGACGTCATCCTCCAGAGGATGCCTTTCCAGTTCGCTCGCTGGATCGTGGACGACAAGATCGATCCGACCAAGTTCCGGATCAACTCGACGCTCGTCAAGGACAAAAAGGACAATTACGTCGCCTTGTTCGAGAACGAGTATGCGATGCGCACCGCTGTCGACAAGAACCCGACCTCCAAATTCCTGGAGACGGCTCCATAACAACGGAATGAAAACAGCCCCTGCCGCGAAAATGCGGCAGGGGCTGTTCATTTACGATGAATGGAGATGCCCGTACAGCTTGCCGATCAATTGCTGCTGTTCCTGGCCGCCGCTGTCTTTCCAGATCATCTCGAACAGGACGCCGAGACCGGGAAGAGCTTTCTCGTCGCCGTCGATGGATTCACGGATGATATCGCCAAGCTCATTCTCCGATTTGTCCTTGACGATCTGGGCGATGGCTTGGCGAAGGTCGAACTCATTCATGGACGCATTTCCCCCTTGAGTCATTTCCTCCATAGCATGCCCCCATAGGAAGCGTTCATGTAAAGAATGCGGTCCGGATGAGGGAAAGAAAGGTGCCGGATATGGTATACTGAACGGTATGCAGCCCTTAAGAAAGGCGGAGAACTATTCATGCGCAAAAAACAATATACCGTGATCGGCATGGGCAGGTTCGGCTCCAGCGTAGCCCAATCCCTGTCCGAGATGGGATTCGAAGTGCTTGCGATCGACAGCGACGAGCAGCGGATCCAGGAGATCTCTCCCGTCGTCACCCATGCGGTCACGGCGGACACGACGGATGAAGAAGCTCTGCGCGCTCTCGGCGTCCGCAACTTCGACGTCGTCGTCGTCGCCATCGGAGAGGACATTCAGGCCAGCATCCTGACGACGCTGATCCTGAAGGATCTGGGAGTCCCCTATTTGATCGTCAAAGCCCAAAACGAGCTGCACGGCAAAGTGCTCAGCAAAATCGGAGCGGACCGCGTCGTGTTCCCGGAGCGGGACATGGGCCTGCGCGTGGCCCATCACCTGATCTCGCCCAATGTGCTGGACTTCATCGAGCTGTCCCCGGACTACGGCATCATCGAGATCCAGGCTCCACCCGCCATGGTCGGGCGCACGCTCAAGCAGCTGGATATACGGGCCAGGCATCGCTGCAACATCATGGCCATCAAAACGCATGGGAAGATGGATATATCCCCGATGCCGGATCATGTCATCGAAGCGGATGAAGTGCTTGTCGTCGTCGGGGCGAACCGCGATCTGACCGGCCTCGAGGTCGCCTATTCCGTCGAGGAGGAATTGAACCGGAAGTGATTAGCGAACCGTTGACCTCAACCTCCAATTCCCGTGTAAAGGCATGGACAGCCTTGCTGGATGCCAAGGGCCGCAAGCGCAGCGGCCAATTCCTCGCTGAAGGCGTCCATATGGTCAAAGAAGCGCTTCTATGCGGAGCCGCCGTCGGCACGATCGTATACGATGCCGGCCGAGGCATGCCTGCCGAGCTGGAGCCGCTGCTTCGCGATTCGGCCGCGGAGCTGGTCCCTGCGTCGGCCGCGGTCATGGCCAAATGCACCGGAACGGATTCGCCGCCGCCGGTGTTCGCCGTCGTCGACAAGCCGTCCCACGACGAAGCGGCGCTGCACAAGCCGGACGCGCTTGTCGTCGTGCTCGATGCCGTCCGCGATCCCGGCAATGCGGGCACGATCATCCGCAGCGCGGATGCGGCCGGAGCCGATGCCGTCATTCTCGGCCGCGGCTGCGTCGATCTCTACAACCCCAAGACCGTCCGCTCGACGATGGGCAGCCTGTTCCATCTTCCGGTGCTGGAGATGGATCTCGCCGAGGCGCTGCCGCAAGCTCGGGAGCGGGGCATGCTGCTGGCCGGAACGAGCCTGCAGGCGGCGAGAAGCTGTTATGAATGCGACTTCACCGTGCCGGTATGGCTGCTCTTCGGCAATGAAGCCGAAGGCTTGTCCCGGCAGACGCAGGACCAGCTGGACCTCGGCATCATCATCCCAATGAAGGGCCGAAGCGAATCGCTCAACGTCGCGATGGCGGCGACGGTGGTGTTGTATGAGGCGCTGCGCCAGCGGGAGCATGCTTCCGGCAAGTAGCGATGGCGTGCGAGCTGCAATTCGTTCGTCACCGCCAGGCACTTGTCATGGCATCGGGTTTGCAAGGTGAGTTTGGCAGCGTACTGTCAGTCCTGATGATCAAGGATCTCTTGATTGATCGGGACTTTTTCATCTTTTTATTTGAAGGAACGAACAGAAAGATCCGATTTAAATCAAGGATCAACGAACTTTATGGCTATTCAGTCGTCAATGAGAGAAATAGGGGGAAACCGAAATGAAGACGATCAAGAGCATGATGGACCATCTGTACTGGGCGAATGGACGAATCCTGGACGCGCTTGAGGAAAGCGGGACGAACAACCAGGACCTTCTGAAGTTGGTGCGGCACATCGCGGTCGCGGAACAAGTCTGGCTGTCCCGGCTGCAAGGCAAGAGCAGCAAGCAATATTCGCTGTGGGAGGTCGAGGAGGACCTGTCGGCAATTCGGACGATGTTCCAGGAAAATGCCGAGCGATATCGCGTTTATATCGATGGGCTCGAGGAATCCAAGCTGGACGAGGTGATCGATTACGCGAACCAGAGCGGGGTTCCGTTCCGAGCGTCCGTTCGGGACATCCTGCTGCAGGTCCTCCTGCATGGGCACTATCACCGGGGACAGATCAACCGGGGACTTCGGATCGAATCGGCAGAGCCTGTCCAAGTCGATTACATCCTGTTCGCGAAGCTTTAACAGGGTTATGATGACGGCGCCGGTGTTCAAACCGGTGTCCGTTCACTTCAAAAGGAAAGCCCGCGAACCGGCTGTTGCCGGAATGCGGGCTTTTCTCTCCGTTTAGGAGACCGTTCGTTGACGAGTTTATTTGTCGCTAACGCGTTTATTTGAACGAAGCGTACCCTTGATCGACCATGACGACGCTGCCGTTGATGGCATCGGCTTCTTCCAGAGACAGCAGGTACACGGAATTCGCGACGCTCTCCGGCTTGGTCAGCTCGCCGCCCATGACCTTGGCTTTCATGCTGTCGAGCAGGCCGGAGTTTTTGTAGCCTTGGATGATCGGCGTATCGACCGCTCCGGGAGCGACGGCGACGACGCGGATGCCGTGAGGGGCAAGCTCCAGAGCGGCCGACTTGCTCATCATGATGACGGCGCCTTTCGTCGCGTGGTAAGCGAAGGTTCCGGGGGAGGCGAGGAAGCCGAATACGGATGCCGTATTGATGATGGCGCCTTTGACGCCCAGCTCCTTCATCTTGCGGCCGGCCTCGATGATGCCGTAGGCGACGCCGTGCTGGTTGACGGCAATCGTTTTATGATAAAGGTCCATGTTCTGGTCCAAGACCGGACCCGCGCCGCCGATGCCGGCGTTGTTGAACATGACTTCCAGGCTGCCGTAAGTGGCGACAGCCGTGTCCACCAGATTCTTCACGCTTTCCTGGGAGGAAACGTCGACCTGGACAAAAGCCGCTTCGCCGCCGGCTGCGCGGATCAGCTCGACCGTTTCGCTGCCGCCGGCCTCGTTGAAGTCCGCTACGATGACCCGATCACCCTTGGATGCGAATTTGAGCGCGGCCGCTCTGCCGATACCGCTGGCTCCGCCTGTAATAACCGCTGTGCGTTTGGACATGATAACAGCCTCCTGTGTAAGTTCTGAATCGATGACGTTCCATTTCTGCTCCATTGTATCTCTGTCTCCGGAAAGCGTATACTTCCTATTGGTCAAGCTGCCTTAACATGGGGTTAACGAAGGGGTTTCAACATGAATTTCGATCAGCTGGAAATGATAACAGAGGTTGCAAGAACGGGGACGGTGTCCGAGGCGGCCGCTCAGCTTCATCTCAGCGCTGCCGCCATCAGCCGCGCCATTACGAGGCTGGAGCAGGAGCTGGGCGTGCAGCTGTTCGTGCGCTCGCGCACCGGAGCGGCCATAACGGAGGAAGGGCGCCGAATCGTCAGGCAGGCGGAGCGGATACTGGGCGAGGCGGAAGAGCTGCTGGCCGAGGCGGGAAGATGCCAAAAGCTGGTCAATGCGAAAGTGCGCATTTCGACGGTTCCGGCTCCTACCTGGCTGCTCGTCCATGCTTTGCTTGAGGTTAGAGAGGAAATTCCTTCGCTGGAGCTGGAGATCGGAGAAAAGGGCACTCAGGAGGTCATTGAGGATATTCGCCAAGGGAAGGCGGACATCGGCCTCATCGTATCCGAGGCCGATGCGAAATACCCCGATATAAGGCTGGAGAAAATCGCCGACGGCCAGATGGCGCTTGGAGTCGGTAGGGAGCATTCCCTGGTGTCGCGGGCTTCCGTAACCATGAAGGATCTCGAGCGGCTTCCCCTGGTCATCTACCCGGACAAGCATCTTGAAGCAATCGTTGCAGCCTTGGGTCCGGCGGCCAACGTGCTGTTCCGCACCAACAACCGCGATGCGCTTCTGCTTGCCGTACGAAGGAATATGGCCGCCACCCTCGGAACGGATTATTCCTTCCGCGGCATCCAGGAAGAAGCCGGTGCGGATATCATCGCGGTGCCGTTGTCGATCCAGACGGACTCGGATCTAAGTCTATGGCTGGTCAGGCCGCGCGACCGCAAGCCGTCCCAAGCGGTCCGCCTGCTGGCCGGAAGGCTCCGCAGGCTGTTGAAGAAGCGGATGCGCGAATAGACGTCCGGACCCTGGGTCCATAATGAAAATGAGGCTTTTTCCGCTCGTTCAACCTATGCTATAATTGCATCTATGCAAACGTTTGTACAAAGAAAATTCCGGTCTATTTAAGAGGAGACAAGCACCATGCAAACCGCATCCATCAAATGGTGGAAAGAAGCTGTGGCCTATCAGATTTATCCGCGTTCCTTCATGGACAGCAACGGAGACGGAATCGGAGATCTGCAGGGCATCATCTCCAAGCTCGACTATCTCAAGGGGCTGGGCATCGGCATCATTTGGATCTGCCCCGTCTTCCAATCGCCGAATGACGACAACGGTTACGATATTTCCGACTATCAGGACATCATGGCCGAGTTCGGCACGATGGAGGATTTCGATCTCCTGCTGGAAGAAGTGCATGCCAGAGGAATGAAGCTTATTCTCGACCTGGTCATCAACCACACCTCCGACGAGCATCCATGGTTCATCGAGTCGCGCTCCGGCAAGGACAATCCCAAGCGGGATTACTACATTTGGCGCGATCCTGCGGCGGACGGCAGCGAGCCGAACAACTGGGAGAGCATCTTCAGCGGCCCGGCCTGGGAATTCGACGAAAAGAGCGGACAGTATTTCATGCATATCTTTTCCCGCCGCCAGCCGGATCTGAATTGGGAAAATCCCGAGGTCCGCAAAGAGCTGTACGGAATGGTGAACTGGTGGCTGGACAAAGGCATCGACGGCTTCCGTGTCGACGCCATCTCGCATATCAAGAAGATCCCGGGACTTGCGGATATGCCGAATCCCGACAATCTGAAGTATGTCCCTTCCTTCGACGGGCACATGAACCGCGAGGGCATCCATGAGTTCCTGGAAGAGCTGAAGCAAGAGACGTTCGCGAAATACGATATCGTCACCGTCGGCGAAGCCAACGGCGTCAAGGTCCAGGATGCCGAGGTATGGGTCGGCGAGGACAAAGGCGCGTTCAATATGATTTTCCAATTCGAGCATCTGGGCCTGTGGAACAAGAGCGTTGCCGGCGGCATCGATCTGGCGCAGCTGAAGTCGACGCTTACCCGCTGGCAAAAAGGGCTGGAAGGAATGGGATGGAACGCCCTGTTCCTGGAAAACCATGACCAGCCGCGCTCCGTGTCCACCTGGGGCGACGATGGCGTCTATTGGAAGGAATCGTCCAAGTCGCTGGCGACGATGTATTTCCTGATGCAGGGTACGCCGTTCATCTATCAGGGCCAGGAGATCGGCATGACGAATGTCCAGTTCCCTTCCATCGATGATTACAATGACGTAGCCATCAAGAACCTGTACCGGTTCGAAACGGAAAACGGCATGAGCCATGACGAGATCATGCGGATCATCTGGAAAACCGGACGCGACAATTCCCGCACACCGATGCAGTGGAGCCGGGAAGAGAACGGGGGCTTCACGTCCGGAACGCCGTGGCTCAAGGCCAATCCGAATTATTCGGAGATCAACGTCCAGCAGGCGATGGAGGATCCGGATTCCATCTACCATCATTACAAACGCCTGATTCGGCTGCGCGCGGAAAATCTCGCCGCCGTATACGGGACTTACGACCTGATTCTGGCCGACCATCCGCAGATATACGCCTATACGAGAACGTATGGAGACGAAAAGCTGCTCGTTCTCTGCAATCTGTTCCCTGTCGAGGCGACCGGACAGCTTCCCGAAGAATACGGCTTCCGTCCTTCCGAGCTGCTGCTGGCCAACTACTTGACGGATGCCGAAGAAAATATCGCTGAAATCGTGCTGAAGCCTTACGAGTCCAGAGTGTACAAGCTGGCCGGCGTGCAGGGAAGCGCAGGCAATGTAGATGGACTGAAGCCTCCTGCGGCAGCGGATGGCCCTTCATCCATCATTGAAACGGTCTAGTCCGTAATCAGTCGTCAACATCGAAAGACCTTCATCGTCACCGATTGAATCGGAGGGCGGAGGGGGTCTTTTTTGCGTTTTTATATTTTTACAAACTGTAAAATGATAGGTTACACCGGATTGCTGAATGTCATCTTCGTAGGTATACTAACCTTGCGTTCGTTACATATGTGTTAAATAATATTACATGAAACGGGAGGGCAATGAATGAATTCAAAGGGGATTGGAAAAGGAAAAGGGCTTGCCGCGATCGTGATGGTGATGGCATTGGCAGCGGGATGCGGCTCCGGAAACAGCGATTCGCCATCGAATCAAGGGGGCGGGGCCAATAGCGGCGGACAGGTCATCAAGATCGCTTCGCAGTCTCCGCTGTCAGGCGGAAGCTCGATTCAGGGAGAGGCGATCAAGCTCGGAGCCCAGCTGTCGCTCGACGACCACAAGGACGAGTTCTCCAAGCTGGGCTTCACGCTTGAGCTGGTCCCCTACGATGACCAGAGCGATGCCAAGAAGGGCGTTGCCAACGCCGAGCAGATCGGCGCCGACCAGGCCGTCGTGGGCGTCATCGGCCATCTTAATTCCGGCGTTTCCATCCCCTCCTCCGTCGTCTATGAAAAATACAATCTGCCGATGATTTCGCCCGCCAGCACGGCGACGGAGTTCACCGACCGCAAGCTCAAGGCGGCCAACCGGGTCGTCGCGCGCGACGACTTCCAGGGCCCTGCCGGAGCCCAATACGCGGTGGAGACGCTGAAAGCCAAAAACATCTTTGTCATTCAGGACAAGACGGCTTACGGCCAGGGACTGGCCGAAGCTTTCCGGGATGCGGCCAAGGAAGCGGGAGCAACCATCGTCGGGTATGAGGGGATAACGGTCGGGGAGAAGGACTTCAACGGCGTGCTGACGACTGTCCAGAGCAAGAAGCCGGATCTCATCTTCTTCGGGGGGATGTATGCGGAGGGCGCCCTGCTGGTGAAGCAGGCGAAGGACAAAGGGATCACAGCTCCGCTCATGGGCGGCGACGCGCTGGATTCCTCCGGCATGGCGGACATCGCCGGACAGGATGTCGCCGGCACCTTGTACAGTTCCGTCGCGGGGGACATCACGAAGTCCAACAAGGAGTGGGCGGACAGCTACCAGGCGAAATTCAGCAAAGGGCCGGAAGGCTACTCGGTCTATGCCTATGATTCGATGTCGGTCATGCTGGCCGCCGTCAAGAAGAGCATCGAGGACAACGGGGGCAAGCTGCCTGCCCGCGAGAAGATCCGCGACGCGGTGCGGGCGACGAAGGATTTTGAAGGCGTAGCGACTAAAGTGAGCTTTGACGACAAAGGCGACAATCTGTATGCCAAAGTATTCATCTACAAATTCGAAGGAGCTTCCTATCCGGGCAGCATGATATCGGAGGTCAGCCAGTAACTGCCGGACATGCCGCGCAGGCGTGCGCGATTCCCGCAAGGAACCGTTCCCGCCTGCTTTTTGAATCGGAGAGGAGCCCATATGATGAACGACATCCTGCATACGCTTCCCCAGGTGCTGATCGACGGCTTGGCGCTCGGAGCGATCTACGCGGTAGTGGCGCTAGGCTACACGATGGTATATGGAATTCTTGAGCTCATCAATTTCGCGCACGGAGAAATTTTCATGACAGGGGCTTTCGTCGGCACGGCTGTGCTGCTCGCCGCCCAAGGAACGGGACTCGCCTCCAGCCTGCCGCCGTGGCTGTTCTATCTGCTCATCCTGCTGATCGCGATGATGTTCACCGGAGCGCTCGGTGTCGGCATCGAGCGGGTGGCTTACCGCCCGCTGCGCAAGGCTCCGAAGCTGATCTCGCTCATTGCCGCCTTCGGCGTCTCCTTCGTCCTTCAGGACGTCGTCCGCTTCATCGCAGAGCTGCGGACAGGCAACTACATCGTGAGCAGCAGCTCCCTATATGGGGAGCGGATGAGCCTGCCCGCCTCCTCCATCAGCAGCCTATTCGGCGACGCCACCGTCAAAACGAACACCCTCATCATTCTCGGAGCGGCTCTGCTGCTCATGGCCGCCCTGGACCGGTTCGTCAACCGGAGCAAATGGGGCGTGGCGATGAGAGCCGTCGCCCAAGACCGCGAGACGGCTTCCCTCATGTCCATCAATGTGAACAAGATCATCGTCCTGACCTTCTTCATCGGCTCGGCGCTAGGCGGAGCCACCGGCGTGCTGTTCGCCCAGCAGTACGGGACAATCGATCCCTATATCGGCTTCATTCTCGGCATGAAAGCGTTCACGGCAGCCGTTCTGGGAGGAATCGGCAACATCCGCGGCGCGATGTTCGGCGGCTTCGTCATCGGCATTCTGGAGATGTTCGCCTCCTCGAACCTCGGGACGCTGACCGGCGGCAGCTTCGGAGCCGAATACAAGGACGTCTTCGCCTTCTCCATTCTCATCATCGTCCTGATCTTCAAACCCGAGGGCCTGTTCGGCAGAGCCGTCAAAGAGAAAGTGTAGGTGGCGGATATGCAAATCAAGGCAACCCGCGAGAGGATTTCCGGCAGCAAGTCCGCGCAGGCGGGGCTTCTGGCTGCTTTTGTCGTCGTGACCTCCGCTGCCGTCTATCTGATGGACAAATCCGTCCTCGCCTTCCTGCTGCTGCTCGGCTCGCTGCTGATGCTGTATTACACGAGCTTCGCAAACGGCATCAAGTGGGCGTCTGCCGGCATCCTGCTGCTGCTGGTCATTCCCTTCGCGGCCTCCGGAGGATCGTCGCACGAGGCTTACATGGAAGTCGCGGCTCAATGCGGCATTTATGTCGCCATGGCGCTCGGCCTCAACATCGTCGTCGGCTTTGCCGGACTTCTGGATATGGGCTTCGTCGCTTTTTTCGCGGTCGGGGCGTACACCTACGGCATCTTCGCCACGGCGCAGGCGAACCATTTCATTTCCGGCAGCCTGTTCCCGCTGCCGGGCGGCAGCTTCTGGCTCTTTATCCTGCTGGGCGGCTTCATGGCCGGCATCTTCGGCATCCTGCTCGGACTGCCCGTGCTTCGCGTCAAAGGCGACTATCTGGCCATCGTCACGCTGGGATTCGGAGAAATCATCCGGATCATCTTCAACAATATGGAGAAGCCGGTCAACATCACCAACGGGGCGATGGGCCTGTCCTCCATCCAGCCGCCGGATTTGTTCGGCTTCAAGTTCACGTTTCCCCATCAATTTTACTTTATCGTGATCGGGATTCTTGCCCTTGTCATCTTCGCGGTCCGCAGGCTGGAGCATTCCCGGCTCGGGCGATCGTGGAAGGCGGTCCGCGAGAACGAGATCGCCGCGCAGTCGATGGGCATCCCCTTGATCCGGACCAAGCTGACCGCCTTTGCGATCGGAGCTTCCTTCTCCGGCATGATGGGCGTCGTATTTGCCGCCAAGCAGACGTTCATCGATCCGACGAGCTTCACGCTCGTGGAATCGACGACGATCCTCGTCATGGTCGTGCTGGGCGGAATGGGCAGCGTGCCGGGGGTGATATTGGGCGCGAGCCTCATCACGATCCTGAATCTGCAGGTGCTGACCGAACTGACGAGCGCGCTGAACGCCTTGTCCAGCAACGGCTACATCGGGATTCCTACGGCGCTGTCCCCTTCCAAAATGCAGCGGCTGATATTCGGGCTGATCCTGATCCTGTTCGCGATATTCCGGCCGAACGGCCTGATCCGGGCGCGCAACCGCAAAGTCAGCCTGGAATCCGTCGCTGGAAGCGGCGGCGCCTATGCGGCGCCTGCCGGCAGGACGGCCATCCGCAAGTGAAGAGCTCGATAGGGGAGGTGCCTCATGGCGATATTGACGGTAACAAATCTCAAGAAGCGCTTCGGCGGCCTCGTTGCCGTGAATGGAGTGGACTACAGCTTTCCGAGAGGAGAAATATCGGCGGTCATCGGTCCCAACGGGGCAGGGAAAACGACCTTCTTCAATCTGATCACCGGCATCTATGTTCCGGACGGGGGCCGCATCGAGCTGGACGGGAAATCCCTGGTAAGGGTCAAGCCGCATGTGATCGCAAAGCTCGGCATCGCGCGGACGTTCCAGAACATCCGTCTGTTCGGAAGCATGAGCGTCCTGGAAAACGTCATGGTCGGCATGCACATCCATCTCAAGTCGGGGATACCGGGCACTATTCTGGGATTGGGCAAGGTGCGCCAGGAGGAGCAGGAAGCGGGGCGGGAGGCTTACCGGCTGCTCCAGTATGTAGGCCTTGAAAAGCACTTCAACGAGGAGGCATCCAGCTTGCCCTACGGCGCGCAAAGGAGGCTTGAAATCGCCCGGGCTCTTGCCGTCAAGCCGAAGGTGCTGCTGCTGGACGAGCCGGCGGCGGGGATGAATCCGCGCGAGACGGCCGAGCTGACCGCGCTGATCCGCAGGATGCAGCGGGAGCTCGAGCTGACGATTATCCTGATCGAGCATGACATGAAGCTGGTCATGCGGCTGGCCGAGCATATCCTCGTGCTCGACCATGGCGAGAAGATCGCGGAAGGAGGCCCGGCCGCCATCCGCGACAATCCCCAAGTCATCGAAGCCTATTTGGGCAAAAGCGCCGTGGAAGAGGGGGTGATGGCATGAGCTTGCTGGTGCTGGACCGGGTGCAGGCTTATTACGGAGGAATCGAAGCGCTGAAGGGAATTTCGCTGACCGTCGGCGAAGGCGAGATCGTCACCTTGATCGGATCCAACGGAGCCGGCAAGTCCACCACGCTGAAGTCGATATGCGGACAGGTCAAAACCTCGGGAGAGATCCGCTTCAAAGGGAAGGCGGTCGCCTCCTGGCTGCCCCATGAGGTCGCGGCTGCCGGCATCGCCCACGTCCCGGAGGGCAGACGGATTTTTCCGAAGCTTACGGTCAAGGAGAACCTGGAGATGGGAGCTTTTTCCTTCAAGGACAAAGCTCTCGTCAAGGAGAGGATCGAGCAGGCGTTCGCGTATTTCCCGCGGCTCAAGGAAAGGTACCGGCAGGCGGGCGGCACGATGAGCGGAGGGGAGCAGCAGATGCTGGCGATCGCCCGCGGACTGATGATGAAGCCGGATATCCTGCTGCTCGACGAGCCGTCGATGGGGCTCGCGCCTGTGCTTGTCGATCAGATCTTCGACATCATCCGGGAGCTCAACGCTTCCGGCATGACGATCCTGCTCGTGGAGCAGAACGCTTACCACGCGCTGCAGATCGCGGATCGGGGCTATGTCATCCAGACCGGGGAAATTACGATGCAGGGCAAGGCGTCCGCGCTCATCGCCGATGAGCAGGTCAAGGAAAGCTACTTGGCGTAGTAAGGCTGATTTTTGGCTTGCGGAACAAACGGTTTTTCGTGTAGAATACGCCCAAACTGGTATCTACAAGGATAGCGCAAAAAGGGCGTGCCATTATGACCTATCAAGTCCACATCATGTTCAAGCCGCTGCATGAAGCGATGAGCAGTCTGCACGCTTATATATGCCGCAAGTCCCATAAAAAGCTGGATCTCCCGTCCTCATGGGCGGCGGAGGTCCGAGATCGGCTCACGCCGGATTTCGCCGCGCTGCTGGACGAGCTGGCGATCGACGCCAACTGGAAGTTCACCTTTTTGCTGATCCACCTCTGTCCGGCGGATGACGTCGAGGGCTTCGCCGCCTGGCTCCGCGGGCTGAGCGCAGGAGGCATGTATGAAATGATGGCGCCGTACAGCAGCCAGTTCCCGGAGGATATGGCGGCGTTCAGGGAGCTGACGGCTTCCGTCTTCTCCCGCTGGCAGGAGCAATATTTCCACTCGGCCGATCCGGCGATCCTGGAGAGGCTGAGGCAGGTAGAGAAGGAGCGGAACGCGGCCCTGCCCGGGTCGGAGGAGAAGGCTTTTGTCGATGAGACGACCAACGGTCTCGTGTTCGAGGCGGTTCCGGGACTGGAGGAGCTGGTGCTCATTCCCCAGATGCATTTCCAGCCGGTCAATATCATCAGCCATTTCCGCCGGCTTACGATCTGCTACTATTCCGCAAGGATCGATATGAGCGAGGATGACTTCCTATCCGCCCATGATTTCCGCGTCATCCGAACCCTCGGCGAGAAGAGCCGGCTCAAGATTCTCCGGTACCTGCACGGAGGGCCGCGCAGCTTCATCGAGATCGTCAGGCATCTGCAGCTGTCCAAGGGGATCACGCATGACCATGTCGGCAAGCTGCGGAGCGCCGGACTCATCCACGCCCATTTCGAAGGGGAGACGCTGACCGTATACAGCCTGCGGGAAGGGACTCTGGAAAGGATGCAGGAGGCTTTGAAGGCCTATATCGAAGGCTGAGCCGCGCCCAACCATTTTAGATTCGATGTGACGATCGACTGGAATGGTTCTTTTTTTGGCCTTTTGGATTCTTTGTGAGGAGAAAATATTTCAAGTTCTCTCTTTACAGAACTGAATGGGGCTCCTATAATGGGGATAATTCAGCAATTCATACTTAATCAATCGGAATTATACACTACTATTCGATTGAGCGGGAGGGTCTTATGAAAAAAAGAACGAAAGTCTCTGCATCCATCTCCATCTTGCTGGCGGGAGCGCTGCTGCTGTCCGCATGCTCGGACAACGGCGGCAACGGAAACAGCGCCGCCGATAATGGCGGAGCATCGGGAACGGCGAACACAGCCGCCAACGCCGGCGCGGACAATGCAGGCGGCGCTTCAACGGACGGCGCAGCGGGTGTCATCCAAGCGGCCGATCCATCCAAGCTCCCGGCGACAGCGAAGCAGCGCACCGACACGATCATCGTCGGCTTGACCGATCCGAGCGGCGCCTTCACGCCTTACTTCCAGCAAAGCGGTTACGACGGCAACGTGTCCTCGCTGCTGTACACCCCGCTCGTTCTCGTGAACGACAAGGCGGAGCCGATTCCGGGCCTGGCCGAGAAATGGGAAGCCTCCGAGGACGGCCTGACGTATACGTTCCATCTTCGCCAAGGGCTGAAGTTCAGCGACGGCGCGCCTCTTACGTCCGAAGACGTCGCCTTCACCTGGACGATTCTGAACGACAAGTCCTATGACGGCGACTCGCAGGTCAACACGCTCGGCATCAAAGGCGCGGAGGCCTACAAAGAGGGCAAGGCCGCTTCGATCGAGGGCATCAAGGTCGCGGATCCGCAGACGATCAGCGTCACGCTGGAGAAGGCCAATGCGGCCGCGCTGACGACGCTCGGCGGTGATGTGCTGTCCAAGGCGTACTACGGCAAGGACTACAAACAAGGCGACACCGGCTACATGAAGTCGTTGAGCGCCACGCCGGTCGGCACCGGGCCTTATAAGCTGGTCAAGTTCACGCCGGGACAGGAAGTGCGCTTCGCAGCCAACGAGAACTACTACGGCGACAAGCCGAAAACGCCGAATTTCATCTACAAGACATCCGAAGGCGACACTTGGCAGTACCTGGAGACGGGAGAGGTCGACTATGCCTCCTTCAGCGCCACCCAGGAAAACATCGACAAGCTGAAATCTCTCGGATTCGTGAATATCGTACCGTATACGCCGAGCACCTACGGTTATCTGCAGGTGAATCTGGAGCATGAAGCTCTCAAGGACAAAAAGGTGCGCCAGGCGCTGACCTACGGCCTCGACCGTCAAAGCATCTACGTGGATGCGGCGCAGGGAGCGGGCAGCATTGCCAACATTCCTTCGTCGCCGATTTCGTGGGCATACACGGAAGAAGGCATCAATCCGTACAAGTACGACCTGGACAAAGCGAAGTCGCTGCTGGATGAAGCCGGCTGGAAAGAAGGCGCCGGCGGCATCCGCGAGAAGGACGGCAAAAAGCTGACGATCCATTATCTCGGCTCCAAGAGCAAGAACACGGATATCTTCATCGCCGTAGCCAAAGAGAACTATCAGGCGCTCGGCGTGGAATTCCAGCCGGAAATCTTTGCCGACTTCAACTCTCTCGTCTCCAAGGTGGAAGGCGGAGATTACGATCTCGTCTCCTTCTCGACGCCGATGCTTACGGATCCTTCGGATGGCCTGATGCAGTTCGTAGATGGAGAAGTCAAAGGCTACAGCAATCCGAAATTCACCGAGCTGTACAAAAAAGGCCTGGAAACGACCGACATCGAGCAGCGCAAAGCGATCTACAAGGAAATCTACCAGCTGCTGAACGACGAGCTTCCGGTCATCTTCACGAGCTACAAGAAGAGCGTGTACGCGTACAACGCCCGAATCGATAATCTGGCTGTGAGCCCGTTCTACGGCCTGGCTGCGAGCCTGCCGCAATGGTCGCTCAAGGACGTCCAGTAACCCGTTCGATCCGGATAAAAGAATCCATCCCCTGCCGGGCTGAGCGCGGCAGGGGATGACCTGTTAAGGAGCCGATATGAGCACATATTTGATCCGCCGCCTGGGCTACATGATTCTGATCCTGCTGGCAGCCTCTTTCCTGATCTTCTCGCTGTACGCCTTGACGCCGGGCGACTTCATCAGCGGGAACATCAAGCTGACGCCGGAGCGGAAGGCAGAGCTGCGCGAGATTTACGGCCTCAGCAAGCCGCTGATGGAGCGGTACTTCACCTGGATGGGCAACGCCCTGCATGGCGATTTCGGCTACTCGCTCGCGCAGCAGAAGCCGGTGCTGACGATATTCAACGAGTATATCTGGAATTCGTTCCTGCTTGCCGCCGTATCCACCTTCCTCACCTGGTTCATCGCCGTCGTCATCGGCGTCATCGCGGCGTACAAGCAATATTCCTGGTTCGATACGCTCGTCATGCTGGTCATATTCGGAGCGATGTCGATTCCGTCTTTCTTCATCGGCCTGTTCCTGATCAAGATATTCGCGGTCGACTTCCACTGGCTGCCGCCGGGAGGCATCACGACGACAGGCAGCAATGCGACCGGATGGGCTTATGCGCTTGAGGTGATCCGCCATATGACGCTGCCCGTCGCCGTCATGACGCTGCTCGGTCTCGGCTCTCTGACGAGATACTTCCGCAGCAACATGATCGATGTCCTCAAGCAGGACTATATCCGTACCGCGCGGGCAAAAGGACTGACCGAGCGCAAGGTGCTGTTCACCCACGCGCTGCGCAACGCCCTGCTGCCGGCGATCACGCTCGTCGGCTTCGAGCTGCCGGCTCTGTTCGGAGGCTCGCTCATCATCGAGAGCATCTTCAACTGGCCGGGCATCGGCCAGCTGTACATGAAGTCGTTCGGCTTGCGCGATTATCCGCTGCTCATGGGCTTCACGATGTTCCTGGCCGTCCTAACCGT
The DNA here is from genome assembly GCF_002243345.2 of Paenibacillus sp. RUD330. Taxonomy (NCBI): domain Bacteria; kingdom Bacillati; phylum Bacillota; class Bacilli; order Caryophanales; family Paenibacillaceae; genus Paenibacillus; species Paenibacillus sp. RUD330. Next base: position 1,584,510 of record NZ_CP022655.2, read on the forward strand.
CATCGGCACGCTGCTGTCCGACATTCTGTACCGCGTGGCGGATCCGCGCGTCAAACTATAGGAAGGAGGCTGTCATCCATGTCACTTGCAAAAGGCGAGCTCGCCGAACCGGGCAAGGCCGATGCGAAAGCGAAAGCGGCGGCGAAATCCTCGCTCTGGGGCGATTCGCTCCGCAGGCTGCTGAAGAACAGGCTGGCCGTATTCGGCTTTGCCGTTGTCGTCTTCATGTTTGCGGTCTGCTTCCTCGGGCCGATGTTCTCTCCGTACGCGGACAACAAGATCAATATGGCGCTGATGAACAAGGCTCCAAGCGCCAGGCATTGGCTCGGCACGGACGCGCTCGGCAGGGATGTGCTGACCCGCGTGCTCCAGGCGGGCCGCATCTCGCTCACGGTCGGACTGGCATCGATGGTGCTGTCCGTCTTGCTGGGCGGCTTGCTCGGCATCATCGCCGGCTATTACCGCGGCGTAGCCGATCAGATCATCATGCGGATCGCGGATCTGCTGCTGACGATTCCCAGCCTTCCCCTGCTCTTCATCGCAGGAGCGCTCCTCTCGGAATGGAAGGTTCCTCCCGACTACCGGATGTACATCGTCATGATCATGCTGGCGATCGTCGGCTGGCCGGGGCTGGCCCGCATGGTCCGGGGCCAGATCCTCAGCCTCCGGGAACGCGAGTTCATGCAGGCGACGACGGTGCTCGGCCTGCGCAGCCGCCGCAAGCTGTTCAACCATCTGTTTCCCAATCTGGTGCCGCTGCTGATCGTCATCGCCACGCTGAATATCGGCGGCGCCATCCTCAGCGAATCCGTACTGAGCTTCTTCGGCCTCGGCGTCACGCCGCCGACTCCGACGTGGGGCAACATGATCGACGCGGCCAACAACATGATCGATTTCGAGAAGCGTCCTTGGCTGTGGATCCCGCCGGGCCTCTCCATCTTCGTGACGGTAGTCGCCATCAATATTTTCGGAGACGGACTGAGGGACGTTCTGGACCCGAAAAAGGGAAGGTAGGTGCGGGTCGTGAAAGACTTGCTGCATATCGAGCAACTGAAAACGCATTTCAGCACGGAAGCCGGCACGGTGCGGGCCGTCGACGGAGTCAGCCTGCATGTGCGGGCCGGCGAAACGGTCTGCATCGTCGGGGAATCCGGCTGCGGCAAAAGCATTACGGCGATGTCGGTCATGGGGCTGGTGGAAGGCCCGTCCGGCAAAGTCGTCGGTGGAGCCATCGAATTCGACGGCCGCGATCTGCTTGCCATGAAGGCGAATGAACTGCGCGCCGTGCGCGGCAACGATATCGCCATGATCTTCCAGGAGCCGATGTCGTCGCTCAATCCGGTGCTCAAGATCGGCGAGCAGATCGTCGAGCCGCTGATGGAGCATCGCAAGCTCGGCCGGAAGGAGGCGCGGGCGCGGGCGATCGATCTCATTACTCTCGTCGGAATCTCGCGTCCCGAGCAGATCATGGAATCGTATCCGCATGAGCTGAGCGGCGGCATGCTGCAGCGCGTCATGATCGCGATCGCGGTGTCCTGCGATCCGAAGCTGCTGATCGCCGACGAGCCGACGACCGCTCTCGACGTCACGATCCAGGCTCAGATCCTGGATCTGCTGCGCAGCCTCAAGGATGAGGGCGGGATGTCGATCCTGCTCATCACGCATGATCTCGGCGTCGTCGCGGAGATGGCCGACTACGTCGTGGTCATGTATTCCGGCAAGGTCGTCGAGGAAGGCGAGGTCGTCGAGCTGTTCAACCAACCGAAGCATCCGTACACGCAAGGGCTGCTGAAGTCCAAGCCGATCATCAACCAGCGCAAGGATACGCTTTATTCCATTCCCGGACAAGTTCCGAATCCGCTCGAGCTGACGGAATCCTGCTACTTCCACGATCGGTGTCAGCATTGCATGGCGATCTGCCGGACCCGGGAGCCGAAGCTGAAGGATGTCGGGCATGGCCAGAAAACCGCTTGCTGGCTGTATGAAGAGGAGGCGCTGGCCCATGTCTGAGGCTTTGCTGGAAGTGCGGAACCTGAAGAAATACTTCCCGATCAAGGCCGGGGTGCTGAACCGCACCGTCGGACATGTCAAGGCGGTGGACGGCATCAGCCTGACGATCTCTCCGGGCGAAACGTTCGGGCTTGTCGGCGAGTCCGGCAGCGGCAAAAGCACGGTCGGCAAAACGATCGTGCGGCTGACGGAAAAAACGGAAGGCGAAGTCCGCTTCAAGGGGCAGAATCTGTATGATCTTCCGTCCGAGAAGCTCCGCAGGCTGCGCCCCGAGCTGCAGCTGATCTTCCAGGATCCGTACAGCTCGCTCAATCCTCGCGTGCGGATCGGCGATGCCATCGGCGAGGCGCTGCTGGACCACGGCCTGGCGCCGAGGGAGGAGATCCGCGACCGGGTGCAGGACGTTCTGGCGTCCTGCGGGCTGTCTTCCTACCATATCGACCGGCTGCCGCATGAATTCAGCGGCGGGCAGCGCCAGCGGATCGGCATCGCGCGCGCGCTCGCGCTGAATCCGGATCTCATCATCGCGGATGAGCCGGTGTCGGCGCTCGACGTGTCCATCCAGGCGCAGATCATCAACCTGTTCCGCCATCTGCAGGAGACGAGGAGCCTCTCCTATCTGTTCATCTCCCACGATCTCAGCGTGGTGGAGCATCTGTGCAACCGGATCGGGGTCATGTACCTCGGTTCGATGATGGAGACGGGCACGCGGGACGAGCTGTTCCTCACGCCGCTCCACCCGTATACGAAGGCTCTGCTGTCCGCGGTTCCGGTGCCGATTCCGAAGCTGAAGCGGGAGCGGATCGTGCTGCGGGGCGATATTCCGAATCCCGCCAACCCGCCGTCCGGCTGCAAATTCCATACGCGCTGTCCGCTGGCCATCGAGCGCTGCAAGCTGGAGGTGCCGGAGTTCCGCCATATGGGCGGAGAGCATTACGTGGCCTGCCATTTGGCCTGAAGGGCGCTCCCTAATCCCTAATCGCCTTTCCCCTCCAGACGAGGCCGGAAGGGCGTTTTTTTTGTCGATTCCGCAACGCTTCATGGGGCTGAAGCCGCTGCCAAGGAGGACTCTCGGCGCAGGAGTCGAATGTTGAAGGCGATGATGGTTATCGATTGCGAAGGGAGCATCAAGTCCATATGGGTTATGTCGAAAAGGCAACGAAGGAGCTCTACGGCTATTTGCCCGAGCTGACCAAAAAGGAGGATTTCGACGCCTTCTGGTCGCTTACTCTGACTCAGGCCAAGGCGGTGCCGCTGCAGCCGCAGCGGACGCAGATCGACTATCCGAGCCGGCATGTCGGCGTCTACGATATTTCATACAAGGGAATGGACGAGACCTCGATCCGGGGATGGCTGCTCGTTCCGCATTTTCTGAAGAAGGAAACCTACCCCTGCCTTATCCATTATCATGGCTTCGGGGGAAGCAGAGGCGAGCCGTCGGACCATATGCATTGGGCGATGATGGGACTTGCCGTGCTCTCCGTCGATTGCCGCGACCAGGGCGGACCGACCGGGAACAGCGCTTCCTATACGCATGGCTTTGTCGGGAACGTCGCGGTCAAGGGCGTCCATGAGAAAATGGAATACTACTATCGGTATGTCTATATGGACTGCCTCAAGGCGATCGACTTCGCTTGCGCCCAGGCAGATCTCGATCCCGCCCGCATCGTCATCGAAGGCGTCAGCCAGGGCGGGGCGCTTGGAATGGCGGTGTCGGCTCTGGACGGCCGTCCCGCCGCCGTCCTCGTCGACGTGCCGAGCAACAGCAATCTCGAGGCCCGTGTCGAGGGCTGCCACGGCGCTTTCGGCGGCGTCACGGAATACTTGAGGCGGCATCCGGAGCAGACGGATCTCGTCCTGGACAACCTGAGCTACTTCGACACGATGAACATGGCCGACCGCATCCATTGTCCGGTGCTGGCTTCGGTCGCCCTCAAGGACGAGATCTGTCCGCCGCAGATGTATTTCGCGACCTATAACCGGATTCAGACGGAGAAGGAAATGAACATCTATCCGTTCAATGGCCACGAGGGCGGCGGGTCGAAGCAGACGGAGGCCAAGCTGGCCTATTTGCAGCGGAAGTTTCCGGATTGGTTTCAGTAGAGCGGGTTGGGATGATTCGCGGAGCCATAGCCTCATGCAAGAACGAGTTTCAATCCATTCTGCTTAGATAGAACCATGATTTGCAGGTGAAAGAAAAATTGATAAGGAGAGATGGCTTGCCATGAGCGACAATCGCCAAATGATTGAATTATGGCCGTCCGGCGCGCCGCTGGCGACTGGCGACGGCGAAGAGGACCGCCCGGCGCTGGTGCCTTACCTGGTCGTGGGAGCTGGAAGCGCCGTCGTTGTATGCCCTGGCGGCGGTTATGGGATGAGGGCGGAGCATGAGGGCGAACCGATCGCGCTCTGGCTGAACGCCCTCGGGATCTCTGCTTTTGTGCTGCGCTATAGAGTCGCGCCTTATACGTATCCGTCCCCGCAGGACGATGTGCGGAGAGCTATTCGCCATGTGCGTCACCATGCGCCGGAATGGGGCATCGAGCGGGATCGTATCGGCGTGCTCGGCTTCTCCGCGGGCGGGCATCTCGCCGCGACCGCGGCGACGCTGTACGATGACGGGCAGCCGGATGCTGTGGATCCGGAGGACCGGATATCGAGCCGGCCGAACGCAGCCATCCTCTGCTACCCGGTCATCTCGATGGATCTCGCCTATACCCATGAAGGGTCACGCATCAATCTGCTCGGCCTTGATCCCGATCCGGCGCTGGTGGAGCGGCTGAGTCCGGATTTGCAGGTCACCGCAGACACTCCGCCCGTGTTTCTCTGGCACACATCCGACGACGGCGCTGTCCCCGTAGAGAACAGCCTGCTCTTGGCCGCCGCTCTCAGCCGCGCCGGCGTTCCGTTCGATCTCCATGTCTTCGAGAAAGGACGGCACGGAATGGGCCTCGCGGATGAGGATCCCCATGTCGCGAGCTGGCATGCCGTTTGCGGGTTATGGCTCCAGCGGCAGGGATTTGGGCGGCTGGCTGGTGCTTCGTAGCTTCGGTTTGAATTTTCAGCAGGTAGGATTTTCGTCGAATCATCGGCAACGAACAGCACGAACAACCCGAGGCGGGCGAACGGCAGCGTTCATATCGCCTCGGGTTGTCCGTGCTGAATTTGTTATTGTTCCTCGTCGATATTCAAATGAAGCCTGCGCGTATTCCTCAGGCCGATGAGACCCGTCGGATCCTGCTCCGTCTTGAATCGGGCAAAGGCTTCCGCCGCCTCCGAAGTGCGGATGCGAAGCGGCTTGACGTCCATTCGCGCCAGATCCCAGACGACTTCGGCCACGGATTCGGAGGTCTGGGGCACTGAAGTGCGGGAGGCGAAATTGTCCATGTAGCGGGTAAGGATCGGCTTGTACTCGTCGTCCAGAATGCCCCCGGTCCGCTGCAGATGGTTCATGACCGTACCGGTAAACTCGGTCGCGATCGCACCGGGCTCCAGCAGCGTGATATCGATGTTGAAGGCAGGCTTGTAATAGGTAGCCAGACTTTCCATCAAACCCTCCACCGCGAACTTGCTGGCGCAGTAAATTTCATTGAAAGGCTGTCCGACGAGTCCGCCCACGCTTGAAGTCGTGATGATATGCCCTTGCCCGGAACGCCGCAGCAGCGGAAGAGCGGCACGGATCGTATTCATTACTCCGTACACATTGGTGTCGAAGACACGCTCGATATCGGCTGTTTCCGCTTGTCCGAGCGCCCGCAAATAGCCGAATCCGGCGTTGCAGAACAGCAGGTCAAGCCGGCCCTGCTCTTCTTCGATCGTCCGGAAGGCGCGCTCTAGGGAGGCGGGATCGGTCACCTCCATTTCCAGAAAAGCAAGATTGGCCGTTCCCGCATGACGCATGGAATCGCGCTCCAGATTGCGAGTGCCGGCATAGACCCGGACGCCTTCCGAGGCAAGCTTCAGAGCCGATGCGAGGCCGATTCCGGACGAGGCTCCCGTAATTGCGGCTACTTTTGACATGGGGCATTCCTCCTATGGTTTAGTTGCGATCTGTTTCTTCATAACTAAACCATATAGCGGGACAAAGCGGGGGTCAAGCTGGAGCGAGCATGAAGTCCAAGCCAAACAGGCCCGCATGCCGCGGGCCTGAAAGCGAGGATAAGTCTGCGCCGGACATTTTACGTCCACTCAATTGATGGAGAGGCGATGCGCCTGGTCACTTCCAGCCCGGCATCTCATCGAGCGTCAGCACATTGGAGGCGGCGTAAATGCCCGGGAGCGTGCTTCGATTGTCCTCGATGAAGTCCGGCCAGAGCATGGCGTAGATCCATTTGTTCTGGCTGGCGAGCAGCGAGGAGGAAGGCATGAACTGGCATTCTCCGATCGCGATCGGCTTGCCTCCCGAGACTCGCAGCATCGTATTGTAATTCGCCGTGGTATATCCCGTATTGTAGACGTCCAGAGAAGCGATATCGAAATAGGAGGAGCCGGGATTATAGGCGTCGATTTCCGTGCTGAGATTGGAGAAGTCCTGGACATTCCAAACCCAGATGATGTTCTCCAATCCTTTCGTATTCGTCAAGTAATCATGCGTGATCTGATACAGCTTGGCGGTTCCGTTCGAACCTTTGTGGCAGGACCACCAGAAGACGCATTGGTTCATCTCGTGGAAGGGACGGAACAGAACGACGACATTGTTGTTCTCCAGGTCCTGCAAATACGTCGACAACGTGTCGAGGCGGCCGATCCACGCATTGTACAGGCTCGTTCCCGGCGTCGTGAGCTGGGTGAATTGCGCGTCGGTCAGCTTGGCCGGGTTCGCTCCGCCGATGTCGTCCCAGCTGCAATATTCGTCGCGTGTCGGCGCGCAGGCATGATACATCAGGGTGACGAGCGCGCCTTTGTTGAACTGGTTTTTGGCTTCGTTGATCATCGTCTGGCGCTTGTCGACGGCTCCGCTGCCGAAGCCGAAGTCCCCGCCCCACAACGATGGCGTGCGTCCGGCGATGGACGCGACGGTGTTGCTGTCGCTTGTCGGCGTGCCGGCGTTTTTGTTCTCGATGCCGACGATCGTATGGTTGCCGGAGATTCCGTTCAAATAATCCAGAACGCGCTGCTTGACGGCTGCGACACCGGTGCCGCCGCCCCCAGCGCCGCTGTAGACTTCGAATTCATAGAGGGAGAAGCCGTAAGCCGTAGCGCGCTGGATCAGATATACCTTGACATAGCGGGCTGTCGTGGGAGAGAAGGTGATCGTATTGGTGCCGCCTGTGCCGCTGTAGTTGGAGTAAACGGTCGTCCAGGAGCTGTTGTCGGTCGAGGTCTGCACCTGGAACTGCTTGGCATAAGCCGATTCCCATTTCAGCACGACCTTGGCTATGCTTTGCTGGGAGCCGAGATCGACATAGATGTACTGTTGGTCGGCATAGGAAGAGCTCCAGCGAGTGGAAGCGTTGCCGTCGACCGCATAGGAGGCCGGAGTGGTGGAATCCTGTGTCGAGGAGACGGAGACCGGCTTGCCGAGAGCCAGATTTCCTGCAGATGAGCCGCCGCCGTCGTCGCCGTAAACTTCGAATTCGTAAAGGGAGTAGCCGTAGGCGGTCGCGCGCGTGAAGGCGTACATTTTCACATAGCGGGCGCTGGCGGTGAAGGTGATGGTGTTGTTGCCGCCGGTGCCGCTGTAATTGGAATAGACGGTCGTCCAGGCCGTATTGTCGTTCGAGGTTTGAATCTGGAAGCCCTTGGCGTAGGCGGCTTCCCAGCGCAGCACGACGCTGGAGATGGAGCGGGCTGCGCCGAGATCGACGATGATATACTGCTGATCGTTCGTATTGGACGACCAGCGGGTGGAAGTATTGCCGTCGACGGCGTTGGAGCCGCCGTATTCGGAGCTTTGGACCGAGGAGACCGTAACCGGCTTGCCAAGCGCCAGATTGACCGTTGCGGCCTTGGCGGAAGGGGAGTGGACGGCTCCGAGCGCGATAGAGATCAGAATCAGCGCGAACGAGCACAGCCAGGCGGTGCGGGAAATGGACACGTTACAAAACCTCCTGAAGGTTGATGGGCCAAGCCTTAACCTGATGCCGACTCATGCTGCGGGCGCAATATCGGCAGCGGCTGCTTTCGGGTAGGAAGCCGGCGACTGCGCTCAAGGCGATTCGATAAGAGAAGGTCACCTCCTCCAGAGCATCTGAATACGCTTCCATAATTCAACAATAGTATAGAATTCAATTAAAATTTCTGCAACAATTTAATTATGTATAATTAAACTGCCGGTCATGCTCTTGTCGATGCCTACTTTCCAGTGCATGAATGCCGGGCATCCGGGCTTCTTCAATTGCCGCCGGCCGGTTCGCCGATGTTCGGCTTGAACGCTCCCGTGAGCGACGGCAGCTGCTCATAGGCCGTTTTATCGGCTTTTCGGAATCAGTTGACTTCAACAACTGTTACCTATAGAATAACAGTAAGCTTGCAGAGGGGAGAGGGTACCATGAACAGTGAATTCACGATTGCCGTGCACAGCCTCGTCTATCTGGCCTACCGTCCTGACCGGATGGCGACGAGCGAAGCGATTGCGAACAATGTGAATACGCATCCCTCCCGAGTCCGCAAGGTGATGAGCTGCTTGAAAAAGCGGAATTACGTCGTGACCAAGGAAGGGCTGGGCGGCGGCTATATCCTTCATTGCAGCCCGGAGAGCGTGACGCTGGCCGAGATTTACCGGGCGACCTCCATCGGAACGATGAAGCCTTCGTGGTGCTCCGGCACCGAAGAGGGAGATTGCCTTGTTGCGTGCAATATGGCGAACGTCATGGATGTCATCTTCATGGAGACCGAGGAGAAGCTGCTTCAGCATCTGGAAAGCATGACGATCCGCGACGTGCTGGAGCGCATCAAGTCCGCTCAGGCCGCAGCGCTCGGATAGGCTGCCAGGCGCGGAAGCGGAGACGTTTCACGAGCTAACTGTCACTTTTTTGAATATAGATTCTGGGGAGGCATGGGAAAATGAGTTCAGTAGATTACCTTATCGGCATGGGGGACTGGGTCAGCGGGACCACAGTCATGGATGAACGCTTCATCGGTTTTATCGATTCGGTCGACTCCGACACCTGCCGGATCCACGTTACCCAGAGCGACCGCGAACGCATCGTAGGCAAGAAGGTCGGGGCGAGGACATCGAAGGTGCGCAAGCTGGATGTCCATGAGCCTGCCGCCGAAGCGGAGCTGAGAAGCCTGATCGAGCTGGCGCTGATGACCAAGGACGAGGGCTGGTTCAAGGAACTTGCATCCCGTCTTTCCGGCGACGACGAAAATTCGGCATACAGCCCGACCACCGGCGCACCTGTCCATCGCTTCGCTGTCTATGAATGAGGACGGCAGCGGTAAAGGGAACGCCATCTGCCCTAGCGGACGGCGATGATCCCGGAAAGCCCCTGGCTGCAGTTTTGCAGGCAGGGGCTTTTATTCGCAGCCGGGCTTCATAGGAGCGGGCAGCCGGCATGCTTGCAGACGTTTCATAGGAGCGGGCCAGCCGGCTTGCGGGCAGGAATTGTTCCGTTTCCCGACAGGCCAGCCGATCGGCTGGCCTGATTTCGTTTGGCGGGGGCTGGATGGAATTTCCCGCTTCGGCGGCTGAACGCCATTCCTGCTGAAATCCCGGCATTGTCCTTCTGATTGCGGCCTTGTACGCATAGGCTGTAGCAAAAGCGATTGAAGCCGGGAGGGATGGCCAGTGGCCCGATGGGGAAGGCGAGTCAGATGGAAGCTGCCGGTTGCTCCGGCCAAACGAATGCGCATGGCCAAGCCGCGTGCTTCCGGAGGCTGGAGGCCGGGAGCTTCCAGGCCGTCCGGGCAGTGGAGGCCCTCGGCCCGAACGACCTCGCGCAGGTTAAGCGCTGCCCGAGTCCAAGGCTGGACTCCTCCATCCGTTCCGCGTCCGCGCCGGATCCGCAAACGGTGGTGGCTGCTGTTCCTGGCCTTTCTCGTTCTGGCCGGCACGGTGAACGCTTATGTGTTCGTCGAAAGGAAGCTTCAGCCCCCTTTGATGAGAGTGGCGCAGATCAAGGTGAAGCAGATCATGACCGAAGCGATCAACAAGGCGATTACGGAGCAGGTGGCTTCCGGAACGGACCTCCAGAACCTGATCGACTGGAAGACGGGCGACAACGGCAAGATAGCCGCTTTCATGATGAATTACAACGAGCATATGAAAATAACCGCGCAAACGGTCCAGACCGTGCAAAGCACGCTGAAGGACACCGACAATTTCAAGGAAGGCATTCCGATCGGCCAGGCTTTCGGAAGCGCGCTGCTGTCTTCCTTCGGTCCGCGCATTCCGGTCCGCTTCGAGCCGCTCGGAGACGCTCAGGTGGAGCTGGGGACGCGCAAGAGCGATGCCGGCATCAACATGGTTCTGGTCGAGGTCTATATCCGGATCAAAACCGAGCTGTCCGTCATCATTCCTTTCGATTCCAGCTCCCAGTCGCTGGAGACGGAAATTCCGGTCTCTTATCTGATGGTGGTCGGCGATGTACCGAGTTATTATTACGACGGCAAAGGCAATCCGGTCGGCGACGCCAAAGCTTCCGCGCCCGCTCTCGCCCTGCCTCCCATTCCGACGGCCCCGGAAACGGGCAGCGGCGGCTCCGGGCAGCATTGAGCGGGAGGAGGACATCCTCCGCCGTTCAGGGTGAAGCCTCCACCTTCGCTGATTCCGGGTTCGGACCAACGGCGAGCCTCGACCATCGGCCTCGGCGGACAACAAATAAAGCAGGCAAAGGCCTTGAGCCTTCCGCCTGCTTTATTTTGCGGGATCATTTCGCTTTCGCCTTCTTGGCTTTGAGCTCCTGACGCTCCCACTGCTTGAGCAGCGGGTAAGGGTCGAATGCCCATTCCACCATGCCTCGGTCACGATAAATGCCGTAATGCAGATGGGGCGGGAATTTTCCCGATGTGCCTGGCTTGCCGTATCCGGAGCTGCCGACCCAGCCGAGCGTCTGGCCGGGCGTCACGGCTTGTCCGGTTTTGAGCGATTTGTCGAAGCCGGACAGGTGGGCGTAATAGTGGTAGCGGTTCTCGGCGTCGCGGATTCCGATTCTCCAGCCTCCGTAGTTGTTCCAGCCCATGTTCTCGACGATGCCGTAGCAGGTGCTTCGCACAGGAAGGCCGTAGTCGGCGAAAATATCCGTTCCCTCGTGGGTCCGATGGCCTCCCCAGCCGCGCGCGGTGCCCCATGTGCTGCGATAGGAATAGTTGGTTCCAACGGGAACGGGAAACGCGCTTCCGGACAGATCGACCCGGCCGTAGGTTTTGTATAGCTGGGCGAACTGGCTCACCCGCTGCACGGCGCGGATATTATGGTAGTATTCCCATACGCCGATGACGAAATCGTCCGGTGCTGTTCCGTATTTGGCGATTGCGGCCGATTGGGAGTACAGCAGATCGAGGTCGCTGGCCGGATCGGCCTTCCCGTCGCCGTCGCCGTCCTTGCCTAGTCCGCCGAAGACGAGGATGGAATCGGGATTGCGGTCGTCGGCATCGGGGTTGAGAGCGCCGGTCCATTGCTCCGGGGTTACATATACGCCAGCCCATTTCCCCAGTTTCGGCCTTGATTTGGGGCGGGCTTTGCCGAGGGTCCGCTCGTATTGGTCGAGGGCGGCGACCTGCTCCCAGGCCAGCCCGGTAAGGAGAGCCATCCGGGCGTACACCGGCTTGCGCTCTTCCTTGGACGACGCCTCCAGAGCCTGCTCCTGTCCGGCGGATTCCGGCACGGCCGCGGCGGATACGGTTCCGGAGCCTGCGGACAGCAGCAGAATCGAAGCCGCCGCGAACATCATTCTTTTCAACACGGTATTCCACCTCCACGGCAAAATGAAGCTTTGCCCTAGGTTCTGCACGGCGATTGGTTTTTATCCGAAACATGTTATAATAGATGACAGTTTGACGGTATCGTACCTTATACGCGATTTATGAGCGATTTACAGGAAAGCAGGGGATTTCATGAGCACGAGAGCTCCCAAGCCGAAGCTCCCGAAGCCGGAATGGCTGAAGATCAAGCTGTCGACGGACGGCAACTATGCCGAGCTTAAAGATATGATGCGTTCCAAAACGCTGCATACGGTATGCGAGGAAGCCCGCTGCCCCAATATTTACGAATGCTGGGCCAACCGCACGGCAACCTTCATGATTCTGGGCGATATCTGCACGCGCGCCTGCCGCTTCTGCGCGGTCAAGACGGGCCTGCCGACGGAGCTCGATCTTCAGGAGCCCGAGCGCGTGGCCGAGGCTGCGGAGCAGATGGGACTGCGGCACTGCGTCGTCACCTCCGTCGCACGCGATGACCTCTCGGACGGCGGCGCCATGATTTTCGCCGAGACGATCAAAGCCATCCGCAAGCGGCTCCCGCTGTGCAGCGTCGAAGTCCTTATTCCCGATTTTCTCGGGAAGCGGGAATCGCTGCAGATCGTGATGGATGCGAAGCCGGACATCCTCAACCACAACATTGAAACGGTCGAGCGCATGTCCGACCGCGTCCGGGCCCGCGCCAAATATGCCCGCTCGCTGGAGCTTCTGAAGCGCGCCAAGGAAATGAATCCCGACATTCCGACCAAATCCAGCATCATGCTGGGCGTCGGAGAGAAATACGAAGAAATTCTGGCTTCGATGGACGATCTGCGTGCCGTGGACTGCAATATCCTGACACTGGGCCAGTATCTGCAGCCGTCCTCGAACCATCTGGCTGTCGAGCGCTACGTGCATCCGGACGAGTTCAAGCAGCTCAAGGAAGAAGGAATGGCGCGCGGCTTCAGCCACGTGGAATCCGGTCCTATGGTGCGCAGCTCCTACCATGCGCATGAACAGGTGAAATCCGCAACTGGAGCGGCTGCAGGCGTCTAAGCAGCTGCCTGCCCGCGAGGAGGGTACGGACTTGATATTCGTCGGCACGAGAAAGTACGAGCTTATCCATGAGCACAAAACCGCTTGGAATGCGGAGGTGTTCCGCGATCGCTACAGCGACATCCTGGAGCGCTACGATTATATTCTCGGCGACTGGGGCTACAGCCAGCTGAGGCTCAAGGGCTTCTATCGGGACGATAGTCCCAAAGCGAACCGGGACACCGCCTTTTCCGCCATCATGGAATATGTCAATGAATATTGCAATTTCGGGTGCGCTTACTTCATCATGGAGCTGAAGGAGCCGCTCAGCGCCGATCCGGATGCTCCTCCGGAGGAGCCGGGTCCGGACGACATCGTGATCGTGCCCGGCGTGCGCCGATTCGAAGAGGACAGCTACAGCCGGCCGCCGGCAGCTGATCGGCGCGGCCGCGGCGACCGCTCCTCCGGCAAGCGCGGCAGCGACCAAGCGGACGGCAACGACGCGAAGCAAGGCGAGGCCGCTGCGGAAGCCGGCGGCGCCGGAGAAGCCGCAGCCGCCACCGAGCGGCGCGGCTCGCGCCAGGGCCAGCAGGGCGGCCGCCCTGGCGGCGGCAAGCGCCAAGGCTCCGGCGGCGAGCGCCGCGGACCGCGGCGCGACGCCGCCGCGCCGGCTGCGCCGAGCGAGCGCCGCGAGCAGGCTTCGAGCGGCGATCGGCGTCCGCCGCGCCGCGAGCCCGCCGCTGAAGGCGGAGGCGAACGCCGCGAGCAGGACGGCGGCGAGAGCCGGCGGGAGCGGCGCGGCCAAGCGGCGGCGGAACGCCCGCGCGAAGCCGCCCCCGCTCCCGAAGCCCGCAGCGAAAGGCGCGAGCATCAGTCGGGGGGCAAGCGGCGCTCCGGCAGGAGCGGCGGATATCCCCGCCGCGACGGCGACACGGCGAGCGCAGGCCAAGGGGCGGGCGCGGAGCAGAAGTCCGGAGGAAGCAAGAAGCGTCCTTCACCGCCTCCGACCCCGCCTCCGACCAGCTAAACGTCAAAAAAAGGATGTTCCCTTCAAGCCGGCTACGCCGCGCTTCGGGAACATCCTTTTTTTATCGTTGCCTGCTCGTCCGATTTTCAATTGTCGCTGAAGTCGATGAACGCATCGCGCACCCGGTTCCAGAAAGGGAACGGACGGTAGCGTGCGAAGCTGATTTTGGCTGGAGCGACGCTGCAGCGGATGGAGCGGATATCCGCCCTCTCGATGCTCAGATGATCGATCGTCAGCAGCAGCCTCTGGTCCTTTTTGGAGACGATGTCGCAGTGGTGATGCTCGGGCAGGATGACCGAGGTGCCGAGCGTCCGGTAGACGCGGTTGTTGATCGATGCGATCTCCGCGAGCTGGAGGGAAGGAATGGATGGGTGGATGACAGCTCCGTTGAGGCTCTTGTTGTAAGCGGTGCTGCCCGACGGCGTCGATATGACCATGCCGTCGCCGCGGAAGGTCTCGAAGGGCTCGTCGTTGATGTTGACCTGCACGACGAGAGTGCCGTCGACGCCCTTGAGCGTGAATTCGTTCAAGGCCAAATATCCGGTTACTCCCTCCGGGGTATCCAGTTCGATCTGGGCGATCGGATAACGGACGATGCGCGGCTTCTGCTCGGCCATCATCTCGATGAGCTGCTCGATCTCATCGGCCTTCCAGTCGGCGTAGAAGCCGAGATGGCCGGTATGGACGCCGACGAAGGCGATGTCGTCGACTCGGTCCAAATAAGTATGGAAAGCATGGAGCAGGGTGCCATCCCCGCCAATGGAAACGACGGTATCCGGCTTCTTGTCGTTGCGAACGAAGCCTCGTGACGCAGCCAGCAGGTGGAAACGCTCCGTCAATTCATTGGAATACCGGTCGCCTCTGCTGAGTACCACATAATTGATCAAGAAATGGCGCTCCTTCCGAAACAAACAGGATAACCTGATGATAGCGGAAAACCGGTGTGAAAACAATGTCGAACGCACTTCAGCCCGGTCCGAGCCACCCCCACAGCAGATAGACAAGCGCCGCAGCGATAAGGCCGTGCGCGAGCCTTGCGAGCAGGAAGGGACGGTAGCGCAAGCCGGTATGGCTGAGCAGGCTGGCGATCTGGGCATGGACGGACAGTCCGGCCCAGCTCAGCACCCATGCGGCGGCCGCTGCCTGATGGATGAGCGGCACTCCGGCTTCGGCAGAAGCCTTGGCGCCGAGAGTGACCTCGAACAGCCCGCTTACGAAAGGAGCGGCCATATCGCCGGACAAGCCGAACAGAACAAACAAGGCTGCGACGGAATGCTCCAGCGCCCCTAGCACCGAGGCTTGGCGCAGCAGCTCCATCAGCACGGAGAACACGACGACGAGGCCTCCGACAACGACCATGAGCCTGAGGCCGGAAGCGATGGAATCCTTGAGCAGCACGCTGAAGGAGCGTCCGTCGAGCAGCCTCGCTTCGTGCATCGCCTTCAAGGCCGCGCTTAGGCCGCGTTGCTTCTTTCCCGTACCGGAATGTCCGGCTCGCAGGGCTGTATCCAATTCCCTGGCACCGTGGAAACGCATGAGCATGCCGACGATGAGGCTGCCGCCGTAATGGGCGGCTGCAAGAATCGGGGCAAGAGCCTGCTGGTGGAAGAAGCCGACCGACACGGCTCCGATCAGGAAGATGGGATCCGAGGTCGTCGTGATGGCGACGAGCCGCTCTCCTTCCACCCGCGTGAGGAGCTGCTGGTCGCGCAGCTGGGAGGTGAGCCTGGCGCCGACCGGATACCCAGACAAATAGCCCATTGCGAGCACGAAGCCGCCGTTGCCGGGAATCCGAAAAAGCGGACGCATGAACGGATCCATCAGCTTGCCCATGAAGTGGACGATTCCTATGCCGAGCATCAGCTCCGAGATGACGAAAAAAGGAAAGAGCGCAGGAAAAAGAACTTCCCACCAGATGGCTAGTCCTCTCAAGGAAGAATGGAGGACCGGTTCGGGAAAAACGGCCATCAGCGCCACAAGCAGCGCCGCGCAGAAGGCGGTCACGGTACTGGGATGAAGCAGCATTCTTGCCATGTAACGATCCGTTCCTCCTTTTGAAGCCTGGTTACCCTTAAGATATGAGCAGCGCTGGACAAACAGAAGCCGAATCGCAGCCGCTCATTGAGGGCTGGATGGAGAAGTCGGAAAAATCCGAATGATGAAAAAAATCAATAGAAAACGCTTGCAAAAAGGGGTGGCATTTACGGGGCGATATGGTACAATAGCATTACCTTTACCATGCTTGGAGTGATGGACATGAGTATTGTCGCCGGCATTCTGGTCTGTGCTTTTGTGTATGTGATTCGCGAGTCCCTTATGGCTCCTGGTGAAGAAGAATACGATAGCTGAAGAATCCTACTATAACCACATTCCAAATGCCCGCGGAAGCGGGCGTTTTTTTGTATGTAAAGGCTTTCGTGAAGAAGAAGAAAACAAGACTAAAGAACTAATAAGGGAGGCAATCCTTGCCGATGAATAGATATAACAGCCTATACGAATTGATGGGCGGCCATGAGACTGTAGCAAGAATGGTGGAGGCCTTTTATCCTAGAGTCCAAAAGGACGAGCTGCTGTCACCGCTGTTTCAGCGGGACATCGGACCGGTTATGGAAAAGCAAATCCAATTTCTGACCCAGTTTTTCGGCGGACCTGCTTTGTTTTCCGATCAGCACGGGCATCCGATGATGCGCGCCCGCCATCTTCCATTCGCGATTACGAAGGAACATGCCGCTGCTTGGCTCGCCTGCATGAGCGGGGCTCTGGAGGAGATCGGCATGCCGGAGGATTTGAAGTCCCATGTGCTGGAGCGGCTGTCAGGACCTGCCCATCATTTCGTCAATACCGCTTCGGACGGAGGCAACGAAAGCTAAGGAGATGATCTCCACATGGAGCCGCTATATCAGACCGCCGCACTGTGCCCTTGCTGCGGCAACGGATTCGAGACACCCCGAGTCCGCCCGAGCTTCAAGCGGGCCGCAGCGGTCGACACCGATTTCTGTTCCCGCTTCAAGGGAATTCATGCCGACTATTATGTCGTCCGGGTTTGCCCGCAATGCGGCTTTTCGACGACGGAGAACAGCTTGAGCAACCTCAACGATGCGCAGAAGGAAAATTATTATTTCCTGTATGGACGGATGTGGCAGCCCCGCAGCTATAGCGGACCGCGCACGCACAGCCAGGCTTTGGACTGCTACAAGCTGGCCCTGCTCAGTGCCGTGGCCGCGCAGGACAAGGATCGTCTGATCGCCGGGCTTCTCCATCATATCGCCTGGCTGTACCGGGACGAGGGCGACAGCGAGCAGGAACTGCGGTTTCTCCGGCATGCGCTGGAATCTTACCAGCGTGTGTACGAAACCGAGAAAGTGGACAATGACGCCAAGCTCATGTACCTGATCGGAGAGCTGCACAGGCGTCTCGGCGAACGGAAGGAAGCGGTGTGGTGGTTCTCGAGAGTGGTGAACGACAAGCGGATTGTGGACGCCGCCATGATCAAGGCAAGCCGCAGCCAGTGGCAGCTGGTGCGCGAAGGAAACGAGGATGCCCCTGAATGGATGATGGGGGGCATTCCGCAAGCAAGCGGAGGTTATGAGGCGCAGGCTATCGGCTGAGCTTTCAATCCTTGTTCAAAAGCAATCAGGGCGTTGCCCCGTCATCATGACGGGGCAACGCCCTTTTTCAATTTGGCCTGAGCATGATCATTGAAGGCGGCGCAGGTCGGTATCGGTGAGCAAATAGTCCTTGTCGGCATCGACCAGCGTGACCCGGCTGTGGCAGCATGGAAATACGAGCAGCCTCTTGGCTCCGGATGACACGCTTTTCAGATCGGCAGGCTTCAAGGGCAGCAGGACATGGTCTGTTCCGCAAAAGGGACAGGTTACATAGACGTCCTTCATCATCACGTCGTAAGGCAAAGCCTTTTCAAACGGGATCATGGGAATCGCCTTGCTGCGGATCGGGTGCGGACTCCGCATCGTTCGAGGTGTCCGGCGCGTTTTTGGCAAGCTCGGCCATCTTCTGAAGCAGAATGTGGCGGGGCATATGCATGAGATGCTCCAGCGGAATGTTGAGCTCTTTGGCCAGCCGAACCGCGGTTTCGGCTGACAGCTGCAGGGGTCTGGACATGGCGGTGCCTCCTCAGGCCGGTTCCGTCTCCGCAGAACAGGGTAGCGCGTCGGAGCGGATTGGCGATATAATTCAGTTATACAACGGGAACGCCGGCGGTGCAAACCGATCGCTTCTGCCGGATAGCCCATGGCGGGCAGCTGCCTGCCGAAAGGAGACCGTCCATGGAAACCAATACATACCCGCTGACATGGGATTTGGATGTCTTTTTCAAAGGGGGAGCCGCATCCCCGGAGCTGGAGGAAGTTCTCAAGGGCGTGAAGGCCGATATCGCCCGAATCAGCCAGACGATGCTGGCGTCTTCCGGTTCGGAAGGAGTTCCCGGGGCGAGGCCGGAACAGCTGGAGGAGTGGACGGAGACCCTTCAATCCATTCAGGTCCGCCTGCATGAAGCCGCTTCCTTCGTCGGATGCCTGATGGCGGAAAATGTGGCCAATACTGCGGCTACCGCTCTCAACGGCCGCATCCAGTCTCTGGAAGCGGACTACCTCATCGCGCTCACCCGCTTCGACGACCTCATCAGCCGCACTCCCGATTCCATCTGGGACGGCTGGGTTCAGAGCTCTCCGGTCCGCTTCTATCTCAACGAGCGGCGCCAGAACGCCAAGGACAAGCTGAGTCCCGAGCTGGAAGCGCTGGCGGCCGACCTTGCCGTAGACGGCTATCATGGCTGGGGCAATCTATACAGCCGCATCGTCTCCCTCGCGAAGTTCCGCGCCAAGGACAAGGACGGTCAAGAGAAGGAGCTGTCCGCAGGCCAGATGTTCAACCGCTTGTTCGAGGCGGACCGCACCGTGCGGGCCGAGTCCTTCGCCGAGTGGGAGCGCGAGTGGGCGGAGCATGCCCAGCTTTGCGCCGATGCGCTGAACCATATTTCCGGCTTCAGACTGAAGCTGTACGACCGCCGCGGCTGGAGCGACGTCCTCAAGGAGCCGCTCAAGGTCAACCGGATGACGCAGGCGACGCTGGATGCCATGTGGGGAGCGATCAACGAAGGCAAGCAGGATCTGGTGCGCTATTTCGAGCGCAAGGCCAAGCTGCTCGGACTTGAGAAGCTGGCATGGCATGACATCACGGCGCCGATCGGCGGCGCTTCCAAGCATATTCCGTACGAGGAAGGCTGCGACCTGATCCGCGAGCAATTTGCCAAGTTCGACCCGGCTCTGGCCGAGTTCGCCGACAAGGCGTTCCGCGAAGGCTGGATCGAGGCGGAGGACCGCCCCGGCAAGCGTCCTGGCGGCTTCTGCACCTCGTTCCCCGCGACGGGACAGACCCGTATTTTCATGACCTACTCCGGGACGGAGGACAATGTGTCCACGCTCGCGCATGAGCTCGGACATGCCTACCATCAATATGTGATGGAGGGACTGCCGGCATTTTCTCAGAACTATGCCATGAATGTGGCCGAGACGGCTTCCACCTTCGCCGAGATGATCGTGGCGGAATCCCAGCTCGAGCAGGCGCAGACCAAGGAAGAAAAGCTGTCGCTGCTTGAGCTCAAGATCCAGAACGGCGTGTCGTTCTACATGAACATCCATGCCCGGCTGCTGTTCGAGGTCCGTTTCTATGAAGAGCGCCGCAACGGCGAAGTTTCCGTCGAGCGCCTGAACGAGCTGATGGTCGAAGCTCAGCGCGAAGCGTTCAGCGGCGTGCTTGACGAGGCGCATCCTCATTTTTGGGCAGCGAAGCTTCATTTCTACATTACGGATGTTCCCTTCTACAACTTCCCGTACACCTTCGGCTATCTGTTCAGCGCGGGCCTGTACGCCAAAGCCAAGGAGGAAGGTCCGTCCTTCGCTTCCCGCTATGTCGACCTTCTCCGCGATACGGGCAGCATGACCGTAGAGGAGCTGGCGCTCAAGCATCTGGGAGTGAACCTGCAGCAGGCCGGATTCTGGCAAAGCGCGGTGTCGCTGACCCGCGAAGACATCCGCCAGTTCATGGAGCTGACGGAAGCATAATTCGAACCCCTTTCTCCATTCCCGCTGGAACGGAGAAAGGGGTTTTCGTTTCATCGCCGCAGCTGCTTTCAGCGTTATGCCCGCCTATAAGCAAGCCATCCGCTCTCCATGAAGATTCCATAAAGCCCCTTGAATCGCCGAGGGCGTCGGGAGTATGCTTGTCCCGAGCCAAAGCGTTTTCGTGAGCTTCAAGCGGATGGTGGAAGCATCCCTGAAAAAGGTTGAACCCGGCGGCGGAAATCTTGGAATAAGCTGCCGGTGTCGGCGAGCATGTTAAAGGTCAGGGCTTTGAACTTTCCGGCTGAGCTTGCCGGCAACAAAGCCGGCGGATTCATGGTTTGTCTTTTTGGCCGAAAGGGTAAAAAAACGGATGGACATATGAACAGGAGGCAGGAGAAGCATGAAATTCTTTTTGGATACCGCCAATGTCGAGGAAATCAAACGGATCGCCAAGCTGGGTCTTGTAGACGGAGTGACCACGAATCCGACGCTGGTTGCCAAGGAAGGCCGCATATTCAAGGAAGTCGTGCAGGAAATCTGCAGCATCGTATCCGGTCCGGTCAGCGCCGAGGTCACGGGCACCACGAGCGATGAAATGCTCAAGGAAGCGCTCGAAATCGCGGAATGGGCGCCGAACGTCGTCATCAAGGTCCCTCTGACGGAAGACGGCCTGTTCACGACCCATGCCCTCTCCCAAAAAGGAATCAAAACCAATGTGACGCTCGTATTCTCTGCCGCTCAAGGGCTCATGGCGGCCAAGGCGGGAGCGACGTTCATCAGTCCGTTCGTCGGCAGGCTGGACGACATCGGCATGACCGGCATGGATCTTGTACGCGACTTGACGACAATCATCACCAATTACAAGTTCCAGACCGAAATCATCGTGGCCAGCGTGCGCAATCTGGAGCATGTGAAGCAGGCTGCGGTCGCCGGAGCGCATATCGCTACGATTCCGGGCTCCCTGCTGCCGTCGCTGTGGAAGCATCCGTTGACGGATATCGGCATCGAAAGATTTACGGCTGACTGGAACAAAATGCAGGCCAGCCTCTCCGCCAAAGGCTGACGAGAAAGAAATTGACGGGATTTCAATTTCCGTGATATAGTTGATCCAACTACATTTTGGTCATGCGGAAGCACCGCGAACGATCAGGGAAGCCCCCTGTTGCGTTTGCGGTGCTTTTTTGCGTCTCCATGAAGGAGGACTCCATGAAAAAGCTTGATCTTATTCTGGCTGCCGACGGCGAATACGCCAGGCGCTTATGCGAATATATGCGGGATATGCCCGGAGGCGGCAGATGGCGCGTGACGACTTGCACGACTCCGGACAGTCTTCGCGGTTATCTGAAGGGAGGGTATCCGGTTGATCTGGTTCTCGTCGAGCCCGCATTCGTCAGCGAAGCCGAGAAAGCCTGTCCGGCGTCCAGGCTGGCCGTTCTTGTCCGAAGGCGGGGCGAGGGAGGGGGATATCCGGAGCTGCTGCAGTTCAGGCCGCTTCCGGAGCTGATGGCGTCCATGGAAGCGATGCATGCGGGGAGAGATGCGCTCGGAGCATCGGCAGACGGCAGAGCGTTTGTGGCGGCCGTATATGATCCGGCAGGAGGGCAGGGCAAGACCTTGCTCTCCGCAGAGCTGGCCAGGCAAGCGGCGGCGCAGGGCAAGCGGGTGCTGTACCTCAACTTCGAGGTATGGGAGGCTTCGGAGGTTTTTCTGGGCGCAAGCCCCCCCGAAATGGAAGGAGGAATCGGCAGGCTGCTTTACTGCCTCAAGGCGGGCAAGCAGGATGCGGCCAGGCAGCTTGCCCAAATCCGCACGTTCAGCAGCGGTATGAAATGCGACTATTTCCCGCCGTCTCCGGGACCGGAGGAACGGCTGGCCATGACCGGCGAGGACGCTGCCCTGCTGCTCGATTTCCTTGCCGGCGGCGGATTTTACGATTTCATCGTGGCGGATATGGACAGCCGGCTTGACGATGCCTCCGCATCGATCTGGCAGCGCAGCGGCCGCATCGCCTGGCTTGTCCGCTCATCGGAATCCTCGCTGGCGAAAACTCGCGCGGCGCTGGACTATGCAGCGAGGGCGTACCCGGAGGGGCTTGGGATGGAGGAGCGGAAGGTATGGTTCGTGCAATCCATGGCAAGGCAGGAGCTTCCGGGAGAGGCGGAGCTGACGAGCGGCAGCGGGCACGCCGCCAGGGATCCGCAGCTCGAATATGCCGCTGCTCTTCCCGTTATGGCTCATTACCGCGAAGGCGGGAACGTAAGTCCAGCTTATGCCGGTTCGGTACGGCAGCTTCTGCGGCGGATGCTTCCGGAGCTTGCCGGATGAACCGCTCTGAGGCAGCCGCGCGATACTGGACAGACAGCTCTGGTTTTGTCCGGGAACAAGACCTGCAGCAGGAAATCGCCTCGCTGCGCTCCCGGGTCCGCTCCCTGGTCGACATGAGCGGAGAGATCAGCGACTCGGGATTGACGGCAGCGGTAGAGGCGACTGTGGCCGAATGGCCGGGAGGCGCCAGACTGACTTCTACCGACAGGCTGGCGCTGGTCAAGCGTCTCTATTATTCCTTTCGGGGATTGGATGTGCTTCAGCCGCTGCTGGATGACGACTCGGTTACGGAGATCATGATCAACGGGCATGAGTCGATTTTTGCGGAGCGGTCCGGCAAGCTGGAACGCCTTTCTCTCTCCTTCGAGAGCCGCGAGCGGCTGGAGGATCTCATCCAATCGATCGTGGCCGCTGTGAACCGGGTCGTCAACGAATCTTCCCCGATCGTAGATGCGCGCCTGCCCGATGGATCGAGAGTTCATATCGTGCTGCCGCCGATAGCCTTGCAGGGCCCGGTTCTGACGATTCGGAAATTTCCCAAGAAGCCTCTGCTAATGAACGATCTGATCGCGGCCGGCTGTCTGGACGAAGAATCCGCAGCATTCCTGGCGCAGCTCGTACGAGCGGGATTCAATCTGTTCATCAGCGGCGGCACCGGTACGGGCAAAACGACATTTCTGAACGCCTTGTCCAGGTTCATTCCGTCCGATGAGCGGCTCATCACGATCGAGGATTCGGCGGAGCTTCAATTGCAGGCGCCGAACCTGGTGTCGCTGGAGACGCGGAACGCCAATACCGAGGGGAAGGGGGAGATTCCGATGAGACAGCTGATCCGAGCTTCCCTGCGAATGCGTCCGGATCGGATCATTGTCGGGGAAGTGAGAGGAGCTGAAGCGCTCGACATGCTGGCAGCCATGAATACCGGGCACTCGGGTAGCATGGGTACCGGCCACAGCAACAGCGCCAAGGATATGCTGAGCCGGCTTGAGACGATGGTATTGAGCGGTGCGGCCGAGCTGCCGCTCGCGGCTATCCGGCAGCAGCTCGCTTCCGCGCTGGACATCATCGTTCATTTGTCCCGGATGCGCGATCATTCCCGCAAAGTGCAGGAAGTCGTGCAGGTGACGGGGATGAAGGACGGAGACATCCAGCTGGAAACCTTGTTCCGATATGAGGATGGAGCGGAGGGTGGCCGTCTCCGGCGGCTCCCCATGCCGCTGGCCCGTATGGACAAATGGGTTCGTTGCGGTTTCCATCCAATAGAAGCGGGGAGAGTCGGGAGTTGAGCAGCCGCTTGAACATAATCGAGCCCGTCAAGATGTGGCGGCTGGCAGCGCGGCTCGGCTGGGAGCCGGCAAGATCAGGGTCTGCCTGGCGCAGCCGGCTGCCGGATTACTCGGTCTTCTCCTTGACGCGCAAGCAATTCGCCGTCTCCGCGGGAGCGGGGGCTGCGGCAATATTCGCCGCCATTTATTTGTTCTACTTGTCCGTGCCGGCCGCCGCCGCCTTCTCGGTAGCAGGGCTTCTGGTTCCGAGAAAGTACAGGGACTACTTGAGACGCAGACGCCAAGCGAAGCTTAGGCTGCAATTCAAGGAGATGCTTTTTTCGCTGTCATCCTCTCTAGCGGCCGGGAAGTCGGTAGAAAACGCTTTTTTCGCCTCGCTTGACGATCTGCGTCTCATGTACCCGGAGTCGCGCTCCGATCTCATGCTCGAGCTGGAGGCGATCCGGCATCGATGCGGCAACGGCGATCCGCTGGAGGCGGGGCTTGCCGAGTTCGCCTCGCGATCCGGGGTGGAGGAGATCCGGCAGTTCGCCGACGTTTTCATTACATGCAAGAGGACGGGCGGCAACCTGATCGAGATCATCAGGCGCACCTCCCAGACGATCGGGGAGAAGATCGAAATCAACCAGGAAATTGAGGTCATGATTTCCCGCAAGCGCTTCGAAGCCAAGATCATGACAGGCGTTCCCTTCGCTTTCATGGCATTTCTGCACGGGTCTGCGCCGGACTATATGGCTCCTCTCTACGCGGCGCCTGCAGGGTATGCCGTAATAACAGCCGCTTTGTCAATGCTGGCTGCATGCGGGTGGCTGATGATGAGAATCATGGCTATCCGACTGTAAAAGGAGGAAGAGATCCATGTGGACATTATGGCTGGCTGGATTGATGGCTTCCGCATGGCTGACCGCCGCGTGGAGGCATGCGGCGGCCAGCGGCAGGCCGCTGCCTGCTGTCCTGCTCCACTGGGACAAGCCGGCTCTTGCCGCTTGCTTCGGAGCTCCGGCGTTGCTCCAGGCGGTGGAAGAGGCCGGACTGATGGCGCGCATCGAGGAGCATGTAGCCGGCTTGCATGCCTCCATGGTCATCCTGAAAGGAGAAGCATGGACTCCGGACCTTACGCGGCGATATTTGGCGCGGACATGTATACATGGAAGCGGAGCCGCTCTGGCCGGCTTGCTGCTGACTGCCGCCGCCGGAGAGCAGGCTGTCGCCTGGCTGGGGTTCGCATGCGGAGTGCTGATTCCGGCCTCGAAGATCCGGGATATCCGGGAATCCCTCGACAAGCGGAAACAAGCCTTGCTGCTTGCCTTGCCTGACCTGCTGGTCAAGCTCATGCTGCTTGTCGGAGCCGGAGAAACGATGCAGAAGGCATTGGCGAGATGCGCAGCCTGCGAGGCAGGAGGAGGTCTGGAGAGGCTGCTTTACGCAGAGCTTGGACGCGCCGTCCATGCCATGGGCAACGGGTTGTCCTTTGCTGCCGCCATGGAAGCGTTCAGCCGCCGCTGCGCCGTTCAGGAGGTGTCGGTATTCACGACGGTGCTTTTGCTCAACTATCGTCGCGGCGGCGAACAGCTCGCTCTATCCTTGCGCGAGATCTCCCATCCCTTGTGGGAGAAGCGCAAGAGCCTGGCCCGCACTCGCGGAGAGGAAGCTTCTTCCAAGCTGGTGTTTCCGCTGACAGGGATTTTCTTTCTGCTCATGGTCCTTGTCGGAGCTCCCGCGATGCTGCTGATGAACTGATTTTAGTCAATGATTCTTTCATGGTCATCATTACTTTATTTGGAGGCGGTCTGGATGAGCACAGCAGTATGGTACAGCTGCAAAAAGGCGGCAAGAAAATTCGGGAGGTCGGAGGACGGTCTCGGTACGCTGGAGGTCATTCTGATCATCGCTGTCGTCATTATTATCGCGCTTTTGTTCAAGGACTGGATCATCGAGCTCATAAAAAACCTAATGGGAAAAGCGGATGACCAGGCCAACACGATCTTTGAATGATTCGATCCGCAAGTTCGGCAGCTCCACCGGAGGAAGCTTTACGCTGGAGGCGAGCACCGTCTTCCCGCTGCTCTTCGGAGCCTTGTTCCTGTACTTCCTCATTGCTTTGTACATTTTTCAGCAAGGCGTCTTTTACTCCGGAGCGGTCATGGCCTCCGAAGCGGCGGCTTTCCGATGGGACAACAGCAAGCGCGATGCGGCTTCGGGCTTGCCGCCTGCAGGCGAAGACGACGGCCTGTATTGGAGGCTGGCGGAGGATGGACTTCTGCGCGGCATGATGAATATGGGCCAGTCGGCGGAGTCGATCTCCGCCTACTCATTGGACAGCCAAGGCTCCGCGCCGGATGATCTGCCTGCCGCCAAGCTCGCCAAGGCTGGCGAGAGGCTGAACGAATCATGGACCGGAGAGATGCGTTACAGGCGCGGCTTGCTGGGCGTCATCGAGACAAGGGTCTATCCTTCCGTCCCGATTGCTTTGCCGGGCGGCAGGAAGATCGGCGCGTCCGCCAAGGCTCAGCCTGCCGATCCGGTCGAATTTATCCGCTCGATCGATCTTGTCCGATACTACACGGCGAAATTCCGAACGTCGGAGGATATCTCCCCGGACAAGGCTGGAAAGGTGCTGCAGAATTATGGAGGAGCCCAATAAGAACGAGGAGGCATGCCGGGAAAAAGGGCTGCCGAAAGACGGCACTCAAGGCGCGGTTACGATCTGGGCATGCGCAGCATCGGCAGCTCTGCTTTTGTTGATGGCGGTATTGATTGATTATTCGAGAATTTCTTCCTTCCGCCACAAGCTTGAAGGCTTGGCGCAGACCGGGGTCCGCTCCGTCCTGTCCGCTTACGATGAGACGCTCTACGAGCGATACGGATTGTTCGGTCGGGGAGGCACCGACGGCGGAGCGCTTCTGGCCGAAGCGGTTCAGCTTGGTCTCGACACCGGTTCGGGGCGGAATGTTCCCGGCGATTCCATCCGCTTGCGCTGGCTTGACATGGAGGTTTCCGGAAGCTCGGTGGAGCCTGCGGATTTTCTGGGAGACCACCGCATCTTCGGCCGTCAGATCATGCAGGAGATGAAATACAAAGCTCCTATCGATCTGACGCTGGAGCTGATCGACAAATTCCGTCCACTCTCCGAAGCGATGGGTCAAACGGCTGCAACCGTCGACAAGCTGGGAAGTATCGAGCAGGCATTCGACCAAAGGCAGCAGGCGCTTGAGAACATGCTGAAGCTGCAGAAAGCGGCTGCGGATTATGCCGTCCAAAGCGGTCATGGCGCTCTGATCGGGACAGGAGGCTCGAACGGAGCGGGAGCATCCGGGCTCCAATCCATTGGGGCCGAATACCCTCTTTATTTGGAATGGATTTCTCTGGATGAAGCGGCAACAAGAGCATGGCAGGATGCGGTGGCTGCCCTTCCGACGCCGAGTCCGGGCGCCACACCGAGTCCTTGTACAGCACCCAACTCTTGCATTGCGCCGAGCCCTTTGCCGCCTCCATTGCCGCATGCGTCCGAAATTGCGGATTACGAAAACAGAGCCATGGCAGTATCAGCGAAGCTACAATTGGCTGCGGAAGCATCAGGAAGCCATGATTCCGTTCTGGATGAAGCTGTGGAACAGCTTGAAGCAGCCAGGAGGGCGGAGCTTGAGATGAAAGCCGTGCTGGATGGGCGCGATGAGGCTGGGAATTCATCCTATCGGCTGCCGGCCGGCAGTTCAGCTGCCGCCGACTCCATTCCCGGAACGGTGTCCGTGCTTGATGGCGCATCGGATATGCTGCTTGGAGAGGACTGGTTTTCCCAAGCGGAAAAAAACGTCCTGGAGCAGCGCGACGATTTCCGCAGTTTTTCTTCATCGGCGCAAGCTGCGGCTATCGGACTTCATCGGGCATTGGAGGAGCGTTCCGTGTCATGGGCAAGCCGATTGTCCATCCATGAGCAAGAGCTGTCCCGCCAATGGAGATTTTATGAAGACAAATGGATCGCGCCAGGCGCTACGATGGCCGAGCAGGCTGCGAGCATCGGCAATGCGGACAGCCGAAAAGAAGAGCGGAAAGCTGAAAAAAAGAAAGCCGCTGCTCTCTGGGGGGAAGCGCAGCAGTTGCTGAATGCGATTGAGGGCTTGAAGGGAACCGAGGAGGACTTGGAAGCTTTCCGCCAAGCAGAGAGCTTGTTCAAGGCCAGCATGGACTTCAATCGGCGGCTTGAAGAAGGAGGCGGTTCCGATGAAGCCGGCAAGGCCGGGGGGGACAAACCATCGTTTGAAGGAGTCTCCGGCAGCACCGGAGCCGATGAAGCCGTGAAAGGCTCGCAGAAGCTGGCTGGAGGCGTATTCTCCGGGATGGGGGCTTTGCTGTCCCAAGGCGGGGAGCGCCTGTTCACGGCGCAGTACGCGGCCCAGCGGTTCAGCTTTGCGGATCCGCGCATGCTCGACAGCCTGATTTCCGGCTTGAGCGGATCGGCCGGAGAACCTCGGCGGCCGGATGGGGAAGGAGCCCGGCAAGATGCGCATTTTCCGGCTATGGCCTCGCTGGATAACCAGGAAATGGAATACATCCTATATGGCTTCAACCATCCGTCCGGAAATCTTGGCGCGGCATACGGAGAGCTTTTTGCTTTCCGTCTGGCGGTCCGGACCATGGAGGGACTGATCGAGAGCCGCGGAGCCGGACATCCGCTGCTGGTGCTGGCGATGGCTGCAGTTTATGGATTGAGGGAAGCGATCGGAGATTTGAGAGCGATCCTCGCCACCGGCCAGGCTCCTATTTCCAAATATGTCCCTGCAGAGCTGTCCTATTTGGATTACTTGAGGCTGTTCTATTTGCTGCATGGTTCCGAAGATTCCCGTCTCAGCCGGATGATAGCGATCATCGAGCTCAATACGGGGACGAATTTGGCTTCGGTGCCTGCGGGCGCGACGGTGGAGGTGAAGGCTTCCATGCGGCTGTGGTTCCTGACGGGAGCAGCGAGGCTGCTTGGCAGAAGCGGCCCTGAGCATGGGGCGGGAGGACGGTATGAATGGTCTACGCGTGCAGGCTGGTCCTACTGAAGGCCTTCAGGAGAGTTCGCATTTCGGCTTCTCGTCGGCAGTTCGCTTCTCCTCGCATTTCCTTGGAAAGGGGGAGCAAGTCTCCGCAACCGGATGGAGCCGCGCGCGCTGAAGAAGGCTCCATCCTTCTGGAAGCCGCGCTTGTGATGCCCGTCCTGCTGCTGTTCCTGGTCTTGCTGGCCGCATTTGTTCAATTTTCGGCAGCAGAGACTGCGCTTCAGGCAGCCGCAGATCAGGCGGCTCGACAGACGGCGGCGCATATCCGGCCGGCGATGCTGCTGCTTCAGCAGGACGGAGGCAAGCTCCCGGAACCGGCTCCGCAAGACTCCACAGATCCGGGTCATCAGGCTACGCCCGAAACGGTCCAGAAGGTGGACTCTTCCCCGTCGCAGCCGCAGCTTCCCGACTGGCGACAGGCGGCTGCCGAGGCAGCGGCGTATTTGCCGGATCCGGCAGGAGAGCTGGCCGCAGCCGTGCTCCAGGGAGACTGGAAAGCGCTCGCCGATATGGCCGCTGAACCCGTCGGCATCGCGGTGTTCGAGCCTTTTTTGCGCAAGGCTGCGGAGGACACGCCGCTTGAACCTTCACGAATTACGCTGGCAAGCCTCTCGCTACCGGATCTCGAAGGGGGAGAGAGCGGTTTTCTGAAGCTGGAGGCGCAGTACGAGTTTCCGATCAGGGTTCCTTTTTTGGGCAAAAAAATCATCCTGCATCGAACTGCGGCCGAGCGGGTATGGATACCGGACCCGCTTCCATCCCAAGGCAGAGCGGATGCTCCCGATACCTCCCCGACAGTCAGAATCACGAAGCTTTATCCCATTCCGGCAAGGCCCGGACGCAAAGCCACTCTTGAAGCGGCCGCTTCTCCCGGAGCTCAGGTCACGCTGGAAGTCCGCTACAAAAGCGGCAACAGCGTATCCAAACACGTGGGCACGCAGACTGCGGATGCCTCGGGACATGTGGAATGGTCCTGGCTCGTATCCGGCAATACGACTCCCGGACAATGGGAAGTCGTGGTCACGACTTCGGACGGCGCCTCGGCATCGATGCCCTTCATTGTCCAGAAAAAGCCGTGAGAAATCCGCGAAAAAGCCGTGAAAAAGCCGCAAAAAAAAGCCGTTGCCGATTCGGGCTTTTAAGATTTAGAGGAGGGAGGATTCAAATGGAAGCATGGAACCTGTGGGGATGTTTCCTGCTGGTGAGCATCGCCTTCGGCACGGATATCCGGAGCATGAGAATTCCGAATTGGCTGCCGCTGACATTCGCTCCTGCTGGCTTGCTCCTGCACTTGCTTGATTCGGGGCTGGAAGGTTTGCTGCACGCGGCTGCGGGAATGGCCGCGGGATTTCTTCCGCTCCTAGCCCTGTACGCATGCGGAGGAATCGGTGCAGGCGACGTCAAGCTTTTCGGCGCGGCGGGCGCATGGCTGGGCTGGCTGGCTGTGACGGAGCTGATGCTGTATTCCTTTTTGTACGGAGGAATCGGAGGGGCGGCGTTCCTCATTGCCAGGCGAATCTCAAGGATTCGAAAAGCAGCGCCCGGTACGCAGGCATTGTCCGGCGAAGCCGCAATCCTGCCGTGGACGGCAGGCCAATCGCCAAATCCTCGTTCAGGCCAATCGCCAGCGGACGTCAACGACAGCGGCGACATTCCGAGTCCAGGACATGCGGCCGCCGAACCAGCCGGCGGAGGAGAGGCAACTTCGCCCGTCCGCTTTCCCTTCATGCTGGCCGTCTTCCCGGGCATGGTGACATTATGGCTTTCTTGAAACGAAGGAGGATTTGAGCATGGGACCACTTCTGGCGGATTTTGAATGGAACCGGGAGCATGAAATGATTCTTTCCGCGGAAGGGGGCATTGGGCGGGAAGAGCTGGATGAAGTGGAGCTGGCGATGCTGGAGAGCAGCATTCCGCCAAGCCTGCTTCCTGTCGAATGGCAAATGTGGAATGGACAAGTCCGCTTCCGCTACAAGCTAGGCGGCAAAAAAATGCTGAAGCACAAGCTGACCGAAGGAGCTGGAGATGCCTCCCAGTTCTACAGCCTGATGCTGGCGGTCGCTTCCATCTGCGAAGAGTGCCGCTCTTACATGCTGAAGCCGGAAAACCTGGTGCTGGATGAGAGTTGTATCTTTGTGGGAGACAGCTGGGGCGATATCGGGCTGGTTTATCTTCCGCTCGTTTCGCCCCCGCAAGCGGTTCCTCCTCTTCGCATCCGCTTTCTGGCGATGGCAGCCCGCGCCTCGGCTTCCGTCCAGCCCGATGGACGGCTGGCCTCGCTGATGCAGGCGATAGGAGATGACAATGTGCCGATGCATGATCTCAGATCTCTGCTGCTGGATGCAGCCTCCTTAGATGAAGGAGCCTGCGCATCCATGCCAAGCATGCCAAGCATCGGCGTGGCTTCCTCGCGCAGCGGGGCGGGGGAGGAAGGCCGCTTTCGGAGCTGGCCGGAGCAAAGAGATCGGCAAGGCTCTTTTGCTTGGAGCGGCACAGCGGCCAGAGAGCCGCTGTGCCGGGAGGATGAGAAGGACCTGGATCTGGGGCAATTATTAGATCGGAAGGATTTATTTTCCGGGCGGCGTGCCGGACGGGATGTTGCTATTGTTCAAGCTCCCGATGCGCGGGCAAGCAAGGGTAAAGATTCTATTGAGGCCGATGAAGCCTGCAGCTTGTCGATAGCGGATTCATCGCGGTTCAAGGGACAAAGCAAACCGAATAAAGGAATCGTCACTCTAGCCGTTATCGCAGCTGCAGCTCTGCCCTGGAAGTTCATGTACATGCCGGATCCGGGCAATCGTTCCCTCTTCCTTTGCTGCGGAACTGCCGCTGTCGCTGCTGGCGTTCTGATCTGGTTCTGGGGCAGGAACGGGGGCATAGGGGTCGAACGGGTGGAGGAAGGAGATGCGGAAGCGGAAGCCGGCCTGCTTTTCGTGCCGGATTCAGGGAGGCTGGGATCGGGCCGGCGCTGGCTGTCCCCTACGTCCGACAAGCCAACCGACAAGCCAACCGACAAGCCATTCGCAATTCCATCCGACAAGCCAATCGACCTTCCATCCAAGCCGAAATTCCTCGAGCAGGCTTTCGGCAACGGGCTTGGATCGACTTTTTCCGAACATGCCGTCCAAGCGGATAGGTTTTCTTCCCATGGGGTTCATGGCGGCGATTGGTCCAGCCATTCCCATGAGGCTTCGGCTGCTGCGTCGCCTGCGGACAAAACCGTATGGCTGGGCGCCGGCGGCGGAACGGTTGCGAAGGAGGGGAATTCATCTCGTCATGCGCTGCTCCGGTCCAAGGACGGAAGCTCCGAAAAGCTGGAGCTCAGCGAGTCGCGGAATCAGATCGGGCGTGCGGAAGGAAGCGTAGCCGTAGTGGATCGCTCTCCCGGGGTCTCAAGAATCCATTTGGAGCTGGAGGCCGGTCCATCCGGATGCTTGGCCAAGGATCTCGGCTCCCGCAACGGATCTCTTCTCAACGGCAGGCCGATGGTTCCCTATAAAAGCTACAAGCTGGAGAACGGGGATGTTCTCCAGCTTGCGGGGATCGATGGCTATTCCTATGAGTATGCCGCTCCTCGTTAAAGGAGTTCACTCATGGCGGCTTCCAGGGTCGGATAGCGGAACGCGAAGCCGGCTTCGAGAGCTTTGGCGGGAACGACACGCTGTCCTTCGAGAAGCAGCGCCGATTGCTCCCCGAGAGCCAGCTTGAGCAGAGGAGCCGGGACCGGGAACCAGTAAGGCCGTTTCATGGCGGCAGCGGCTATTTTGAAGAAGGCTTCGTTGCGTACCGGCTCAGGTGCCGATGCGTTGACGGGGCCTTCAACCGTTGCCGTCTCCAGAATGAACAGGATCATTCGGACGATGTCCTCGAGATGGATCCAGGAGATCCATTGCTTGCCGCTGCCGAGAGGGCCTCCGGCGAATAAGCGGACCGGCAGGAGCATTTTGGGGAGGATGCCCCCGTCTCGATCCAGGACGATGCCAGTACGGAGATACACGGTCCGCTCCGCCGGTATGGACGCTGCCGCATGCTCCCATTCCTGCACGACGGAAGAAAGGAAATCCATGGAGCAGACCCGGCTTTGCTCGGTGAACGTCTCCTCGCTTGAGTTCCCATAAGCGTTGACGCCGGATGAGTTGACGAGCACGGCGGGCTTGGCGGAGAGGCTGCCGATTATGCGTGCCAGCCTGCTTGAGGTGTCCAGCCTCGAGTTCAATATCCGCTGCTTCCCCGCTGCCGACCAGCGCTGGCTGATGGAGGCTCCGGCCAGATTCACGACGGCATCGACGCCTTCCAGCAGGGAAGGGTCGCTCTCCGCATCATCCCAAGCCACAGAAGAAAAGCTTCCTCCCGGAACGGTTCCGGTGGAAGCTTTCCCTTTGCGGGATCGGGTCAATATCCATCCTGAGTGGCCTTCTTCGGCCAGCGCTTTCGTCAACGCCTGTCCGATAAATCCGCTTCCCCCCGCAATAGCGATTCTCACTCGCGCATCAAGCCGCCTCTCCGTCAAGAAGATTTTTGAATGGATGTGATCCAGCGCTGCTGGACTTTGCCGCTGCTGTCCGTATCGAGTTCTTTCACAATATAGGTGAAGTCGACCTTTTCGCCGGTCTCGATATCCTGAAGCGTCTTGATCTGATCCGTGGCAGCCTGGAAGACGACCGTGTCCGTATCCGTCGTGATCTCGACCGAGTGTCCGTCCGCCAAGCCATTGTAGGTTCCGGAGCCTTTCTGCTCCTGGGACTGGGTCGTCGGCTCTTCCTTGGGAGCAGTTCCTGCCTTGTCCGGCGAAGGGGTAGCCTCGGCAACGGGATCGCCGACGGAATCAGGCGAAACTCCTTGCGAGGAATCCACCACTCCGCCATTGTTGGCTGCGCTTGCATTGGCCGGCGCGTCGTTTTTGGCGCCGCAGCCCGACGCGAGCATGAGCATCGACATCAAGGCAAGGCTCGCCGGCGCCAGGCTCAGCGAGCGGGCGCCTTTTTGGCGTTTTCGGGTCAGGTTCATGGTGAAGCACCTCCGTTGGGGTTCGTTTCAAGTATCTCCCATTACCCCGGACCAGTGCGATCCAATCGGTTACCGATTGAGCAGATGCGTGTAGGCCGAGTAGTCGATGCCCTGCTTGTTCAGAAACGTGACCAGGCTCCGGTAATCCCGCTTGGGAGTGGCGCGGATGTAACCTTCGATGCAATGGTTCCGGGTCACTTCGCTGGCTCCGCTCTCTACCGCGACCTGGCCGATCTGGGCGGCGATGGAGTGTTTCGCTATATCGCGGAAAGGTCCAGGCACCGGAGCGACAAGCTCGTCCAGCAGCGCCTTGGAATCGTCCGTCCATAGGCTGCGGCTGCGTTCGACCCAGTAGTTCTGCCAGTCCAGCTTCGATTTTCCGTCTTTTTTGGGAAGAACCTTAAGGAACTTGCGGAACATGAAGAAGCCGCCGATCGACATGGCTCCAATCATGACGAATGCCCAAAACACAATCATGTACATAAACCAATCCGGAGCATTTCTCATCGTAGTGATGTCACCTCATCCAAATTATAGCCTATTCCTAGATTTATTTCGACGCACCCTGTAAAATAAGACTGATTATCCAAGTCGAACGGCATCTCCTGCGATTGGAGAGGCGGAAGATCGATGAAGGACGGATTGCGGTCATTCCTGCATGGATTATTTTACGTAAGACAAATGCTTATAAAAGGGGAGCTCAAGCATGTTGAAAATCGGATCCCATGTGTCGTTCAGCGACAAGGGGCTCGTCACGGCTGCACAGGAAGCCATCTCTTACGGCTCCAGCTCGTTCATGATCTATACCGGCGCGCCTCAGAACACCCGGCGCAAGCCGATCGATTCGCTATATATCGAAGAGGGCAGGGCTCTCATGGAGAGCGCCGGCATCGGCGAGATCGTCGTGCACGCTCCGTACATCATCAACCTCGGCTCCTACAAGCCGGATACGTTCGAGCTGGCTGTCCGCTTCCTCCAGGAGGAAATCCGCCGCACGCATGCCATCGGCGTCCGCAACATCGTTCTGCATCCCGGCGCCTACACGGACAAGGATGCCGAATTCGGCATCAACCGGATCGCGGAAGGCTTGAACGAGGTTCTCTCCGGGGTCGAGGAGACCGACGTGAACATCGCTCTGGAGACGATGGCGGGCAAAGGCACGGAAATCGGCCGCTCCTTCGAGGAGATCGCCCAGATTATGGACAAGGTATCGGCCAACAACCGCCTTACCGTATGCATGGATACATGCCATATGAATGACGCCGGCTACGACCTTGCCGGCGATCTGGACGGCGTGCTGGAGCAGTTCGACCGGATCGTCGGCCTGGACAAGGTTGCCGTCGTCCATGTCAACGATACGAAGAACCCGGCCGGCTCCGGCAAGGACCGCCATACGCCGATCGGCTCGGGCTGGCTCGGCTACGACGCGATCCATGCCATCGTCCACCACGAGGCGCTTGCGGGAAGGCCATTCATTCTCGAAACGCCGTGGATCGGCAAGGACGCCAAGAAGCAGCGTCCGATGTACGACGCCGAGATCGCCCTTCTGCGCGGAGACGGCATGGAACGCTTCGGAGAGAGATTCTTCGATCAGCTGGAGCGCCTGCATCATTTCCTCGGCAAGCAGGAGATCGACCGCCGCACGTACGTCCTCTCGGTCTGGGAGACGCTCAAGGGCGA
Source organism: Paenibacillus sp. RUD330 (assembly GCF_002243345.2). NCBI lineage: Bacteria > Bacillati > Bacillota > Bacilli > Caryophanales > Paenibacillaceae > Paenibacillus > Paenibacillus sp. RUD330. The sequence goes on from NZ_CP022655.2 coordinate 1,619,845, forward strand.
CGCCAAGGCACGCAAGGCGGATCCTCGCGAGCCGCTGGAGCGCCTCTACGATCTGGCCCGCGAAGGCGGAGAGTTCGCGGATATGTCCGAGGAAGAGCTGAACAAGCTGATCACGTTCTGGTTCGCCGGCAAACAGGTTCTCGTCAACGCCTAGACGCATCGGCGGAAATCATCGCCGTACCCGTTTCCATCTGCAAATAGAAGTTGAAAGCTGGGCAGCTGCGGGCATCCAAGCACAAAAGCAGTTCCATCAGGCAGGAGAGCAGCCTTTCCTGCCTGATTTTGCAGCCGGCTGCTTTAGTGCTGGAGTGCATCAGCGGATGTGCGCCGAAGACCGGCTATGCTAGGTCGGCATCATACAAACGGAAGGAAGACCTCTCTCATGCCATTGCCTACCAACTCTTCAATCGACGCCCCGTCCAAATCCGGACGCGCGCGCATGCTCATCTCGTGCCCGGACCGGCCGGGCATCGTCTCCGCAGTATCGCAGTTCCTGTACGAGCACGGAGCGAACATCGTTCAATCCGACCAATATACGATGAACCCGGAGGGAGGGATGTTCTTCATCCGCTTCGAGTTCGACCTGAGCGACATGGACGCCCAGCTTCCCGTTCTGCAGGAGGATTTCACCCGGGTGGCCGACCGCTTCGAGATGAAGTGGCATACGTTCAGGGCGAGCCGCAAGAAAAGGCTGGCGGTATTTGTCTCCAAGGAAGACCACTGCCTGCTGGAGCTGCTCTGGCAGTGGCAGGCGGGCGACCTCGACGTCGATATCGCCATGGTCATCAGCAATCATCCCGACATGCGGCCGCTCGTGGAATCGTTCGGCATTCCGTACCATCATATTCCGGTCACCGCGGACACGAAAGCAGAGGCGGAGCGCAAGCAGCTCGAAATCATCGGCCGCAATGCGGATCTCATCGTGCTGGCCCGCTATATGCAGATCGTATCGCCCAAAGTGATCGAGCAGTTCCCGAACCGGATCATCAACATCCACCATTCGTTCCTGCCCGCCTTCGTCGGAGGCAAGCCTTATGCGCAAGCTTACGACCGCGGCGTCAAAATCATCGGGGCGACAGCCCACTATGTGACCGAGGAGCTGGACGGAGGACCGATCATCGAACAGGACGTGCAGCGCGTCAGCCACCGGGACGACGTGCCGAGCCTGAAGCGGATCGGCCGCACGATCGAGCGGGTCGTACTCGCGCGGGCCGTGAAATGGCATGCAGAGGACAGGATCCTCGTCCATCAGAACAAAACCGTCGTATTTCACGGCTGATTCGCTCTGCTGTTTCATGAAACCTTCATCCGGCTAAAAGCATGCAGCAGATGGAAATGATACTAGCTGAGTGGTACAATATTTCACATCCGCGGGGCTGGAGCTCCGATATGATGTTCAACAGGCAAGAGCAAGAGAAACGCACCGTCCGATATTAGGAGGAGAAAAAATATGGCTACAACCCAACAAACCATCGACCATCTTTCCGTTACGACGATCCGCACGCTCTCGATCGATGCGGTCGAGAAAGCCAACTCCGGCCATCCCGGCATGCCGATGGGCGCCGCACCGATGGGCTACCAGCTGTTCGCCAAAGCGATGAACCACAACCCGGCCAATCCGACCTGGATCAACCGTGACCGCTTTGTACTGTCCGCAGGCCACGGCTCGATGCTGCTGTACAGCCTTCTTCACCTGTCCGGCTACGATCTGTCGATCGACGACCTGAAGAGCTTCCGCCAATGGGGCTCCAAAACGCCAGGCCATCCGGAATACGGCCATACGGCAGGCGTCGACGCTACGACCGGACCTCTCGGCCAAGGCATCGGCATGGCCGTCGGCATGGCGATGGCGGAAGCGCAGCTCGGCGCCACTTACAATAAGGGCGGCCTCGACATCGTGAACCACTTCACGTACGCGATCTGCGGCGACGGCGACCTCTCCGAGGGCATCTCCAACGAAGCGGCGTCCATGGCGGGCCATCTGCAGCTCGGCAAGCTCATCATGCTGTACGATTCCAACAACATCTCGCTGGACGGCGAGCTGAGCCTTTCCTTCTCCGAAAACGTCCAGCAGCGCTTCGAGGGCTACGGCTGGCAGGTGCTGCGCGTCGAAGACGGCAATGATCTGGATGCGCTGGCCGAGGCGATCGCGAAGGGACAAGCCGAGCTGCGCAAGCCGACCCTGATCGAGGTCAAGACGATGATCGGCTACGGCAGCCCGAACAAAGGCGGCAAAGGCGGCCATGGCGGCACCCACGGCTCCCCGCTCGGAGCGGAGGAAACCGTTCTGACCAAGAAATTCTACGAGTGGGCATCGGAAGAGCCGTTCTTCGTACCGGATGAAGTCCGCGCCCATTTCGCCGAAGTGAAGCAAAAAGGCGAGCAGGCCAACGCGGCCTGGAACGAGCTGTTCGCCAAGTACAAAACGGCTCATCCGGATCTCGCCGCTCAATTCGAGCGCGCCGTCGCAGGCGAGCTGCCTGAGGGATGGGACAAGGATCTTCCGGCCTACTCCACCTCGGACAAAGCCGTGTCGACACGCGTCGCTTCCGGCAACGCGCTGAACGGCCTGGCCAAAAACGTGCCAAACCTGCTGGGCGGCTCCGCCGACCTGGAAAGCTCCACGATGACGCATTTGAAGGACCTGCCGGTCTTCCATGCCGACAACTACGCAGGCCGCAACATCTATTACGGCATCCGCGAGTTCGGCATGGCTGCGGCCATGAACGGAATGGCGCTGCATCACGGCCTCAAAGTATACGGCGGCACGTTCTTCGTCTTCACCGATTACCTGCGTCCGGCTGTTCGCCTCGCCGCCATCATGAGCCTGCCGGTCACGTACGTGCTCACGCATGACAGCATCGCGGTCGGCGAAGACGGTCCTACCCATGAGCCGATTGAGCAGCTGGCTTCCATCCGCGTCATTCCTAACCTGACGGTGCTTCGCCCGGCGGACGGCAACGAGACTTCCGCGGCGTGGGCATACACGGTCGAGAATACGAAGAACCCAGTCGCTCTCGTCCTGACCCGCCAGAACCTGCCGATCCTGGAAGGCTCTGCTGAAAAAGCCCGCGAAGGCATCAAAAAAGGCGCGTATGTCATCTCCGACGCGGCCGACGGCAAGCCTCAGGTGCAGCTCATCGCAACCGGCTCCGAAGTCCAGCTCGCTGTAGCTGCGCAGAAGGCGCTTGCCGAGGAGGGAATCCAAGCCCGCGTCGTCAGCATGCCGAGCTGGGATCTGTTCGACAAGCAGGACAAGGCTTACCGCGACTCGGTCATTCTGCCGGAGGTCAAAGCCCGCCTGGCCATCGAGATGGCTCATCCGTTCGGCTGGGAGCGTTATGTCGGCGACGGCGGCGCCGTGCTCGGCATCAACACCTTCGGCGCATCCGCCCCTGGCGACCGCGTCATCAAGGAGTATGGCTTCACGGTCGAGAACGTCGTGAGCAAGGTCAAGGAGCTTCTGTAATCCGATCCACGCTTCTTGCCGGCGAGCCGGCCGGAGGACGTTCAGCCGCGGAGGCATTTTGCCTTCCGCGGCTTTTTGTTTCCCATCTGATGTGATATGCTAAAGCGGTGAAGGATAACCGGAATCAAGAGGCGTTATTCTCCTTGACGAAGTCTTTTCCTACCCATATTTTCCATCAATTTAATGAAGGAGCTCATCCCGTCATGTCCCAATTCGAGAATGTAACCGCCGTCAAAAGAGCGAATGTCTACTTCGAAGGAAAAGTCACCAGCCGTACCGTGCTGCTTCCGGACGGTTCGAAAGTGACGCTCGGCATCATGCTGCCGGGAGAATACGAGTTCGGCACCGACAGCAAGGAGAACATGGAGATTCTCGCCGGCAATCTGAAGGTTCAGCTTCCGGGCTCCGATGAATGGATTCATATCCAAGGCGAAGGCGAATTCACGGTGCCTGCCGACAGCCGCTTCAAGCTCGAGGTGCTCGGCGTGACGGATTACTGCTGCAGCTATATCAGCGAGTAACGGACCGCTTCCCGGCTCCGCCGGTCGGCTGAGCCGGGTCAAGAGCAGGCCTGCTGCGCTTGGTGCAGGCCTTAAGGCTTTTTATGATTGAAAACCAAACAGGCTCCAGGGTGGCATGGCCGCTCTGGAGCCTGTTTGGTTCCCGTTTATTTGCCGCTGTCGAGTCCGCGGCCGATCCATTGCTCGTACACACGCGATACCGCGATCAGGTCTTCCTCGCCATATCCGGCCGCGTTCGCGGCTTGGAACAGGCTTTTGGCCGCTTCCAGCATCGGGGTGGGCACGCTGAGCCCGTCCGACAAAGCGGAAGCGAGCTTGAGGTCCTTGAGCATGAGCGCCAGCGAGAACTGCACGCTGTAGTCGCGCTCCAGCAGCTTCGGCGACTTGAGCTCCGCCGCCTTGCTGCCCGCCGCTCCGGCCTTGACGATGTCCAGGAACTTGGCTGGATCCAGGCCGCCGCTGACCGCGATGGAGAGGCCTTCGGAGAGGGCGAGGTTGTTGATGCCGACAATGGTGTTGTGGCCGAGCTTGGCGACCGAGCCGCTGCCGGAAGGGCCGAGATGGACGATTTTCTGTCCCATCGCCTCCAGAACGGGGCGGACGCGCTCCAGCAGCCCGGCTTCGCCGCCGACCATGAACACGAGCGTGCCGCCTACGGCAGCGGGCTTGCTGCCCGTAACCGGGCAGTCGAGGAAGCCGCATCCGGCTTGCTCCGCCGCATCGGCCAGCTCCCGGGCAAGGGCCGGGGAGATGGTGCTGTTGTCCACCAGCGCCGTGCCGGGACGGACGTGGGCGAGAATGCCGCCTTCTCCGCGGTACAGCTCCCGCACGACATCGTCGTTGCTCAGCATCGTGATGACGACATCCGCTCCGGCGACAGCGTCGGCGGGCGATTGCGCGGCGCGCGCGCCTTCTGCGGCAAGCGCCTCCGACTTGGAGGGCGTCCGGTTCCATACGGAGACCGGGAATCCTTTTTTCAGCAGGTTGGATGCCATCGGGGCACCCATCGTTCCGAGGCCGATAAAGGCGATCGAAGGTTTTGTCATGGCGATTCACCGACTTTCTTCGTACTGATCCGCGCCTGCGCGGCGGCAGAGGCGGAAACCCTATTCATCATACCATAAGCCTGCCTCCAGCGGACTACTCCGGGCTTCGTGAATCTTGCATGAAGGAGTCTCCGGTTGCTTGTCTTCGATACCGTAATCCAGTATCCTTAGGACATGCCTGAGGGCGTATGGGTCCGGCGCGCACGCCGCTGCCGGAAGACGATATAAACACCCGAACGAGATGAGGAGGCTGTACCAGTCATGAGCAAAACCATTCAATTCGACTACAGCAAAGCGCTTGGATTCCTTGGCCAGAACGAGATCGACAATCTCGAGGGCCCGATCCGCCTCGCGCACGAGCAGCTGCACAACGGAACCGGAGCAGGTTCCGACTACCTGGGCTGGATCGACCTGCCGAACGCTTACGATAAAGAAGAATTCGCCCGCATCAAGACGGCCGCCGAGAAGATCAAATCCGACTCCGAGGCGCTCGTCGTCATCGGCATCGGAGGCTCGTACCTGGGCGCGCGCGCGGCGATCGAGATGCTGTCGCATTCCTTCTACAACATCTTGCCGGACGGCCAGCGCAAGGGCCCGCAGATCTTCTTCGCCGGCAACAACATCAGCTCCACCTATGTGACCCACCTGCTGCAGGCGCTTGAGGGCAAGAACTGGTCGATCAACGTCATCTCCAAATCCGGCACGACGACCGAGCCTGCTCTCGCCTTCCGCGTCTTCCGCGGCGAGCTGGAGAAGAAGTACGGCAAGGAGGAAGCGCGGAAGCGCATCTATGCCACGACGGATACCGCTCGCGGCGCGCTCAAGAAGCTGGCGACCGAGGAAGGCTACGAATCCTTCATTATTCCGGACGACGTCGGCGGCCGCTATTCCGTATTGACCGCTGTCGGCCTGCTGCCGATCGCCGCCGCCGGCATCGACATCGACGCCATCATGCAAGGCGCAGCCGACGCTTCCAAGGAATACAGCAATCCGAACGTGCATGAGAACGAGGCCTACCAGTATGCCGCGGCCCGCAATTCCCTGTACCGCAAAGGCAAAGCGACCGAAATTCTCGTCAATTACGAGCCTTCCCTCCACTTCGTGTCGGAATGGTGGAAGCAGCTGTACGGGGAGAGCGAGGGCAAGGACCATAAGGGCATCTTCCCTGCGGCCGTCGATTTCTCCACAGACCTGCATTCCATGGGCCAGTTCATCCAGGAAGGCAGCCGCAACCTGTTCGAGACCGTCATCCAAGTCGGCGAGCCGACCGAGCAGATCACGATCGAAGCCGATACGGACGATCTGGACGGCCTGAACTTCCTCGCGGGCAAGACGATGGACTTCGTCAACAAAAAAGCATTCGAGGGAACGCTGCTGGCGCATACGGACGGCCAGGTGCCGAATCTTGTCGTGGGCATCAAGGACCTGTCGCCGTACACCTTCGGCTACCTGGTGTACTTCTTCGAGAAAGCCTGCGGCATAAGCGGCTACCTGCTCGGCGTGAATCCGTTCGACCAGCCGGGCGTCGAGGCGTACAAGAAGAACATGTTCGCGCTGCTCGGCAAACCGGGCTACGAGAAGGAAAAAGCGGAGCTCGAAGCGCGCCTGTAAGGGCGCCTCAGCCCCATGCTTGACCGGTACAAGACGCTGAGGGAGCCCGGCGTCAAGGAAATCGTCATCAGGAAATCCCGCTTCATCGGCCATGGGAGGCCCGTCGCGAGCGAAGCCGAAGCGGTCGCTTTCATCGAGGAGATCAAGAAGCAGCACTGGAATGCAACGCACAACTGCTCCGCCTACATCGTCGGCGAGCGGGACGAGTTCCAGAAGCAGTCGGATGACGGGGAGCCGAGCGGCACCGCCGGCAAGCCGATCCTCGAGGTGATCAAGCATCAAGGGCTGAAGAACGTCGCGATCGTGGTGACCCGCTATTTCGGAGGCATCATGCTCGGCGCAGGCGGCCTCATCCGGGCCTATACGGACGGTGCCGCCGCGGCGATCGAGGCAGCCGGCCCGATCACGAATGTCCTTCACCGCGAGGTTTTCGTCGACGTGGACTACACTTGGTACGGCAAGCTCGAGAACGAGCTGCATGCCAGAGGCATCCTCGTGGACGGAGTCGAGTTCACCGACCGCGTGCGGGTCCGCTGCCTGCCGGCCGCTCCGGAGGCGGAGCGCTTCGCGGCGTGGATGACGGATCTGACCCAGGGACAGAGCGTCATCATGAGCGGCGAAGAGCTTTACGTGACCGAGAAGACGGAATGAAGCCGCAGATGAATCGATTGTCCGAGAAACGCCTGTCCATTTGGACAGGCGTTTTTTTGGCTCCGCAGAAACTGGCTCCGCAGAAACTGGCTCCGCAGAAACTGGCTCCGCAGAAACTGGCTCCGCAGAAACTGGCTCCGCAGAAACTGGCTCCGCAGAAACTGGCTCGGCAGAAACTGGCTCCGCAGAAACTGGCTCGGCAGAAACTGGCTCTGCCATATGCACTGCTGAATCGTGCAGCTCTGCATGATTGGATCCATGCTCTCTCGGCCCCGCCTATTTTGGCGTTCGATCTGACATATCCATTGACGGGAAAGGAAGGCTTCTGCTACATTAGCATTAATACCAAGTAACCTAATAGGAATATTCTATCGATAAGCAGTTCGAACGGAAGCCGGCTAGCGAAGGGAAGTGCATGATCATGCATATTGAGGTAAAGGGTTTAACCAAGTCCTTTGGAGACTTTCGGGCGGTGCAGGATGTCAGCTTCGGCATCCAGAAGGGGCAGCTGATCGGCCTGCTCGGTCCGAGCGGCGGCGGCAAGACGTCGATCCTGCGCATGCTGGCCGGTCTGGAGTCGCCGACCTCCGGCGATATCATCATTCACGGGAAAAGGGTCAACGATCAGCCGCCCCAGGAGAGGGGCATCGGCTTCGTGTTCCAGAACTACGCGCTGTTCAAGCATATGACCGTCTTCGACAACGTCGCCTTCGGCCTGAAGGTCAAGAAGCAGTCCAAAAGCGCGATTCGCGAGCGTGTCATGAGCTTGATCGAGCTGACCGGCCTCAAGGGATTCGAGCATCGCTACCCGTCCCAGCTGTCCGGCGGACAGCGCCAGCGCGTCGCCTTCGCAAGGGCGCTCGCGCCGGAGCCGCAGCTGCTGCTGCTCGACGAGCCGTTCGCGGCGATCGACGCCAAGATCCGCACGGAGCTGCGCACCTGGCTCAAGGAGATGATCGAGCGCGTAGGCATCACCTCGATCTTCGTCACGCATGACCAGGACGAGGCGATCGAGGTCGCGGACGAAATCATGATCATCAACAAGGGGCGTCTGGAGCAGAAGGGTTCCCCTTGGGATATTTACAAGAAGCCCGAAACGCAGTTCGTCGCGGAGTTCATCGGCGAATCGACGACGATCGAAGACGTGGCGTCCCTCAAGGGCTTCGAGGAAGCGGCGAGCTGGGCCGGAGTCAAGGGCTTGATCCGTCCGGAATATATCGAGATCGGCAAGCCGGGAGAAATCACGCTCGCTTCCACGACGATGAGAGCCCAGGTCCGCCATATCCACTTCCGCGGCAGCGAATGGATGGTGGAGCTGGACATCGGAGGCCGCAAGCTGATCACGTACCGCTCGCTGGAGAAGGAAGTGCTGAAGCCGGGCGACGAGGTCGATGTGCTCGTACACCGGGCCTACCTGTTCAATGCGGACGACAGCTGGATCATGGAGAACAAGCTCAAGACCGATCCGATGCCGGTCATGATCTAGCCGCTTGGCCGGCAGCATCGCAAAAAGAGCGTACCGCGGCGGTACGCTCTTTTTCATCTCCTGAAACTCCATCAACCAGGGTTCAGGATAAACTTGTCGACGACATGCGCGACCCCGTCCTCGTTGTTGGACAGCGTCACATAGTCCGCGAGCTCCTTGAGAGCCGGCTGCGCATTCGCCATCGCGACGCCGAGGCCGGCCGCCTGCAGCATCTCGCGGTCGTTCCAGGCGTCTCCCATGGCGATCGTCTCCTCCATGGAGCAGCCGATATGCTCCGCCATGAACTTCAGGGCATGTCCCTTGGTTCCTTCCTTATGCATGAATTCCAGATAATGCGGCTTGGATTTCGTGATATGGACCGTGCCGCCGATGAGGGGCTGCAGGTCTGAGGCGACCTCGTCGAGATAGGCCGGCTCGTCGATGATGAGCATTTTGAGCAAGGGCTGCTTCAGCAGGGAGCTGAAGTCGGGCTCGACGATATACGGTATTTTGGATTGGCGGGCGTAGTCCCTTACCTTCTCGTTCTCCTCGCGGACATAGAGCTTGTCGTCCACGTACAGCTGCAGATGCAGCCCTTTGCCGACACAGTACCGGTCCAGCTCGGCAGCGGCGTCGGAGGGCACATAGCGCTCGTAGAGCACCTGTCCGTCGAGCAGCGTCTTGACGAGGGAGCCTTGGTAAGTAATGATCGGCACGTTGAGCCGCAGCCCCTCGGCGACCTGGCGGGCGGAAGCGAACATCCTCCCGGTGGCGAGCGTTACGGTCACTCCGCGATCCAGCGCGGCCGTCAGAGCGGCGCGTGTGGCGGGAGTCACTTCAAGGTTGTCGTTCAGCAGCGTATCATCCACATCGATGGCAATCAGCTTGTACATCGGCTTTCTCTCCGTTTCCTGTCGCTTCTCTATATCTGGTTCGGCAAGCTATCCCTCATTGTACCGGAGTCGCCCCGATGCCTTCAAGGGGATGGAAATTGAAATGCTCCGCCCAAATAGGATAAAGTAGGTAGCACAAGCAAGCGGCTCTTCCGTCTGACGGACGGGGCGCGCATGCGAGGGAATAACGATCCACCGGTCGGAAGATCGATTCGGACAGGAGAACAACAGCCCAGGCGGGCGGAGCGGAGAGATCAGACATGAAGCAAATGCGCAGCGAGGCTGCCAGGCAGCGCTTTGTCACCTGGTGCGTCGCAGGGGCGATAGCGGCCTTGGCGATCGGATTCGGAGCGGGAAGGCTGTCGATGGTCATCCAGTATCCGGTGATCAAGGAGAAGGTATTCGGCAATTTCAACGCCTCCTATAAAGAAATCAAGAAGGATTATCTGTTCGGGACGAAGCCCGACGAGCTGCTGAACGGGGCTGCCAAAGGAATGGTGGCGGCTCTGGGCGATCCATACTCCACCTATATGCCGGGAAGCGAGGGCGAGGATTATATCCAGAGCTACCAGCCGGAGTTTGTCGGCATCGGGGTGCAGGTGCGCCAAGAGGAGGACCGCTACCTGATCGACAGCGTCATGAAGGGAACGCCGGCCGAGAAGGGCGGCGTGCTGGCTGGCGACGAGATTACAGCTGTCGACGGCACTCCGGTCAAGGGCGTCACGATGGAAAAGCTCGTCGGCCTGCTGCGCGGCGAGAAGGGGAGCAAGGTCAAGGTCGCGCTGTCGCGGACCGGCAGCCAGCCGCTTACGGTTGAGCTCACGCGCGCGCCGATTCCGGTTACGACCGTTAGCTCAGCGATGCTGGAGGGGGGCGTCGGCGAGATCGTCATCAGCCGGTTCGCCGAGTCGACGGCCAAGGAATTCAACAAATCGTTCGAGGAGCTGCAGAAGAAGGGGATGAAAAAGCTCGTTCTCGATCTCCGTTCCAATCCGGGCGGCCTGCTCGTGCCGACGATCGACATCGCCAACAAGCTGATTCCGAAGGGCAAGATGATTCTGGAGGTCGACTACAAGGACGACAAGAAAGTCCAGAAATACTATTCCAAGCAGAAGACCCCCTTGGATCTTCCCATCGTCGTTCTCGTCAACGGGCAGACGGCCAGCGCAGCCGAGGTCCTCTCGGCCGCTCTCAAGGAATCGGCAGGCGCCAAGGTCATCGGCACGACGACGTTCGGCAAGGGCATCGTGCAGAGCTTCGGGCAGTACAAGGACAACTCTGTGCTCAAGCTGACCGAGGCCCAGTGGAAAACGCCGAACGGAGAATGGATCCACAAGAAGGGCGTGAAGCCGGATGAATCGGTCGATCTTCCTGCGTATGCATCCCTGCCGGCTCTTCCATCCGGGGAGGAGCTGAAGAAAGGCGACTACGGCGATCATGTCAAGACGCTCCAGTCCATGCTGGAGGCGCTCGGATACGGCGCGGCGGACCAGCCTGGCGTGTTCGGGGAGAAGACCGACGCCGACGTCAGAAGCTTCCAGACCCGCAGCAAGCTCGACGCCACCGGCGTCGTCACGGACCGGACGGCTTATATGCTGATGGATCAGCTGCGGACCAAGCTGCAGCAGGAGGATCCGCAGAAGAAGGCCGCTCTCAAGGCCATATCCGGCGCGGGCTGATTCTGTGTTTTTCCTCGGCGGGAAGAGAGATATGCGGCTCCAGGCGGATCGTCCTATCGACTTGCACCTAAAAAGCCCGTTGTCCGGTTTTTCCGGACAACGGGCTTTTGCTCGCTTGATAGGGCATGCGCATAGGCTACTGCTGCGTCAGGATAAGCGGTCCGCCTTCCTGGATGACGAGCGTATGCTCGTATTGGGCGGAACGCTTGCCGTCCATCGTGCGGCAGGTCCAGCCGTCGGAGTCGATGAACATCTGCCAGGTGCCTTCATTGATCATCGGCTCGATCGTGAGCACCATGCCTTCCTTCAGGCGGAAGCCTTTGCCGGGCTTGCCGACATGGGCGAAGTTCGGCTCTTCATGAAGCTCCCGTCCGACGCCGTGGCCGAGCAGATCCCTTACGACCGAGAAGCCGTTCTCCTCGGCATGCTTCTGCACCGCGTGCATGACATCGCCGATCTTCTTGCCGGGCTGCGCTTCGCGGATGCCGATATCGAGGCATTCCCTGGTCACTTCCATCAAGCGGCGGGCTTCGTCCGGCAGCTGCCCTACCGCATAGGTCCATGCCGAATCGCCGATCCAGCCGTCCGCCTGAACAACGATATCGATCGTGCACAGATCGCCCTCGGCAAGCGGCGCATCGCTCGGAAAGCCATGGGCGATCACGTCGTTGACGGAAGCGCAAGTGGCGTATTTGTATCCTTTATATCCGATCGTATAAGGAATCGCATCCTGGCTTCGGATATAAGCCTCGACATGGCGCTCGATGTCCATGGTCGTGATTCCCGGAGCGATCATGGCCGCAATCTGCCTGTGGCATTCCGCCACGATGGCGCCGGCACGCCTCATCTGGGAAATTTCTTCGGGTGTTCTTAGCGTGATTGACATTGCTTGGTCAGCCTCTCTTTCCTTGCGCTCTCCTTGTTCATACCTTGCCCTTCCCTTAACGTTACTCCCGGCGGGGATGTCCGGTCAACTGCGCCTGCGGCGGAGAAGGACGAAAAAAACCGCCGGAGCGTTCCGGCAGTTCTTTCGTTCGGCTTCGGGCCGGGGGATCATTCCAGGCGATCCCGATCGCTCTGCTGCCGGCGGCTCTCCGCTTCCCGGGCTTGCTGTGAATGGTCGGACAAGTAGCTGCCGTGGCGCCGGTCCCCCCGGCGGCGTGCCCACAGCACCAGGAGCACGACGATCGCGATCGTCAGCAGAATGGCGACATTCAGGAATCCGCCCAGAAACAGAAAGGCATTTTTCAACAATTCCAATTTCATTCACCTCTTGCACCTACCTTACCCTTGTTCAACTCCGCCTACTCCCGGCTTCCCCGTGCATATAGGGCTGAATTGTGACGAGATCCACAGGTCGTTCCCGCCTACGGTATGGTACAATGGCAGGACGAGAGGTTAACCGCAGAAGAGAACCGGAGGTAATGAACGATGGATACGCTGCCCTACAAGCATCGCTGGCTCAAAATGAAAGAGGCGCTGAATGCGTCCGGAATGGATTTGGCGATTCTGACCTCGCCGGCCAGCATATTTTACCTGACCGGCTTCTACAGCGATCCGCATGAGCGCTTCATGGCGCTCGTCATCGAGCCCGGCAAGGACGGTTATACGCTTCTGGTGCCTGCCCTCGACGAGGAGAGCGCCCGCGGGGCGGCCCAGGTCGGCAAGCTGGTGGGGATCGGCGATACGGATGACGCCTACGCTCTGCTGGAGAGGGAGACGGGCGCGCAGGCTTCGGTCGTCGGGGTAGAGAGCGCGCATCTGCGCTACTCCGGTTACTTGCAGCTGGCGCGGCTGTACGGCCAAGCGGCCTTCCGCGATGCCGAGCCGCTCGTCATGGGGCTTCGTCTCGTCAAGTCCGAAGGAGAGATCGAGCTCGTCAAGAAAGCCGTCGCCCTCGCGGAGCAGGTGCTCGCGGAGACGGCAGCCAAAGCCGCTCCCGGAGTGACCGAGCTGGAGCTCAATGCCGAGATCGAGTACCGTCTGCGCGTGCTCGGCGGCGACAAGCCTGCCTTCGAGACGAGCGTTCTCGGAGGCGTCAGGACCGCTCTGCCGCATGGCCGGTCCAGCGCCTACAAGCTGCAGGAGAACGACTTGCTTCTGATCGACATGGGCGTCTACAAGGACGGATACTGCTCCGATATCACCCGCACGTTCCTGATCGGGGAAGGTACGGACTCGCAGCGTCGCATCTACGATTCGGTGCTCAAGGCCAACCGCAGCGCCTTGGCCGCCGTGAAGGCGGGAAGGCCGCTCGCAGAGGTGGACCGGGCGGCGCGCAGCGTGATCGACGGGGACGGATACGGCTTCTACTTTACGCATCGCACCGGCCATGGCATGGGGATCGACGTGCATGAGCAGCCTTCCGTGCACGGGGAGAACAAGACGCTCATGCAAGCGGGCCTGCTCTTCACGATCGAGCCCGGCGTTTACATTCCGGAGATCGGCGGGGTCCGCATCGAGGATGACGTCTATATCGGACTTGACGGGCAGCCTGTCGTCCTGACGTCTTATCCGCGGGAGCTCACCCGCCTGTAGGTTGTTTGCCCGCCACGCCTTCCGGATTCATCTTCACGAGCTGCGGGTCAGCGGGGCGGCATGGCGGCCGCCGCGCGTCCTCCGGCGGGTTCTTGTTCCACAAAAAAAGCTGTTCCCGGGGCCTCGATGTCGAGGCGCTGCGGGAACAGCTTTTTCGTCTCTCCTATTTTTCGCCGGGAGCGATCATCGAGAAATCGTCGTAGTGGAATGCCGGCGCCACGATGCAGGTGACGAGCACAGGCTCGTCTCCGGCCGGGCGGGCCGTCTGCCAGGCGCCTGCGGGGACCAGCGCCTGCGGAGTCTGTCCGGCGGCGATGTCCAGGCCGAGGGTGAACGTCTCCGTGGCTTCGGGCTTGTCTCCATGCCCGCCGATCGTGAGCTCGAGCGGTCCGCCTGCGTGGAACAGCCAGAGCTCGTCGGAGAGCACCTTGTGCCATGCGGATTCCTCACCCGGGTGCAGCAGGAAGTAGACGGAGCTGGCGGCCGCCCTCGCGCCGGAATAGCGGTCTCCAAGCACTTCATGGGGAATCTGGTAGGAAGCCTTCCAAATTTCCTTGAACCAGCCGCCTTCGATGTGGCGGTCCATGTCAAGCAGCTTCACAAAGGGGGACGGGGATGTCGGGACGGTCATGGTCGTTCATTCTCCTTATCGCGTTGGAATGCGTATTTTTCTACTATAGCACGCGCGCGGCGGCGATTCCAAACAACGGTTGATAGGATAGATTCAGACACACATTCTCATAGACAACCTCGGACCCGCGGTGGTAAGATACTGGAAGTTTACTAATCGCTGGTTGTGGAGAGAGGTTGAGTCCAGACATGAAACTATTCGGAGAACGTCTCCGTCCAGCCGCTGCCTTGCTGACAGCGCCTGTGCTGGCCGCCGCCCTGCTTGCGCTTCCCGCCGCTCCGGCGGCAGCGGCAGCTGGACAAGCGGTATCCGCGCAGGCTCAGCCGATCGTCATCATGCTCGACGGCAAGAAGCTTGCCGTGCGGATGAGTCCAGTCATTCTGAAGGGATCGATCATGGTTCCGATGAAGGATATTTTCAAGGCGCTCGGAAGCGAGCTGAGCTGGGATCCCAAGACGAGGACGCTGCTTGCGAGCAGCGGAGGCTACTTCAGCATGTCTCTCAAGGTCGGAGCTTCCCATGCCGTCGTGAACGGCAAATCCGTCAAGCTGGATACCCCGGCCGCGATTCTGAACGGGACTACATTCGTCCCGATCCGCTTCGTCAGCGAGACAATGGGAGCCGAGGTGAAGTGGGAGGCCAAATCCCGCGTCGTCCGGATCTCTTCGGCGGAAGCCCAGCTTGAGGCCGCCGTCGCAAAAGCCGAGAAGGAGCGCGCGTCGCGGCGTCTCACAACGGCGCAGATCGTCGCCAAAAACGACGACAGCGTCGTTCTGATCCAGACCGATTACGGACAAGGAAGCGGCGTTGTCGCCGGTCCGCGCCTTATCCTGACGAATCTGCATGTCATGAAGGACGCCAAGTCCGGCAAGATCATGACGAACGACGGCCGCTCGATCGACATCCAGGGAGTGGCCGCCACGGATGAGAAGAACGATCTTGCGCTCGTATTGACCAAGCAGGACATGGATCTGGTTCCCATCGTATTCGGAAGCTTCGACGACGTGCAGAAGGGCGATTCCGTCGTAGCGATCGGCAGCCCTCTCGGACTGCAGAACACCGTGTCCGAAGGGCTGATCAGCAATATCGGCTATGACGATGGAAGCTTCTATTACCAAGTGAGCACGCCGATCGACCATGGCAGCTCGGGCGGAGGCTTGTTCAACCAGTACGGTGAGCTCATCGGCCTGACGACCTCCGGCTACGACGACACGACGGCAGACCTTAACTTTGCGACCTCTTCAGAGGACGCCGAGAATTTGCTGCGTACCGCGAAGTTTGATGCGGCCAAAGTCGGCTTCCTCAAGCCGACGCTGCCGGACAGTCTGGAAGGGGCTTCGCTGGACGAAATCGCGGCATTGATGAAAAAGGAATTCGGCAGCATTCAGGGCAGCGACGGCAGCCTGGCGCTGACCGGCTGGAAGGCGGAGCGGGATGCGGCAGGCTGGCTGGTCATCCAGGCGGACGTCAATCCGGATTTCTATGATTATTACGGCTCCAAGATGCAGAAGGATCTCCGCATGTGGGGAGCGAACACCTCCTACGAGCTGCACGGCATGCTGCCCAAAGAGAAGATCCAGCTTGTTCTGATGTACGGCAAGCAAGTGGATTTCGAGCCGCGCGGTTATGCGGCCGGCGAAGCGACGGCTTCCGCGGACGGCAAGTGGAATATCCGTTATGCGGTTCTGGATGTCCAGTTCAAGGAAGACATGCTCATCAAGCTTCGCGGCTGATCCATCGGACTCATACCGCCTCCGGACCCCAGGTCCGGAGGTTTTTTTATAGGAGGAATCCCAGCTTGAAAGTGAACGCCGGCGCTTCTCGGGAACATTCCATCTGCTCGGCTGATTCGGCTGGATCCTAAGTTCAGCGTCTATAGCTCGTTGACTGTGACGCGGAAGAGACGGTTTCCAGGGCTCCCTCTCTTCTTTTTCGCTCCGAAGTTGGGTAGAATGGGAGAATGACGATTGCAAAGAGGGATTCCATGAAAGTAGTATTAACGACACTCAACGCCAAATTCATCCACACCTCGCTCGCGCTCCGCTGCCTGAAGGCCTATGCGGAGAAGGACTTCCCGATCGAGATTGCCGAATATACGATCAAGGATCCGGTGATGAACATCGTATCCGATCTGTACAGCAAAAATCCGGATGTCATCGGCTTCTCCGTCTACATCTGGAACATCGAGGAGACGATCAAGGTCATCCGGATCCTGCGCAAGATCGCTCCGGACGTGCGGATCGTGATGGGCGGACCCGAAGTCAGCTACGATACGGCCGAATGGATGGAGAAGCTGCCTGAAGTCGACTTCATCATCTTCGGAGAAGGGGAGGAGACGTTCCACCATCTCCTGCAGGAGATCGACGGCGACGGCAAATACCATCTCGTCTTCGGACTTGCTTACCGCAAGCTGCGGGAGAACGGGCCGGAGGTGCTGGTCAACATAGGCCGTCCCAAGCTGAATCTGGCCGAGCTGCCGAGCCCGCACCGGTTCCCGGAAGACCGCGAATCGCTCGCAAACCGGGTCGTCTACTTCGAGACGAGCCGCGGCTGCCCGTTCAGCTGCTCGTTCTGCCTGTCCAGCATCGAGGTCGGCGTCCGGTATTTCGATATCGAGAGGACCAAGGCGGACCTGCTCTATCTCATCGAGGCGGGAGCCAAGACGATCAAGTTCGTCGACCGCACGTTCAATATCAAGCGGGACTATGCGCTGGAGATGTTCAAGTTCCTGATCGAGAATCACGGCGGCTGCGTATTCCAATTCGAGATTACGGCCGACATCATGCGTCCCGAGGTGCTGGATTATCTCGCCGAGCACGCGCCGCCGGGCGTCTTCCGCTTCGAGATCGGAGTCCAATCGACCAACGACGTGACCAACGAGGCGGTTCAGCGCCGCCAGAACTGGAGCAAGCTCGTGCGCACGGTGACCAAGGTCAAGGAATCGGGCAAGATCGACCAGCATCTCGATCTCATCGCCGGCCTGCCGCATGAGGATTACGATACGTTCCGCAAGACGTTCAACGACGTCTTCGACCTGCGGCCGGAGGAGCTCCAGCTGGGCTTCCTTAAAATGCTGCGAGGCACCGGACTGCGGATCGACGCAGACAAATACGGTTATGTATACGCGGATCAGGCGCCGTACGAAATTCTAGGCAACAACCTGATGCCGTTCTCCGACCTGATCCGGATCAAGCGGGTGGAGGACGTGCTGGAGAAGTACTGGAACGCCCATCGCATGGACCGCACGCTGCTGTACCTGATCGAGCGGGTATTCCCTTCGGCCTTCGATTTCTTCCAGCAGTACGGCGATTACTGGGAGCGCAGAGGCTGGGAGCGGATCGGCCATCAGCTGGAGGATCTGTTCTCCCGCCTGAAGGGCTTCCTGAGCTCCGGGGAGGCTCCGGCCGGCTTCGACCGCGACGTCGTGGAAGGTCTGATGAAGTACGACTACTTCCTTGGCCACAACCACAAGCCCCGCAAGGTATGGTGGGACTTCACGATGGACAAGCAGGAGATGGGCGGCTGGATGCGCCTGCTCGGGGAGCATCCGGAGGATGTGTCGCCGGCATTCGCCGCTCTCGGACTCGGGGAGAAGGAGCTCCAGAAGCATGCGGTGCTGGAGAAGCTGCCGTTCGATCTGGAGCAGTTCCTGGCGACGGGAGAGATCGACCGCAGTTCCGGTACGCTGCTGGTCGTCCTTTATGGAGTGTCCGGCAAGCGAGGCGGCTCGGCTTATTGCCTGCGCTTGAGCGAAGGAGCGGCAGCGGCCGGGTAAGCGGCTGACGGATCGCTGCTTGCAAGGGAACAGCTGTCCTGTCGAGCGTAGTTAATAAGAGAACCATCCGGGTTGCCGCCGTTGCGGGAGCCGGATGGTTCTCATCGGTTTTTACCGGCATGGAAAAAAGGAGCTGTACGGAGCAGGATCGCCTGCTCTCGTACAGCTCCTTTCCTATTAGGGCGGTTTGACCCGGGCTCAGGGAACGAGGCTGCGGATGACGGTCATCTCGCCGTCCAGCTCGCAGCTGCCGAGAGTGGCCGGGAGCAGGAAGCATTCGCCGGCTTTGACGGCTTGCGACTGTCCTTCGCCCCAGGCGATGCTTCCTTGGCCTTCGGCGATGACGAGAATGACGAAGCTGTCGGCCGAGACGGGCAGCTGCCAGGATCCGCGGACGACGCCTTTGTCCACCAGGAAGTAAGGGGATTCCGCGATCGTCAGCCAGCTGCCCGGCTGCGCGTCCTCCGTGCTCATGCGGGTCGCTCCGGCTCCTTCATAGGCAATGACGTTGAGGGAATCCTCGACATGCAGCTCGCGAAGCTGGCCGTCCAGGCCGGGACGCTTGTAGTCGTAGAGGCGGTAGGTCGTATCCGAGTTCTGCTGGATTTCGGCGACGACGACGCCGGCGCACAGGGCGTGGACGGTTCCTGCCGGAATGTAGAAGGCGTCGCCCGCCTTGACCGTCACTTCCTGCAGAGCGTCCATGACGCGGTCCTCGTCGATGGCCTGCTGCAGTCCGGCACGGTCGATGCCTTCCTTGAGGCCGTAGATGATTTTGGCGTCCGGCTTGGCGTCGAGAATGTACCACATCTCGGTCTTGCCGAGCTCGCCGGCCGGGAGACGGCCGTAGCTGTCTGTAGGGTGGACCTGCACGGACAGATCGTCATTGCAGTCGAGCAGCTTGATCAGCAGCGGGAAGCGGCCGTTCTTCTCGGAGAAGCCCTTGCTGCCGAACCATTCCCGTCCGTACTGCTCGCGGATCTCGTCCAGGCCGAGCCCGTCCAGCGGACCTCCGAGCACTTTGGTCGTGCCGTTCGGATGGTCGCCGATCATCCAGCCTTCGCCGATATGGCCTTCCGGAAGCTCCAGGCCGAATTGCTCCAGAGCCCGTCCGCCCCATACGCGTTCTTTCATTTCCGGTTTGAATTGCAAAGGATAAGGGTTGACAGTCATCGTTCATCCGCTCCTGTTCTCTATCTGATAAGTATGATTCCTCGGGGTCTATGGATGGATCGGGTTATTCGGGACGAGCTCCCGGCTGGAACAGCTCCAGCAGCTCTCCGTCGGGACCGTAGAAGAAGAAGTACCGGGCTCCGTTCGGAAGCGTCGTCAGCTCGGTGTCCCGCAGCGGAATGCCCATCCGCTTGATGCGGGCGAATTCGCCTTCCACGTCATCGACGGTGAACGCGATGTGGTGGGTTTTGCCTTCGGCCGGAAGGCTGTCGTCATAACCCTCGATCAGCTCAAGCTCCGTTTCCTCCGAGCCGGGAAATCTCAGGAACGCCAGGCGGATCTTGCCGTCGGTGTGGGGAAGAGTGTAGGTATGCTCCATTCCCAGCACTTGCTTGTAGAAGTCGATCGATGCTTCGAGCGATGCGGTCATGACGCCGACATGCTCCAGTTTGCGGATTGCCATCTTGTTTATCTCCTCCTTAAGTTAGTTGCCTTTTCTCGATGCCGATCGCATAGGGCGCCGAGCGCTTCTGCGCCATCCGGTACAGGACGGTTTGTGCGCGCGCTGACGGAAGATCGGAAGCCCAGGCCAGGACGGCATCGGCTTCCGCTTCGCCGCCGGGGTGGCCCGGATACAGCACGCAGGCGAGAACGCCTCCCGGCCGTAGCAGCTCCATCGCCGCCTCCATGGCGGCAAGGGTGGAAGCGGGCTGCGTCACGATGCTGCGGTCGGAGTCCTCGCCGGGCAGGTAGCCGAGATTGAACAGAACGGCGGCGATCCGGCCGCGATCCTCATCCGGCACAACCATGCCCATCTCGGCATGGCTGCGCAGATGCAGGCTCGCGGCAGGCAGCTTGCCGCTGTCGCCCAGCGGAGCGAGCCGCTCCTCGGTCCGGCGAAGGGCATCGGCCTGCACATCGAAGCCGATGAGCTTGCCGCGAGGTCCGACCAGCTCCGCCAGGAAGCGGGCGTCCGCTCCGCCGCCGAGCGTCGCGTCGATGACGGCGTCGCCTGGCTGAACTCTTTCCCGTACCCAGCCGTGGGCCGCGCCGATGACGGACAGGAAGCCCATCAGCTGTCCGCCTCTTCGGGAAGCTGCGCAGTGAGAGCTGGAGCCGCGCAGGGCTCTGCGGCCGCGGCGGCTTGCATCAGCTTCGCATAACGCGCCGAGCTCATCTTGCGGGCCGGCTTCGTAAGCGCCGGTCCGACGGCTGCGGCCGCTGCTAGCGGCACCGCCGCTTCCGGCTGCCAAAGGCGGCCCTGCCAGGTGTCCCGCCGCTTCAGCTCGTCGTCGAAAGCGTTCAGCACCTCCCATTTCTTGAGGCTCCAGGTCGGCCCGATCAGCAGATCGCGCGGAGCGTCTCCGGTCAGCCGGTGAACGATCATCTCCGGAGGGAGGAATTCCAGCGTGTCGACGACAAGATTGACGTACTCGTCCATCTCCAGGAACCGGAGAAGTCCGGCCTCGTACTGCTTCACCATCGGCGTCTTGCGCATGAGGTGGAGGAGATGGATCTTGATTCCCTGCACATCCATGGCGGCGACCGCGCGTCCGGTGGCGAGCATCATTTCATGGGTTTCCTGCGGAAGCCCGTAGATGATATGGGCGCATACGCGGATTCCGCGCGCCCGCAGCCTCGCCACCGCATCGAGGTAGCAGGCCGTGTCGTGGGCGCGGTTGATGAGGTCGGAGGTCGATTCGTGGATCGTCTGCAGCCCCATCTCGACCCACAGATAGGTGCGCTCGTTCAGCTCGGCGAGGTAATCGACGACATCATCCGGCAGGCAGTCCGGCCGGGTGGCGATCGACAGTCCGACGACGCCGGGCTGGGCGAGAATCGTCTCGTAATAGTCCCGCAGCTCCTCGACGGGCGCGTACGTGTTCGTATAGGCCTGGAAGTAGCCGATATAGCGGGCGTCCGGCCATTTCTTGTGCTGGCGGTCGCGGATGGCGGCGAACTGCACCTCCAGGTCGTCGCGGCGCTTGCCCGCGAAGTCGCCCGAGCCCCGCGCGCTGCAGAACGTGCAGCCGCCGGTGGCGATCGTGCCGTCGCGGTTCGGGCATGTGAAGCCGGCGTCTAGCATGACCTTGAAGATCTTGCCGCCGAAATGGTCTCTCATCTCGTAATTCCATGTATGGAACCGCTTGTCTCCCCATAGCATCGGGGAAGGGGATTGCGGCGTCGAATGCAGTGGATCCATGCTTGCTCCTTCCTAGCTGTGCGCCGGAATCAGGCGGCTGAACAACACCGCCTTGCGCATACGTTCTATTTTAGATGAAATCTCTCGTGAAAGCCATGGTCCGGAAGTAATCCGGGCGCAAGGAAGAAGCTGTCAGAAAAGATTTTGAAAGCGTTTAATTTAGGCTTGCAATACCTTACATGATGTGTTAAATTGAAAAGGAAAGAAGCCAGTTAAATCAAGGGTTTTTCGGCTCTCCAATCCTACTTTAGCCCTGGTTTTCATAAGCGTCGGCCAGTTAGGGAACGCTGTAAAAAAATCCATGAGGTGATGGAAATGAGCACAGTCAAAATTCCCCACGGGGACGACAAGGTGACGGTTGAGCTGACGGTCAAGGAACTGATGGCGCTGGCTGGAATCCGGTTCCACGGAGACCGCAGGCTCGGAATAGAGGCGCGCAGGAAGCTGAATTCCGTTTTGTCCGATACGTACGAGCTGGAGCAGCCGATTCCGTACCAATTGCTTAATTAAGCCGGCCTGTCCGGCAGATTGCAGAGCGGCACCAAGCCGGGTTTCCGGCACGGGAGCCGCTTTTATTTTTTGGAGCCGCCGCCTTTACAACGCTCTCCGGATTGGGCACAATAAGATAGTTCATAGAAGAGACAGTGGAGGATGGCATAGATCAATGCGTTTACGTGGAAGAAAAGGAATCCGGGAGGAGCTTGAGGCGCTCCCGCAGCTGGTCGTGCTGGACGCGTCCGGCCTCAAGGGCAAGTGGAAAGAGTTTTTCGGCAACGACAAGCCGATCCATATCGAGCTGGGAATGGGCAAGGGACGCTTCATCAGCCAGCACAGCGTGCTGAATCCCGAGGTCAACTATATCGGCGTCGACATGTATGACGAGCTGATCCGCAGAGCGGCGGAGAAGGCTCTGGAAGCACGCGCCGAAGCGGGACAAGAGGGCTATCCGCCGAATCTGGCCTTGCTGCGGGCGAACATCGAGGGAATCGGCGAGATGTTCGCGCCCGGCGAGATCGAGCGGATCTATCTGAATTTCAGCGATCCCTGGCCAAAGACGAAGCATGCGCGCCGCCGCCTCACGCATCCGCGCTTCCTGGAGCAATACTCGAACATCCTGAACGAGTACGGGGAAATCCATCAGAAGACCGATTCGCGCCTTCTGTTCGAGTTCTCGCTCAACAGCTATGCGGAGACCGAGCTGCAGCTGCGGAACATCTCCTTGGATCTCCACCGCGAAGAGGTCCGCGAAGACCTTGTCCTGACGGAGTACGAGGGCAATTTCATCAAGCAGGGAATGCCGATCCACCGCTGCGAGGCCGTAGTCGGGGCCAAGGCGCTGGCCGCCTACCGCGAGGAGAAGCAAGCGAGGCGCAGCCGCGAGGCCGCCAAGGAACGCGAGGATGCCGAGAAAGCCAGGCGGAAGGCCGGCGTTCCGCTCGGAACCGGCCGCGAATAGCGATAGGGATCAGGGCGGGAAGCCCTGACTCAGGAGAAAAGGCTGTCCCTCCGGATGCGTTCCGGAGGGACAGCCTTTGTTCGTCAAATCCGCGCTCACGCTCAGATGGAGCTGCCTACGAACACGACCGCCAGCATAGCGGTGAACGTGCCGAGCAGCGCGCCGGCTCCGACATCCGATGGATAATGGAGCCCGAGATACATTCTCGACCAGCCGACCGAGCAGGCGATGACCAGGCCGGCGAACAGGGCGAGCGGGAACGCGGCTCCCGAGGCTGCGGCATACAGCAAAGGGACCGTCCAGGCGAAAATGGCTGTCGTATGTCCCGAAGGGAAGGATGAATCCTCCAGGGGGCTTTTGCCGGTGCGGACCCCCTCGAGCGCCTGATAAGGCCGCAGCCTCTTCATCGTGCGCTTGACGAGCGCGACGGGCAGATGGCTCGCGATGACGGCGATCAGGCTCTGCACGCCGGCGAGCCTCCAAGAGCCCGAGCCCAGCAGAACGAGCAGGGCGGAGGAGGCCAGCGTGAACGTGGCTCCGCCCATATGGGTGACGGTCGACAGCCAGCGGCCGACGACCCCACGCAGCCTGGCATCGGCAGGTCCGCGGTTGAGCCACAGCAGCAGCCGCCGCTCCTTGGTCCGGAGCCATCCGATAATTTCGCCCATGCATTCGTCCTCCCCGAAAATGGCGTTATCCTATGATAACCTACACCGGCGCAAATGGAACAACCTCTGGTGTTATTTATCCTTTGCCTGGGCTTATTTTATCCTTCAATTGTTAGAAGAGGATTAAGAATTATTAATGGAAGACGTTTTGTGTCCCGGATAAGGTTTTATTCTATTCTCGGGATGGTAATGATGAGGGAAGGTCCGGGCCGCGTGGGACTTGGGATCCCCGTTGTTCACAGCTTCGACAAGACCTGCTGTCGCTTGTCCGGAACTTTTCCCGCATGACAGTCGTAGTTAAGGACGAAAGCATCAAAACGCCAGCAAACGCACGAGAACGGCGGTTAAGGCACGCAAATAAGGGTATCCTACCCGTTAGCGGCTGATGCAAGCGTTTTTCTTGTTTGTTTGGGGCGTTAGGAACGTTTTTCTGCTTTTGACAAAGAGCGGGGAACCGTGGAAAATCAGAATGGTCATTTTACAAAAAGCAGACACGACAGACACAGATTGCAAAAAGCAGGGAAGACACAGATTACAAAAGCAGACACAGACAAAAAAACTAAAAAGAGAAAATGAGCCCGAACGTACAGAGAGAATATTAAAATTGGGGTCTCAAGGGGGCAACACTCGCATGATCGCTAATTCCGTTATGATCGCTTTGCAGATTTTTCTTGCTTTTATCGGCGTGTACCAGTTCGTTCTGGCGCTGTTCGGCATCCGCAGGAAAAAGAACCGTGTCCAGCACAAGCCGCAAAAATCGTTTGCCGTCCTTGTCGCCGCGCACAACGAAGAGAAAGTTGTCGGCGCCTTGATCGAGAACTTGAAAAACCTGGATTATCCGAAAGAGCTTTACGATGTGTTCGTCATTTGCGACAACTGCACGGACGGCACCGCGGACATCGCCCGGAGCATGGGCGTCCATGCCTGCGAGCGCCGCAACAATCAGCTGAAGGGCAAGGGCTACGCCATCGAGTGGATGCTCAAGGAACTGTGGGCGATGCCGCGCCAGTATGACGCTGTCGTCATGTTCGACGCCGACAACCTGGTCAAAACGGATTTCCTGACGCATATGAACAACGATCTCGTCGAAGGCCACCAGGTCATCCAGGGCTATCTGGATACGAAAAATCCGGACGACTCGTGGGTCACCGCCTCGTACGGCATCACGTATTGGTATTGCAACCGCCTGTGGCAGCTGTCCCGCAAAAACCTCGGCATGGCGAACTTCCTCGGCGGCACGGGCATGACGTTCGACACCGCGCTGCTCAAGGAAATGGGATGGGGCGCCACCAGCCTCGTCGAGGACCTTGAGTTCTCCATGCGCTGCGTTCAGCGTGGCGTCCATCCGGTGCTCAACTACGACGCCAAGGTGTACGACGAAAAGCCGGTCAGCTTCAAGGCTTCGGCCCGCCAGCGTCTCCGCTGGATGCAAGGGCACTTCACGGTTGCCCGCCATTATTTCTTCCCGCTGCTCTGGGCGAGCATCAAGGAACGCAATTTCGTCAAGTTCGATGCGGCGCTCTATTCGATCTCTGCCTATACGACGTTCCTTGGCTTCGTCGGCACAGCCCTGATCTGGATAGACAACATCATTCCGGCCGACAACGTCTTTACTTCGATTTACGCTTATCTGCCTGTCTGGGCGGCTGGAGCCGCATTCCTCGCGGCTGCGGTGATGTTCCCGCTCGTCATGGCTCTGGAAGGCATCAAGTCGGGCAGGATGTATGCCCATCTCGTCTCCATGATCTTCTTCCAGCTGAGCTGGCTGCCGATCACGTTCTATGCGTTCTTCACGCAGAACAACAAGCAGTGGAGCCATACGCAGCATACTCGCGTCATCCGTCTGGAAGAAGTGCAGAGCAAGCAGGCTTCCTGATTGTCCTGGAGCCGCCCCTTCATGCAAAGGGCATGTTGGTTGACATGCATGGCCGGGCATGATATAGTAGTCAAAGTTGTTTTCCAATATCTTTCGCATAAGCAGAAGCACCCGCTTCTCACCTGACCGATTGTTGTCGGCTGGTCGGCGATACCTGTAGCCGGATGGCTCTCCATGCGAGAGGCGCATCCGCCCATACGGAGTGTCAAGCGGGTCCGATCTGTCGGATCCGCTTTTTATTATGGTTGAAGGCATCATTGGAACCAATCCCATTCGGAGGTGGACGATTATTAGCAGAGATCATCAAATTAATGACGATATCCGGGCACGTGAAGTACGCCTGGTCGGTCCCGAGAGCGAGCAGCTCGGCATCAAGCCGCTCCGCGAAGCCCTGCAGATGGCCATCGACGCCAACATGGACCTCGTCAACGTAGCCCCGCAGGCCAAGCCTCCGGTATGCCGGATCATGGACTATGGCAAGTTCCGTTACGAGCAGCAGAAGAAGGACAAGGAAGCCCGCAAAAACCAGAAGACGGTTGATCTGAAGGAAGTGTGGTTCCGCTCCAACATCGACGAGCACGATTATCAGACCAAGCTGCGCAACGTCATCAAGTTCCTCGGCGAAGGCGACAAGGTCAAAGCCTCGGTCCGCTTCCGCGGCCGCGAGATCGCGCATGCCGACGTCGGTCAGCGCATCCTGGAGCGTCTGCTCAAGGAAGTCAACGACATCGTCAACGTCGAACGTGTGCCGAAACTGGAAGGACGCAGCATGATCATGATTTTGGCACCTAAGAACACCAACTAAGCTAGATTAATTCAAGGAGGATATCGACATGCCTAAGATGAAGACTCACAGCAGTCTAAAAGACCGCTTCAAAATTACGGGAACTGGCAAAGTTAAACGCTACAAAGCTTACCGTAACCACCTGCTTTCCCACAAATCCGGCCGTGCGAAGCGCGTTCTGGCTACCCAGCCGAACATGGCGGCGGGCGACATTCGTCGTCTGGCTCAAGGCCTCGCACAACTGAAATAGTCCAATTTTACCGATTTATTGATATTAGAACTTACAGGAGGGTTTCATCATGGCAAGAGTAAAAGGTGGATTCGTTCGCGCCCGTCGCCGCAAACGGATTCTGAAGCTCGCAAAAGGTTACTTCGGTTCCAAGCACCGCCTATTTAAAACAGCAAAGGAGCAGGTCGGCAAATCCCTGCTTTACGCTTACCGCGACCGTCGCCAAGTAAAACGCGACTTCCGCAGGCTTTGGATCGTGCGCATCAACGCTGCTGCGCGTCTTAACGGCCTTTCCTACAGCAAATTCATGTTCGGCCTGAAGCAAGCCGGCGTCGAAGTGAACCGCAAGGTTCTTGCCGATCTGGCCGTGAACGACATCGGTTCGTTCAACAGCCTGGCTGACGTTGCCAAGCAAAAGCTGAACGCTTAATATAAAGAGCCGGTTGTCCGGGATGCGAATCCCAGGCGTCCGGCTCTTTTTTTGGTTTCACTCCTGCCGTCATCCAAGCTTCTTGACCTCCGCTCCGGCGAAAAAAAGCGAGCCGGAGAGAGCCGGCAGCAGGAGGCTCCATGAATTTGCCCGGGACATGGACATCTGTACAGGCGTCGGGCTCCTTTCCTGAATAAGCTGAAAGGAACGGGAAAGGAGGAATAGCGTTGTCTGCGATTTCCAAGGAACAAGTACGCGCCCTGGTGGGCAAAGAAGTATATGTCATGCGCAAGGACGGAACCGTCGCCAGCGGAAAGCTGGAAAAATTCGCGAATGACCGGCTGTACATCCGCCCCGTAGAGTCTGGACAGAAAGCGGGTACGAGGGCATTCATTCTCCCTCTCGTCCTGTTCGACCTGCTCGCGATCGGAACCATTCCCTTCTTCGCGGGGGGAGGGTTCGGAGGCGGATTCGGTCCCGGTCCATACGGTCCCGGAGGCCCCGGCCCTTACGGTCCGTACGGTCCCGGTCCTGGCGGCCCCGGAGGCCCCGGTCCATACGGTCCCGGATGCTGCCCGCCATACGGCGGGGGCAAAGGCTTCTACTAAGCGCTGTGCCGCCTCGGCCGGCCGGTGCAAGGACTATAGCGGCTTAAGCAGCTCGGTCACCTTGTAGCTCTCATGATGGCGCCCCGGTTCGTACCCTATGCGCTTGTAGAACCGGCGCGCCTTATCATTGGCGTCGTCCACGAAGAGGAGGGCGAGGACACAGCCCTCGGCAGCTCCCGCGGCCTCGGCCCGCTTCATGAGGCTGCCGCCGATTCCGCCATTCCGGCAGTCGCGATGGACAGCCAGCATGTCGATATGGAGAATGCCCTGAAGGAGCTGATAATGGACGAATCCCGCAGGATCGCCTTTTTTGCCTGCGACGGCGACGATGGTTTTCCCGTCCCGGAATCGTCCGGGCAAGGAGCGGATGACGGCCGGATCATCTGTCTCAGTGCTGTAGGACAGGGGCAGCAATTCCGTGCGGATCAGGCGGACAAGCCCATCGAGATCCCTGCGCTCGTTCATCGGGCGGTAGTGGATGGAGGTTTTCACGCAAGCCGTCTTCCCTTCTGGCTGGACGAGGCTGGATGGCGCGGGCGATCGAAACCCGGCTTCCGCAACCCTATTCTATGCAGCGGCCCCGGCGGTTGCGAAACAGCTGCCCGAGGAGCCTTGTACATAACTTTTCTCGTTTGTGCATACACTTGGTATTGACGGATGGTAATGACAGACCTATAATAAGTCTCAAGCTTATACCCAATCGGCTATGATGAGGACGAAGTGTTAAGGGCCCTACTGTACAGAGAGCGACGGATTCCGCTGCAACCGCCGCCAGCATCCCTTTCCAACGAGCTCACCTCGGAGCTGTTTTCCTGAAAAGACACCGGTCTTAGTAGGGAGAATCGCATGGCATGCGTTAAAATGCCGAAGTAGAATCGTCAGGCGTGCACGCCCTTTTCTACTTCATGAGGCTCCGCATTGCGAAATGCGGCAGCAAACCTGGGTGGTACCACGGAAGATACAGTCTTTCGTCCCTATGCTTCGGCATAGCGGGCGAAAGACTTTTTTGTTTTCCGCGCTGCGTTCACCGTCAAAGATGGCGGCGCAACGCAACGCTTGCGCATTGGACTTGAAAGGAGACGAAGGCGGACCGTCGACACCGCCGCCGTCATTCACGAAGGGAGGAACACATGATGGTTATGCAGGGCGAGGCTCTGAAATCCAAGGAAGAAATCATGGAAAAAATGAGGAAGCCGGAAGTGATCAGCGGCTCCGAAATTCTTCTCCGCAGCCTGGTGCTCGAGGGCGTGGAATGTGTATTCGGTTATCCCGGCGGCGCGGTATTGTATATCTACGACGCCATGCACGGGTTCTCGGATTTCCACCATGTGCTCACTCGGCACGAGCAGGGAGCGATCCATGCGGCCGACGGTTATGCGAGGGCATCCGGCAAGGTTGGGGTGTGCATCGCGACATCGGGACCGGGGGCGACGAACCTCGTCACCGGCATCGCGACAGCTTACATGGACAGCGTGCCGCTCGTCGTCATCACGGGCAACGTAGCGACCAATCTCATCGGCACGGACGCTTTCCAGGAAGCGGACATAACGGGAATCACGATGCCGATCACGAAGCACAGCTTCCTGGTGCGGACGGCCGAAGAGCTGCCGCGTGTCATTCACGAAGCGTTCCACATCGCGAACACGGGCCGCAAAGGGCCGGTGTTGATCGACATCCCGAAGGATGTGTCGGCAGCGATGACCATGTTCGAGCCGGCTAGCGGCGAGGTCAGCCTGAGAGGCTACAACCCCAACACGACGCCTCGCAAGCCTCAGCTCGACAAGCTGGCGAAGGCGATCAGCGAAGCGGAGCGTCCGCTCATTCTGGCAGGCGGCGGAGTGGTTTATTCCGGAGGGCATGAAGAGCTGCTGGAATTCGTCGCGAAGACCGGCATCCCGGTCACGACGACGCTCCTGGGCCTCGGCGGATTCCCGAGCGGCAACGACCTGTGGGTCGGCATGCCGGGCATGCACGGAGCCTATGCTTCCAACAAGGCCATACAGGAAAGCGATCTGCTCATCAATATCGGCGCGCGCTTCGATGACCGGGTGACGATGAAGCTGGACGGCTTTGCGCCGAAGGCCAAAATCGTCCACATCGACATCGACCCGGCCGAGATCGGCAAAAACGTGCCGACCGACATTCCGATTGTCGGCGATGTCAAAATCACGCTTGGCCTGCTCAACGCTGAAGTGGGCTACGCCGCCAAGGCGGATGCCTGGAGAGCTCAGATCCAAGCTTGGAAAACGGAGCAGCCGCTCCGCTACCAGGACTCCGACGTCGAGCTCAAGCCGCAATGGGTCATCAGCATGATCCACGATACGACGAACGGCGACGCGATCGTGACGACCGACGTCGGCCAGCATCAAATGTGGGCAGCGCAGTATTATCGTTTCAACAAGCCTCGTTCCTGGGTCACCTCGGGGGGTCTCGGCACGATGGGCTTCGGATTCCCTTCCGCGATCGGCGCCCAGATGGCCAATCCCGACCGTGTGGTCGTCAGCATCAACGGAGACGGCGGCATGCAGATGTGCGCGCAGGAGCTCGCGATCTGCGCCATCAACAACATTCCGGTCAAGGTCGCCATCATCAACAATCAGGTGCTTGGAATGGTCCGCCAGTGGCAAGAGATTCTCTACGACAACCGGTACAGCCATATCGACCTCGCCGGCAGCCCGGACTTCGTCAAGCTGGCCGATGCATACGGAGTCAAAGGCTTCAGGGCTTCCAGCAAGGAAGAAGCCG
This sequence comes from Paenibacillus sp. RUD330, assembly GCF_002243345.2. Taxonomy (NCBI): domain Bacteria; kingdom Bacillati; phylum Bacillota; class Bacilli; order Caryophanales; family Paenibacillaceae; genus Paenibacillus; species Paenibacillus sp. RUD330. The sequence continues at coordinate 1,650,296 of NZ_CP022655.2, forward strand.
AAGCGGCCTGGAAAGAAGCGCTCGCGCATCCCGGTCCCGCAGTCGTGGAATTCGTTGTCCGCAAGCATGAGAATGTATTCCCGATGGTAACCCAGGGCAACACCATTGACGTCATGCTCATGGGGGATGAAGAATGAACCGCAAATACACCATCGCCGTACTCGTCAACAACCAGCCTGGAGTCCTGCAGCGCGTATCCGGATTGTTCGGACGCCGCGGCTTCAATATCGAAAGCATCACGGTCGGCGCAAGCGAAGAGCCGGGATTGTCCCGCATGGTCATCGTCACCGGCGGCGACGACAAGCTGCTCGAGCAGGTATCCAAGCAGCTCTACAAGCTGATCGACGTCATCAAGGTCATCGATGTGAGCGCCAATCCGATGGTGGAGCGTGAGCTTGCCTTGATCAAGGTGACCGCCGAGCCGTCCGCGAGACCGGAGATTCTCGGAGTGGTCGAGACGTTCCGCGCCGCCGTCGTCGATATCGGACCGAGCACCCTCATCGTTCAAGCCGTCGGAGGCCCCGACAAGATCGACGCGATGATCGAGCTGCTGCGTCCTTACGGCATCCGAGAGCTCAGCCGCACCGGCGTAACCGCAATGAATCGCGGAGCTGTCCGATCATAGTTTGAATTTTTTGATAAGTTCGACAATGCACCTATAATGCTATAACTTCTACCTATAAAGCCCGCTTTGAGCGGGGGTTTAGGGAGATCGACGACAAAAGCATGCACTGGCTCCTGCAACAGCGAGAGTCTGGGATGCGGCATGAACCAGCTTTAGCCAAAGCCAGCTTTAATGCGTCATCTCTTTAAACACCCGCTCAAAGGGGTTCCAATCCAAAGGAGGCATCATCTCATCATGGCAGTTAAATTATTCTACGAAAACGACGCGGACCTCAGTGTCCTGCAAGGTAAAACGGTAGCAGTAATCGGATACGGCAGCCAAGGACACGCCCAGGCGCAAAACCTGCGCGACAGCGGCGTCAAGGTCGTCATCGGCCTGCGCGAAGGCAAATCCGCCGACAAAGCCCGCAATGACGGCTTCGAAGTCGTATCCGTGGCCGACGCGACCCGCAAGGCGGACGTAGTCCAAATCCTGATGCCGGACGAAACGCAAGCCCAGGTATACAACGACGAGATCGCTCCCAACCTCAAAAAAGGCGCGGCTCTGATGTTCTCCCACGGCTTCAACGTCCACTTCGGCCAAATCGTGCCGAGCAAGGACACCGACGTGCTGCTCGTCGCTCCTAAATCCCCGGGCCACATGGTCCGCCGGACGTACGTGGAAGGCTTCGGCGTTCCTGGACTGATCGCCGTCGAGCAAGACGCCACGGGCAACGCTCAAGCGATCGGCCTCGCTTACGCGAAGGGCATCGGCTGCACGCGCGCCGGAGTATTCGAGACCTCCTTCCGCGAAGAGACCGAGACCGATCTGTTCGGCGAGCAAGCCGTACTCTGCGGCGGCACTTCCGCCCTGGTCAAAGCCGGATTCGAAACGCTGGTTGAAGCCGGCTACGCTCCCGAGATGGCTTACTTCGAGTGTCTCCACGAGCTGAAGCTGATCGTCGACCTGATGTATGAAGGCGGCCTTGCGTCCATGCGCGATTCCATCTCCAACACGGCCGAATACGGCGACTATGTCACCGGCCCACGCATCGTGACCGACGAGACGAAAAAAGCGATGAAGGAAGTTCTTTCCGACATCCAGCAAGGCAAATTCGCACGCGACTTCATCCTCGAGAACAAGTCCGGCCGCGCGATGCTGACGGCTACCCGCCGCAACGAGTCGGAGCATGCGATCGAGAAGACAGGCGCGCAGCTCCGCGAGCTGATGCACTGGATCAAGAAGTAACGAACAAGCATCAGAAGCGCCTCGCCCAGCGCAGGCGCATCCATAGAATCGGACTTGTCCGCTTCGCACAGACCGCGCGCTTCTTCCCTAAGGAAAGAGGCGCGTTCGCCGCTTCAAAGGAGTAAATCCGCATACAATCAAGAAACGGAGGTGCCGGCGTGCGCAAAATCTATATTTTCGATACGACGCTTCGCGATGGCGAGCAGTCGCCAGGAGTCAACCTGAACACCAAGGAAAAGGTGGAAATCGCCCTTCAGCTCGAAAAGCTGGGCGTGGACCGCATCGAGGCAGGTTTTCCGGCCGCGTCGCCAGGGGATCTGGCCGCCGTGCAGGCCGTGGCCGCAGCAGTCAAGCAGGCGACGGTCATCGGCCTTGCCCGCGCGGTGGAAAAGGATATCGACGCAGCCTGGGAAGCTCTCAAGGACGCGGCGGACCCTTGCATCCATATTTTCCTTGCGACCTCGCCGATCCACCGGAAGCATAAGCTGAAGATGGAGAAGGAGCAGGTGCTGGCAGCGGCGGACAAGGCGATCCGCTACGCGAAGCAGCGCTTCTCCAAGATTGAATTCTCGCCGGAGGATGCGGGCCGCACGGAGCTGGACTTCCTGTGCGAAGTGACCGAGATGGCGATCAAGGCTGGCGCCACCGTCGTGAACATCCCCGATACGGTCGGGTATATGACTCCTGCCGAGTTCGGCAACATCTTCAAGACGCTGAAGGAAACCGTGCCCGGCATCGACGGCATCCAGCTCAGCGCCCATTGCCATGACGATCTCGGCATGGCGACGGCGAACGCTCTGGCCGCCATCCTCAATGGAGCCGACCAGATCGAGGGCACAATCAACGGCATCGGCGAGCGCGCCGGCAACACGGCGATCGAAGAGGTCGCGCTGGCGCTGGAGACGAGAGCAGCGCTGTACGGCGCCAAGACCGGGCTGCAGCTCAAGGAAATCGCCCGCACCAGCCGTCTGGTCAGCAAGCTGACCGGCATGGTCGTGCCGGGCAACAAGGCGATCGTCGGAGCGAATGCTTTCGCGCATGAGTCGGGCATCCATCAGGACGGCATGCTGAAGGAGAAGACGACGTACGAGATCATTTCTCCGGATACGATCGGCGTGAAGGAATCGAAGCTCGTCATGGGCAAGCACTCCGGCCGCCATGCTTTCCGGGAGAAGCTGATCGATCTCGGCTACGGGCTGGAGGACGAAGCCTTGAATGCGGCCTTCGCCAAGTTCAAGGATCTCGCCGACCGCAAGAAGAACGTGACGGACGAGGATCTGCTGGCGATGCTCGAGGAGAAGCTGGTCGATACGCCGGAGATCTATGCGCTGGAGACGGTGGAGGTCCACTACGGCAACCGCTCTACGCCGAAGGGCACGGTCTCGATCAAGGTCGAGGAGCAGGGCGTGCAGACGCGCACGGCGGAGGGCAACGGCTCCGTCGACGCGCTGTTCAACGCGATCGACCTCGTGACCGGAGAAGCGGTCGAGCTGGAGGACTACTCCATCAAGTCGGTCACCCATGGCAAGGACGCGCTCGGCGAAGTCCATGTCGTGCTGCTGCAGGATGGCGTGTCCGCACAAGGCCGCGGCGTAAGCACGGATATTCTTGAAGCGAGCGCGCGCGCCTACGTGGATGCGCTGAACCGCCTTATCGAGAAGCGCAAGGCTCCGGGCCGCCGCGACCGGATGAGCCTGATCTGACTTGCTGAACGGCATACAGGCCAGCGCCTGCCCAATATGGGCAGGCGCTTTTTTTCGCTGGGCTTCAGAAGCTTTGGTAATCAAGCCGAAAGCTGAAAACAAGCCGTGAACTGCTTGTAAAATTGGCGTGGCTGCTTTTGTCCGCCTTCAGCTTCGCGTAGACGCGCATATCCCTTCATTCGGTCCTGTCCGCCGACAGCCGCTTTGCTCCAGGATGCCTTCAAGAGGGAAGACGAGCTTCTCGGGGATGGTCCGGCTCCGCGTCCCCTTGCTGCGCCATTCTTGTCTCCAGGCGTTCCGTCTCGGCGCTTATACTTCCGATAGAGAAAATTGGAAACAAATGCCGCTGGCAAAGAGGAGAGCCCGGCGGCTGGCCATACCTATAGGTTATGCCTATCAAACCGATAGCTATCATATCTTGGAGCCTACTAGCGCGATGTGGTACAACTGTTGATAGTGATTATCAATTGTTGATAAGAAGACGGGAGCGTGCCCATAATGGCAGAAACAAAGAAAATCGCGGTGATCGCGGGCGACGGAATCGGACCGGAAGTCGTCGGCGAAGCCATCAAGGTGATCAAGAAAGTCGAAGAGCTGTACGAATACCGCTTTGAATTCGAGCATGGCCTGTTCGGCGGAATCGCTATCGACGAGAAAGGAACTCCGCTTCCTCAGGAAACGCTGGAAATGTGCCAAAAGGCGGATGCCGTCCTGCTCGGCGCGGTAGGCGGACCGAAATGGGACAACAATTCCAAGGAGCTCCGTCCTGAAACCGGACTTCTGGGCATCCGCAAGGCGCTCGGGCTCTTCTCCAACATCCGCCCGGCGACCGTGTTCGACTGCCTAAAGGATGCCTCGACCTTGAAGCCGGAAGTGCTGGAGGGCACCGACCTGATCGTCGTGCGCGAGCTGACGGGCGGCATCTACTTCGGCGAGAAGTTCCGCCGCGAAGGAGAGCACGGCCAAGAGGCGGTCGACACCTGCGTGTACAACGTGCAGGAGGTGGAGCGCATCGTGCGCCAGGCGTTCGATATCGCCATGACGCGCGGCAAGCGGCTCGCTTCCGTCGACAAAGCCAACGTGCTGGAGACTTCCCGCCTCTGGCGCGAGGTCGTGAACCGGATCGCGCCGGAGTATCCGGAGGTGGAGCTCGAGCATGTGCTCGTCGACAACTGCGCCATGCAGCTGCTTCGCCGTCCGTCGAGCTTCGACGTCATCGTGACGGAGAACATGTTCGGCGATATCCTGAGCGACGAGGCCGCCATGCTGACGGGCTCCATCGGCATGCTGAGCTCCGCCTCCCTCGGCGAAGGCAGCTTCGGCCTGTACGAGCCGGTCCACGGCTCGGCGCCCGATATTGCCGGACAAGGCATCTCGAACCCGATCGCGACCATTCTGTCCGTCGCGCTCATGTTCCGCCTGACATTCGGTTATGCGGACGCGGCGCAGGCGATCGAGGACGCTGTCAAGGAAGTTCTCGACGCCGGCCACCGCACAGGCGATATCGCTGTGGACAAATCCAAGGCGATCGGAACGGAAGAGATGGGACGCCTTATTGTAGAAGCGCTCCGCTGATCGCGCCTTCCAGAATGGAAGCAAAGTTCTCGAATACGCCTTGCAGGATAGAGCCGGGAATCGTGGATTCCAGCTTGCCATTTCCATCAAATCCTCATCATTTCAACGATTTTGACTCCGTTTGGATGGAATGATATCATCTTCTTTGAACAGGACAAGAAACTGCACGCTTCACGCGTCGAGGAGGAAATAGACCTATGGCAGAACGTTTGGTTGGCCGCCCGGCTCCCGATTTCACGATGGAGACCGTCGACGGCCAAGGACAGCAATTCGGCAAGGTATCCCTTTCCGATTACCGCGGCAAATGGCTGGTGTTCTTCTTCTATCCGCTTGATTTCACTTTCGTATGCCCGACAGAAATCACTGCGCTGAGCGATGCGGCCTCCGAATTCACGAAGCTGAACACCGAGATTCTCGGCGTATCCATCGACAGCATCCACAGCCACAAGGCTTGGATCAACACGCCTAAGAACGACAACGGCTTGGGCAAGCTGAACTTCCCGCTTGCCGCCGACATCACGAAGCAGGTATCCCGCGACTACGGCGTCCTGATCGAAGAAGAAGGCATTGCCCTGCGCGGTCTCTTCATCATCGATCCGGAAGGCGAGCTGAAATACCAAGTCGTCAACCACAACGACGTAGGCCGCAGCGTAGAAGAAACGCTCCGCGTCCTTCAAGCGCTCCAATCCGGCGGACTCTGCCCGATGAACTGGAAGCCGGGCGACAAGAACCTCGTCACGAACTGATCCTCACCAGCAGACAAGCCAGGGCATCCGCCCTGGCTTTTTTGTCCGTGGTGTCGACCCGCCCCGTTCATTCGACCGCTCCCATCTGGGTTAATCTGGATATCGGGCCCGTATTTGAGTATAGTTGAAGATAGGACAGATCATCCGATCAGACCCTTTCAACGTCATTCTATATATACCTTGTACTCAGAAGGAGGCGGGCAGCTTGCATTCAGAACCGGCCGAACCGACCGGCGCTTATTCCGCTCGGCATGCGGATGGCGCCGAGGCGATCCGAAGCGGCTTGGAGCGCGTCAGGGAAATGCTGGCCAAGACCGAGCAATTGATGGGAGCGGCAGATGAAAGAACCCGCCGCGTGGAGCAATTGACCCAAAGGGCCTCGGAGCTGCTTGGAGCGTTGAGAGAGGGAGCCGAGGCGATGAAGGCGGCTGAAAAGGCCGCTGCGGAAGAAACGGCCAAAAGAACGGAAGGCGGAGCGGACAAGCCGGCCAGGGGCACGGCTCCGGCAAGAGTCGGGCTGGACGAAGCGGCAGGAATCGAAGAGCTCGTACGGGCCATTACGGGGGAAATCCGCGAGCTCCAACGGGAACGGCTGCCTTTTTTGAGCGAGGCTGCGTCCGGCGGCCGTCAGGCGGTTAAAGATAACCAATACGAATGATTGGACAGGGAGGAATGACTGTCATGACGGACTACAACCGGGAAAAACCCGAGCCGGAGATCGCCCCTCCAGCCTCGCCTGAAGTCGAACCGCCAAAGGAGCCGGAAATTCGGCCCGAACCTTCCGTTCCGGAGATTCAACCCGGCACTCAGCCGGTTCCGGAGATTCCGGATCTGCCGTCCGAACCGGGACCGCTTCCGGATTCTCCGGGGGAAGTCCCGCCGCCGGGTCCGCTTTGAGCGGAAACAGCGCAAAGGATCATTAGCGGGGAACGCAGGAATGATGCGGTGCCGCATCGAATACAATTTCCATACCTGTTGCGAAGAAACCGAAGCGTTGGAAGGCATAGGCCAAAGGCAGTTCAAGGAGGGAAATAACATGAGTTTCTGCTGCGGAGCAAGCATGATTGGAACAAAAGGCACGCTCAGGCATTACCGGACTCACATCCATAACGTCCCTATTTTGTTCTGCCCGGTTTGCCATCGTGTCGATATTCATTATATGATAGAGAGCGAATATGAAATATTGGCTGAATATGCGCATGGCGACGGAGTGACGGAAGTCGACTTCCAGGATTACGTGGACCAGAAAGGAAAGTCCATCTTCGAGAACTGCGTCAACCACGATCATGAGGATCCGATGGACGTGGTGGCCAGCCAGATCGACATGGCTCTGGACCTGCTGAGCTTTTCCAAGCAGCTCGGGGACCACGCATGGGAAGAAGAGCTGAAGAAGCGGCTGGCGATTTTGAATCTTCGCCGCAACAAGCTCAAAGCCAAGCGGGCTTCCGAAGGCTTCTGCTGACCGATGCCATTCAATGCCTCCTGGATGCAGGAGGCATTTTTTATTTTCGTCCACTCCCATTAACGGAGCGTAGCCTCCGAATGATATAGACAAAGCGAGGTGCAGCCCTTGCTGCTGATGCTGTTCAAAAGATGGCTTGGGCTTTCAGCCAGGCGCAAAGAGGAGTCCGGACACCAGGCGGACTCGCCGAACCGGCTGATCAAGCAAGCGCAGGATGGGGACAAGGCCATCCGGGAACGGCTGATCGCCGATTACCGTCCCTTTATCCTGAAGGTCACAAGCCGATTCTGCAAGCGATATATCGATCCTTCCCGGGATGACGAGTTCAGCATTTCGCTGATCGCATTCGATGAAGCGATCAGCCAGTTCTCGCCGGAGTCCGGCCGTTCGTTCGCGGGATTCGCCGAGACAGTCATCCGCCGCCGGCTTATCGATCATGTCCGCAAGGAACAGCGGCATATCCGTTCCCTGCCTGCCGGCTCCTTCCACATGGAGGAGGAAGAGGAGACGTTTTATTCCCATGCGTTCAACAGGCAGGCGGTTATCCGCTTCAACCAGAATCAGGACGCAGAGGAGAGGCGCCAGGAAATCATGGAATTCACGGCAGAGCTGGCCTCATACGGAATCCGATTCGCGGATCTGGCGGATACATCTCCGAAGCATGAGGATTCCCGGATCCTCCTGCAGGGAATCGCGGCGAAGCTGGCGAAGCAGGACCGCTTGTTCAGCGTCCTGCTGGATACCCGGAGGCTGCCGGTCAAGGAGCTCACGGAACTGTCCGGCGTGTCGCGCAAGACGATCGAGCGCAACCGGAAGTATTTGATTGCCGTATCGCTGCTCGTCCACGGGCGGTATCCCTTTTTGAAGCATTATATACATATAGAAGCGCTCAAGGAGCAAATCGAGAAGAAGGCAGGAGGGACAGGGCTGTGAGCAGCAGAGGCATCGTCATGGAGGCCAGAGGCAACAAGCTGGTCGTGCTGACGCAAGAAGGCAGCTTCCGGAAAGTGAGGCGGCTCGGAGACGAGAGAATCGGCCAAGAGATCGTCCTTACGGCACAGCGGAAGATGCTGAGAATGCCCAAGGCCGTCATTCCCGCCGCCGTCATTCTGATTCTGATCGCCCTGCCTGCCTTCTGGGCGGCGCGGGCCGAGGCCCATCCGGTGGTCGCTTACCTCAGCCTGGATGTGAATCCCAGCTTTGAAATCGGCGTGGACCGCGAGCTGAACGTGCGCAAGCTGGAGGCGATGAACGACGATGCCCTTCCGTTCGTGAAGGGACTTCATTACGAGGGGCTTCCTGCCGCGCAGGTCATGGAGCTTCTTGCCCGGAGACTGGCGGAATCTTCCTATCTGGGCAGCGGCGGCGGAGCGGAAGTCATACTGGCCGGAGTCAAGCTGGATGCGGGAGCGGGCAATGCGGTGGCGCTGCTGAGCCGGCAGGCCGAGCAGGCGCTGCTGAGCGCAGCCGGCTCCGCCCAAGCTGCCGGAATGCATGTCACCTCGCTGGAGTCCACCGAGGCGGTTCGGGAGGCGGCGGCGGCCAAAGGCTTGTCCACGGGCAGAATGACGGTGTATCTGCTGGCCAAAAGCCAAGGCTACAATGTCAGTCTGGATCAATTCCGCAGCGGGGCGATTCAGGAGGTTCTCTCTTGGGACGGAGGCGTGGACGCTTTGGTCAGCGACAGCCGGAATATCGGGAGCGAAAAGCTGCAGGAGCAGCTTGAACGCGAGAAGAAGGCGGCTGCGACCTCGCTTCCAACAGGATCTCCCGTACGAAAGACATCTCCAGCTCCTCAGGAGCGGCCTGCGGGCGCAGCTGTCCGCACGCAATCGGCCAAGCCGGCAGCGTCCCCCGAGCCGGCAGCATCTCCCAAGCCGTCAGCGAAGGCATCCAAGCGGGATGCAGCCGGAGCAGGGGAGAGGTCGGACGCCGAACGGACTCGCGATTCAAGACAGAAGGCCGAGCATCGGCATCGGCAGAGCGGAGAGCATAAATCGTACGGCGGCGATCTGGAGCGGAAGCGCCTCGAGGCCGAAAAGCTGCTGAAGGAAAAAGCTGAAGCCGCCCGCGCAAAGCTGGATGAAAAGGCCCGCAAAGCGTGGGAGAAACGCAAAGCGGAGCTTGAGGAAGCCTTGAAGCGCAGCCATGATGAAATGGAGCGGCATGCCGGACAGAAGCGCGGCAGCAACGAGCCGCGCTAACCGAATTGATCCCGCTCCGGACGCCCGCTCCACGCCTATCCTGATGCTTCCGAAACTAGCAATATTCGACATTATTTCCGATTGACACTGATATTGGCGAAACCTATGATAAATGTACGAATACGACGGCTTGAACACGTATCCAAGCATCCAGAATGGAACGGGGGGGCGGGACTCGTACATGGAGATGGAATTGTTCAACATCAACAATGTCAAGGATGCCATCAAGGCTCGCCAGAGAGGCAGAGAGCTTGCGAGGGATCTCGGTTTCGGGATCATCGACCAGACGCGGATCGCGTACGCCATATCGGAATTGTCGGGCTGTTTCGTGGAAATGCATCAAAGGAGCCAAATGCTGATGGGACGGGTAAGGGGCGATTCCGGAGAAACCGGAATGGAATGGTCCTTGATCGGCAGCAGCGATTTTTCCCCCGAGATGGAGGAAGAATGGAGATCGCTCTGGTCCGAGGAATGGGATATGGCTATTACCCGCCGAGTCGGCACCTGCATCACTTTCCGCAAGTGGCTGCCTCCCTCCTACTACATGGACTCTACGCCGGTGCAGCTTCAGCTGTTCGCCACAGGAGAGGAGCAGAGTTAATGCAGGCAATTCGAAAGCGCTATTTTCCGGCGCTTGCCGAATACATCCGCAGCGGTAGCGAGGCTTCGCTCTACCAGGCTACGGAACTTGGAAAGACCTTTCACAATATCGGCCCCGAAGAGGTCATAGCCGTCCATGAAGAATGCATGCGCAACATCGTCCTCAACGTGGAGTCGGAGGAAGCGCTGGAATTGTACAACCGGTCCTTTCTTTTTTTGATCGAACTGATGGTCGCCTACCGGTTCCGGCATCAGCAGGAGCGGACGCCGGATCAGAGGTACACGGAGATGCGGGAGATGCTCTCCCGCTCCTATCGTTCCTTCGAGAGAGTCAAGAGCAAGTATGAGAATGTCCTGCAGCATATGGACAGCGGCATCGCCTTGTTCGACAACGACAACATGCTGACGTTCATGAACCTGCAGATGGCGAGATTCCTGGATGTCCCCCGCAAAACCTTGATCGGCTGCAGCATCCTCGATATATTGAGGCATCAGCAGCTGAGCCGCACGACGAGGCGGCTGCTGGTGAGGCTCTATCGGGAAATCATCCTCCGGCGCAACAAATACTTCGAGTTCCAGGACAGCAGCGGACGGCATCTGCTGATCACGGCCACCTCCAGCGAGCAGCTGGACGGCGATTATCTGATCAGCATGAAGGACGTGTCCGAGTACAAGCAGATCGAGCAGACGGCATACCAGAACGACAAGCTGGCGATGCTCGGCAAGATCGCCGCATCCATCGCGCATGAAATACGCAATCCCCTGACCTCGATACGGGGATTTATCCAGCTGCTCCGGCCTCATCTGGTCGAGCTGGGCAAAGAAGAATACGCCAAGATCATGGTGGCCGAGATCGACCGGGCCAACGACATCATCTATGAGTTCCTCAACTCCTCCAAGCCTACGGCACCGATGAAGCAAACCATATCCCTGACATCATTGCTCAAAGAAGTCAGCCTGCTCAGCGAGAGCGAGGCGCTCCTGCACAATTGCGAGATTTACCTGGAATCGCATGAAGTCGACATGCTGGTCTCCATCGACGTCAAGCAGATCAAGCAGGTCGTTCTCAATATATTCAAGAACGCGATGGATGCCATCGGCGAGCTGAACGGGGAGAGGCCCGGAAGGATCGACGTGGTGCTGCGAAGACAAGCCGGATTTGCCGAAATCACTGTCAAGGACAACGGCAAAGGAATGGATCGTTCGACGCTAAACCGTCTGTTCGATCCTTTTTTTACGACCAAGGAATCCGGTACGGGTCTCGGCTTGTCCGTCAGCTATCGGATCATCCGCAACCACGGCGGCACCATCCGCGTCACGAGCTCGGCCGGTCAAGGCACGGTGTTCACCGTTTATTTGCCAATCGCAGAGTAAGGGCTTAAAATCGGGAGGGTACAAACTCCCGGTTTTTTGCCGTCCGGCAGCCGGGTCAGGAAAGGATGACAATAATGGATATCAAGTTGAAATATACGGAGCAACCATCCAGGCAGGATTGGGAGCTGATCATTCGGCCAGTGGATGCTTCCGGCCTGCAGGATGAGAATCAAGCAACAGCCGTCAGGGAGGAAGAGGATCCGCTATCGATTCCGGCCATTCGGCAGGCGGTTCAGGGATTGGCATCCAAAGGACTGCTGAAAAGCGGCCAGCCGGGGCAGAAGATGCCTCTTCTCGGGCTGCATCCGGCAGGCAGCGCGGCATTCATCGGCTTGTCCTCTGGCACTCTGGATGCCGACGATATCCGCCGCCTCGGAGCGCAGGCTTCCAAGGAAGTCCGCTCCAGCCGCGCCACTGCTGCAAGGCTGCTCGTAACGGCGCAGCTGTACGGCGGAACAAGCGGCTGCACGACGGCCCAAGCCGGCCAGGCTCTGGCGGAGGGCATCCTGCTCGGCGCCTATGACCGGACCAAAACGACGGGAGCCCCCAAGGAACAGGCTTCGGCGGAGCTGGCTGTCCAGCTTCCCGACGCCGTCGATTCCGCTCTGCGGAAGGAGTGGGAAGCGGGTGTCCAACGGGGCATCGTCATGGCCGAAGCGGTCGCCGAGGCCAGGGATCTCGTGCATCTTCCGGCGAATGAGCTGATTCCGGAGGCGCTCGCGGAGCATGCGGAACGCCTTGCAGCCGAGTACGGCCTGGACTGCGAAGTCATCGACGAGTGGAGCGCACTCGAGCAGGGCATGGGCGGCCTGCTCGCGGTAGGCAAGGGAAGCCAGCATCAGCCGCGGATGATCGTGCTCCATTATGAGGGCGATCCCGGCAACGAGGAGAAATGGGGCCTCGTCGGCAAAGGGGTCACCTTCGATACGGGCGGTTATTCCTTGAAGCGGATCGCGGGAATGGAAGACATGATCATGGATATGGGCGGGGCGGCTGCCGTGCTCGGCGCGATGCGCATCATCGCCATCGAGAAGCCGAAGGTCAACGTGGTTGCGGTCATTCCGGCGGCGGAGAACATGATCTCCGACCGGGCCTTCAAGCCGGGAGACGTCGTGACGATGATGAACGGCATGACGGTGGAGATCGTCAATACCGATGCCGAGGGACGGATCGTGCTGGCGGACGGCCTTACGACAGCGATTCGGCGGGGAGCGACGAAGCTTGTCGATGTCGCGACGCTGACCGGCGCGGTCGTGGCCGCTTACGGCGATATCACCTCCGGCATCATGGGCAACGACGACGAGCTGCTGAGCGGCTTGCAGGAAGCCTCCAAGCGGTCCGGCGAGCGGGTATGGCCGCTGCCGGCCTATCCGGAGTACCGGAAGCAGCTCGATTCCGAAGCCGCCGACCTGAAGAACAAAGGCGGCAGCTACGCGGCGGCCAGCATCGCCGGCATGTTCATCGGGGCTTTCGCGGAGGAGAAGCCGTGGCTTCATATCGACATCGCCGGCACGGCTTGGATCAGCCGCGCACGAGGCTGGGAAACGAAGGGCGCGACGGGAGTCATGACACGGACGCTTGCGGAGCTGCTGCTCCGGGGATAGGCGGGCGGGAGTCATGGCACGGACGCTTGCGGAGCTGCTGCTCCGGGGGGAGGCGGGCGGGAGTCATGACACGGACGCTTGCGGAGCTGCTGCTCCGGGGGTAGGCGACAGAAGTCATGGCGCGTATGCCTGCGGAGGATAGAGCGGCATCCGCATGTCGGGATGCCGGGAATGGGACGAGGTTTGCCTTTGCGTTCTTCACCGTTTTCCCGTATTATAGTAAGAAAGTTTATGATGAAGGAGTTCTGTGCCCATGTCTTCCAAAAACAGCATCAGCAAAATCGTCGACTGCACGGTCCGTGATGGAGGTCTTGTCAACAACTGGGATTTCAGCATTGAGTTTGTGCAAGATTTGTATCGCAGCCTGGATGAGGCCGGCGTTGAATATATGGAGATTGGCTACAAGAATTCGCCCAAGCTGCTCAAGGGTGCCGACTCCGCCGGCCCTTGGCGCTTCCTGAATGATGACTTCCTGCGCAAAGTCATCCCGAACAAAGGAAACACGAAGCTGTCCGCGCTCGTGGATATCGGCCGAGTGGACGAAGCGGATATTCTGCCGCGCGTCGACAGCATGCTGGATCTGATCCGCGTCGCCTGCTACATCCAGGATGTGGACAAGGCTCTGGAGCTCGTGTCCTTGTTCCATGAACGCGGCTACGAGACGACGCTCAACATCATGGCGCTGTCGAACGTCATGGAAAATCAGCTGATCGAGGCATTCGAGGCCATCCGCGAGAGCGTCGTCGATGTGGTCTACGTCGTCGATTCGTACGGCAGCCTCAAGCCCAACGACATGGCTTACCTGATCGACAAATTCAAGCAGCATCTGCCGAACAAGAAGCTGGGCGTGCATACGCACAACAACCAGCAGCTTGCTTTTGCCAATACGCTGCTCGCTGTCGACAAAGGCGTGGAATTCCTCGACACCTCCGTATACGGCATGGGCCGCGCCGCGGGCAACTGCAACACGGAGCTGCTCGTGTCGCATCTTCCGAATACGAAATACGAAGTGCGCCCCGTGCTGGAAATGATCGAGAAGCACATGATTCCCCTTCGCGAGAAGGAAGAGTGGGGCTACATCATGCCGTACATGATCACCGGCCTGCTCGATGAGCATCCGCGTTCGGCGATGGCGCTGCGCAGCTCCGACAACAAGGACAGCATCGTCGATTTCTACGATCAGCTTACAACGCCGGAAATTCTTCATTCCAAGTAGTCTCCCGATCGGCTTATGCCAATTCGCTTTTTGAAGCCGGAATGGCTGGCCTCGATGGGGGAGGCAATGATCTGCAGGCGCAGCCCGCTTGTGCTTTCTTGACGAAAGCGCAGGCGGGCTTTTCCTATTGTCCCCCTTGCGCAAGAAGCAGCTTCTGCAGGGAGCAGGCATGGAATGGATGAGGCCTACTCCGGCGCGGCTCCATCAACCCGAAATCGTCCCTGATCATGCCATTGACCGTACATCTTGTTTTGTCTGGTGCAGGTCATGAACTTGTCCAATCTGCTCTTGAACAATTCGGGCTGATTTTTATGGCTCTGGATCGATTTTTCGGCAGCGCCGAATTCCTGTAGCCAACTTCTCAACGCCTCTCTCGATTTTGCCTGAACGGGATTTTCAATTTTCATAGACAACTCCTTTGAATGGTCATCGATAGGATTGATGGCCCTGCAGCCATCATAAGCGAAAATAGATGACAACAGTCTGTCATGCATCTGCACCATCATTCCGCCGAGTTCGGCAATACCCTTGAAGCGCTCCCTCTTGCCGAAAAGAGGAGATTTACAGCCGTGGCATAACCTGATATCTTGATGAAGCTTCCCCCGGGGAGCTTGCAAAAGGAAAATGAGAGCGGCTTCATGACCCGAGGTCAAGGAGAGCCGCATGCCATAAGGAGGAATCGGGATGTACCGCATATTGCTGGCCGATGACGAAGCCGACGTTAGGGAAGGCTTGCTGAGCGAGATCGATTGGGAGGCCTGCGGATTTACCGTGGCGGGGACGGCCGAGAACGGCCTGGAAGCGCTTGAGCTCGCCCAGCGTCTGGAGCCTGATGTCGTCATTACAGACATCCGCATGCCGTTCGTCGACGGGATGGAGCTGGTCCGCAGGCTGAAGGCCGAATCGCCTCTTGTCAAAACGGTTATCCTGACCGGTTACGACGAGTTCGACTATGCCCGGCAAGCCGTCTCTCTCAGCGTAGACGAATATTTGCTCAAACCGTTCTCGGCTGCGAGCCTGACCGAGCTGCTGCATAAGCTGCAAACGCGCATGGAGCTTGAAATCGCGGAGCGGGAGGACATGCGCAAGCTCAAGGAGCATTACCATACGAGCCTTCCCTTGCTGAAGGCCAACTTCCTCTCCTCCCTGCTGCACCGCAAGCTTCCGGAGCCGGTCATCCGGGATAAGGCCCGTCATTACGGCTTGAGCCTGGAAGGAGAGGGCTGCTCCGTTTCGCTCATCAGTCTGGACAGCGCCGGAGCGGAGGCGGAGCCGCCTGCCCAGGCGGTCCATTCGCTGCGGACTTCTCCCGATGTCGATCTCAAGCTGTTCGCCGTCCTCAATATTGCCGGGGAAATATGGGAGGGCAGGCAGTTCGGCACGGCGTTCATCCACCAGGACCATGTCGTCCTGCTGGGGTTCGGCAAGACGGACGAGTCCTGGAAGGAGAGGCTGCAGAACGCACTGGAGCATATCGTCCGCAGCGTCGAGCACTATCTGCGCATGGCCGTCACGATCGGCTCCGGAGCGGCCAAGGAGCGGCTGAGCGGCATCAAATCCTCGTACGACGAGGCTCTGCTTGCTCTTGACTACCGGCTCGTGCCCGGCGCCGGCCGGATTCTGTTCATCGAGGACGTGGAGAGGCGGGGCGCCTCTCCTCTGCTGCTCGATGAGCTGCGGCAGCAGGCTCTGTCCCGCTGCCTGAAGGTCGGAACCCCGGAGGAGCTGGCAGCCGTTCTCGAGACGATTTTCGGGGAGATCAGGGCGGAGCATACTTCAAGCGGCATCCAGCTCTACTTGAGCGAGGTGCTGACGACGGTCTGGCGCACCGCCCAGTCCTCCGACGTCGACATGGAGGATGTGCTCGGCGCCGGCTTCCAGCCCTATGCCGAGCTCGTCCGGATGACCGGGCTGGCCGAGGCCCGTCGCTGGATAACGGAGATGTGCGGGGCTATCATGGGCCGAATCTCCGGAAAGCGGCAGCATGCCTACCGGGATCTGATCGAAGAGGCGATGTCCTTCACACGGGAACGCATTCATGATTCCGATCTGTCGATTCCGATGGTATGCTCCCATCTCCATATCAGCGCCGGCTATTTCTGCGGCCTGTTCAAGAAGGAGGTCAAGCTGACCTTCCTCCAATACGTCATGCAGCTGCGCATGGACAGGGCGCAGGAGCTGCTTCGCACGACGGAGCTCAAAGCGTTTGAGATCGCCGAGCGCATCGGCTTCTCCGAGCCGAATTACTTCAGCTTCTGCTTCAAGAAACATACCGGCAGCACCCCGAAGGAATATCGGAGCCGGATGAAGAACGCCGGTCCGTCCGGACAGGAAGGATGAGGGGCGGAATGCTCCGGCCGGAAATGCCGGGCTGGATCAAGCAGAAGCTGCGGAAATCGCGGGTGAGCAGCATCCAGTCGATCGTGATCTGGTCCTTCTCCATCATGATCGTGGTCGCGATAACGACCGTCGCCGTCCTTCTCCATGAAAAATTTTCGGCTTCCACCGAACGGAGCGCCTTTCTTGCCGCGAGGCAGACGGTCGACCAGGTCAGCTACAACCTGGAGGACTATATCAGCGGCATGGCCGGCTTTTACAGAGCCATAGAGGTCAACATGCTGAAGAACGGAGAATGGGACGGCCAGCAGGTGGACAAGCAGCTGGACACGCTGATGGGCAGCCGCGACGACATCGTCTCGATCACGCTGTTCGACAGCGGCGGCAAGCTGCTCAAGAACAGCCCTGCGGCAGCTCTCAGGCCGAGCGCCAACGCGACCGGCCAGGGATGGTTCCAGGCGGCGATCCGGGTGCCGGATCATCTCAGCTTTTCGCTCCCTCATATTCAGAATTTATATAAAGGCTCCTACCAGTGGGTCGTATCCATGAGCAAGCGGATCACCGTCGTCCGCGACGGCCGGCCGCAGGAAGTGATCCTGCTCGTGGACATGAACTTCAAGCAAATCGACGAGCTGTGCAGCCGGATCAGCCTCGGCCATCGCGGATACGCCTATATCATCGACGAAGGCGCCGGCAACATCGTGTACCATCCCCAGCAGCAGCTCATCTACATGGGGCTCAAAAGCGAGAATGTCGAGCAGGCGCTCGTCGCTTCTTCGGACTATGTGGAGGACATGAACGGGAACAAGCGTCTCATCACCGTCAAATCCGTCGCCAATATCGGCTGGAAAATCATCGGGGTATCGTACATGGACGACATCCTGACGAGCCGCGAGGAGGTGAACCGCTATCTCGTGCGCGTCGTGGCCGGCGTTCTCGTGCTTGTCGTGCTCGTCAGCATGCTGCTCGCGATGTCCATCGTCCGTCCCATCAAGCGCATGGAGCGGACGATGCGGGCCGTGGAGAGGGGCAACTTCGACGTGGAGCTGCCGGTCGAGGGGCCGCTTGAGGTGGAGCGCCTGTCCCGCCGGTTCAACCTGATGATCCATAAGATCCGCCAGCTGATGAAGCAGATCGTCCAGGAGCAGGAATCCAAGCGCAAGCATGAGCTGGAGGCGCTGCAAGCCCAGATCAATCCCCATTTCCTGTACAATACGCTGAATTCCGTCGTCCGCATGGCCGCGATGAGCCGAGGGGAAGAGGTCGTCACGATGATCACCTCGCTCTCCAAGCTGTTCCGGATCAGCCTGAGCAAGGGGCAGAATGTCATTTCGGCCCGCGACGAGCTTGAGCATGCCCATCATTATCTGGTCATCCAGCAGATGCGCTTCGGACGCAAGTTCCGGTTCTCTATTACCGCTTCCGAGGAAGCGGAAGCCTGCATGACGCCGAAAATCGTGCTGCAGCCCTTGATCGAGAACGCGATCGAGCATGGACTGGAATATTCGGTGGAGGAGGGAACCATCGACATCTCCGCGGACGTCGAGGACGGAATGCTCGTGTTCCGGATCGAGGACAACGGAGCCGGGATGGATTCCGTCAAGGCGGCCTTGCTGCTGCACGGAGCCTCCGCGCCGGATGCGGGACGCGAGCCTTCGGCGACGGGCAAAGGCTCCGGAGTGGCGGTGAGGAACATCCATGACCGAATCCGGCTGTATTATGGCGCGCCGTACGGTCTGGAATTCAAGAGCGAGCTGGAGGAAGGAACGGTCGTATGGGTCCGGATGCCGGCGATCAAGGAGGTCGATGACCATGAATAGACGTATGGCCGCGGCGGGCGGATGGCTGGCCCTGCTCATGCTGGTTGGCGCCGCCTCGGGATGCGCGGGGGCCGCAAGCAAGGAGAAGCAGCCTGCCGAAGCGCAGATCGCGCTCATCGCTCCGCAGAGAAGCGGGGCGCTTGCCGATTCCATCCGGCTGGGGGCGGAGGCGGCGGCGAAGGAATACGGCAGCCAGCTCCTGTACATGGACGCCAACGTCAGCGACTCCGGCGAGGAGGGCCAGCTCAAGGCTGCGCAAAGGGCGATCGCCCAGGGCGCGTCGGTCCTGCTGCTCGACCCCGACAGCGAGCAGCAGCTCCGGCTCATTGCCGAGGAAGCGGGCAAGGCGGGAGCATCGGTCGTGACGCTGAACGACTCCTACCCGGTCGAGGGGATCGCAAGCAGCATATCGATCAACAACCGCGAAGCGGGAAGGATGGCCGGCGAGGCGATGGCGGAGCTGCTGCATGGCAGAGGAATCGTTTCGCTGCTCGGCTCTGACTCCGAGGCTCCGGGATATGAGCAGCGGGAGCTGGGGGTCGTGGAGGCTTTGAGCGGACACAAAGAAATAACGGTGCATACCGGCTATTCCTGCGGAAGCTCTCCGGACGGCTGCGCCGAAGCGGCGCGCCTGCTGATGGAGCAGGCTGACGGCGTAGTGGCCCTGCAGGAGCAGGGAGTGCTCAGCACCGCGCAGGAAGCGGTGAAGCGGGGGCTGTCCAGCCGCGTCAAGATCGTCGGCTTCGGCAGCGAGGTTCCTCAGCTGGAGCTGCTACAGGACGGAATCATCGACATTCTCGTCGTGCAGAGCGGCTTCAACGCCGGGTATCTCGGCATGCAGCAGGCGCATGAGCTGCTGGAAGGCGGCCATGTCGACCGCACCGTCACGCTGGATACGAAGGTCGTGAATCCGGACAGCATGTTCTGGATGGACAATCAGAAGCTACTGTTCCCTTTCGTAAAGTGAAGGCTCCGGATCCGACCGGAGAGCTCATCCTGCCGAGAATTTCATCGGACCGGAGCCGAATGACATGAAGATTTTGATAAAACAGATGAAAATCTTCTATTCGAATCTTCTGCAAACCCTTTCATAATAAAGAGGAGGACAGCGGCCGCAAGGCATTCCTGCGGGAGCGAAGCGGACGCGGGCCTCAATCAAGCTTATTCGAACCGGGAGGTCAAGGATATGAAAAAAAGAGCGACACTGGCCCTAGTGATGGCTGCGGTCATGGTCACGGCTGCGGGCTGCGGCTCGAACAGCAACAGCGGCAGCGACGCCGGAAGCGGCAACGGCGGCGGCGACAAGCCGAAAATCGGCGTGGCGATCTATAAGTTCGACGATACCTTCATGACCGGCGTCCGGAACGCGATGACGAACGCGGCCAAGGACAAGGCGGAGCTGGACATCGTGGACAGCCAGAATGCCCAGGCGACGCAGAACGATAAGGTGGATCTGTTCATTTCCAAGAAATACAAGGCGCTGGCGATCAATCCGGTCGACCGCACGGCTGCCGGAGTCATCATCGACAAGGCCAAGCCGGCCAACATTCCGGTCGTCTTCCTGAACCGGGAGCCGGTCGCCGAAGACATGAACAAATGGGATAAAGTCTACTACGTCGGCGCCAAAGCCGAGGAATCCGGCACGCTGGAAGGCCAGCTCATCGCCGACTACTGGAAAGCCCATCCGGAAGCGGACAAGAACAAGGACGGCATTCTGCAGTACGTCATGCTGCAGGGCGAGCCGGGGCATCAGGATGCCGAGCTGCGCACGAAGTACTCCATCCAGGCGATCGAGGACGCGGGCATCAAGGTCGAGAAGCTGGAGCAGGATACGGCGATGTGGGACCGCACCAAAGGCCAGGATAAGATGCAGACCTGGCTAGCGGCACGCGGCGACAAGATCGAAGCGGTTCTCGCGAACAATGACGACATGGCCTTGGGCGCGATCGAAGCCCTCAAGGCGGGCGGCTACTTCACGGGCAGCAAGTTCATGCCGGTCGTAGGCGTGGATGCGACGGCTCCGGCCATCCAGGCGCTGCAGGACGGCACCTTGCTCGGCACGGTGCTCAACGATGCCAAAAACCAAGGCGCGGCTACGGTTGCGCTGGCGACGGCATTGGCCAAAGGCGAGACGCCTACGAAGGACAACACGGGCTATGACATTACGGACGGCAAGTACGTCTGGATCGCCTACAAAAAGATCACGAAGGAAAATGTAGCCGACGCTCAGTAACTCCGCGTCTCCATGCAGGAAATAGAAACGCGAAGGGCTCGCGGCTTGAACAAGCGGAGCCCTTTTGCTCTCTTGACGGGAGGTTGTCCCGAACAGCCGATTTCGGCGAGGGCGATGCGGTTGTCCTCTGCCGTCTTGCCGACGGCGGAGCCGCTCGGCGCCGTTCCCGCCAGGCTGGCTGCGGCCGCTGCAGGCCCGCGCCAGAAACCAGAACGCAATCAAGGAGGTGCAGCGATGATCGGCTCGCCCTATTTGCTCGAAATGAGAGGCATATCCAAAGCTTTCCCCGGCGTGCAGGCGCTCGACAAGGTCAACCTCAAGGTTCGGCCCGGCACGGTGCATGCGCTGATGGGAGAGAACGGAGCCGGCAAATCCACCCTGATGAAATGCCTGTTCGGCATCTACAAGCCGGATGAAGGGGAAATTCTCCTCGGCGGCGAGAGGGTGGAGATCCCCAACTCCAAGGCTGCTCTCTCGCACGGAGTGTCCATGATCCACCAGGAGCTTCATCCCGTTCCCCATCGAGACGTCATGGAAAACATATGGCTGGGCCGTTTTCCGATGCACGGGTTTTTCTTCGTGGACCACAGCCGCATGCTGCGCGACACGAAAGAGCTGCTGCAGGATTTGAACCTGGACATCGATCCCCATGCATTGACCGGGTCGCTGTCCGTATCCAAGATCCAGTCGCTGGAAATCGCGAAAGCCGTCTCCTTCCATTCCAAGGTCATCGTCATGGACGAGCCGACCTCTTCCTTGACGGGCAACGAAGTCGAGCAGCTGTTCGAAATCATCAACAAGCTGAGGAGCCGCGGCGTTTCCATCATTTATATCTCGCATAAAATGGAGGAAATTTTGCGGATCTCGGATGAAGTCACCATCATGAGGGACGGCAAATACGTCGGCACCTGGGATGCCGGCGAACTGACGACGGATCTGATCATCAGCCGCATGGTCGGCCGCGATCTGAGCGAGCGGTTCCCGGAGCGGTCCAATACGCCTTCGTCGGTCATTCTGAAGGCGGAGGGGCTGACCTCCTCCAATCCGATGTCGTTCAAGGATGTAAGCTTCGAGCTGCGCCGGGGGGAAATCCTCGGAGTCGGAGGCCTGGTCGGCGCCCAGCGCACGGAGCTGATCGAAGCGCTGTTCGGCCTGCGGCATCTGAAGACGGGCACGATCTCCATCGACGGCAGGAAAGTGGCCATCAAATCGCCGGCCGACGCCAAGAAGCATAAAATCGCGCTCCTCACCGAAGAGCGCCGCACGACGGGCATTTTCCCGGTGCTATCCGTCTACGAGAACACGATTGTCGCCAACATGGGGCGCTACCGCAACGCCTTCGGCCTCATCGACGAGAAGAAGGGACGCAGGGAGGCGGCCGAGAATGTCGCCCGATTCCGTACGAAAACGCCGAACGTGGACACGCAGATCCGCAACCTGTCCGGCGGCAACCAGCAGAAGGTGCTGCTCGCCAGATGGCTGCTTACCGATCCGGATATCCTGCTGCTCGACGAGCCTACCCGCGGCATCGACGTCGGCGCCAAATTCGAAATCTACACGATCATCGCCGAGCTGGCGAAGCAAGGCCGAAGCATCATCATGATTTCCTCGGAGATGCCGGAGCTGCTCGGAATGTCGGACCGGATCATGGTCATGAGCGAGGGCCGGATGACCGGCATCCTCGAAGGCCGCAAGGCAACGGAGCAGGAAATCATGCGCCTCGCCGCGCAGCAGCGGATGGCTTAGCAGAAAGGAATGAAAGATGATGAGCACGCAAATGAATACTCCGGCCAAGAAACCGGCCGGTCGGGCCGTCCTTGACTACCTGAAATATCTCGTCACGCAGCGAGCGATCTTCCTCGTCCTGATCCTGCTGGTCGTGGCCATCGCGATCATGGATCCGAATTTCCTCGCCTACTCGACATTGCGGGACATTCTTCAGCAGAATTCCACCCGGGCGATCATCGCCCTTGGAGCCGGCTTCATCCTCATTACAGGCGGCACCGACTTGTCGGCGGGACGGGTCGTCGGTCTGACGGCGGTCGTCTCGGCTTCCATGCTGCAGATGGACAAATACGCGAGCAAGTTCTATCCGAACCTGCATGAAATATGGGTCGGCTGGCCGATTCTCGTCGGCATCCTGGCCGGCGTGCTCGTCGGCTGCGTCAACGGCTTCATCATCGCCAAGCTGAAGGTGCCGCCGTTCATCGCAACCCTCGGCACCATGGTGGCGGTGTATGGACTCAACTCGCTGTATTTCGACAGCGACCCGAACCATTCGCAGCCAATCGCCGGCTTGCGGGATGACTTCAAGAAATTAGGCTCCGGTTATATCGACTTCGGAGGCGGCTACACGCTGCCGTACATTGTCCTGATCGCCATCGGAATCGGCGTCATCTGCTGGATTCTGTTCAACAAAACCCGGCTGGGCAAAAACATGTACGCCATTGGCGGCAATGTCCAAGCCGCGCATGTATCGGGCATCAACGTTGCCCGAAACCTGATTTTCATTTATGCGATCGCCGGCGCGCTTTATGGCGTAGGCGGCGTCCTTGAGGCGGCCCGCACCGGCGGAGCGACGAACAACACCGGCAACATGTACGAGCTGGACGCCATCGCGGCCTGCGTCGTCGGCGGCGTATCGACGGCCGGCGGCATCGGCACCGTGCCGGGCATCATGGCCGGCGTCCTCATCTTCGGCGTCATCAACTACGGCCTCACGTTCATCGGCGTCAGTCCGTACTGGCAGCTGATCATCAAAGGGCTTATCATCGTTGCGGCGGTCGCTTTCGACATCCGCAAATATGTAGCGAAACGCTGATCGAAGTTCGAGCATGGAGAACATGGAGAACATGGAGAACATGGAAACGGCAGCCCTCGGCTGCCGTTTTTGCATATGGAGATGAGCAAGGACTCGACTCTTGCAGAGCAGGCTCGCTCGAAAACACGATAGCCAAGATGGGCGCTCCGAATGGTATAATAAGGGAAAAGGGGATCGCGACTTCATAAAAAGCTGGAAATTTCGATAAAAATGATAGACGGCTTCTGCATCCCGTCAGGAGGAATGATCGATGACCAGAGACAAGATCCCTCGTTAATCTCGAGGCCCGCCTACTTTTTTGGTTCTCTTTTCTGCCGGAGGGACAAAAAAGGAGGAGCATAGGATGAGAGACAACGAAATCGTACAATGGAAGGATTTGCGCTTCGGAATCGAAATCGAATTTGTTGGAGGCAGGCCGCAGGAGCTGGAGCTGCTTCCGGGCTGGATCATGTCGCTGGACGAGAAGCAGATCGACGAGACGGGCATGAAGTCGGGCAGCGAGCTGAAGCCGCCGCCGCTGCGCTGGGAGGACCGCGGCCAGATCCGCATCATGCTGGATCGGCTGGCCGGTCAAGGCGCCGCCGCGAACTGGAGCTGCGGACTCCATGTGCATGTGGAGCTGGCCGCATACGGAGAGAGCATCCTGCTGCCTCTTCTTGAAGCGGCGCTTCGATCCCAGGACGCGCTTGCCGGGCTGCTTGGGTCGAGCCCGCATCGCAGGCTGTACTGCCCTCCCGTCACGGAAGAGATGGCCGAAGCTTTCCGTTCCAGCCATGACCCGCTTGCCGTCAGGCATTTCGGCAGGCCGCAGTCGCATCGATGCGGGATTAATATCCGGCCCTGGTTCGACATCGGCACAGCCGAGATCCGTTATGCCAACGGCTCTCTTGATTATGGGGAGATCATGCGTGCGGTGGAGCTCTGCCTGCGTTTCGTCGCAGCCGTAGGAGCCGGAGCCGCTCTGCCGGATAGTCCCGGGGAGCTGGCAGCCGCGCTGAACGCGCCGAATGGCGGATATCCTCCCCCTGTCGATCCACCGCGTTGGTTCAAGGAACGAATGTGGCTGGAGGAAGCCATGATTTCCGTATTCACGCCTTTGATCGCCATGCTGGCGCCAAATGCGGAGCTTCACCACATCCTTCCCGTACCGGGCGGACTGAGGACGGTCATTGAATTTCCGGGAGGAGAGCAATGGGAATATGATTGGCGCCCCACTGCTTCAGGATGGGAAAGATTCCATCCAAATGATAGAATCTGAATCCAATAGATTTAAATAAAATGGATTCAATTCGAGAATGTAGAAGCATAGCAGCATGGGAGGGACGGAAGATCAAGGCTCGTCATCTGGGGTATATATTCATCATCCTGCTGTTGACGTCGGCTTTTACCGTACCGTCGGATGATGATTATCATCGTTACTTGAGCCAGGAGCATGGAGTCAAATGCCTGGTGTATGATCCGGAGTGCCTGCCGGGCTCAAAAAAATCCAGCTCGGAGCAGATCGGCAACTACATTGCGTATATGCAAGCGCGGACGCAGCTCGAAGACGGCGGCGAAATCAGCGTTGTAGGCATTTTCGGCCATTTCTTCGTTCTTGAGAACAATTTGGATTAGATCGATGGAGCAACCGCTTCCCGCTTATGCGGGGATGGCTTCCATTACAGAGAAGGAGCGATTGAATATGGAGATCGGCAAGTTGAAGGCACAGCTGGCGTCGACATGGAAAGAGCTGCGCGGCCAGCGAAGCCGGCTCCGGCTGGCTCCGGACGGAGCCGAAGCCAGCGGCGAGCTGGAGAGCCTGCTCGACCGCGCCGAGGCGGAGCTGCTCGAACCGGAGGCTGCGGAGACAGGCGGAGAGGAACGGCTCCGCCTGCTGGCGCTTGTGTCCGGCCTGCATCTATGGAACGGCAGCCTGGACCGTTCCCATGAGCTTGCGCAGAATCTGGATACAGCCGAAGGAAGCTATCTGCACGGGATGATGCACCGGATGGAAGGGGATTACGGCAACGCGAATTATTGGTTTCGCGTTGCCGGAGGCCATCCGGACTCGCAGAGGCTGCAGGCGGAGGCAGTCAAGCTGGCTGGCGGAGGCGGCATCGCGGATGAAGCGCTTGTCCGCAAGCTGAAGAGGGGCCCGGAATGGAATGCGGCCCTGTTGACGGATTTATCGGCGGCTTCGGCGCTGACCGGCCACGCCAGTCCCGAGACGCAGGCTCTGGAGGAGCTTCAAGCGCTGGAGCTGTCGGCTTTGCTGGACCGTCTGGCCGGCATCGGGAGCAGGTAAGGCATTAGCCTGTATGGAGGAAAGGATATGTATTCGACTGGGCAAAACATCTATACGGTATTCATACTGATCCTATTGTATTGGCCGGTCTATAAGCTGACCCGAAGAGTGAGGGAGCTGGAGGACAAGGTCAGCGAGCTGGAACAGCGCTGAACACGATTCTTAATCCCTGCCTCCCTGGATTCTCGTATTTAGGATAATCCGAAGCGACGATCCGCACGGATACGCCGTTGCATTTAGTTCAGCAGGGCAGGCATTGAAGAATATCTCGCCTATCCCATGAATCCTACAGTCCTCGAAGCTCACCATCCCCGCGCAGAGCGGCGGCTTGGTGGGCTTTGTTGGCATGGAAATAGGCCGTGCCCCGGAGTGTCCTGCCATCGCCCGTCCATGCGGTCAGGCTGATTTGGATATCGGCGGCTGTATAGAAATAGTCCAGCAGCTCCTCGTCCCGGATTCCGTTCACATCGACATACCAAAGGCGGGATCCAGCCTCCGTCACGACGATCAAGTCAGCCGACTCCATGTTCAGGCGGCGTGTCCACTCCCCATGTTCAATCTCAAGCGACAGCAGTCGGTAGGTTTCCATAACGCGTTCTCTCCTAGGAATGGATTCAGGTTCAGGCTTGCTTCTTCAAGAATGGATCCGCGATCCGATCTGTTTCCGATTGTAAGGACGGACCGTCCGCATTGCAACCTTTTGGCTGCCCGGGGCGTCTGGACGAAAACAGCGGATATGGATGGCGAATCCAATTGTTTGCTGAGCTTCGGGGGGATTCACGATGCGGCTGAAGAGAGAAAAAAGCGCGAAAGGCAGCATGGCGGCAGGGCTTGCCGTCCTGATCCTGCTGGCCGGATGCTCTGCGGAGGCCGGCAGGAACGGGGCGGGATATCCGCAGATACCGGCTCCCATAGCCGTGCGCCTGCGGCAGTAAGCGGTGATGCAGCCTCTCAGGCAATGGTCTCTTCAGCCGAAGAGGGAGCCATGGACAACGAGCCTTTGACGAAATCTAAAGTTTCCAAGGACATAAGCATCGCTCAGTCGGAGATGGGCGAAAGCCTTCCGGCAGAGAACAAAAAAAGCAATCCCGAGCCTCAGCCGGGCATGCTGACAGCCGGCGAATGGAATGATCATGCGGCTTGGAGCAAGTGGAAGGACCTGAGCAGCGGCGGAGAAGGGAGCGGATACATCCGGCTCTGGGGATTCGATACCCGCTATCGGATGGTCGTCAGCGTCACACGGGACGGCTCGCCGGCCGTCGATGTTCCGGTCAGGCTCCAATGCGGACAGGATGACGGCTGGTCGGCCCGGACGGACAATAGGGGCCAAGCGTATCTGTTCGCTGCGCTGGCTTCTTCGGGAGACTTGATCGGGCGGGAGGGCTTCGGGGATGAGCCGGCCGTTCCGCAAGGCACAGGCGAACGGGAAGACAATGGCCAGTCCAATGGCGGCTTCTCGCCGGATGCTTCCTCCTGCCGGGTCGAGGCTGCTCCGGTTGGCGGCAGTCCGGCGTCCCGGACGCTGGAGCAATCGGACTGGAAAGCCGGGACGGCGGCGATCAGCCTGGACGGAAGCGGCACGCAGCCGTCCGAGGTGCTCGATCTCATGCTTATGGTCGATGCGACCGGCTCGATGGCCGACGAGCTGAAGTATTTGTCGGAAGAGCTGAGCAACGTCGTCCGTCAGGTGAAAAAGAAAAACGGGCAAACCCTCGAAATCAGGGTAAGCCCGAATTTTTACCGGGACCGGCATGATGAATACGTCGTGAGGCCGTTCCCGTTCACGACCGATATCGTCGAGGCTCAGGGACGCATCGCGGCCCAGGAAGCGGACGGCGGCCAGGACTACCCGGAGGCTGTGGACGCGGCGCTGGAGAATGCCGTCTCCGGCCACGATTGGAGCAAGAGCGCGAGGGCGCGCCTGCTACTGCTCGTGCTCGACGCTCCGCCGCATCGGGAGCAAGCGGCGGCGGAGCGAATCCGCCTGATGGCGGCCGAGGCGGCGAAGCAAGGCATCCGCATCATTCCGGTCGCCGCCAGCGGGGCGGATCTGGAGACGGAGATGCTCATGCGCACGCTTGCCGTCGCGACCGGAGGAACCTATGTGTTCCTGACGGACGACAGCGGCATCGGCGGCAGCCACAAGAAGCCGGAGGGCGTCACCTCGCAGATCATGCCGCTCAACGAGCTGCTTGCGGATCTGATCGGCCGTTACGTCAGCGCCTCGATCGGATGAAATACGCATCCTCCAGAGTCGGCTCCATGGGCTCGAACTCCGGTCCGGGGGATTCCGCGGACATGATGCGGACCCGGCGGAAATTCCCTTCGGGGCGTACCTGAAGCATCGATTCCGCAGGCAGCGAGGCATAGCGGGAGGCATCGACCGTGCCTTGCCAGACCGAGAGGGGAAGCCCACCGGTCCATTCGCGGGCGGAGCCGAGAAATCCCGGCTTGCCTTCATGAAGCCACAGCACGCGGGTAGCCCAGGCTTCCCATTCGTTCAGCTCATGCGAGGAGACGACGACCGTTCTCTTGCGGGCATACAAGGCAAGAAAACGAATGAAGCGCAGCCTCTCCAGCGAGTCCAGCGCATTGAGCGGCTCGTCCAGAAACAGATAATTCGGGGAGCCGATGACGGACTGGGCGAGCGCGATCCGCTGGCGGATGCCTTGCGGCAGCGTCTTGATGGCGCGGCGCCGGTAAGGCTCCAGCTGGAACTGGGCGATCACTTTGTCCGTCTCCGCCATTCCGGCTTCTCCCTTGAGCTCGGACAAATATTTGAGCAGACGCTCGGTTTTCATATCCTCGTACAGCTCCAGGCCGGTAGGCACATAGCCGATCGAAGCCCGGATGGAGGCAAGGTCCCTGTCCGGAGTCATCGTCCCGTAGCGGATGGAGCCCCGGTCGGGGAATTCGGCCGTCGCCAGCAGCTGGAGCAGGGAGGACTTGCCCGAACCGTTGGAGCCCGACAGCACGGTAATGCCCTCCTTCAGCACGAGACGCGGAACTTGAAGGACGAAGCTCCTCCTTTGCCAACGGATGCCGCTCAGTTCGATCATGGCGAAGTCACGGCCTCCCTATACGACCCTTTTGATGACGAGGCTGCGTCTGTAGGACAGCAGCGTCATGAGCGCTCCGGCTCCCAGGCAGCTCCAGTAGATGGCGTTGCGGATGACATCCGGAGCCGCTTCGCCGGAGACGGGGGAGCGCAGCACATACTCCATCACATTCCAAGCCATCCAGAACACCGATCCCATGACAAACGCCATCTTGACGCCTGCGCGCAGCATGACGTAGGAAGCTCCTCCCGCGATGAGCAGAATCAGAGACATCCATTGCAGCATGAACGGAAGGACGGGAAAGCTGTCCATTCTGGACGCCATGTACAGCGAGGCCGCGATTCCGAAGAGAACGTTCAATCCGCCGACGATCATGACTCTGGCCATGAGCAGCAGAGCCGGCGGGTAGGGAGTGATGCTCTCGACCGTGCGCATTTCCTTGTTCCAGCTGCGGAAGCTGTACAGCAGTCCGGAGAGGAACATCATCGGCAGGAACAGCGACAGCTTGCTGCTGATGTCCGCCAGGCCCGACCAGCCTTCCTCTTCCATGCCTGCCGGGAGCACATACAGCAGCATCAGGAATACGCCGAGGCTCGCCAGCCAGTATGCCCTCGAGTAGGCGCTCAGCTGCGTGCGAAGCAGCTTGGCCAGAGACGGGCGCTTATGCGCCGAGGAGGCTTCCGACCGCCAATCGGCAGCGGAGCCTCCGCCGAGCGCCGGCTTCAGCCCGTCGAAGGCCGGCTGCAGCGCCGCGAGCAGGCGGGTCGTCTCCTGGGCCGTCACGGGACGGACCGTCAGGGAAGACAGAGGCTCCCGCATTTCCTTCTCCAGCTCCATCCATTCCTTGTCATTCGGCAATTCCATCTTGCTTCCCTCCCTCTGCGCGCACCCGCGCGTTCTTGTCGCCCGCCAGCCTTGTCTTCAGCCTGCGAAGCGCTTTGTACAAATGGGTCTTGACCGATCCGAGCGGCAATTGAAGCACGTCGGCAATATCCTGCAGCTTCAAATCCTGATAAAAGCGCAGCATGACGACCTCCCGCTGCACCTGCGGCAGCTCCTCGAGCGATTGGCTGATCTCGCGGCGCGTTTCCTGCCGTTCGGCCAGCTCCACGACCGAAGGCCGCTCGTCCTTGCGTTCCGGAGGCTCTCCGAAACGGTTGCGGTCGGTCTGGTATGCGGAGCTCTTCCAATAGTCGCGGCATTGGTTCATCGCCACCCGATACAGCCAGGCTTGCACATTCTCGGGATTTCTCCGGTCCTTGAGCTGCCGGATCAGCTTGAGAAACGTTTCCTGCACGACATCCTCCGCCCTCCCGGGATCCTTCAGCTGCCGCTGCAGGAACCCGGACAAAGGGGCGTGGTAGCGGTGCACCAAAGCTTCGAAACAGGCCTGGTCTCCGTCCATCATTCCCTGAACCAGCTCTTCGTCCGTCACGGTTCATTCCTCCTTGCCGGCGTGATCGATTATGGTCGGCAGGGTGTCCTCCGGCATGAGCCGGTTCCATTCCTGCATGAATTCCTTCAATGTAATCCGGGGCGCGTACGATGCCGCGGAACGTTCTCCCGCCGGCGTCCGAGCCGGCTCGGGCAAGGCGAGTCCGCGTTCGCGGAGACGGGAGAGCGTCTCACGGATCAGCGAGGCATGGCCTCGTTCGTATGCGGCGTCGATCAGCTTGCGGATGGCTTCCCAGTAAGGCGTGCCGGCCGCTTCCAGGCGGTAGGCGGGAGCCGAGCCTCGTTCCCGGTTGTACAGATAAGCATAAGCGGTCCGGATCTCAAGCGCCATGGATTCCTTTTCCTGCGGGACGCTGCCGCGCTTGTCGCGCACGGGCTCCGCTCCGCGGCCCGTATCGCCGAAGAGGAGCAGGGAGCTCATCGCGTCCTCCGCATAGCTGTCGAGATTGCGATGCTCCGTCTCGGGGATGAAGAAGGTGTCGTTCTCCGCATACCAAGAGCGCGTCTTGATGGCGGATTCGGCGGGGGAGCCGATCAGATCCATCGGGAAGAAAAAGACTTGGCGCAGCGGCGTCAAGCTGCCGGCTGTCTCGGCCAAGCCTTCCCGCCTCTGGCGGAAGCGATCCAGGAACTTCTCCGCTTCCCGGATATTGCCGGGAGTCGTGACGATGGACAGCGCGGCTTCCGGATCCTGCACGACGGAGAAGCGGCCTCCGATGACGGTGACGCCGTCCCGGGCGCTTCCCTGGAACTGAAGCTCGCCGCCGATGTCGCTGCCGCCGGCTGGCGGAATCGTCGCGAACAGGGAGCTCCGGAAGCCCTCCATCGTCAGCTCGTAGGCAATCGGCTCGGCGAGCGAGGAGCCCGGCCGATCCATCAGGGAGCCGTCGGCATCCTTCGCAAGCAGGCTGTCGCCGCCGGGAAGCGGATACCATCCGATGCTTGCCGGCAGGTAGAGCCCGTCTCCCCGGGAGAAGGCGAGGAAGCTTTCGCTGCCGCTGCTGCCGATCAGCCATTCGTTCCAATCCCCTTCGTAGCCGACTTCCACGCTTTGAACGGACAGAGCCGGGTCAAGCAGGCTTTCGCGGATTCGGAGCTGGTCCCCGGCGCGCTCCCATGAGACGGGATTGCCGTTGATCCGGACCGACCGCACTGACATCGAAGGATACAGCAGAAGCGTCATTTCGCCCGGATGCTTGTATTGAAGCCTGCTTCGGCCGTCGGCCGCCGCGAGCCGGCCCCGGGGCGTCGGGACGGAGAGCTCCGCATCGGCCTCCACGCTTCCCCCTGCACGGCGCACGACATGAAGCTTCATGCTGTCCAGCTTGAACCGGTAGGCGTTCTGATCCTTCACCTGGCCGAGAGCGGGAGCGGCTGCTGCCAGCGATTCCATATGCTCCGTCCGATCGGACACAAGCGAGGCATAGGGAATGAAGGCGGCTCCGGCCGCAAGCAGCATGGCGATGGAGACGAGCCATGGCTTTCTTGGGCGAAGGGGCGGCTTGGCTCTGCCGAGCAAAGCGCTTGCCGCCGTCAGCAGGACCAGGGCGGAAAACACCATGAACGGGGCCAGGCGCCGAAGCTCGGGTCCTGCCAGCACGGACGACCATACCTCATGTCCGGCCAGATCGGAATCCAGCAGCGGCTGGAGGTAGAACGCCTTCAGCCATACCCACTGATATACCTTCACGACATAGGCTTGAAGGAACAGCGAGCCGAATACCCATGCGCAGAACGCGGCGGGAAGCGAGAACCGAAGCGGCAGCAGGGAACCGAGGAACAGCCCGAGGGCAAGCGATATTCCGTAGGACTGCACATACAGCAGGGCGAACCTTCCCATCTCCGATGCCATGGATCCGAGCGGCAAGCCGTGGCGGAGTCCCGAAGCGGCGTATGCCGCGTTGATCGCGGCGACATAGAGAGACATGTAGAGGAAGCCGCCGATCCACTTGGCGCACATCCAGCCCCATGCGCTGAGCGGAAGCCGGAACAGCCACTCGCCGGAAGGATGCAGCAGGTCTCTGCGGACGAGCAGCACGCCGAGCAGCAGCGGAATCGCGGTGGTCAGCGTCAGCAGCATCGCATGCGTGGAGGAGGCGTACAGATTGACGTCCTGCGACGACAGCGGATTGGGCGAATACGTATGCAGGAGCATCCATATGCCGGCTCCGAACGGAAGCAGCAGCGTCCAGCGCAGCAGCAGCAGAGACTTCAATTCCAATGCGGCTTGCCTGAGAATCACAGCCATGAGGCGTCCGCGTCCTCCTTGCTGCGGCTGACAAGCGCAAGATAGCCTTCCTCCAGCGTCGGCGCCACCCGCTCCGCGAACGGAGACGGAGGGCGGTCGCTGAGCGCCCTGCAGCGGATGCCTTCCTCGGTGCGTCTCGCGGACAACAGGCCTTCCAGCGGCATCCGGCGCCATTCCGTCTCGGATGCTTCCCAGGACCAGGTCCGGTCCTCCGCGAACCCGGCCAGCCCTTCCGTGCTTCCGTGATGCAGGAGCTTGCCCTCGCCGAGCACGATGACCTCGCGGCAGCTTGCCCCGATGTCGCCGAGGACATGGGTGGAGAGCAGCACGACCCGGGTCGCGGCCGCATCGGCCAGCACCCGTCTGAGCCGGATCCGCTCCTCGGGATCGAGACCCGCCGTCGGTTCGTCCACGATCAGCAGATCCTTAGAGCCGAGCAGCGCCTGGGCGACTCCCAGCCGCTTGATCATTCCGTACGAATAGGAGCGCGCCGGCTCGTCGGCTTCCTGGCGGAGGTTGACCTGCTCCAGCACCTCTTCCACCCGCCTCGTCCGCTCGGAGCGGCTGCCTCCCTGAAGAGAGGCGGCATGGGCGAGCCACCTGCGGGCGGAGAACTGAGGGAGCATCCGCACCGTCTGCGGCAAATAGCCGATCCTGTTTCCGTTGACCTTGAAATCGCGGACGGAGCTTCCTCCGAGCATCGCGTCGCCGGTCGTCGGCGGCAGCAGTCCCGCAAGCAGGCGCATCAGCGTGGACTTGCCGGCGCCATTCGGTCCGAGCAGGCCGTGCATGCCTTTGCCGAGCTCAAGGGACAGGGGGCGGAGAGCCCACCGGTCTTTATATTGTTTTCCAAGCGTATGGACGGAAAGCATAGTGTTGATCCTCCTGCGCAAATGACGACTGTCCGTGCCAAAAAGTTTCTTCTTTGTCCTCCATTATACCATTCCGCCGCCTGCCAGTGGGGAGGGAGCGGCCGGCCGGCGGTGAGAGGCCGTCTGCGGGCGCAGCGCGCCTGGCGGACCTTGCAGCCGCCAGTCATGCGAAGACGGCGGCGACCCCGATGCGGACGGGGATGGCATGCCGATGCCGGTTGGGGATGAGGATGGCATGGCGATGCCCGATGCCCCGATGCGGATCCCATGCCGATGATGATGCTGCCATGCCGATGATGCTGCCATGCCGGTGCTTATGGATTCGGCCGTCATTAAAGAAATACGGGGTGACCTATCCTGCCTTTGCAGGCACCCGGCCTCCGGCACACGCTCCCGCCCCGATGCCGGCGTGGACGAAGGTCATGTCCAGCATCTCTACGGGCGCCGGCCGTTCCGGATGAAGGATTTGGCCAGGACAACGATTAATATAGTCAGGAGAGGATGGGATGCGTCGAGGCATCCGGCGAGGATCGACATTGCAAGGGGAACGGAAGGATGGCCAGAAGCTGCGGGGAGGACAGAAAATGGATGAAAAACAGAAGAGGAGCCGAATCGGCAAGCGAAGTCCGGCTCCTTGCGCTTATAGGGTCGAGCCTGCGGGCGACCGCGCGATGATGATCAGCCTCGATCAGGCAGAACTGGCTGGAGCGCCGCTGCAGGACCGTCTGGCCGCCGCCGCCCGCTGGCTGGAGGAGGCGCGATGGAGCTGGCTGCTCGACGCCGTTCCTGCCTACGATACTCTGCTTGCCGTGTACGATCCCGTCCGGCTCATGAAAAGCATGAAGCCCGGCGCGGAATATCCGGGCACGGGCTTGCTTCTCCCTTATGAGCTTGCCGGCGAGATGATGAGGCAACGATTGGAGGCGCAGCCCTCGAGGGTGGATCAGGAGGAAGCCGCCGTCGTCCGGATTCCGGTCCGCTACGGCGGCGCAGCCGGTCCCGATCTGGAGGAGGCGGCGTTCCGCAGCGGCCTCGGGGCGGAGGAATTCATCCGTCTTCACTCCGCTCCTCTTTACCGGGTCGTCATGATCGGCTTCCTGCCGGGCTTCGCTTATTTGGACGGGCTGCCGCCGGAGCTGTCCCAGCCGCGCAGAAGCTCGCCCCGCCCGCTGGTGCCGGCAGGATCGGTCGGCATCGGCGGCGGGCAGACAGGCGTGTACCCGTCGGCATCTCCCGGCGGCTGGCGGCTGATCGGACGCACAGATGCCGAGCTTGCGGATTTTGGAAGGGAAAGGCCTTCGCTTCTGCAAGCGGGCGACCACGTGCGGTTCGTCCCGGAATAAGCTGCAGGCGCGGAGGCGGGCCATCCGCCTCGTTATGCTGTGCTTATGACGGTGTAATGCTCACAGAAGCGGGGGCAGCCCTGGACCGGCGGATTGCGATGGCTCAGACCCGCGTCCCAGGCTTGCGGCCGATATCGGACAAGCGGTTACTCCTCGTAACGGGACAGGGCGATGACCGCATTATGTCCGCCGAAGCCGAAGGAATTGGACAGTCCGGCATGAAGCTCCGCCTTGCGGGCATGCAGAGGCACATAGTCGAGATCGCATTGGGGATCGGGGCGGGTCCGGTTCGCGGTGGGCGTGATGAGGCCTTGGCGCAGCATCTGGACCAGGGCGATGGCCTCGACG
Organism: Paenibacillus sp. RUD330; assembly: GCF_002243345.2. Classification (NCBI taxonomy): domain Bacteria; kingdom Bacillati; phylum Bacillota; class Bacilli; order Caryophanales; family Paenibacillaceae; genus Paenibacillus; species Paenibacillus sp. RUD330. The sequence continues at coordinate 1,685,452 of NZ_CP022655.2, forward strand.
CCGCCTGCCGCTCCGAGCATATGCCCGGTCATCGATTTGTTGGCCGTGACGGGAATCCGGTAAGCATCGTCTCCGAAGACGCTCTTGATGGCCGCGGTCTCGGACAGATCGCCGACGCCGGTGCCGGTGGCATGGGCGCTGATGACGCCGACATCCCCAGGCGCCAGGCCGGCTTCGGCCATGGCCAGCCTCATCGCGGCGGCGGCTCCGCGGCCGGCGGGCTCCGTAGCCACGATGTGATAGGCATCGGAGGTGGCTCCGTATCCGATGACCTCGGCCAGCGGCTCCGCTCCGCGCGCCAACGCATGCTCCAGCGGCTCCAAGACGACGATGCCGGCTCCTTCGGCCATGACGAAGCCGGTGCGGAGCGCGTCGAAGGGGCGGCTGGCCGCGGCCGGATTCCCTTCAGGAGAGGCGAGGGCAGTCGCGTTGCCGAAGCTGGCGAGCGCGACGGGCGTCAGCGCCGCTTCGGCGCCGCCGGCAAGCACGATGTCCGCTCCGCCGTAGCGGATCAGACGGAAGGCCTCGCCGATCGCCGTATTGCCGATCGAGCAGGCGGTTACGGGAGCGAGCGACGGGCCGAGCGTCCCGTAGCGGATGCTGATCATGGCCGCAGCCATATTGGCGATCATCATCGGAACGAGCGTCGGGCTGACGCGGCCGGGACCTCTCTCCCCCAGGATGCGGGCCTGCTCGATCAGCGTGCCGATGCCGCCGATGCCCGAGCCGACGTATACCCCTGCCCGCTCCGATGACAGCTGCTCCGCCGACAGGCCTGCCTGGTTGACCGCTTCTTCGGCTGCGGCTATGGCGAACTGGACGAACCGGTCCATTTTCCGGGCTTCCTTGCGGCCGAAGCGGGCTTCGCCGTCCCAATCCGGGATGATTCCGGCAATGGCATCGCGTCCCGTCTCAGACGGGAATGCATCGATACGGCGAATGCCGGAGCTTCCGGCGGCCAAGCCTTCCCAGAGCGCCGGCACGCTGCAGCCGAGCGGGCTCACCGCTCCCATGCCGGTAATGACGACGCGGCGGCCCAGCGCCGTACCGCGCTGATTCTCCGAGGCTCGGGATGGCGATTCGGCAACACCCTGTTGACGGTTTTCGGTTGTAGCTGGCTTCATGTGAAATTCCTCCTCGGCTGTGCTTGACATGAAGTTTGGCATAGCTGTTATCCTAGTACAAGTTGTCGTTTATACTAGAATAAACAGTACCCGGATAAGACGCTTGGATGGCGAAAGGAGATCGCATATGAACCGGAAAGCAAGGCTGGAGGCCTTATCGGCTTTTTTGAAATCGCGGCGGATGGCGGTCTCGCCCGAGGCGGCAGGACTTCCGGCAGGCGGCCGCAGGCGCACGCCTGGATTGAGAAGGGAAGAGGTGGCCCAATTGGCGGATGTCAGCGCGACCTGGTACACCTGGCTCGAGCAAGGTCGCGATATCCGCGTGTCGGCTTCGGTGCTGGATGCGGTCGCCAAGGCGCTGCGCCTGAATGCCGACGAACGGCGGTATCTGGCGGCGCTGGCGATGGAGGGAGCGGCGGAGGGCGAAGAGCTGGCTCCCGAATCCCGTCCGCAGGAGCTGTCGCCTCCGCTGCGGCTGATCGCGGACCAGCTCGTCAGCTGCCCGGCTGTCTTTTCGGACCGGAGATGCCGGATCGTCGGCTGGAACGAAGCCGCCTCCAAAGTATTTCTCGATTTCGGCATCATCCCGCCCGGCGAGAGGAACATGATCCAGCTGCTGTTCACCCGTCCGGAGCTGCAGCGGCTCGCCGTCAACTGGGATGAATTCGTGCGCGGATACTTGGCTATCTTCCGTTCCTACTACGGGCAGTACGCGGATGACGACTGGTATGAGGGCTTCATTCGCGAAATGGAGGCCAGGCATCCCCGGTTCGGGGAGCTGTGGGAGGAGGGCCGGGTCAGCACCGCGCCGGAGGTCATCCTGGAATTCCGGCATGCCAAGGCCGGACGGATGCAGTTCCAGCTGACGAGCCTGCGCGTTCAAGGCGAGCAGGATCTCCGCTGCAGCATTTATACGCCGGCTCCGGATACGGGGGCGGACCGCAAGATGGCCCGGCTGATGGAGGCGGGCAGGGACATGGCGAGCGGGGGGACGGGACGGCCTGCCTCCGATGGAGAGGCATGATCGCTGCCGGGAGTGGCGCAGCTTCCGGAACAGCAGACCGGGAACGGGCTGCGGGCAGCCGCACAGGCGATCGGCCGCAGCCTTGGATAGCTTATCCGAAGGAGCTGAGCTACACTGGAAAGGAGGAAACGATTGCCATCAAAGACTGCAGGTCGCAGGGAAGCGATAAGCTGTCCGCTGACGCAGCCGCCTGGTCCGCCGAGCGCGGAGCGGATGCCGGCGAACGGGACAGCCGGCGGAGCTTCCGGGGCCGGGGCTGCCATGGCGGTCGAACAATCGCGGGAGGTGGGGGCTGTGCGGACGGAGCTTGAAATCGTCAAGGCGGGCATGCTGCTCGAAGTCCAGGATCGGGGAAGGCCGGGCTGGCGTTCTCAGGGAGTGCCGGCTGGAGGCGCGATGGATGGCTGGTCGCTGCAGGTCGCCAATCTGCTGGCCGGCAACCGGAGGGATGCCGCGGCGCTCGAGATGACGATGTCGGGACCTTCTCTCCGGGCAGGCAAGGACGGCCTGCTCTGCGCTCTTGCCGGCGCCGGGATGGAGGCCGTCGTGGACGGCGTACCGCTGCCGCCGTGGCGAACCGTCTATGTTATGCCCGGGCGGCTCCTGGAGATCGGCCGGGCGTCCCGCGGCTGCCGCGCCTATCTCGCCGTCGCCGGAGGCATCGCCGAGCCGCCGGTGCTCGGCAGCCGGAGCGCCGATGCGCGCGCCGGCATCGGCCGCCGGCTTGGCGCCGGCGACGCCCTTGCTTGCGGGGCGATGCCGCCGCAAGCGGCCGCCTGGGCGGCTGCGCTGGCGCGCCGCGCCGCCGCCGCAGGCTCCGCCGGCGGAGCTCCGCTCGCCGCGGCGCCATGGTTCGCGCGCCCGCTGCCGGGCGCGGCGGCCGCCTCCGGCACCGTGCTGCGCGCGGTGCCGGGCTCCGCATACGGGCAGCTCACGGAGGCTGCCCGCGCGCGGCTGTGGCGGGAGCGCTTCCGCGCAGCTCCCGCCAGCGACCGGATGGGCGTCCGCTTGCAGCCGGAAGCCCATCCGGTCGAGCTGATCCGCCATGCGGAGATCCGCTCGCATGGCGTCACGCCCGGCGCGGTGCAGCTGCCGCCCGGAGGCGCGCCGGTCGTTCTCGGCGCCGGCTGCGGCACGACCGGCGGTTACCCGGTCATCCTGCATGTCGCCTCGGCGGACCTGCCCTTGCTGGCCCAGCTCCGTCCCGGCGACAGCGTATCCTTCTCCGAGATCGGGCTGGAGGAGGCGCAGCTGCTGGATCTCGGCCAGGAGCTGGAGTTGGCTGTGCTGGACCATGCTCTCCGGCTCAAAACCCTTTCCCGATAATTACAAGCGAAAGAAGGCTATGACCGAACATGTCCTCTACCAGAACTAACAGCCGCACAGCCCGGGTTGTCGGCTTATATACCGCAGATGCGCCGAATTCGTTCGTCTCCCGACCTCTCGCCGAAGCCGAGCTGGAATTCGGAGGCATCCGCGGCGACCGCCACTTTGGCCTGACGGCCAAGGCGGATGCCCGCCAGCCGATGTACCCGAGGGGCACCGAGATATTGAACCGCCGCCAGATCAGCCTGTTGTCCGCTGAGGAAATGGAGGCTGTGCGCGCCGATATGGCGGTAGAGGCGCTGGAGCCGGAATGGATCGGCGCCAATCTCATGCTTGCCGGCTTGCCGGAGCTTACGAAGCTGCCTCCAGGCACGCGCCTTCTGTTTCCAAGCGGAGCCGGTCTCGTATGTCAAGGGGAGAACCATCCCTGCATGCAGGCAGGCAAGGAAGTCCAGAACCACGTCGCGCCAAGGGAAAGGCTGCCGCAAAGCTTCGTCAAGGCGGCTGCCGGACGGCGGGGAATCGTCTGCTCCGTCGAACGTCCCGGACGGGTATGCCACGGCGACGAAATCCGGATTCTGGATCCTATCTGACAAGCTCCGCCTCGCCCTTCGCCGCGAGATGCGCCATGACGGCCGCTGTCATGATGGCCGTATAGGCGGCTGATGGAGATCGAGCGGCAATCGTTGGAATCATATTCGTTCGGGGAGGTTTGGCCATGGCAAGCATCGATCTCAACGCCGATCTGGGCGAAGGCTACGGAGCCTGGTCGTTCGGGCAGGACGAAGCCCTGATGCGCAGCATTACGAGCGCCAACATCGCCTGCGGATGGCATGCGGGAGATCCCGCCACGATGCGGGCTTCCGTCCTCGGCTGCCTGAAAGCCGGCGTCGCCATCGGGGCGCATCCGGGCCTGCCGGACCGGCTCGGCTTCGGACGCCGGGAAATGGCGCTGAGCCCGGATGAAATCTACGACGGAGTCTTGTACCAGCTCGGGGCGTTGGAGGCGTTTGTCCGCGCAAGCGGCGGACGGCTGCGCCACATGAAGCCTCACGGGGCGCTGTACCATATGTGCAATCAAAGCGAAGCGGCCGCCGAAGCCGTCGCGCGGGCGGCTGCGGATCTCCGCTGCGGCCTGGCCGTGTTCGCGCAGGCGGGAAGCCGGCTGCTCGAGGCGGCAGCCGGACATGGCTTGCCGGCAATCGCCGAAGCTTTTGCCGACCGCGCCTATACCGCATCCGGCAAGCTGGCCGAGCGCTCGCTGCCTGGAGCGGTGCTGCATGATCCGGATGCCGTGCTCGCGCAGGCTCTGCGGATCGCTTCCCGCGGCGAAGCCGGAACGCTGGAAGGAACGGTGCTGTCTCTATCCGCTGCCACGCTATGCCTGCACGGGGACCGTCCCGGAGCCGCCGAAGCGGCGCAGCTGCTGCGCCGGGGGCTGGAGGAAGCCGGCGTGCGCGTTGCGGCTCCGGATATCGGCGAGATCGCTGGAGACGTCCTTCCTGGCGGGGGGACGGGATATCTCCATGAAGGATGAGGCCTGGCTGTTCGTCTACGGGACTCTGCAGCCGGGGATGTCCAATTACGGGGTCATCCAGACATGGGTACGGGAAGCGGAGATGGGCCGGATAAGAGGCTTCCTGGTCGATGCGGGCGCAGGGCTGTACCCGGCTCTGGCCATGGACAAGGCAGGCAGGCCTGACATTCAGGCGGTCTTCCCGGCAGCTGCGGCCGCCCGTCCTGACAGCAAGCCCGTCTTCCCTGAAGCCTCGGCCAACGGCTGCATCGCGGAAAGCGACTCCGCATCCGGCTGGTGGCTGCGGATCGGCATCGGCGGCCTTGCCGAAACCGACAGGCTGGAAGAGTACTTCGGACCGGAGGAAAGCAACGACTACGAGCGGATCTGGACGGCCGATCTCGATGTTCCTTCCAGGCAAGGCTGGGTATATGTCTGGCCGACCAGACGAGGCTGCCCGCCGATCGGAAGCAGCAAATGGCCGCCTTCACCGGATTGACGGGGAAAGCGGCCTTTTTGGCCTTGCAGCGTTTTCGCTGGCAGGGGCTTTATCGGTCTTCTTCAGACGTTTCCGGCTGAAAAGCGATGAGCGTGACGGGAACGCCCCGCTGCCGGGTAAGCTGCCGCTCCAGTTCCCGGATCTGCTGCACGGCATCATCCGACCCGCTCAGATCGGCGAACCGGTAAGGCTCGAACGGCTGCTGCATGATATCCACCTCCATAGGTAGCGTGGTCTGCCCGGCGCAGCGTTATGCATGAAGGCCTTCGACTGTCCATTTTACATTCCGGCTTTCTACAGTCCGCTTTACATTCCGGCCAGCACGAGCGGGGAAGGGGGATCCAGCTCCTCATCCCGGACGAGGATCGCCGCCTTGCCTTCATATCCGGGATACAAGGCGAAAATATAGGTCCATGGCTGGTCCGCCGCATCGCCGTCGGCGCCCGGCATAGCATTGAAGACGAGTCCGCAGCTGCCGGGCGGAACGTCTGCCTCGACCGTGTCCGACAGGATGCTGGCAATGCTCAGTTTCCCGTCTGCGGGCACCTCGAAAGGAACCAATATGGACCGCGCGGCGCCCGCGGCGGCTCCAGGCTCGCCTTCCTCGACCGCTACCGCCACGATGCAGCGGGAATCCTCCATCGCTTCGAAGCTTGAGATGCTTTTGTTTTTCCAGGCAAAGCCCTGCTCGACTTCTTCATCCGTCCAATCCGGGAACGGTTCCTTGGTCCCTGACGGATAGACGCATAGCTGAGAATAGGAGACGACGATTTCCTTCGATCGGGCAACGATGTTCATGCACGCAGCACCTTCCTTTTCATCCGTATCCCTACGCATTCGCTGCGAGCCGTCGTTCGTCCTGCTTGATGCCGTGCTGCTTCCACGCTTGAAAAGAGCTTCCAGCCCGAGTGTTGGACAACGTTCACACTTCCGCTTGGTCAGTCCGGCCTCCTTCTTGTAAACTAAAGCTGACATACGGAAAGGACGTGTTCAGGCATCATGCATGTAAATTCTGATCTTCGGCCGTCGCGGCGGCGCCCGCAGCCGATCCATATGAGCTTCCGCTGCCTGATGGCGCTGGCGGCGGCCGCGGCGATCTGGCTCAGCCTGCTGCCCGGCCTCGCCTCGGCGCACGCCTCGCTGCAGGAGGCGTCTCCGGCCGCCGGCACCCGCGTGGAGGAGGCTCCGTCCGAAGTGAAGCTCGTCTTCAACGAGAGGATCGAGGAGGCGGTAGGAGCGCTCCAGGTGCTGGACGGCAAGTCGGCCAGCGTCACATCCGGCAAGGCCGTCCTCAGCAGCGATCACCGGGCGCTCACGCTCGCGCTGCCGAAGCTGGACGAGGGCGTCTACACCGTTTCTTACCGGATCATATCCGAGGACGGCCATCCGGTGGGGGGCTCTTACGTATTCGTAGTGGGAAATCCTCCCGCAGCCAAGGACGCCTCGGCCTTCGATCTGCACGCGCAGCTCGGCCATGCCGGGCATGAAGCGGAAGGGGCGCTCACGACCTCTGCCTTGCTGCTCTATGCGGTGAGGTTCCTCTATTACGCCGCCTTGATGTTCGCGGCGGGAACGGCGATCTGGTTCCTCCTGTACCGGCCTCTTGCAGGGTTGGCCGATCCGCTGCGCTCCCGGCTGGAGAGGCTGCCGGGCCAAGGGCTGATGCTGGCTGGGCTGCTCTATGTGTTCATGGAATCGACGCAGCTGATGGAAGGCCAGGCCGGATCCGAATGGATCAAGCTGTTCACCCGGACATCGGTCGGCATCACATGGCTGTCTCTGCTCGTCCTGGCGGCTGCCGGACTGATGGTGCCGGCCCGCCTGGCGAAGACGCGGGCTCTATTGGCGCTGCTGCTGCTCGCCCAGGAGGCGTGGAGCGGGCATGCGGCCGCGCTGGAGCCGAAGGCGGTCAATCTGGCACTCGATTATGTCCATCTGGCCGGCGCCGCATTGTGGGCTGGCGGTCTCATGCTGCTGCTGTCGCTGTGGGCGGGAGACCGCAAGGAAGCCGGGCGCTTCGCCGCCAGCTTCACGAGAGCGGCCTGGATCAGCATCGCGGTGCTGACTCTTTCCGGCATCGCCATGACGCTGCTGTGGCTGACGGATCTCTCCTATCTGTTCATCACGCCATGGGGAATCATGCTGCTCGTCAAGACCGGCCTCGTCGTGCTCGTCGCCGTCACGGGAGCCTTCATCCGCCGCCGGATGAAGCGTTCCGGCTTCCCGTCCGGAGCCATGCTCAAAGCCGACGGCATCCTCATGAGCCTGATCTTGATCGTCGTCGGCGCCTTCACGTATCTGAGCCCGCTGCCCGCCAACGAGCCGGTGGCTTGGCATCAGATGGGCAGCGCCCTCCACGTGTCGATCCGCATCGCACCGAACGTGCCGGGAGACAATGAATTCACGACGAGGGTGTGGATGTTCAACAAGCTCGGAGCGCCCAAGTCGGTGAAGCTGCGGCTGATCTCCGAGGACAAGCCTGACTTGGGCCCGATCGAGGTGCCGGTGGAGCCGTTCAAGGATGACGAGATCAGCTCGTTTGACGGATATACGAAGTTCGCATACAAGGTGAAAGGCCCTTATCTTCCGTTCGCCGGGAAATGGACGGCCGAGGTCAGGGTGCTGGATTCCAACGACGACGAGCATGTCGAGCGGACCAGCTTCCGCAATTATTGACGGAGGGCGGAATGGACGGATGAAGGCTGTTACGATCAAGCGCCTGATCCTATGGACGCCGACTGTGGTCACGGCCGCATGGGAATACTCCAGGCATACGTTCCTGCTTCCCTATTTGTCCATGGATACCGGCAATCTGATCAGTCCGGTGCTTGTTTTTCTCGTCACGGTCACTCTACTGTACCGGCTCTTCGAGATGCTGGAAAATGCCCAGGAGCAGCTGAGGCGGGAGCAGGCGGTCAAAGCCGCCTTTCAGGAGCGGGATCAGCTGGCGCGCGAGCTTCATGACGGCATCTCCCAGTCGCTGTTCCTGCTGTCGGTCAAGCTGGACCGGCTCGAGCGGTCGGCCGGCGCAGGGGATGTGAAGGAGGCGACCGACGAGATCCGCCGCACGGTGCGGCATGTCTATGACGACGTGAGGGAATCGATCGCCAATCTGCGCAGCGCGCCCGAGCCCGAGGAGATTCCGTGGCTGAAGTCGCTGAAGGATGCGGCTTCGGAGCTGGAAGCGTCCGGCACCCGCGTCGCGATCGACTGGCGCATCCCCGATGTCCAGCTGACGAGCCGGGAAAAGGTGGAGCTGCTCGCGATCATCCGCGAGGCGCTGATGAACGTGCGCAAGCACGCTTCGGCTTCGCTTGTGGAAGTGAGCGGGCGCACGGAAGGGGCGGGCGGATTCCGCTGCCGCATCGTGGACGACGGGGACGGAGCCGCTCCAGGCGCCGCCGAAGCCAAGGACCGGTACGGCGTGCGCATGATGAAGGACCGGGCTGCCGGCGCGGGCTGGACCTTCCGCTTCGCCAGTCCGGCGGATTGCCGGGACGGCGGAGGGACGGCCGTAGAGGTGGCGCGGATGCCGTCTGCGGCGAAGGAAGCTGATGACTGAGCGGATTCCAGGCCCGATGGCCGGAATCGGAAAGGAAGTGTCCATATGGAAGAGCTTCATAGCGAGGAAGAGATTCAAGGCGCAGGAGCGGACCGGTGCAGGGTGCTGCTGGTCGACGATCATCCGCATGGACGCGAAGGCATGCGGATCATCCTTTCGGAGGATGGCTACTTTCAGATCGCGGGAGAAGCATCCGGCGGCGAAGAAGCGGTGCGGCTCGCCGGAGAGCTTGAGCCCGATCTGATCCTGATGGATATCCGGATGCCGGATCTCGGAGGACTGGAAGCCACCTCGCGGATCAAGGCGGCGCAGCCCGGAATCAAGATCGTCATGGTGACTGTATCGGATGATATTGCCGATCTGTTCGAGGCGATCAAGCGCGGGGCTCAAGGATATTTGCTCAAAAACCTTTCTCCATCGGCTTGGCTGGATTATTTGCGGGCCGTGTCGCTGGATCAGGCGCCGATGAGCAGGGAGCTCGCCACCCGCATCCTGCATGAATTCCTGCCTGCCGGCGGCGGATCGCCAGCCCCGTCCGCCTATCGGGCCAAGCCGGCCAAGCGGGCGGCGTCCTCGTCCCTCACTCCGCTCACCGAGCGGGAAAAAGGAATTCTGGAGCGGGTAGCGCATGGCGAGTCCAACAAAGAAATCGGGGCGGTGCTCGGCATTTCGGAGCATACGGTGAAAAACCATCTCAAAAATATTTTGCAGAAGCTGCATCTGGACAACCGGGTCCAGCTGACAAGGTACGCCTTCGAGCAGGGAATGATGGACCGGGGCTGAACGTTCGGAGGATGTTCACATTCTTTTGCGGCTGGTAGCCCTTTGGAGTCATGTCCTTTCCCAGGAGCAGGATTATACTTTGAAGCAGAGTTATTCAGACCATAAGGAATGGGCGGGTGCATGATGAGAGCAAAAGGCATGAAAAAGCTGTTCCCTGCGGCGGGAGCCGCGATCCTGATGATGCTCCTGATGAGCAGCATCGCGAGCGCGCATGTGACGGTATGGCCGAAGGCGACGACACAGGGCTCCTACGAGGTATTCACGGTCCGCGTGCCGAGCGAGAAGGCGGATGTCACGACGACGGCGGTCAAGGTCCGCGTTCCGGACGGGGTGGAAGTATCCCGCACGCAGCCGCTTCCGGGCTGGAAGACGACGCTCGGGACGACGGCGGACGGCAGGATCGAGTCCATCACCTGGACGGCGGATGAAGGAAAAGGCCTTACGCAGCAGGAGTTCAATGAATTCAAGGTTTCGGGCAAAGTCGCCGCCGATGCGAAGGAGCTGAACTGGAAGGCTTACCAGACGTACAGCGACAGCAGCGTCGTGGAGTGGGTCGGAGCAGCCGACTCGGAATATCCCGCTTCCGTCACCACGGTAGCTGCGGGAACCGGCGAAGGCGACGGCCATGGCCACGGCGCCGCGGCAGGCACAGAGCCTGCGGCTTCGCCGGCGCCGGCCGACGCCGACCATGCGGCTGCTCCGGCCGAGAAGGACAGCAGCTTGCCGCTCTACCTCTCGATCGCCGCTCTCGTTCTCGGCGCGGTTGCGGTCATTGCCGCCTTTGCACGCCGGGGCTCGAAAGGGTAAGAGCCGGAATCGGGCATCGCCGCTTGCGGCTGTGCCCGATGGCCAGACTCAGAAAACCGCGGGCCGGATTTCCATCCGGCCCGCGGTTTTTTCGCTTCATTTTTCCAGTTGCAATAAAGGGAGCCTATAGAACGAATTTCCACAGCAGCCAGCCGGCCAGAGCCGACAGCCAGGAGATCAAGCCGAACACGATGACGATCCGGTTCTCGCTCCAGCCGTATTTCAGGCTGAAGTGGTAGTGGATCGGGGTCATGCGGAACAGCCGGAGCCTGGTGCGCTTGTAATACCATACCTGCAGGATGACGGAGAGCTGCTCGGCCAGGTAGACCGAGAACAGGAGCGGAATGAGGATTTCGACTTTTTCGAGGACGGCCAGAAACGACAGCGAGCCGCCGATCGCGAGCGATCCCGTATCCCCCATGAACGCTCTGGCCGGGTGGATGTTGTAGAGAAGCAGCCCGAGCAGGCAGGCGATCATGATGAGGGAGAAAGCCTGGACTTCCGGCCGATCGGATATGGCGAAGAAGAAAAAATACGTCGGGATCGCGGCATTGATCAGCAGACCGTCCAGTCCGTCCGTAAAATTGATCGCGTTGGCCGATCCCACGATGAAGAGCAGCATGACGGCGATATATGCGGCAGCGGGCAAATGCAGGGCGAAGCCTTGGAACAGCGAGATCTCGCTTGTCTGGGAAAAATAACGGAACAGGACAAACAGCAGCAGCCCGGCGAAAGCGAATTGCAGCGCGAGCTTGGCGCGGCCGGAAATGCCTCCGGGATCCTGGTAAGCCGCCTTGCGGTAATCGTCCATGAAGCCGATGGAGCTGAACAGCAGGAAGGTCGAGCAGAGGAACAGCATCAGCGGCGTCGCCTTGAACTGCATGGACATGACGATGCCGATGAGCAGGATGAGGCCTGCCATCAGCGGAGTCCCGCGCTTGACCTGATGATCCGGGGGCAGCTCCGCCCGGATCGGCTGCGTGAGCTTCAGGCTCTGCAGCATCCAGATGAGGAGCGGAGAGCCTGCCGCGACCAGCAGGAACGACAATCCCGAAACTCCAAGCATTCCATTCATTCTCCGCACGCTCTTTCATCCGGCGAACGTTTCGCCTTTATGATCAACCTCCGGCTGGCTGGACAACTATTCCTATGTATGCCGCCACGGCGGGGGATATGCCCGCAATCCCTGTTCTTGACGCTCTGCCGCCGCCGCTTGTTGCACGGACTGCGCCCATATTTCCTTCTTTATAGAGGGGATGTCGCGAAAACGGCGGCAAGCAACAAGGAGATGCCGGCCTCGACGAAAGCGGCGCCGCTGGAGGAGAGCCCGCCAGCGGACGGAGGTCGCGAGCCGCGTTCCAGCCGCCATCCTGAGCGGAGGAAGCGGGAGCCCCGGTTGCAACAGGGGCTGAACCCGGATATAATGGGACATAATTGTCTTAATCAACCACAATGCAATGATGGAGACCAGTAAGCCAGGCCTGATCCACAGGGAGGGAACGCCGCAGATTGAGAGCGTCCCCGGGTTGTCAGCTTGGCCGAATTCACTCCGGAGCGGAGCTCTGAACGCACGGCTACGGCCGCGCCTGTAGGAGGCTACGGTCAGCCGGCCGTTATCCGGCAAGAGCAGCCGGGCGCATGACGCGCCGGGGCGGCATGGCTTGTATCCTCGGATAGGGTGGCCATTTCGTCCAGCAGGCTGGAATCAGGGTGGTACCACGGTCCTTTCGTCCCTTTGCGGAGAGAGGGCCTTTTTGTATTGTTCTCAGTAGTGTTTTTACGAGGAGTTTAATCAGGGAGGCATGTGAGCCATGAAGGAACGGTTGGAGGCGCTGCGCGCCGAAGCTCTGCAGGAGCTGGAGAAGGTAGCCGGCCCGCAGGAGCTGGGAGATCTCAGAATCAAGTATTTGGGCAAAAAAGGCGCGCTGACGGAAATTCTGCGCGGGATGGGCGCGCTGAGCGCCGAGGAGCGTCCGGTCATCGGCGAGCTCGCGAACAATGTGCGCGGCGCGATCGAGGCGGTGCTGGAAGAGAAGGGCGCCGCTTACCGCCGCGCCGAGACGGATGCTCGGCTGCGCACGGAGACGATCGACGTATCGCTGCCGGGCAGCCCGCTGCCGACGGGAGCGATCCATCCGCTCGTGAAGGTGCAGCAGGAGATCGAGGACATTTTCATCGGCCTCGGTTATTCCATCGCGGAAGGGCCCGAAGTGGAAACCGACTACTACAACTTCGAGGCGCTCAACCTGCCGAAAAACCATCCGGCGCGCGATATGCAGGACTCTTTCTACGTGACCGAAGACATTCTGATGCGCACGCAGACATCCCCTGTGCAGATCCGCGCGATGAAGGCCAGCGGCGGCAAGACTCCGCTCAAGGTCATCTGCCCGGGCAAGGTGTACCGCCGCGACGACGACGACGCGACGCACAGCTTCCAGTTCAACCAGGTCGAAGGCCTCGTCGTCGCCAAAGGCATCCGCATGAGCGATCTGAAGGGAACGCTGCTCCAGTTCGTGCAGGAGATGTTCGGCCGCCAGGCCCGCATCCGTCTGCGCCCGAGCTTCTTCCCGTTCACCGAGCCGAGCGCCGAGGTCGACGTCACCTGCTCGCAGTGCGGCGGCAGCGGCTGCCGGATGTGCAAGCAGACGGGCTGGCTCGAGATTCTCGGCTGCGGCATGGTGCATCCGAAGGTGCTTGAAGCCGGCGGCTACGATCCGGAGGAAGTCAGCGGCTTCGCTTTCGGCATGGGCATCGAGCGCATCGCGCTGCTGAAGTACGGCATTGACGACATCCGTCATTTCTATACCAATGATCTGCGCTTCCTGAGCCAGTTCGCGAGAATGTAAGGGGGAACGAGCGATGAAAGTATCTACGAGCTGGCTGAAGGATTACGTCGACCTCAGCGGCATCACGCCGCAGGAGCTCGCCGAGAAGATGACGGGCGGCGGCATCGAGATCGATGCGGTCGAACCGATGGACCAAGGCGTGGCCGGCGTCGTCGTCGGTTATATCAAGGAAAAGACGAAACATCCCGATGCCGACAAGCTGAATGTATGCAAGGTCGACGTCGGCACCGGCGAGGATCTGCAGATCGTCTGCGGCGCCTCGAATGTCGACGCCGGCCAGCATGTGCCGGTCGCTACGGTCGGAGCCAAGCTCCCGGGCGGATTGAACATCAAGCGGGCGAAGCTGCGCGGAGTCGAATCGCAGGGCATGATCTGCTCCGCCCGCGAGCTCGGCCTGAACGACAAGCTGCTGCCCAAGGAGCTGCAGGAAGGCATTCTCGTGCTGCCGGAGCTGGAGCTGGGCCGCCCGATCGGCGAAGTTCTCGGCCTCGACACGCATGTGCTTGAGCTTGACCTGACGCCCAACCGCTCCGATGCGCTGAGCATGCTCGGCGTCGCCTACGAGGTCGGCGCGCTGACCGGCCGTCCGGTCAAGCTGCCTGAGCAGGATGTCTTCGCCGCGGCTGAGAAAGCCGCCGACCATCTGTCCGTCAGCGTCGAGGCTGCGGAGCTGTGCTCCCACTACAGCGCGCGCTATATCAAGGGCATCAAGGTCGCTCCGTCTCCGCTCTGGCTGCAGAACCGCCTCATGGCGGCCGGCGTGCGGCCGATCAACAACATCGTCGACGTGACGAACTACGTCATGCTGGAATACGGCCAGCCGCTGCATGCCTTCGACGCGGACCAAGTGGCGGGCGGCAGCATCGTCGTGCGTCTGGCCCGCGAAGGAGAGTCGCTGGAAACGCTGGACGGCCAGCAGCGGACGCTGCAGCCCCATATGCTCGTCATCGCGGACCGCGACAAGCCGGTCGCGCTTGCCGGCGTCATGGGCGGCGCGAACTCCGAAGTGACGGACGATACGGTCAACATCGTGCTGGAATCGGCGAAGTTCGACGGCTCGACGGTGCGCCGCACATCCCGACAGCTCGGCCTGCGCTCCGAATCCAGCCTGCGCTTCGAGAAGGAAGTGGATCCGGCCCGAGTCGTCCCGGCGCTTGACCGGGCGGCGTCGCTGATCGCCCGCCTCGGCCAGGGACTCGTAACGGACGGCATCGTGCAGGAAGTTTCCAAGGCTGCGGAGCCGGCTGTCATAACGGTCGGCCTGGAGCGGATCAACACCTACCTCGGGACGGAGCTGGCGAAGCTGGAAATCCAGACGATCTTCGGCCGCCTCGGCTTCGGCTCCGAAATTTCGGCGGACGGCTCCGCCGTCAAGGTGGAAGTGCCGACCCGCCGCGGCGATATTTCCCGCGATGTGGACCTGATCGAGGAAGTGGCGCGCCTGTACGGCTACGACAACATTCCGACGACGCCGATCCACGGCGACACGACGCCGGGCGCATTGACGGCTTCCCAGGCGATCCGCCGCGAGCTGCGGCGCCGGCTATCCGATGCAGGACTGAGCGAGGTGATCAACTATTCGTTCACATCCCCGTCCCGCACGGAGCTGTTCCCTGCGCTTGGAGGGGGCTCGCGTCCGATCCGGCTGGCGATGCCGATGAGCGAGGAGCGGAGCGTCCTGCGCACCTCGCTGCTGCCTCAGCTGCTGGAGACGGCGACATACAACCGGAACCGCAAAAACCCGGATCTCGCCGTATTCGAAATCGGCACGGTATTCCATACCGACGAAGAGGCGCTGACGACTCTTCCTCACGAGAAGCACCGTCTGGCCGTGCTGCTTACAGGAGCCCTGCGCGGAGCTTCCTGGAACCGCAAAGCGGAAAAGGTCGGCTTCTACGATGCTAAAGGCGTGCTGGAAGCGGTATTCGCCGCGCTCGGCCTGAGCGGTTCCGTCACCTACGAGGCGGACGCTCCGGAGCATCTGCATCCGGGCCGGACAGCTGCCGTCAAGCTGCATACCGAACTCGGCGAGCAGACGATCGGATACGTCGGCCAGCTTCATCCGGAAGCCCAGCAGGCGGAGGATCTGGACGACACCTTCGTCGCCGAGATCGATCTCGACGTTCTGTACGACGCCGCGGACCGCTCCATCGTCTACCGCACGCTGCCGAGGTATCCGGCCGCGGAGCGCGACATCGCCGTCACGGTAGATGCGGGCGTGGCTGCGGCAGCTCTCACGGCGGCCGTGAAGGAAGCGGCCGGCGAGCTGCTTGAGTCCGTACGTGTCTTCGATGTCTATACGGGCGAGAAGCTCGGCGCCGGACGCAAGAGCGTCGCGCTGTCGCTCGTCTACCGCCATCCGGAGCGCACGATGACGGACGAAGAGATCGCCGGCCTTCATGCCAAGGCCGTCGCCGAATTGGAACAATCTTTCTCCGCTGAATTGCGGAAATAGGCAGGAAACGCGTAAAGCCGCATCGAAGTAGTCCCCAAAGAGGACTGCGGATGCGGTTTTTCCTTTTGAGTGCCGGATTCCGAAGCCTTTTGGGGCGTTTGCTCGTCGTAAGGAAATAGGTTTTTTTCGATAGGGATATATGCATTCGGCAATCGCTACATAACGAGCAGCACGGAACGGCTCGCCACCTGAATGACAGGAACCACATGAACACATCAACATGCGAACCATCGCCCGTCACCGGGCCTTAATATAGAGGCTTGCACCGATGCCCGGCACCGCCGAAGACAGGAATCGCCTGTTCCTCGGGAGCGCTTTCGCCGCCGCTGGCAGACATCGGGAGCACAGCCGTACAACAACGGGAGGATACCGCCTTGAAGGAAGCCGATCGCTTGAAAGTAACGGTGGATATATACGGACATCAATACAAACTCACAGGCCACTCCAGCATCGACTATATCCGCCGGGTGGCGGCTCTCGTCGACGAGAACATGCATAAGCTGGCGAAAGGCTATCCGAGACTCGACATGCCGAGGCTGGCTGTGCTGGCGGCGGTGCATATGGCGGAGGACGTGTTCCGGCTGCGCAGCGACAGCGACCTGCTGAAGGAAGAGCAGAGCCTGCGCAAGACGCTTGTCGGAGAGCTCGAGAAAGCCCAGGCTTCGGTCGAGGGCATGCAGGAGGAGATGAAGCGGCGCGAGGAGGAGTCCAGGGCACGCCTCGATCAGCTGCTGAGCGAACGGGAACAAGCCGAGCGGGCCATGCGCAGCGAAGCGGAGGAAAGGCTTGGAGCGGTACAGGCCGCCGTAAAGGAAGAGACGCTGCGCCTGGAACGCGAAGGCTCCGAAGCCGCCGCTCGGCTAGAGGAGCGTTGGCTGGCTGAGCGCGAGGAGCTCGTAAGGGCGCATCGCGGCGAGATCGAGGAGCGCGAGCGGCAGCATGAGAGCGAGCGCGGCGCATCGGCCCGCTTGCTGGAGTCGGAGCGCAAGGAATGGGAGCGGATGTACGAGGAGTCCCAGGAGCGCGAGGAAGCTCACGCTGCGGCGCTGGAGCAGTCGGCGAGCCGGTATGCGGCGGAAAGCTCGGCGCTGAAGGATGCCTTGGAGCGCGAGCGCAAGCTTCTTCAGACGCAGCTTGAGGAGTCCAGGCGAGAGCTTGAGGAGCTGCTGGAGGGCGAGCGGGCAGCGGCTGCGGCACGCTTCGAGGAGCAGCGCTGCGAGCTCGACGAGGCTCACGCGGCACAGATCGAGGAGCGGGAGGCCAGGTTCGCCTCCGAGATGAAGAACCTCGAAAGCTCCTTGCAGCAGAAAGTCGCGGAGCTGCAGGAGCTGTACGACCGCGAGGCGGATGCCCGCGCCGTGGAGCGCGCCGAGCTTGAACAGCTCTATGAAGCGGAGTGCCGCGAGCGCGAGCAGGAGAGGGAAGCTTTGCTGCAGCAGCATCAGGAGGAGCTTGCTGCCCGCGAGAAGCTGTATCGCGAGCAGGTGAGCGCTCTGGAGGAGAAGCTGCTCGCCGAGCGCAAGGGCAAGGAAAGCGAGCTGGAGCAGCTGCGCGCTCGTCTGAGAGCGGAGATGGAAGGCGCGCTTGCCGGCCGGGAGGCCGATTGGCGCAGCGAGGCTGCGAAGCTGGAGGAGCGCCATGAGGCGCTTCTCGCAGAAGCGGCGGCCGCAGCGGAAGCGGCTATGGAGGAACGCGAGGCGAAGCTGCGGCTGGAGCTTGAGAGCCGGCAAAGCGAGGCGGCAGCCGCTGCCGAGGCGGCGCATCGCGAGCGCGAGGAGCAATTGCGCAAGCGGCATGATAGCGAGCTTGGCGAGGCGGCGGCTGCGGCGCAAGCGGCCTTGCTGGCGCGCGAGGCGGAGCTGCGCAAGCAGCAGGAGAGCGAGCTTGGCGAGGCGGCGGCTGCGGCGCAAGCGGCCTTGCTGGCGCGCGAGGCGGAGCTGCGCAAGCAGCAGGAGAGCGAGCTTGGCGAGGCGGCGGCTGCGGCGCAAGCGGCCTTGCTGGCGCGCGAGGCGGAGCTGCGCAAGCGGCATGAGAGCGAGCTTGGCGAGGCTGCGGCTGCGGCGCAAGCGGCGTTGCAGGAGCGCGAGGCAGAGCTGCGCAAGCAGCAGGAGAGCGAGCTTTCCGAGGCGCTGGCCGCTGCCGAGGCTTTGCTGCAGGAGGCGGAGCAGTCCCGGATCGACGCTGAAGCGCGTCTGCGCGAGCGGACGGCCTCTCTCGAGGCCGAGCTGGAACGTCTGCGTCTGGCGTCTTCGGCCGAGCGGGAAGCTGCGGCAAGCGAGCTCAGGGAGTCGCTGGAGCGTGCGGCGCGGGAAATCGAGCATGTGAAGGAAGCCGCAGAGCGCAGGGAGCTGGAGCGCTCGAAGGACGCCGAGGCGGAGCTGGAGCGTGCGAGAGCAGAAGCGGCAGCCGAGACGGAGCGGATCCGCGAGGAGCTGAGGCTGTCGGCCGCTGCTGCGGAAGCGAAGCTTGCCGCGGCGGAAGCGGCAGCCGCGCGTGCGGGAGAAGAGGCCGTCAAGGCGGAAGCCAAGGCCGCGAAGCTGGAGGAGAGCAATTCCCGAAACCGCGACCAATGGCAGTCTGAGCTCAAGAAGCTGGAGGATGCCCATCAAGGGGAGCTTCTTCGCAGCGCAGACGGCTGGGCGGAGGAGCGGAGCGAGCTGGAAAAGCGGCTTGGCGAGGCGGCGGCCTCCAATGCCGCGCTGCAGGAGGAGTGGAGCAAGCGGATAAGCGACGCCGAGGAGCATCTCTACTCCGTGCTGGAGCAGGAGGAGGCGCGCGGCCGTCTGCTCGAGGCGTCGCAAGCGCAGCTTCGCGGCACCCAGCAGGATCTGGATCTCGCCCGCGGTCGGCTGGAGGAGCTGCAAGCCAAGCTGGCCGCTGCCGAAGATCGCCTTGCGCAAGTCGAGCAAGGCCATCAGGGCCGCGTAAGCGGATTGCTGGAGGAGCTCCGGAGCGCCCAAGCGCGCGCCGAATCCCTGGAGCGGCAGGCCGCGGAACGGTCGGCCCAGGCGGAAGCGGAGCGGGAGGCTTCCGAGCGGGCAGCCGGGGAGCGTATGCTCCAGCTGGAGGAGAAGCTGCGGGAGCTGAAGCAGCTTGCGGCTCAGCGCGAAGATCAGCTTAGACAGCTGGCGGAGGAGCAGGAGGAGCAATCCGGCACGGAAGCCGAGCTGCGGCGGGAGATGGAGCGTGCCCGCCAGGAGGCTGCGGCATCGGGATCGGCCCTTGAGCGGCTGGAGAGCGTCCTGCAGGAGCTGGAAGCGGAGCGTTCGGACAATCGCGACGGCATCAGCCATCTCCATACGGAGAACGAGCGGCTGGCCGAATCCCATGAACGGCTTAAGATCGAGCATGAAAAGCTCCGCAGCGAATATTCCAAGCTGCAGACAGAGTACAACGAATGGATCGAGCTGATCGAACAGAGCTGACAGGCTCTGCGGCGTCCGAGCTCGTCACCGCAGCTCAAAAAAACCGTCTCCTTGCCGCTTGCGGCAGCCGAGACGGTTTTTTTTGCATGCCGGCACAATTCAAGCCGGCTGCGTAAACAGGGAACGATGCCCCCTTGATGAGCGGAATCCTACTGGACCTTGAGAACCGCGCGCATTTTTTCATGGCCGGGTCCGCATGGGATGCTGCAGACAATTTCATATTCGCCGGCATCGTTGATGGTGTAAACCTTCGATTGTCCTGCTTTCAAGGCAATATCCGTGTTGGCGACCTTGATGCCGTGGATGCCGTCGGTTTCGACCTTGATCCGTACCGGCTCGCCTTTTTTCACTTCGTATGTCTGCTGGTCGAACTTGTAATTGGTGGCTTTGACGACGACCTCCTGGGAGGCCGGAGCCGAATCCTCCGTCGTGGAGGCGGAATTGCTGGCGCCGGAGCCGCATGCGGTGAGCGCAACGAGAAGTACGGCCATGGCGGCCGCGAGCGGCAGCTTTCTTCCCCATTTATGCAACATGACTGTGTTTGTCCCCTTTCGGATTGTCTTCTATCTATCATAACGAATTTGGATATGGGATGAAACGAGTATGCCGGACAGGGTTTGAACAAAAAATGACATATGTAGAGGCACGAAAGGAGCGGTTGCCGGCTCCGTTCCGTGCCTGCGGTCAATGATGCTCTTTCTTGCTGCGGCCGGCATCGAAAGGCGTCGGAATGAAGAGATCGATGATCCCGATGACGAGCGCGGCCAGAATGGCGCCGAGCCAGGTCACGGTTACTCCTCCGACGATGAATTGGGCCAGCCAGATGACGACGACGCTCGCGATGAAGCCGACGATGCCGCGTCCGAAAGGGGTCACTCTTTTGCCGAAGATGCCTTCGACGACCCATCCAAGCAGAGCGATGACCAGAGCCAGCATCAACGCGCTCCAGAATCCACCTACGGCAAACTGGGGAACGATGTAACCCACCAGCATCAGAACGATGGCCGCGACGATGAAACGAACGACATGTCCTAAAAAGCTCATGCGGGTACCTCCTTAGTGAATTGAAGTTTGAACTCAGCCTTCGCTCCTAGTGTGGATGTTTTCGGGCTATTTCATGTATAGCCGATTTGACCTGCGTGCGCGGATCCGCCGCTTCCGGTATAATGACGTTGAAAGGAGCTGCATGACGCTCGTGGACAGCAAAATCCTGCATACACTCGAATATGCCAAAATCATCGACCAACTACTACAACATACATCGACCCCGATGGGTCGCCGCCTGGCCGAAGAGCTCGCTCCCTCTTCGGATCTTCCCGATGTCGAGCGCTCGCTTCAAGCTACCGAGGAAGCGGCGGCGGCATACCGCCTGAAGGGAATCGGCCCGTTCCGCGGCATTGCCGACATCCGCGCCCATCTCAAGCGGGCGGTCATCGGAGGAACGCTGAGCTCGGCGGAGCTGCTGGAAACGGCGCTGACCGCCAGAGGAGCCCGCAGAGTCCGAAGCCATATCCAGCATCTGCATGAAGATCATCCGATTCCTCTGCTGGAGCATGTGGCCGAAGGCATCTATCCGCGCAAGGAGCTCGAGGACGCGATCTTCGCCTGCATCGACGAGGACGGCCATGTCCTCGACAGCGCCAGCAGCGAGCTGGCCCAGATCAGGCGGGAGCTGCGCCAGGGCGAGGGCAAGGTAAGGGAGAAGCTGGAATCGATGCTGCGCTCCGCCTCCGTTCAGAAGATGCTCCAGGACAGCCTGATCACGCTGCGGGGAGACCGCTATGTCATCCCGGTGAAGCAGGAATACCGCTCTCACTTCGGCGGCATCGTCCATGACCAGTCCAATTCCGGCGCGACGCTGTTCATCGAGCCGGAGGCAGTCGTCGCGATGAACAACAAGCTGCGGGAAGTCAAGGCTGCGGAAGCGCGCGAGATCGAGCGCATCCTTCAGAAGCTGACCGCCGAGGCGGCCGAAGCGGCCGAGGATCTGGCCATCAACCACGATCTGCTTGCGCAGCTGGATTTCGCCTTCGCCAAAGCCGTGCTTGCGCATGGCATGCGTGCCGAGCGCCCGGCGATGAACGGCAACGGGTATCTGCGCATCCGGCGAGGACGCCATCCGCTGATCGAGCGGGACAAGGCTGTGCCTCTCGATCTGGAGATGGGAGGAAGCCATACCGGCATCATCGTAACGGGCCCCAATACCGGGGGCAAGACGGTGGCGCTCAAGACGGTCGGCCTGCTCAGCCTGATGGCGATGTCCGGCTTGTTCGTGCCGGCCGACGACAGTACGGAGCTCTGCGTCTTCGACGCCATCTATGCCGATATCGGCGACGAGCAGAGCATCGAGCAAAGCCTCAGCACGTTCTCCAGCCACATGACCAACATCATCCGCATTCTCGGGCGCATGACAGCGGACAGCCTGGTGCTGCTCGACGAGCTTGGCGCCGGCACGGATCCTGCGGAAGGCTCCGCGCTCGCCATCGCCATTCTCGACCATATCCACCGGTCCGGCGCACGGATGCTGGCCACGACCCATTACAGCGAGCTGAAGGCCTATGCCTACAACCGGGAAGGTCTCATCAACGCGAGCATGGAATTCGACATCGCGACCTTGAGTCCGACCTATCGCCTTCTGGTCGGGGTGCCGGGCCGAAGCAACGCCTTCGCCATTGCCGAGAGGCTCGGTCTCGACAAAGGCATTATCCAGCAGGCCCGGGGCGAGGTCAGCGAGGACGATCTCCGCGTGGAAAGCATGATCGCTTCGCTGGAGCGTGACCGCCAAAGCGCCGAAGCGGAGCGCGGACAGGCCGAAGCGCTCCGCAAGGAGCTGGAAGAGGAGCGCAGCCTGTACGCCCAGGAGCTCAGGCGCTTCGAGGAGCAGCGGGACCGGATGCTGGCCAAAGCCCAGGAGGAAGCCCGGCTCGCCGTGGCCAAGGCGAGGCGCGAGGCGGAAGAGATCATCTCGGAGCTGCGCCAGCTCGCCAAGGAGGAAGGAGCGGCGGTCAAGGACCATAAGCTCACCGAGGCCCGCAAGCGGCTGGAAGAGGCTTCTCCGGAGCTTGTCCGGAAGCAGGCCGCCCGCAAGAAGGCGGAAGCCGGCCGCAGCATCGGCCCCGGAGACGAGGTTATCGTGCACAGCCTGAATCAGAAGGGCTATGTCGTCGACATGTCCGGGGGCGAAGCCACCGTGCAGCTGGGCATTCTCAAGATGAAGGTCAAGGAAGACGATCTGGAGCTCGTGAAGCAGGCTCCGGCTCCGAAGACGCAGCCGCCCAAAGCTTCGGCGACGCTCAAGCGCACCCGTGACGACAGCGTGAAGATGGAGCTCGACCTCAGGGGCAGCAATCTGGATGAATCCATCATCGAGGTGGACCGGTTCCTGGACGAGTCGTTCTTGTCGGGAATGGGACAGGTGTACATCATCCATGGCAAGGGAACAGGAGTGCTGCGGACGGGAATTCAGGATTTCCTGCGCCGCCATAAGCTTGTGAAGAGCTATCGGCTGGGCAACTATGGCGAAGGCGGATCGGGAGTGACCGTGGCGGAGCTGAAGTAGCCGCCGCGGCTACGGCGAGCCGAGGACCGGAGGCTGAATGAAACCAAGGCAAGCAGGCAGGAGGTGCGGGAATGGACAGGATTGTCGATGGTCTGCTGCGCAACGAGTACTTTTCCTCCCTGATTTATGTATCCATTGCCATCATGGCTTTGATCCTGTTCTTATCCTTGTTCGAATGGGTCGCGAAGTACAAATGCTGGGATGAAATCCGCAAAGGCAATATGGCGGTTGCGTTCGCGACCGGCGGCAAAATATTCGGCATCTGCAACATTTTCCGTTTTTCCGCCAATGCCGGGGATTCCATCTATGCGGGCTTGCTTTGGGGCGCATACGGGTTTATCATATTGCTTCTCGCCTACTTTCTGTTCGAGTTTCTGACTCCGGTATTCCGGATCGACGAGGAAATCAGGAAGGATAACCGTGCGGTCGGATTCATCGCGATGGTCATATCCGTCTCCATTTCCTTCGTGATCGGAGGAACGATATAGAAGCCGACTTGCGAGGCATAAGCAGCGGAGGGCTTGGGATGAAATACTTATGGGGCACGCTTGCCGTGCTTGCGGTATTGTTTTTTGTTTTGGGAATCATCTATTTGAACTGACGGAAGGAGACGGAGCCGATGAGCAAAGAAATGCAGGAAACAGGCTTGATCTGCCCTTGGTGCTCGACTGAAATCGTATGGGATGAGGAGATCGGTCCGGAAGAGTACTGCCCTCATTGCGAGAACGAGCTGACCGGATACCGGACGTTGAAGCTGGGCGAGAACGATGCGGACGCCCCGGAAGCGGCAGAGGCCGAGGACGGCGAGGCTGCGGACTGGGATGCCGACGAGCAGGCCGGCGACGACACGGGCTGGGCCGGAGGAGGCAGGCCTCGTTCCTGGCTGCTCGCCGACGAGAAGATCCAGCGGATCATGGACGATCAGGAGGAAATGCCGGAATGTCCGTCCTGCAGGGAGTACATGCTGTTCGGCGGCACCCAGCAGCTGGCTCCATTCGAGCCGGCCGCGCCACCGGCGCTGAAGAAGCCGCTCCTCCCGCCATCGCCGGGCCTGCAGGTCTACGTCTGCCCGGCTTGCCATGAGGTGTCGCTCAAGCTTGACCGCGATGCCAGGGGCTTCCTGACTTCCGCGCTCGGCGCGGAAAGCTGATCATCTGTTTTTGGCAACCAGCGGCTGAACAAAAAGCCGGGGCTGTCCTTCAAGTCATGAACATGACTGGGGGCGGCCCTTTTCGTTTTTTCAGCTGTCATGCCCCAGCATGAAAGACGCAAGACCAATGCCTGCCCGCTGAACCAAATAAAGGCATGCAGATGAACTCGGCAGCCGGGGAATGCTGTCACGATGGAGGTGGTTGCTGATATGGGCACACGCAAACATCGCAGGCGGCGGCAGTCCGCTCCGGCAGACCGGCCTGTTTCCGGACAAGGAGCGATACCGGACAGAGGGGATGTCGAAGCGGCTGCAATGGCGGGAGAAATGCCGATCGGAGGGGACGCCGGCTCTTCGGCGCCGCACGGGCAGAAGGCCGCAAGCCGGGGCGCGGCTGCCATCGACGGCCAAGCCGCCATGCTGCTCGCCGTGCTGACCTTGTTCAATGCGGCGAATGCCTTTTCAGGGACGTTCGTACCGGTCTACCTGTTCAAGGCAGGCCACAACTACAGCCTGGTCGGCATGTATTCCCTGCTTCAATACTTATGCGGAGGAATAATCGTATGGCTCGCCGGGGCTTGGGTGAAGCAGAGGGGGCTGGTGCTGTCGCTGAGAACAGGCGTCGCTTTATCCGGCATCTTTTATTTGAGCGTGCTGCTGCTGGGGGGAGCCGCCCGGAGCTATGCCGCGCCGCTCGGCATGCTGAACGGCATCGCAGGCGGATTTTTTTGGCTCGCCTACAATGTCCTCTATTTTGAAATCACCGAAAGGGACAACCGGGACCGGTTCAACGGATGGGCCGGCTTGCTTGCTTCGGGGGTCGGCATGTTCGCGCCATGGCTGTCCGGAATCATCATCGCCGCCCGTGGAGGCGATGCCGGATACGCGGTCATTTTCGGCTTGTCGCTTGTGCTGTTCGTATTAGCCGCAGTCATCAGCGCCAAGCTGAAAAAAAGACCTCCGCAAGGACGGTACGAATGGCTCATGGCCATCCGCGAGCTGAAGGATCCGTCAAGCCCATGGCGCCGCTTCGTGCCGGCCATTCTGTTCCAGGGGCTCCGGGACGGGGTCTTCATGTTCCTGATCGGCTTGACCGTATATGCGGCGACACAGCAGGAAAAGCAGCTCGGCACCTTTTATCTCGTCACCTCGCTTGTCGCCCTCGTAAGCTTCTGGATCTGCGGCAAGCTGCTGCGGCCGTCCAGACGGAGCGCGGCTATGCTGGCGGGCACGCTGGCCATGACGGCGGTCGTCGTTCCGCTGCTGGCCGGGGTGAAATATTCCACGCTGCTGCTGCTTGGGATCGGAACGTCTTTGTTCGCTCCGTTGTATATGATTCCCATGACCTCCGCCGTGTTCGATCTGATCGGAAGAAGCGAGGATTCGGTACGGAGAAGGGTGGAGTATACGGTGCTTAGAGAAGCCTCGCTCACAGTCGGGCGCGTGGCGGGAGTAGCGGCGTTCCTCGTCGTGGCTGCCGGAGGAAACCCGAGTCCGGATCGGCTGGCTTGGCTTCTGCTTGTTCTGGGCTCCGCTCCGATTGCCGGCTGGTGGTTCATCAGGCGTTCCCTGAAGCCGCGGGAGCAGCCGGCGTCGGCCGCGCCGGGGAGCCAGCCATGAAGGTGCCGGCCCGGTCCTGGGCTCCGCCCGCCAAGCTCAGCTGCCCGCCGCCGACTGCCGGCCCGGTTCTGGGACCCGCCCGCGAAGCTCAGTCTGAGGACCCGCCCGCCAACTGCCGGCGAGGCAAGCTTGCGCCACTCCCCAGCCAGCGTCTCAGCTCCGCCTTGACGAACCGGCGGCGCTTGCCGATGTAGGCGAGGATGAAGGCCTTTTCTCCGCCGAACGCCTTCAGCGTCGCAGCGCGCGCAGGATCGAGCTTGACGGCAGCAGCGATCCTCTCCAGCATGCCGCCCGCGACGGGACCGATCCGCTCTTCCGTGAACTCCGTCTCCATGATGCGCTCCAGCTCTTCGGCATATCGCCTTCTCCATTCCGGGAACTGGAAGACGCGGCGCGTCAAGCCGTTGTAGCCCTGGATCCGCACGAGATCGGCCGAGCAGGGCTTGCCGAAGCAATTGCGGCCCCATGAGCCTTCGTAATCCCAGGGAAGGATGCCGTAGCGGCCGGAAGCTTCATCCTCGTACAAGGCGTAGTTCTGCTCGAAGCCATCGTAGTTGCCGGTGAGCACGGCGCCGGCCAGCCATTTGAAATACAGGTCCAGATCGAGCCGCTCCTCGATGGCCTCCTGCAGGCGGGAGTCTTTGAGCCGGTGGAGGCCGCCGATGAAGTCGGATAAGCGGACAAGCGTGCCTCCGTCTCCTTCGACGAACTCATACCCGTCGGCAAGAGACCGCTTGCGGCGCCGGGACTCGGGATCCTTGAGCTCGAAGTTGGCGCTGTCGTTGGCCGCATACAGAAGCGACCGGTAGCGGATTCCGCGCATGGAAAAAAAGCGGGAATTGACGGCTTCGATCTCCAGATAAACGCCGTCCGGCCTGCCGCTGACCGACAGCCATACCGGACGCGTGCGCGGGGACGGGACCCCGATCTGCTCCATGAAATGAAAGCTGAGCGCGTTGCGGATCATGGAAGGGTCATCCGATTCCGCATTCCAATGAAGGACCAGCCCGCTGTCCAATTGGATCTCGTAGGATTTCTTCGCGTATTCCCGCGTATGTCCGCCTCTGTAGCGGATTCTCGCGCCTGATATCCGTCCGCCGATGCCGAGCTTCGCAGGCACATATCTGCGGCTCCATATATCCCGGTCAAGCTCCGACCTCTGATCCGGTCCCATCCACACCGACCGCTCCGGAATTCCTGTCCGCATATGCCCATCCTCCTCTTGCCGCCTTCGGCCTGAGGCGTATCCGCCCATGCGTTACCCTATTCGGAATACGGCAGGATGGTTCGGCCGGCGGCGGCTCTCCCGCTCCGCCAACCTCCCTGTCGCCGGGAAGACAGGCCGCATATACTGGGGACAGGAAGAGCGGCTATCCCACGAGAGCTCCTTCCTTCAAGCAGGAGGCGATCCAACAGCATCCATGAAATCCGAACATCCCTGGCAGAACCGCTTCGTAACCGTCATTCTGGAAGGAGGCGGCAGGCTGGAGGGACTTTTATGCGAGATGGGCGAAGACATGCTCTCCATGTTCATCCTCCCATCCCGGCGCTACGGCTATATCCCGCTGGTGCAAGTCAAGGAGCTGTCCCTCTCCCCCGTGCCCGCCCCCGAAGGCTCCCCGATCGCCGAAGACCATCCTTACCGCACCCCGTCCGAGCGCATGACCTACCGCAAGATCCTGCTGGCCTCCAAAGGCTCGTTCTCCGAAATCAAGCTTTCCTCCAACCGGCAGCTTCACGGCTATCTGGCCGGAGTCATGAACGATTTCCTGATCTTCTGCGCGCCGATGAACGGGGCTGTGCTTGTCCCGCTCGGCAGCCTGCGCTGCCTATCGCCCTATCCTTCCGGGCTGGCGCCGTACCATCTCACGCCGGAACAGTTCCCGCTGCGCCCGCTGTCGCTGGGCCTGGCGCGGAGCTTCTCCCAGCAGCTGGCCAAGCTGCAGGGGGAGTTCATCGTTGCGGGAAGAGGCGAATTGCCGGATCTGTCCGGCGTTCTAGCCTCGATCGACGGTCAGCTCGTCACGCTGACGGACGCGTCCGGCAGCAGCGTCTGCCTGCATTTCTCCGCTATCGAAGCGCTGCATCTCTAACCTCGGAATACCGCCATCCGCACTCATGCCGCAGCCGGCGCCGAGGGTACATATTGACAGTCCGTCGGGGCATCCTACAGCTTGGAAGCAATTCAAAACCAAGGGAGTGGGCACCATGCTGCAACCGTTGACCGGCAAGGAAATTCAGTACATCTCGGATTCCATGACCAATGAGGACCTGCTGATGAAGCAATGCGCCTGCATGGCGACCAGCGTGAGCAATCCCGGCGTCAGCCAGCTCGCCTCGAGAATGGTCATGACCCACCAGCAAAATTACGCAACGCTCTTGAACAGCCTGTACCAGCACCAGACGATGGCTCCGTCCTCGCCGCAAAGCTGACAACCATTCCAACAAGGAGGCCAATACATGTATCAGCAGCAAAATCAGAACGCCATGCAGACTCCGTTCCCGGAAGACGCTTGGGCCAATACGGTCCTGTGCGACCTGAAGCGGGTCGTGCGCGAATATGCGACGGCCGCGACGGAGAGCTCCTGTCCCGAAGTGCGCAAGATGTTCACGTCTCTGACGAACAGCACCCTGCAGCTGCAGGGAGAGCTGTTCAACGCCATGCAGCAGGCGAATATGTACACGGCGCCTTCGCCTGCGCTGCGCCAGGACATCCAGAAGAATATTGCCTCGTTCCAGCAGAAGCAGCAGCAGACCCAGCAATTTCTCCATCAGCGGATGAGCGGCCAGGCGGCGCAGCCGCCTGTGCAGCCTCAGACGCAATCGCAGCAGCCTTATATGCAGCCGCAGCTGCACTCTCCGCAGCAGTACGTGCAGCCTCAGATTCCGCAGCCCGTGCAGGACCATCAGCGCCAGCATTTCTATAGTTGAACAGCCGGAAGAAGGCGGGCGGGGACAGGTTCCCCGCCTGTCTTTTTTTTGTGCCGGAGCCTGCTTCGGGATCCGACCCCGGCGTACGGCTCTGTCATCGGCCGGGAAGTCTGCCGCGAAGGCGGAGTCCGTTTGGAATTGGAAGCGGGGACGGAGCTGGAGAGCCGGACGAGCGGCGGGGGAATGATTTACATCTGGCGGCCAAGCTTGCGATTTCACTTTCCAAATAGCTTGTTAACGGTGTAAAATGTTCTTTATAACGCTTCAGGAAGGGAGTCAAAGACGATGAACGAAATGAAATTCAAGGTGCTCGAGCTGCTCAAGGAAGACGCTCGCAGGAGCCCCGAACTGATCGCCACGATGCTTGATAAGCCACAGGAAGAGGTGGAGCAGGCGATCGCGGAAATGGAGCAGGATCACGTCATCGTCAAATATGCGCCCGTAATCAACTGGAGCAAGGTGGACGACCAGAAAGTGACGGCTCTGATCGAGGTTCAGATTACGCCCGAGCGCGGCCGCGGCTTCGAAGGCATCGCGGAGCGGATCTACCTGTATCCGGAAGTGAAGACGGTCTACCTGATGTCCGGAGCGTACGATCTGCTCGTCGAGGTGGAGGGCCGCACGCTGAACGAAGTGGCCTCGTTCGTCTCCAGCAAGCTGTCGACGATCGATTCGGTGCTTTCGACCAAGACATTCTTCATCTTGAAGAAATACAAGCAGGACGGCATCATTTTCGAAGAAAAAGAAGGCGATCAGCGGCTGCTGGTCACTCCGTGAGGCTGAGAGACCATGACCATCTCCAGCAAGACGCCTAGTCCCTCCGAACCTTCTGTCCGCCGTTCCATGTCCGACTACCTGTCCCCGGGCGCCAGGGCGATCAAGCCATCCGGAATCCGCCGGTTCTTCGATCTGGCGAACAGCCGCAAGGATGTGATCACGCTCGGCGTAGGCGAACCGGACTTCGTCACTCCGTGGCATGTCCGCGACGCCTGCGTGGCCTCGCTGGAAGCGGGCAAGACGCAATATACGTCCAATGCCGGCACGCCGGAGCTCAGAGGAGCGATCGGCCAATACCTGAGCGACTCGTTCGGCGTCGCGTACGACCCGGCCAAGGAAATTCTCGTGACGGTCGGAGGCAGCGAAGCGATCGACCTCGCTCTGCGGGCTCTGATCAGTCCCGGCGACGAGATTCTCGTGCCGGAGCCGAGCTACATTTCGTATTCGCCGATCACGACGCTCTCCGGCGGGGTTGCCGTCGGGGTGGAGACATTCGCGGAGCATGCCTTCAAGCTGCAGGCCGACACGCTGCGGGCGGCCATCACGCCCCGCTCCAAGATTCTGATCCTCAGCTATCCGAGCAATCCGACCGGCGGCATCATGACCTACGAGGACTGGCTGCCCATCGCCAAGGTCGTGGAGGAGCATGATCTGGTCGTCATATCCGATGAGATCTATGCCGAGCTGACCTATGGGAGCAAGCATGTCAGCTTCGCCTCCATGCCGGGAATGAAGGACCGCACGATTCTGGTCAGCGGCTTCTCCAAGGCGTTCGCCATGACGGGCTGGAGGATCGGCTACGCATGCGGCCATCCCGAGCTGATCGGCACGATGCTCAAGATCCACCAGTACACGGTCATGTGCGCCTCCAATATGGCGCAGGTCGCCGCGCTGGAGGCGCTGACGAACGGCATGGAAGAGATGTACCGCATGATGGAGTCGTACAACCAGCGCCGCCGCCTCGTCGTCAAAGGGCTGCGCGACATCGGCCTGCAGTGCCACGAGCCGCAGGGAGCCTTCTATGCCTTCCCGTCGATCGCCTCGACTGGGCTGAGCTCGGAGGAATTCGCGGAACGGCTCGTTCAGGAGCATGGCGTAGCGGCTGTTCCGGGAAGCGTGTTCGGACTGGGAGGAGAGGGGCATCTGAGATGCTCCTACGCGACTTCCGTAACGCAGCTCAATGAAGCGTTGGATCGAATGGGAGCGTTCGTCCACAAAATCAGGTAGGCATCGGGAAGATGATTTGCTATAATCAGGACTAATCAAAATTCAATTTTTTTACATCCTGTCGAATGAAGGGCATTTCGGATTGAAAAAGATTGCAATTGCAAGCGGGGAGGGATGTCAGCATGGCGGCAGGCATGGATTGTCTATCAGCGGCAGAAGCGAAGCCAAGAGTACGGAATGTTCCCGACTGGTCCCCGCTTTTGAGAAGTCTCTCCGAAGAAATCGATGCGCTTCGCAAAGAGATGGAGACCATCTATGAGGATATTTCAGGCTTTCAGTCCGAGGAGCTGTTGGCCGCGAGCCAAAGGCTGGACTTGAAGATCAACGAGTTTCTCCATTTCCAGCTGAGCTGATCCCACCGACCCACCCGCCCCGGCGCTGCCGGAGCGGGTTTTTTGCATGCATCCGTCTCTTCTTCCCTGTGCGGACAGTAGAAGCCGGGCCTCCAAAAGAAGCTTCGAGGCCGCCTCCCGTCCTGAAGCTGGAAGCAGCTGCAGAATGAGAGGAAGCCGTTCGATATGGTATAATGGAACCTATCCCAATAAGTGCAGGAGGCTGGCGATGAAGCTCTATACAAGAACCGGCGATTCCGGTCAGACCTCGCTGATCGGAGGCAGAGCCGACAAGCATGACGCCCGCGTGGAGGCGTACGGAACGATCGACGAGCTCAATGCCTTCACGGGGGCGGCCCGGGCGGAGACGGCTCGCGATCCGAGGCTGGACGATCTGACGGGGCAGCTCGAGGAGATCCAGCATGAGCTGTTCGACTGCGGCTCCGATCTGAGTTATGCCGATCCCAAGCCGGAGCAGCTCAAGGTGTCCGAGACGATGGCGCTGAAGCTGGAAGGCTGGATCGACGCGCTGAGCGCCGAGACGCCTCCGCTGAGAAGGTTCATCCTGCCGGGCGGGACGGCGGCGGCATCGGCGCTGCATGTATGCCGGACCGTATGCCGCAGGGCGGAGAGACGGACAGCGGCGCTGGCTGCGGCAAAGGAAATCAATCCGGGCGTCCTGCAATACTTGAACAGGCTTTCGGATTATTTCTTCGCGGCTTCGCGGGCGTCGAACTTCCGGACGGGAACGGCCGACACCGAATATGTGCGGGGGGCGGATGTATTTCGTGGTGACCGCTAGAACTTCGGAACGGTATGCGCAAGGAATCGCCCCGCCGTTCGGTTATTACGAGCCGATCCGGATCGAGGCCGGAGAGCGGGAGGACGGCTGGAGGCTGAGCAAGCTGCTTGAGCGGCGGCTCGGCGTCTCCCGCAAGCTTCTCTCCCGGCTCAAGCTGACCGAGCAGGGACTTATGATCAACGGCGTCCGCGCCTACTCCGGCGACCCGGTCCGATCCGGGGATATCGCGGAAATCCGGATGGAGCAGGAGCGTTCCGAGGATATCCTCCCGCAGGATCTTCCCCTGGAGATCGTGTTCGAGGACAAATGGGTGCTGCTCGCAAGCAAGCCGGCCGGCATGGTCGTGCATCCTACCCACGGACATTATACGAATACGCTGGCCAATGCGGCCGTTCACCACTGGCAGCAGGCCGGCGAGAACGTAAGGTTCAGGCCGGTGCACCGTCTCGACGAGGATACGTCGGGGCTCGTGCTGCTCGCCAAAAACCCATATGTGCATCAGCAGCTGTCCGAGCAGCACGGGGACGGGCGCATCCGCAAGCAGTATGCGGCCTATACGTACGGAGCGCCGGAGATTCCGGCCGCACGCATCGACGCGCCGATCGACCGGAATCCGGACTCGCCCCATCACCGGATCGTGACCCCGTCCGGGTACGCTTCCGCTACCCGTTACGAAACGCTGGCCGTCTACGGCGGCCGAGCCTCCAAAGTCCGGCTCCGGCTCGAGACCGGAAGGACGCATCAGATCCGGGTCCATATGGACTGGATCGGCTGTCCGCTGATCGGAGACCTCATGTACGGCCCGGCCGCGGCTGGAGGGGGCATCGGCAGCTGGGAGGAAGCCGCCGGACGGCAGGCGCTGCATGCGGAGATGCTCTCCTTCGAGCATCCCATGACAAGGGAAGAGATGACATTCACGGCGCCGCTGCCGCCGGATCTGAAGCGGCTGGAGCTGCTGCTGCGGCAGGACAGCGGGCAAAGACACGATGAAGGAGAAGGGCGGACAAGATGAGCGACAAAAAGGAAATGATCCTGTATGAATACAGCAAATGCGGCACCTGCCGCTCGGCCTTCAAGGACCTGGAGGCCGCCGGCCGCAGCGTGAGGCGGATTCCCCTCTTCGAGACGCCGCCCTCGAAGGAGGAGCTCCGCTCCCTCGTCAAGAAGAGCGGGCTCGAGCTGAAAAAGTTCTTCAACACCTCCGGCGAAGTCTACAAGGAGCTTGGGCTCAAGGACAAGCTCGGGACGATGAGCGAGGAGGAGCAGCTGGAGCTGCTGTCCTCGAACGGCAGGCTCATCAAGCGGCCGATCGCCACGGATGGGGTGAGGGTCACCGTAGGCTTCAAGCCGGAGTCGTACAAGGCTGCCTGGCATGGCTAGCTCCTGGCGCTCGGACAAGCTGGACCGGCTCGGCTCGTCGATCTTCAGCGAAGTGGCCCGGTGGAGGCAGGAAGCCTCCGAAGCCGGGCTCGACGTGATCGACCTCAGCATCGGCAGCCCGGATCTGCCTCCGAGCGCTGCGGTGCGCCAAGCTCTCAGCGAGGCGGCGCTGCGGCCGGAGGCGTACCGGTATCCGTCGTCCGAGGGGAGCATCGAATTCCGCCGGACGGCGGCGGAGTGGCTGCGCCATCGGTTCGGGACGGAGGTGGATCCGGAGACGGAGGTCGTGACGCTGATGGGGTCCCAGGACGGACTGGCGCATCTGGCGACGGCGATCTGCAATCCCGGCGACACGGCGATCGTCCCGGATCCCGGCTATCCTATCTACGCCGCTTCGCTTGCGGTGGCGGGAGTGGAGGCCGCCTTCCTGCCGCTGCGGGCGGAGGGAGGATTCCTCCCTGATCCCGATTCCCTTCCGGACAGCATCTGGGACAAGGCGCGCTTCGTGCTTGTCGGCCTGCCGGGCAACCCGATCGGGACCGCGGCAGGGCTGGACGTGCTGGAGCGGCTCGTGGACAAGGCGCGCAGGCATCGGACGCTGCTCGTCCTCGATCTGGCCTATTCGGAAATGGGTTACGGCGGTTACCGCCCCTTCAGCGTCCTGACGATTCCGGGCGCGAAGGACATCGCCGTCGAGTTCCATTCGATGTCCAAGAGCTTCCATATGGCCGGCTGCCGCATCGGCTTCATGGCGGGCAACGCCGCTGCCGTGGGAGCTCTCAAGGAGCTCAAGGCGAACATCGACTACGGCGTTTTTCCCGCCGTGCAGGAGGCGGCTGCGGCAGCTCTGCGCGAAGCGATGGACGCTCCCGGTTATGCCGGATTCCGCGGCGTCTACGAAGAGCGCCGCGACCGGTTCGCCGAGGCGCTGTCAAGGGCGGGCTGGAGCGTGCCGAAGCCGGATGCGACGATGTTTCTGTGGGCGGCTGTGCCTCGGCCGCCGGCAGGCGCTGCGGCTTGGAGCAGCCGCCGGTTTGCCCGGCAGCTGCTGCAGGATGCGGGCGTAGCCGTCGTGCCCGGCGATGCGTTCGGCAGCGAGGGAGAGGGTTATGTTCGGATCGCGCTTGTCGAGAGCGCGGACCGTCTGGCAGAGGCGGCGGAGAGAATCGGAGTCTGGCTGAAGAAGCAGGGGTTGGGAGAGGGGAGATAGGGAAATGGATTTATTCACATGGAATGAGGAACCGCCCGTTCTGCAGGAGGAGGCGGGTTCGCGGCTGCTGCTCGTCGACGGCATGGCCATTTTATTCCGGGCTTATTTTGCCACCGCATACGGCGGCAGCGTCCGGCGCACGAGTTCCGGCCTGCCGGTCAACGCGGTGCATGGCTTCGTGCGTTACTTCATGGATGCCGTGCGCAAGTTCCAGCCTACCCATGTCGCTTGCTGCTGGGATCTGGGGAGCACGACGTTCCGCACGGGAGAGTTCGCGCTGTACAAGGCCAACCGGCCGGATGCGCCGGATGACCTGATTCCCCAGTTCGATCTCGTCAAGGAGGTCGTGGCGAGCTTCGGCGTGCCGAACATCGGCGCGCCCGGCTTCGAGGCGGATGATTGCATCGGGACGCTGGCCAAGCTGCACGGCCGGGAGCACGAGGTGTTCGTGCTGACCGGGGACCACGACATGCTGCAGCTGGTGGACGAGAAGGTGTCGGTCGTCATCATGAAGAAGGGCCACGGCAATTATATGGTTTATACGCCTCAGACGCTGCTGGAGGAGCGCGGGCTGACGCCTGCGCAGATCATCGATGTGAAGGGGCTCATGGGCGATGCAAGCGACAACTATCCCGGTGTGAAGGGCATCGGCGAGAAGACCGCCCACAAGCTCGTTCAGGAGCACGGTTCGGTAGACGGCATCCTCGCCAGCCTCGAGCTGCTGTCCAAGACGGTGCGGGCCAAGATCGAGGCCGACCTGGACATGCTCCATCTATCCCGGAGGCTCGCGACGATCCACTGCGAGGCGCCCGTCGCCCTGGCGATGGACGATTGCTGCTGGTCCGTCAATCGCGCTCTCGTGGAGAAGAAGTTCGAAGAGCTGGAATTCAGAAGCTTGATCAGCCTGATCAGTTGATCGGAAGAACGATCGATTGGACGCCTATCGGGCGTCCTTTTTTAATTTCTCGCAAAGAAGATAATGAAAAATATTGACATATTATTCCATAATTTATATTCTTATACGATAGAATAGGCTCATCGGATGAAAGGGATGGTCAAATGAAGACGGA
Organism: Paenibacillus sp. RUD330; assembly: GCF_002243345.2. Classification (NCBI taxonomy): domain Bacteria; kingdom Bacillati; phylum Bacillota; class Bacilli; order Caryophanales; family Paenibacillaceae; genus Paenibacillus; species Paenibacillus sp. RUD330. Next base: position 1,720,877 of record NZ_CP022655.2, read on the forward strand.
AGCTTCCTCCTTTGCAGAACTCGAAACCCCAAGGCTTGCCCTTCGCAGGCTGCGTTCGTCGGATGCAGAGGATATGTACGCCTATTTCTCGCTCGATGAAGTGACGAAGTATTACAATCTGGAATCGTTCACGGAGCTGGGCCAGGCGGAGGCGCTGATCAGCCGCTTCAATGAGAGGATCGACAGCGGCGCCGCCCTTCGCTGGGCTGTCACCCTCAAAGGCGAGGACCGGCTCATGGGAACATGCGGTTACCATAACTGGAGGCGGGATCACTGCCGCGCCGAGATCGGCTATGAGCTGCATCCCCGCTATTGGCAGCAGGGTTATATGACAGAGGCTGTGTCCGCCATGCTGGACTTCGGCTTCGGCGCGATGGGCTTGAACCGCGCGGAGGCGTTCATTGATCCGGACAATGCCGGCTCCCGCAGGCTGCTGGAGAAATGCGGCCTCAAGGAAGAAGGCTTGCTCAGAGATTATTTCTTCGAAAAAGGAATGTTTGTCGACGCGGCCGTCTTCTCCATGCTGAAGCGGGACCGCGCTTGAATGGAGCTTGGCGCCATGCATGAGCCGGCCAGGAGAAGTCTGGAGCAGGACAGGAACGAACCGGAAGAGCAGCGCAGAACATCGGCTAGGGATATGGAGGGAGGTGTCTGCAAGTGGGAGGACAGTTCGGTCCCAATCCGACTTTCACTTTCATGGACTCGTTCGGGCCTGTATTTATCGTCATCGTTTTTGTCATCTTAATCGGAAGCTTCGTCCTTGCCATCGGCAGGGGGCTGTTCACGTGGGGCAGCAACAACGCAGTCGAGATGCTCACGAACAGCTGCAAAGTCGTCGACAAGAGGACGAGAGCATCGGGCGGAGGCGTGGACTGCAGCGCGGACACCGCCTATTATGCTACCTTCGAATTCGCAGACGGCAGCCGTGTGGAGCTGAGAATGCCTGCGGACGAATACGGACTGGCCGTCGTCGGAGACGTCGGAGAGCTGACTTACCAGGGAACGAGGTACAAAGGCTTTGAACGGCATGTCCGGGCTCCCGGCACGGGGAGCTGATCTGCGGACCCGGTCGGGAAGGAAGCTTCCGGCCGATGCGCAAGCAGCCTGAATAGAGCAGCCGGGAAGTCCGGCGGCTCTATTCAGGCTGCGCATGTTCTCTTAACGACGGCCGTCCCATTCCCCGTAGAACTGCTCCAGGTAAGCCAGCATGAAGGCATGGCGCTCTGCGGCCAAGCGGCGGCCTGCCGCCGTGTTCATGCCGTCCTTCAGCTTCAGCAGCTTCTCATAAAAATGCGCGATCGCCGTTCCGTCGCGGCCGCGGTATTCCTCGGGCGTCAGGGCAGCCCGCGGAGAGAAGCCGGGATCATGGATGGGCCTGCCTACGGCGCCGGAATAGGCGAACACGCGGGCGATGCCGACGGCTCCGATCGCGTCCAGCCTGTCCGCATCCTGGACAACCTGCCCCTCGAGGGTCGCCATGGGCGGCCTTCCGCCCCCCTTGTAGGATATCGTCGAAATGATTTCCAGGGTGGCGGCGACCGTACCTTCGTCGGCATGGATGCGTTCCAGCCATTCTTCGACCTCCCGTAGCCCGGCTTCCTCTCCGTCCCGCAGCTTGTCGTCCGCCAAGTCATGGAGCAGCGCCGCCAGCCGGCAGACGAAGCGGTTGGCTTGCTCCTCCAGTCCGATGACATCGGCCGTCCTGGCGACCCGGCTGATATGGAACCAGTCGTGGCCGCTGAAGTCATGCTTCAGCTGCTCCCGCACATACGCCTCGGTCTTCTTCACCATTTTCTGCTTCTCAAGGCTTCCTTCAAGCCCCCAATCCATCCCTGCCTCGACAATCGCCCGCAGCTCCCCGTCGCCTGCATCCGCCAGCTCCAGCAGCCGGGCATAAGGATCGCCGCTGAGACGGAAATGGCAAGCGAATGCCGGCTCCGTTTTCATGCCCTGCTCCTTGAGCCTTCGGATGGCCGAGCGCGCTTCGGCTCCGGACAGCTCCAGAAGCCTGGCTTCCGCGGCCATATGGCGGCAGGCGTTTTGCCGGGCAGCCTCGCGAGGCTGCGCGAACAGCTCGACCGTCCAATCCTTCCAGCGGAAGGAAACGGCGACGGACGGCAGCTCTTGGGAGAGATGCCTCCGTGAAGAGTATCCGTCCATATGAGCGAAATTCGCTTCCGTGTCTCGAAGAAAACGATCCAGGTCGCCTGCTTCGCAGATGACATCGAGATCGCTCGAGGGGATGTCCACGTCGATGGGAACCGTGCCGGCAAGCACGGGAGTATATGCCTCCAGAATGGCGAATAGATTCAGCTCGCGCAGCGCGGCAGCCGCCGAGCGCTGTGCCGGCGTTCCCGACGCCAGCCTGTCCAGGCTGTAATCGCTGATGTTCATTGTCGCTCCCCTCTCCTGGCCTGCTGTAGACGACGGTTCGAATGCCGAGACCGTCCCATTCAGCGGCAACATTCCATTCTATCACGGACACGGCGCTTCGGACAGGCTTGCAAGGCCGGCAGCCGGCATCTTATGCTATAATGCACAGTACAATCCCATTACCGGAGGTTTCACATGTTATCGTTCCAAGAAAAGCTAGACATCCTATCCTCGTTCCCGGAGCTGACGCGCAACGACGTGTCGATGGGACGGGTCAACTTCCACTTTGAAGGAAGCCAGCATGAGAAGAAAACCGTCGGATACCGGCTGCATCCGAACGGAAGCGGATATATATATGCCGGCCTGCTGAAGGGATACGATACCGACGACAAAGGGTATGCAAGCATCCGCGACCTGAACGAAGAGCAGCTGCGGGAGCTTGCGGCCGCTTCGATTGAGTCCTTGTCGGCGCCGCCGTCCGGACCTGCGCGCGAGCCCGGCCAAAGCAGGGCCGCCCGCAAGCGGCGCATGGCGAGAACGGCCTGGGTAAGCCCGGAGGGCGATGAGCTGGAGCTGAGGTGCGAGGACGATCTCTGGTATTTGTATGCCGGCCTGAGCCTGGAGATGGCCTTCGAGACGTTCGAGGAAGCCGAGGAATATTTGCAGGAAGAGGGCTTCCAGCCGAAGGCGTAGCATCAAAAGTCCAAATTCTTGTCGCCTGCCTCCATGGCTGTCAGTGCTCAGACGCCTTATAGTTGGGAAAACGCTTCTGGAGGCGGAACCAAGATGAATAGGACAAGCGATTCCATTACGGTCAGCCGATGCGATGCAGCCCATGCCGTCGCTCCGCTGTTCGACCAGTACCGGATCTTTTACGGCCAGCCTTCCGATGAGGAAGGGGCGCGCCTGTTCCTGCAGGCAAGGCTCGAGCGGGGAGAATCGGTCCTGTTCGCCGCAGCGGCGGAAGGCGTTCCGATCGGGTTCGCCCAGCTGTATCCGGTGTTTTCGTCGGTATCCATGAGGAGAGTGTGGATTCTGAACGACTTGTACGTGCATGCGGAATGGCGCGGGCGGGGGGCTGCCAAGCTGCTGCTGCAGGCGGTTCGGGACTACGCGGCTGCGGGAGAGGCCAGATCGGTCCAGCTCTCGACCGCTGCGGACAATTCGGCGGCAAGATCTCTTTACGAACAGGCAGGGTATGAGCTCGACACGGTTTTTTTGACGTACGAGCTGTTGCTGGAGAAAGCTTAGCTTGATTCAGATGCGAAATCGATGCTCCGTGCGGCAGGGCGGAGTCGAAAAAGGGAATCCGTGGACATCTCGGATTCCCTTTTTTGCTTTATGCGGGTTCAGCCGCGATAAAGCCGGCTTCGCCGCCGGGTCGGGTTGAACGGACCGGAATATCCTGCAGGCATCCGCATTCAGGCATGCTGCGAGCTCCTTGATCATGAGAGCCGCATCGCTCGAGGAAGCGCCGGATTTTGCCGAGGCCTGCCTATTTTTTTGCGATCAGCTGTCCCATATGGAGTCAAAAGCCCAAGCATTCTGCATATAGTAGCGATAATGAAGCCGGGCAACAAGGAGTGGACAGAGGTTATGGCGAACAGCAGAAAAGCGAAAAGGCCGAAGGCCAGAAAAGTGTTCTTCGTGGAAGATTCCTCGATATCGGAAATCAACTGGCTCGATGAGGCGGAGGAAGGCGAAGGCGAAAGCGGGGATACGGCGCAGATCAGCGGAAACAGCGGGCTCATTCAGGAAGAAAAGGCTCAGAAAAGCGAGGGGGAGATCAGGGACAGCTCCGAAACGGCGGCGGTCAGCAGCGTCGAGGCTCCTCCTGCACCAGCTGATTCCACGGAGGCTCTTCACTCGGAAGCGCTGGAGAAGCCGGAGACGGATCTGCCGGAGCAGGCGGGCCATCCGGAAGCGACGGAGAAGAGCGGGCATTCGGAGAAGGCAGGCCATCCGGAAATAACGGAGAAGAACGGGCAGTCGGAGAAGGCGGCGATCCCGGAGAAGGCCGATCTTTTGGAGAGCGCGCGCAAGCCCGGGGGCCCGGAGGGGACGGAACAGCCGGAGGCTCGGGCACAGACGAAGGAGGGGGCGCCCGCTCCTGCCGCCAGCGAGGAAACGGCCGCCTCAGCGGAGCGGCGGCTGGCCGAGCGGCGGAGAAGCGGAAGCTCGGCGCCGATCGTCTATGCCTCCGATCTGGCCGACGGTTCCGTGAGCGAAGCCAAGCTGGCGTCGGCGTCAGTGTCACGCAGCAAGCTGCAGCCGGGATCGGTAAGCTCGGAGGCTCTCGCGGACGGCGCCGTAGACAACGCCAAGCTCCGGGACGGAGCCGTCACATCGGATAAAATCGCGGATAAGACGGTGCTGCGCGAGCATCTCGCTGATGGAGCCGTCTCCGGAGCGATCATCGCGGACGGAGGCATCTCCGGAGCCAAGCTCCGCTCCGGCAGCATCGGTTCCGACAAGCTGGCGAACCGCTCCATCATTGGCGACAAGATCGCCGAAGGAAGCCTGGAGGCGCGGCATTTGAAGGCGGGAGCCTTCTCTGGAGAGCTGCTGGCGGAATCGTCGATCCAGTCGATCCATTTTGCCTTGGAGTCCGTCGATACGCCCGCGCTGGCGAATGAAGCCGTGGACAACGCCAAGCTTGCGGCCGAATCCGTCACGGAGTCGAAGCTTCGAGACGGGGCGGTGACTTCAGCCAAGCTGGCTGAGGAGGCGGTGAACGCCTCCCATATCGCCCCTTCTTCCATCGAGGGCAGCCATCTGGCTCCGCAGAGCGTGGAGGGAGCCCATGTCGCCGACGCATCTCTGGAAGGAAGGCATCTGGCAGCGGGAGCCGTCGGCTCCAGGGAATTGGCGGATGAAGCGGTCGGCTCCAATGCGCTGGAGCCGAATGCGGTCGGTCCCGAGCATATCCAGCCTTTCGCCGTTGCCGGAGACCATATCTCGCCGGGAGCGGTGTCGTCCGTTCATTTGGCGGATGCAGGCGTCGGCTCCGTGAACTTGCAGCCGGACTCGGTCACGACGATCAAGCTTGCCGACCACGCCGTCACGTCGTCCAAACTGGCGGACCAGAGCGTAAGCAAGGCCAAGATCGCGGATCAGGCGGTGTCCAGGAAACATCTGGCAGCCGATGCCGTGGACGGCTCCAAGCTTGCTTCCGGAAGCGTGTCGGAACGCCATCTGGCCGCTGAATCGGTCGCTTCTTTCCATGTGAAGGACGGCTCGATCCTCGAGGAGCATCTGGCGGACGATGCGGTGACGGAAGAGAAGATCGCCGGAAACAGCGTCGGAACCGGGCATCTGAAGGACGGCTCCGTAACGGCGAAGCAGCTCGGGAATGCTTCTGTCGTCCGGTCCAAGCTGGCCGAGGATTCCGTCGGATCGGAGCATCTGGCCGCGGAGAGCGTGCAAAGCCGCCATGTCTCCGACGACAGCATCGGATTCAGCCATCTTGCGCCGGGCTCCGTCCGCGCCCGTCAGATCGGACCGTCGGCGGTGACGTCGGAGGCGGTTGGCGAAGCCCAGATCGCGGGAAGACATCTGGCGGACCGAAGCGTCGACGCCAGGCATATCGCGCAAGGCTCGATCCGGACTGCGTCCCTTGCGGACGGCTCCGTGAGCCAGGCGAAGCTGGCCGACAGCTCGGTGAGCGGCCGTGCGCTGGCCGAAGGAGCCGTGACCGCAAGGCATTTGGCCGATTATATGGTGAACTCGCTGAAGCTGTCTCCGGAGTCGGTAACATCCGACAAGCTGACGGAGTTTTCCGTAACCGAATCCAAAATCGCGCCGGGAAGCGTGACCGAGTCGAAGCTGGCCGACAGCTCCGTAGGAAGCAGCCATTTGAAGACCTCCTCCGTCGGAGCCGACCATATCCAGGACGCATCCGTCGGCAGCGCTCACCTTCGCGCCGGGGCGGTAACATCCATTCATCTCGCAGGCGGCCTTATCGATTCGGATGCTCTGGCCGACCAGGCCGTGAAGGAAAGGCATTTGGAGTCGAACAGCGTCCATGCCAAAGCGATCGCCCCGGAAGCGGTGCAAAGCGTCCACATCGCCCAGGAAAGCATCCTCGGGCTGCACCTGACGCCGCAGCTCATCCGTCCTGTGCATCTGGCCCCGGAATCCATCCGCCAGGAGCATCTGGCTGCAGGAACGGTAGGGGAGGAACAGCTCCAGGCAGGAGCTGTCAGCTCCAGGGAGCTCAGGGAGCAGGCGGTCGAGTCGGCCCATATTTCCCCTGGCGCCGTCGCCTCCGAGCATTTGGAGCCGGGCAGCGTCAGACAGGAGCATCTTGCCCGACACTCGGCAGGAGAGCAGCAGATCGCTCCGGCAAGCATCGACGCTTCCCATGTGAAGGAGGGCGCAATTCAGTCCGATCATATCAAAGGCGGCGCCGTGAGCGGCTTCCACGTCGGGCTGGAGACGCTGGCGGGCAAGCATCTCAAGCCGGCTTCGCTGCTCGGCTACCACATTTCGGCGGGAGCGATCGGAGCGGAGCAGCTGCATGAAGGCAGCGTGGAAGCCAGGCATCTTCGAGCCCGTTCCATCGGCTCCGCGCACTTGGCGGCAAGCAGCGTCGGCGGCGAGCATATCGCGCCTTCGAGCATCGGCAGCGGCCATCTGGCCACCGGCAGCGTGGGAAGCGGGCATATCGCGCCTTCGAGCATCGGCAGCGGCCAGCTGGCCGCAGACAGCGTAGGAAGCGAGCATATCGCGCCATCAAGCGTCGGCAGCGGGCAATTGGCAGCAGGCAGCGTCAATGGCGGGCATATCGCGCCTTCGAGCATCGAGAGCAGCCATTTGGCTGCGGACAGCGTGGAGAGCAGGCATATCGCCCGAGCCAGCGTGGACGGCGAGCATCTGGTCCAGGAGAGCATTACCGGAAACCTGATTGCGCGGCAAAGCATCACCGGCCGCAACTTGGCGCCGGGCAGCGTGGATTCGCTTCAGCTGGCGGAAAACAGCGTGACCGGCTTGCATTTGGCTTCCGGGAGCGTAAGCAGCGAGCATATCTCGCTGTCGAGCGTGGGCAGCGGGCAGCTTGCTGCCGGCAGCGTCGCCGGCGAGCATATCGCGCCGTCAAGCATCGGCAGCGAGCATATCGCGCCGCTCAGCATTGCGGGCAGCCAGCTTGCGCATCAAAGCGTCGCCGGCCGCCATTTGCTGCCGGGCAGCGTAAGCTCGGCTCAGCTGTCTGCGGGCAGCGTGAAGAGCGAGCATATCGCGGAGTCGAGTGTAGGAAGCCAGCAGCTGGCTGCAGAGAGCGTGAACAGCGAGCATATCGCGCTGTCGAGCGTAGGAAGCGAGCAGTTGGCCGCAGAGAGCGTGACGGCCGTGCATATCGCGCCGTCGAGCGTGGGAAGCAGGCAGCTGGCCGAAGGCAGCGTGAAGGGCGAGCATATCGCGCCGTCGAGCGTGAGCAGCGAGCAGATGGCCGAAGGCAGCGTGAAGGGCGAGCATATTGCGCCGTCGAGCGTGAGCAGCGAGCAGCTGGCTAAAGGCAGCGTGAAGGGCGAGCATATTGCGCCGTCGAGCGTGAGCAGCGAGCAGTTGGCTGAAGGCAGCGTGAAGGGCGAACATATCGCGCCGTCGAGCGTGAGCAGCGAGCAGCTGGCCGCAAGCAGCGTGAAGGGCGAGCATATCGCGCCGTCGAGCGTGAGCAGCGAGCAGCTGGCTGCAGGCAGTGTGAAGGGCGAGCATATCGCGCCATCAAGCGTGGGCAGCGAGCAGCTGGCCGAAGGCAGCGTGAAGGGCGGGCATATCGCGCCGTCGAGCGTGAGCAGCGAGCAGCTGGCCGAAGGCAGCGTGAAGGGCGAGCATATCGCGCCGTCGAGCGTGAGCAGCGAGCAGCTGGCCGAAGGCAGCGTGAAGGGCGAGCATATCGCGGCGTCAAGCGTGGGAAGTCAGCAGCTGGCCGAAGGCAGCGTGAAGGGCGAGCATATCGCGCCGTCGAGCGTGGGCAGCGAGCAGCTGGCCGCAGGCAGCGTGAAGGGCGAGCATATCGCGGCGTCGAGCGTGAGCAGCGAGCAGCTGGCCGCAGGCAGCGTGAAGGGCGAGCATATCGCGGCATCGAGCGTGAGCAGCGAGCAGCTGGCCGAAGGCAGCGTGACGGGCGAGCATATCGCGCCGTCGAGCGTGAGCAGCGAGCAGCTGGCTGCAGGCAGTGTGAAGGGCGAGCATATCGCGCCATCAAGCGTGGGCAGCGAGCAGCTGGCCGAAGGCAGCGTGAAGGGCGAGCATATCGCGGCATCGAGCGTGAGCAGCGAGCAGCTGGCCGAAGGCAGCGTGAAGGGCGGGCATATCGCGGCATCGAGCGTGAGCAGCGAGCAGCTGGCCGCAGGCAGCGTGAAGGGCGAGCATATCGCGCCGTCGAGCGTGAGCAGCGAGCAGCTGGCCGAAGGCAGCGTGAAGGGCGAGCATATCGCGCCATCGAGCATATCGGGCAGCATGCTCTTGGAACAAAGCGTTGCCGGCCGCCACTTGGCTCCGAACAGCGTGAACTCGGTCCAGCTGGCGGAAGAGAGCGTGACCAGCGCGCATTTGGCTGCCGGCAGCGTGAGCGGAGACCATATTTTGCCGTCAAGCGTGGGAAGCGAGCATTTGGCGCCGGCCAGCATAACGAGCGAGCATATTGCGCCATCGGGCATAACCGGTCTTTTGCTCGCAGAGCAAAGCATAACAAGCCGTTTGCTGGCGCCTGGCAGTGTGAACTCCATTCAATTGGCGGAAGAGAGCGTGACCAGCGCGCATTTGGCTGCCGGCAGCGTGAGCGGAGACCACATTTTGCCTTCAAGCATAGGAAGCGGGCATTTGGCGCCGGCCAGCATAACGAGCGAGCATATTGCGCCATCGAGCATAACCGGCCTTTTGCTCGCAGAGCAAAGCATAACAAGCCGTCTGCTGGCGCCTGGCAGTGTGAATTCCATTCAATTGGCGGAAAAGAGCGTGACCCGCTCGCATTTGGCCTCAGGCAGTGTAGGCGGCGAGCAGCTCGCGGCAGGCAGTGTGACGAGCGAGCATTTTGCCCTTTCGAGCATAAATGGAAGCTTGGTCCAGGAGCAAAGCATAACCGGCCGTCAATTGGCGCCAGGCAGCGTAAACGCCGTCCAATTGGCTGAGGAGAGCGTAACAAGCTTGCATTTGGCCGCCTGGAGCGTGAGCGGCGAGCATATTGCGCCGTCGAGCATAGGAAGTCAGCAGCTGGCCGCAGGCAGCGTGACGACGGAGCATATCGCGCGCTCTAGCGTAAGCGGCGAGCAATTGGCCGCAAGCAGCGTTACGAGCGACCACATCGCGCCGGCGAGCATCGGAAGCGGGCAGCTGGCCGCAGGCAGCGTGACGCTCGCGCATCTTGCGGCGGAAGTCCTCCGGCAGCTGACGCTTCCGGCTGTGCCGATTCCGGAGCCGGCTCCGTCGCATAGAAGCAGCGATCTCAACCAGCAATTCGGGCTGACGGCCTTCGCTTTCGACGACCGGGACGATCAGCTTGAACTTGAAGTGGCCTTCAGCGAGCCGTTCGAGGATGCCTCCTATGCCCTTACCGCGAACGCGGACCATCCGTACTGCTACGCGGCGATCAAGGCCAAGGATCGGGACCGCGCCGTCCTTACGATCGTCCGTACCCGCATAGGTCCGGTGCCGGCCGGCAGCATCAACTGGATCGCAATCGGAAAAGGCCGAGAAAGCAACGAATAACCTGCAAATGAAGAGGCTGTCGCCAGGCGGCCTTTTCTTTTGCCCTGAAATAGGCAGATTTTGATTACAGCCCGAATTGTTTATAATCAAGGAGAACGTTTATTGTCGATCGGAGGAACAGGCATGAAAACGAAGTATGCCGCAGGCACGTCCCTCGCCATCATGGCGGGCGGCTTTATATTGACGACGATTTTCACCAGCGAGCAGCACAACGCGCTGTCGCTGCTTCAAGGCGGCTTTGAAGCGGGGCTTGTCGGGGGAATCGCGGACTGGTTCGCAGTGACGGCGCTGTTCCGCCATCCTCTCGGGCTGCGGATTCCGCATACGAACCTCATCATCCGCAACAAGGACAAAATGGTCAACGCTCTCGTGTCGGCGCTGGAAAACGAGCTGCTCAACAAGGAAAGCATCAGCGCGCGGCTTCGCCGGCTCAATCTCATCGGGGGAGCGGGCCGGTTCATCGTGAAGCAGCTGGCCAAGCGGTCCAACCGGGAAGCGGTGATCGGCGCCGCGATGGCGGTTGTGGAGCGGCTGCCGCTTGAACGGCTGTCAGCGTCTGTGCGCAGCGGGCTCGCGGGTTATGCGAGAGGCATGGACCTACGACCGGCGGTGGAAGGAGCGGCATCGGCGATCATCCGCGACGGTCTCGACGAGAAGGCGCTGGACTACGCGCTCGACCAGGCCGTCGACTGGGTAGCCAAGCCGTCTACCGGAAAAATGCTGGGGGAGATCGCTCAGAAGAAGCTGCAGGAGCTGCAGGTGGGCGGTTTCATGGGCTTTGCCGTCCAAGCGTTCGCTGGCTTCATGAACGAGGAGAAAATGGGTGCGATGCTTCAGCACATGCTGCTGTCCGGCATCAAGGATCTCGGCACCCCGGGAAGCAGGCAGCGCGACAACCTGCTGCTGGAATTCCGCTCGCGAGTGATCGGAATTGCCGAGGATGAAGAGAAGCTCGCCGCTGTCAAGGGCTGGCTCGAGGGCAAGGTCGATTCGGAAGAAGCGGAGGCGTTTTTCGTCGCCCGCCTGTCCGAGCTGAAGGCTTTCGTGCTGCAATGGCTGCAAAGGGACAAGGAAGAAGGCGGGCGAAGCCTCGTCCGCATCGCCCATGCAGCCAACGAGCGGCTGAAACGCGAGGAGGAGCTGGTCCGCAGCTGGGAGGAGCGCTTGTCGGCCGTCCTGGTGAGCACGATCGAGGCCAACCATTACCGGCTCGGATTGCTTGTCCGCGAAAACCTGAACAGCCTGGACAATAAGGCTCTGGTCGAGCTTCTGGAATCCAAGGTGGGAAGCGACTTGCAGTGGATCCGGGTAAACGGGGCGGTCTGCGGTTTCCTGGTGGGCATTCTGCTGACATTGCTCGGCTGGGTCGTCTAGGCGCGCGAGCAAGCGAAAGTCAACAGGCACGCGGTTGATGGAGTAGGCATGATCTGATCAAGGAAAGCAAGAAGTCATGAAAAAAAAGAAGCCGCCTTCCTTGAACAGGGAGGGCGGCTTCTTGCGCGCTCTATCACCGAAGCCGCGACGCGATTCGGGAAAAAGCAGACTGGAGAGGATTGCGGATCCTCATAAACAGCTCGGCGGACGCTACTTGTCCTCTTGGACAGCCCGGCTGTCGGCTCCGCTGCGGTCGTCGCCGGGATAATCACGTTCCTTGCTGCCGTGCAGGGCGCGGTTTTCATAGCCGAAACGGTTCGGCTGCCTCTGCTCCGGCCGCCAAGGGGTGCTTTTTACCGGCTGCTCTTCATGGAGAACAGCTCCGTAAGGGCCTTCCGGAAACTCCTCGAACGTAAGGTCGTTGCGCTGCGACTCGACCGTGGATAGATCGGTGTATTTCTCTTGCCGCGATTCTTCTGTCGCGAAGTCGGTGTCGCCGCGCCGAATGTCGTTGTCCATCCTTCGTACAGCCCCTCTCTGCTGCCGGGGGTCATGCTCCCCTGCGTGAAGGCAGCTGTACTAGCTTTTCCCAATCAGTCGGTGAAATTCACTTCGCCGACGACCAGCGACAGGAAGCCGCCAAGCTCGGACGCTTCTTCCTCGTCCAGCTTGAACGTATGCTCCAGATAGCCTTCCTCCTCCAGGTCGTCCTGGCCGATGATGGCTGTCTTGCCGCTCTGCAGATCGGTGACGAGCTTTTTGCCGTAGAAGCGGTTGGTCGTCGTGACGGCCAGGTCGAAGCGCTTGAGGCCAGGCGTGATGAAGGTGACGAAACGAGTCGAGGTCTGCTCGGTCGAATCGGACATGAAATCATAATCTTTCAGCTGCAAGTGGATCCGTACCTCCTTCTCATCCGATGTAAAACGGGTCCGATCCAGTATAGCATGGATGCTGTGCTGCCGCCGCTCGCAAGGAGGATAAATAAGGCATTGCACAGATGCCGGGCCGTATGATAGGATGAATCTACCAGAACAAGAACCGAACGACCGGGAGGAAGCACCTCTCTTGCCTGCATTTGCGGGCGGGAGAGGTGCTTTTTTGCGTTTGCAGAATAGAGGCGTCTTGATCTGGACCACAATCGGAGGTGCGCGAAAAATGCAGATCGTCTTTTTGAATTCATTCGAGAAACCGCTTGGAGACGGGAGAATCGACAACGCCCAGCTGTCCATCTGCGAGCAGCAGGGAACTTGGTCCGTCGTATGGAACGGAGCCCGGCACGGCAGCGCGGAGCCCTCATCCGTATGGTATGAGGGAAGCTCCTGGGAGGAGATGATCACCGCCTTCCGTCATGGCGTCGCGGTGCGGATGGGCGAAGGATTCACGCCGCTCATCGACGGCATGCTGGACGAGCGGCCGGCCGGCAAGGGAGGAATCATTTCCATGCAGCAATGCTACGGAGAGCTTCATGCCGACCACGAGCTGTTCGAGGCGCTACGCGACTGGAGGCGGATCAAGGCTTCCTCCGAGAAGAAATCGGCCTATCTCGTGGCGACGAACCGCACCTTGCTCATGATCAGTTCCTTTGTCCCGCATACGCTCGAGGAGCTCGCCCAGATTCCGGGATGGGGACCGGGCAAAAGCCGCGAATATGGAAAGGAGGTGCTGGAGCTTACGGGAGCGCGCGCTCAAGCAAGGGCTTTCCCTCTAAGCTGGGTGAGCGAGGCTCTCGAGCCGAAAGCCTATATCCAGTGGCTCTACAAGCAGAAGGAGACCAAATTCAAGAACAAGATGGACAGGCAGCAGTGCGGCCGTCTCATTCTGGAAGGAATCAATCAGGAGCGGACATTGGAGCAGCTGCTGGCGGATACCGGCCTGCAGAGAAGGGAGCTCATGGAAAGGATCGAGCAGCTGGAACAGGAAGGCTATGATCTGGAGCCCTTGATCGCCAAGGAGCTGGAAGGAATATCGCAGGAGGAGCAGCAGCGCATCTGGGAAGCGCTGAAGGAGGAAGGGGACAAGTACCTGAAGCCGATCCTCCAAAAGGTTTATGGCGCGGAGCCGGCACCCTCGGCCAAGGTCGACCTGATCTATGACCGGCTTCGCCTGGTCCGGATGCGGTTCCGCCGCAGCGCCGCCGGCGGAGGCGGCAGCCTCGAAGCAATGTGACGCAAGCGCATGTCGTCAGGCTGGCGCTTGCCAGGCAGCCAAAGGAGGCAGAGGGCCGTCCATAGCCGATTCAGAGAGTGCCCGGCGGGTCCCGGAACCATTCCTCCAAGCGGCGCACGAGCGCCGTGCGCAGCTCCGCCTCGTGCCAGCCGAAATCCTCTGCGGCGGCTGCCGATTGTCTGGCCGCGACGGACAGCGCCGCTTCGCCGCGGAACGCGGAAGCCCTCAGCCAGCGGACGACGATCGCAAGCAGGCCGGCGGCCGGATCCACAAGGCCAAGATAAGCTTCCCATGCCTGTCCGGGCTCTCCGGACGAATGCGGAGTCGATGGACCGGCCGAATGCACGGAGTCCAGCCCGTCCCTGCGGACTCGCGAATAGGCTTCCGGGGCGATGAAGCGCGAGGCGATCATGCTCCTGAGACCCCGTGGATTCTGCAGATGCCTCAAGGCGGCCAGCATCCCGCGCATGCTCTTGTTCCAGTCGTCCTTTTTCACGTAAGGAGCAAGATCCGCATGATGGACGGCGATCATGCATTCATAATTTTCGATTACGGTTTCCGGCAGAGGACCGGCGGCTGCCTGAAGCATCCAGGCGTCGAGCCTGGCTTCGGCCTCCAGGCTCTCATGCCTGTCCAGCGTCTGGTCATCGAGGTTCAAGCTGCGCCTGACGGCTTCCTCCCCGTTGGGAGAGAGGCTTCCGTCGGGCTGCATGGCGGCATCGAGCAGCAGATGGAGGATGAAGCCGAGCGTGTAGACGACGGCCTCGTCAGCATCCGAGCCATCGCGGGGACATCCGGAGACACCGTCGAGCAGATCCAGCAGCATCGGCAAGGGATCCTGCCGGTGAAGCCGGTCGGCCAGCACGTTCATGAGAGATCGTTTGGGCCACGGCATCAGCCGGCGGCAATAAAGAAAATCCGGACCGAGGCATCCCAGGACGAAGCATCTTTCCAACTCCGGCGAAGACAGCAGGCGCTGCTCCCCGGACTGCTCAAGCACCATTCGGCCGAATCGGATATGGGTCCATATACCAGGCATGAGCGATCCTCCGCCTTTCCAAAATTAGAACCTTGCTCACCTTGACGTTATAGGTCTTTAGTAGCGTTAATGGTTATATTGGTATACTTGCACTAGTTATTTTAGTATAATTGCTACCAATATAAGGTTGACGTGAAACTTGGTCTATAAGGAGCTTAAGTGCCGATGAGAGCCGAATTTATCAATCCGTTCCTGGAGTCCGCAGTCATGGTATTGGAGCAGGTCGTCCAGATCAAACCCATGCCTGGGCCAATTGGCCTGAAGGTGCTGAGCGGCGCCAACGATTTTTTATGGATTCGAATTCAATTGATCGGTCAAGTAAGCGGAGACATCATGTTCGGCATGAGCGAGGTGGATGCCTTGAATATCGTTTCGGCGATGATGGGCGGTTTCCAGGTCGACGCGCTGGACGAGATCGGCCGCAGCGCCATATCGGAACTGAGCAATATGATCAGCGGCAACGCCAGCACGAAGCTGTCGAGCCAGGGAGTGCATGTCGATATTACCCCTCCGGCGCTGCTGCAGGGAGCGGAGCTTGATTTCCTGGAAAGGCGCCAGGCGCTGTCCGTGCCTCTCATTCTCGAAGGAATCGGCCAGCTGGACATCCAGGTATTACTTGCATCGTAACATAAGCCTGCCGGCCGCGCCGTCTTTTTTGATGCCGGCGCGGACAAAGGGATAAAGGACGGAAGCGAAGGAACATCGTTTCTCCATGACAAAAGGAAGCTCCCCGGGGAGCTTCCTTTTGTGGCTTCGGCGGTCGGCGAGAAGGCCGGCCCTGCCGGGCGGCCGGACGCCTTCTTCGAGATGGGGAGCAAGCCGCCCAGCTTTGCTATCATATCGCTTATAAAGTACACTTGTAGCAGGTGATAACAATGATTCGCGATAAAGTAATCGTGGTTACAGGAGCGACCAGCGGCATCGGGGAGCTGATCGCCCGCAGGCTCGCCGACAAAGGCGCCGTTCCGGTGCTTTGCGGACGCAATGAACAAAGGCTTGCCGCGGCGGCTGCAGCCATTGCGGGCCGATGCGGATGCAGGCGGCTCGACGTGACGGACAACGAGGCCGTCCAGGCCGTGATGGACAGCGTGCTCCGAGAGTTCGGCCGAATCGACGTGCTGATCAACAATGCCGGCTACGGTCTGTTCAAGACGTTTGCCGACAGTTCCGTTCAGGAATTCGAATCCATGATGGATACGAATTATATGGGCATCGTGAGATGCACCAAGGCCGTTCTTCCCTCCATGCTGGACAATCGAAGCGGACATATCATCAATATCGCTTCGCTGGCCGGCAAGCTCGCTACGCCAAAATCAAGCGGATATTCGGCCAGCAAGCATGCGGTCGTCGGCTTGACGGACGCTTTGCGGCAGGAGGTAAGGGGTCAGGGCATTTTCGTGTCCGCCGTCAATCCGGGTCCCATCGATACGCCTTTCTTCGATCAGGCCGATCCGGACGGTTCTTATGTCAAGAACGTAAGCTGGCTCATGCTGAAGCCGGAGAAGGTTGCGGACCGCATCGTGCAACTGGTCGAAAAGCCTCGTGCGGAGCTTGACCTGCCTTGGCTTGCCGCCGCCGGAGCGAGGCTGTACCGGCTGTTCCCAAGGCTGGCTGACCGGATCGCCGGACCGATGCTGAACAAGAAATAAAGCATTCGCCTTCGCCCGAGCAAGGGGAGGCGGAGCGAACAAGGAGAACTAGACAAGATGTCATTAGAGACTTGGAAACAGCTTGGAATTGAAGAAGCCGCAGCAGGCAAGCTGGCGGAGAACGGCATCGGGGAGCCGACCCCCATACAGGCGCAGGCCATCCCTCTCCTGCTTGAAGGACGGGATGTGTCGGCCGGGTCGCAGACGGGAACGGGCAAAACTCTCGCCTACATGCTGCCGCTGCTGCAGCGGATCGATTCGGCGAGCAAGTCGGTGCAGGCCGTCATCCTCTCCCCTACCCAGGAGCTCGCGATGCAGATCGTGCGTGTGGCGGAGATGTACGGCGAGGCCTATGGTGTCCGCGTGCAGCAGCTGATCGGGGGAGCCGCGGTCAAACGGCAGATCGAGAAGCTGAAGCTGAATCCGCAGCTTGTCATCGGAACGCCTGGGCGCATCCATGAGCTGCTGAAGCTGAGAAAGCTCAAGATGTCCGAAACCCGGACGATCATCGTTGACGAGGCGGACCAGGTTTTCGGGCTCGGTTCGACGAGCGAGGTGGAGACCATTTTGTGGGCGGCGCCCAAAGACAAGCAGGTCGCTTTTTTCTCCGCCACCTATCCGCAAGTTCTGAAGACGCTGGAGAAGCGCTGGATGAAAAATCCGGAGCGCGTCGACATCGAGCCTGCCCAGCGCGTATCCGGCACGATCGAGCATGCGTTCATCGGCTGCGAATGGCGCGACCGCCTGGATACGGCCCGCAAGCTCATCCGTCTGCTCAACCCCGCCTCGGCGCTGCTGTTCATCAACGATACGGACCAGATCGCCAACTATGAGGCCAAGCTGTCCTATGAAGGCTTCAATGTCGAGACGCTGTACGGGGATGCCAACAAGCAGCGCCGCGCCGCTACGCTGGCGAGATTCCGCGAAGGGCGCTGCCAGCTGCTGCTCGCCACGGATGTCGCGGCGAGAGGGCTCGACATTCCCGGACTTCCGCTCGTCATCAACCTGGAGCCTCCGGCGGACGCGGACCAGTATGTCCACCGCTCCGGCCGTACGGGCCGGATGGGCCGGGCAGGCCAGGTGTTCACCATCGCAGCGCCGGGCGAACGTTATCTGATCGACAAGTACAAGCGCAAGCTGGATGTCGACATCCCGGAGCTGGCCATGTACAAAGGCAAGCTGGTCGATCCGGCGGATGTCCACCGCAGGCCGTCGCCTGCGAGAGGAGCGGCGGCTCCATCGCAGAAGGCCCGCACGACGCCGTCGCGGACGCCGCTGCTGGATCAGCTGTCGGGGTCCGGTTCCGGCCAGAAGCCGCGTGATCCGCTGGAGTTCCGTCCCGCCCAGGAGCGTCATGCTCCGCTGGAGTCCCGTCCCGTGCAAGAGGCGAGACCCGCAAGAGGCCCCGCGGCAGGGCAACAGCCGGCATCTGCCGCCAAGGCTGCCGTCTCCGGAGTCCGGGCGGCCGCCGCGGGCAGCCGGAGCAAGGCGCCGGATTCACCCGGCGGACAGCCCGCAGAAGCGGACCGCAGGCGCGAAGCTCAGCCTGCCGCAGGAGGCGTCAAGCCGAAGGCGGCGGCATCTTCCGGGCCGGGAGCCAAAGCGCGGAAAGCCAAGGCGGACAAGAACAAAGGGGCTCCCAAATGGCTGAAAGCCAAGCGGGACCAGCCCGATCAATAACCGTTCCGGCGCAGCAAGCCGGGATTTCTAGCCTTCACGCAGACAGGCTTTCGCAGCGCATGATGCGGAAGCCTGTTCCTGCACATTCCGCAGGCATGGGAGGGAACGATAGTGGCAGAGGCATTCGCAGAGGAAAACGTGCTGCAGGTCAGTCATCTAGTAGGAGGATACAGCCCGCGCAGGCCGGTATTGCATGATCTGGACTTTACGGTCAGACGCGGGGAGATGATGGGGCTGATCGGCCTCAACGGGGCCGGCAAAAGCACGGCAGTCAAGCATATTCTGGGCTTGATGGCGCCGCAGCAGGGAGAGGTCCGGATCCGCGGCGTCAAGCTGGAGGAGCAGCCGGAACGCTATCGGGGTGCATTCGCCTATGTGCCGGAGTCGCCGGTGCTGTTCGAGGAGCTCACGGTCGAAGAGCATCTGCGGATGACGGCGATGGCTTACGGCTTGCAGGAGGAGGATTTCCGGGAAAGATCGGAGAAGCTGATCGCGGAATTCCGAATGGGTCCCAAGCGGGGCTCGCGGGCTGCGCATCTGTCGAAAGGGATGAAGCAGAAGGTCATGCTCATGAACGCTCTGCTGGCCCGGCCGGATCTGTACATCATCGACGAGCCGTTTCTCGGTCTCGATCCGCTCGGCATCCGTTCGCTGCTGGAGCGGCTTGTGGAAGAGAGGGAGCGCGGGGCGGCCATCCTCATGAGCACGCATATCCTCTCGACGGTCGAGGCTTACTGCGACCGCTTCATGATCCTGCACCAAGGGCGGGTCAAGGAGCTCGGGACGCTGGCGCAGGTCAGAAGCTCGCGCGGAGCCGAAGGGCAATCGCTGGAGAGCATCTTCTACGGCATCGTGGAGGAGAGTGACGCCGATGGGCGAGACGCTTGAATCGATCTGGAAAAAAAGGGCCTCGGCCTTCTACCGCGACTCCATGCCCTATGTCGGCTATATGCTCCGGAGCGGCGTTCCGCTTGTCCTTTTTCTTGTCCTTATCGTAAGCGCCGTTTACTATACGGAATTCATCAAGCAGGTGCCGGCCGACTTTCCCGTCATCGCCGCAGGCGCCGTCCTGCTGACGCCGCTTGTCGCCTGGAGCCCTTTGCGGACTTGGCTACAGCCTGCCGATCTCGTCTTTCTCATGCCGAGGGAAGCGCATATGGGCGCTTATATCCGGAGATCGTTCCGCCATAATCTTCCGGGAGGGCTTGCGCTTGCCGCTATCGTCCTGCTGCTGTTCTGGCCGATACTCGCAGGCGCGGCCGAATCGTCCGGCGCTTGGAAGCCCGGTCTCTGGATCACGCTTGCCGCCGTGCTGGCCATGAAGGCGGCCAACAGCGCGGCTGCCTGGCGGGAAAGGCAGGCGGCCTGGCCGTCGGCCCGCTGGGCGCTGCGGCTGCTGCGCTGGTTCCTGACCGCTTGGGCGGCTGCAGCCTGGCTTGCCTTCCTTCCTTGGAAGGCCGCAGCCTTCACGGCTGTCTCCGGAGCTCTCTGGTGGGCGGCTTCACGGCTGGCGGCCCGCCAGAGCCTTCCGTGGGAAACGCTGATCCGCGAGGAAGGCCGGACGCAGATGCGCTATTACCGGTTTTTTGGCTGGTTCACGGATGTGCCGGCGCTCGGCTCGGCCGTCAGCTCCCGGCCTTATCTGAGCTGGCTGTCCAAGCTCGTGCCGCTGCGCAGACAGAGCGCCTATACGTACCTGTACAGTCTCAGCATGGCCCGCACGGAGCTCGGGGGCATGCTGCTGCGCCTGACGCTGCTCGGCATGCTGTCCTGCTACTGGCTTGGCGAAGCCGCCTGGCTCGGAGGCTGGGGAACGGCCGCCGCACAGCTGCTGTTCCTGCTGATCGCCGGCCTCCAGACCTCTTCTCTCGGCTCGTGGCATCAATACACGGTATGGCGCCATGTGTATCCACTGCCGGAGAAGGAGAGGCTGAAGTCGCTCATCCAAGTGGACAGGCTCGCGCTGCTGATCGTCCTGCTGCTGCTCTGGCTCGCCGGCAGCCTGCCTCTGCTGCTGCAGGGCAAGCCGCTGCCGGCCGCTGCGGCCGCCGCTGCAGGGGCCGGATACATCCTGCTTCTGCGGCCACGGCGGCTGACGAAGCGGGTGCTCGCGGACGAAGACGAGGATTGACCTCCAGCCGCATTCCGATTTTCGGAATGCGGCTTTTTCTTTTGCGGACCGCTTGCCGTGAATGGCCTCCAGACAAAAAAACAGGCATGCCGGACCATCCTGCGATGGTCTGCATGCCTGTTCCTTATCGGACTCCGTTCGTCTTCAAGTCCCGTACCGCCTGATGCACCAGGTTGAACAGCTCCTCGAGGTTGGACTCCTCGGTGCAGCTGAACGCCACCCTGAGATCACTTTCGCCGAGAGCGATCGTGCCGACTCCGTATTCGTTCAGCAGCCGCTGGCGCACTTCTTCGGCGCTGACGCCGATGAGGCGCAGGCACATGAAGTAGCCGGAGTTGAACGGGTAGTACGTCCAATCGCCGTCGTAGCGGCTGCTGTCCAGCAGCTGCTTGACCCGGTTGGCGCGTCCCTTCATGATGGCGTATTTCTCCGCTCTCTGGGCTTCGAAGTCAGGCGAGCGCAAGGCGCGGAGCACGAAGGTTTGGGATGGATGCGGACCGCTGGAGATCGTCGCGCGGATGATGCCCATCGTCTTCTGCTCCAGCGCGGCCAGAACCTCGGGGGAATCCGAGGCGTAGGTGATGAAGCCGACCCGGAAGCCCCATACATATTCTTCCTTGGTGGCGCCGTCCACCTTGATGGGGAGAATGCGCTCATGGATTCCTGCGAGGCTGCCGAACAGCGATTCATGGATGGAATCCTCGAAGAACAGGCCGAAGTAGGCGTCGTCCGTGACGGCAACGACGAGAATGCCTTCATCGGCGGCAGCCTTGAGGGCGGCGACGATTTCCCGGCATTCATCCGGACCGGGGGTGTAGCCGGTCGGATTGTTCGGGAAGTTCAGGATGACGATCGCCTTGCCTTTTTCCCGCTGGGCGAGCAGCGCCTCGCGCAGGCCGTCGGCGTTGAAGCGTCCTTCGGCGGTGTAGAGCGGGTATTCCACGATTTCGGCCCCGCGGCGGATGCCGAAGGTGAGCTCGTAGTTCTCCCAGTTTTTATCCGGTATGATGACCGCGTCCCCGGCATCGGCGAACAGATCGGCCACGATGCTCAAGCCATGCGTGAGAGCGTTGGTCGCGACGGGATTGCCGAACGACTTGGCGGCGAGGGACGGGTTGTCCTTGATCATCTTCCCGCGCCATGCGGCCCGCAGCTCCGGCTTGCCGGCAGGAGGGGCGTATTCGTACAGATCCTTCGGCTCATAGGCCGACAGCGTTTCCTGGATAGCCTTCAAGTGCATCGGAGCTCCGCCTTCAGTGGCGATTCCGATCGTGGCGTTGAACTTCGTGGCTTTGGCCTTGGCCTCGGCGGACTGGCTGAGAATGCCTTCCTTCGGAAAATAAAGCTTGCGTCCCAGGCCTGACAACATGGCGTACACATGGGCATTGCCTTTTTCCAGCGCGGTGTTCAACTGCTGGGCAAGTGGATTCATGATTCCGATTCCGTCCTTCCGGGGGTCGATGTGTCCGGGCCGCTTGAGGGTCCCGGCGGGCTGATGCATCAACTGCTCGCTGCCTGCGCGACCGTCCCTGTTGCCGTCCCGAAGGGCCGCGAGTGGAATGCCGGTCATGCGCATGCTTTCTTCGGGTGCTATTATATCATTATTTGCGCGGCGGAGGGAGGGTTCGGACATTTTTTATGAAGCTTGCGCGTCCCCTCGATGCTGGGGTATGATGGCGAAAAAAAACTAGGCTGATTAGGTTGATCTGCGCCATGGGGCTGTCTATCCTTCAATCTAATCTCGCCCAAGAGGAGCATCGGAGGCCGAATGCTGCAAGTACCGCCCTCATCGTTCAAGCTGTTGCCGTCATTCGCCAAGATCGTCTGCGAGCCGGGCTGGAAGTGGCCGCGCCGGGAGAAGCCGATGGCCAATTTCGACCTTTTTTATGTCTGGAGCGGAGAAGGAGAGCTTACGCTTAATGGAGAGCCTTATCCCGTCGGACCGGGAAGCTGCTTTCTGTTCCGCCCCGGGGACTACACCAGCGCCGTCCATAATCCGCAGCGGCCGCTCGTGCTGTCTTATATCCATTTTGCCATAGAAGGAGAACCGCTCGATATTCCGGCACGCTACCGCGAGCTGGAGGAGACGGTGGAATTCGAGAACATGCTCTCCCGCTATGTCCGCCTCTTCCTGGTGAAGACCTTTGCCGCCGAGGAAGAAGCGCAGCTCATCCTGAAGCAGATGATGATCCACCTGCTTCGCGCGGACAGGCAGCCGGTGCTGGAGCGCAAGGCGAGCAACCAGCTGACGGAGGCGATCCAGGAAATCGCCAACTTCATCCGCCAGAATCCGGGCATCTCCCATCGGGTGGAGGATCTGGCCGGACGAGCCGGCTTGTCTCCGCGGTATTTTTCGATCAAGTTCAAGGAGATCATCGGAACCCCGGTCCAGACGTACATGATCCGGACGCGCATCGAGCGGGCCCAGCATCTGCTCATGCACGGAGGGCTCAATGTGACGGAGGTCGCAGACGCGCTCGGTTACCGGGACATCTTTTTCTTCAGCAGGCAGTTCAAGCAGTACACGGGCAGGAGCCCGTCCGAGATCCGGTAGCCGCCGGATCTTTTTTTAATGGGCTGCAGCGGTACGGGAAGAGGGCCGGAGCAGGGGAATCGGAGAAGAGGTCATAAAATACGGCCCCTTTGGGAATATTTAGTTGAGGTGGATAAGCGCATAGCGGAGCGTACTCCGGCGCGGACAGACTAAGCTAAGCGACCCAGGGGGACTCATGACGACTACGGAATCCTATATACAGGCAGCTAGACAGCTCGCCCTGACTCATGATACGGCTAGAGGGAGAAAGGCCTCCCGGCAAAGGCGGGCGCTCGCTGCCCAGCTCAGGCAGCTGCAGGAATTCGCCGAGGAGCTGCGCGCGGACGAATGCGGCTGCTCGCAGCCTGCCGCCGAATGGCTGCTGGACCATTCGGAATTCATCGAGGAGCAGGGTTATCATGCTTCGATGGAGCTGAGGCAGGGAGGGCTTGCCGGCCTTCCTTATTTGCGGCGCTCGGGCCATGCCCGGGTGGAAGCCGTCTGCGACGGGTACTTGGACGCCTCGGGCGGAAGCTACGACCGGAATACGTTCGTCGCCTTCATCCAGGCGTACCAGGAGGTCGCCGTGCTTACGATCGCGGAGACGTGGTCGCTGCCGCTCGCTCTGAAGACATGCCTCTTCAGGCGTCTTGCGGAAGTGTTCAGAGAGGTGCGCCAGCGGCATGACGCCTGCATGGGCGCGGAGCGAATCCTGAAGCAGGC
The DNA here is from genome assembly GCF_002243345.2 of Paenibacillus sp. RUD330. Taxonomy (NCBI): domain Bacteria; kingdom Bacillati; phylum Bacillota; class Bacilli; order Caryophanales; family Paenibacillaceae; genus Paenibacillus; species Paenibacillus sp. RUD330. The sequence goes on from NZ_CP022655.2 coordinate 1,744,255, forward strand.
GCTTGCCGGCGGCAGAGGGCCGCAAGCGCTGCCTCTGGCGGAAGCGCTCGACAGAGCCGGCAGGGACATCATGCTCTCGGGAGCGGTCGTGGCCCATCTGACCTCGCGGCTGCGGGAATGGGCGGACGATTCCGAGGATGTGCGGCGCTGGCTGCTGCTGCGCCTGGACAACGGAACGGAAAGCCTGGCCAGGCTGAACGCTTATGAAGCGAGGCTTCAAGCCCGGTATCAAAGCGAGGCAGGCCGTCTGATCGGCAGCCTGAGAGCTGCCGAGCGGACTTCCTGGGAGAAAGAGCTGGAGCATCTCAGCATGGCCGATGCGATGCTCAAAAGCGAAGCGGCAGGGACTTATCCTCTCATGGATGCGCAGAGCAGGGCGACGCTGCGGGCAAGCACGGCGCGGCTGGCGGCGCGGCTTGGTCTGCCGGAGAGCCTGGTCGCGACCTGCGCGGTCCGGCTGGCGGATGCGGAGGCCGGAAAAGCGGGATGGCAAGCGGCGGACGGCGATGGGCTGCCGGCAAGCGGGAACCCGGAGGGCAGCTCGGCTCCTTTATCGGGGAAGAGCGCTCCGGGTCCCGGCGGTGTTGCGGAGCTCCGCAAGAAGGCTGGGGAGCAAGCCCATCAGGAGCTTCCATTGCTTCCTCGAACCGCGTACGCGGCTTATTATCTGCTCGAGCCTCAAGGCAGGCAGCTGCTGCGCCGGGAGGCTCGCCGAACAGCAAAAGCCCGGAGACTGCCTGAAAACGGCTTGCTCCGGCATCGGACAAGCACCTATCTCTCGCTGCTGGCGGTCCTGTTCGCCGCTGCCGTCTCGATCCTCACGATCTGGGCGGGGGCGGCCGGCGGACTCCGTGCAGGAGGCTGGGTTCTGGCCGCCTTGCTGCTTGCGCTTCCGGCCTCGGAATGGGCTGTCGTCCTGCTGCATGGGCTGATCGGGAAATTCATGCCGACCAGGCCGCTGCTCCGATACGATTTCGCGACGGGAATTCCGCCGGGAGCGGACACGATGATCGTCGTTCCGGTCATCTGGTCGAGCATCGCCGAGGTGAAGGAGCTGGTCCATCGGCTGGAGCTTCATTATCTGGCCAACCGGGACGCGCGCTTCCACTTCGCCTTGCTGGGCGACTATCCCGATGCGGAGAGCCAGCACACAGAGCTGGACAAGGAGCTTGCGGAAGCCGGAGCGGAAGGAATCCGAAGGCTCAACCGGCAATACGGCGCGGAAGGAAGCACGTTCCACATGCTCCAGCGGAAGCGGACCTGGAACGAGCGGGAAGGCGTCTGGATGGGCTGGGAGCGCAAGCGCGGCAAGGTCGTCGAGTTCGCGAGGCTGCTGGAGGGCGGGCAGCAGACCGGATTCTCGCTGAGCGAGTCCGATGCTTCCGTGTTTCCGCGGATCGCTTACGTCATTACGCTGGATGCCGACACGCAGCTTCCCATCGGAAGCGCGCAGCGGATGGTCGGCACGATGCATCTTCCGTACAATCGGCCGCGCCTCAACGAGAAGGGCACGAGGGTGGCGGAAGGGTATGCGGTGCTGCAGCCGCGGATCGCGATCAGCCGGGAATCCGCCGCCAGCTCCCGCCTGGCCGCGCTCTGGGCAGGCAACCCCGGCATCGATCCGTATGCGTTCGCGGTGTCGGATCCGTACCAGGACGGTGTCGGCCAGGGCATTTTTACGGGAAAAGGAATATTCGACGCGCGGTTGTTCCGCCGGCTGCTGGCGGACCGGATTCCGGACAATGCCGTTCTCAGCCACGATCTGCTGGAGGGCGGATTCCTGCGGAGCGGCCTGCTTTCCGACATCGAGCTTGTCGACGGGCATCCGAAGACGTTCCGTTCCTGGCAGCTGCGGCTGCATCGTTGGGTCCGGGGAGACTGGCAGCTGCTGTGCTGGCTGAAGCCCAAGGTGCGCGACTGCTCCGGCACGCCGCGGCCAGTCGATCTCAGCGCGATCACCCGCTGGCAGATCGTCGACAACCTCAGGCGGAGCCTGCTTCCGCCGGCGCTTTACCTGCTGCTCGTCATCGGGCTGCTGCTGCCTCCCGGAGCCAGATGGACGCTGCTGGCGGCGGCTCTTCTCACGGCCTGCCTGCCGCTGCTTCAAGCTCTCGCCGCTCCGGGCTACCTGGTGCGCCATCCCGGACAGCTGAAAGCCGCCGTCCTGCAAGCCTGCCTGTCGGTGCTGCTGCTGCCCTATCAGGCGGCCATGATGGCCGATGCCGTCTTGCGAACCCTGTACCGGCTGAACGTATCCCGCAAAAGGCTTCTGGAATGGACGAGCGCGGCAGAGACGGACAGGACCAGCGGCGGGAAGCTCATCGCGTTCCGGATTCCGGGAACCGTGCTGGCCTTGCTGCTGCCCGTTGCCGGCTGGCTGTCCGGCGCTGCGGCCGGCTGGCAGGCTGCCTCCATTCTGGCCGCAGCGGCCTGGCTGGCCGCTCCGCTGCTGGTCGTCTGGCTGAACGGCGCTCCGACGGTGCGGGAGGAGCGGCTGTCGGATGCGGAACGGGACAAGCTGCGCAGCCTGGCCGCGAACATCTGGGCTTACTACGCCGATCATGTCACGGCGGAAGACAACTGGCTGCCGCCCGACAACGTCCAGCTCGATCCGGACAAAGGGGCGGCAAGGCGGACCTCGCCGACGAACATCGGCCTGCTGCTCGCCTGCACCGTCACGGCGCGGGATTTCGGATTCATTTCCTTCGAGCGGATGGTGGAGCGAATCTCGCTGACGGTCGACACGCTGGAGAAGATGGACCGCTGGCACGGGCATTTCTTCAACTGGTACGACACGGGCACGCTGCAGCCGCTCTATCCCCGGTACGTATCGACGGTCGATTCCGGCAATCTCGTCGCTTATCTGATCGCGGTCAGGCAAGGAGTGCTGGAATGGGCGCAGAGGGAGAGCGGAGCTTGGCGGGACGGGCGGGCCCGGTTGAACGCGAATACAGCGGCTGCGTCTGAGTCCAAGCCTGCGCCGGTCTCATCCTCTACGTCTATGCTGGAGCTGGAGCCTGAGTCGGAATCGGGGGCTGTATCCGAATCGGAGTCCGTGTCCGGATCGGGGACCGAGCCCCAATCGGGGACCGGGTCCGGAATATCCGCTTCGGTCGAGAAGGCTGTCCGGCTGGCGGAAAGGCTCGAGAAACTGGCGGCCGAGACCGATTTCCGGCCGCTCTACGACAGCGAGGCGCAGCTGCTGTCGCTCGGCTACAACGCCGATCAGGACAGACGGGACGACATCCTCTACGATCTGCTGGCATCGGAAGCGAGACAGGCGAGCTTCCTCGCGATCGCCAGCGGCCAGCTTCCCGTGTCGCATTGGTTCAGGCTGGGCCGCGGACTGACCCGGATCGGACGGAATCCGGCTCTGCTGAGCTGGTCCGGCACGATGTTCGAATACTTGATGCCGGCCTTGCTGATGAAAACCTATCGGGGGTCGATATGGGACAGCACGTTCAGGGCCGTAGTCGCCAGACAGAAGGAATATGCGCGGGAACGCGGAGTGCCTTACGGCATTTCGGAGTCGGGCTACTACGCCTTCGATTACGACATGAACTATCAATACAAGGCATTCGGAGTGCCGGGGCTCGGATTCCAGAGGGGACTTGAAAAGGAACTCGTCCTGGCCCCGTATGCGGCGATCATGGCGCTGCCTTGGGACATCAAGGACGGAATGGACAATCTTCGGCGCTACGAGGAGATCGGAGCTGTCGGTCCATACGGATTCTGCGAGGCGGTGGACATGACTCCGTCCCGATTGCCGGAGGGCGACAAGCACCGCGTCGTCCGCAGCTTCATGGCCCACCATCAGGGAATGAGCCTGCTCACGCTCGGCAATCTGCTGCTGGAGCGTCCCATGACCGAACGATTCCACGCCGATCCGCGCGTAGAGGCCGCCGAGCTCATCCTGCAGGAACGCATTCCGGAAAAGGCGGCCGTCATCGCGCCCCAGGCGCTCAAGCCGGGATCGGCGCGCAGCGCGCCGGCGGAAGACGGCCGTTACATCCGCGAGTTCCGCCATCCGGTCACGGACGTGCCGGAGGTGAACGTGCTGTCCAACGGCTCCTTCACGACGATTGTGACGGCAGCGGGCAGCGGCGTCATCCGCAGCGGCGGCGTGAACATGACCCGGTGGCGGGAGGATGCGCTCACGGAATCGTACGGTCCGGCCGTATATATCCGGGATCTTACTGGCGGTCTGTTCTGGTCGCCTTGTTTCTATCCCGTCGGATCGGAAGGGGAAGGAGCCTCCGCCAAGTTCGGCTTGGAGAAGGCGGAGTTTTCCCGCAAGGAAGGCGGCGTCGCGGCCGTCATGGAGGTATTCGCCGCTCCCGAGCACCCGGCGGAGATCCGGCTGCTGCGGCTGGTGAACGAGAGCCGGGAGCCGCGCCTGCTGGAAATCACGACTTATCTGGAGCTGGCGCTTGCTCCTCCAGCCGTCGACGACGCTCATCCGGCATTCAGCAAGCTGTTCGTCCAAACATCCTATGACAGCGACACCGGCGCGCTGCTCGCCTTCCGGCGGCCCCGCTCGCCCGAAGAGAAGCAGGTGTGGGGCGTCCATGCCTTGATTGTCGATGGAGAACAGACGGCTCCGCTTGAATATGAAACGGACCGGGCGAAGTTCATCGGCCGCGGCCATTCTCTCGCCGCTCCGCGGAGCGCCGGAGAACGGCTCAGCGGAACGACAGGAGCGGTGCTCGATCCCGCCTTCGTGCTGCGCCGCAAGCTGACCCTCCAGCCCGGAGAGCAGGCAGTGCTGCAGGCTGTGAGCGGCATGTCCGGCTCGCGCGGCGAGGCGCTGCAGATGGTGCGCGAGCTGCGCGGCATCCAGCGCATGGACAAGGCGGCCGATCTGGCCTGGACGCTGGCGGGAATCTCGCTGCGGCAGCACAGGCTGCAGCCAGCGGAAGCCGCGGCGATGCAAACCTTGGCGGCCAGGCTGCTCTATGTGCCGCCTCTTGGACGAGAGCGGGCTGAAGCCATCCGCCGCAACAAGTCCGGCCAGCCGGGATTATGGAGCATGGGCATATCCGGCGATCTCCCGATTGTCCTGCTCCGCATCGGTGACCTGTCGCAGCTCGGATTTGCGGACCGCATCATTGATGGCCATGGATACTTGCGGCGACTGGGCATCGCAAGCGATCTGGTGCTGCTGAACGAGAGCAGCGAAGGCTATCAGCAGGAGCTCCACCATGCTCTCTCGGCATCCGTGCAGGCTGCGGTGTCCTATCCTCCTTATTCCGTAGGAGGCGGCTTGTATCCGCTGGATGCGGCCAAGCTCTCGGGGGAGAGCCTCGACCTGCTGGCCGCTTCCGCTCGGGTCGCCCTTGATGCGGGGGGACCGAGCCTCGGAGCCCAGCTACGCAGCCGTCCGCTGCGGTCCGCCGGCGATGATGCGGAACAAGCCGACGAGGCAGGCAGCGGGGTGGAGGAAGCCGGCACGGGAGGCTGGGACGAGGCTTCGCTGCAGACAAGGAGAAAGGCCTGCGTCGTGCCGCTGCCGCTGGCTCCGGAACCCGGGGAGCTCCAGTTTTTCAACGGCTGGGGAGGTTTTACCGCGGATGGCGGCGAGTACGTGATCCGGCTCAAGCCGGGCGAGCCGCTGGCCGTGCCGTGGAGCAACGTCATCGCAGGCCCGCGTTTCGGAACGCTCGTGACCGAGCGGGGAACGGGTTATACCTGGTGGAGCAACAGCCGCGAATTCAAGCTTTCCCCTTGGTCGAACGATCCCGTTCTTGATCCTCCGGGCGAGCTTGCCTACGTCCGCGACGAGGAGTCGGGCTGTTTTTGGACCGCCTTTCCCTCCCCCTCGGACACGCGGGAATTCCGAGTCGCTCACGGACGCGGATACAGCCGTTTCGAGACGGCGATGGAGGGACTGAGCCAGTCCATATCCGTCTCGGTCCATCCTTCCGACCCCGTCAAGCTGACCGCAGTCAGCCTGACCAATGACAGCGGCCGTAGCCGGCGGCTGTCCGTGACCGGCATGTGCAGCTGGGTGCTTGGCGTGAGCCGGGATTCTTCGGCCTCCTATATCGTCACGGAGTGGGATCCGCAATCCGGATCGCTGCTTGCGCGAAACGCGTACCAGGACACGTTCCGGGAGGCGTCGGCTTTCCTGAGGATCAGCTCCGACCGGACGGGCAGCCTCCATGAAGACATCAGCTTCACGGCCAACCGAAAGGAGTTCATCGGAAGCGGCCATACCGTATATTGTCCGGCAGGCATGGGAACCGCGGGCCTGAGCGGGGAAACAGGAGTTTTCGCCGACAGCTGCGGAGCGGTCCGGCTTGCTTTGACGCTGGCGCCGGGCGAGACGCGGACCGTCTATCTCTCCCTGGGGGCGGGCGCAAGCCGGGAGGAAGCGCTGGAGCTGGCGCAGCGCTACCGCAGCCCGGACAGCTGCTCGGCCGTGGAGCCGGCTTCAGCCGCCTTCTGGAAGGAGAAGCTGGAGCAGACGGTCGTGGAGACGCCGGACAAGGAGATGAACCTGCTGATGAACGGCTGGCTTCTGTACCAGGCGCTCAGCTGCCGCGTCTGGGCGCGGACGGCGTTTTTCCAGGCGGGAGGCGCCTACGGCTTCCGCGACCAGCTCCAGGATTCGATGTCGCTGCTCCACGCCATGCCGGAATTGACGCGCCGGCAGCTGCTGCTGAACGCCTCGCACCAGTATGAGGAGGGCGATGTCCAGCACTGGTGGCATGAAGAAACGCATAAGGGAATCCGGACGCGCTACACCGACGACCTGCTCTGGCTCCCTTATGCATCGGCCCGTTATGCCGTTCATACGGGGGACTGGGATGTTTTCGACGACAAAGCGCCATTCATCGCAAGCGCCCCCCTCGGTCCCGAGGAGCATGAGCGGTACGAAGCGACCGTTCTCTCGGGCCAGGAGGGAACGCTGTACGAGCACTGCGTACGGGCTGTCGACAAAGGCCTCACTTCCGGCCGCCACGGCATTCCGCTGATGGGAATCGGCGACTGGAACGACGGCATGAACTCGGTCGGCGACGAGGGCCGCGGCGAAAGCGTATGGCTCGGCTGGTTCCTGTGCGTCGTGCTGGAGAAATTCGGCGCTGTCTGCGAGCTCCGCGGAGACGAGCTGCGGGCCGCCCATTACCGCAAGGAGCGGCTCCGGATCGCCGCCGCCATCAATGAGCATGCTTGGGACGGCGAGTGGTTCCGGAGGGCCTGCACCGACGAGGGGGCTTGGCTGGGCTCCAGCCGAAGCGCCGAATGCCGCATCGACGCGATCGCGCAGTCCTGGTCGGTCATTTCCGGCGGTGCTCCGCGCGAGCGGGCCTCCATGGCCATGCGGTCGTTCGACCGCGAGCTTGTCGACCGCCATCTGATGCTTGCTCGCCTGCTTACTCCCGCGTTCGACAAGACGCATCCAAGCCCGGGTTATATTCAAGGCTATCCGCCGGGCCTTAGGGAGAACGGAGCCCAGTATACGCATGGCGTCATCTGGAGCATCGTGGCTTGGGCCAAGCTGGGGGAAGGCGACAAGGCGGCGGACCTGTTCCGGCTCTTGAATCCGGTCAGCCATGCCAAGTCTCCAGGCGATGTGAGGAGATATGGCGGCGAGCCTTACGTCATGGCGGCGGATGTCTATACGACGGATATTTACGGAGGCAAGGCGGGGTGGACGTGGTACACGGGCGCATCCGGCTGGATGTACCAGGCGGGCCTGGAATGGATTCTCGGTCTGAGGCGCGAGGGGGATGAGCTGATCGTCGAGCCGTGCCTCCCGGCGGATTGGCCTTCCGTAAGCCTCACCTACCGCTACGGCGGATCGCGGACGGAGATCCGCGTCCTGAATCCGCATCGCCTCCCCGCCTCCAAAAGCCGGGCGAGAATCAACGGAGCGTCTCCCGGACCGGATGAAGGTCGCGGAGCGCGTATCCGACTGCTCGGGAATTCGGGGGTTCAAAGCGTTACCATTATAATGGAACAAAGTGAAAGCGACGAGAGTGCCGTTTCGGGCCTGAAATGATCTTCGGCTCGCCACCAGCCGCGCGACGGCAGCTCGTCGCGCGAGCGAGCTGCTGCTTTTTGTCGGTTCATGCGGCTCTCTGCCGCATGAAGCTCTTATGAACATAGGGCTGCATCGCTCCGGCGACTTCGTGGACGGCTCGAGCTATCGGCCTTCCGGCTTCCCCGTGGCGGCAGCACCGCATTCAACCTTGCAACGTCCACTGGACGATGCAAGGTTTTTTGCATATAGCAGGCACGTGTTTTTCGACCCGTGATAACGGAATGGATCACATTAAATTTACAAACTAATTCATGCATGTTTATGCGCTTACAATTTTCTTCGGGCCTTGATGATATTTTTCTTTACATAACCTTTAGGAATAATTTATGCTTTCTATGATTTTCGTTTTTCTTCGACTGCTATAATGTCGAAGTACGAAACAATAAGGGAGGACTCATATTTCTATGAATTGGAAGCCGAAATGGAACAAGCCGACCGCTTCCGTGCTGGCGGCCGCCGTGCTGTCCGCGCAGGTACTTGGTGCAGGCGTCCTGGTTACGGGCAAGGCACATGCCGCAGAGGCAGGCGATGTCAACGCAGCTGCTTCTGCTGCAGGACCGGTCAAGCTTCGCCTGATGAGCACGACGGACATTCACACGAATATCATGGACTTCGATTATTTCAAGAATGCACCCTCCGCGTCAGTCGGTCTAGATAAGACGGCAACTTTGGTTACGTATGCTCGCAGCCAAGTACAGAACAGCCTGCTGTTCGACAACGGCGACCTGATTCAAGGCACTCCGCTTGGAACATACATGGCCAAGGTGAACCCGCTTAAGGACGGCCAAGTCCATCCTGTATACAAAGCCATGAAGATCATGGGCTATGATCTGGCGACTTTCGGCAACCATGAATTCAACTATGGGCTGGACTATCTGGACCGCGCCCTGAAAACGTCCGAGCTTGAGTATGTGAACGCCAACATCTATGTAGATGAAGGCGCTGACGGTAATACGAGCAATGATACTGTAAATGCATACGAGCCATACAAGATCATTAAAAAAGAGCTTAAAGACGATACCGGCGCCGTAGTCGGCACCGTCAACGTAGGCGTGATCGGTCTCGTGACTCCACAGATCATGGAGTGGGATGCCGCCAACCTCAAGGGCCATGTAACGGCTAAAGGCATTACGGAAACGGCGGAGAAGTTCATTCCAAAAATGAAAGCGGAAGGCGCAGATGTAATCGTCGCCTTGGCTCACTCTGGATTTGATTCGGCTGCTCCTGCTGGAGAGAACAACGAAAACGACATCATCAACCTCACGAAAGTGAAGGATCTTGATGCCGTCGCATTCTCCCATACTCACAAGGTATTCCCGACCAACGGCAACAACACATCGCTTGACGCTTCCTTCAAGGACGCGGTGACGAAGCAGCCGCTGTCCGTCGTGGACAACGTGAACGGAAAAATCAATGGCACCCTCGCCACTCAAGCCGGTTTCGGAGGCGGCAACTTGGGCCTCATCGACCTTGAGCTGGTCCAATCGGGCGACCACTGGACCGTCGACAAAGGCGACTCCATGGCTTCCACGCTCTCGATTACTCAACAAATCGAAGGCAAGCCAGTCGCAGCCAACCAGGATATCGTCAATGCTGTCAAAACGGAGCATGAAGCAACGATTGCTTATACGGGCCAAACGCTCGGAAAGACGACGACTCCGCTCCACAGCTACTTCGGCATGGTGCAGGATGATCCGACTATCCAAATCGTGACGAAGGCTCAAAAATGGTATGTCGAAGATGCCATTCGCAATGACGCCGCTCTGAAAGACATTCCTGTCCTCAGCGTAGGTGCGCCATTCAAAGCTGGCCGCAACGGTCCTGCAGAATATACGGACGTAGCTGCCGGAGATCTTACGATCCGCAGCGCGAGCGACTTGTACCTGTATGACAACACGCTCAAAACGCTTGAAGTGACGGGTAAAACCGTGCGCGAATGGCTGGAGATGTCTGCAGGCGCATTCAACACGATCGATCCAAACGCTACGACGGAGCAGCCGCTCCTGAACAGCAAATTCGCTGTATACAACTACGACGTCATCGATGGCGTTACGTATGAGATTGACGTTACCAAGCCAGCAAAATACAATGCGGACGGAACGGTAGCCAATGCAAGCTCCAGCCGCATCTCCAAGCTGAACTTCAAGGGCCAGCCGGTGAAGGACGATCAAAAGTTCCTGATCGTAACCAACAACTACCGCGCTTCCGGCGGAGGCAACTTCCCGGGCATCAAGGACGCCTCGACCAAATTGGTCATGGATACCCAAAAAGAGAATCGCGAAGTGCTGATGGAGTACATCCAGGCTCAAAAAACGGTTACCGCTCCTGCAGACGGCAACTGGATCTTCAAGCCGATCACGGAAAAAGGCCTGAATGTCACATTTACGAGCTCTCCTGAGGCGAAAAAATATCTGAAGGATTCTCCGAACAAGTTCGTGGATTTGAACAAGTCTGATGAAAAAGGCTTCTCGGTCTACCAAATGAACATGAATCCTCCGGTAGACGTGCATATCATCGGAATCAACGATTTCCATGGTCAGCTGGATACGACGTCTGTTGTCGGCGGCCGCAATGTGGGCACAGCTTCCACGCTTGCCGCATATCTAAACGAAGCCCGCTACAACACCCAGTACTCTCTGCTCGTCCATAACGGAGACTCCGTTGGCGCCAGCGCTCCTTCTTCTTCCCTGGAGCGGGACAAGCCGACGTTGGATTGGATGAATCTGATGCAGTTCGACGTAGGTACGCTTGGCAACCATGAGTTCGACCAAGGCGTGGATGCCCTCAAAGCTCAAATCTACGGCGGCAAGGATCCAAAAGATCCGAGCATTACGTTCAATAAGCTGAACTTCCCTTATGTCAATGCGAACGTAATTGAAAAATCGACTGGCAAAACGCTCATCGATCCTTATGTCATCAAAGAAGTAGGCGGAGTCAAAATCGCCTTCATCGGACTTGTGACCAAACTGACGCCAAGCAAGGTGGCTCCGTCCGGCACAGCCGGAGTAACGTTCCTTTCTGCCGAAGAAGAAGCTGCTGCTGTGAAGAAATACGCTGCGGAGATCAAGGCGAAAGGCGTCAACACCATCATCGTCCTGGCGCATGATCCTGCGACCACCAACGCATCTACAGGCGTAACGACTGGCGAAGCCGCCGATCTGGCCAAAGCGATCGCCGATGCTCCGGTCGACGTCATCGTCGCTGGCGACAACCATGCCCTTGCCAACGGTCTCGTAGGCGACAAGCTGGTTGTTCAAGCTTACTCGTACGGTACGGCATTCGAGGACATCAAGCTGACGATCGACCCTGAGACCGGCAAGGTCCTGAAAAAGTCCGCAACGGTGCAATCCACTTATCAGGACAGCATCGCTCCTGACTCTGCAACGGCTAAACTCGTCAATGAAGCTATCTCCCGTCATCCGGAACTGACGAAGCCGGTCGGCAACACCGACGGTACGATTACAAGAACGGACGCTTACAACAACGAGTCCGCTCTGGGCAACCTGATTGCTGATGCTATGCGCACAGCTGACTTCGGAGACGGAGAGAAGGCTGCAGACTTCGCGTTCATGAATCCGGGCGGCATCCGTGCCGATCTTCCAAAGGGCGATGTCACTTTCGGCGATCTTGCGAAAATTCAGCCTTTCGGCAACACTCTCGTCAAGCTGCATCTGACTGGAGCTCAAATCAGAACGCTGCTTCAACAGCAATGGGGTACAAATGCGGATGGAACGCCTAATACGAAGACGCTGCAGATTTCCGGCCTGAAATACACGGCTTACATGAAATCTCCTGTGAGCGAGCGCGTAGGCTCCATGAGCAAGTCCGACGGCACTCCGATCGACATCGACAAAACCTACAGCCTTGTCGTCAACAACTTCATGGCTGCCGGCGGCGACAACTATCAAGTGCTGACCGAAGACAAAAAGCAGCTGATCGGTCCTACCGATCTGGACGTATTCTACGATTACATCGTCAAAACGTTCAAAGGCGGACAAATCAAAGCTGCAATCGAAGGACGCATCAACAATATTCAAGATACGGTACCGGCTCCATCCAACGGAGGAGGTTCCGTTGCAACACCTGCACCATCCGCAACACCAGCACCATCCGCAACACCAGCACCATCCGCAACGCCTGCGCCATCCGCAACGCCAGCACCGAGCGCCACTCCGATTCCGGTACCTGCATTCACCGACCTCGGCAACGTCGCTTGGGCTAAGTCGGCCATCGAAGAGCTCGTGGCAAAAGGCATTCTGAAGGGCGTAGACGCAAATAAATTCGCTCCTCTGAAAAACCTGACCCGTGCCGAGTTCATCACGATGCTCGTTCGCGCTTACGGCCTGAACGATGCGGGAACGGTAACGTTCACCGACGTCAAGAAAGACGCTTGGTATACCGAAGCGATCGCAGCGGCTGTCAAAGCCGGCATCGTGAAGGGAACCGGCAACAACAAGTTCGAGCCAAGCCGCGTAATTACGCGTGAAGAAATGGCGATCATGGCTGCAAATGCTCTGAAGCTTCAGCATGAGCTTGCCAAGGTCGACCAAAACGCCGCTCTGTCCAAATTCAAGGACAAAGGCAAAATCGCTTCCTACGCTCAGGAATCGGTTGCCCAGCTTACCGATGCGGGCATTCTGACCGGCGTTGACGCCAGCCAGTTCGCACCGAAAGGCATCGCCAACCGTGCTCAAGCGGCTGTCATCATCTCCCGCCTGCTGCAAGCTTCCTAAGCTCCATCATTAAAAAAAGTGCGCCTCTGTCATCTCGTGATGGCAGGGGCGCACTTTTTTTGTTCTTGGAGAAGCATTCTAGTCCTGAAGCCCGTCATTATTTCCCGGGGCATAATGCCGCATCAGCGATGCCGTTTCATGATCGAACGGACAGCCGCGCCGCTCCAGCTGGCCGGCAATATCCTCCCGTTCCTCATCCGCAAGGTTTTGTCCGAATTTGAATTTGGCGGACAGGGAAGAGACCGTCAGCTTGACGACGGCAACGCCCTTGAGGCGAGGGACGTAATCAGGCTCTTCGGCGGCGATCGTTTTGTAGCCGCCTTCCGGCTGCAGCTTGGCCATCATCGCTTCGAGCGCCTCGGCTTTCTCCTCCAGATCATCCAGCGGAGCCGCCGTCCCGCGTATAAGCACCGACTTGAAGTAAGCGGTAGCCGGACAAGCGAGGAGCGGATCCGAGAAATAGGAAGGGATCAGGGCGTATTCCTTGGCCACGCAGAAGCTGACTTCCCCGGAAGCCGCGATGCTTTTCATTTTTTCCCCTGCCCTGCTCCCGTGAAAATACAGATGTCCATTGTGGTACACGAAATTAAGCGGCGTTATTCCCGGCGTTCCGTCCGGCCGGATGCTGGCCATGAAGCCGAATGTCATTTCCTTCAAGAAAGCCTCCAGCTCGATCTGGTCGCGGCTTTGATCGAATTCTTTCCTTCTCATTCTCTATTCCCCCTCGTTAATTCTGTCTTGCCGTTATGCCGCAGCCATGTACCGCCGGCTCCAGATGCAAGTCCTTTCGGAAGCAGGGTGCAAGGAAGCCGTGCGCCTTGCTCTAGCTGAACATTACAACTACAGTGGATAAATGATAAGATCCAATTAGAGTTCATTCCAATAGACCACTTGATGAGGAGAAGGAAGAGGCATGGAGATCCGATTGGCTTTTGAACGCTATTTCCTCCAATCCGGAAGCAAGAGAGCGGCTCTCTACGATTCGCTGCGCGATGCCGTCCGGAGCGGGCAGCTGAAGGAAGGGGAGCGTCTTCCGTCCTCCCGCTCTCTTGCCGAGCTGTACGGAATATCGAGAGGGACGGTTACTCAGGTCTATGACATGCTGTACGCGGAAGGCTACATTCAGGGAGCGCGGGGCAGCGGCACGTATGTCGCACAGCGGATCCCTTATCCTTCGGCAGGGCTGGAGCGCGTGGAGCAGCCCTCCGAGCGGATGTCGGCATGGTTCAACAGGCTGGAAGAACTGAAAGCGGACAAAGAAGGTTATCCTCCCGCTGCTCCTGAATCGCGGCAAGCAGGCCGTTCGTTCGGGCCGCAGCTGTTCCAGTCCGGACAGACGGATTTCCGCCTATTTCCCGTCAAGGAATGGAAGATCGCGCTTCATGCCGCCGTTCGGGAATGCATGCAGGAGAATCTCCCTGACTGTTACAGGGAAATACCCGGCTCCGGTCTATTCCGGCTCCGGGAGGCGGTGTCCGCCATGCTCTATAGGGAGAGGGGGATCGCGGCTTCTCCGGAGGAGATTGTCATGACGAGCGGCTCCAAGCAGGGGCTGGCCTTGCTGGTTCAAATTCTGGCTGAGCCGGGTCGGCGCATCGTGCTGGAACATCCTTGTTATGGCGGCATCCGGGAAGCGGCCTCCGTAACCGGGGCGGAGCTGATCCAGGCGGCAGTGGATGAAAACGGAGCGGTTCCGGGCGATTGGGATGCCGCGATAGCGGCATTGACGCCGAACCGCCAGTTCCCGACCGGGACGGTTCTGTCCGCCGAGAGAAGGAAGGAATGGCTTGCTTGGGCGGAGCGCCGCGGCGCGATCATCATTGAGGATGATTACGACAGCGAGTTCCGCTATTCGGGGAGGCTGGGCGAGCCTCTCAAAGCGATGGATCGCAACGGGCGTGTCGTCTATCTGGGAAGCTTCTCCCGCACGATGTACAGCGGGCTGAGGATCGGCTACGCTGTCGTTCCGTCTTGGATGGCTTCACGGCTCGCTCAGGCCAAAGCGTTTTATGAGCCCTACGCTTCCGGCCAGCTGGAGCAGATGGCGCTGGCCAATTTCATCGCGGAAGGCTCCTACGCCAAGCATCTGAGAAGGATGAAACGCCAGTACAAACGCAGGCTGGCAGCTCTCCACCGGGGGCTCGACGAGCTGGAGGGAGCTCCATTCCGCTTCCGCCCGTCCGATGCAGGCCTGCATCAATATGCGGAATGGACGGGCAGCAGAGATCATTACGACCGGCTGCTGCAGGGCTGCCGGAATAGGGGAGTCGCCTGGCATGACGGGAGCGGCTATTCAGCGGGCGAGCCCGGAGGAAACAAGGACAAGCGCTTCGCTCTTTTCGGGTTTGCGCATCTGGAGGAGGAGGAGATCGGCCGCGGCATGCAGGCCATCGCCGAACAGTGGAACGGGCTTGGCGGGAATGCGGGAGGCAGCCGTCGGGCTTGATCCTGCTTCCGTCCGACTCGGCCCTTCGTTGATTGGGAGAAAGAAGAGATTGAAACCGATCTCTATCTTTGGTAGAGTAGTAGATAAATATTTACTAAAAAATTTACTAAAAGCGATGTGCGTTTATGGCCACTCTAAAAGAAATTGCCGCCGAAGCGAAGGTGTCTGCCGCCACCGTATCCCGGGTGCTGAACTACGACGCTACGCTTTCCGTAAGCGAAGAGACGAGGCGGCGCATCTTTGCCGCCGCCGAGAAGCTGCGCTACAAGCCGAGGCAGATGAAGAGGAACCGGGAGGAGTCGACAGCGTCCGCGAAGCGGCTTGGATTGCTGCTGACATTGTCTGCGGATGACGAGCAGCAGGATTCCTATTTCTCGCTTATCCGCAAAGGCATGGAGCTGCGCACGGAGGAGCTTGGCTTGCCGCAGCCTGTCGTCCAGCGTTATACGGGCGGAGAAGAGCCGGATCTATCCGGAGTCGACGGCTGGATCGCGGCAGGCAGCTTCATGCCGGAGGATCTGGAGCGCCTTCTTCCTCCAGGAGCTCCGCTGGTCCTCGTCAACAATCACTTCGACGACGGCAGGCATGACAGCGTCCGGCTGAATTTTGAAGGAGCCGTCAATGGCGTGCTGGAGCATCTTCTGGGGCTTGGCCGCGACAGGATCGGCCTGCTGGCGGGAGAAGAGTATCCGGTCCGCATGAGCGCAAGCCCGGAGCCTCCCGTTCTCCATGACTTCCGGAGAGTCCAGTTCGAACGGACGATGAAGGAAAAGGGGCTGCTGCGCCCGGAGTGGATACGGACGGCGGCATGGAGCCCGGCCGGCGGTTATGCGGCGATGCAAAGCCTGCTGGATTCGGGGGAGCGGCCGACAGCCTGCTTCGCAAGCAGCGATCCGATCGCAGTGGGAGCGTTGAAGGCGCTGCAGGAACGCGGAATCCGGGTGCCGGAGGAGATGGCGCTCGTCGGCTTCAACGATATGGAAGTATCGGGTTATCTCCAGCCCCCTCTGACGACCGTCCAAGCGTTCCCGGAAGAGATCGGCCGCTCCGCGGTCCATCTGCTTCTCGATCGACTTGGAGGCAGGGAGGCTTCCTTGCAGCTTATGGTCAATACCCGCCTCATCATCCGCGAAAGCTGCGGAGCAGAGGCCAAATCATTCAAATAGGGGAGTTCTCATGCCGGTATCCTACCATGAAAAGGAACAAGTCTTTCATTTATACTCCAGCAAGATGAGCTATGTCATTCAAATCTTGAACGGCTATCCTCTCCATCTGTATTGGGGTCGCCGCCTGCGGGACGAAGCGGGATTCGAGAACATGCTGTGCAGGGTCGAGAGAGCTTCCTTCTCCCCGACTCCGTTCCCGGAGGACCGGACGATCTCCCTGGATGCGCTGCCTCAGGAATATCCCCAGTACGGTACGGGCGATTTCCGCGCTCCGGCCTACCAGGTCCAGCTTGAAGACGGGACCCGGATCACGGAGCTGCGCTACGATTCGCACACGATATCCAAGGGCAAGCCTGGTTTGGAGGGGCTGCCTGCCGTCTATGCCGAATCGGACGAGGAAGCCGACACGCTGGAGCTGGTGCTGCGCGACGATTACTCCGGACTCAGCATCATTCTCTCCTACACCGTATTCAAGGATGCCGGCATTCTGGCCCGCTCATCCCGGCTCCGGCTGGATCCGTCCGCCCGTCCGCTCCAGATTCTCCGGGCGCTGAGCGCCAGCGTCGATTTCCATGAGCAGGACTATGAGCTCGTCTACCTGTCCGGCGCGTGGACCAGGGAGCGGCATGTCGTTCGCAGGCCCGTCGCGGCCGGGGCTACGTCTCTGGAAAGCCGCCGCGGGTCGAGCTCCCATCAGCAGAACCCGTTCGCCGCTCTTGTCCGGGCGGATACGGGGGAAGAGCAGGGAGAAGCCTATGGCTTCAGCCTCGTCTACAGCGGCAGCTTCCTGGCGGGAGCGGAAGTGGATCAATTCGGCATGACCCGGGTGAGCATCGGCATCAATCCGTTTGATTTCTCCTGGCGGCTGGAGCCTGGCGAGAGCTTCCAGACGCCTGAAGCGATCATGGTCTATTCCTCCGAAGGGCTCGGCGGAATGTCCCGGGCCTACCACCGCCTGTACCGCACCCGTCTTTGCCGCGGCAAGTTCCGCGATCAGCCGCGCCCGATTCTCGTCAACAATTGGGAGGCGACCTACTTCAGCTTCAATGCGGAGAAGATCGAGGCGATCGCGAAGGCCGGAAGCGAGCTGGGCATCGAGCTGTTCGTGCTCGACGACGGCTGGTTCGGCAAGCGGGACAGCGACAACAGCTCGCTGGGCGATTGGGTCGTAGACCGCGTCAAGCTCCCGGACGGCCTTGAGGATCTCGTCCGCCGCGTCAACGGCCACGGCATGCAGTTCGGCCTCTGGTTCGAGCCGGAGATGGTGTCTCCGGTCAGCGAGCTGTACAAGGCCCATCCGGACTGGTGCCTTCATGCCGCAGGCCGCAGGCGAACGGAAGGACGCTCCCAGCTCATCCTCGACCTGTCCCGCAGGGATGTGAGGGATTACCTGTTCGATGCCATCAGCGGCATTCTGGGAAGCTGTCCGATCACGTATGTCAAATGGGACATGAACCGCAACATGACGGAGATCGGCTCCGCGCTCATGGAGGCGGAGGGGCAGATGGAGGTCGCCCACCGCTATATGCTCGGCTTGTATGAGCTGCTGGAGCGGATCGTATCCGCCTTCCCGGACGTTCTGTTCGAAAGCTGCTCCGGAGGAGGGGGCCGCTTCGACCCCGGCATGCTCCATTACATGCCGCAGACATGGACGAGCGACGATACGGATGCGGTCGAGCGCCTCAAAATCCAGTACGGCACGAGCATGGTCTATCCGGTCAGCTCGATCGGCGCGCATGTATCGGATGTGCCCAACCATCAGGTCGGAAGGACGGCTTCGCTGGAAATGCGCGGCGACGTGGCGATGTCGGGCAACTTCGGCTACGAGCTCGATCTGACCAAATTCGGCGAGCAGGAAAAAGAGATCGTGAAGGGACAGGTTGCCGCCTACAAGGAGCTGCGGAGCCTGATTCAGTCAGGCGACCTTTACCGGCTGCAGAGTCCGTTCCAGGGCAACGAGACCGCCTGGATGATGGTGTCGGAGGACCGGCGCGAAGCGGCCGTATTCTGGTTCCGGACGCTGGCGGAGCCGAACGCTCCGCTGCGCAGGCTTCGGCTGTCCGGATTGGATCCGGAAGCTTCCTACCGGATGGAAGAGCTGAAGACGGCGGGCGCAGAGCCGGCCGCCGCCAAGCTGCCGGGAACGGAGACGGCATGGGCCGGAGACAGGCTCATGCATCACGGCATTCCGCTTCCCCACTTGCATGGCGATTTCAAGAGCATGGTCGTGAAGCTGACGGCGGTATAGGATCATGAGCACGCCCTGAACCGGATTTAGCGGTTCAGGGCGTCTTTTTGCCGGGCAGTCCCCATGGCAAGTGAAGGCTGCCGCCGGCGGCAGTCCTAGGAGGATTAAGCTGTTTGAGTCCGAAACTGAATCCCATGAAAAGGAAGAGGTCGATAGATTGACAGGGGAATTGGATTCAACTATAACCATATGACGAGGCAATGGTGATTTTAAGCGAGGTGTGCAATGGAAGCGGGAAATTTTTGGTCCAAAATGAAGGGCGGCGGGAGAAGCGCCTTGAAGGCAAGCCCCAGAAATGCCGCGATCGGCGCCGCAGGAGGTTTTGCCGTCATCGCAGTGCTCGCCCTGCTCACGCAAGCCTCCTCGTCGGCGTGGCTCATGGCTTCGTTCGGAGCCAGCTGCGTGCTTGCGTTCGGCGTCTGGGACGCGCCTTTGTCGCAGCCCCGAAATATTGTCGGCGGCCATCTGCTGTCGACCCTGATCGGTCTGATCCTGTCTCATTTGTTCCATGGGGGCGTATGGGTCATGGCTGCCGGCGTAGGGCTTGCGATCGGCCTCATGATGCTGACACGCACGACGCATCCGCCAGCCGGGGCCGATCCGCTGATCGTCATCACGGCCGGCAGCGGATGGAGCTTCCTCGTCATGCCGGTGCTGATCGGCTCCATCGTCATCGTGCTGGCCGCATTGATCGTGAACAATCTGGACCCGGATCGAAGGTATCCGACCTTCTGGATCTGAGCGGTCTTCTCAGCCTGCGTCTAATCTGCGCGCAGCTATCCAGCTCAAAAAAGCCGCTCCGCACGGATGAGAATCCGCAGGCGGAGCGGCTTTTTGCCGTTCATTCAGGTTGTTGACAGCTTGCCGAGCTGTTCGCCCATCTTGACCTTGAGGCCGACGGCCAGGTCTGTACGGGGCTCGAACGTGCCGTCCTCGAACAACAGGACGACGGTGGAGCCGAACTCGAAGTAGGCCAGCTCGTCGCCGCGCCGGACATCGGCGGTCTGAGGCTCGGTGTACCGGATGCTGCTGACGTTGAGCGCGCCGACCTTGACGATGGCGATCTCGCCGCCATTGTGGGTCATGTACGTCACGAGCCGCTCGTTGCGGCTCAGCACGCGGCGCATTCTCGTGAGGCCGAATTCGTTCACCGGATAGACGCGTCCAGGCAGATGCTCCCGCTCCACGATGACGCCGTCAGCCGGCACATGGATGCGGTGATAATCGGTCGGGCTCAAATAAAGAACCGCATAATAGCCGTTGCGATAATTCTGGATGCGGGGCGAGCCGTTGAGAAGCTCCTCGACCGTATAGTCCTGTCCCTTGATGCCCAGCATCGTGCCGTCCTGGATAGGGCCGGCTCCCGTCACAAGCGCGTCGACCGGGCTTACCGCCATGTCCGCCGTATCGTCCACGGGGCGCATGCCGGGCTTCAGCCTGCGGGTGAAAAACTCATTCAATGTCGCGTATTCTTGGATTGCTCGCTCCGCTTCTTCGGTACGGATGCCGTACGTGCGGGCAAAACGGGGGATAAATCCCCGGCTGGCTCTGGATTTAGCAAAGCTTCCCGTCAGGCGGGAAATCCATTTGCGGGATCCGAGCTCCGTCATATGGCGGAATAACCAGGTCCACATGCCTCCGCTCTTCACGTCCTTTCGCTGTCAGCCATGCGGCGGTCTCGGCCCGCTGCTCTTGCGGACCTATGCCGGCATAGGCCGTCCCGACTAGTGTGCCACATCCGCATGGACAAAGCAATGAATTCGGGCGTATGAGGGAGTTATTTCAACGAATGGAAGCGATAGCGGCGAATGGCTTGAAGGACGGCCCACGCCGCGAGGAGAGCGGCAAGAGCCCAGGCTGCCGAGGAGACCGCGTCAGGCTGGACGTCCTTCCCGGCGATGCCGATGAAGGCCCATACGAGCACAAGCTCATAATAGGGATCCCGGAAAATCCAGCCGACGGCCAAGCCGAGCGAGGCGGCTGCTGCAAGTCCGATCAGAGCCCAAGCCGCATCTCCCCAGCCGAAGCCGTTCCAATCCAGGCTGTACAGCCAGGCAGAGACGTTGACGATCGTCGCGACGCTGATCCACCCCATGTAGATACTGAACGGAAGCTGGGCCAGCAGCTGCTCCCCTGCCGTCGCACTCGACGATTGGCGCTGTGTTTCGACATAGAGGACGATCAAAGACGCGAGCAGAATCAGCATGATGAGGACGCTGAGCCCGACATGCTCGTAATGCCAGGCGACGATCCATGCCGAGTTGGCCAGCCCGTTCAGCACGAACCAGAAGCCGATGGAGCGGACGCTGCTGCGCGAGCTGCCCTGCGGAGTCCATTGGTAGACGATGAACCCGGCCAAGAGCAGGTAGATCAGGCTCCAGATGCTGAAGACATAACCCGGCGGCGTGAGCAGAAGCGGGTATTGGTCGGACAGCTCCTTGGTCGTTTTTCCACCCAGAGGGAGCAGGACGGCGAGAGCGTTCATGACGATTACCAGGGCGAAGGCGATCGTGTTGAGAGCCTTCCATGCAGGGCTGGTCCGGGGCAAGGACGTTGGGGATGGACTCATGATTGGGTTTCCTCCTTGGCTCAGTTCGATCCGGTGCGATCTGGAACTGGTTCTGGATCGGGATTTGTTCAGAATTCGGATCAGGATGAAAATATTATACTCATTGGTATATATTCACCGAATGGAGAAGTGCCCAACCATTCTTTGCAGTGAGATAGCCGTCCGGTGCAGCCATCCGGTACGGCTGGCTCGGACAGCGTCCGGCCTTCGGACATTGCGGTTATTTCACGTTGAAGCCTAGAATGGCGCGGCTTCTGCCACGGCAGGACGCTTGGCCCTTTCGGGCTCGCCAGTCGGAGAATATTCTGAAGCAGCAAGCTTTCATGCAGGAAGGGGAGAAGCAGGTTGCAGAGGCCGAAGGTCGCTTTTGTCACTCCGGGATCCTTTCCCATCCCTTCAGCGGGCAGCAGCTCCGTGGAACGCGTCATCGAGAAGATGGCGCCTCTGGTGGCGGTACAAGCGGAGGCCCGGATATATGGCCGCTCGGGGGCGGGGCTAGGAGCTGTCGGACAGATCGGAGGCGTCCGCTGCGAACGCTTTCCTGCAGGCGACAAATCGGCTTATCTCCGCAAAGTGAGCCGGTCTATCCGTCTGTTCCGGCCGGACCTCATTGAAGTGGAAAATCGTCCCGGCTATGCGCTCAAGATGAAGCGGAGCCATCCCGATGCGAGAATATGGATCAACCTGCATTCCTCCTCCTTCATTGGACCGAAAGCCATCGGCAGGGATAGGCTGAAGAGGAGCTTTGCGGCCGCGGAAAAAATCATCGTCAACAGCGAGTTCCTGCGGGATACGGTGGCAGGCCGGGTTCCCGAGGCCGCGCACAAGCTGAGAGTCGTGCCTATCGGCGTGGACACGGCGCGCTTTCTTTCCCGCTGGGAGCCGGAAGGAGCCGCGCGCAGGGAAGCGTTGAGGCGGGCGAGGGGCTGGCAGGACAGGGACGTGCTTCTGTTCATGGGAAGGATCATTCCGCTCAAGGGCGTGCATCATCTGCTGCGGATCATGCCGGAAATCATCGCTCTGCACCCCAATGTGCTGCTCGCCGTCGTCGGAAGCCCGTTCTACGGCTCGCACCGGACGACCCGCTACAGCCGCGCCTTGCAGGCGCTGGGCAAGCGTTATCCCCGGCACATCCGGTTCATCCCCTATGTTCCTTATCCGGAAGTGCCGAGCTGGTTCCTGGCGGCGGATGCCGCCGTCGTGCCCTCGGGAGCGCGGGAGGCGTTCGGCCTCGTCAACGTCGAGGCGATGGCGAGCGGCATCCCGGTCGTCGCCTCCCGCGCCGGGGGCATGCGCGAGATCATCGTCGACGGGGAGACCGGGTATCTGGCCGATCCGGCGCGGCTCGAGCAGGAACTCTGCGACCGGCTGCTCGCACTGCTGCGCGATGAGGACTTGAGGGAGCGGATGGGCCGCGCCGGCCGCGAGCGGGTGGAGCAGCGCTACACCTGGGAGGCGACGGCACAGCGCTGGCTGGAGGTGCTTGCGGAAGCTGCGGAGCATCCCTGAGCGGGTGCGAGGCGGCAAGGACGGCTTCGGCGAGGCCGCCGAACAGGACGGAACGGGTTGCAGCGTTAAAGCGTACCCCCGGCAACGCGAAAAAGACCGTATCCCCCTCGTACGGGGAATGCGGTCATTGCATTCAGGCTTTTCATCGTGCCGGCGTCATTTCCCTGACCGGATGTTTTTCAGCGTCTTCTTCTCGAGGACGAAGCCGGAATAAATCCGATCGCCGCCAGATCCGGTCGGGCATTGAGGCAGCAGTCCGACCTTCACCGTCTCCTTCACGGGCAGGGTGAAATACCGCATCATGAAGAAATGGATGCCGTCAAGCGAATAATGAAAAGCGAAGGAAGGGCCGGTGCGGGCGACCTGCAGCCAGACGGAGTTCCCCTCGATGTCGCAGCCGTTCGCATCGTCCGACACCGAGTTGGTGACGACGCTGACGACGGCATGCGTGCCGAAGTCCGTCAGTTCGAAGCAGGCTTTCGCCCAGACGTCCAGATCCTTCATGACCATGATCGAGGCCGAATCGTACATGCTCGTGAACGCATGCTCGACCTTGACGCGCATGACGAAATCTCCAGTGACTTCGGTGTAGTAGAATGGCGCGTTGAGAAGGCTCTCGGGCAGCGTCCCTTCTTCGGATTCCGTACCATGGGGACAAAAGAAATCGGTTTTTTCCGGCGCATGCAGGATGATCCGGTCCGAGTCGAATCGAATGCTGCTTTCGTTCAGCCAGCCAAAAGTCTTAAAAGCGGATTGGTTCAATAGAATTCCTCCTTTGTATAGATTTATATTAACAGTAATTATTATCTAATACGATGGCGAGAGACTTCGGGAAAGGTCAGTCGTTGACTGAACGTAAATAGCCGCTTGGGACGACAATGGTCGTCTCTAGCGGCTTTTCGGAGCGGTGATGCCCGGTTGGCAAGAGAACAGAGAGAGTCGATCAGAATATTATGCCGATGGCTTCTCTTGTCAGGTTCAATGAACAAGCGCAGGACATTTCCGGAATTGATACGTTTATAGCCGCAATCTCCTGTTCCCAGATGGTAAAAAAATAGAGTTTTCTTATAACAAACACGGACTCCAAGGCACAATGACAGATCCGATTGTTCTGAAGCTTTAGTACGGTTACGACGAACTCAACCGGCTTAAAAAAGTCGGGCAAACCGAAACAACTGCAATCGCTGAATATAGCTATCATTCAAACGGATTGTTAAAAGTCATCAGGTTGGAAAATGGAACATCCAGCACGATGAATTACAATGGGTACGATTCAAGCGACTTGACGCAGCTGCAAGGGGCGTCTACGGTTATAAACCGTCATTCCTATACATGGAGTTCGGATGGAAATCAACTTTCTAAAACGGATCTGGTGGCTGGTTAATCTAAATCTGTCCAATAACTGGAGAGTTGTTAATAAGAAGATGGTATGGGGCAGATGGTAGAGCTATCAGACATGTAGATTATACCCATCATATAAACGCTAAAACTCATCCAGAAGCACCGCATGAGCATACTTGGACTTATGATAAAGATGGTAATCCATCTAGAAATTAAAAGGAGAGATTAGAAAGTGGGATACACTGAGCTTGTCCAACGTGTAGGATGGGGTGAAGAGTTCCATTCTATTATCTAGGTGATGAGTTCTGGATTAGTAGAAATAAAGATGGTCTCTATCTAACTCAAGGAAAGAACTCTTTTACACAATCCTTTCTTACAGCAGAAGAATTGCTTAAAAATGCATGAATAGATGAAAAAACAATATTTGAATTATGTGAAATGATTGAAATTTAATATTTGAACTGACCTTGGCTTCAAGCCTTTCAAGGTTTTTTAGTGTTCTCTAAAATAAAGAAATTTAGGGTATAGAATTACTTTCATATATAAAGACACCTATAGAAATGAGTTTTATATTAATATTTTCTGATTATTTTTATTTGGTTTATTAATTTAATGGAGCGGGCCACTGGTTGACAACTTCCACCACCCGGCTTATAGTCATACCAAGATATCCACTAGGGGCGCCCGCACGGGCTGAGATAAAGCGCAAGCTTTGGTCCCTTCGAACCTGATCTGGGTCATGCCAGCGTAGGAAAGTGGTCGAACATGCCTTTTATTTGGCCTGTGCCTCTTTTCGCCGCTTCCAGACCGGAGGCGGCTTTTTGCCGTCCTCCGGCGGAAAGCGGAGGAAGAGCAGGCGCACCCGATCTGCTAACCGCAATCTGCCGATGAAGGCGGATGCGGCGAGTAGAATGTCCTGGACAGCCTGCGTTTTTTCAACGCAGACAACCGGAACTTGAGGCATGACCGGCATTTCCAAGCGTGCAGCCCCCTGGCGGATATCATGATCCGTTAAGGGGGCTTTTGATTTTCCATGGCCATACATACCGAGCCGCTGCCGGGCAGCCGCAAAGTCTACATGCAGGGAAGCCGGGAGGATATCATGGTTCCGATGAGGGAAATCTCGCTCTCGGACAGCGAGGTGCGCGGAGAGTCCATTCCCAATGCGCCTCTGCGAATCTATGACGCAAGCGGTCCTTACACGGACACCGATTACGAGGCGGATGTCGCGATAGGCTTGCCGCCCATGCGAAGAGGCTGGATCGCAGAGAGGGCAGACACCGAGGCCTATCAGGGCCGGATCGTCCAGCCCGAGGACAACGGCTTCTCCGACGCAGGCAAAGCCGCCGAGAGGGGAGCGGAAATTTTCCCGCCATCCGGCAGGCTGCCGCTGAGAGCTCTCGCAGGGGGCAACATTACCCAGCTGCATTATGCAAGGCAGGGCATCGTGACTCCCGAGATGGAGTTCATCGCCCTGAGGGAGGGGATGGAAGCGGAGTTCGTACGCTCCGAAGTCGCGGCGGGAAGGGCGGTCATTCCGGCCAACGTCAACCATCCCGAGAGCGAGCCGATGATCATCGGACGGCATTTCCACGTGAAGATCAACGCCAACATCGGCAACTCCGCCGTGACCTCCTCGATCGAGGAGGAGGTGGAGAAGATGACGTGGGCGACCCGCTGGGGAGCCGATACGATCATGGATCTGTCCACCGGCAAGAACATCCATACGACGAGAGAATGGATCATCCGCAACTCTCCGGTTCCGGTCGGGACCGTGCCGATCTATCAGGCGCTGGAGAAGGTGAACGGCAAAGCCGAGGACCTCAGCTGGGAGGTGTTCCGCGATACGCTGATCGAGCAGGCGGAGCAGGGGGTCGATTATTTCACCATTCATGCCGGCGTGCTCCTCCGTTATGTGCCGCTGACCGCGAAGCGTCTTACGGGCATCGTCAGCCGGGGAGGGTCCATCATGGCGGCCTGGTGCCTCGCCCATCACAGGGAGAACTTCCTATACACGCACTTCGAAGATATCTGCGAAATCATGAAAGCCTACGACGTGACCTTCTCGCTCGGCGACGGGCTGAGGCCGGGGTCGATCGCGGACGCCAACGACGAGGCGCAGTTCGCGGAGCTGGACACGCTCGGCGAGCTGACGAAAATCGCCTGGAAGCATGACGTGCAGGTCATGATCGAAGGTCCCGGCCATGTTCCGATGCATCTGATCAAGGAAAATATGGACCGCCAGCTCGCCGTCTGCGACGAGGCTCCCTTCTACACGCTCGGTCCGCTCACGACGGACATCGCGCCGGGCTACGACCATATCACAAGCGCGATCGGGGCGGCGATGATCGGCTGGTTCGGCACGGCGATGCTCTGTTATGTGACGCCCAAGGAGCACCTGGGGCTGCCGAACCGGGAGGATGTGAAGGAAGGCGTCATCACGTACAAGATCGCCGCGCATGCCGCCGATCTCGCCAAGGGCCATCCGCAGGCCCGAAAGCGCGACGACGCTCTGTCCAAGGCCAGATTCGAATTTCGCTGGCGCGATCAGTTCCATCTGTCGCTGGATCCCGAGCGGGCGATGGGCTACCACGACGAGACGCTCCCCGCGGAAGGCGCCAAGAGCGCGCATTTCTGCTCCATGTGCGGGCCGAAGTTCTGCAGCATGAGGATCACGCAGGACATTCGGGATTACGCGGAGAGGGAAGGGCTGGACACGGCGGAGGCGATCGAGGCGGGCATGAAGGAGCAGTCGGAGGCGTTCAAGGCCGGAGGCGGCAGCATCTATGCTTGATCCGGCGGCAACAAGCCGATCCGAGGCGCAAGACGCCATTCAGGAACGGTATTCCCGGCAAATCCGCTTCGCTCCCATCGGCTGGAAAGGGCAGCGGCGGATCGGCCAGGCCGTCGTGCTTGTCGCCGGCACCGGCTCGCTCGGAGCTTCGCTGGCGCAGCATATGGCCCGGGCAGGGGTAGGCGAGCTGCGGCTTGCCGACCGCGACTACGTGGAATTCAGCAATCTGCAGCGGCAGATGCTGTTCGACGAAGAGGATGCGCGGCTGGCGCTTCCCAAGGCGGAGGCCGCCGCACGGAAGCTGAGGCGGATCAACGGCATAATTGAGCTCGAGGCGTTTGCCGCCGATTTCACGGCTCCCGGTCTGCTGGAGAAGATCGCGGGCGGGTGCGATCTGGTGCTTGACGGTACGGACAATGCCGCGGCCAGGCTTGTGCTGAGCGATTACTGCTTCCGTGCCGGCATTCCGTTCCTGTACGGCGGCGTCGCCGGCGCGGCCGGTATGAGCGCTCCGCTCATTCCCGGCGCGACCTGCTGCCTGCGCTGCCTCATCGGGGGCGAGGAGGAGCAGGAGAGCGGACAGACCTGCGAGACGGCGGGCATGATCTCGCCGGCCGTGGAGATGGTCGCCGCGCTGCAGGCGGCTGAAGCGCTCAAGTGGCTGGCAGGCGATAGGGAAGGAATGCGCCGCACGCTCGTCTCTGCCTCTGTGTGGCCATACGCGATGCGCGAGACGAAGCTGCCCGGACCGTCAAGGCTCTGTTCGATTTGCGGCTGCGCAGGAGCGGTGCAGGAACGGAGCGGGGGAGGGACGCGTTCGGGAACGCAGGATGCTTGGCGGGAGGATGAGGAAGCGGAGTCTTTATGGGGAACAGGTCGAGAGTTCCTTCCGAAAGCAGCCTCGGAAGCAGCCGGAAGCAGCCGCCGCCAGCACGCGGCCGTTCTGTGCGGCCGCGATACGTTCCAGCTGCAGCTGGAGCCTGCCGAACCCGGAACGTATGAGAAAAGGCTGGAGAGGCTGGGCTGCCGGCTGACGCTCAATCCTTATCTGCTGCGGGCAGTGCTCCCGGACAACGGGAAGCTCGTTGTGTTCCCGGACGGCAGAGTGCTGGCGCAAGGCGCCGCGGACGCTGACACGGCCTGGGAATGGTGTCGTCATTATTTGGGCGCGGAAGCGCCGGAGAGAGAGGCCAAGGATGAAGAAGCTTGAGTTCAGCCTGTACGTCATTACGGGCGAGGGCTGCCATCCCGGAAGAAGGCTGGAGGATGTCATGCGGGAGACGCTTGAGGGAGGAGCGGATATCCTGCAGCTGCGGGACAAAAAAGCTTCGCTGCGGGAGCTGGGAGAGAAAGCGGGCCTGCTGCGCAGGCTTACGAGGGAGTACGGAGTGCCGTTCATCGTGAACGACCATCCGCTGCTCGCGCTTGAATCCGATGCCGACGGCGTCCATCTCGGGCAGGACGATCTATCCATCGCCGATGCGCGGGAGCTGCTCGGTCCGGAACGGATCGTCGGCATCAGCACCCACAGCCTGGAGCAGGCCTTGAAGGCCGAGACGGCCGGCGCCGACTATATCGGAGTCGGGCCGGTGTATCCGACGGCAACCAAGCCGGGCCGGGCGGCGGTCACGCTGGACTACGTCCGCCAGGCGGCGCGGCATGTTCGCATCCCCTGGACGGCAATCGGCGGCATCCATCCCGGCAATGCAGGCGAGGTGCTCGCCGCAGGGGCCAGGAGATTGTGCGCCGTCTCCGCGGTTGTCGGCAGCTCCGATCCCGCAGCCGTCTGCCGGGAGCTGAGGAGCCTCATCGCTGCCGCAAGCGAGGCTGCAGCCGGTTTGAACGCTTCATCGGGAGCTGCTTCCCGACCGGGCAGCCCGCTTCGGCTCACCTTGAACGGCAAGGAAATCCTTACGCCATCGGCAACGCTTCAGGAGCTGGTCGAGTCGCATGGCCTATCCGGCCAGAGGATTGTCGCCGAAGCGGATGGAATCATCCTGCCGCGCGGCGATTGGAGCCGGCATCGGCTGGCGGATGGAATGAAGATCGAGCTGGTCCACTTTGTAGGGGGAGGCTGAGTGATGGATGATGAAATGAAGGCTCAAGCAGCGGCTCATGCAGCGGCTCATGCAGAGTCTCGGACAGAGACTCGAACAGAGACTCGAACAGAGGCTCAGACAGAGGCTCGGACAGAGTCCCAGACAGAGGCTCGGACAGAGTCCCGTACCGAGTATC
Source organism: Paenibacillus sp. RUD330 (assembly GCF_002243345.2). Classification (NCBI taxonomy): domain Bacteria; kingdom Bacillati; phylum Bacillota; class Bacilli; order Caryophanales; family Paenibacillaceae; genus Paenibacillus; species Paenibacillus sp. RUD330. Next base: position 1,773,343 of record NZ_CP022655.2, read on the forward strand.
GAACCGAAGCTCGAACCGATGGTCCTGCCGCTGTCCGAATCGCTGGCCATGCGAAGCCTCAGCCGGAGCGGGGGCTGGACCGGGATGCCTGGAAGGTGGGCGAGACCTGGCTTTCCTCGCGCTTTTTCCTCGGAACGGGCCGCTTCCCGAGCCCGGCCGTCATGCAGCAGGCGCTGCGGGCAAGCGGTGCGGAGGTCATTACGTTCGCCGTCCGCCGCGTCAATCTGGAGCAGCCTGAAGACGATTCGATCCTGCAGCATCTGCCCGAAGAAAAGTTGATCTACCTTCCCAATACGTCGGGCGCAGGCAATGCGGACGAGGCGGTGAGGATCGCGCGCCTGGCCAGAGCGGCCGGGCTTGGCAGCTGGATCAAGGTGGAGATCAGCGCGGATCCGCGCACGCTGCTGCCCGATCCGCTGGAGACGCTGAAAGCGACGGATAGGCTTGCGGCCGAAGGCTTCACGGTGCTGCCTTACATCTCGGACGATCCCGTCCTTTGCCGTCGTCTGGCCGAAGCCGGAGCGGCGGCCGTCATGCCGGGAGGAGCCCCGATCGGGACCGGACTCGGCATCCTGAACCCGTACAACCTCGGGCTGATCGCGGAGGAATCGCCGGTTCCCGTCATCGTGGACGCCGGACTCGGCTCGGCGAAGGACGCCGCTCTGGCGATGGAGCTCGGGGCATCCGCCGTGCTGGCCAATACGCCGGTGGCGCGGGCGGCAGATCCCGTGGCGATGGCCGAAGCGATGGCGCTCGCGATCCGCGCCGGCCGGTTGGCCAGGCTCGCCGGCCGCATCCCCGCGCTTCCCTATGCCTCCGCGAGCAGCACGGAAGCCGGCGCCCTGTACCCGCGCCAAGCCGATCGCTCGGGAGCGTGGAGGCAGTGAGGGAAAGGGTGCTCATCCTCGGAGGCGGCATCATCGGGCTGAGCTGCGCTTACGAGGCGGCAAGAGACGGAAACCGCGAGGTGACGATCATCGACAAGGGCGGCTTCGGCGGGCAGGCAACGGGAGCGGCGGCGGGCATGCTGGCACCGTACTCGGAAAATGCCGAGCAGCCGGATGCTTTCTTCCAGCTGTGCGCCGACAGCCTGCTCCGTTATCCGGATTGGGCGGCAGACATTGAGGAAGCCAGCGGCATGAAGGTCGAGCTCAAGCGCACCGGCAGCGTCGGCGTCGCTTATCATGAAGCGGATCTGCTCCCGCTGCGCTCGAGGCTGGACTGGCAGCGGGCGGCCGGCAGCGGAGCCGAGCTGCTGAGCGCCGCCGAGCTGGCCCGTCTGGAGCCGCTGCTCGCGCGGGGAGCGGCGGGCGGCATCTACACGCCGTCCGAAGCCCACGTCGAGGCGCCCCGCCTCGCTGCGGCGCTGGCGGAGGCTTGCAGGCTGGCCGGAATCAGGATGATAAGCGGAGCCGGCAGCCTGCGGGAGCTTGCCTTGCCGACAGCCGGTTCCGGGGAGCGGTCCGTCGCTCTCTCGACGGATTATTCGGGAGAACACGAGGCCGACAGGCTGCTGATCTGCACAGGCGCCTGGTCCGGGGAATTCGAGCGGATGTTCGGCTTGCCGGAGTCCATCCATCCGATCCGCGGTCAGATCTGCGCCTTCGACGTGCCAGACGGCGCGGTCAGGCATATGGTGTTTTCAAGTCAGGCCTACTGGGTCGGCAAATCGGGGAATGCCCTCGCATGCGGCGCTTCTGAGGATGTCGCCGGATTCGACGCCTCGGTCACGGAGAAGGGAATCGGGCGGCTGGAGCGGTGGAGCAGCCGGATATTCCCTTTCCTGGAAGGCGCGCGTCCCAAGCTGCGCTGGGCCGGGCTGAGGCCGGCCACCCGCGACGGGCGTCCGCTGATCGGCGCCTTGAGCGATCATCCTCAGGTCATCGTGGCGGCCGGCCATTACCGCAACGGCATTCTGCTTGCTCCTGCGACCGCAGCGGCCGTCACGGAGCTGCTGGATGGAACGAAGCCGGATCGGATCGCTTCCTTTTCCCCGGAACGGTTCGCGCCAGCGGCAAGGGGCGGAGCGGAAGCGGCCAGAGGCATTTCGGTCAGGGAGGGATTCCTTTGCTAGAGACGGCTGCCGGGCAAGGCGACGGGCTGCGGGGAGGCGGGATTAGGAAGGTGCTGACGATCGCAGGCTCGGATTCCGGAGGAGGCGCGGGCATTCAAGCGGATCTGAAGACGTTCCAGGAGCTCGGCACATTCGGCATGAGCGTCATCACCGCGGTGACGGCGCAAAATACAGTCGGCGTGCACGGGGTCTACCCTCTCCCGGTTGAAGCGGTGGAGGCTCAGCTCGACGCCGTCATGGGCGATATCGGAGCCGATGCCGTCAAGACGGGCATGCTGTTCTCGCCGGACATCATCCATGCGGCAGCTTCGAGGCTGGAGAAGGTCGCGGCCCTCAAGCTCGTGGTCGATCCCGTCATGATTTCCAAGCATGGCTCCCGGCTGCTGCGGGAGGATGCGGCTGAAGCGCTTCGTCTGCGGCTGCTGCCTCTGGCGGAGGTCGTTACGCCTAACATTCCGGAAGCCTGCGCCTTGCTCGGTCTGAAGGAGAAGGAGATCGGGAGCCTCGAGGCGATGAAGGACGCTTCCAAGGAAATGCTGAAATTCGGGTGCAGGCATGTCTTTCTTAAAGGCGGCCATCTGGCCGGGTCGGAAGCCGCCGCAGACGTTCTCCTGTCCGCCTCTCTTCCGGACGGCCCCGTCGTGCTGACAGCTTCGCGCATTCCGACGGTCCATACCCATGGGACCGGCTGCACGATCGCCTCCGCGCTTGCCGCCCTGCTCGCAAGAGGCCTGGACATGGAGGAGGCGGCGAGGGGGGCCAAGGCGTTCACACTTGCGGCGATCGCATCGGGCGGGCCGCTCGGAGCAGGCACCGGCGCGCTCTGGCATGCCGCCTGGCGCAGTGCGGACAGCTGAGGTTCCGCGCTGCTTGCAACGTCATGGTATCCGCCTGCCGGGCAGCCGCATAGGATAACAGTACTATGCATGGGTGGAGGAGCTTGACGATGAAGACGAACGGTAGGCCCGCAAAGGGCAGCAAACCTTATGTACCCGGCGGGGCGCCGCTCGCGCCGAAAGCCAGGAGCCAGCAGGGAGGCAAAGGCAAGCAATCTTCCAGGCCTTTGTACCACTATGACAATCCCAACATATCGGAGATCGATTGGCTGGACGATATTCCGGCCCCTGTCCGCGTCCCGTTGGAGGCCAAGGAAAGCGGAGTCCCCAAGGTCAAGCTTCACGGCGTTGCCTTGGAGCGCGTCTCGGACACGCTGCCCTGGGCCGGAACGGAGCCGGAAGCCGAGTTCAAGCCATCGGCGCCAGCAGAGGCCGCCCTGTCGGGTTATAGGGAGCAGCGTGAAGAGATTTTGGCGGAAAAAGATCGGCCCGGATATGACGTGAGCGAGATCCGATACAGCTCGGCTCTGTCCGTCCGCGCTCCGGGGCCGGCGCGGCTGCTGCCGCGGCAGGCGTTGGCCGAAGAGATCGGGCCGGCCTCTCCCGATGACGCCGCAAGGGAGACTGTGAAGGGTGCTTGCGTGCAGCACGGAACGATTCCGTTCGCTTTCCGGGACCGCGCCAGGATCGACCTGATCATTCCGCTGCAGACTCCTTTCCTGGACAGCGGGTATTCGTTCGTCTGCTCCCTCGATGTTCCGCATTGCCACGCTGTCGTGCGCGCCAAGCTGACGGCAGAGGCGGTGGTCACCCTCATCCGCACGCAGGAAGAGGGCAATGCACGAGGCCGAATCGATTGGATCGCCGCCGGCAGGCTGCAGGACGGGTCCTGAAAGCGGCCGGGCGGAGCCGTCTCCATGTCCCGGTAATGGAGGGATGAACGGATTCATGGATCATGGCATTCCATGCTGCACGAGTGAATGACCCCATAAATCAACCAATGAATAGAGGAGTGGATAGATGGCCGAATCGACGGATGGGCCGAAGTCGAATCGATAAGCGAATAAAACAGGCTGCTGGAAGAGCTGCGCGGAATTCATCCCGGGATGAATTCCGCGCAGCTCTTTTTTAATTCCCCTCCCCGGTTATCCCGCCTGTACAAATGCCGTGCCATCGTTCCTGCTCTCTCATAAGCTGGCAAGTAGTGAGGTGAAATGATGAGAGACGCACGCTCGAGAAGCCAAGGCGGACGTCGGGAAGGGACAGGAGCCGAGCGAGGGAACGAAGGCGCCTGGAAATCTGGCGGCTTCGCGGCCAAAGTCCGGCCTGCCGGTACGGGAAAGGGCAGGAATGGGCGCCGATCGGCAGGCAAGCCTCCAGCCTCCGGCCCGACTTCCGCATCCGGAGCGGAAGCCCGCGATTCAGACGGCGCACCGCCGTTCTTGTCGGTCATTGTTCCGGTCATGAATGAACGGCGCACGATTGCAGCCGTGTTGAAGCAGGCTGCGAAAATCCATCCGCACACGGAGCTGATAGTCGTCGCCAACGGCTCCACCGACGGATCCGCGGAAGCGGCCGAACGCTGCGGCGCCAAGGTGATCCGATACCGGAGTCCTCTCGGACATGATGTCGGCCGCGCCGTAGGCGCCCGTGCGGCCCAAGGAGAGATCCTCCTTTTCCTGGACGGGGACATGGTGTTGTCCGCCGCCAAGCTAAGGCCGTTTGTCGATGCGATCGCCCGCGGCGGAGCGGATGTCGCCTTGAACGATTATTCCGGTCCTGTCCATACATCCCGGGTCCATCCCGTCGTGCTGGCGAAGCATGCCCTCAACGAGATGCTGCGCCGCCCGGACCTCAAAGGAACTTCGCTCACCGCCGTCCCTCACGCGATGTCGAGGCGCGCATTGGCGGTTATCGGAACGGAATCGCTGCTTGTTCCGCCGCTTGCCCACGCCAAGGCGGCAGCGGCGGGACTTCGAATCGTCCTGCCGATCCGGGTCGATGTCGGCCGCCGCAACCGGCCGCGCCGCGAGCGAGAGCGGTTAAGGCCGCTTCACCGTCTCATAATCGGAGATCATCTCGAAGCGATCGCCTGGCTGTCGAGGCAAGCCGCGGCCGAAAAAGAAGCTCCTGTCCTTCCTGAACCCGACAATGCGGAAAAAACCGGTCATGGGGGAGGGGCGGAATGATGCAGGGCGGCAAATCCGTCCGCCAAGGGACGGGAGGACAGGGCGGCAGAGGAGCCGGACAAGGAAAGACCGTGGCCGGACAAGGAAAGACCGGCAGGGCTAAGGCAGCCGGAAATATCATGCGTTCGAAGGGGAAAGGCGATGCCAGCAGCAAAGCCGGTCGAAGCCGCTATCGCAGCAGCAAGGCCGATCAAACCCGCTATCGCAGCAGCAAGGGCAAAAGCGCGGCTCATTCCGGCTGGAAGCCTCTTTCCGCCGCTGCGGTCGTGGCCGGGAGCGATTCCGGGCAGCTGGCCGAAGCGGCGGAGATCATGCGGCAGAAAGGGTTCAGCCCGGTCATTGAAATGCTCTACGGTGCCGGCAGCCGAATTGGCGGAGACGCGGGGGCTGAAGCTTCGGACCGGTCCGGAGCTGCCGCACGCCATCTCGTTCCCGATGCCCGTCATGTCCATGAAGCGCTGGCGGCTGGTTCCGTCCATGCGGCCGCCTCGGAGAGGGATGCCGTCCTGTATGCGGATGCCGGACTCGGAGCCGATACGGTTGCCCGGCTTCCGGCGCAGGCTCTGGTTGCGAAAGCCGCTTCCTCCCGCCGGCCTTGCGCCGCGGTTCTGTCAAGCACAAGCGGCGCGATCCCGTTCTCGAGCTGGAGCAAGTCCATGGTTTTGAGCGCCTTCATGCACTGGTCGCTCGGAGGCGAGTCGAGAAGCTTCGCGTCGATGGAACGGGCCGTATTCGCTCTGAACCGCAAAGCCCTGGAGCTGCTAGAAGGAGATGCTCTTGCCGATCCGGCCGAAGCATTGGCGACGCTGCTGGCGGCCGGGGGGACGGCTGCCGCGGTATCGGCGCCGGCAGCCGCTGCGGGAAGCGCGCGCGCATGGAAGCCGCTCCCGGAGGAGGGCGCCCGCTACGCCCAAGCCGTTGTACGGATTCTCGACAGGAAAGGCGGACCAAGATCCGCCTTCCCGGATTACGACCGCCGCCGCGATGTTGCGGTGAAAGAGTCCGATCAGCTCATTTGCTTGAAAGAAGAGAAGGAGTGAACGTCTGTTGAAAGCCATTCTGCTTGCAGGAGGAACCGGTACCCGGCTGATGCCGCTGACGGGACTGATGAACAAACACTTGCTCCCAGTGTACAACTATCCGATGATCCACTACGCGGTGCATACGCTCGCGGCGGCGGGAGCGGATGAAATTCTCTTCATTACGGGCCGCCGTTCGGCTGGAATGTTCATTGAGTATTTCGGCGGCGGCCGCGATCACGGGGCATCGATAACCTATCTGATCCAGGAGGAAGCGGGGGGCATCGCCCAAGCTCTTGAGCTGGCGAAGCCATATGTCGGCAAGGAAGAGAAGTTCCTGATGCTGCTTGGCGACAATCTGGTCGACGACTCCCTCAAGCCCTTCGTAGAGGCTTACGAGAAAGAGGCTGCCGGAAGCGCGATGGTACTGCTCAAGGAGGTTCCCGATCCGGAAAGGTACGGGGTGCCGGTATTCGATGAAGGCGGAAGGATACTCCGAATCGAGGAGAAGCCGGCTGCTCCCGCATGCAGCTTCAGCGTCACCGGCATTTATCTCTACGACGGGAGCGTCTTCGATGTCGTCGCCTCGATCGCTCCTTCAGGAAGAGGAGAGCTTGAAATCACGGACGTCAACAATGTCTATGCGGCCGCCGGCAAGCTGACGCATGCGATGCTGCAGGGCTGGTGGGCGGATGCCGGGACGTTCGACTCGCTTCTTGAAGCGGCCCAGCACAAGAAGGCTGGAGAGGGACAGGAATGAGAGCCGGTTCCCGGAGCGGCTTTGCAAGCGGGGCTATGGAGGCCGCAGCTCCATGAGCGTGCGGCGCGGCGCTTTCCAAGCCGCTCCTTCAGCCGTTAAGGATGCGATGGGCAGGGTCCCGTCCATGACGTCGGCAGCGGCAGATGCGGCGGCGGATGGGCCAGAGGCGGCGCCGCAGACGCCCTCCCCCGGATGGCGGGAAGGCTATGAGCGCGGCTTCGAGGCCGGGCAGGCCGCCTTGGGACAGCCATGGCCGGGCACGAGCATCATCATTCCGACCTACAACAAGCGGGACTACCTGGTCCGCTGCCTCGACAGCATCCGGAGGCATACGCCGGAGCCATACGAAATCATAGTCGTAGACAATGCCTCGGCGGACGGAACGGCCGCCATGCTGGAGAACTATTCGCTGATGCTTGGCGCGGGCAAGCTCCGCTTCCGGGTCATGGACCGCAATCTCGGCTTTGCGGGAGCGGTCAACCGCGGCCTCATGATGGCCAGAGGCGACAGGCTGCTGCTGCTCAACAACGACACGCTGGTGACGGAGCGCTGGCTGGATAATCTGACAGCCTGCCTGGAAAGGAGCCCCTCCGCCGGCATCGTCGGCCCCGTCACCAACTTCATCAGCGGCAGCCAGCGCGTGAAGGTTCCCTATCGTTCGATCCAGGGGATGAATGCCTGGGCCCGAAGCCGCAACAAGCCGGATCCGCGGCGGTGGAAAGAGACGGCGAGACTGACCGGGTTCTGCATGCTGATGCGCCGCTCCTTATGGGAGGCGATCGGGTACTTCGACGAGGGCTATCAGGTCGGGAACTACGAGGACGATGATTACGGCCTTCGCGCGAGGCTGCTGAGCTTGAGGCTGTACATTGCGGGAGACTGCTTCATCCATCATTTCGGCAGCGTCACGGTGCGGGAGGAAGCCCGCATGGCGGCCATAACCGACAGCAACCGCCTCTTTTACAAGGCCAAATGGGACGATCCGGCGGGTGTTCTCCCGGCGCTCGAGGCGAAGGGGCTGGAGCAGGCGAAGCCGGCCGGAGAGGCATCCTTCTATCCCGGCGGAGTCGCTGCGGAAGGAGCCGACGGAACGGTCTGGTGGCTGGAAAGGGGAGCTCGCTGGAAGATCGAGGGAGGCTGGGAGCTGCCATCCGTCCGCTTGGGAAGGCCAGTGCTGAGCCGATACCGCCTGGCGGCGGCAACGATCGCTTCCGGCGTCGCGGCTTCCCGCTGGAGAAGCGAGAAGTCCGCCCCGCCCCTGCCGCCGGACGGGGAAGCTTCAAACGGCGATTTTCCACCGCCCTATGCGGCATTGCTGAATGGCTTCCTTGTATATGTGGAAGAGGGACGGCGCAGGACCGTTCTCAATCCGGCGGCCGCGGAGCGCTGGGGGCTGCAGCTTAAGCCCCGTCTGCCTGAGGCGGAAGCCGCTGCTTCGCTGCTTCCTGCCGGGCTGCCGATCCTTGCTCCCCCCCTGCTGTTCCAGCGTCTATGAAACGATGCAGCCCGGCAAGGGCCAACAAGCAAGTGCTCACAGGCAAGTGCTCACAGGCAAGTGCTCACAAGCAAGTGCTCACAAACAAGGGCTCACAAGGATTCAAAGGAGGATATTCCATGAAGGCACAAAGAAGCGCCGCGAGAAAACGGCTTCCGTCCGCCCCGATCGGGCGGCGAAAAAAAGCAGCCGGTACGAAAAAAGGAAAGTCCGCAGCAAAGAAGAAGGTCCGTTCCGTCAGACGATCGCCGGCAAAAAGGCCTCGCCGCCGGCAGTCTGCTGCGCGGCGCCGAGCCGTCCATACGTTCGTGGAGCCCGCGATCATGCAGGGAAGCCCCGCTTTCCAGGCCGGATTCCAGCAGACGTACACGGAGGGGTATCAGGCTGGCTTCGGCATGGGCTATGAAGAGGGATTGCAATTCGCCTATGAAACCCAGCCGAGCTGATTTCAAAGCTTCAAGGCCGCCGTCCGGCGGCTTTTTTTTCAGCCATCGACACGGCTTCATGCGGCTCCTGTCCGGCAATCCGGGCATTCATCCATTGACGAAGCCGAATGCAGGGGAAGTTCCGCAGGCGTTCATTCTGCTAATCTAGTCATCCGCCATTTTTGGCGGCGCGAGGACAAGAGACCAAGTAGACAGCGGCCTCCGGACATATAGTAGGAGCAGAGCAAGGTCAAGAAGGGAGGCATTCGGCATGCCAAGCCAGGTACCGCATACGGTTGAAGCGGGAAGGCAGGAGGGGCATCGGATCGGATTGGAGGAAGGCCGCCGGGACGGCGCCTGCCAGGCCGCGGCATCCGCCGCGCGGGTATGGACGCCCGGAGCGAGGAGAAGCATGAGCGTCATGTACGTCCCTCAAGGGTTCCCGGCGATCGACCAAGGGGTGCAGGAAGCGCTGGCGATGCACGCCGGCTCGGTTGCTGTAAGCAGTCCCGGCACCATGTTCGTCGACGCGGAGAGGCTCCGGCCGGATCTGGTGCTCGTCATGAACGGCTTGCATCACGTGTTTCCGGCCGACCAGCCCTCGCAGATCGCCGCGATCCGGAATCTGGGCATACCGGCCGCCATCTGGTTCGCGGACGATCCCTATTTCACGAGGGAAACGAGCAGCCTGGCGTTCTGCTACGATTACGTCTTCACACACGACCTCGAGGCGGTCGATTTCTACCGCCGTCTGGGACATCCGCAAGTCCATTACGCGCCTCTCGGCGTCAATACGGGAGTGTACCATGCCAAGCCGGTCCCGCGGAAATACCGCAGCGACGTATGCTTCATCGGCCAAGGCTTCTGGAACCGCATCAGGCTGCTGGATCAGGTGCTGCCGCAGCTGCAAGGGCTTAGAGTCGTCATCGCGGGCGGGGAGTGGGAGCGTCTGAGCCCGAGAGCCCGCAGAAGCTGCCGGCTGCTTCCCGGCTGGATGCCGATCGAGGAGACGGTCAACTACTACAACGGCGCCCGCATCGTGCTGAACATCCACCGGACGACGGAACCGGGAGTCGACAACCACAACGACCACGGTCTCCGCGGCGCCTCCATCAATCCGAGGACGTATGAGATCTCCGCCTGCGGAACGCTGCAGATGACCGATATCCGCGATGACCTCGGCCGTTATTACGTGCCGGGACAGGAGCTGGACACCTTTGGCGACGCAGGCGAGCTTGTCGGCAAAATACGGCATTATCTTCTTCATGAAGACCTGCGCCGAGCCGTCTCCGTGAAAGGGATGCTGCGCACGCTTCAGGAACACACTTTCGCCCGCCGCGTCGGAGATCTTCTGGATCTGCTCCCTCTGGGCTGACGGCGTGAGAGCTGCAATCAAAAGAGGAGGACTAAAGTTGGCAGTTAAATCCCTGCGCAAGGGCAGGCGCGCAGCCAGACATGCGCCTTCCCGCGCAAGCAAGAAGCGCGTCCTGCAACCCGTCGCCCCGATGCTTCCGAATCCGGAGCTGGAAAGGGGCAGGGCAGCAGGCTACGCGACTGGACAGGAGCATGGCCGCTGGTTCGGCAAATGCGAGGCCGGCCTTTCCCTGGTGAGCTACGCGCCCCCCGTGTTCCCGATTCATGTCATGTTCATCGCTACCGCAAAAGGATATCCGTACTCTCCCCTGGATGCCTCCATCGCCGATTCGCTCCGATCGATGACGTCCAGGCTGAGCATGAGCGACACGCTTCAAAATTACGTTCAGCAGGCCGAAGCGCTGCGGCCCGACGCGGTGATCTTCCTGGACGGCCTGCAGGTTCCGGTCGAGAAGGTCGACGCCATCCGGGCGCTCGGCATCCGGACGGCCGTCTGGTTCACGGATGATCCCTATTATTCCGACATCACCCGCAAGCTCGCCCCGCATTACGACTTCGTCTTCACGCTGGAGAAAAACTGCGTCGAGTTCTACCGCAGGCTCGGATGCCCCAACGTCCATTACCTTCCGCTGGGCGTCAATCCCGACGAATTCCGCCCCCGCAATCCCGATCTGTCCCTCCGCAGGGAAATCAGCTTCGTCGGATCCGCCTATCACAAGCGCGTCGACTTCTTCGACCAGATCACGCCTTACCTCGCCACTCGCGATATCATCATCTCCGGTCTCTGGTGGGAGCGGCTGCGCGATTATCCGCTCCTCTCCTCCCGCATCCGTGCGGGCCACTGGATGGGACCGCTGGAGACGGCGGCGACGTACAACGGCGCCAAGATCGTCATCAACATGCATCGTGCCCATGACGACGAAACGTTCAACAGCAACAGCGAGATGATCACCGCGGTTTCCCCCAATCCCCGCACGTTCGAAATAGCCGCCTGCGGCACCCTCCAGCTGACGGACGTCAGGGAAGATTTGGCCAGCTTCTATACACCGGGGGTGGAGATCGCCACCTATTCCTCGCCGCAGGAAATGGTCGAGAAGATCGATTATTACCTCCAGCACGAGCAAGAGAGGCAGGACATCGCGCTGCGCTCCATGCACCGGACGATGAAGGAGCATACCTACTCGCATCGGCTGAACTACATGCTGGCGACGATGTTTCCATCCTGATGCGCCGGCTTCGGACCGAAGGGGGTGAAGAAATTGATTTCGAACCCGACCATCCTGTTCTTTTCCCATATATGCAGTCCTGACGCGATAACGGGAGCCGAGAAGCTGCTGCTGCTCACGATGACAGAGCTGGCCGGAGCGGCTGCATGCATTCTGGCCGTGCCCGAGGAAGGCATCCTGTCGGCAAGGGCGAGAGCGGCCGGAATAAAGGTGCATGTCACGGGCGCGGTCCCGATCTACTATTCCATGTATCAAGCCCATCCTGCCATCCTGGAGGAAGTTTCCGGAGGCGTCCACAGCCCCGGCATGGAGTCGCTGTACCGTCTTCTCATCGCCGTGAAGCCGCATGCGGTATGGGTCAACACCTGCGTTCACCCCCTGCCAGCCATCGCGGCGACGCGGCTCGGAGTGCCGGTCATCTGGTGTTTGACGGAGACGATGAGGACGTCGGCAGGGACCGGCAGCGTACAGGAGCTGATGGAAGCCCATACCGACCTGCTGGTCGGAATCTCCGCCTCGACGTTGTCGCCGATCCATTTCCCGAGCTTGCTCGCGAAATCGTCCGTCCTCTATCCGGCGGTCGACGGCTCGGATTTCGAGCCATGGACCTGGACATCCAGACGGGCGAGGCGAAGGGCCGAGCTGAATGTGGCCGAACATCAATGCCTGATCGGCTTCATCGCTTCCCATCTCTATGAGAATAAAGGCCTCGACCACTTCATGGCGATGGCTCTGCATGTCGGAGCCAGCCATCCCGATGCGGTGTTCGCGGTGACCGGCAATCCGGTCGATCCGCCTTATCTGGAGCGATGCCTCCACATGGCGGCTTCCTCCGGCATGGCGGACCGGTTCCGCTGGCTGCCCTTCGAGACGGACATCCGCAACGCCTATCCTGCGCTCGATATTCTGGTCGTACCGAGCATTGTGGAGGAAGGCTTCGGGATGACGGCGCTGGAAGGGATGATGTTCGGAAAGCCTGTCGTCGCGTACGCATCGGGAGGACTAGCCGAAATCATGCGCGCGACGGGAAATGCGGAGCGTCTGGCCGCCGCGGGCAATCCATACGAGCTGGCTGCGCTCGTCTCGCAGCTGACCGCGAACATGCCGCTGCGGCTGGCTGTCGCCGCAAGGAGCGGAGCGGCCGCTCTGGAGGTTTTCGGCTTGCCGGCCTACCGCAGCCGGCTGACCGAGCGGATCCGGCAGCTGCAGCTGTCCGGCCTGACTTCGCCGCGCATCGTTCACGGAAGCGGCGGACAGGTATGCGAGTTGAAGAATTGGCAGCTGCGCCCGTTCCGCAGCCCGCAAGCATTGGCGGAAGCCGGTTATGCTCACCAAGCGCAGCAGGAGATGCCCGATGCGGTGCTGGCCTTGCTTGGCCAGGGCGAGCCGATCGGCTCGGATCCGCCGCCGCAGGAGGAAATGGCGCCGCCGGCCGGGCATGCCCGAGCGGCTTCCCGGCGGGCTTCCTCGGGAAGCCGCCGCGCGAGCCGCCGCAGGAAAGGGCGGGGCAGACGCAAGGGCGGGATGAGGCTGCGCAAGGGAAGGGCGCTCTCCGCCGGCCGATCGTCTCGCAGGAAAGCGGGCCGCCGCCGGGCAGGCGGCGGCAAGCGCCGGCGTTCCGCAGGCAAGAAGCGGCGCTGAGCGCAAGTGCATGCCGGCAGCCTGACGGGGGCTGTCCGGCAAATTACGAGGGCAGAAAGGCGGGACTATGACGTGCGCGTAATGACCGTACTCGGCACGCGGCCGGAGATCATCCGGCTGAGCCTCATCATCGGCAAGCTGGACCGGCTGGCGGCAAGCCATGTACTGGTCCATACGGGCCAGAATTATACGGCTTCGCTGAATGATGTCTTTTTCGAAGAGATGGGAATCCGCAAGCCGGACCATGTCATGACAGGGGGCAGCCATTCGCTGGGAGGGCAGCTGTCGCTCATGTTCGGCGAGATGGAGCGGCTGCTCCGGCTGGAGAAGCCCGATGTCGTCCTGCTGCTCGGCGACACCAACAGCGCGCTGTGCGCGATCGTCGCGGAGCGGATGGGCATTCCGGTCGTGCACATGGAAGCGGGCAACCGCTGTTACGACCTCACCGTGCCGGAGGAGAAGAACAGGCGGATCATCGATTCCGTATCGACCATCAACATGCCTTATACGGAGTACAGCAAGAGCAATCTGCTGCGCGAGGGCTTTCCGGCGGGCCGGATCGTCCGGACCGGCAATCCGATTCATGAAGTGATGGAGCATTACAAGGACCGGATCGCCGCAAGCGGCATTCTGGAGCGGCTCGGACTGCTGGAGAAGGAGTATGTCCTCGTCACGACCCACCGCGCCGAGAACGTGGACGTGCCCGCCCATCTCGACGGCATCCTCGAAGGCTTGAACCTGATCGCGGACCGCAGCGGCAAGCGGCTCGTCTGCAGCATCCATCCCCGCACCCGATCCCGCATCGAATCCGGCGGTACGGCTGTCTCTCCCCATCCGCTCGTGGAATTCCATGAGCCGTTCGGCTTCTTCGACTTCGTCCGTCTGGAGCAGAGCGCCTGGTGCGCCGTATCCGACAGCGGCACCGTGCAGGAGGAATGCTGCCTGCTCGGCGTCCCGACCGTCACGATCCGCAATACGACGGAGCGGCCCGAGACGGTGGACTGCGGCAGCAACGTCGTCAGCGGCCTCCGTGCCGGCAATATCGCGGATGCCGTCGAGGTCATGACTTCTCTTCCGCCAAGCTGGACCCTTCCGGCAGGGTACCAGTCCCCCGACGTTTCAGACATCGTAGTGAAATATTTGCTTGGAGGGAAATGGAATGTTTGAAAACTCGCGTATTCTCGTTACCGGAGGCACCGGTTCCTGGGGGTATGAGCTGATTCGCCAGCTGCTGCCGCAAAATCCGAAGGAAATCGTCGTGTTCTCCCGCAGCGAATCTGCCCAGGTGACGATGAGCCGCACGTTCGAAGACTCCCGTCTGACGTTCCGGATCGGCGACATCCGCGACCTGGATGCGCTGACGAAGGCGACGATGGGCATGGATTACGTCTTCCATCTGGCCGCGCTCAAGCATGTGCCGGTCTGCGAGGAGCAGCCCTATGAAGCGCTCAAGACCAATGTGCTCGGCACGCAGAACGTCATCGAGGCGGCAACCGCGAACAAAGTGAAGCGCGTCATCTATATATCGACCGACAAGGCGGCCAATCCGTCGAACTTCTACGGCATGACCAAGGCGATCGGAGAGAAGCTGATCGTCTACGCGAACCTGCTTCACACCGATACGAAGTTCGTCTGCGTGCGCGGCGGCAATGTGCTCGGCACGAACGGAAGCGTCATCCACCTGTTCACGAACCAGATCCGCGGCAAAGGCCAGGTCCGCCTGACCGACCGCCGCATGACGCGCTTTTTCCTGACGCTGCAGGATGCGATCTCGCTCTTGTTCAAGGCTTCGGAGGAAAGCCTCGGAGGCGAAATCTTCGTCATGACGATGCCGACCTGCCGCATCGAGGAGCTGGCCGAGGTGCTGATGGAGGATATCGGCGTCAAAGCCGATGTCATCGAGACCGGCATCCGTCCCGGAGAAAAGCTGCATGAAATCCTGCTCACCGAATTCGAAAGCAAGAGCACCGTCATCTACGACAAGGAATATCTCGTCATCCTGCCTCCGCTCGATATTCCCGGCCTGCAAGCCCATTACGCCTCTTATGAAGCGGTCGCCTTCGACAGCTTCTGCTCCAGCGAGAATCTGATGAACAAGCAGGAGATCCAGGATATGCTGAAGCGGGGCGGCTTCCTCTCATGAAGCTGCTCATCATCGGAGGCGGCGGAATGGCAGGCTCGATGATGGTCGACTATTTCCGCCGCCGTACAGGGTTCGAAGTCGTCTGGACGACCCGCGGCGGCCGCGGCGGCTCGCTCCCTCTGGAGGCCTCCGATCTGGAGGCCGTCCGGAGCTTGCTGGAATCCCAGCGCCCGGATCTCGTCGTCAACTGCGTCGGCAAGCTCAACCGCGACGCAGAGGATCATCCGCTCGAGGCTTACATCGTGAACGGGCTGCTTCCCCACTGGCTGGCTTTCGCCGCCTCGGAGATCGGAGCGAGGCTGATCCACATCAGCTCCGACTGCGTCTTCGAGGGAGACCGGGGCGGGTACAGCGAGCTGGATATTCCGGACGGCAAGAGCGTGTACGCGCGCTCGAAAGCTCTCGGGGAACTGCGCGGCTCCGGGCATCTGACGATCCGCACGTCCATCATCGGTCCGGATGCGAATCCGAAGGGAATCGGCTTGCTGAAGTGGTTTCTGGAGCAGAAAGGTTCGGTATCGGGCTACAGCCGCGTATACTGGAACGGAGTGACGACGCTGGAGCTCGCCAAGGCGGTTGAGTATGCGGCTTCGAGGCCGGAGATCGGCGGCCTCGTGCATCTGCTGGCCGCGGCGCCGGCGAGCAAGCTGGAAATGCTGGAGATGTTCAAGCAGGCCTACGGCCGCAATGACATTGACATCACGGCCACTGCCGAGCCGTTCATCGACCGGACGCTGACTGCCGTGCGCGCCGACTGGGACTACAAGGCCCCCGGCATCGCGCAGATGGTGGCGGAGATGGCGGAGTGGGAGCGCCGGAGCTGATTTCCGTGATCCGGCGGGTCAGGGTGAGAGAAGCTCTGGTCGTTACCAGGGCTGCACATAACGATGCCGAAGCGGCCAACCGCTTCGGCATTTGGCGCAGAGGGGGGAGAGGATGGGAATCGGCGGCAAGCGCGAGCAGGAATCAGCCGGATCGGCGGAGGAGCAGGAGCTGGCAGGGGAGAAGGAGCGGGTAAAGGAGAAGGAACCGGCAGGGGAGAAGGAACGGGTAAAGGAGCAGGAACAGGCAGGGGAGAAGGAGCCGGCAGGGGAGAAGGAACCGGCGGGGGAGAAGGAGCTGGCAGGGGAGAAGGAGCTGGCAGGGGAGAAGGAACCGGCAGGGGAAATCAGCTATGTGGAGATCTGCGGAATTTCAACCGAACTGCCTGGGAGCAAGCTGCTTGTCACCGGTGCCGGAGGCTTCTGCGGCGGACATGCGGTGCGGCATTTCACAGCCGCCGGATACGAGGTGCATGCGATGTTCAGACCAGGCTCCGTGCGGACTGCTGAAGGCCGAGAGAATGGAGCTCACCATGTAGAGCTATGCGATCTGGAGGACATGGACGCTCTGCGCGTTCTGGTCGACCGGATTCGTCCCGATGCCGTGCTGCATTTGGCGGGCTCCAACCATGCGGGCGCTTCGTGGAAGGAGCCTGCCGCTTTTCTGCAAGCCAACCTCATGGGAACCGTCCATCTGCTTGAGGCGGTGCGCGAGGCAGGCCATTCATGCCGCATCGTCGTCGCGGGCTCCATGCTTGGTTATGTCCTGCCCGAAGCCGGGCTTCCCCGGCCTCCGCATCCCTACAGCCTCAGCAAAACCTTTCAACTCGCGGCAGCGTTGAGCTGGCACTCGATGTACGGCATGGATATCATCGTGGCCGATCCGGGCAACCTGACCGGTCCGGGTCCTTCGACCGGCCTCTGCGCCTTGCTTGCCCGTTATGCGGCTTCTTGCGAAGCGGCGGCGGCATCGGGCGGGGCGCCGCCTCCTGTGTTTAAGCTGTCATCCTCGATGGAGCAGCGGGATTTTCTCGACGTCCGGGATGCCGTCAGCGCTTATGAAGCCATCATCCGGCATGGCGTCTCCGGAAGGCGTTACGCGATCGCCTCCGGAACGATGCGGACGCTGGGCGAGCTGGCCGGCATCTGCCAAAGCCTTGCTACCTGCCCGCTCGAAATCGAGATCGGCTCCAGTTCGGCCGCTTCGCCGCAGCCTGCGGATGTCTCCTCGCTGCGGGCGCTTGGCTGGGTTCCCGTCATATCGTTTGAGCGGTCCGTCGCGGACACGCTGGAGTCGGAGCGCAAAGCTTTGAAGCTGATTTGAGGAATATCTGGGGGGATTTCAAGAAGCTTTCCAAGGAGTTTCAAGAAGTTTCAAGAAGCTTTCCAAGGAGTTTCAAGAAGTTTCAAGAAGCTTTCCAAGGAGTTTCAAGAAGTTTCAAGTAGCTTTCAAAAGAGCTTTCAAGAAGCTTTCAAAGGAGCTTTCAAAGGAGCTTTCAAGAAACTCTCTAAGAACTTTCCAAGGAGCTTTGTTGCCGCAGCTCCTTGGAAAGCAAGTTGCGGTCAAACGATAAGTTGCTAGCGTTAAAGACGGGACGAAGCCCAGCCCTGCCCTGTGCATCCCGTGTTCGTATAATCTGCAGCCATTCGACGAGCTATTTCAGAATGACGGATAAAGACAATAGGGTTTGTTGTAGACCTGCCTATGAAATGTAAATATTGGCAACGGAAAAACGGAGCGGTTTGTTCAAACTGATCTGCTAGATAAACATGTGAAAAACAAAATAATCGGTGTCAGCGTGATGAAATCCGTTGTCCGATTAAATCCCGGACGACTCCTATGCTAGTGGGATCCGCTGAAGGAACGATTCGACAGGAGCCTGCTGATCTATCGGACATCAGATCCGTTATTTGGTGCGAAATAAGCATTCCATTTTTTTTAACGGACATCAGTTCCGTTATTTATCCCGCTAATATCTATATCCCGCTAATTGTTCACAAATAACGGATCGTATGTCCGATAAAATCGCAGCTACTCAATCAAAGCTCAAATAACGGATCGTATGTCCGATAAAGCTCGAATCATGACGTAGTTCAATCACCGAGTAGTTGTTAGCGGGGGAAATAAAACAGGACGAGCTGAACATGTTCAGCTCGTCCTGTTTAGCTTTGTAACCTGAAGCTGCAGGAACCTGCGGCCGCCGTGCCGCCGTGCCGCTGCGCCGGCACCATCGCTGTCGTCGCCGCCGCTGCGCTCGCTACATCGCCGCCGCGCCGCTTGCCTGCTGCGCAAGCTACCGCGCAGGCTGGCGCGACCCGCCGCTGCGCTCGCTACATCGCCGCTGCGCCGCTTGCCTGCCGCGCAAGCTACCGCGCAGGCTGGCGCGACCCGCCGCTGCGCTCGCTACCGCGTCCGCCGCTGCGCCCGCCTCTGTCGTCGCCGCCATCGCCGCGGCTGCCCGCCTTCGGCTTGGACGCGAACCAGCCGACGACGGCGATCAGGATGAGCACCGTCCAGAAGATGCCCTTCCATAAGCCGCTTTTCGGGAAGCTGGAGCTGATGAGGGCGACATCGGAGTGGCCGACCGTATAGATCGCGAGCTTGATGCCGACCCAGCCGACGATGGCGAAGGCGGCCGTCTCCAGTCCGGGCCGCTCCACCAGCAGCTTGCCGAAGTAAGTGGCGGCGAACCTCATGATGACCAGGCCGATGATGCCGCCTGTCAGGATGAGGATGAACTGGGCGCCGTCGATGCCGCCGATCCGGGGCAGCGTTGTCGCCGGCAGCGTGATCGCCAGCGCGACAGCCGCGAGAATGGCGTCGACCGCGAAGGCGATGTCGGCCAGCTCGACCTTGAGCACCGTCACCCAGAAGTTTTCGGGCTTCTTCTCGGCTTCCTTCTTGAGCTTGTCCTGCTTGACGAACAGCCGCTTGACCATATGGCTGATCGCAATGTACAGCAGGTAAGCGGCTCCGAGCGCCTGCACATACCAGACATGGGCGAGGAAGGAGATGATGAACAGGGAAGCGAACCGGAAGACGAAGGCTCCTCCGAGCCCGTAGAACAGAGCTTTTTTCCGCTCCTTTTCCGGGAGATGCTTGACCATGATGGAGATGACCAGCGCGTTGTCCGCAGCCAGAATTCCTTCCAATCCGATCAGCACCAGAAGCACCCACGCGTATTCCAAAAGGACCGAGGTTGTCAGGCTTCATCACTCCTTTGAACTCTTTCGTTGAGGCGTGCAAGGATAACAGGACTAGTATGCTCTGCTTTTATTTTCCTTAGTCCAGGCCAAAAAAACATTGAATTCCCATGCCGTTCGTCCCATAATCGGGAATACCGACTTACTCCGGAGGCATGGACGATGAACAATCCCCTTACCAGGCTCAGCGTGAAAATGCAGATGATCCTGCTGTTTTTGATGATGGCCATTCCGATTCTGGGGCTGTTCGTCTACGGCAATATGAAAGCGGAAAGCATTTTGAAGCGCAACATCACGAACGCCTATGCCGAGCTGAACAAGCAGAATCTGGTCATCATCGACAAGGACATGGACAATATCAACCGGATCACGACGACGATCATCCAGAATCCCGCAACGCAGGCCATCGTTCCCGGCAGCCTGGAGCCGGTGCTGGACCGGGTCAAGAAATACGCGGCGATGGACAAGCTGCTGCGGGTTTATTCGACCGGCACGGATGGAGAGAATCCGATCTACTATTCCCTTTACGTGTACGATCCCTCAAGCGAGTTCTATTTCGCCCCCTCCATCCAGATGACGCAGAACGGCGTCTACTTCCTCGATTCCGACAACAAGCCGGCCTGGTACGACAAGGCGGTCGAGAACAAGGGACTCGGCTTCATGCAGGTCATCGACAACAACACCGCCTTCAGCAAGGAGAAGACGCTCGCCTACATCCGCGCGGTCAACAACATCGGCGAAGGGAACGTCATCGGCGTCCTGGTCGCGTACAAGATGGACAGCAAGATCGTCGATTCGCTGCGCTCGGTGAATCTGCCCGACGGCGAGATGTTCCTGACGGACAGCCAGGGCACGATCATGTCCTCCACCGTCCAGGGCAAGCTCGGCACCAAGGTCGAGCTGCCGGAAGAGGTCGTCGCCGCGGCCAGATCCGCCCGAAGCGACATGCCGTACCATGCAGTGAACAGCGACGATATCTATGTCGTCAGCGCGGCCAATGCGCTGAACCTGCGCCTCGTCTACGAGATTCCGGTCCAATCGCTGCTCCAGCAGCAAAAGGAGCTCAAAAATGTCATTCTGTTCATCTCGATCGCGTATACGCTGCTCGGCTGCATCGTCATGATCTACTTCTGGCGCTCGCTCATGACGCCGCTGCAGCGCCTCTCGACGTTCGTGCGCCGCTACGAGCCGGGCAAGCGGGTGCCGGAGACGCCGGGGCAATCGCGCAGCGACGAGGTCGGCGTCCTCATCTCCGCCGTATACGGGATGGCGAGGAGGCTCAACAGCCTCATCCACGACCGCTACCAGATGGAGATCCGGCAGAAGGAGGCGCAGCTCCAGATCCTGTACCATCAGATCAATCCGCATCTGCTGTACAACACGCTGGAGAGCATCTATTGGAAAAGCTCGCTCGAGGGCAATTCCGAATCGGCGGAGATGATCAAGGACTTGTCGAAGCTGATGAAGATCAGCCTCAGCCGGGGCCGCGAGATCATCTCGCTGGCGGAGGAGCGCGAGCATGCCGCAGCCTATGTGGCCCTTCAGCAGCGGAGATATGAAGCCGATTTCAAGATGGAGTGGGACGTTCCGGAGGAGCTCGGGAGCATCGGCATTCCCAAGATCACCCTGCAGCCGCTGATCGAGAACGCCATCATCCACGGAATCAAGCATATGGGCGAGGACGGGCTCATCCGGGTCGCAGCCGTCCGGGACGAAGAAGGAAGAATCCGCGTGACGGTGGAGGACAACGGCTACAAGGCCGTTGATTACGCCGCGATCGAGCGCTGGCTCGGGGAGCAGGACAGCTCTCCGGCAATCGGATACGGCATACGCAACATCGACCAGAGGATCCGTCTGCGGTACGGCTATCCGTATGGACTGGGGATCGGACCGAGGCCTGGCGGAGGCACGAAGGTAAGCATCCTGCTGCCGGATCAGGAGCAGCAATCAAACGAGGCAGGCATCGAATCAGACGGGGAGGACAATTGACATGCACCGAATATTGATCGTGGACGACGAACCGCTTATCTGCAAAGGGCTGGCCAGCCTTCTGGCGGGAGCGGGACTTGGCATCACCGACATCCATACGGCGAGCAACGGCTATGAGGCGCTGGATTATTTGCGCATGGAGGAAGTCGACCTCATGATCACCGACATCCAGATGCCGGGAATGAACGGAATCGATCTCATGCATCAGGCGAAGCTGCTCAAGCCTTGGGTGCAGACGATCGTCGTCTCCGCCCACGAGACGTTCCAGTATGCGCAGATGGCAATCCGCCTGGGAGCGAGGGACTATCTGATCAAGCCGCTGAACAGCAGCCAGCTGCTGGATTCGGTCCGCAACGCGCTGCTCAATTCCGAGAAGCCGGTATCCGGGGATCAGGATTATCTGGCGAAGGCGAGCTCGCAGTTCCGCCTGCGCGCGCCGGACAGCGGCCAGAGCGCCGCCCTGCTGAAGCTGCTCGTCGCGCCGCCGGCTGGACCTGCGCAAGGACTTGCGCTGATGGAGCAGGCGGGCATCGCTTCATCCGGCCCTTACTTCGCCATGATCCGCATCCGCGCGGATTTCGGCGGAGGGAATTATTCCGCCCGGGACAAGGACCTGCTCGCCTACGCGATGATGAACATTTCCTGCGAGCTGCTGGAGCAGGAGTGGGACCCGATCCCCTGCCTGCTCCCCGGCTGGGAGGTCGGCGCCTTGATCGGCTGGAGCGAGGCCAAGTACGAAGATACGACGGTAAGCAAGGTGAACCAGCTCGACATGATCGGCCGCAGCCTGCACCATAATCTGGACAGCTGCCTTCATCTTCCGGTCACGCTCGGCATCAGCCAGATCGCCCGGGGAGCCGAATTCCTCTCGATGCTCAGCGCCCAGGCGGCGCGCGCTCTGGACTGGAGCGGCAAGCATCCGGACCAGAAGGTGTTCTACTACGGCGACTTCAGCTGGAGCGATCCGCAGCAGGAGGCCAGCGACGAGGAGCTGTCCGCGCAGAGCAATCTCATCGTGGAGCGTTCCAAGCGCTATATCGAGGAGCACTACGCGCAGAAGGGGCTGACCTTGCACGAGGTCTCGCAGCGCAACCACGTCAGTCCCAATTACCTCAGCTACCTGTTCAAGAAAATAACCGGGAACAACCTGTGGGAATACGTCATCAAGCTGCGCATGGAAGAGGGGCGCCGGCTGCTGATGACGACCGATCTGAGGCGCTACGAGGTCGCGGAGCGGGTCGGGTACGAATCTCCCGAGCATTTCAGCAAAATATTCAAAAAGTACTATGGGCACAGCCCGAGCGAGTTGAAAAAATAGAAGTAAGATTCGCTACGATATGCATAGATACGCACATGTTCTCCCTTTCTCCTGGAATCTAAAATGAATAGATAAAGATAAGAACAGGAGAAAGCGGGGAAAAACATGAGTCAAGACATCGTTGCGGCCACCGGGCCGCAGGCGCAGGCGGGCAGGGGCAAAGCCCGGACCCTGCTTCGCAAATACGGGTGGGGCCTGGCGTTCCTATTGCCGGCGGCCGTCATCTTCATCCTCTTTTTGTGGCTGCCGATCCTCAAGGGATTCTTCTACAGCTTCTACCATATCGACTTCGTCAAGGGCGACGAATTCGTCGGATTGGACAACTATCGGACGGTCTTCAGCGATCCCGACGTCTGGACCGCCGTGAAAAATACGCTCTATTATATGGCGCTGTGCCTCGTCATGGGCTTCTGGGTGCCGATCGTGTTCGCCATCGGAATCTCCGAGATCAAGCGGCTCCAGGGCGTGTTCCGCGTCGCAGCCTACCTGCCGAACGTCATTCCAGTCGTCGTCCTGTACGGGCTCTGGCGATGGATGTACGATCCTGTCGGTCCGATCAACGCCGGCATCACGAGCCTGTTCGGAGGAGAGGGCGTCAGCTTCCTGACCGATACGAAGTGGTCGATGATCTCCCTCGTCTTCATGGAGACGTGGCAGCAATTCGGCTCCGCCATGCTCCTGTATCTGGCCGCCGTGCTCAGCATCCCGCGCGACTGGTACGAAGCGGCGGAGATCGACGGAGCGGGCATCTGGCAGAGGATCTGGCATATCACGCTGCCTTCCCTGCGCAGCCTGATCCTGCTCATGTTCGTGCTGCAGATCATCGGAACTTCCCAGGCTTACCAGTCGCAGCTGGCGATTTTGGACGGCGGTCCGGTCAAGGCCACGCTGACCTACGCGCTGCTTATCGTCAAGTATGCGACCACCCGTCTCGATATGGGCGTCGCTTCCGCGATGGGCGTGCTCATGTTCATCGTCCTGGGCGCTCTGGCGATCGTACAATACCGCCTGGACCGGAAAGGGGACCGATAGCATGAGCAGCATGGACAGAGGCATTCTCTCGGAATTCGATCTCAAGCGCAAAGGAACCCGCACGGGATACATCATCATGCTCGTCGTCATTTTCCTGATGGCGGCATCCATGGTGTATCCGGTTCTCACAACGGCATTCAACGGACTGAAGGACAACGCGGAGGTCAATTCGTTCCCGCCGCATTTCCTTCCTCAGACATGGGAATGGGGCAACTTCGACGAGGCGTGGAATTACATCGCGCTTCCGACCTTCCTCCGCAATACGCTGCTCATATTCGGCGGCAACATGATCGTATCGGTGCTGGTGCTCGGAACGGCTTCCTTCAGCCTCTCGCGCCTCAATGTGCCCAAGCGCCGCAGCATCGAGATGTTCTTCATGATCACGCTGTTCATTCCGCCGACGACCTACCTGATCCCGAACTTCCTCAACCTGAAGGATCTCGGGCTGCTGGATTCGTTCTTCGCCTTCTGGCTGCCGGCCGGAGCCAACGCGTTCTTCCTGCTGCTGCTCAAAAATTTCTTCGACGGCATCAGCATGGAAATCTTCGAGGCGGCAAGGATCGACGGAGCTTCCGAGCTCAGCTGCTTCATCCGCATCGCCGTGCCGCTGTCGCTGCCGATCTTCGCGACGCTGGCCATCTTCGTCTTCTCGACCGCATGGAACGACTGGTTCTGGCCGTCGCTCATCATGCACAAGGACAGCCATTATCCGCTGTCGACGGCGATCTACAAATACGTCATCCAGGCGAAGATGCTCAATCTCAACATCAAATTCGCCATTCTGACGCTCGTCATGCTGCCGCCGATCGCCGTCTTCCTCGTCTTCCAGCGGTTCATCATCCGCGGCCTGCATCTGGGCGGAGTAAAAGGCTAGCTTCATCGTAAAGACACACATAATGACCATAGAATCGCACATCGTACAATGAATGCGCATCCATTATGATGGTTTTGCAAGCTATTCCAGATGAACGCCATATTATCCATGTTCAAGAAAAGGGGAGTTACACGTGCGCAAATCGACAGCGATCCTGAGCTGCCTGGTGGCGACCAGCGTTTTGCTTGGAGCCTGCGGCAACGGCAACAACAGCAACAGCGGCAGCGGCAACACGAATACCGGGGGAGCATCGAGCCCGTCGCCGGCGGTCAGCGAGCCGGCCAACAACACCGCCTCCAATGACGGAGCGGCTGCGCCGGCCGAAGAAGACATCAAGGACAAGAAAATCACGATCAGCATCTATTATCCGCTCCCCGACCAGGCGGAGAAGCGCAAATCCGAGGACGACAAGATTGCCCGCTTCCAGAAGGAATACCCGAACGTCACGATCGTCAAATCGGACTGGCATTACAATGTCGACGAGATCGGCGTGAAGATGGCGGCCAACGAAGCTCCGACGTTCTTCAACACGTTCGCGACGGAGGCAGGCTTCCTCGTGCAGCGCGGCTGGGCGGCAGACATCACGGATCTGTGGAATAAATACCAGTTCAAGGACGACATCAATCCGACGCTGCAGAACCAGTTCGTCAAGGACGGCAAAGTGTTCGGAATCGTCCAGAACGGCTACTCGACCTCTACCGTCGTCAACAAAAAGCTTCTTGAGGCCAAAAGCGTAGCGGCTCCGTCCTACGACTGGACCTGGGACGACATGCTGAACACGGCCAAAGCAGTCGCCGATCCGAAAAAAGGCGTCGCCGGCATCGCTCCGATGGGCAAAGGCAACGAATCGGGCTGGAACTGGACCAACTTCCTGTTCGAAGCAGGCGGCCAGATCCAGACGACGGACAGCGGCAAGGTAACGGCCGCCTTCAACTCCGACGCAGCCGTCAAGGCGTTGCAGTTCTACCAGAAGCTGCGCTGGGAAGCCAACGCCATTCCGAAGGACTGGGCGCTCGGCTGGGGAGATGCGGTCGGCGCGTTCGCACAAGGACGCACGGCCATGGTCATCGCCGGCGCGGAAGGCGTGCTGGACCAAGCGCTCAACCAAGGCGGCATGAAGCCTGAAGACGTAGCGACCTACCCGATGCCTGCGGCTGAAGCCGGCGGCAAGCATTCCGGCATTCTTGGCGGCGATTATCTCGTCATCAACCCGAACGCTTCGAAGGATGAGCAGGAGATGGCGTTCCGCTACATCACGTTCGACTACTTCTCCGACAGCTACCTGAGCGCGGTCGAAAAGGATATCCAGTCCCGCCAAGCGGACAAAAAATACTATATCCCGCCGCAAATGAGCTACTACAAAGAGGATTCGGAATACGGCAAGAAGCTTCAAGCGATCTATGACAAGTACACCAACGTGTACAAATACGATCCCGAGTCCAACAAGCTGCTCGACGGCAACCCGGAAGCCCAGTACAACACGCAGGAATACTATGCCGAGATGACCAACATCATCCAGGAGGTATTCTCCAAGAAGGATGTCGACTTCAAAGCCAAGCTGGATGCGGCCGCCAAGACGATGCAAACCAAGTACTACGACGCGATCAAAGTCCAATAATAAGATCCATCCCATGCAGCAAGAAGCCGGATCTGCCTCGCGCAGATCCGGCTTTTTCCTATCTGCCCGAGACGGAGAGCTGCGGCCAGCATCGCCATCGGGAAGCGAAGGGACATGCACATGAAATCTTCATTTGCGACTTTCTAAAGATAACCATATACTAAATAAAAATCTTTAGAAAAAGGAAGAGGTTTCTGCCATGATTACGCATTACTCGAATGTGCAGCTTCATACGGTGTCTCTGGAGGGCGTCAGGCAGTTCTACGGGGAGCTTCTGCAGCTTCCGGTTGTCCACCGGTCGGAGGGAGAGATCTCTTTCCGGATCGCCGAGCGAAGCATCCTGTCCTTTGTGGAAACGTTCGAGCCGATCTCTCCCGCCCATCTTGCTTTCGCGATTCCCTATTCCCGGTTCGAAGAGGCAGTCGCATGGGCCGAATCCCGTCATCTGACCTTTTTGAAATGGGAGGATGGCCGCGCCATCGATGATGACGAGACAGGCAAGAACGTCTACTTCCGCGACGGCGACGGCCATCTGCTGGAAATCATCGCCGAGAGGGACGGGGATAGAAGCCTTGCCGAGCCTCTTCCCGGGGAATTTCCGGTTCTTTTCATCCGTGAGGTCGGGTTTCCAGTCGAATCCGTCCCGGAGTTCCGGCAGAAGCTGGTGCATCTCATGGGCTTCGAGCTGCGAGGGCAGCCTACCGACATGTTCACCTTCGCTGTCGGCGGGACCGCACACGCGGTCGTCGTCTCGAAGAAGCGCCGCTGGATTCCGATCGGCATGATCGCGCTGCCTCCGCGCGTGCGCGTGACGCTCGGCTTCAACAGCGCCTCCGACTGGAGCGGGATCACTTCCAGGCTGTATGCATCCGGCATTGCTTACAAGGAGGACGGAAATGGCGGCGGAACCTTCATGCTGGAGGGCTACCGGTTCCATCTGGTTTACGAGGGAGGAAGCTAAGCCTGTGACAGGCTGTCAAGCGGGAGGCTGAGCTGGAGACAGGCTTCGTTTGTCCATGGATGTCGAGTTGGGAAGAGGCTCTCGTCTCTTCTTTTTTGTTTTGCCGATTCAGCAACCGAACGCTGCCGGATCCCGTCAGAGAATGCAGAGCTTATCCCTATGGAGGTGTCTCTCTCTGATCGCCCAGGTCGCTGCCGTATCCCTCTTCACGCTGATGATCCACATGGCCGAAACCTTGACCTATTCGCTGAGGCTCGCCGGAGTGAGGCTGCGCAAGCTGGCCGTCGCCATGTCGCTGTCCGGCATCGTGCTGCTGATTTCCCGGACCTCCAACATGATCCAGGCGCCGATGACCGGCAAGATCATTGACGGAGCGCGGCTTCACCCGGACTTTCATCTGGCCGGACAGATGAGATTCATTCTGGCGGCGGCGACGGCCGGAACGCTGCTGGCCATCATGCTGTTCCCCTCCGCAACAAGGCTGTCCGCGCGCCTGATCGCCCATATGGAGCAGGCGGGCTCCATTCCCCGCTTGCTCCCGTACCTTCTTCGCCGGCATACGGTGCGGAATATCCGCTATCATCTCGCCCTGCCGCGCTTGTCCATGCTCGCGCCTATCCGAAAAGGGGGCGTTCCTTACCGGCTTGTCCTGCTCAACATGCTTGTCACGGCCATATATACCATCGGCGTGCTAGCCGCGCTGCTGGCTTCCACTTACGCAGCGGCCTATTCGACCTCGGCCTCGCAGGCTTCGGGCCTGATCAACGGCATGGCAACGATTATGCTTGCTCTCCTGATCGATCCCAAAATCGGCTTGCTGACCGACCAGGTGCTGCGGGGAGACCGGCCGAACGGAGAGATGAGCCGGGTTTTCGGCGTGCTGATGCTCTCACGGCTCGCAGGAACGGTGCTGGCGCAGCTGCTGCTTGTTCCGGCTGCCTTGTGGATCGTAGGGATCGTTTCGGTCCTTTGACTGTGGATGGAGGCCACCAATGTTAGGGCGAGGCCGCAAGCAGGCGGCTTGAGCTGTCTTTTTTTGGCGTGCCAGCAGCGCCCTATCTATGCTACTCTAAAAACATACCTATGCAGAGCTTGAGAGAGGAAGGTTGGACGATTGAAGCCTACGTACATAAGGCCGATTCTTCTGCTGCTGGCGGCAGCAGTCATTCTGCTTGGAGGCCGCATGACCGCTTATGCGGCGGACGAGCTGCTTGCCAATCCCGGCTTCGAGGCGGGCGCGGACAACATGCCGCAAGGCTGGAGCAAGGATGGCTACAAGCTCGATGAATCGGTGACCTCCTGGTCGCTGCAGCAGGGAGCGGGCGGGGAGCCTGCCCGTTATTTGAGGGTGCAGAACCTTCAGCCGAACGACGCCCGCTGGCTGCAGCGCGTGACGGTGAAGCCGGATACGCTGTACCGGATATCCGCCAGCGTCAGAGCCGCCGGCGCCGAAGCCGGCAAGACCGGGGCGAATCTATCCGTGCTCGGTCCCGTGGATACGTCGGTTTCCCTCTACGATACGGCGGGAGCCTGGCAGCCGCTGGAGCTGTACGGGCGCACGGGGCCGTCCCAGGACACGATGGACGTGCTGCTCCGTCTCGGCGGGTACGGAAGCGAGAATGTCGGCATCGCCGATTTCTCGGCTGTCTCCGTCGCCGAGGCGGCGGAAGCTCCCGCCGGAGCGACGGTCATTTCCCTGGACCCTTCCTCGGCACCGGCTCCGGCGCCTGCGGAACCGGCTGCTGCCGCGCATAAAGCTCCCGGCTATTTGATCCCTCTAGCGTTTCTGGGCGGAGCGGCGTTCCTGTACGCCTTCTCGATCGCTTATCGGGCTCTCTTCTCCCGGAAGGAAGCCACGGCATCCATCCATTGGCTGCGCATGGAAGGCCGCGATCACGCGGGAAGCAGGGCGCTGTGGCTGCTGCTCGGAGGAGGACTTCTGCTCCGCCTGCTGCTCGCGCCGACGATGCAGGGCCATCCCATCGACTTCCCAGACTTTTCGATTTGGGCGGACCGGGCCTACTCGGTCGGCCTGAACGGATTTTTCAGCGACGACGTGTTCGCCGACTACCCGCCGGGCTATATTTACGTCCTCTACGTGGTGGGCATGCTCAAGCATCTGTTCGGCTTGAGCGGAGCAAGCGGCGGCGTCATCCTGCTGGTCAAGCTGCCGGCGATTCTGGCGGATCTCGCCGCAGGCCGGCTGCTCTATGGAATCGCCCGCGAGCGGTTCGGCAAGCGCGTCAGCCTGATGGCGGCCGGACTGTACATCTTCAATCCGGCCGTGTGGTTCGACTCCGCGCTGTGGGCGCAGGCCGATTCCGTCATGACGCTGCTTGTCCTTCTCGCGGTGCGGGCTCTGTCCCGCAGCCGCCATGCCGCAGGAGCGGCATGGCTCGCGGCGGCGGTTCTCGTCAAGCCGCAAGCGGTCATTTTCCTGCCGCTGCTGCTGTTCGCCTTGATTATCAGCCGAAGCGGCAAGGAGTGGCTGAAGGCTGCCGGAGCCGGCGTCGCCGCTGCCCTCTTGCTGCTGCTTCCGTTTGCCGTCGGCAGGGAGCCGCTCTGGATCGTGGAGCATTATCAAGCGATGTTCGCTTCCTATCCATACGCGACGCTCAACGCCTTCAACATCTATGGGCTGCTCGGCCTGAACGGTATCGATGCGGCCAAGCACTGGCTCGGGCTGCCGCTGTCGGTCTGGGGCAACGTCGGAGCCGCGCTGGCGCTTGCCGCCATGGGGCTCATCGCTTTCAAAAAAGGCCGCAGCGGCCTTTATCTGGCCGCCTTCGCCGGATCGCTCCTCGTGTTCCTGCTGAAGACCGGCATGCATGAGCGGTATCTGTATCCGGCACTGGCATTCGGCTTGGCCGCGTTTCTCGTCTCGGGAAGCCGCCGCCTGCTGCTGCTGTACGGCACGCTTACAGCGGCCGTCCTGGCCAACATCGCATACGTGCTCCGGGACTCGCTGCAGGAGAACTATTATATCGCCAACGGCAACGGCGTCATGGTGCTCGTGTCGCTCGTCCAGACGGCCGCCGGCGCTTATCTCCTGTATTTGACGGTTCAGGTATGGCAGGGCAAGAGACTCGGTTCCCTCGCTGCGGCGTCCGGAAGCGGCTCCTTCGTCCTTCCGGAAGCGGCGCATGACAGCCCCGGCACCCCCAGCGCGGAGCGCAAGCCGCAGCCGTATGAGGACAGGACCTCTCTGCCATGGCGCAAGGAATGGCTGCCTGTGCTCGCCATCGTCGCCGTATACGCGGTCATGATGTTCTGGCAGCTGGGCGATGCCAAGGCTCCCAAAACGGCGTGGCAGCCTGCATCCGACGTCACGGCGCAAGTGCAGGGCGGGCCGCAGGCCGTCGATCGTCTCCTGCTCTATGCCGGCATCGGGGACGGCACCGTCCAGGTATCGGTATCTCCCGACGGCATGACCTGGAACGCTCCCGTGGAGCAGAAGCTCGACGGAGGCACCGTATTCCAGTGGAAGTCGGTGCCGCTGACGGGGCAGACGGCGCAGGCGGTCCGGATCACGGGAACCGGAACCGCCGTCGTATACGAGGCGGGACTGTTCGGACCGGACGGCGTCAGGCTGGCTCTTGCTGCGGATGGAGGCTCGCCGCTGTTCGACGAGCAGGCGCTTGTGCCGGACAAGCCTTCCTACCGCAACAGCATGTATTTCGATGAAATCTATCACTCGCGCACCGCCTATGAGCATCTGCACCGGATCGAGCCGTACGAGACGACTCATCCGCCGCTCGGCAAAGTCATCATCTCCGCCGGCATCGCGCTGTTCGGCATGAATCCCTTCGGCTGGAGGGTCATGGGCGGCATCGCCGGCCTGCTCCTGATCCCGGCCATGTACGTCTTCGGACGGGGCTTGTTCCGCTCCCGCAAGGGGGGCCTGCTGGCGGCGGCGCTCATCTTCCTCGATTTCATGCCGCTCGTGCAGTCGAGGATCGGCACCGTCGACACGTACGCGGTCCTGTTCATCATCATGAGCTACCATTACATGAACCGGTTCTTCCAGCGCAACGAGCCGGGAACGCCGCTCCGACGCCTGCTCCTGCCGTTTGCCCTGGCCGGCATCTTCTTCGGGCTGGGAGCCTCGGTCAAATGGGTCGGCGTCTATTCGGGAGCGGGCCTTGCGGCCATCTTCTTCTATTCGCTCGTGAGACGGCACTTGGCGGCATCCCGGACCGCAGCCATTCCCGACCGGGAGAGGAAAGCGAAGCAGGCAGGCGGCAAAGGCAATGACTCCGCGCCGAGCCGCGCAAGCGAGAAGAGCTTCATCGCCGGCATGATCGGAGCCGGGCTGCTGTTCTTCGTCCTCGTTCCAGGGGTCATCTACATCCTTACGTATATTCCGTTCATGAGGGTACCCGGGCCGGGCCATGGCCTGAAAAACGTCATCGAGTTCCAGAAGTTCATGTACGATTACCATTCCAAGCTGGTGGCGACCCATCCGTTCTCCTCGACCTGGTGGGAATGGCCGATCATCCGCCGGCCGATCTGGTATTATTCCGGATCCGGACTGGAGCCGGGGCGGATCGCGAGCATCGTCTCGCTGGGCAATCCGCTGCTCTGGTGGGCAGGCATTCCTTGTGCCGCGGCCGCCTTCATCGCCGCATGGAAGAGGAAGGAACGGGCGATGCAGGTCGTCACGATCGGGCTCCTGTCCCAATATCTTCCTTGGGTGGGCATTCCGCGCCTGACCTTCATCTATCACTATTACGCTACTGTGCCGTTCCTGCTGCTCTGTGTCGTCTACGTGCTGCTGCAGCTGCCGGAGCGAATCGGCGTCAAGCAAGGCCGGGCGGCGACGTGGACCTATCTTGGCGCGGCCGCCGTGCTGATGGCGATGTTCTATCCGGTGCTGACGGGACAGACGATCAGCCGGGATTATGCCGTTCATTTCCTGAAGTGGTTCGGCAGCTGGACATTTTTCTGAGCAGCCGAGCAAGACGGCAACGGCCTGACGGGCTGAATCCGAGCTTAAGGAATTCAGCCTTGCCTGCGAAGCTTCGCGAATCAAAAGTCCCGCCTCAAGACGGCCGTCTTGAAGCGGGACTTTTTCGCGGGCGAGTCATGGCGCTATTTTCCCGACAGGAAATCAAGGATGCGCTGCTTGTATTTCTCTCTTCCTTCATACCCGTTGTAAAGACGGTTCGTCACCGTAGCGGCATTTCCGAAGAAAAATTTCTCATAAACGCTCTGCCTGCCCCCGAATGCGCTGACGCTCAGCTCCCAGGCCAGCCTGGACAGCTGCACATTATCCTTGGCGTCAACGCCGACGCCTTTGAGATAACG
Organism: Paenibacillus sp. RUD330; assembly: GCF_002243345.2. Lineage (NCBI taxonomy): Bacteria > Bacillati > Bacillota > Bacilli > Caryophanales > Paenibacillaceae > Paenibacillus > Paenibacillus sp. RUD330. Next base: position 1,805,649 of record NZ_CP022655.2, read on the forward strand.
CTTCAATTGGCTGCCGATATCACCGTTAAAGTCCTCCTCCGAAGGAATCATGATGATTCCGCTGGAGCCGATCAGATGGATGATTTCGATCATGCGGGGGTACATCTTGGGAAAGTAAGCATTCGCGGCAAGAAGCGGCTTGCGGTCCGGCAGCATGCTTCCCCACTTGTCGCGCCTAGCTCCGACCTCGGCCGCAAGCTGGAGCGACTTGAGCGTCTCGAGAATGACGAGGAGCTCGCTCACCATTTCCACCACGTGGACATTCTGGTCGATGCCCGACGCCTCCGCCATCGTTTCCGCCACTCCGAGAAAGAACTCCGTCTTGGCGATGTTCTTGCACATGACCTGGGTGCTCGTATGCGTGTGGAACCGGCTTTCATCCGACAGACGGTAGGCCATGTTCACGTCGCCGCATAGAAAGACGCGGTCCCAAGGAACGAGGACATCCTCGAACAGAACCAGGGTATCCATCTCCTCGTACTTCGAGCTGAGGGGATAGTCATAGGCCGACTCGCCTCCTACGAAGCTTTCCCGGCACACGAAGCGGATGCCCGGCAGGGTGCTTGGCACGGCAAAGAAAAAGGAAAAGGGACTCTCTCCCTCATTGAAAGTAGGGAAGGGCGTCGGGTAGACGAGAATCTCATCCGAGGTCGCTCCCTGGGTGTCCAGCAGGAAAGCTCCCCTGACGATAATGCCGTCCTTGTTCTTCTCCACGACTCGGGCTGCCGGTGGGTCTTCCAGCGTAAGGAGGAAATTGGACAGCCGGGCGGCTTTGGGCTGGATAAAGACATGCGAAAGGGTAATATCGTTTTCCCGGCAATAGACGTAATAATTCCTTAGATTGGCTGCGAACTGTGGATAATCCTTATCCAGAACTCCGGCAGCGGACGAGTAGGCCATCAGGGCGGTGTTCATATAGTCGGGGGCTCTGCCGAGGAAGCCGTTGTGGGCATAAGCCCAAGCCTGCATCATTATCCTGCGGGCGGCGAGATCTTTTTTTGTTTTGGGCTGAAGAAACGAAAGTCCTACGCGATCTCCTGTAAGGGGCGAAGGGTAGGTCAATTTGTCCCTCCAGATGTCGTTTCCCTGCATATCGTACATCGAGGCTTGCGTCGCCATCAATCCTTTGAAAGCAGCATGCTCGGATATTTTCCCGCTTACCTGGTGCCCACCGATCCGGATATCGGGCAGATTTCGATCCAGGCGTTCCTTATATTGAAGTCCATTTTTAATAGGCATGCACGCGTGAGCCTCCTTAGCGGTCCATATTTCGTCTCCTTGGGGAATCAAGCTAATATATTCAGACAAGGGGGGCCCAGTTCTGGGGGAACGGTCCGTAACGCCGCTCGGAATGAAGCTTAATTTCAGCTGCTGAACAGTAGGAATTCCATGCCGGAAGCAGCATGTGATAGGCACGCTTCTTCAACAAGTCAGGCCATGCCGTTCGGCACAGGATGGCAGGGTGTTTACAATCTTCTTCCGTTTCTGGTAAGATGGCTCAAATGCGATGAAGAGAAGAGTAAGCAGACCCGTTATCTCCGCCAGAAAGCATGCTGCTTTCCATGCGGCCCGCGTGCCCCCACAGCCGGAATCGAGAGGCTGTGCAGCCCGGTCAGAGAGCTCCGGCAGCTGGGAAGGAGCAGATAGCGGCTTGCCGAATCAAGCCTCCGAGCTTCACATCGGAACCTGCCAGGCGGCAGAGCGATGGTGTGACGGGAGCTCCTGTTACAGAGCTGGAGTATAAGCCTTCCTTAGCCGGATCGCCGTACTCGACGAGGCCTGCATGGCGACATGGAGGCGAAGCTGGGGTGGCACCGCGACGACAAGTCTCGCCCCCAAGACCTAGGTCTTGGGGGTGGGATTTTTTTGTTTGCCTGGGTACAGCGGGAAAGGGAAGGAAGGAAACAGCAACGAGAGGAGAGGCGGCCTTGAACCGAAAGAGACTTATGGAAACATGGAAGTACCCTTCGATCCTGCTGCTTGGCATCGGCGTCGCGAACATCGGCGGCTGGATTTATTTCATTGCCCTCAATTTGATCGTGCTGGATGCAACGAAGTCCGCCATGGCGGTATCGATCCTGTACTTGCTTCGTCCTCTCGCCGCCATGGCGGCAAGCTTCTGGTCAGGCAGCCTGATAGACCGGATGAACAAGCGAAGCCTGATGATCGCCCTTGATGCGTTCCGGGCCATCCTCATCTTTCTGCTGCCTTTGTTCGATTCCATCGCCTACATGTACGGACTCGTGTTCCTCATCCAAATGGCGGGCTCTCTGTTCGGACCGGCCTCCGGGACTTATATCGCCAAGCTCATCCCGCCGGAGCAGAGGCCCCGCTTCAATTCGCTGAACGGATTGATCGGATCGGGAGCCTTCCTGATCGGACCGGCGATCGCCGGACTGCTGTTCCTGGTCGGCTCGCCGACGATGGCCATCTACATCAATGCCGCCGCATTGCTGTTCTCGGCAGGCGTCACGATGCTGATGCCCGATCTGGAGAAGGGGATGTTCGCGGATTTGCCTGCGCGAGTGGACCGGAGCATGATCAGGCAGGACTGGTCGGCTGTCATCGCATTTTACCGGAGCCGCAGCGCCGTCTTGATTGTCTGCCTGCTGTTCAGCGCTGTCATGGTCGTCATGGCGACGGCCGTCGACTCGCTGGAGGCCGCCTTCGCACAGAAGGTGCTGGGGTTGTCTGACAGCGGATACGGCCTGCTGGTCAGCATAGCGGGAGCCGGAATCATCGCCGGGGCGTCCGTCAACGCCGCCATCGTCAGGAGGCTGGCCGCATCCGCGCAGATCGGCTTCGGCGCGATCGGCGTCAGCTTCGGCTACCTCGTCTACGCTTTTTCGGCGGATTTCGCCGGCGCTGCTGCGGGCTTCTTCATCCTGGCATTTTTCCTCGCGTTCGCCAATACGGGCTTTGCGACGTTCTACCAGAACCATATTCCTGTCGGCATGATGGGGAGGGTGGGAAGCGTGAACGTATTTCTCGAGGCGATCCTTGTCATGCTGGCGACAGCGGGGTTCGGCTTGGCTGCCGATCGGTATACCGTTCAAGCGGCGGTCATAGCCGGGGTGCTCGTCATGAGCGTGCTTGGTTTGTCGCTTGGCTTGTATGTGCTGAGGCCTTCCATGGCAAGGCTGCCGTCTTCGCCGCCGGATGGCTTCATTCGCCTGCCGGAAGACGGATAGGATCGATTCGTCGGCTGAGCCTGTTTCCGTAAGAAAACGTGAAAACCACCTTCCTGGATGTCAGGAAAGGTGGTTTTTTGCCTTTTCAGTCCGCCTTCTTCAGCGGAACCCATATCTCGCTGACGGAATCTTTGCCCGGCGCGCCGTCTTCCAGGTAGATTTCCAGATCAGCCGTACCCGCATGCTCGTAACCGGAGGAAGGGAACCAGTCGGAGTAGATCCGCCTGGTGACCGACTGGATGGAATCCGGCAGCTGACCGACGGCGGTGAAGACCGCCCAGGTCGAGGCGGGGATTTCTCTCTCCACGAAATCCACGCCGTCGACCGTCTTGTCGGCCTCGAGCGTTCCTGCGGGAGCTTCGACCGCGATCATGTAACGGAAACGATCGGTGTCCGGACTGAGGTCGACGCAAGCGCCCATAATGGGACGATCAGGCTGGAGCGAAGCGACCTTGCGGATCATGCCGTTCGAGCCGCTCTCCTGCCAGAACAGCGGGATGCGGCGGAAGTTCTCCCCGTCGGCGCAGCCGACCTCGATGGATGCCCCCGCAATATGGAACGCTTCTTTCTTTTCAATGCGATAGTTCATATGGACGTCTCCCTTCAGCGATAGATGAAAGCTCAGCTTGGGAAAGGCGATGAGCGGCGAGCCTTGCCGCTTAGCCATGGAAGGCGTGACGCCAAGCGTCTTGCGGAATGCCTTGGCGAATGCTTCGGGCGTCCCGTAGCCGTATTTCAAGGCCGCATCGACGACCTTGATATCCGAGAGGGCAAGCTCCTGCGCGGCAAGAGTCAGCCTGCGCCTGCGGATGTACTCCGCCAGCGTGCAGCCCGTCAGAGCGCTGAACATTCTCTGGAAATGGAAGGGGGAGGAGCAAGCCTCCTTGGCCAGCCCGCCGAGCTCCAGCTCCCCGCTCAGGTTGTTCTCGATCATGTCCAGCGCCCGGTTCATTCTCGTCAGCCAATCCAAGCCGATCTCTCCTTCATCTCCAGCATAACGGGTTATAGACCCGGCAGCCTGTTCATTCCTGCTCCAAGTGGACCGGTTCTCAACTCAGGCCGAGCAGGGTCCGGTACGATTTGATGATGCCGAAATGCATGCCTTCATGATACAACGCGAGCCGGATGAACTGCTCGGGGGTGGACAAGGTGAATCCGGTCGAGGTGGTGTACGGAGCCGCGCTTTCCTGCATTCGGCCGGATAGGCCGGCACGGACGCGGTCCGGCTGGTCCTGCAGAAGCATGAGGAGCTCCTCCATCGTGGCGGCTTGCCCAGATGCGGGCAGAGACGCAGGCGAGGTCCCGTATTCGTAACGCTCCGCGAAACCCTCCGGCAGCTGCTGCGGAAGGCCGATCGCCCGGAACGCGAACCGCTCCAGCACGACGTACAGATGGCCGGCATTCCAGCGGATCGAGTTGCGGAAGCCCGGAGGAATGGCGTCCGCGGATCGCTCGTCGACATCTTGCAGCCTTTCCAGCGTCTGATTCCGTACGAAGTCGAGCTGGTCGAACAGGCTTGCATCCATTACGGATCACTCCCAGGATTGGTTTTTTAGATCATTGCCCGCCCGTGGCGGATGGCGTAGGCGTAGTCCTCGCGCCCGGCACGAAGGGAGGCTTCGATGGCAAGGATGCGATCCATCGGAGCGCTTCGTTTCCCAAAAGGGGCTTCGCATGCCGGAATGTAGGGGAGTCCATATCGTCCTGCAGCAGGTACCGGTCGCAGTTGCCGCGAATGTGGATCATATCCGGCCGCTGCATGAGGAGCTCTGCCGTGCCGGCAGGATCGATCGGTCCGAACAGGCTGTCGCCGAGGTTGACGACGGTGCGGATGCCTCGGGCATCGATGTCGCGGAGAACGGCCTCAAGAGCGTGCCGATTGCTGTGGATATCGGACAGAACCGCAATGTCATGCATGGAAAGGAAACCTCCCGGCCGGCAATTTTCTGGACAAAAGGAATGATTTGAGACCGCGGTCATGAACGCGGCAAGGATCGAACCATAAGATCCCTGCGGAATCGGGACAAACAAACGATGCAGGGACATCTTTCTGTCAGACGCTCAACGTCCATTCCTTCACGAATACGGCTGTGCCGGTGATGTGGACGGAACGGCCGCCGCCCTCCTCCCCGATCTCGACGTTCACGCGGCCATCGCGGCCGATCTCCTGCCCCTGCTCGACGACCAGCTGCAGCGGAAGCGGTCCGCCGGGTCGGATATAAGCGTCATAATATGCCCCCATGACTCCTGAGGCCGTACCCGTGACGGGATCCTCGACCGTGCCGGAGTAGGGGGAGGAGAAATGGCGGGCATGCAGATCCGCCTCGGGATCGAATGCATGAAGGCAGACGGGATGCACGGATGCGCGGGGCATCTCCGTCAGGATGTCCGGGAACAATTGATTTCGAGGAACCATGCGGGGGAAGGAATCCAGCTGCTTGACCGGCACGATGAGCGTCCAGATTCCTGTGTTTCCGTATACGACCGGCAGCTCGTCGTCCAGATCGGATTGTGCAAGTCCGATGGATTCCGCAAGCGCAGCCCTGGATCCTGCGAAGGGCACGAAGCGGGGCTCCGCCTGCCTCATTGTCATGTCCAGGAATCCGTCGCTCCTCCGCTCGATCCGGATCGGGAGAATGCCTGCCTTCGTCTCCACGGCGAAGGAACGGCCGGGCGCGATCCGCCCCCGCTCCGCCAGCGCGCACAGCGTCGCCATCGTCGCATGCCCGCAAAGATCCACCTCATGGCCTGGCGTGAAGTACCGGATCCGCAGATCGGCGCTGTCCGACGGCAGCACAAACGCGGTCTCGTTAAAGCCGACCTTGGCGGCGATCGCCAGCATTTGCGGCTCGGACAAGCTCTCTCCTTCAAGCACGACACCAGCAGGATTGCCCTTGCCGGGAATCGTGCTGAATGCTTCGTAATGACAGACTGAAATCTCAACCATTGAAGCTTCCATCCTTTCCTGCAGCTGAGTGAAAACGATGTGATCTCGCCATCCGATAGAGTCCCCATTATACCATGCCGCTTTCTTCCTATGGCCGAGATCGAAATTTATTCCTCTTTTCGTAGAATCGCACCTTGTTCCCCTAATAACGCACATCGTCCATGAAAACGGTTGCATCTTACAATGAGAGAGAAAGCGAAAATACGGGGAGGTCTTCTGGGATGAAGCGATTCCGGGCTGCGGCCGCGGCGCTGATGGCGCTGATGCTGCTGCTGGCCAGCCTGCCGGCTTACGGGGCAGGTGCGGCGGCGCAAGGCGGCAATGGGGCGGGAGATATTCCTGCCGGCAAGATGCGGATCAAGAACATGTGGCAGAACAACTATCTGTACGAGGCATCCGACGGAACCGTACGGTACGGCATGACCAATCCGGGAGATGAATCCTCTCATTGGGAGGTGGAGGCGGCCGGAGGCTCCTACTTGATCCGGAACAGCAAGACTGGCCATTTCATCACGTCTTCGGAGACGCCGCAGCGCAGGGATGCCTTGAAGGCCCGGCAAGTGGCGGGCCCCTCGGCATCCGAGCAGTGGCTCATCAACCCCACTGCGACGAGCGGGTTCGTGAACATCGTGAGCGCCGCCGACTCGAGCGGCAAGCGGGCGATCCATGAGGAGGACCAGCTGGGCTTCGCCGAGCTGAGCTCGGACATCAATCTGGAATTCGAAAGCCCTAAATGGATGCTTGTGCCTGTCGAAGCGGTCCAGATCGAGTCGCGCTTCCATCCGGGCATGGTGCTGTACGAGTATGAAGGGCAGATCGCCGGCCAAGAGGCTTCTGTCGTCGGCTTCGGCGCCAAAGGCGACAAGGATGCCGATGCCCAGTGGTTCATCGAGCCCGGCAGCGTGCCGGGCAAAATCCAGATCCGCAACCGGGAGACCGGCCATCTGATCAAGCAGGGGCCTCTGGAATGGGCGGCGATGCCTGCCGGAGATCCCGATCCTGCGGAGCCCGGACTCACCGATTGGCTGCAGGAAAGCTCGTCGGACGGGCTCGGCTATGTGACGTTCGCCAACGGCAGGTTCGATTCCTACCTGCTCAATGCGCAGTTTCCGGACGACCGGGACGCGCGCTCCAACAGCTGGCCGGGAACCAAGGACAATCCGTCCGCGCAGTGGCGCATCGTTTCCCCTTCGGCGCTGCAGCCGGTCCGGATCGCCTCGTATACCGACGCGAACTCGCCGACGGATTACCTCTACGAGGAAGCGGGCGCATTGAAACACGGCGCGCTGGCGGCCGATCCGGCGAGGGCGGCCGACTATCTGTGGTTTGTCGAGGATTACGACGGAGCGAAGCGGATCCGCAATTCCGCGACCGGCCACTATTTGACGAGGAGCGGCGATACGCTGTCTGCTCTGGATGCCGGCTTCGGGACGCCGGAGAGCCGGTGGACGCTTACGCTGTCCGACGACTACGACGATTACCAGACGATCGGAGCGGCAGGCAGCCTGGACAGCTTCGTCACGGGCCATTCCGACGGCACGGTTCAAGCCGCTGCGGATGCTTCTTCTCTGGGCGCCCAGTGGCAGCTCGTCGATCCATCCTTGCCGGCAGACGGAGCCGATCATTATGTGCGCATCCAGAACGGCTGGCAGCCCTTCTATTTGTATGAGACGGCAGACGGCTTGCTCAAATACGGCAATGCCAGAAGCGGGGATGATGCCAGCGACCAGTGGCTGATCCGCAAGCATGAAGGGCGCAAGCTGTTCCAGAACAGGCGGACCGGCCATTATATCAACATTTCGGACATGCCGGACGGCCATATCCAGGTCAGTCCTCTCTCGGATCCCAGCAGCGTGGACCGCAGCTTCGTCTGGACGGTGCGGGACACCGGAGGCAACTCCAATCTCATCAGCAGCGTGACGGACAAGGAGCCCGGCAAGCAGCCGGAGAAGTTCGTCTCTCTCCAGAACCTGACCAAATACGCGGAATACGGCATCATCAATCCGGGCTGGGGAAGCCCGAAATGGAAGTTCGTGGCGGTGGCCGAGGATCAGCAGCGGCTGTTCAGGTACAAGGTCAACGGGTCGGATAGCTTGTATTTGAAGGAAACGCAGGAAAACGGCGCGACCGTCGGCATGGTGACGTACGGGGAGGCGGACGCCGGCGACTACTCGGCGGTCTGGTATTTGGAGGATTCCGGCGCCCCCGGCAAGATGCTGCTCAAAAACCAGGCCAGCGGACGTTATGCCGCCCTGGAGAACATCGCCGGCCATGAATCGGAGGATGATCCGGCCGAATCTCCGGAAACCCGGGGGAACATCAACGCATCGTGGGACAGCGTCAAATGGAGCCTGCAAGACGTGACGGTAGGAGATCAGGTCTATACGACGTTCAAGAGCGGCTGGGCCGGCCACTATCTGCTTGCGGGGCAAAGCGCGGACGGCGGCAGCCCGGCTATCCGGCTGAGCAAGGCCGCCGGAGCCGGAGATCGGCCGGAAGCGCTGTTCACGGCGGAGCCGGTCGTCCTGCCGCCGGCGACAGCTCCAGCCGGACAATTGCTGCGCATCAGGTCGGCAGGCGGCAAAGGGTATTTGTATGAGAATGCCGGAGGCGTCGTGCTGTACGGCAGCCCGGAAGAAACCAACTCGTACTCCCAATGGATCATCGTCAATGAAGAAGACGGAGTGAAAATCCGGAATGCCGCATCCGGGCACTTCCTCACGCTGAACGGCGACTACAGCTTCCTCGAGAGCAAGGCGGCGGGCAGCGCAGAAGCGGCCGAAGCGTCCAGCTGGGATGTTTCCCGGACGGCGGATGGAGGAGCCTGGCTCATCCGCAGCCTGTACGGAAGCTACAGCGACGAGCTCGTCCATGCGGGCGGCGGAGCCGGTTATGCCGAGCATGGGCTGGTGGCGGACAGCCTCGGCACTTCCCGCTGGATATTCGAATATCCCGAATCCGGCGAAATTCCGTCCATTGATGTTCCCGTGAACAAAAACACCTCGACGCCGGTCCAGGATAACGGCGGTCCGGTGGAAATCTCCCTCGCCGGCGATGCCTCCAAGCTGCTGGCCGACACGGAGGGAGCCGCAGCTTATGCTCCGGCAGGAGCCGGACAAGTTTCGGCCCGCTGGCTCGTCCAGGATTTCAACGGCCGCAAGCTCATCCGCAATGCGTCCACGGGCAAGTATTTGGCCGCCGGAACGGACGGCAGCCTCGCTCTGGCGACGGATTTGCGCCTTCCTGGCGCTCAGTGGCAGCTGGAAGAGATGTTAGGTTACACGCAGCTCCGGAACGCGGACTCGGGCATGTACCTGGAGCAGGGATTGAAGCTGGGCACGGAGGCCGGAGCCGGCTGGCGGCTGGATCCGGTGCGGATCAGCGTCGAATACAAGGGCAGCGACGCTTTCCATGGCGATGGAGCTTACCGCTTCGCCGTCCATGCGCCGGTGGACGGTACCTACGCGGTCGCGGTCCGCTACCGCTATGACGGCAGCGAAGCGGCGGCAGCCGGCATCGACGCCAACGGACTGGATGTCCAGCCCTTCCAGCTGAAGAGCCGGACGGGAAGCGCGGAAGCGGCCTTCAAGCTCAAGCTGCGCGCAGGCATCAATACGGTGTCGGCCGAAGGACTTCCAGGCGGAGCCTCGATCGACAGCCTGACGGTTGCAGACAGCTCGGCTCCTGCCTATCGGGGAGCAACGGTCAACTACATCAGCTACGAAGCCGAAGATGCGGAGACGAACGGACAGCCTATCGGTCCTTCGCGCAAGTACAAGGAGCTGGCATCGGAGGCTTCGGGACGCAAGGCCGTCATGCTGAACAAGCAAGGCGATTATATCGAATTCAAGACAGCGGCCGAAGCCGACTCTATCGTGGTCCGCTATTCGATTCCGGACAGCAAGGACGGCAGCGGGGATGAGCGGACGCTCTCGCTGTATGTCGACGGCGTCTTCCGCCAGAAGCTTGAGCTGACCAGCAAGTATGCGTGGGAATACGGCAGCTATCCGTGGTCCAACGATCCGAGGCAGGGCAGCGCGCACCGGTTCTACGACGACATCCATGCTCGGATCGGAGACGTGCCGGCCGGATCGACGGTTCGGCTGGAAAAAGCCGAGGGCGACGAAGCGGCTTCCTACACGATCGACCTGGTCGAGCTGGAGAAAACGGATGCGGCCTACTCCATGCCGGAAGGCTTCCTGGCCGTCACCGATTTCGGAGCGGCCGCGGACGACGGCTTGGACGACACGGCGGCATTGACGGCAGCCCTGGCGGAAGCGGGCAAGCAGGGCAAGGGCGTGTGGTTCCCGGCGGGAGCGTTCACGTTCTCGGATGAAGTCATCGATCTTCAGGACGCCGTCATCCGCGGCGCCGGCAGCTGGCATACCGAGCTGGACGGGGCTCGCTTCTACGGCCACGGCGGCAAGGTCAGAGTCTATGACCTGCTCATCGACGGAGGCATCAACGCAAGGGATGACGAAGCGTTCGACAATGCCTTCCACGGAGCGTTCGGACCGGGCTCGGTGCTGCAGAACATCTGGATCGAGCATACGAAGGCGGGACTGTGGCTGACGCAGCCGATCGGCGAGAAGAAGCGCACGGACGGCCTGTACATGGCCGCACTGCGCATCCGCAACCTGATGGCGGACGGCATCAACTTCGCCGTCGGAACGTCGGACAGCATGATGGAGCAGAGCGACATCCGGTATCCCGGAGACGACGGCATCGCGATGTGGTCGTTCACCGACGCCAAGCTTGCGGACGTCAACGGAGCGGAGAGAACGCCGAGCGTGAACAATACGGCCCGCTTCAATACGGTCTCGCTGCCTTGGCTGGCCGACAACATCGTCGTGTTCGGCGGCCGGGACAACAAGATCCAGGACAACATCGCCAAGGATACGATCGCCAATGGAGCCGGCATCGCCGTCTCGACCCGCTTCTCGGCCGAGCCTTTCCAAGGCGCGACCGTCGTCGAGCGCAACACGCTGATCCGCACGGGCAGCGTCGACTCCGGCTATGGTGTCAATCTCGGCGCTCTATGGCTGTACGCGGGGGAGAGCGATATCGGCGGAGCCAGCCGGATACTCATTCGCGGCAACAACGCTTACGACAGCACCTACTCCGGCCTGATCGTCCATGGAGGCAAGAGCGTGCAGGGAGTCGAGCTTGCGGACAACGTTCTGGACGGAGCCGGGACGAGCGGTGTCGAGATTGCTTCCGACATGAAAGGCTCGCTGAAGGTGGATAATCTCATCATCCGCGGCGAGAGGATACAACGGGTTTCCAATCCGGCATCTCCGAATTTCACGTTCCGCGAAGTGAACGCCGGCTTCGCATCGGATCCGAAGCCGTTCGAGGTCCGGCTGGCGGACGGCCAGACCGGTCCGTTCCGAATGGTGCCGGGCTCGGCGACGACTGTTCAGGTGCTGGACAAGGAGGGAGCGGATGTGACCGCTCAAGCCAAAATCTCCGTCTCGCCGCAAGCGGTGGCGTCGTTCAAGGAAGGCAAGCTTGCTGCTGTCGCCGCAGGCGATGCCGATCTTGATGTCCAGGTCGGTGAGATTCATCGTGCCTATACGGTGCAGGTCGTCGAACCCGTGACGGCTGAGCCGACACCGACACCCACGGGAAGTCCAACGCCGACGCCGACGGGAAGCCCGGCGCCGACACCGACCGGAAGCCCGGCGCCGACGCCGACATCCGCTCCGTCTGCAGGCCCGATAGCGACTCCAACGCCTTCGCCGACATCGACCGCTGCGCCTTCCGCAGCTCCGGGAACGGGCAGCCAAGACGGAGCGCTGCAGAAGGCTTGGACGGATAAGCTCTTCATCGTGGAAATCCCTGCGGGAAGCGATGGCAAGATCACGTTCAGCGCCGGCGCGCTGGAGGAAGCGGCAAAAAGACAGCCGGAGCTTGTGCTGCAGCTCGTGAACGGATCCGTCTTCATCACCCTGAAGGCAAGGGAGGCTGCGGAATTCCTGCACGCTCAGACCAGCACGCTCAAGCCGGCAACCTCGCTTGAATTCCTGCTGCGCCAGCCGGATGAAGCCAAGGCGCGGCTGGCGACGCAAGCCGCGCTGGCGAAGGGCTGGAAGCCGCAAGGAACGCCGGTTGAATTCAGCATCTTCCTGACCACGCCGGATGGACGAAAGGAAGCGGAGCCAAGCGACTGGATCCGATTCGCGTATTCGTTCTCGCAGTCAGGAATCGTGAATATAACCGATTCGGCCGTCATCCGCTACGACGAGCTTCTGAATTCCGCTCATTATGTCCCTGCGAATCTAACGGCATCCCATCAGCAAGAAACGCAGCTGACAGCAAGAACCAGCCGCAGCGGCATCTTCATGCTCGCCATCCGGCCTTCCGGAATCTCCGGCCTTGACGGCCACTGGAGCGCGAGGGCGGTGAGGAGCCTGGCATCCAAAGGAATCGTAAGCGGAATTCCGGGAGCCGGCTTCGCTCCGGACAAGCCGGTCACACGCGCGGAGCTTGCGGCCATGATCGTCCGGGCTCTCGACTTGAACCTGCCGAAACAGGAGGCCGCCTTCAAGGATGTATCCGCCGGAAGCTGGTACACCGATGCTGTTGCGGCCGCAGCTGATGCTGGACTCATGCAGGGCTACGCCGACTCCTCGTTCCATCCGGCGGCCAGGGTGACCCGGGAAGAGCTGGCCGTCGTGCTGGCTAGAGCGCTGGCTCATCTTCGGCAAGGGGATGCAGCTGTTCAGACCTCCGCATTTGCCGATGCCGCCTCCATCTCGGGATGGGCGTCCGATTCCGTCCGGCAGGCGGCGGCGAGCGGAGTCATGAACGGCTTGCCGGACGGGCGCTTCGCTCCTGCCCAAGCGGCCAGCCGAGCCGAAACCGCGGCAGCCCTGTTCCGCCTGCTGGCGGGAACAGGATGGATGGGCCAATAACAGTGTCCGATTGAAACCTTGATCACAAATCGCGGGATTGAAACCTTGATCACAACTTGATTCTGTCCTTGCGCCCAACCTCCCCTTTCTGATATACCAGCATAGAGGGTACACGGAAGGGGAGAGTGCAGGATGAAGAAAGAATCCGCTTTGGCGTTAAGCTATCAGGAGGCCGATTATCCGGTCGTCGGGCATGGTCCGCGCTCCATGCAGGTGCTGCTGGATGCTTTCGAGCAGGCAGATGGATCGCGGTTCAGCGATATGTACGGAAGAGGAGAAGTCATCGAAGCGTTCGAGGCGAAGATGGCGAAGCTGCTAGGCAAGGAATCGGCCGTATTTTTCCCGAGCGGCACGATGGCTCAGCAGATCGCCCTTCGGATCTGGTGCGACCGCCGCGGCTTCCGCACGGCGGCCTATCACCCGCTATGCCACCTGGAAATCCATGAGGAGAGGGGACTGCATGAGCTGCATGGAATTCGGTCCATCCTTCTGGGCAATTCGGAACGACTGATCACGCTGGAGGATATCCAGGCGGTCCGGGAGGAGATCGGCTGCCTGCTTCTGGAGCTGCCGCAGCGCGAGATCGGGGGCCAGCTGCCTTCCTATGAAGAGCTGCAGGCGATATCCGCCTGGTGCCGGGAGCAGGGCATTCCGATCCATCTGGACGGGGCGCGCCTGTTCGAGATCGTACCTTATTACGGCCGTTCGGAAGCCGAGATCTGCAGCCTTTTCGACAGTGTCTATGTATCCTTCTACAAGGGAGTCGGCGGCATCGCAGGCGCCATTCTTGCAGGAGATGCCGATCTGGCGCAGCAATCGAAGGTGTGGAAAAGACGCCATGGAGGGGATTTGGTCAGCCTTTATCCGTACATCGTCAGCTCAGAGCATTATCTGGACAAGCGTCTGCCGCTGATGGAGACGTACCTGAACGGAGCCCGCGATCTGAGCTCCCGCTTCAACCGCTGCAGCCGCATGCGCACCGTGCCGGAGCAGCCGGTGTCCAACATGTTCCATCTGCATCTGGATCTTCCCATGGAGCAGGCATCCGCTCTGCTGGAGCAGACGGCGAAGGAGACCGGAGTCGCTTTCCTGCCTTATCTGAAGGAGACTTCCCCGGACTCCTGTGCAGGTGAGATTCATATCGGCGACCGTTATGCCCGCATCCCGGCGGAGAAGCTGGATCAGGCGTTCAAGCGTCTGGAGGAGCTGGCCGGACAAGCCTGATGCCGGAGCGGCTTCCGACTTTTCGACGGGCAGCTGCACAAGCTTCCTTTTAGAAGCACGGATTCACGACGCGAAAAAGAGCCGTTCTCTTCCAGAGAGAGCGGCTCTTCTTTAATTGAAAAATACGCTTAGCTCGCGCGGATCCGACCCGATGCTGCTGATGACCCATTGGTCCTTTTCTCTAATGACCGTCGATTCACCCGGAACCTTATAGTCCTTGACCTCATTGTTTTCATTCGATATTTTGACCATGATATCGTATTTAAGGTCATAAGAATGATCAACCTCTTTCGTTGGTTCGATCGTGACATGATGGAGCTCAGCTCCGACATCCGATCGGCTTTTCTTGGCTATCCGGATGGGAATTGCCGTGTCCCCATTGGCTTTCAGTTTATTCCATGGTTCCGAATTGGAATGGCTGCAAGCCGTAAGAGCAACAGCCAGGAGCAGCAGGGTCGCGGCTGCTTTTAATCGTTACGTCATGGGCAATCTCCTCTCAGATTTTACCAGTCCATCTAGACTGCCAAACCATGTTTAACAAGTCCATATGAAATGATGGGAAGTGTGCGGTAACGTTCAGCCATTTTGGGATAGGCTCTTCCTGCCGCCCAAAGAACTCCCATTCCTAAAGAAAAAGCCTTCGCGAATCCCGATTAGGGGATGCGGAAGGCTCATGTTTGAATAAGTCTCCAATTTCGATTGGACGGTTCTGTCTCAACCCGGCATGCCGGCCAGGCGCTGTCTCAGCATTGGAGCATAATAGGCTCTCATGGACTCGAACTCGGCCGCGACCTGGCTGCCGCGTTGGATGGTTCCCATAGCTGAATGCCTCCGGTACAGGGTGAGCGGCTCATTCAGGAAGTGCATGCCGACGCCGTTGAGCGCGATGCGGACCCACATGTCGTAGTCATGCGTGTAGGGAAGGCCTGGATTGAACCAGCCGACCGCCTCGGCCAAGTTCCGGAGCATCATGACCGTGCAGCCGTTGATCGGGCAATAGTCGAGCAGGGCGGAGACGAACGCCTTTTCCGTCGGAAACTTCATCGTCGAGCAGTACTGCGTGATCTGGTTGGATGCATTGATGGTGTGGTAGTCGGTGAAGCTGTATTGCGCTCGTTTCTCTTCCATGAAGGAAACCTGATTCACGATCTTGTCGCGAACGAACACGTCATCCGAGCTGAGCCAGGCGACGTAGCGTCCTGCCGCTCGCTGCATGCCGTAATTCAGCGCGCTGGCGGTTCCTCCGTTGCTCTTCCGCAAGTAGACAATCCGGGAACGGTAGGGGTCCAGCAGATGCTGATGCATCGTGGAGCCGTCATCGACGACAATGACCTCGATGTTGGTGTAGCTTTGTCCCAGTACGCTGGCAACTGCCTGGCCGATATAAGGACAGTTGTAAAACGGAATCACGACCGTAACCGAAGGCAGCACGGACCCTTCACTCCCTCTTTTGGCTCTTTGAGGCAGTGTATGGCGAAGCGTAAGGAGGGGGAAGGGCATGTACCCGGCGGCAGCCGCACAATCTGTCTTGCAGAACTGGATATCAAAGAAGGCAAGGTGCCGAAAATCAAATCATATCGAACATAGAGAAGTCTTTCTATAAACCGTCACTCCCTTTTCTGTTCCCGAGTTGCTCCGCCAAACCGATTAGAAGGCCTTCAATACCACGAATGTAGCAGAGCCGATACGAGTCCTCGTACTGAACCACCTCGCCAACGAGCTGAGCACCATGCTTACTGAGTCTGGATACCATTTCGTCCATGTCTTGGACTGTAAACATGACGCGAAGATAACCGAGGGAGTTGACAGGAGCAGTCCGATGATCGGATATCGTCGATGGAGTGAGAAATCTCGATAGTTCAAGTCGGCTGTGGCCATCGGGGGTGACCATGACAGCTATCTCTACGCATTGAGAACCTAGTCCGGTTACGCGACCAGCCCATTCGCCTTCAACATGGGCCCGCCCTTCGAGACTCAAGCCAATCTCCTCGAAGAAAGAGATTGCGTTGTCTAAGGATTCTACAACGATGCCGACATTGTCCATTCTTAGCAATTTATTTTCTGTCATAGTATCATCTCCTCATTCAGGGTGAATGCTTCCTGCTAACCGTTTTTAATATGTTGGAAGAATAAGTGGTTCATCTTCGATAATAAGATAAGCCATATCATGAGTAAATGTAACCCAACACTATAAATTAAGGCCATCCCTTGCGGGATGGCGTTATTTTATAACCCGGCTCCAACTCAAGCCATCCAGCGGATGAGCAGGCCTGATTGGGACAAGCCGCCGCCGAAGCCGTACAGAAGCAGCAGCTGGCCGTCGCGGATGCGGCCGCTGCGCACGCCTTCGCTCAGAGCCAGAGGAATGGATGCCGCCGACGTATTGCCGGTACGCTCCAGAGTCGTGATCGTTTTATCGAGAGGAATGCCCGTCTTCTCGCTCACGACATCGAGAATCCTCATATTGGGATTATGCGGCACGAACCAGTCGATATCCTCCGGGGCCGCTCCGGCTTCATCCAGCATTTCGAGAATGCTTTCGGGGACGCGGCTGATCGCCCAGCGGAACACGGCACGTCCGTTCTGGACGATTTTGCCCGACTGCTGGAGCCGATGATCGCCTATAGAGGGGGACA
This sequence comes from Paenibacillus sp. RUD330, assembly GCF_002243345.2. Classification (NCBI taxonomy): domain Bacteria; kingdom Bacillati; phylum Bacillota; class Bacilli; order Caryophanales; family Paenibacillaceae; genus Paenibacillus; species Paenibacillus sp. RUD330. The sequence goes on from NZ_CP022655.2 coordinate 1,822,564, forward strand.
GGCTGGAGCGGTAGAGGTGATGGCCGTCCTCGCCATCCGTGCGGGCATAGGAATGCAGCCAGGAGGGCTTGCTGTCCGAGGCTCCGGCTTCGACGAGCACGGCTCCCGCGCCGTCTCCGAACAGGATGCAGGTCGTGCGGTCGGCATAATCGGTTATCCGAGACAAGGTTTCCGCGCCGATGACCAGAATCTTGCGATGCATCCCGGATGCGATGAGCCCTCCGGCGAGCTGCAGGGCGGAGACAAAGCCGGCGCAAGCGGCGGCAACGTCGGCTGCTCCCGCTGCCCGGATGCCGAACTCGGCTTGAACGCGCGCCGCCGTCTGGGGAAAGAAGGTGTCGGGTGTTGCCGTTGCGACAAGAATGTAGTCGACATCCTCGAGGCTCCGATCCGGGTAGCGATCGACCAAGTCGCGCACGGCATGGAAGCACAGGTCGCTGGTATACTCATCATCAGCGGCGATCCGGCGCTCCCGGATTCCCGTCCTCTGAACGATCCATTCATCGTTGGTGTCGACCATTTTTTCCAGATCGTCATTGCTCAACACCCGCTCCGGCAAATAGGAGCCTACTGCGGTGATGCGGGCGGATGTGCGGTAGGCGGTCGTGATCGGGGCCTTGCTAGCCATAAGCAATCAACCTCCTGTTATGGTATCAGGTATTAGTATCAGGTACTAAAATAGAGTATAGCATACTTATGGATTAACAGCTCGTGTGATTTTTCAGCAATAGCTGTAAGTGTAGAATCTGGGGAAGCGCCATGACAAGGTACATCGCCCAACATATCTTGACGATTCAGGAATTCTCTTAGCAACTTTGATGTAGGATCGGACTCGGATCGATGAGAGCGGAATGGGGAAAGTCGGAGGAGCTGGCCGATCTGTTGGCAAGCGGACCGGATGCGGACCAAGCCGTGGCCTGCCAGAAGGAGTGGATCGCGACGAACGACAGGCATGAGATTATAACCAAATCTATTGTCCGGAGATAAGAACATAGCAACATCAAGTCCGGGAAATAAGAACATAGCAACATGAAAAGCCGCAAAGCTTGCGGCTATTTGCTTTATGAAATCAAGTACATGTCAACATGTATGGACAAAAACTGGATGACATTCCCTATGGTTGATGCGGATCGCGTTGTCCGGCAGCTGGAAGCTGGAATGGCTGGCAGCGATTCTGTCCTCCGCCAAGGCGAGCAAATATAGATTCCGGCTTCCTCTGAAGCCGCCGTCTGCGAAAACCGCTCCTTGCTTCTACGGTAATAGGGCCTTATCGCCGATTGCAAGCATGCTCCGTCAATCCCAATTGAAGCCGAAACCCGTGTGGAGCTTGTGCTTGCCCAAGCTGGACTCGGCCTCGATGCCAATGCTCTGCGAATCGACATGCGCGCCGCCGCCGAGTCCAGCCTGCAGGTTGCCGAGATGGCCGCCGGCATTCACGTTCATGCCGTAGCCGTGCTCACCGTATCCGCCTGCGGAGACCCCGGCCTGCAGGCCTGCCTCATAGGGACCGACATGCCCGGTCGTATGAGCGTTCAAGCCATTTTTCTGCCAATCCAGGCCGGTGTTTAAACCCGCTTCATAGGAGCCGATATGGCCGCCAGCCTGATGGTAGGCGCCGTGCGGTCCCCAATGGAGGCCAGACTGCAGGCCGGACTTGTAGGAGCCCAGATGACCGTACGCCTGCACGCCTGCGCCGTGCCCGCCCAGATGGCCGTCTACATTGAGTCCGGCTGCGGGACCTCCGACATCAACGCCTGTCTTGATGCCGAGGTGCTCGGGTCCGCCGAAAAAGCCGCCCGCATGGCCACCGATGCCGTAGCCTCCTGCATAGGCGCCTACATGGCCTTGGTAGCTGTGCGTTCCCTGTTCGTTGTAGCTTTGGGTTCCCTGGCCGTAATGGTGCGCACCTTGACTTTGATAATAACCGTCGCGACCATAGACGTATCTGTGCGCATACGGCTGATGGTGAAGATGCCCCCAGTAGGGATAATACATTGGATAGGAATAGTTCGGATGCATAGTTGCCCTGACCTCCTCGCATTTGCACTAGCCTATTCCGCATCGCAGCCTTGTGTGCGCCTTCACGATGCTCGGAAGATGATGCAAGGGATGGCGGCAATCAGAGCGACACCGCAAGAGGAGATTAAAAAAGGCGGTTCCGTTTCTCCGAACATGAAGCATCAAGGAAAGAAGGTGCAGCAAGGGCGGAATAGGCATGAAACTCTTGTATAAATAAAATTTTTTTATTACAGGAACGCAAACTCGTCCCCCGGATTCCATTCGAATAAATGAGCTCTTGGAAGACAAGGGAGTCATTGAAAGAGTGAAGTCAGGAAAGAGCCGTTATCAAATGATCGAAAATACAGAAAGCGAGAGCTGTTTTCCCGGCTATGCGTATAAGCCGGATAGCGGATGGGGAATTGGAACCAGCCAAAGTCATGGTTAGATATGCAAAAGGGACGCGATCTCCGGGATAGCGTCCCCTTTTTTGCCGTTCGTTCATGCGAGCCGGGGGCATTTCAGCCTCGGCGGCTGGCCTGTGCACCTGCCCGCTGCACCTGCCCGCAGGCTCTAGTCCAGGCTTGAAGCCGGCTGCGATGAGGCAGGCTCGACCGGCCAGCCCCGGCCGTTGCCGATGACTTCGTCGCCGTACCTTCGGCCCCAGTCATACATGAGGCGCAGCACCGGCATGAGGCTCTCTCCGTAGCCGGTCAGGGAGTATTCGACCCGCGGCGGCACCTCGGGATAGATTTTGCGGGCGACCAGACGGTCCTCTTCCAGCTCGCGCAGCTGATTGGTCAGCATTTTCTGCGTGATGGCGGGGATCAGCTTCTTCAGCTCGCTGAAGCGCTTCGTCCCGTCCGTGCCGAGATGCCACAGGATGATCAGCTTCCACTTGCCGCCGATGACGGCGAGCGTCAGCTCCTTCTCGCAGTTGATTTCCTTGAGGTTGATGCGATCCTTCACTTCATGGGCCATATCACCGGCCTCCAGTCTGTTCGTCTCTATACTTCCAATCATACTACAATTGCCCCTGTGGGCCTAATCACGGCCTCTGCATGCCAAAAAGCCCGCCAGCGCCTGGGGCGCCGTGCGGGCTGCTGCAAAGGGGCTATTCGAGGTTCGCATGCCGGCCGTACAGCTGGCGTCCGTCCTGCTCCTGAAGCTCCATCAGCCGGAGCACGACGGAGTCGTAGAACAGCAGCAGTCCTTGCTCGAAAAGGGCTCCCATCGGCTGGATGGTGGATGCGCCCTGCTCGTCCTTGGCGGCTCCGGGCAGCTGGACGAGCAGATCGGCGGACGCTCCGATCGGCGATTCGGGCTTGGTCGTCACTAGCGCGACGGAGGCGCCGAGCTCGCCGGCGCGAGCGGCCATGGCCAGCAAGCTTGCGGTCGAGCCGGAGCCCGAGCCGATGACGAGCAGGCCGCCGGGGCTGATGCCCGGCGTGACCGTCTCGCCGACCACATAGGCGGTCAGCCCGAGATGCACGAGCCGCATGGCGAAGGCGCGGCCCATCAGCCCGGAGCGTCCGGCCCCGGCGACGAATACGCCGCCCTCGCGTCCGGCGCGCAGCACCGCTTCGGCGAAGGCCGCCGCAGCGGCTTCGTCGATGCCGGCAGCCGACAGGGCCAGCTCGGCGGCGACAGTCTTCGCGTAAGCCGTCGTGTTCATGACGGCTTCAGGCTCCGGCAGCGATGAGCTCGCGCATTTGCGCCGCCGCCGCTTTTTTGTCTTCCTGGCCCGTAATGCCGCCGCCGACGATGACGAGGTCAGGACCGGCAGCCACGACCTCCGGCAGAGTGGCCAGCTTGATTCCGCCGGCAACGGCCGTGCGCGCGTTTTTCACGACGCTCTTGATCGTGCGCAGCTGCTCGAAGGAGTTTTTGCCCTCGGCCTGATGGTCGTAACCTGCATGCACGCAGATGTAGTCGACGCCCATGGCATCCACTTCGCGAGCCCGCTCCTCCAGATTGTTCACGTTGATCATGTCGACCATGATCTGCCTGCCTTGCTTGCGCCCTTCCTCGACGGCGCCGCGAATCGTGGCATCGTCGGATACGCCGAGAATCGTCACGATGTCCGCTCCCGCCTCGGAAGCCTTCATGACCTCGTAGCCGCCTGCATCCATGACCTTCAGATCGGCAAGCACCCGCAGCTGCGGAAAGGCTTCCTTCATCGCTTTGACGGCGTGAAGGCCTTCATTGATGACGATCGGAGTTCCAATTTCGACAATATCGATAGAGTCCGCCACCTCGGCGACGACTTTTATGGCTTCCGGAATATCCACCAGATCCAGTGCAAGTTGAAGTTCCATCTATTTCAACACTCCTTCGGAATGAATGTCGGTTTCAGGCGATAAGCCCAAGTCAGGCTTTTCGCTCCCGCATGCAGTTCATTCTAGGATTTTTACGCACTTTTTGTAAGTAGGCACTTTGAAGTGGGATAGTTACCCCGGCGTAACCAATGAACGCGGAGGGCGGCTGCAAGGAACGAAATCAATCAGGCAGTCAAGGTGAGCCTTCATTAAAGGAGGCAAAGTCAAGGCTTATATATGGAGAAAGGTATCCGGCATAAAAGAAGAAAAACATGCGAATCATAACGATCCGCATGCTCATAGTCATCCATTCTGGTTTTGAAGTTCCTGGCCTCTCTGTGGTTTCAGGGCTGATAACAGCAGGAGAGCGCTGCTTGCCAAGCCGATCCAAACAAGCGTCGATACGCTGCTGCTCCAGCTTAATCCTTTGCCGAAGAAGAACAGCTCCCGCAGTCCCTGCACCATGAATCGCATCGGCAGCCAGGAGTAGATATAGTCATGATAGAACGCGGACATCATTTCCGGAGCCAAGGCGAGCAGCGGAGCGCCGAAGAACAGCAGCAAAGCGAAAATGGGAATGCCCTTGAAGCCGAGCCACGACACAACGGCGGATATCAACAGGTAATAGCTGAAGAACGTGATCGTCAGGAACAGCGCGGTATCCGTGAAACTCGGGATGTGGAATCCGATCATGCTTTCAGCGAGCCAAGTCAATCCGAATCCAACGACAAGCGCGCTGACCGCACCAATGACAATCTGCATGAGGACCAAGGTGAATTTCTCCGCCCGGCTGGTTGTCCTGGTCTTGCTTACAACCATAAAGAGAATCGCCGCGCATACAAGGGATGCCATCCACAGCGGCTGGAATAAGGAGATTGGCGCATTGCCGTTGGCGCTCTTCGTACCGATTTCGTTCACATTGGTCACTTTTTTGGTGATTGGGTTCACCAAGCTGGAGGCCTGTTCAACGGTCAGCGTCGATCCTTGAGATTTGAAACCTTCCAGTGCTTGGGTACGGACATTGGTGTTGATATTGTCCACGATTCCATTCAGGATTTGCCCAGCCATAGTGGATGCGGCCGTATTCATGCCTTGGTTGATGAAGATTTCAACTTCCGGCGAAGCCGGAGCGGCCGTGCGCAGCGATGCCTGCTTCGCGCTGAAGTCTTGAGGAATGACGAGCGCCCCGTAATACTTCTGGTTGTTGAGCCCTTCGCGCACTTCCTCGGCGCTTTTTACTTCCACCCATTTTACAGCGGGACTTTCGCCGGAAGCCGATGACGACGACTTCTTAACCGTCTCAATGATGGTCTGCCCCATATGGATCGTTTGTCCCGCTGCTTCAACGCCTTGATCCTCATTCACAATGGCAATGGGCAGATTTTTGGGCTGGACCTTGACGGAAGGGAAAAGCGTGAGGGAAAAAATGAAAATGACCAAGAAAGCGATAATCGGTGCCATAATCGCCAGCTTGTTTTTGAATAGGTTCATTGTTGACCACCATCCAGTCTAATTTTGTCTGATCCCGTCCATTACGAAACGGACGGCATCTTTAAGCTCATCATCAGGAATGAACTCCACATTCAGCAGCGCATAGCGCGATATCAAAAATCCGCCGACGAAAGTGAAGAGCATCCTCACGATTTGCTCCGCAGGGACAGGAACGAGTTCATCGCGTTCCTTGAAGAGCTCGATCGCTTTTATGAGGCGTGGCGTGACGCAGCTCGAGAAATAAGAAACGAATTCATTCTTGAGTTCCTCTTTGTAGACGAGTTCTTTTATGAGAACCAGGAAGATCTCCTTATTCTCCGCAATGAACTGCGAACGATTCTTGAGCATGGAGAATAAGAAATCCTCAAAGCTGTCCGAACTGCTGACCATTCTATTCAGCGTCTCGTCGGCTGTAGAAGGGAAGATCTCTTTGAAGTAGGGAATGATCAGGGACAACAAAAACTTATCTTTTGTTCCGTAGTGCTTGAAGATGCTCGCTTCGGATACGTTCGCCGTTTTGGCGATTTCGGCTGTCGATGTGTTGGAGTAGCCTTTCTCGGCGAACAGTCTGATTGCGGCATCAGCAATCCGCTTCTGTTTCTCGGTTTGTTTTGGGGAATGCGGCAATTGAAATTCCTGAAACAAATGGGCCGGAATCAATATCATTCACCACCTCATAAAAAGTGAGTGATCACTTTTATTATCCAGTTATATCATTCGGCGATTCCTTTCGTCAATAAAAAGTGAGTAATTACTCATTGGGGGCGAATGAGGAGGGAAAAGAACTGAAACTGCGAGAAGCTTTTCTATCGGGGAAAATCGCCATTAGAACTCAATCGGCCTGGCCCGAACTGCTTTTCCTACGACAATCAAGATTTTGTCGAACAAAGTCATCAAAACACTTGACATGTCATTTCCGGTTAATTATTATTAGTTTATAGTAATTACAAATAAATAATCATCCTCAGGAGGAACCATTCATGTCTCTAATTGGAACTGTAGTCAAGCCGTTCAACGCATCCGCTTTTCAAAAAGGAAAGTTCATCGAGGTTTCCGATGCCGACTTCAAAGGCAAATGGAGCGTCGTATGCTTCTACCCTGCCGACTTCACGTTCGTATGCCCGACTGAGCTCGGCGATCTGCAGGATCAATACGAAACGCTGAAATCGCTTGGCGTTGAAGTCTACTCGGTATCCACGGATACTCACTTCACCCATAAAGCTTGGCATGACACGACCGACACGATCGGCAAGATTGAGTACATCATGATCGGCGATCCTTCCCATACGATCTCCCGCAACTTCGACGTATTGATCGAAGCGGACGGCCTGGCTGACCGCGGCACGTTCATCATCGATCCGGACGGCGTCATTCAGACGGTCGAAATCAACGCCGGCGGCATCGGCCGCGATGCGAGCACCCTGATCAACAAAATCAAAGCCGCTCAATATGTGCGCAGCAATCCAGGCGAAGTATGCCCGGCCAAATGGCAAGAAGGCGGCGCGACGCTCAAGCCTAGCCTTGATCTGGTCGGCAAAATCTAAGGAGCTGTTGGAATGGTATTAACCGAAGATATCAAGTCACAATTAAACAAATACCTTCAGCTTATGGAAGGCGAAGTGCTGATCAAGGTCAGCGCGGCATCCGATCCGGTATCGAAAGAGATGCTGGAGCTCATGGATGAAATCGTCGGCATGACGTCCAGGATTACGGTGGAGAAAGCCGAATTGACCCGAACGCCGAGCTTCAGCGTCAATCGCATCGGAGAGGAGACCGGCGTCGTGTTTGCCGGCATTCCTTTGGGCCACGAATTCACTTCCTTCGTCTTGGCTTTGCTGCAGGTAAGCGGACGAGCCCCGAAAGTCGAGCAAAGCGTGATCGACCAGATCAAAGGCATCAAAGGCGGCTACGAATTCGAGTCGTTCATCAGCCTCAGCTGCCACAATTGCCCTGATGTCGTTCAGGCGCTGAACCTGATGAGCATCCTCAACCCGGGCATTTCGCATACGATGATCGACGGCTCCGCCTTCAAGGAAGAAGCGGAAAGCAGAGAGGTCATGGCTGTTCCTTCCGTATTCTTGAATGGAGAATTCTTCGGAAGCGGCCGGATGACGATCGAGGAGATCCTCTCCAAGATTGTCGAAGCTCCGGACGCATCGGAATTCGACAACAAGGAGCCGTTCGACGTGCTTGTCGTCGGCGGCGGTCCTGCCGGCGCCAGCGCCGCCATCTATGCGGCGCGCAAGGGCATCCGCACCGGCATTGTCGCGGAGCGCTTCGGCGGCCAAGTCATGGACACGGTAGGCATCGAGAACTTCATCAGCGTGAAATATACCGAGGGTCCGAAGCTCGCCGCAAGCCTTGAAGAGCATGTCAAAGAGTACCAGGTCGATGTGATGAAGCTTCAACGGGCCAAACGTCTGGAGAAGCGCGACTACATCGAGCTTGAGCTCGAAAACGGCGCTGTTCTGAAAAGCAAGACCGTCATCCTGTCGACGGGCGCCCGCTGGCGCAATGTCGGCGTGCCGGGCGAGGAAAAGTTCAAGAACAAGGGCGTAGCCTACTGTCCGCACTGTGACGGTCCTCTGTTCGCAGGCAAGCATGTAGCGGTCATCGGCGGAGGCAACTCCGGCATCGAGGCGGCGATCGACCTTGCAGGCATCGTCAGCCATGTGACGGTTCTCGAATACAATTCGGAGCTGAAGGCGGACGCCGTGCTGCAAGACCGGCTGTACAGCCTGCCCAACGTTACGGTGCTGAAGAACGTTCAGACAAAAGAGTTCACCGGAACGGACAAGCTGAACGGCGTTTCGTATACCGAACGTGAAACAGGCGAGGTCAAGCATATCGAGCTGCAGGGCGTATTCGTCCAGATCGGACTTGTACCGAACACGGATTGGCTCGGCGATGCCGTCGAGCGTACCCGCATGGGCGAGATCGTCGTCAACAACCACGGCGCTACCAGCTTGCCGGGCGTATTCGCTGCCGGCGACTGCACGAACAGCCCGTACAAGCAGATCATCATTTCGATGGGATCGGGCGCAAATGCCGCTTTGGGCGCGTTCGACTATCTGATCCGCAACTAATGCTTCTATCATTCATTAAGCCGCCTAACTACCCGATGGGTAGTTAGGCGGCTTTTGGGTTGGATAATGGCTGTCGGGAAGCCGATGATCGAAATGTAATGGCTGCTCCAACGCCATGGTTATTCATATTCTCGTCGCGGCTTCCGATAATACGCTTGAATAAGATACAATGAATAAGAGGGATGGCAGGTTCTCCTCTATCCCGTTCATCATGAACTTGTTTCCATCCAATTAGACAGCAAAGAGGCTCATATTGAAGGTTATGCGACCCTACAAAAAAATCAAACTCCGCCATATACTCAGCCTTCTGGTGATCAGTGCCATGTTCCTTACCGCATCCGTCGGCGTTTATGCGGCTGTGCGCGCGAGCAGCGCCTCCCTTTCTTCGAGCTACCTGCAAAACAACGCTCAATATGCCAAGAAGCTTGCTTCCAATACCGAGGAGCTGCTCGATCTGATGCACAGCAACCTGGTGTCGCTGGCAGCGGTATCCTGGCGGAACAAGATCAATCAAAATGAGCTGGATACTTGGTTTCAAACGAACCGGCGCTACTTCAACTCCGTGTTTTTTGCCGACGCCAATCAGACGATCCAAGCCATCAGCCCGACGAATGTCGGCATCGGAGCCGGCACGAAGCTGACGTCGAGCGCCTCCGGACAGGCTGCTTCGGAGCGGACGGCGTTCATCTCCGATCCGTATGTAGGGGCATCCGGCCGTCTTATTGTGCTGATCTCGACGCCTGTATTCGACAAGGACGGAGAGTACGAGGGCTTTATCGGCGGCACCATCTATCTTCAAGAGGATAATGTGCTCAGCCGGCAGCTGAGCGAGCATTACTACGGCAACGGCTCGTACGTCTACGTCGTGGACAAGCACGGCAGATTGATCTTCCATCCGAATCCATTCCAGATCAATGAATACGTGAAAGGCAATGAAGCCATCGAACGGGTCAAGTCGGGCAACAGCGGCTACAAAACGATCGAGAATGCCGATGGCGAGAGCTATTTCGCCGGGTATGCCTATGAGCCTGACAGCGGTTGGGGAATTATATCCCAAACCCCAAGAACCATATTGGACGAGCCTATCCGGACGCTTGAAAAGTCCATGATCCTCCAGGCGCTGCCGTTGTTCATTCTTATCCTGATCGCAGCGTTGTGGATTTCCAGACAAATTTCATCTCCGCTCTATAAGCTCGCCAGAATATCGGAGGAAGCGGCTGTCTCCTCGCGGCATGTTCCTTCCGTGAGGACCAAGCTGCGCGGAACGTACATTTACGAGGTTCAGCAGCTTGCGCAAAGCTTTGACAATTATGTGAAGGTATTATCCGATGAAGCCCATCTGGACGGACTTACCCGGCTCTGGAACCGCAAAATGTTCGATCTTACGATCGCGGAATGGATCGACGAGGGGACTCGATTCTCGCTGATTCTGCTTGATGTCGATCATTTCAAGCGGATCAACGATACGTACGGACATGTCATGGGCGACCGGGTGCTCATCGAGCTGGCATCCAAGATTCGCGCGCTTGCCGGAGTTCGGGATGTTGCATTCCGATATGGCGGCGAAGAATACGGCGTGCTTGTCAGAACCTCGGATGTCCATCTGGCCGAGCTGCTGGCCGAGCGGATCCGCGAAGAGATTGCCGCGACGGCATTTGACCCTGTAGGCCGGCTGACGGTTTCCGTCGGGGTCGCCCATTGCAGCCCGGAATGGGGTTCGGCAAAGGAATTCATTCATAGGGCGGATACGGCGCTTTATCAATCCAAAGCCAACGGGAGAAACCGTACGACCGTCCTCTAGGGTGCAGGAATAGGAAACAAAAAGCCGGACGACTCCGGCTTTTTTTGCATTGGCCGCATACGCCTCCCTGACTTCCTTGGCCGGCATGCTTGACAGGTCCAGGGAACGGAAGGTATGATGGTTTTAATCGTAATAATTACTATTACAATCAAGGGTGACTCTCAGAAATCCAATGAAGCCCTTGGAGCCATAAAGGAGTTGGAGGAATGACGCAGGAGATGGCGGAGAAAATACCGGTGACCGTGCTCAGCGGTTATCTGGGCGCAGGGAAAACGACCGTGCTGAATCATGTGCTCAACAACCGGGAGGGCCTTAGGGTCGCCGTGATCGTCAACGATTTGAGCGAGGTGAACATCGACGCGGAGCTGGTCCGGGACGGCGCAGGACTGAGCCGTACGGAAGAAAAGCTCGTGGAGATGTCCAACGGCTGCATCTGCTGCACGCTGCGCGACGATCTGCTGCAGGAGGTCGAGCGTCTTGCCAGGGAGCAGAGGTTCGATTACATCTTGATCGAATCGACGGGGATCGGGGAGCCTCTTCCGGTCGCCCAAACCTTTACGTATGTCGATGAGGACCAGAATATCGACTTGTCCAAGCTCACCCGTCTGGACTGCATGGTGACGGTCGTGGACGCCTATCATTTCTGGCAGGATTTCAATACCCGGGAATCGCTGAAGGACCGCAGCCAGGAAGCGGGCGGCGATGATACTCGGGGAGTGGTCCACCTGCTGACCGACCAGATCGAATTTTGCGATGTCCTGATTCTGAACAAATGCGATATGGTCGGCGCGGAGGAGCTCGACAAGCTGGAGAAGGCGCTGCGGGGCCTGCAGCCTGCGGCGAAAATCATTCGGACGAGTTATGGAAACGTAGATCCGAAGGCCATCCTGAACACGCATCTGTTCGACTTCGACAAAGCCAGCCAATCGGCGGGCTGGATCCAGGAGCTGTTGAAGGAGGAGCATACGCCGGAGACGGAGGCGTATGGAATCGGTTCGTTCGTCTACACCCGGAAGCTCCCCTTCCATCCGGAGCGGCTGCTTCAGCAGCTCGCCAGCTGGCCTCAGGAAGTGATCCGCTCCAAAGGCGTCATGTGGATCGCCACCCGCAACCATACCGCCGTATCCTTCAGCCAGGCCGGCGTCTCCCGGCAGCTGTCCCCTGCGGGACTGTGGGTAGCGGCGTTGTCGGAGGAAGAGCGTTATGCCTATTTCGGCAGCGACTTCCCCAAATCGCCGGATTGGGATGAGCAATGGGGAGACCGGGTAACCAAGCTCGTGTTCATCGGCATTGACCTCGACAAAGAGCGGATCTGCGGCTCCTTGGACCGGGCGCTTCTCACGGAAGAAGAAATGCAAAGCGTCTGGCGCCATTTCAAGGACCCTTTGCCGTCGTTCCAAGCCGAATCAAGCAGAGTCTAATCCATCCGTAAGAGGAGTTCATTTCATGAGCAAGACAGCAGCGGCGAGCAGGCTTCCCCGTTCCAAGGGGACAGACATCGCTACCTATTATTCATCGAAGGATTGCGCCCGCAAAGTGAGGCGCATCGTGCTACAGGCCGAAAACAACCGCATTGTGGAGGAATTCATCCGGATCCTGGACATGAAGGAGAAATTCGAGGAGCATGACGTGCCTATTCCGAACAAGATCGTCATGTTCGGCCCGCCGGGAACGGGCAAGACGCTGACCGCCTTCTACATGGCGCAAAGGCTGAACATGCCTCTGCTTCTGGTCCGGCTGGATTCCGTCATCCACAGCCATCTGGGCGAGACGGCGACGAATCTCCGGAAGATATTCGATCATGCGCGATCCAGCCCATGCGTGCTGTTTCTCGATGAGTTCGATGCCATAGCCCGGACCCGCGAAAACAATGATGAAGTGAAAGAGATGACCCGTGTCGTCAACACCCTCCTCCAGTGCCTGGACGAGTTCGACGGAAGCAGCGTTTTCATGGCGGCCACCAATCTGGAGAAGGATCTGGACCATGCCATCTGGCGCCGTTTCGATACGAAGATGAGGTACGACAACCCGAACCGAGCTTCGCGGGAGGCGTATTTGACCCAATTGATGGGCATGTTCGCCGGCGGCGAAGAGCTGCTGGAGCCGGCCACTCGGCTGCTGGAAGGCTGCAGCTTTGCCGATATGGAGCAAATCGTGCTCAAAGCCAAGCGGAAGGCGATCATTGAGGAGGCGTCGATCTCCCTGCCGATGCTTGAGGATTCCTATGCCGAGTATAAGCCGAGGCTGCTTGAGCGGCAGGAAGACGGCGAGGAGCGCTCGCTTCGCGGGGGCGGATGGAAATGAAGGCTTCCAATGGCTGGATGGGTGAACATGCCGCTTTCATGGGAGCATGATCGTCTTTTCTTCTAGAGGATCCCCTGGTATAATAAGTAAAATTTACGATTAAAGGAGATTGATCATGGCAAAGAAATCCAAGGTCGCAAAAGAGCTCAAGCGGCAGGCTTTGGTCGCAAAATATGCCGAGCTTCGGAAAAAGCTGAAGGAAGAGGGCAATTACGAAGCTTTGGCGAAGCTGCCGCGCGACTCTTCGCCGACCCGGCTGCATAACCGCTGCGCCATGACCGGCAGGCCGCATGCCTACCTCAGGAAGTTCAAGGTATCCCGAATCGCCTTCAGGGAGCTGGCTTACAAGGGGCATATCCCAGGCGTCAAAAAGGCCAGCTGGTAAGTCGGAGCCATGGCGGCCATTGAACGGGATGAACTCAGCCGGTATCGGATCGGCAAGCTGCTGGACGGCTACATCCAGCTCAAAGTTCCCGGCAGCATGTCCCGCGACATCCGGCTGGCCTATTGCTGGGAGGAGAACGGCCTTACGCTCAGCGAGCTGAGGCCCGCCCTGCCAGAATCGGGATGGCGCAGCAGGGACATCGCGCATTTTCGGCTGAAGAACGGCAAATGGGCGGTATGCATGAAAGCAAAAGGAACTTGGAGCGAGGTCCCGATGATTCCTCTTCATGGCGACTTTGAGCATCAGCTCGAGCAGGTGGAGCTCGATCCGCATGGCTTGTTTTGGAGAGAATGAGGGCGGGAGCTCTTTGGGGCAGTATTCGGAATCGAAAATTCAAGGAGGAAAATGGACATGAGAGTCACAGTTACGCTTGCCTGCACGGAATCCGGGGACCGCAATTATACGACGACCAAAAACAAAAGGAACAACCCGGAACGGATCGAGCTCCGCAAATATTGTCCGCGTCTGAAGAAGGTCACGCTTCATCGGGAGACGCGGTAAGGAATCGGATGGACGAAGCTGCCGACGCCTTATCGCGGCCTGTCCGAGCAAGCTGGCGAATGTAGGACTTTCCCTCTTCAATCGAGAGGGGAAGTCTTTTTTTTGGGATGGCGAAGCTTCTTCTTGCGTCCCAGCGTCATGAGAACCCGGACAGGTTCATAGAATGGAAGAAAGGATCAGAGAGTTAGAGAGGGATGCAGGATGGATCATCACCATGCGGCCAAGCGCAGGCTGAGCCGTCTATTTCTCGTGTATTTCATCTTTTCTTCCACATGCACGATCATTTTGTTCCATCTTCTCGCCCTGCCGGTCATGCCGTTCAAGCTAATGCCGCTCTTGCACGGGAGGAGTCCGGCGGCCGAACAGGCTCTTGCCGGCGATCGGACAAGCCTGGCCGACGCTGCCGGCGGAAGGGAGCTGCCATCCCAGACGCCTGTGTCCGCTTCCCCTGCGGTCGGCGATGATATTTTCCCGGTCGGCCCGCTTGCCGGAAGCGGCAGCGTTGGAGCGAATGGCGCGGCCCCCGGCAGCCAAGCGTTCAGCTCCGGGAACGCCAAAGTCAATATGACTTGGGAAGCCGTCTACGGCAAATCCCCCGATCCGGAGCGGCTTCCGGAACTGGACGGGGTCAATGTGGTGAGTCCGACCTGGTTCGAGCTCTCCAACGGAACCGGAGACATAAGCAGCAAAGCGGATCTGGACTATGTCCGGTGGGCGAAGGAGCGCAATCTCCAGATCTGGGCGATGTTCAGCAACGGATTCGAGCCGAATCGGACGTCGATCGCATTGTCGACGAAAAAGTCGCGGGAACATATGATCCAGCAGCTGCTTCAATACGCGGAAACGTATCGACTGCAAGGAATCAACTTTGATTTTGAAAACGTGAAAACGGACGATGGAGAAAACTTCGTCCAGTTTATCAAGGAAGCGTCGCCGCTTCTTCGCGAATGCAACCTCGTCGTCTCCGTCGATGTCACCCCGAAGTCGGACAGCGAATACTGGTCCTTGTTCCTCGACCGGCCGGCCTTGATCCCCTATGTGGACTTCATGATGCTGATGGCCTATGACGAGCATTGGGCTTCCAGCCCGAAATCCGGTTCGGTCGCATCGCTGTCCTGGGTGAGGCGATCGGTCGAAAGGCTGCTGGACGAGGATGGCATTCCGCCGTCCAAAATCGTTCTCAGCATGCCTCTTTATACTCGTGTCTGGACAGAGACGCCGAAGAGCTCGGGAGGGAGCAAGGTCACTTCCAAAGCGCTCGGAATGAAAAAGGCGGCCGAGCTGGTGGCCGCTCGCAAGCTGAATCCCACCTATGACCGGAAAACCGGACAGAATTACGTGGAGTACCGGGAGGACGGGCAATTGAAGCGGATTTGGCTGGAAGACAGTACTTCCATCAAAGCCAGAGTAGCGTTAGCGAACGAATACGGGCTGGCAGGCGTCGCTACCTGGAGCCGCTCGTTCATGGACAGCGGAATATGGAACGTGATCAAGAAGGAACTGGAATGACCCTTGCAAAACGGAAGCGGTTGAAGGAGCCTGGATCGAAACACGCTGCTCGGTCGTCTCCATGAATCCATCGTATGCGGATAAATCCGCTGCGTCTTCCAAGCAAGCCTCCTGTCCGACAATGGACGGGAGGCTTGCTTTTTTGCGGCCCTTGCAGTCTGCTGATCACCTGAATATAGAGAGCGGATAGGATTGAAATCAAAGGTCGGTTGATTATGACATGGACAATTTTTGCCGCAAATATTAGGTTTGGTGAGAGGGGCGGTTTTCCTAAGCGTAAAAAGCGGTCGCTGTGCAACAATCCCTTCAAAAAAATCCGGAATGCACTATTGACGGAAACGAAAATGTGAACTAATATTTTACCAAAGGAACACAAATTTTGGCGCAAATAATAGTGAATATTTGGGGGTAATTTCAAAGATGGCGAAAATACGGCTGGCTTTGATCGGTGTCGGGGACATGGGCGCCGGCCATGCGACGGGATTCGATCGGATCGAGGAATGCGAAATCGTCTGGATCGCGGATCCGAGCGAATCCAATCTGAACCGCGTGCTGCCCGAGATCCGGAACAACCGGCCCGGAATCGTGTCGGACTACCGGGAACTGCTGGACAAGATGGATACCTATGACGCGGTCGTCCTTTCCGTTCCCAATTACATGCACCATGAGACGGCCCTTCCGTTTATCCGGTCGGGAAAGCATGTCTTCCTGGAAAAGCCTGTCGCGCCGAAGCTTTCTGAATGCGATGACATCATCCGGGAGTCGGAGGCTGCCGGAATCATCCTTCAAATCGGACTGACCTACCGCTATTCCAATGTCTATCGAAGGCTGCGCAGCGAGCTTGAAGCCGGCGCGCTCGGCGAAGTGACCATGATGTGGTGCAAGGAATTCCGGGATCCGTTCCCGCCCGTCGACTGGTTCTACGATGAGGCGAAGTCGGGCGGGGCGCTGGTCGAGAAGGACTGCCATCATTTCGATATCTTCAATTGGATGATCGGCTCCAGGCCGAGAAGGGTATTCGCCTCCGGAGGCCAGCATGTCATCAAGGACGGGGAGCCCAATGTCATTACGAACTCCTACACGCATTACGCTCCGAGGACGATCACATCGACTACCATCGTCGACCATGCCTGGGTCACGGTCGAATACGAGAACGGAAGCAAGGCGAATCTCGGACTGTGCATGTATTTGAAGCCGAGAAACCTGATGGATGAAGGGCTTGAGATCGGACTTCTCGGGAGCAACGGGGGACAGATGATCGTCAAGAAGGACAAGACGGTGGATCTGTTCGGTCCGGCGGACACGACGAGAGTCCACCTCGACATCGACACCGATTCGGATTCGGTGGGAGGAGGACATACGGGAAGCCAGCGGCAACGGCTCGAGTTCCTGCGCTCGGTCCGTACAGGAGAGCAGCCGTTCGCCGGAGGCCTGGTCGGCCGCGATGCTTTGCTGGTGGCGCTGGCCGCGGAAAAGTCGATCAAGGAAGAAAGATACGTCTACATAAGCGAGCTGGATTCTTGACAGCAGCCTAATATCGGATCAAGAGGGGTGATGGCATGACCTCCAAGTGGAGAGAAGAGGCAAAATTCTTTCTGTTTATCCTTCCATGGATTGTCGGTTTCCTCGTGTTCTTCGTCGGCCCTGCCGGCATGAGCATGGTATACAGCTTTGCGGACTACAACTCGGTGACCTCCCCCAAATGGATCGGATTCGACAACTACAAAAACCTTCTGCACGACACCATTTTTCTGAAAAGCTTCGGCAACACGCTGTATTTCGTTTTTATTGCCGTTCCTGTAACCGTTGTCTTTCAGATTCTGGTATCCGTCATCCTCAATGTCGAGGTGAAGGGCGTCCGTTTCTTCCGCACGATGTATTACTTGCCGTATCTGGTCCCGCCTGTCGCGACCGTCATTATCTGGCTGCTGCTGTTCGGCATCGACAGCGGATTCGTGAACCAGCTCCTCGGCTCGGTCGGCCTGGACAAGGTGGATTGGCTGGGGAGCGAATCCCTCAGCAAGCCCTTGATCGTGACGATCGGCATCTGGAGCTCCGGCGGGCCGGTCCTGATTTTTCTGGCGGCGCTCAAAGGCGTTCCGGGCCATCTGTACGAGGCGGCCAAAATCGATGGGGCCAACGGCATCCGCCGGTTTTTCACGATTACGCTGCCGATGATCTCCCCGACGATCCTGTTCTCGCTCGTGATGCAAATGATCTATTATTTCCAGATGTTCACGGAATCCAAGCTGCTTAACAATGGCGGCCCCGATTACTCCTCGACGACGTACATGCTCAACACCTACAACACGGCTTTCCGAGATATGAAGTTCGGTTATGCGATGGCCCAGTCCTGGATTCTGTTCCTCCTGATCCTCGTCCTGACCTGGATCGTGATGAAGACCTCGAACCGCTGGGTTTATTACGAAGTGGACAAGGGGAAAGGGACATGAGCATGATGCGGACATCCAAGCTGTTTTTCCACTATTTGTTCCTGCTTGCCGGTCTGGCGGTGTTCAGCGGTCCGTTGCTGTGGCTGCTGACGACCATGCTCAAAACCCAGGAGCAGACCTTCCAGTTCCCTCCCAAATTCTGGCCCGATCCCTTTACGCTCGGCGCATTCTCCCGCCTGTTCGACACGATGCCGCTCATGGGGCGCTGGATCGTGAACTCCTTTGCCATTGCCGGATCCGTAGGCGCCGGAACGATCGTGTTCTCCTCGCTGATCGCGTTCGGCTTCGCCAGAACGAAGGCGGTGTCCCGCAACTATCTGTTCGGCATTGTGCTCGCCACGCTGATGATCCCCGCCCAAGTGACGCTCATCCCGCTGTACCTGCTCTACAAGGACATTGGGTGGTACAATACATGGCTTCCGTTGATCGTGCCGCAGACGCTCGCCAATCCGTACTTCATCTTCTTGTTCCGGCAGTTCTTCATGACCATTCCCCGCGAGCTGGACGAGGCTACCTATGTGGACGGAGGAAGCTCCTGGACGATCTACCGCAAGGTCATCATGCCTCTCTCGGGTCCGATCGTCGTGAGCGCCTTCATCTTTTCGTTCGTGTTTTCGTGGACCGACTTCTTCTCTCCGCTCATCTTCATCCAATCCGAGAAGCTGCAGACGCTGAGCGTCGGCCTTCAGATGATACTCGGCCAGACCTCGCATGATTTCCCTGTTCTGGCGGCAGGCTCCTTCATCGCGCTGCTTCCGATCGGCTGCATTTATTTCTTCGCCCAAAGATACTTCATCGAGGGGGTGGTGATGACCGGAATCAAATGATCCGGCATCGGCATGAAGAAATCATGGGATAGACAGGCGGCAATCGGAACGAAGCAACACGCAGCAACCGGAAAATCATGAGGAGGGTTCAGGATGAAGACGAGAAAAAGGTATGCGGGTTTGACGGCGATCGCGTTGATGGGCTCCATGATGCTGGCGGCATGCGGCAGCAACGGCAATCCGGAGGAGAATTCTTCCGCCAATGCGCCGGCAAGCAGCCCTGCGGCGGCTCCTTCCAACGGAGCGGAGCCTTCGGGGGAGAAAATCTCAGGCAAGATCACCTATTCCCAGTGGGGAACCAACGTCGAGACCGAGCAGACGAAAGAGCTGCTTAAAGCGTTCAATGAAGCCTATCCTGACATCCAGGTGGAAGTGGTCAGCAAGGATTGGGGAACCTACTGGACTTCGCTCACGGCACAGGCGTCGTCCAAGGATTTGCCCGACGTCTACAAAATCAGCTACGCCTATGTGGACAAATATGCGAAGCTCGGAGCCCTTAAAGACCTTACCGGACTCATCTCTTCCTCGAACTTCAGCCTGAGCGACTTCGAGCCGGGCGTCCTGGCCGCCCATCAAGTGGACGGCAAGCAGGTATCGCTGCCCCGCGACGCGAACACCATCGTCCTCTACTACAATAAGGGCTTGTTTGACGACAAGAAGAGCAATCCTGCCGGAGCCGCCTATCCGGGAGCCGAGATGACATGGGATGAAGCGCTTGGCATCGCCAAGAAAATGACGATCGACAAAAACGGCAAGACGGCCGAGGATCCGGACTTCGATCCGAAGAACATCGTCCAATGGGGCTTGACGATGGATCCGGCAGGCTCTGCCGACTCCGTGCTCGAGCCGCAGCTCATCTCGGCCGGGGGCGCCTTGGTCACGGAAGACCAGTCGCTGGCGATCGACAGTCCGGAGGACAAAAAGGTGCTGGAGTTCTTCCGCGATCTCGTCACGAAAGAGCATGTGACGCCTACCGCCAGCCAGAGCCAATCGCTGTCCAAGGAGCCTTTCCTCACGCTGACCACAGGCAAAGTGGCGATGAGCTTCGCCGGCTCCTGGTCGGCCAGCGAATTCAAGAAGGCGAATATCAAATTCGATACGGTGCTGCCTCCAAAGTTCAAGGAAACGAAAACGGTCGTTCAGGTGGCGGGCAACGCGCTCAGTCCGTATTCCAAAAACGAGAAGGCGGCATGGGCGCTGCTGAGCTGGCTCGCCGGTCCTGAAGGCCAGGTCGCTCTCGCCAAGCAGGGACAGTCGATTCCGGCGAACAAGCAGGCGGCGGACACTTATCTGGGAACCGATGAAGGCTACAACAAGAGCACGTTCATCGACGCCCAGAAATTCGCCATCACGACGCCGTTCTTCGACGGCAAGGAGAAGCTGTTATGGGAGATCATTCCTCAGAAGCTCGCCCAGCCGCTGTCCGGCAAAGGCAGTCTGGACGATGTCCTCGGGGAGATCAAATCCCTTTACGGCAAGTAAGGGCAAGCCTGCGATAGCTGGCCGATCATACGCTGAACAAGGCGGCGGGAAGATGAATCTGACTTTTGATGACAATCAAAGGCATCAGCCCGTCGTCTTTTGTTCAGCCTTTTTTGGGGTTCGGTTTCCATTCGGGTTGAAGGGGAGGGGAATCTTGATGGCGTGGAAAGGGAGTCTCGCCAAAGGAAGAAGAACGGCCGTGTCGCTGCTGGCCTGCCTGGTGCTGGCCGGAGGTCTTGCTCCTGCTGAGTCGCGCGCGGAAGGGAAGGTCGAAACGAAGCGGTTCACCGGAGCTCCCGGACAGTGGGACGGCATCCAAGCCGACGCCGTGTCCGGAGATAGCCCGCTGCAGATGCTGAAGGCGGTGCAGAGACAAGGCAAGCTGCATATGCTGGTCAAAGGCTCTGACGTGCGGGAGGATGGCGTGTTCTATATCCAGGCAGGAGGAGACGCGGCAGAGGGGGCGTTCGTGAAGCATTGGAGCGACTCCTCCCGCGTGGATTACAAGATTGAAGGAGGCCGCTTGTACCGCTATCGGGAAGGCGGATGGGAGGATGCAGGGATTGCGGAAGCCGCCGGCACGGCTTCGGCGCTGGAGACGGCGGTTGATCTCTCCTTGCTGGGAAGCGGGAGACCGGGTCCGATCAAGGTCGCTTACAGCCATATGCCGGACAACTCCTTCCTGCCCGATCCGGGCAAGCCGATGCTGGCGGCAGACGCGGAGGCCGAAGCGTACGGTCCGGATCCTGATGTCGTCGTGGACGGGCAGGCGGAGGACTGGTCCGGCCTGCTCCCGGCAGCGGAATCGGAGGACGGTCTGACGAAGCTCTACGCGGCGGAAAACAACGAGGCGCTTTCGATTCTCGCGAAGGGCAAGGCGGCGGACTTCAACGATATTTTCCTCGATACGGACCGGGAGAAGGCGACCGGCTTCAACGCCAATTGGCTATGGCCGGAAAGCGGCTTCGACTTCCTCTTCGAGAACGGCGAGCTCTATGCCAACCGCGGGGGAGGCTGGGATTGGGCCGCACTGGAGGGCGAAGGGATCAGCTACCGGGAGGGAGACGCAGGCGACGACCGCATCCTCGAGGCCTCGATTCCCCTTTCCCTGCTCGGGCTTCAGGCTGCGGCCCCGATTCGGATCGGCTTCAATGGCGGCGACCGCTATGCGCCCAAGGCCTCTGGAGCCGCCGCCAAGGTCACTCCGTCCCTGCCGCGGGTGAAGGTGGACGGAAATGATTCCGAATGGACAGGCGTGCGGGCTGCCGCTTCCGGTACCGGCGTCTTGAACGATCTCTCTGCTTTTGTCAAGAACGGGAACCTCCACGTGCTGGCGCACGGGACCGATCTGTCGGGGGAGAAAAATCTGTTCATCAACAGCGACAATGACAGCGCGACCGGGTACCAGGGCTGGCAATACGGCGCGACCGGCGCCGATTACCTGGTCCAGAACGGCATCGTGTACGAAAGCGCGGGCTCGGGCTGGGAGTGGAGGGAGCATGGAGCGGCCGAAAGCGTCGTCTCTTCCGTATATGCCCCGCCGGGTCAAAGCATTCTGGAGGAAACCGTCGATATGGCGGGCTGGCCCGGGCGCTCGGGCACGGTCCGGGTGGCGTTGGGAGTCGGGGATGACTACGCTCCGGCTGCCGGTTCGGCTGCGATGGCCGCTGCGCTGACCGAGAGCGGGACGGGCATCATCGTCGACGGCCGGGACGAGGAGTGGGCTTCCGTCGACAACAGGGCGATGTCCGGCTTGGGGACGACAACGCTCCGAGCCGTTCGGGACGAGGAGAAGCTGTATCTGCTGGCGCAGGGGACCGATCTGAACACGCAGAATGAGTTCTTCATCGACAGCGACTCCGACGCATCGACGGGCTGGCAATCGGCGGAGTGGCCGGGCAGCGGCATCGACTACAAGCTGAGCCGCAACTCGCTGTACCGCTACGACGGTTCGGGAGGCTGGATTCCGGCGGGAAAAGCGTGGAACGAGTCCTATCCCGATCATAATCTCGCGTATGTGTATCTGGGCATGATCGGGGCGGATGCCTCCAGCCGGATCGGCGCCGCCTATGTGTCCAAGCAATCGGTCTCGCTGCCTGCGCCGGGATCGCCGCTGCTCGACGTGCGCGCTTCCGTCCGGCAGCCTCGCGATCCGCAAGCATTCTATCCCCGGGAAAGCTTCGAGGTGCTGAACAATCCGTACATGGGCTGGGCGGCATGGTCCAGGGACGGGGACAAGCCGTCCGGCGAGCCCTACGTCCAGCCTCACAGCCTTGTATATGCGGGCATGACCTGGAAAGAGCTCGAACCGGAGAAAGGCCGTTACGACTGGGCGGGAATCGAGGACAAATACCAGTTCGCCTACTGGGCAAGCCTCGGGAAAAAGGTGAACCTGCGCGTTGTGCTCGACCTTCCGGGCGATGGTCCTCACAGAGATATTCCGGACTGGCTGTACGACGAGCTAGTCGCAAGCGAGGGAGCGTCCGGGGCGGGAAAATCATATCAGACCGCTTCCATCGGCTCCGGCTTTGCGCCCAATTACAGCAGCTCCGTCTTGATCGAGGAGCACAAGCGGCTCATCGAAGCGCTGGGCAAGCGGTATGACCGGGATCCCCGCATCGCGTTCATCCAGATCGGCTCGCTCGGGCATTGGGGGGAATTCCACAACTGGCCGGAGGAGGATTCGGGGAAATTCCCGAATCTCGGCATATCCGACTCGTATGTCCAGGCGTACGTGGACAGCTTCCCCCATAAGCTGCTCGGCATGCGCAAGCCGTTCCCGATCGCGGCCGACAACAAGCTCGGTCTGTTCAACGACGTGTTCGGCGACAAAGGCTCTACGCAATCATGGCTGTCCTGGACGAAGGAAGGATGGTCGGACATCGGGCTTTATATGGATCCCGGACAGGACGCTTCCGAGGTGAAGGCCGCTTCCCGGATGCCGGATTTCTGGCAGAGCAACTATTCGGGAGGCGAATTCACAAGCGGCAATCCGCTGCTCTCCTTGCGTGATGACGCCATCATGGAATCCCTTCGGGAAGCGCGCGCTTCCCATACGTCCTGGCTGGGGCCTTCCGCTCCGGCGGATTACAGGGTCGGTGCCGGCAGCGTGACCGGGGAAGTGCAGGAGAACATGGATTCCATGCTGAAGACGATGGGGTACCGGTTCGTGCTGGAATCCGTCAAGCATCCTTACGAAGCGGTGGCGGGCCGGAGCATTTCCATCGCTTCCGATTGGACCAACAAGGGCGTGGCTCCCTTCTACTTGAATTGGCCGGTCGCAGTCGCGCTGGCGGATGCCGAAGGCCGCGTCATTCCTGCTACCGTGACGAAGGCGGAAGCGGATATCCGCAAGTGGCTTCCGGGCGGACATCAGACGGAGCTGCCGCTGCATGTTCCCGAAGGTCTTCGCCCGGGAGCCTATACAGTTGTTGCCGGCATTCTGGATCCGGATACCGGCCAACCCGGCCTAACGCTCGCGATTGATGGAGGCCGGGAGGACGGCTGGCATTCGCTTGACCGCTTGGAGGTGAAGAGTCCGGAGACAACGCCGACATCGACCCCAACATCGATGCCAACGCCGACATCGTCATCGACGCCAACGCCAAACCCGACGCCAACGCCAACCCCGACGCCGACTCCGGCGGAAACGCCTCCGCCGGTCTTGAGTCCGGCTCCATCAGCGTCGCCTCCGGCGTCCGAACCGGAGGTGCAGCGGGTCGGCTACCTGCCGGCGAGCGCGGACGGAATCGTTGCCGTCCAATTGGAGGCCGGCAAAAAGGAGCTTCGGATTCCCGTTGCCTTGGCCGTCGACGCCGGGATGACTTTGACATTCGCAGCGGAACGGTTCAGCCTCGCTCTGCCCGCTGGCTTGATCCGGCAGCTCAAGGAATGGTCGGGCCGGGAAGGCTTGAGTGATGCGGACCTGTATCTGAAGTGGCATTCCGCCGATGCGGCCGCTCTGGCTTCGGGCCTGTCGGCGCGGCAGCTTCCAGAAGGCAGCTCGTATCATGCGGCGGGAGAGGCGATTGCTCTGGAGGCTGGACTTCGGCAGGAAGGCGGCGTCATCATTCCGCTTGCCCGCTTGGACGAGCCCGCCATCCTGAGCATGAAGCCCGCTGCCGGAGCCGATCCGAAGCTGACCGGCCTTTACTCCGTCGAAGCCGGAGGAGAACCGGCTTACCTCGGCGGCGGGCTCTCCGGCAATGAATGGCGGGCAGGCCTGCGGCAGCTTGGCGGCGCCACCTTCGTGCTGCTGGCTGCGGACATCCGTTTCACGGATGTTCCGCAAGGGCATTGGGCCCTGCAGGACATCCGCTCTCTCGCAGCGAAGCGAATCGTGCAGGGGATCGGGGCGGGAAGGTTCGCGCCCGGATCCGGCATATCCCGAGCTGAGTTCGCCGTGATGCTGGCCAAGGCGCTCGATGTCCAGCCCGAGAAGACGAAGCCGGGCTTCACGGATGCGGCTTCTACCGCGTATTACGCCGGTTACGCGGAAGCTCTGGCGAAGCTCGGCATTATAGGCGGCAGCCGGTTCATGCCGAGGGATGCCGTCACCCGACAGGAAGCCGCCTTGATGCTGCAAAGGGCGTATGAAGCCGCGGGAAGCCCGGCGGCGCTGCGGCAGCCGGAAGGCGATGTGCTGGATGCCTTCTCCGACCGGGACAGCGCTGCGGTATGGGCGCGGGCCGCGCTGCGTTTCCTGGTAGGGAACGGGCTCATGAACGGAACGGCGGCTGCCGCACTGGAGCCGGCGGGAACCGTCAGCCGAGCTCAAGCGGCCGTGCTGCTGTCCCGCTGGCTGGAGCTTTCACAACCGATCGGGAAGGAATGGAATCGTCAAATAAGCTCGCTTGAATGAGTTGGCGAAGCCTGTAAAAGGCTTGCTGAAGCGAAGAAAACCGACCGTTTGCCGGAAGCAAGGATCCGGCAGACGATCGGTTTTTTTGCACTGGCCGCTACAGCGTCCTGCTATTTCAGCCGACATCCGACCTTCAAGGAAGCAAGGTTATGCTCGGCATGGTCCCGTTGGCGCCGGGGAGCCTGTCGGCTGCCGAGTCGTTTTTGATGTAGCCGATACGGACAACCGCTCCAGGGGCCAGCCCTAGTGCGGACAGCGGAATTTTCAGCTCGATGACCGATGCCGATTTGCTGAACTCCAGGTCTGAACCGGTCGCGGCTAGCGTGCGGACGGCAGTCCAGCTCCATCCCGTTCCCGAGTTTTTGTAGACGACGTTGTTCTCGACGAGGTAATCGGCGCCGCCGGCTGTCCACCCGGACGGGCTGTAGCCTGTTGCCGTATTGTTGTCCGCATTGATGTAGAACTGGCTTTTGACGTTCAGTCCGCTGCCTTGGACGAGCAGCTTGAGGCTGGAAGCGTCGTTGGCTGCCTTGAGAATCTGTGCGGTCGTCGTTCCGGAAGCCGCCGCCGCGATCCCGCTCCAATCGGATGCATTGCCGTCGATTGCGATGGACGGGTAGGAGCTGCCCGCTGCTGCATAACCTCCTGTTCCCGTGGAGGAGCCGTCGCCGGATACCGTAATCGTGCCTGTATTGGATGTCCGCGTATTGACTGAGGAGCCGCTTTGGTGGACAGGGTCGGAAAGGAATGAAGTCCCGTAAGAGCCGCTCGGATTGCTGTACACGTTCAGCGTATTATTGCTGGCCGAATACCAGAGGTCGGTCCATTGGAACGGGAAGCCGTACATGGCTGCGGCCCACCATGCCATTTTGAATCTATCCGTGGAGCTGTCGGAGGGTGCTGCCGCTCCGGGCGCGTTGGTCGATAGGGCCGCGGTGACGACCCCTTTGCTCCGATAATAGGCGAGGGCTTTGTCGGCCTTGGCGGACCAGGCGGAGACGGATTGATAGGCGTTGCCGGAAACAAGCCAGCTCTCCGCCAGATAATAGTCGCCCGCTGTCACGCTCGGCGGATTGGATGCGCCGGTCTCATCCCGATTCCCCATCGCTTCGTCTATATTCCAGGCGTTCATGAAGGCTTTCAGCCCGGCATTGTGGATATAGGTCAGGACGGCGTTCTGCCTGGCGCGCGTAACTCCGTAATCAAAGCCGTAATCATCGAGGAAGATGCCGAAGGCTCCCATGCTTTTCCATTCGTCCACGTAAGTCTGGATCGTCGCAAGGCTGAGATTCTGGGTGCTGACGCCAAGGTCCACGTAACCGAAAACCTTTTTGCCCGCCGCCTTGAGGTCGCCCATGATCGCCGTCGTATTGGCGTGGTCGCCGTGGCTGGCGTGCTCGATGCCGTCGCCGAACACAACGACGTCGAACTGCTTGAACGTATTGGCGGCGGTCGTCAGATTGCCGGCGGCGCCATTGACGAGCGAGGGCCAGCCATAATAAATGCCTAGACGAGGCAGCGGGGCGATGGGATCCGCCGCGGAAACCGATGGCGATAAAGCTCCAAACAGCAGGGACGTCCACAGCAGAAGGGCTAGACTGGCTTTGTACCGCTTCATGTTCAACGAAATCCTCTCCTTCGATGAATGGGTCGAATGCAGGCCTTGCGGAATTACAGAAGCTTGGGCGCATAAAGGATGCCTCTGCCGGCAGCCGTCGCGGCCCGTTGAAGCGTTCGTCAAGGATTCCCTCCTGTCCGTAAAATTTGGCGCAAATGTAACAAAAAATTGCGTCCATCAAGTGGAATTATAAAGGAAAATTTTGGCTGAATCAATCTATTTCGGTTCCTAAATCGGGGAAGAATCCTCTCTTTACAACTTCCATTTACTCGATAGGAATTCTTGACATCGCTATGTGAGAAATATACACTATATTTGCCGCAACTTATTTGAGCAAACCAACGATAGAGCAGATAAATAGATTCATTGTGGAGAGAGGATCAATATGGCCAAACTAAAGGATATTGCGGACCGGGTAGGCGTATCTATTTCGACCGTATCCCGGGTGATGAAAAACGACTCGAACCGATCGGTGAGCGAAGAGACCCGCAAAAAGATCTGGGAAGCGGCGGAGCAGGTCGGATACCGCTCCTTGCGCCAGAACAAAACCAAGAAATCCGAATTGAAATACGCCTACAATATCGGCTGTGTCGTGGCCATGCCGCAGAACAAATACAACAGCCCCTATTTCTCCATCATTCTGGAAGGCATCGAGAAGACGCTCGCCGGACTGGGCATGCGCCTGGAGTTCGTCTACAGCATCGAGGAGCAGTCCGGAATCGACGAGCTCAAGCGTCTGGTGAAGGACAACCGGATCGACGGCATGCTTGTCGTGGAGCGCATCCATCAGGAGGCTTACGAGTGGCTGAAGGGGAACGTGAAAACGATCGTCGGAATCGATCTGTCGGATCCCGAAGTTCCGGTAGTCAGCTATGACCGGGCGGCAGCGGCCAAGGAGGCGGTCCGTTATCTGATCGGACAGGGCCATCGCCGGATCGCCTACATCGGAGGTCCGGAGCTTGACGGCGATTTTCGCGAGGAGAAGCGTTTCCTCGGCTATCGCGATGCGATGATCGAGGCCGGCCTGGCAATCGAGGATGAATGGGTCATCAATGTGAAGTGGGATGTCGCCTTGAGCTACGAGCTGACAAAAGAAGCTTTCGAGAACAATGGCAATTCCCCGACCGCCATTTTTGCGGCCAGCGATATGATGGCGATTGCCGCCATGAGGGCGGCGACGGAACGGGGCCTCCGGATTCCGGAGGATATCTCTTTTTTCGGCGTGGACAACATCAGCATCTCGGAGTTCACGTCTCCGCCGCTGTCCACCATCTATGTCCCCAAGCTGGAGATGGGCATGTTCGCCGTCAAGCTGCTGGTCGAATACGCGGAGAATCAGCACTCCGTGCCGGTCCGGATCGTTATTCCGCATAAATGCCTGCTCAGGCAGTCGTCCAACAACAAGCTGGGCTAGCTGCCGGAAGGAGATAGGCTCCATGGAAGAGCTGCGCCGCAAGCGGCTCTTGCAGACAGATAGGAATTCAATGGAATGCTGAACCCGATCTCCTCATGGTCGGGTTTTTTTGCGTTTCGATCCGTAGAAGCTTGCTCCGATTACAAGCTGATCGGGCAAATCGGCGGCATCGCTTGACAATACCTAAGCAATCCAATAGGATTTAAAACATAACTGACTGACTAGTCAATCGGGAGAGGTGAAGAAGCATCTTGAACGAGGATAAGGATTCGCAGGCCAGCGGCGAGCGGCGCAGGCGCTTCATGGAAATCGCCCTGAGGCGGTTCGCCAAGGACGGCTACCATGTCACGAAAATCTCGGATATCGTAGCCGAAGCAGGCGTGGCGCAAGGCACGTTCTACTGGCATTTCAAGAGCAAGGAAGCGATCGCGCTGGAGATCGTGCTGGACGGACGCCGCCAGCTGCTGGAAGTCATCGCGCAAGGGTACCGCCGGGAGACGGGCACGGTGCAGGACATGGTGCAAGTGTCGGAGGCCCTGCTCGCCAGGCTGTTCCTGTTCGCGGAATCCAATCGGGACCTCATGGAGATGCTGCTCGGAGGCATCGGAGCCATCGAGCCGATCCGTCAGGAAATCGCGGAGACGCGCGCTGCGATGGAAAGAGCCTTCCTGCAAAACATCCGCCGGGCGATCGAGCTTGGAATGCTGCCTGCCGAGATCGATGCCGAAGTCCGGGCCGCCCTCATCATGAGCCTGATCGAAGGCGTCATTGCCCGCTGGCTGTTCGGCCTGAACGCGCCGGGCAGCGGAATCAGCTCCAAGACAGCGGAGCAGCTGGCGTCCGAGACGGCCAGATTCGAATTTTTCGGGCTGCTCGGCATTTAACGGTCCGGCAGCGGAATGATCCGGTCAGAGCCGGACACCATAACAAAAAGAGTATAGGGAGAGAAATCCAATGCGGAACAAACCAAGGAAATCGCTTTACCTCGCTGCATCCATCCTCATGCTGCTCGCCTTCGCGCTGGCCGGCTGCGGAGCGAAGACGAACGACAATGCCCAAAATGCCGCAAGCCCGGCTCCTGCCGGCGAATCCGGAAGCGCAGCGCCATCGGAAGGAGACGACAATCTCCTCGCTCAGGTGAAAGCTGCCGGCGTGCTGAAGGTCGGGCTCATGGGCACCTACGCGCCTTACAACTTCATGAACGATAACAAGGAAATCGACGGCTTTGACGCAGACATCGCCAAGGATGTCGCCAAACGTCTTGGAGTGAAGGCGGAATTCGCGCCTCAAGACTTCTCCGGCCTCATTCCGAGCCTGCAGGCAAGCAAGATCGATGTCATCATCAGCCAGGTGACCATCACCGACGAGCGCAAGCAGCAGATCGACTTCACTCAGCCGTACATTACGAACCAAGTGAAGATCATCGTCCGCGAAAGCAACGACTCCATCACGAAGCTTGAGGATTTCAAAGGCAAAAACATCGGCGTTGGCCTCGGCACGAACGATGAGGCTTATCTGCGCAATGAAGTGCTGCCCAAGGTCGGCAAGTTCAACATCAAAACCTACGACGACGTCATCACCTCCCTCCAAGACCTCAATGCGGGCCGGATCGACGCCACGATCAACAATCTGTACGCCTTGAAGCCGATCGTGGACAAAAACGGATTCAAAGTGAAGGCGGTTGGAGAAGCGATCAAATCCGATTCCGCGGGAATCGCCGTACGCAAGAACAACCCGGAATTTCTGGCGGCGCTGGATCAAGCTCTGACGGATATGAAATCCGACGGAACGTACACGGCCATCTTCAAGAAATGGTTCGGCGAGGAGCCTGCCTCCAAATAAGCGGCAGGGGCGCAGAGGGCTGTGATGCGGCAGCGTCATGATCCTCTGCGATACCCCATGGGATCAAAAGGAGCTTCGAGCGTTCATGAATCTGGTATGGGATAACGGGCTCTTCCTGGTGAAGGGCGCCTATTATACGCTGCTGATTACCGTCGTAGCCATGTTCTTCGGCCTGCTGATCGGCATCGTCGTTGCGCTTGCCCGGCTGAAGGGGAACCTTGCTATCCGCTGGCTGGCGCGCGCATACGTCTCCGTCGTTCGCGGCACGCCCGCATTCGTACAAATTCTTATCGTTTATTACGGGCTTGTCGATTACGGAATTACGCTTGGGCCGCTGACAGCCGCCTATGTCGCGTTGAGCATCAATGTCGGCGCCTATTTGTCGGAGACGTTCCGGGGGGCGATACTGGCGATTCCAAAGGGGCAGACCGAAGCGGCTTACGCGACCGGCATGACCCCTTGGCAAGCTTTGAGAAGAATCATATTTCCGCAAGCGGCCCGGGTGGCGATCGCTCCGATGGGCAACACGTTCATCGGCATGCTCAAGGAAACGTCGCTTGTCTCGGTCATTACCGTAACCGAACTGCTGCGGTCCGCTCAATTGCTGGTCGCCCAGTATTATGTGTACATGCCGTTCTACCTCGGCGTGGCGGCGATGTATTGGGTGATGAGCACTCTGTTCTCGGCCATTCTCGAAGCGATCGAGAAACGGCTGTCCAAAGTTTATTGAGATAGGAGGCGCGAACCGAATGATGATCCAGACGAACCGGCTGTCGAAATCGTTTGGCGGAACGGAAGTATTGAAAACCATCGATCTTCGGGTTGCGGCGAAGGAAATCGTCGTCCTTCTCGGACCTAGCGGCTCCGGCAAAAGCACGCTGCTGCGCTGTCTCAACGGGCTCGAGGAGCTCAGCGGCGGCTCGGTGGAAGTGAACGGCGTCCGCGTGGATTCGGACATGCCGGCGAGGAAGAAGAGCGCGGGCTTCCGGGAGATCCGGCGCAACGCAGGAATGGTTTTCCAGCAGTTCAACCTGTATCCCCACAAGACGGCTTTGGGCAATGTCATCGAGTCGCTGCTGACTGTCAAGAAGCTGCCGCGGGAGGAGGCCGAGCGCATCGGCTGTCGGCTGCTTGAGCGGGTAGGCCTGGCGGCCAAAAAGGACGAATATCCGTCCCGGCTGTCCGGGGGCCAGCAGCAGCGCGTCGCCATCGCCCGCGCGCTCGCCATGGAGCCGTCCGTCATGCTGTTCGACGAGCCGACATCGGCGCTCGATCCGGAGCTGGTCGGCGAAGTGCTGGAAGTGATGCGGCAGCTGGCCCAGGAAGGGATGACGATGGTCGTCGTCACCCACGAGATGAAGTTCGCCCGGCAGGTGGCCAACCGGGTTGTATTCATGGACGGGGGCATCATTGTCGAGGAGCGGGAGCCGGAGGCGTTCTTCCGCAGTCCGGGGTCCGAACGGGCCCGGAAATTCCTGAATCAGCTCAGCGAGCACTAAGGGGCAGCACCACTACTTTCACGAGAAAGCGGGTATGCACAATGAAAGTCATGACCACTTGGAACGGCCGGCGGGCGTTTACTTCCGTCGGAGAGTCCGGCTATCCGGTCGGAATGGACGCGACGCCGCTGTACGGCGGCGAAGGCAAGGGCGCTACGCCGATGGAGCTGCTGCTGGCCGGCCTCGCCGGATGCATCGGAATCGACGTCACCATGATCCTCAACCATTACCTCGATTCCATCCAGCGCATCGAGATCGAGGCCGATGGAGCCCGCAAGGAGGAAGCTCCGACCGGCTTCACCGCGATCGAGCTGACCTTCCGCGTGGACGGAGACATATCGGAAGTCCGGGTGTGGAAGGCGATCGAGATGGGCAGCAAGAAGTATTGCGCGGTGTCCGACTCGCTCAAGGCCGACATCAGCTACAAGCTTGTGCTGAACGGGGCTGAAGCCGCCAAGCCTTGAATAGAGATCCTGGAAGCCGCAAGCAGCCCTCGACGGGAGCTTGCGGCTTTTTTCGCATGCCGGGGCTCAACGGAGCGGGACAGGCGGTCAAGCCCGCATCCGCCTAGGATGGGAACCATTGAGCGGGATAGCTTCGCCGTGTCGGGAGAAGCTAATCTAGCCGTACCTGAACAAGGCTGCGGACACCATTGGACTCTACTGGAGGTAACCGAATGAAAAAGCCCTGGAAAGTGCTTGCTGCCGGTATCGTGATCAGTACGGCTTTGGCCGGATGCGGAACGCACCATGGTGAGCTGGGCAACAAAAACATCCGCAACAATGCGGCCGGCAATTACAATCTGCTCAGCAAGCGCTTTGCCGATGACGGCATGAACGAAATGAACCGCGTGAAGGGCAACCAGCAAAACGGGAACAACATCGTCGGCAATCATCAAAATTATCATTTATCCACGAACAAGAAGCTGTCGGATGAGCTGAACAAATTGCCGGGGGTGCGGACGGCTCATGTGTTCACGTCGGACAAGAACGCTTATGTCGCCATCGGGCTTGACGGGCACAGCGTGACCGGCTTGACCTCGACGGGCCGTACGGCCCAAGGGTACAGCGACGGCAAAGGCATCGTCGGCGGAATGGAGCGGATGGGAGCCGATATTGGAAGCGGCGTGCGCAGCCTCGCGAACGACGTCGGCATGGGAGCCCGTACGCTGACGAACGACGTCGGCATGGGAGCGCGTGCGCTGACGAACGACGTCAAGCGCGGCGCCCGGGATTTGACCGGCGGCGTCATCGGCCAGTCCAATTACGGCACGTTCATGGATCGTCCCGGCTCCAACGGGTACAGCTCGTATACGAACGGCTTTAACGCCTACGGCACGGGAGCTTCCACGAACAACCGCGGCCATATGATGAACGGCTTGTCCGACAACAACAACCGGTATATGGACCGGGAGCTGACGGGCGAGTTCAAGGCGAAGGTCGCCGACATCGTCCATAAGAACCATCCCGGCATCCAGAATGTGTACGTTTCTGCGAATCCGGACTTCTTCAGCCGGATGCAAGGCTACGCCAACGACGTGAAGCAAGGCCATCCGATCAAGGGCTTCGTGGCCGAGTTTAATGCCATGGTGGAGCGGGTGTTCCCGGCCGAATCGGCCAGCAACTCCTCCTACAAGGGCATGAGCACGAACGCGGACATGAACAACGGAACGCGCGGAAGCAAAAACGAGCATCTGTTCCAATAACGTCCGGAGGCCGCCGCGAGGCGGCCTTTCGGCTTGGACGAACGGATCTGGCCGCATTCCTTAGAATTGACAAATTTCGCTGCGGTCATCAGTATGGAGTACATACTACCCATTTTTCATCCGTGCTGCAGGAGGCATCCATGTACAAGGTCATGCTGGTGGATGACGAAGCCGTCGTCCGGGAAGGCTTAAGGAACATCATCGATTGGCCCCGCCACGGGTTCGAGCTGGCGGGAGACTTCACCAACGGGCGGGACGCGCTTGAAGCGATCGAGACGCTGAGGCCGGATCTGGTGCTGACGGATATCAACATGCCGTTCATGAACGGCCTTGAGCTGAGCGAGCAGATTCTGCAGCGGTATCCCTATATCAAGATCATCATCCTGACCGGATACGACCAATTCGAATATGCGCAGCAGGCTCTGCGCCTCAAGGTCCACGACTTCATCCTCAAGCCGATCACGGCCAGCGAGACGAGGGCGCTGCTGGACAAGGTCCACGAGGAGATGGAAGAGGAGAAGCGCAGAGGCGAGGATGTCGGCAGGCTGTACAGCCAGCTCAACCAGAGCCTGCCGCTGCTGCGGGAGCGGTTTCTGGAGCGGCTCGCCGCCACGGGGGCGGGAGCGCGAAACATGGCCGAGCGCCTGGCCTACTTCGGCATACCGGATCTCAAGCCTCCTTATCTGGTCACCTTGTACGACTACGACGGGGCTCCGAGGCATTCCGATGCTTCCGAGCAGGATGTGGAGCTGCTGCATTTCGCCGGCTTCAACATCATCGAAGAAATCATCTCCAGGGAGGGCGGCGTCGTCTTCCGGACCCGCGAGGACCGGATCGCCGCCCTGATCGGAGGCCAGCCGGAGAGCCTGCTCCATGAGCTGGCGCTGCGGACTGCGGAGGAGGCGCGCCATCATATCGAACGGTATCTGGGCTATACGGTCACGGCCGCCATCGGGCGCGCCGCCGCAGGGCCGCATGATCTTCCCGATTCGTACAAAAGCGCCTCGGCCGCGCTGGATTACCGTTTTCAATACGGCAAAAACCGAGTGCTCAGCATTCTTGACCTCGAAGGCAAGGAGACGGCGCCCGCATCGGTCAGCCTCGAATGGAGCCGTTTGCTGGCGGGGACGATCCGCACCGGTTCCGCGGCCGAAATCCGCAGCCTCATTGGGCCGTTCATCGCGGGACTGAAGCAATCCCATGCGCCGCTTGACGTATGCTACCTGCAGATCCAGAAGGTCATCGTCCTGCTCATGAACACGATGCAGGAGATGGGCATCGACGAGACGCGCATCGTCAGCAGGCACCGGATGCTGTTCTCGGAGCTGTACAGGCTCGGCACCTTGGACGAGGTCGGCCAATGGCTCGAGGAAATCGCGGTCGGTGCGATCGAGACCGTGTCCGACAACCGGAGCCAGACGATGCGCAATCAGATCGGACAGGCCATCGCCTATATCGAGGAGCATTACGCGGACGAGCGCATCACGCTCCAGGATATTTGCCGGCATGTGCTGATGAGCACGAGTTATTTCAGCACGGTGTTCAAGCAGCAGACGGGCGAAACGTTCGTGGAATACCTGACCCGCATCCGCATCGGAAAGGCCAAGGAGCTTGTATGCAACACGCCTCTCAAGCTGTATGAAATCGCGGCCAGGGTCGGATACGCCGATCCGAACTACTTCAGCATCTCCTTCAAGAAGCATACCGGGTTCACGCCGCGCGAATACCGGGAGAAATCCAGGGAGCAGCCATGAGAGGCAGGCGCTTGCTGGATTATTATCCCAAGACGATCCATGCCGCCATCTCGACGGCGTTCTCCCTGCTGATCCTGGCCGCCATCGCCGTCACCAGCCTGATCAGCTACAACGTCTCGGAGGATGCGGTCATCACCAATTCGGAAGCCTACATGGGCGAGATCATTACCCAGGTCAACAACAATATCCAATCCTACATCGACAATATGGAGAACATCTCCCTCATTATCTTCACCAACAAGGACGTCAAGTATTATATCTCGAGCAATCCGTTCATCAGCCGCGAAGAGGTGCGCTCCTATCAGAAGAACATCTCGGACCTGTTCCAGTCCTTGCTGTATACCCGCAAGGATATCGCATCGATCATGGTATTCGGGTACAACGGCAGAGTGGTGTCCGACCGGAGGCTGACCCAGCTCAATCCGAACGTCCCGCCCCAAGACCAGGACTGGTACAAGCAGGCGGTGAAGGAAGGCGGAAGGTCCGTCATCTCTCCGCCCCATGTCCAAAATGTCCTGCAAGGGGAGTACAGCTGGGTCGTCTCCTTGAGCCGGGAGCTCAAAAGCATCAACGGCATGACCGGCCAGGGCGTCGCCCTGGTCGACCTCAAGCTGAACGTCATCAACGACATCTGCCGCGACGTCAAGCTTGGCCAGCGCGGCTACGTCTTCATCGTCGACGACAGCGGGAACATCGTCTATCATCCGCAGCAGCAGCTCATCTACAGCAAGCTTCGCACGGAGCAGATCGGCCGCGTCATGGCGTCTCGGCAAGGAAGCTTCGTGGACAAGGACAGCGGACGCATCTATACGATCCACGATACGAGCTTCGGCTGGAAAATCGTCGGCGTCGCCTACCAGGACGAGCTGATCTCCAATCCGTCCGCGATGCGGAATTCATTCCTGCTGTGGGCGGCCGCCGGCCTTGCCGTCACCCTCATCATCTCCTTCATCATCTCCCATCGGATCACCCGCCCGATCCGGCGGCTCCAAGCCGTCATGAGGCAGGTGGAGCGGGGAGACTTCGATGTGCGGGCGGAGGTCGGCCAAGCGGGCGAGGTCGGCCAGCTCGGGCGCGCCTTCAACATGATGGTCGGGCAGACCCGCAGGCTGCTGGACGAGAGGGTCCAGACCGAGAAGATCAAGCGGCGGACGGAGCTCAGGCTTCTTCAGTCCCAGATCAATCCGCATTTCCTGTACAACACGCTGGACTCGATCATCTGGATGGCCGAGCAGCAGAAGAACGAGGAAGTGGTCTTGATGACATCGGCTCTGGCCAAGCTGTTCCGGGCCAGCATCGCCAAGGACGACGAGCTCGTCCCGATCCGGGTGGAGGTGGAGCATATCGACAGCTATCTCCAGATCCAGAAGATGCGCTACCGCGACAAGCTCGATTATGTCATCGACGTCCCGAGGGAGCTCCATGCCTTCAAGACGCCGAGAATCCTGCTGCAGCCGTTCGTGGAGAACGCGATCTATCACGGGATCAAGAATTTGCCGGAGGGAGGCATGATCGCCATCTCTGCCCGGCAGGCGGACAACGGCATCGAATTCCGGGTGGCCGACAATGGCCAGGGCATGTCCGAGGAGACGATCAAGCTGATCATGGGAGCTGTCCGCAGGGACTCGGACCGCGATCATATCGGGGTGAGCAACGTCAACGAACGGATCGAGCTCGCGTTCGGCTCCGACTATGGCGTCTCCATCGAGAGCGAGCCGGGCGAAGGCACGACCGTCGCAATCAAGATTCCGCAAGTACGCTGAGGAGGGCACTGTCATGAGAACCAAGCGGCTGTGGCTGCCGCTTCTGCTGCTCGGATTCGTCGTTCTGGTCGTCTGGACGGGACTCGGCAGGGGCGAATCGTCTCCGCAGGACAACGTCATCGCCTTCATCATGAAAACGACCGACGCCAACTCCCATTACTGGCAGACGGTTCGCTCGGGAGCTTTGGCCGCGGCCAAGGAGCTGGAGGTTACGCCGGAGCTGTCCGGCCCTCTTCGCAGCATCGACTCCGACGAGCAGGCGCGGCTGCTGGAGAGAGCGATCGCGCAGCGGCCGCGGGCTATCGTGCTCGCTCCGATCGACGAGGATGCGCTGGCGCCGCAGCTGGAGGAGATTTCCCGTCTGGGCATCAGGCTCATCATCATGGATACGCCTCTCCTGCATCACAAGGCGGACAGCTATGTATCGAGCGACCATGTCGAGGAGGGCAGGGAAGCGGCGGGCATCCTCGCTCCCGGACGCAAGACAAGGCCGGTCTACGCCTTTTTGACCAGCGATGAGAAGTCAACGGTCGCCATGCAGCGCAGGGACGGAGTTATGGAAGCTCTTCCGGCCGGCTCGGCCTACAACCTCGGCATGATCAATGTCGGCAAATCCGAGGAGCAGGCGTATCGGACCGTGAAGTCGCTGACGGCCGCCTACCCGGGGATGAACGGCATTATCGCGCTCACCGACATCGGCGTGGCCGGCGCGGCCAAGGCGCTGAAGGAAACCGGTCTCAGCGGCAGCGTCAAGCTCATCGGCTTCGACAGCTCCGTTCCCGAGATCCAGCTGCTCGAGCAGGGAGCCATGCATGCCCTGATCGTTCAAAATCCGTTCAACATGGGATTCCTCAGCGTGCAGGCTGCTCTTGACGATTCCGGCGGCAGCGCGACGGTCGACATCCCTTCCGCCACGATTACCCGAGCCAACATGTATGCGCCGGAGAACCAGAAGCTGCTGTTTCCTTTCGTCTATTAAGAATAGTCCGAAACGAGTTGAACCGAGATGAAGACTCCCCATTGGCGCCGCAGCTGCTTCCGGGCAGCGGCGGCCTGCGCGGCCTCGGCGCTGCTGGTTGCTTCCGGCTGCTCCGGAAAGCAGAATGCGTCCGAGGTGAAGGAGCCTGAAGAGAAGCGGGCTCTGATTAAATTCGTCACCTCCGAATACAGCACGTCGACCAAGCCGATTCTCGACGGCATCGTCAGCCGGTTCGAATCGGAGCACCCGGATATCGACGTCGAGCTCCAGGTCGTCAATTGGGACATCCTGGACGGAGTCTACACGAATATGCTTGCCCAGAACGAGCCCCCGGATCTGCTGAATACGAATTTCTACTCGCACTTCGCCAAGCGGGGCTTGCTGAATGACATGGCCGATATCCTGCCGGAATCCTTCCGGTCGAATCTGTATCCCTTCCTGCTGGAGAAGGACCGCTACAACGGCGTCCAGTACGCGATTCCTTATGTCGCTTCCGTGAGGAGCCTTTACTACAACAAGGCTTTGTTCTCTCAGGCCGGCATTGCGGGGCCGCCGCATACCTGGGAGCAGCTCGCGGATGACGCCCGGAAGATCCGCCGATATACGCCCGCGAGAGGATTCGGCATCGATATGACCGACAACGAGATCCATGCCAATCTGTCCTATTTCTTCATAGGCGCGGGAGGCGGCTGGCTGAAGGACGGCAAGTGGGCGATCAATCAGCCGGCCAACGTGGAAGGGCTGGAATTCCTCAAGAAGATCTATGACGAAGGATTGACGGACGAGGAGCCGACGGTGACGACCCGGGACGAGAAGCAGCGCATTCTCGGAGACGACGGACTCGCCATGATGATATCGGGCAACTACTTCAGCTCCGTCGTGCCCAAGGAATTCCCCGGACTGAAGTGGGGCTCGGGCCCGATTCCGGTCAAGGAGGGACAGCCTCCGATGACCTTCGGCGTCCACGACGTCCTGATTTCCTTCAAGACCGCCCATACGGACAAGCAGGCGCTCTCCCAATTCATCCAGTTCCTCTACGGCGACGAGCAGTACGTCAGTATGGTGGAGCAGGAAGGCTTCGTGCCGGTCACCCGTTCTGCCGGCGAGGCGATGTCGGCATCCGACGCCGCCATGAGGGCGGATCTGCATGCTCTGGCCAGCGCGCAGTTCATCCCAATCGAAAAGCCGGCATGGGCGAGGGTGATGGATACGGCGCGCAAGCTCGGCAGCGCCGTCCTGTCGGGCCGCTATACGCCCAAAGCCGCTCTCGACGAGCTGCAGAGAGTCGCGCTGGAAGCGGATCAAGAAACCGGGTAGCGGCGATTCGGCCAAGAACTCATGATGGCCCGATCAAGCTCCTTTCATACCTGAAATCAAGCCCCTCAAAAGGGGCTTTTTTTCGTTTTCAGAATCAATATTCAATTTTCCTTCAAAATTTTGAATGAAAAAATCATAAAATACTAATGGATTTACGGAAGATATTCCATGGAGAGGGAGCCCTGTTCCCGTTAGTATACAGATAAGCACCTGAAGCAAAGGAAAACGGCAGCAAGGTCCTGGTGCGGGAAACGTTCCAATTTGGGAGGGGTTATGCTAGATGACTTTCACGGTAAAGAAAACGGCGGCAACCGCAATGGCAGTCGCGATGTCCCTGGCCGTACTGGCCGGCTGCGGCAGCAACAACAACAACGGCAACACGGCGTCAAGCGCTTCTCCTGAGCCGACGGCAAGCGCGCCTGCCGACAATTCGGCCGCGAATGCAGCGGGCAACACAGGCGGCGACGCCCCCGCGACGACCGGTCTGAAGGGCA
This sequence comes from Paenibacillus sp. RUD330, assembly GCF_002243345.2. Classification (NCBI taxonomy): domain Bacteria; kingdom Bacillati; phylum Bacillota; class Bacilli; order Caryophanales; family Paenibacillaceae; genus Paenibacillus; species Paenibacillus sp. RUD330. The sequence goes on from NZ_CP022655.2 coordinate 1,862,025, forward strand.
CGTTCGAAATCCAGTACTTCGTCGGCGGTTACGGCGACAAGTGGTGGAAGCAAGTCATCGCCGATTTCCAGAAAGCGAACCCGGACCTGAAAATCGTCGAAGACGCAGGCCCGCAGATCAATACGCAGAACAAACCGAAATGGATTGCGGGCACGCCTCCGGACTTCGTCTACATCGACGGACCTGAGCTCAACGACCGCCAGCTGGCGGAGGACGGGCAGCTCGAGGATCTCACCGACTGGATCAAGGACGCCAAAAACGTCGACGGCGTCAAAATCCTCGACCTGCTGGCGCAGCAGCCTCCTTCCTACGAAGGAAAGACATACAACATTCCGCTCGTCCTGAACTCATGGGGCGTGTTCTACAACAAAGCCCTGTTCGAGAAGAACAGCTGGACGGAGCCTACGGACTGGGATTCCTTCATCGCCACTTCCGAGAAGATCAAGGCTGCCGGCACGACGCCGTTCATCCATACAGGCAAATACCCGTACTATATCAACGGCGCCATCCTGTACCCGGCCATCGTATCGGCGAACAACGACGACTACAAGCTGCTCCAGGACATGGGCGACAGCAATGTCGATGCGTTCAAGAGCCCGGCCGTCCTGGAAGCTCTGAACAAAATCGTCGAGCTGCGCGACAAGGGCTTCATCGACAAGACGTCCATCTCCATCAACCATACGGATTCGCAGATGCTGTTCCTGCAAAACAAGGACGCCTTCATTCCGAACGGCCTCTGGCTGCCCAACGAAATGTCCAAGGACGTTCCGGCCGACTTCAAATTCGGCTTCATTCCTTCCGTAACGCAAAAAGCCGGCGGAAAAGTCGTGGCCAACACGTCCACGTCCACCGTCGCCATCTCGAAAAACGGCAAGAACAAGGAAGCGGCGAAAGCGTTCCTGCAGTTCATCTTCTCGCAATCCCAAGCTTCCAAGTTCGCCGAGCTGAGCGGCGCTCCCTCCAACATCAAGGGCGACATCAGCGCCTCCAACGCTCCTGACTTCGTCAAGCAAGCGGCTGCCTACCTGACGAGCGACAAAACGGTCGTCGTGCCGACGGTCACGTTCAACGCCGACGTCGACAAGGCGATGCAGGATGCGACCGACGCCCTGACGATCGGCAAGATCGATCCTCAAGGCTGGGTCGACCGTGTTGTGAAAGTCGTGGAAAAAGTAAAAAAATAACCGAGCAGAACAAGGACGGACTTGCCCAAGCTTGCGGAATAATCGTGAAGAAACGATAGTGTTCGCCTTTGAAGACGGGTTTCCTTCCGATGAATCCAGTTCAGGGAAACCCGGCTTCAACAGCGATCGGAACGATTATCCGCCGGCAGAGGCGACATTCCACGTCCATCATTTGCGAGGTCAAGGCAAGTCAGATTGAGGACCATCCTCGGGACAGCTGTCTCGGGGATGCTCCGATTTAAGGGGCGGTGAGTTGAGATGAATATCGGAAAAGCCAAGCTGCAGAGAAACCTCTTTATCGCGGCGTTCATCATCCCGACATTTCTGTTTTTCTGCGTGTTTACGATTTATCCGCTGATCCAGGCGCTCTACAATTCTTTCTTTGACTGGTCCGGAATGTCGCAGCACAAGGATTACGTCGGGCTGCAAAATTTCAAGGACATTTTCGACGATCCCATCATGCTCACAGCGATCGGCAACGACTATTTCCTTGTCATCGGCAAAATAATCGGCATCATGGCGATCGCAACCTTCTTCGCCGTGGCGCTGACCCGCCTTCGCCTGAAGGGAACCGCCTTTTTCCGCTCCATCTTCTTCATTCCGAACGTGTTGTCCGCCGTTGTCGTCGGTATTCTGTGGAACTTCATCTACAATCCTCAAATCGGCTTTTTGAACGGCTTCCTGTCCCTGTTCACCAGCAGCAAGGTGGAGATCAACTGGCTCGGCTTCGAAAGCCACACGATCTGGATGCTGCTGCCGCCTGCCGTCTGGGCGGGCATCGGGTTCTACATGATCCTGCTGATTGCCGCGATCACGAGCATTCCGGCTTCTCTGTACGAGGCTGCTGATATAGAAGGTGCCGGGCAGTGGCATCAGTTCCGGCATATTACGCTTCCCCTCATCTGGGAGCAGATGAAAATCTCGGTCATCAACATCATGATGACGACGCTCAACGGCTCCTTCGTCATCGTGACGATCATGACGGCCGGCGGTCCCGACAACTCGACCCAGGTCATGGGCTCCTACCTGTACCAGCAAGCCTTCAAGCAGGCCCATTTCGGATACGGAGCCGCGATCGGCACGGTCATCCTCATCACATCGCTCATCACGACCCTTCTCCTGCAATGGCTTCTGCGCAAGGAACAGGTGGAAGTCAGCTAGCATCAGATCATATGGAGGGAGAGGGACTACATGCTGCAAAGAACCGTTCATCCGGTGTTCAAATCGATCTTCTATGCTTTCCTCGTCCTGTGGGGAATATCGGTCATCTATCCGCTGTTCTGGACGTTGACCGACTCTCTCAAGAACAACCAGCAGTTCTATTTCAACATGCCTTGGTCGCTGCCGAAGTTCCCGCTGCTGTGGTCGAACTTCGAATATGTATGGACCAACTACAACTTCGGCAAATACTTCATCAATTCCATCGCCGTCACGGCGGGCTCGACCGTGCTCGGGCTCGTTCTTGCGGCTATGACGGCGTACACGCTGGCCCGCTACAAGTTCTTCGGAAGCAAAGTGCTGTATACCGTCTATATTTCTTCCATGATGGTTCCGTTCGCGCTTGCTCTGATTCCGCTGTTCTTCCTCGTGAACGACCTCGGCCTCGCCAACAACCGTTTCGGGCTGATTCTCGTGTATGCGTCCAATACGCTCGCCTTCGGCATCTTCGTCCTGATCGGCTTCTTCCGGACTCTCCCCAAGGAGCTGGAGGAGGCAGGCGCCATCGACGGAGCCGGCTATTTCGGAACGTTCTTCCGCATCATGCTTCCGCTGTCGCGATCGGGCATCATCAGCGTCGGCATCATCAATGTGCTGGAGATATGGAACGAGTATATCGTCGGCACGATTCTCGTCATCGATCCAACGAAGTACACGCTGCCGATCGGACTCGCCGCCATGCAGGTCGAAATGCAGTACAAAACCGAATGGGGTCCGTTGTTCGCGGGGCTGCTGTTCACCATCGTGCCCGTTCTGGTCGTGTATATCATGGCGCAGCGCCATATCGTCTCCGGTCTGGTAGCTGGAGCGGTGAAATAAAGCTTCATTAAAGAAGGAAAACTCGTTGGAGGCCGAATTGGCTTCAAGATACGGAAAGGCCTTGAATCATGCCGCAGCGGCTAAGCGCCGGGGCGGAGGGTTCAAGGCCGTTTTTGTGCCGTTTCTTCTATCCGGTTCTTGTATGATAGATTAGTTGACGCGAATTGGAATTCGGGATATAATCAACCACAACGCGTAAGATAAGTTTACATATTTAATGGGAGGGTTCCTTATGCTGGATCTGCTGATTCGCCGATTCAACCATCCCGATTTTCCTGCACCGATGGACATGGGACTGCTGAATGGAAAAATCGTTTATTTGCATCCTTCGGACGGAAGTCCGCCGGAAGCGGCCAAGACGATCATGAAGGACGCCAGCTTCATCCCTCCCTTCCGGATTCATTCCGGCATCCCCGCCTCATCCTAGTTGCCCCCGGCCGAAAGGTCTTCTTGCGGCAGTTCCGCATTCCTGCGGAGCTGCCGCCTTTTTTTGCTGCCCGCATCCCGAGAGGGTTGAAGGGCGGCATGCCGGGCAGGCTCCGAAGCAGCGGAGGTTCTCCTGCAACTTAAAAAACCTTCCCGCCGAATGCGAAAACGCATCCGGCATGGAAGGTTCGTCAAGAGAGCTCTCCGGCCTGACGAAGGTCAGATCGTAAGTTCCCCAAGCTTGATCAACTCGACAACCGCTTGCGAACGGCCTTTCACGTTCAGCTTCTGCATCACGTTGGAGATATGGTTCCTCACAGTTTTTTCGCTGATGAACAGCAGCTGCGCGATATCCCTTGTCGTCTTAACGTCAGGGTACTCATAACATTAAAAGATCAGAATAGATGAAATCGTGCTTGATTACTGGATAAACAACGAATTTTGAAGCCCGGCTCCCGCTGCCCTTTTCCGTGCGCTCAACATAAACCTTTTCAAAAACGCTTCTCAGCACCTGGTTTTTATCCTGAGTGTCCACGGCCAAGTTGAATGCGGTCAAAGCAGAATCAAAGCTGCCGCGAACTTGATCAATGGATATCGTGGGCTTTGCCTTCTGTGTTTCAAACTCCTGCGAAAAAACCATTCTGTCCAATTTCTCTTGTTCTGCTCGAATCTCCGCTCTGCTCTCTTCAAATTCTTCATCGTCGTATTTTCCTAACTCATACTTTTCGCGGATGAACTTCATCCGGGTCTTCAACTCGGCTGATCTCCGAGCGACATACTGTTCAATGTCCTGGATTGGGTTGATGCCTTTAGGAGCTGGCTTGTCGGCGAGTATAGGCACAAGCACGCTCTCGACTTCTTCTGAAGTGAGATCCCTGAAATAGTGCAGGGTTTCAATCAACTGCTCGACGACGGGTTGGTATTTAAGCCGCCAGCAGCCATTAGGGCAGACGAGGAACTCCTTTTGGTGGTAAGTAGTGTCTTTTCCTTCAATGCGTGATTGGTATTTTTGCAATTGAGCATTGCGGACCATTTTTGCTCCACAAGACTGGCATACGCACAGGCCGGTTAATTCATAGGTGGCCACGTCCGTCTTAACTCTTGGGATGTAATCGGTATTGTTGTTTTTGGCCTGGGCTTTACGCCAGGTGTTGAGATCAATGATGCGCTCATGAGCATACGGAACAATTACATGTTCTTCCATCGGACGTTCGACGACTGTGCCATCAGCTAAGGTTTCCGTGCGACGATAAATGACGATACCAATGTAAACGGGGTTATCAAGCATCTTCTCCAGGATGTCTGTCTTCCAGTGAGTTTTTCCCGTAGATGTTTTTACGCCTTGCTGTCTGAGGTAAGTCGCCAATGCACGATGCCTCACGTCTGCTTTTTTGTCCTCGATGGGAACACCATTCACCCAAAGGTCATACAGGTATCGGACGACAAATGCTTGTTCGGGGTTGATTACCAGTCGGCGTGTCTTCGTGTCCAGGTCATATCCAAAAGGAGGCTTGCCGGCCATCCAACACCCGTCCAGTGCTTTATTGAATCTACCACCAGTTAAACGTTGGCGGGTGCTCTCGAATTCTTCCCTGGACATAAATAAGTCAAACCGTATTTGTCGCAAATCGTCAGGGTTTTTCGGATCGTAAATTCGCCAAGTTGTCATGATGAAGATTCTTTTATCAACGATTAAGTCGTAGATGACACCCATATCTGAGTAAGATCCGCGCCCGAGCCTAGATATCTCTTTAACAGCAATAGCTTGGTATTTATTTTCTTGAAGCTCTCGAAGAATTCCCTGGAACACAGGTCGAGTGGAAATTTTATCGCCAGACCCAATTTCATCTCGTTGCTCATATGGAATCCCCAAAGGAGACAAAATGCGATCCATGAGTTCCCGCATTGCCATGAGCGTGTCTTCGCCAGTTCGTTTCTCTAGTTCTTCATCCTTACGGGATTTACGATTGTAGTTGAGAATGAACTCTATACCGAGGCTCTTTAGATATTCAGCACTAAACATAATCCATCAAACCTCCGCTTTCAGTGTTCATTCTTTCAGTCCAAGCTTATGCTCCATAATCTGTCCAGGCTGCACATTAAAGTGAGAGCAAATCTTGTCCACTATTTCCATAGACACATATTCGTCTTTACCTAGCTTGGCTAGGGTAGCGGTGGATAGACCTAGCTTTTCACGAAACTCAGTCTTGCTCAAGTCATTTTCAATCAACTTATGCCAAAGCGGCTTATATGAAAAAGGCATGCAATCAGTCCTTCCGGGAGGGTTCTGATGAGAGTATAAACCAGCTATATTTGCGAATGCAAATAAATAATTTGAAAGTATGAATTATATGGAAATCCAATATGTCGAATAGTGCAAATCACATAACTATATTGATGGGTTTTAGTTGGGAAAGTAAGTGAAAAATTAGGGTAAAAGTGTAAACCATTGTCCTCTAACCGTGTTATAGTTGTATCAGTGAGATATCGAGAGAGACACCGACGGAGCGTGAACGCTCTAATCCTTCAGCCGGCCCTATGAGGTCGGCTTTTTACATTCCGGTGCAAAGCTCCTCTCGTGATCGCGTACCTGATTTGCCGTGGGAATTTCCACCGGATGCCATGCATCAAACGCTTGTGGGTCTAGCCATCGAGCGCAATGTTATCTGAGACGGCCAGAAACGGCCCAAATTCGCGTTCTAGCGTCCGGTGCCTCTATTCGGATGGGGGCAACCGCAGAATCGATTCTAGGGCCTTGTTTTGGCCGTCTCCTTTTTACTGGTGACAAGCAAGAGCCTGCGCTTGCGGGCCTTGCCTCACATATACGGCATGCTGCTCCGGGCAGCCTCTGCTTGCTCTGCTCCAGCGTTTACGGCCGAGTGCCACTCGGTTCAGTTGGAGCGGGGCCGACATGCGGGTGCCGGCCCCTTCTCGGTTCGATTCCGGGAACCCGCTCATCTCCGTTCCCCCGGAGCATCATTCACGCCGGCCTGCGGAGTCCTTGGGAAGTCGCTATCGACATTCCCATCGGCTCAACCTTTCCTCCTTTCACCTGTGATCCCAACAGGACAAGGTTCGGCTCGGGAGCGCCTGTGACGAGCGCAAGTAATCGTCACCCTTTAATCGATGCTGTTGATCGACCCAACCGGGAGGGTGTTGCACCAAAGAGGGAGCCTGATAAGCTGCCTTAGCTGAGCGCCGATCGGCATCATCGATTAAAGGGAATTAGTGGGTATGCGTCGAAAGTACGAGGCGGGAGGCGAGGAAATGACTGTTGAAAAACGAAGGCTTTACAATACTGGGTATACAGGACCAGAGAAAGCCGTTAATTTCATGGAAGATGAAGATGGGAATTTTCATGTCGTTTATATCAAGGACGTCCACTACATTGAAGAAGAGAACCCTGAGGAGCCTGAACTGCTGAAGTTTGTTCTCCAAGATGGCCGACAGTTCTTTACCTTGAGAAGTGAAAAGGCTGTCCAGCAAGCGAATGAATACATACAAAAGATCAAAGATGACCCTGAGGCTCATGACCTTTTTATTTTCGGCCAAAGAATTCCAGAAGAAGAGCGCGAATAAAACACGGCAAGCCCCACATCGGGGCTTTTTTTTATGCCTAAATGGGGAGGTGAATAGATGAAGAGGTTCATTCGTTGGTTTTTGCGGCAGGCCGTTCATGGCTACTACTATCCTCCGCAGCCGAGAAATCGACAGGAACGACGGCAAGGCCGAATTTCACAATAGGAAGGTTGATACAACATGGATAATGGCTATTCGGCTCGTGGAGGCGACTTATATCGGTCGAATGGAACGATTGCCAACGAAGGCGATGGCATCAACCCTGACGGCAGCAGAAACGTTCGGTTCGTTGGTATGACGAAAGAACTACCCGACCTTGTGACGATATCTTTGGCAGCAGGAGCTGCGTACACGGAGCCGACTTGGAACGACACGGATGGATATAGATCGGTTTTCGTCACGACGGCCGAGAATTCGGGAGCTACGACATCATGGTATGTCGAACATCAATTTTCGGATGTGAACACCGGCAACAAGTTCCACACCGTTGGGATGGCTACGCTCACAAATGCGACGAGTGCTGGCGGATCGATCGAATCAAGGATGCGTTATTACCGGAATTACGTAAAGAACAACGACACCGTTGCTAGAACGTTTGTGCTGAAACGCAGAACATTTATGTAAAGGGGAGGAATAAAAAATGGCAGCATCAGCAACGGAATGGGTAAACGAAAAGCTCGGGTCCAAGATCGTTGACGGTCAAATCATATTGGGAGATTTGGGGGCATCGGTCGACATCGAGACATTCGTCACTTTCTTCGGCGCCTCGATCGAAGACACAGGTAAACCAGACAAATACGTAGCCCTGTTAGGGCCGCAAACGTTCCAATGGAACGGCGAATCCGTGACCCGTACGGGAGAAGAGCTGGGTTACAAGGCATACTTCGACGCCTGGCATGCGGAAGGCCTGATCTAAATTGCCGACGAGGAATAAAAAGCGCTGCAACAAGCCAGGCTGCGCTGTACTTGTTGCAAGCGGCTATTGCCCGGCGCACGAAAAGCAAAGACGCGCCCAGAAAGAGCGGCATCGTGGGACGGCAGCTGAGAGAGGATATGATGCGCGATGGAGAGCATATCGCGCTCTGTTCTTGCAGGAGTACCCGCTATGTAAGCATTGCTTGAAAGACGAAGCATACACGCCGGCTGAGGTGGTCGACCATATCAAACCGCATAAGGGCGACCTGGTCCTGTTTTGGGACCCGAAGAACCATCAGCCGCTTTGTAAGAGGCACCACGATATCAAGACGGCCACTGAGGATGGAGGATTCGGGAATGGGTAGGAAGATACGGCTCGTGTGCTGCAACTGTAACCATGAACAAGTCGAGCGGTCTAACCGTGACGGTGTTTCCTGCGAGAAGTGCGGAGGGCCGACGTTGGCCTCAGGCTGGCTAGATCTGGGGATGGATAGAGCGTGCAAGATTGCGATTAAGCCTCCACCGCCGCAAGGTGCCCCCGAGATGGATATGATCACTCTCAACTCTCTGCGCCTCAACTATCTGGAAGAGCTCCGGCAGATCGGCATGATCAACGCCAGCACGCAGCTCGAGATCAATGCCCGGATCAAAGCGACATGCAATGCGATCGAACGAGGCCTCGGAATCGTAAAGCGCGGCGCAGAGGCTGTTTCGAGTCAGGAAGAAACGAGGTAGGTCGTGAACGGCCGGGCTGAGTCCGGCTTTCCCAAAATGTTGAAAAATGTCGAAAAATGGGGGAGGGGGGCTTTAGTCTGCTAAAGTGTCCATTATAGACCGCGCGTCCAGTTTCGTGTGAATTTTTTTCCTGAAAAAACATTTTGGGTACGAAAGGGGGCCGCTTATGAGCCGACCGAAGAAGCCGGTTGATCAAGTCGAGGGGAATATCACCAAGGAAGAGCGGGAAAAACGGCGCGAGCTGGAGGAGAAAATGAATTCTCGTCTCGGTCGCGATAAGATTCGTCCCCCGACGTGGCTGGATGATGAAGGCAAAAAAATGTTCCGGCATCTGGTCAAGCAGATGGAGAAAACGGAACTGCTCACCAATCTTGACGTGACGGCGCTGGCCACATACTGCGATTTGCATGCCCGCCGGCTTGTGCTTCTGGAGGATGTCCGGCAGAACGGCACCCGGTTCGTCAACTCAAACTCTCGCGGTGGTGTGACGCATGTCGCGAATCCAGCGCTGACGCAGCTGAACACCACCATCAAGCTCCTGAAAGCCTACGAGGCAAGCTTCGGATTTACTGTCTACGACCGGACCCGGATCGCCCTAAAGGACGAGAAGGCGGAGGAAGAAGACGAGTTCGGAGGGGAGTTCGATTGATGTACAACGTACTTGCCCAACTGGACGATGTGACGCAGTACGCAGCCGACGTCCGGGAGGGCAGGATTGTTGCTGGCAAGTATGTACGGCTCGCCTGCGAGCGGCACTTGAAAGACTTGGGCCGCCAGGGAACCGAGGACTTCCCATACACCTTCGAGCCGACACGCGCTGAGCGTGTTTTTTATTTTGCCTCGTTCTGCTGCCACGTCGAGGATGGGTTGACGGTAAAGGCCGGCGACCCTGTTACGCTAGATCCGTTCCTGAAGTTCATCGTCGGCAGCATATTCGGCTGGGTGCATCGTGAAACTGGTTTGCGGCGGTTCCGGAAGGCTTATGAGCAGGTAGCCCGCAAAAACTCCAAGTCCACCACGCTCTCGATCGTCGGACTCTACATGCTCGCCGGCGACAAAGAAGGTGGCCCTCAGGTCTATACGGCGGCGACGGACCGGCAGCAGGCGCGGATCGTATACGGCGCGGCGGAGCAGATGGCCGAGAAGTCCAAGTCGCTTCGAAAACGAATCAAATTCACCAAGTCCAAGAGCTTGATGGTCCACAAAAAGAGCAATGGGCGCATGCAGCCATTGTCCAAAGAGACCAAGAAATTCGACGGATTCAACCCGCACTGCGGCATCATCGACGAATACCACGCGCATCCCACCAGCGATATGTACGACGTCATTGTCTCGGGCATGGGCATGCGTCGGCAGCCTCTCTTGTTCATCATCACGACGGCCGGCTTTGATCTCAACGCGCCTTGCTACAAGGAATACCAATACTGCTGTAAGCTTCTCGAGGGCGAAGTGGTCAACGAGGAGTATTTCGCCTACATCGCCCAGATGGACAAGGACGACGACATCAAGGATGACCGGAATTGGATCAAATGCAATCCTCTCCTAGCCAGCAGCGAATCGGGCATTGCCTTCTTGCGGAGCGAGCTGAGCATTGCGATGGATTCCCCGGACAAGCAGCGCGGCGTCTTCACCAAGAACTTCAACATGTGGCTGAACGCTCGGGAAGATGGCTACATGCGGATGGACTTATGGGCAGCGTGCGGCAAAGAGCCGATGCCGGACCTGACCGGACGCAGCTGCCGCGTTGGTCTTGACCTCGCCAAGAAGATCGATTTGACCAGCGTGGGCTTTGAATTCGACCTAGATGATGGCCGAGTGGCTGTTCTGAGCCATTCCTTTATCCCGGAATCGAAACTGGCCGACCGGAAGCAGAAGGATGATGTCGACTATGACCTTTGGGTCCGACAAGGATATCTCACCGTCACGCCGGGAAATGTGGTCGATTATCGCTTGGTTCAGGAGTATGTCTACGAGCAGGAGCGGGAAAATCGCTGGATCATCTCGGAGGTTTGTTACGACGACTGGTCAGCCGGCCTGATCTCACAGGAGATGAAGGATCGCGATTATGAAATGGTCGAGGTGCCGCAGCGGATGAATCATCTGTCTGAGCCAACGAAAAACTTTCGCGAGCTTGTCTACCAAGGACGAGTCATTCACGGGAATAACCCGGTGCTGGATTGGGCGATGGGCAATGCAGTCACGAGGGAGGATCACCACGAGAACATCATGCTGGACAAGAAAAAGTCCAAGAACCGGATCGACCCCGTCGCGGCTCTGATCACGGCGCATTCGCTGTATGTGAACCAGGAAAGCAATGACTCCGTGTACCGGTTCCGCGGCTTGATCACAACATAGGGAGGGAGGTGAACAACCTGAGAATTCCTTTTCTGAGCAACTGGGTTCAGCGGCAGGCAGCCGAAGCGGTGCTGGAAGAGAGGTCTGCCACGCTGGCCAATCCCGATTCATGGTTGGTGGACTGGCTGATGGATGGCGAACCGGCTTCCTCCGGCATCCTTGTCAACGAAACCACGGCACTCCACTCGACGGCCGTCTTCGCTTGCGTCCGGATCCTGGCGGAAACGATCGCTTCTCTTCCTCTGCAGCTGTACCAGCAGCGGAAACAAGGCGGAAAGGAAGTGGCCTACAGCCACCCGCTGCATTCCATCCTGCATGACTCTCCGAATGAAGAGATGACGGCGTTCGTGTTCATCGAGACGTTGATGGGTCATCTCGCCACATGGGGGAACGCCTATGCGGAAATCGAGTGGGACGGAGCTGGCCGGGTGATTGGACTTTGGCCCCTGCGGCCGGACCAAACCTGGGTCAACCGAGACGCCAATGGGGCGATATGGTTCCACACCATCATCCAGAGGACCGGAGACGCTGTTGTGCTGCCTGCATACCGGGTGCTTCATATTCCCGGCCTCGGGTTCGATGGACTGAAGGGATACTCGCCCATTTCGAAGCAGCGCGAAGCCATTGGCCTCACGCTGGCGACTGAGAAATACGGAGCGACCTACTTCGGGAATGGAGCGCGTCCCGGCGGAGTGATTGAAACCACGAGGAAAATCGGCGATCAGGCGGCGATTGATCGCTTCCGGAATCAATGGAATGACATGCACAGCGGCCTGCAGAAACAGCACAGGATCGCCATCCTCGAGGAAGGCATGCAGTACAAGCAGATCGGATTGCCTCCCGAGGATTCGCAGTTTCTGCAGACCCGAAAGTTCCAACTCGGCGAGATCGCAAGGATCTTCCGCGTGCCGCCGCACATGATCGGCGACCTGGAGCGGTCGACGAACAACAACATTGAGCATCAATCCATCGAATTCGTGATGCACACGATTCGGCCATGGGTTGTTCGGTGGGAACAGGCAATCAAACTCAAGCTGCTGACCCGGCCGGAGCGGAAGAAATACGAAGCCTTGTTCAACGTCAACGGCCTCATGCGCGGCGACTACAAGAGCCGGCAGGAAGGTCTCAACATCATGAGGCAAAACGGAATCATCAACGCCAATACATGGCTCGAGATGGAGGATATGAATCCGATCGACGGGCCAGAAGGCGAGGCGTACTTGGTCAACGGCAACATGACCCCAGTAGGCGCCACGGGGAAGGGAGGTGAATAGTCTGGACAAACAGAAGGAAATCCGATCAATCCTGATCCCGGAAAACAAGCCGGAAGTCCGCAAAATTGATGGCCAGCCGACCAAGATCATCGGTTACGCGGTTCGCTGGAATCAGCTTTCCAACCCTATCTGGGGCATGTTTCAAGAGCAGTTCCGCAAAGGTGCCTTTACCAACCGGATGGCCGACGTTTACGCTGCCTGGCAGCACGACGAGCGGGAGATTCTGGGGCGCACGCCTTCGACCTTGCAGGTGGAGGAAGATGAAATCGGCCTGCGTTACGAAATCGAGCCCCCTTCCTGGGCGGATAAATACCTGGAGACGATCGAGCGCGGCGACGTGCGAGGGTCGTCTTTTATTTTTCGCGCTGTGAAGGAAGAGTGGGACGAAACGAACCCGGATATGCCCATCAGGACCGTCACGGAGGCCGAATTGATCGAAGTCAGCCCCGTCACTCGCCCTGCCTACCCTTCATCCAGCGTCGGAACACGATCGGAGGAAGAGGTTTTCAAGTCCCGCCCTACCATCCCTATGCCGGCAAGTCCCGCAACGCCTGATCTGGAAGCAGAGCAGCGCGCAAGACAACTCCATCTTTACAAACCTTAGGAGGTTGATCATTCATGGCAGCACAAGTAACCACGATCATCGAAATGCGGCAGGATCGCGCCAAGCTCTGGGAGCAGGCAAAAGGACTTCACGACAAAGCGACCAGCGAAAAGCGCGGCTTCGACGCCGCTGAGCAGGAGCAGTACGACAAGCTGATGGCCGAGTCGGATCGTCTGAAGGCGACGATCGACCGCGAAGAGCGCTTCATCCAGGAGCAAGCAGAGCTCGAGTCCAGGGCCACCCAACCGCCGGCAGCTGGCGGCGCCGAATCTCGGAGCAAAAAGGCCATCGAGACCGAAGAATACCGCAGCGCTTTCTTCGACATGATGTCAGGCCGCGAAATCACCAGCGAGCAGCGTTCCATGCTGCAGGAACATCGGGCGCTCTCCACATCCACCTCGGCTCCCGGCGCCGGCTACACGGTCCCTCAGGGCTTCTACAACGGCCTGATCGAAGCCATGAAATGGTATGGCGGCATGCGCCAGTCCCGAGCAACTGTGCTCCGGACGGCCAGCGGCAACCCGCTGCCGATTCCAAATGTCGATGACACGGGCAACAAAGCAGTCATCGTCGCAGAAAACGCAGCTGCCGGCCTCGGACCGGACCCGAGCTTCGGACAAAAGGTCCTGGGCGCCTATAAATACAGCTCCAAGACCATCCTCATCTCCATCGAGCTGCTGCAGGACAGCGCCTTCGACCTGGAGGCGTATCTGCGCCGAGCGATCGCCGAGCGCTTCGGACGCGGTACGAATGAGCACTTCACGGTCGGCACGGGTGTCGGTCAGCCTCAAGGCGCTGTCACTGGTGCTGCTCAAGGCAAGGTGGGCGCTACCGGCCAAACCACGTCCATCACTGTCGACGATCTGATCGACCTCGAGCACAGCGTGGACCCCGCATACCGCGGCGTTTCCCAGTTCATGTTCGCGGACAGCTCGCTCAAAGCGATCAAGAAGCTGAAAGACAATACGGGCCGGCTGCTTTGGGTTCCGGGAGTCGCGCTCAACCAGCCGGACTCGATCCTCAACTACTCGTACATCATCAACAGCGACATGCCTGCTATGGCCGCTAACGCCAAGTCTGTTCTCTTCGGCGATTTCAGCAAATACTTCATCCGCGACGTCATGGACGTGACGATCATCCGGATGGCGGAGAAATACGCTGAATCCGGTCAAGTCGGCTTCATCGCCTTCAGCCGTCACGATGGCGCCCTCCAAGATGCCGGCGGACCGCTGAAATACTACGCCAACTCCGCGACCTAATTTTGATAAAAACGCCATGGAGGTGATGAAATGAAGACTCAAAAGGTCAAAATGCTGGTCTCCATCAGCTCCGCAGACTGGTCCCTCGCCCCGGGGGATCAGGTGGAGTTGGACGCCGAGCTCGCTGCAGCATGGATCGAGTGCGGACACGCCAAAGCCGACGGGAAAGCGGATGAAAAGAAGCTTCCTGAAGGCGTCGAATACCTCGGTTTTGGGCGGTATTTGCACCCGAATGGGATGATTCAGCTCCATTCCAAGCCGAAAGAGGCCCAAAAGCCGGAAACGGAGACAAAGGCCGGTGACAACGATGCTGACGACCCTGGACAAGGTCAAAAAGAAGCTGCAGATCCCGAGTGAGGACGAATCGCAGGATGATCTCCTGCAGCTGATGGTTGAAGCCGCGAGCCAGTCCATTGAAGCGTACTGCAGACGATCTTTCCGCCTGCAGGAGTACACGGAACGGCGGAGCGGGAGCAGTCAGGCCTATCTGGAGCTGAAAAACTACCCGATAATGGATGTTTCCAGCGTTAAGGTAGGCGGAACGCTCGTCACCGATGCGGAAATTCTGCCCGAAAAGGGCATGCTCTTGCGTCCGGGAGGCGTTTGGGCGTCTGGAATCGAGAATGTCGAGGTGACCTATCAAGCGGGATATGTACTGCCGGCTGATGCTGATCATGAAGACAGTGTCACGCTGCCGCGCCCGCTTGAGGTGGCCTGCATTATGTATGCCATGGACCTGTTCAAGGGCTCGACAGCGTTTGAATCCGAGCGTATTGCCGATTACTCGGTGAAATACCAGGTGGCGAAAGAAAGTGGCTCCTTGCCGCCTCATATTCAAGCGCTCATCTCGCCTTATGTTGGGAGGTGGGCGGTGTAATGGGCCCCGGCATGCTGCCGCAGCGCTGCACCATCTGGCGCTCGCTGCCACAGAAAGACGAATACAACACGCCTCTAAATGGGGAAGACGATTACCAGGCGGTCAACTCCTACGCCTGCCGCCTGTCGCGAAAAAGTATCCAGGCGACGCGAGGGGAGCCTGATACGGCCATTACCGAAGTGTACATGCTCTATATGCCTGCAGCAGCAAACGTACAGGCCGGCGACTTGGTCAAAGTCAACGGTGCTGGGGAGTACCGGGCGGGCGAGCCGTATCGGCCCAACAATCACCACACAGAGGTTCAGGTGGAGCGGGAGGGTTCCGCATGAGTTTCAAAATTGAAGGTCTCGACCAACTTTCCAAGGCACTGGGGCATGCGGCTCGAGACAAAAAGCGTTACAACCAGCTGCGCTATGATGTCGGGAAGAAGCATCTGCAGAATTGTGCGGCCGAGGTACCGGTAAGCTCTGGTCGCCTCCGGGCATCCTTTAAGCGTGAGCTCTACAAGGGACAAAAGGAATGGATTCTCTTCGTCGATCCCGGCGAGACGATCGAGGTCGGTACCAAGGTCTGGTACGCTCGCATGGTTGAAGATGGCCACAAGCTGGTAAAAGTGACGCGCAAGAAGATGAAGAACGGCCGGATTCGGAGAACCAAGAAGAATCTCGGCTTTGTCCCCGGTACTCATTTCTTCAAGCGGGCGTTGGAGAAGACGAACCGAGACATTCCTGAAATGGTCGACGACTTCATCCGGGAGATCGGGAAGGAGGCGGGCTTCGATGTTTCGTAGCAGCCTGGACGCCATAAGGCGCCTCCTGAAGGACACGATTCCCGAGGTCACGACCACATACGTCAACACGGTTCCGGACGGCTTTAAACAGCCGTCTTTTTTCGTGCAATTGGCGACCCATTCGGGCGAGTTTTTGAACCTAAATTACCGGCAGCAGCGGATGACCTGGCAGATCGTCTACTTCCCCAAACTCGCCCGCGGGCAAGAACCGGACGCATTCGATCAAATCGACGTTTCGGACCGCCTTATGACGGCATTGCAGGAATCACCTGCATTGAAAGCCCCTGATGGTGCTGTCTACACGATCGCAAGCATCGACGGCGGGCCAAGGGACGAAGAAGTCTATATCACCGTTGTCCTGGAGGGTCAGGCCAACCGGCAGCTGCCGGAGTACGACACCATGCAAGAGGTCCACTTGGACCAAGAAGGAGGATGACCAATGGCACTCGGTTTGCCTAATGTAAATATCGTGTTCAAATCCATTGCCACCGCAGCGATTCAGCAGGGCGGCGCGGGCGTGTTGGCGATTGTACTCAAGGACACGTCCGTCTCGGCAGGCGTCGTTGAGTACAAGCTGCGCCCAGGCGATGAAATTCCGGCCGGACTGACGGTGGTCAACAAAAACCATATCGCTCTAGCAATGATCGGCACGCCTGCAATGGTGAAGGTCGTCGTAATACCATCGACCGCGTCGGACTATTCCGCTGCGTACAACTATCTGGAAACCATCCCTTGGAACGTCGGAACTGTCCCCGGGATCGCCACTGGAGATGTGTCCGCAGCGGCTACATGGGCGAAGGGCATGTGGGACGCTAAGGATCGGAAGATCATGTTCGTGCTGCCGAACCATGCCGGTGACCACCCGGCTATCGTGAATTTTGCTACCGACAACATCTATGTTGGTGCCACCAACTACACGACGACCAATTTCCTGGCCCGGATTGCCGGCCTGCTCGCCGGCCTATCGCTCACCGTGGCCCCAACCTATCAGGTGCTGCCAGATGTGACGGATGTGCCGAAGCTTACGAAAACCGAGGCCAATACAGCCATTGCCGCCGGCAAGTTGGTCCTGATCAATGACGGCGAAAAGGTCAAGATTGCTCGAGGGGTAACGTCCCTTACGACGCTGGCCGATCCGTTTGGTGCCGATTGGCAAAAGATCAAACTGGTCCGGGTGTTCAATAAGACATACACGGACATCAAGCAAACGATCGAGGACAACTATATCGGCAAGGTCTCCAACTCGTACACCAATAAGCTTCTGCTGCTCAATGCCATTAATGCGTACTACGGGGAATTGGAGCTCCAGGGCATTCTGGATCCTGGGCTTAGCCGGGCAGACATCAATATAGCCGCCCAACGGGCATTCCTCAAGACGATCCATGGAGCTGACGTGGTAGCACTCCTGACGGATCAGGAAGTGAAAGAAGAAAACACTCGCGACAAGGTGTTCATTGGCGGCCCGCTGCGAGCACTCGACGCCATTGAGGACTTCGATATGCAAATTTACCTCTAGGAGGGAATGAACCATGCCAGCAGGCTTTAATGGCGAAAGGATTATCAGCGGTACGGGTGGCGAACTCTGGATCGATGGCGACTATGTCGCTGAGGTCAAAGCATTCCAAGCCAAGCTTGAGTTCAACAAAGAGGATGTGCAGTTGGCGGGGAATATGGGCGTCGATTCGAAATTCATGGGCTATAAAGGAAATGGCAGTGTCAGGCTGCACAAGGTTAACTCGCGGATGATTAAGAAGTACAGTGCCGCCATCCAAAAAGGCATTCTGCCTAGAGCGACCATCCTGAGCTCGTTGAATGATCCAGCAGCATTCGGGGCCGAAAGGGTTACTGTCTCGGATGCCAGTTTCAACGACCTCACCTTGGCCGACTGGGAAGCCGGCGTTAAAGGTGAGACGGAAGCGCCATTCACATTCACAAAATGGGAAACCAATGATCTTATTACGGGCGGAGGAATTTAAATGTCTACACTCGATTTGCTGCTGAAAATTGACCGAACCAAAGTGGTCAGGCCAACAAAGAAGGTCGAACTTCCGCGGCTCTCTGCACTCGCCGGCGAGGCTGTCATTTTCACGCTGCAGGCGCTCACCTATGAAGAACAGGAGGAAATTTCTGAAATCTCCGCCAGTGACGGCGAAATTGACCAAGGTTCTATCCGTGCGCATACAGTCATCAAGGGATTGCTTGATCCTTCGCTGAAGTCTAGTGAGCTCTTGAAGCATCAGGGAGTAGCGACACCGAAAGAGCTGCTGCTTCAGACAAACTTCCTCCTTCCAGGCGAACTTTTTCAGCTTTACTCGGAAATCTCTGATCTTTCTGGGTTTGGCGAAGATGCGGTGACTGAAGTAAAAAACGGATAGAGTCGGATGGGCACACCGGGATGCTTTATTATTACTGGTCCCGGCGTGGCATTCGACCGAGCGAAATATATAACATGCCGCCCGGGGAGCAGTTGCTCATCCGGGCTTTTTACGAGTATGAGCGGGAAGAGCGGGGACGCCTTGAAAAAGGTTCCGCCTGGCCGGTGTACCCAGTAATGTGAGGTGAGTAGAGGTGGCGCGACTTACATCGGTTATCAGCCTGCGGGACAATTACTCCGCTGTCATGCAGCGGGTCAAGAAAAATACCGATTCGTTTAACCGATCCGTTCAGACGGTAAAGAAGCAGCTGGATGCCGAAGCCAAAAAACAACGGCAGATTAGGATTAATAATTCACCAGCCATGAAGGCAATCAAGGCGGTGGAACAGCGGACCAAGGCTATCCGTAACGCTGCGGTAGTGGTGACGGCTCATGCACAGCGCTTCAGTGCCCAGATCAAGCCGGCGGTCAACACTCTCAAGTGGATGACTAAAGCGCCTTTCAAGGTTTCAGTTAGAGCCGTGGATATGGCTTCAACAGGGCTCCGCGGATTGACGAGCATCGTAGGGATGCTCAGCAAGCCGTTACTGATCGGGGGAGGAATCGTTGCTGCGGGCGGAATCGCGTTAATCAAAAAGAGCCTCGAAGGCGCCTCTATGCTGGAGCGGCAGATGATTTCTATGACGCACTTCCTTGGCGTCAATAACCCCAAGCAGGGGAAATCATGGGCCGGCGAGGAAGCGCAACGATTCATCGCTGATCTCCGGAAAAATGCGGACATCACCCCGTTCGATACGGACGAGGTCATTTCCACCGGCACAAGGGCCCTCGGTATAGCTGGGGGCAAAACCAAGCCAGCTATGAGCCTTCTGAGGCTTGCTGAGGATATGACGGCTCTTACCCCTGGCAAGACTCCTAGCGACTCTATCGAAGCCCTTGCTGACCTAGCGACGGGCGAGACGGAGCGGATGAAGGAGTTTGGATTTAAAATCAGCCAAGCGCAAATTAAGGCTTCTGGCGGCGATTGGTCCAAGCTCAAAAATGGATCGGGAATCGGACTGACGCAGATGTTCCGCGGCGGCGCCGATAAACTCGGGCAATCTGCCTATGGCCTATGGTCGACGGTTACAGGCACAATGAGCTCCGGCGTAACCAATATGGGCACACGAACACTCGAATACCTGAAGCCAGAACTCAAGCGATGGGCCGATTATCTGAGTGGTGGCGGCGCCACAAAAATGTTCGATGCCGGCAGCAAGATGATGGCTTCGTTGGCGAAGGGTGTTGTCGAGAAGGGGAAGTTGGCCTGGGCTTATATAGAGAAAACATTTGTCAATAATACCGAGTTCCAAGAAATGTCTTTTTCGGCCAAGATAGATTTTGCTTTTGGAAAGCTACGTGAGCAATTCAACGGTTGGTACGAAAAGGAAGGTAAAAGTGTTTTGGTCGAGGTCGGTACAAAAATAGGTGATGTCATAGGAGCGGCACTAGCCAATTCTCAGCCTATTATTGATACGGCAAAAACTCTTGGTATGAACGCTGGTAAAGGAATTATTGATGGACTTGCTAGAGGGATCTGGGACAATCTCGAGGTTGTCGGCCCTGCTGCGGGGGCATTGGCCTTAAGAGTATCTGGACCTTTCGGAGCCGCAGTAGGTACAGTTTCGACCGCTGTGAATGGATGGAAGGAAATGCTTAGTTCCTGGAAGGATTCTTTGACGAACGGGGCTGCTGGATGGTTTGGATTCAGGCCAACGGCCAACGCCTGGGGGAAAGCTCGAGTTCCATACGACAACTATCCGACCTTGCTGCATCAAGGAGAGCAAGTCCTTACAGCCCAGGAAGCGAACCAGCGGAAGAGCGGCGGAGGCGGTCAATCAATCACAGTCAACATCCATAACCCAGTGGTAAGAGATGAATCCGACTTCCAGCGACTTGCCCAAATGCTTAGACAAGCCATTGAGCAGGTCAGTTTGAATGGAGGAGCAGTAAATGCCGATTGATGTAGTTTTGTCTTATAACAACGGCACGGAGACACTACGGCTACCGGTGCCGCCAACGTCATATGACCTGCAAACCGGAATGGCTCATAGCACAGTAAACGTCCACAACCTTGGTGAGGTATTGGTAATGGGCAAGCGGAAGCTAAATAGCATCACACTAGAAAGCTATTTCCCCATTCAAGACGATGGCTTGTGCGTTTATAAGGACTTCCCGCCGCCGGTCACTTTCGTCAACACCCTCAACCGTTGGAAGGAGAGCGGCAAGCCTCTGCGCCTGCTCATCACGGCGAGGGGGCTCAGCCTCAATCAAGTAATGGCAATTGAGGAATTCGCCTACGGTCATCGTCCGGGACCGCTGGACGTCTATTTTACATTGACGTTACGAGAATACCGCTTTGTCACTGCCCAGCAGGCCGCGTCAGCCCCAGCGATAACTGCCTCGGCGAATAGCGCCAGTGCGGCACGCACATCGACCAAAACACCGCCGAAGACATACACCGTCAAAAAAGGCGATACCGGATTTTTGATTGCCAAGAGGGTCTACGGCGACGGCAGCCGTTGGCCGGAAATCAAAAAGAAGAACGGGATTACAGATGACCGTAAGTTACAGATCGGGCAGGTGTTGAAAATATGATCTCCCTTAAGCACGTTTCCAGAGCCGGGGTGAAGACGGACCTTTCCGGTCTCTTCCTCCGGCTCTCCTGGTCCGGAGACAAGTCAACGGCTGCCCGATCGGTGACTTTCTCTGTCTTGTTTGCACCGAATGACAAAAACATTCCGAAGGTGCCTATGGAGCTCGGGGAGATGATCTTCGTCTACGATGACGACGGCAAGGAGATTTTCCGAGGGTACCTCTTCAAGATGTCGAAGTCGCTCTCAGGCAGCAGCATCGAGTACACAGCCTATGACGGGCTTAGGTATCTGACGCAGTCCAAGGTCAACCGAATATTCAAAGCGGCGACGGCGGCTTCGGTGGCACGAACAGTCTGCGCTGAAATCGGCGTGCCAGTCGGATACCTGGAGGATGCCGGAGGGAACCAGCGCTTCACGGCCCTCAACAGGAGTGCATATGAGGCCGTCATGATCGGCTACACCGGTGCTTCTAAGACGACAGGGCATAAATACATCCCCCGCATGTCAGCAGGCCGGCTAAGCGTCATCCGCAAGGGCGCCAGAACAGCGGCAGTTATGCTGACGGCTGATACCAATCTCACGGAGGCTTCGTACACCGAGAGCATTGAGGACGCTGTGACGGCTGTCAAAATCGTTGACAAGAACGACAACTATGTTGGCGAGGTCACGGCAGCGGATAATTTGAAGCGATACGGCCGGCTCCAAGAGATTTATCAACAAGAAGAAAAAAAGGACCCCTACACTCCTGCTCGTGCCATGCTGAAAGGGGCGGAAAGGACGGCGAACGTTACTGTTTTTGGCAATGGGCAGGTCGATCTCATTACAGGCAATGCCGTCAGAATTCAGGACCAACTCACCGGCTTGGTGGGTCTTTTTTACGTGGACAGCGACGAGCATGTCTGGGAAAACGGCATGCAAACGATCACGCTCACGGTCAATTTTCAAAATCTCATGGATGAGCAGGAAGGGGGAGAGGTGGACAGTGGATCCAGCAAAGCGAGCAGTAGCGGCGCCGGGAGTACGGGATATAGCCTGGATAACTTCGTATATCCGTGAGGTCGCAAAGCAGGAAGCGGAGCGGACCGGTGCGTCTCTCGGGATCGTGACCAGCGCATGGCCGTCCCCAATCACCGTATTTTCCTTCGATCTCACACTGGAGGCTGATGACCTCTATATCCCGCCAAACTGGACGCATCAGAACGGCGAGCAAGTCGTGCTTCAGCCGGTCGGAGGGCGTTGGGCAGTGACGAGGGTGGTGCCTGCAGATGGCTGATAGCCCATTCCCTTTTATCGATGGCATTTCGGAGGAAGCAACCGGAACGGCCATCGACCAGACGGCTCAAGCAGATTTGCCGATCTGGCGGGAATATGCCTGGGACTTTTCGACGAATGATTTTGTTCTTGTCGACGGAAACCCTGTCCGTCTGGAAGGGCTGCCGGCGCTTGAAATCTGGATGTACAAAACCATGCGGACCGAACGTTTCCGCTATCTTGCCTACAGCTGGGAGTATGGGCACGAGCTCGATAGCCTTCTCGGTCAGCGCAGCGCGCCGGATAAGTCCGAAGCGGAGAGGTTCATCCGGGAAGCCTTGAGCAGCCCTTACGTTTTGGCGTTCTCTGATTTTGAAATCGAACAGTCGGATGACGTTCTTAACCTAAGCTTTACTGCAGAAACGGTCTATGGGGAGGTAAGGATAGATGGCTACAGATTATGAGACGCTCTTAGCCCGCATGCTTGGCAATACGACGAGCGGCGTAGCAAAAGGTGAGGGAACATTCACCTATGACGCCCTCGCGCCGGTAGCTCTCGAAGTGGCCCAGGCCTACGAGGAGATTGAACGGATCAAACGAGTCAGGGCAGGTAGTGCAGAGGACGCATCAGAAGAGGAAGTCGACATGATCGCAGCTGAGCAGGGCGTAACCAGGAAGCCATCGGTCAAATCTGAAGGTAATGTCCGGATCAATGGCCCCTCTGGTACTGCGATCACAGCTGGCGCCACCGTTTCCACCCAAAGCGGCACGGTCTTTGACATTCAAGGGACGGGAGCCACGATTCCTGTTTCCGGAGTCTTGTCTCTTAACGTCATAGCTCGAATCGCTGGGACATCCGGCAACGTGCCGGCCGGATCAATTACGCAATGCTCTATCCCAGGGGTCACAGTGACCAATCTCGAAGAAACTCGTGGTGGCGCAGATGTGGAGAGCAAAGAAGCGCTGCTGGCCAGAGCGATCGAAAAGCGTGACCAGCCGGCTGTCAGCGGCAATCCTGCCCAATACAAGCAGCTTGCCAAGACCGTTCCGGGAATTGCCGATGCCAGGGTATTTCGCGCTTGGGCTGGAGGGGGGACGGTAAAGGTCGTTCTGATCTCGGCAGAAAAGCGGACACCAGGCGCATCTGCAGTTGCTGCAGCGGATGCCCTCATTCAGTCGATGGCAACGGTGAACGCGGTCGTCACGGTAGTCGGGGTATCCGAAGTGCTGATCGATGTGTCTGCCAAGCTGATTCTTGCGAATGGCGGAACGTTGGCCGAGGCGATTCCTCAAGTAAAGGATGCCACCGCCTCTTACCTCAAGGACTTGGCTTATGATGAAACGGTTGTCCGGATGAATCGGATCGGAGAAGCGATTCTATCGGCTGATAGCGTCTCTGACTATGAATACGGCACATTGATGATTAACGGAACGACAGGAAACCTTCAGCTGCAGCAAGACCAAGTGCCTGTAATGGGTGCCATTAATCTAACTATATGAGGTGATCAAGCATGGCAGGTAAAACAGATTGGCTTGAAAATCAACTGTTGAATCACGTATTGCGCGGTACCGTATACACGCCGCCATCCGCCCTGTACATCGGTCTGTTTACGAGCGATCCGACCGATGCAGCCACTGGAACCGAGGTTTCTGGGGGATCTTACGCCCGCCAGGCGGTTACATTCACTTCAGCTACAACCGGGTCTGTCAGCAACTTTGCAGACGTCCTATTCCCGGTAGCGACGGCTGCGTGGGGCACGATAACTCATTTCGGTATTTTTGACGCTGCGACCGCCGGCAAACTGCTGTATTACGGGACAGTCACGCCTACACAGTCCATCAGCACTTCCAACCAACTGAAACTCAGCGCTGGGACCATCATCGTTACAGAGGATTGAGGTGCTGATCAATGGCCGTCTATGAAGTCAGCGGCAGTATTTCATGCGCATCAAGTGCAAGTGCTGCAACGGCTCTAATTGTTACCGTCTCTGGTACTTCCTTAGGGGCAGGATCCTTGAATGACGTTTCTCCGGTAGTGATTATGATCTCAGCAGGTTCTTCTAATGGTTCAGCTTCGGCAACAGCAGAGATTTTGAACATCTTGACGTTTACCGGTGAGTCGAGAGGGAGCGCAGCCGTCTCTTCTCCAACCACTTCCCGTTACATCATCATGTCGGGAAAGTCGGCGGGAAGTGCCGAAGTTGAAACGTTCGTATCTGATCGAGATGTTTCAGAAGCCATTAGGGGTTATGTTCCGGATTTCTTGCGAGGTTCGAGCCTTTTTTCTAAGGCTCAGGTGATTCAGTCGGTGGAGATGATCCGGCTGCTGGCCAAGATTGAGCAATTGCGAAGGGACATGTTTGCTGGTCAAAGGCAGACCCCTGAACCGATCACTTCGGATGTATTCAAGACTGTGGTCAATCGGTTTCACGGCAGCCTGGTGACACAATCTCCGGCAGATTACAAAGTCACCACCACTATTTTGAGCGTTCGTGGGGTACCGGAAGACATTGTCGAGATGGATGAAGTCGTGGGCAGCACGTTGCCCGCTCACCTTGACTATGAAATCATTCCAACATTCCTTCCTTGGGACGAAATCGAAGAAGTTTCTCTTACGTGGAATCAGGTTGAGCAAATCCCTTCATGGGATCAACTTGAGACCACGTTTTTAATTCCAGTCGAGGAGGTGCTTAGAAGAAATGGCATCACTTAAAACGCCACGGATGGGGATGGACGACTGGATCGGGACCGATAGTCCGAAACGGGCGGAGATTAGCGGCAACTTCAACAAAGTGGATACAGAATTTGCGGATCGCGAGATGAATATCAAGTGGTTCAAGACTTACGCGGGCGTCGATTACACCAAGGCCATCAACGATGCCATCACTTTTCTGTATGACAATTACGGAGGCGGCGCCGTCTTCATTCCTCCAGATGTTCAGTTCCAGGCCACCCAGGTAAGGCTGAAGACAAAAATCACATTGCGCGGCGTGGGGAAGCGAAGTCGAATTATCCAGGCGCCGAACAGCAATGTGGATTTTATTGTCTTCGATAACACATCGGTAGAGCACACAACGCTTCGAGACTTGTTCATTCACGGCAACAAGGACAACCAAAATGGCGCAGGCGGGAACGCTATCTTTTACGACAACACGGACGGGAAATTCTCGTTTTATGACACCCTTCACACCATCGAGAACGTCATCATCTACATCCCCAAGAAGTCAGGTATTGCAACGACGGCAAACGTTCGCGAGCTCAATGCGAAACGGGTATTTGTCACTGGTGCCGATATGTATGGATTCGATCTTGCGGGAACGGATTCTATCTACGAGGGATGTACGACCGGAGCGGCAGGTATGTCGGGGTTCCGAATTGCGAGCCCGAATTCTCGATTCTCGGCCTGCAAGGCGTACGGTTCTGGCCGGCTGGCGTTGGCGGGGAATACCTACGGATTCATGATCAGACAGCCGCGCATCTCGTTAACGGCCTGCGAAGCCCAGGACAACGCCGGGCACGGTTTCTTGATTCTTGGAACCAAAGAGGTGACATTGTCCGGATGCATCGCAGATTCAAACGGACGTAACGGCGGCGGGAATGGCGTCAGACTGGACAGCAGCTCTAACTGTAACATTGACGTAACCACAATGAACCGCGAGACAGGAGTTTTCCCGCAGCGATACGGCGTCGAATTCGCCGGGACGTCCGGGAACAACACAGTTAAGCTGATTTCCAGCAACAATGCAAACGGCCATATTGTCGAAAGTAGTACGTCAAATGGGAATTCTATCACTGTTAACGGGCAGAACGGTGTACAGACCATCGACTACTCATCCATTGTCACTCCAGACCCTTACAACGGCGGGACGATCACGATCAGCCTGACCAATAACCTGACGATGGTTGAACCGATCCGCGCACACAAAGGAATGAAGATGAAGTTCATCTTGAAGCAGGACAGCGTCGGGGGACGGAACGTATACTTCCAATCCTTCTACAAGCGGAACTGGACTCCTGACACAGGACCGAACAAAATCAACACCATCGAATTCCAGTTCGACGGAACGTACTGGGTCCAAAGCGGCGTCACGATCGGATTGACATAAGGAGGGAAAAAGCATGAGCAGGCCATCACTGAAGGTCTACAACAAGCAGACGGTAACGAACATTCCGACAAGGGTGCATCACGAGACATTCACGATCATCTATGAAAACAAGGATACTCAAACGGTCGACGTCACGGTTGGATTTTTCGATGAAAACGAGGTCAATGTTGGCGGCAAAAGGTATGTCATCACGGGGAATTATTACGCCCTCCTGATGGCGGCTAATCCTCCATATTCGCCGAATAAGCAGAAGAATGAATACCGCGAAGCAGACCTGTTCTACATTATTGATCTCATGGATTCGGAAGAGGAACAAGGGCAAATTATCCCTCAATAGAGAGAGAAGGTGAGCCGGGGTGGATGAAACCCAACTGGATGCCACAGAGAGGATTGCGCAGATGGCTGAGAAATATGGCCTCTCGTTGATTCTCATGCTTATTTTGCTAGGGGTTGTCCTTGCCTTCTTGTGGATGTTGACAAGCGGCCGCCTGGTTCCGCGCTCTTTGCTCGATAAAGCAGAGGAGGACCGGGACCGTCTGCAGGATATTTTGGACAACGAACGTGCCGGCATGATGGGCCCTCTCCTTGATGTGGTTAAATCATATAAAAAGGACGAGGGCAAAGGAGGATAACCGACATGCTCAAAAAGCTGCTGGAGCTCCTCCCCACATTCCGGGCAATGTCGAGCAATCTCGATGAAGCGTCTGAAAGAGTCAGCCTAAGTATTAAAAGTTACCGGAATGCTTCGAGGGAGCTGCAAGAAGAAATCGCGAAGAATGGATTTGCACGATATCTTATTCACGACAAGGGAGAGTGAGCCATGCTCCTCCATATCATTGATGTGGCTTTGTTGATCGTTTACACGGTCATAATCACCATGGCAACCTACATCATCGCCGCACATCGAAAATATTTCCATGAGCGGTTCCGCACAGGCGTGGTCAGCGCATTTATGCTGGCGATGCTCTTTTTTTTGGCCGCCTATGACATTAAGATGCTCGTCGCCATCTGGATCCGCGCCAGCCAAGTCTTCGGCTTTCGCACGCCAGGCGTTGAGCTGGCGCAACTGCTCTGCTGGCTGATTGCTACATCCGGCACGGCTGTCGGCTTGCTGCTGCTCGCCTATCAGACCAAGACCAAGAAATATGACCTGTACCTGTTCCTTCGGAGGATGGGGAGAAAGGATGATTCGAAATGAGTATTCAACCCGCAATCGATGCAGTCGTCCAGTCCATTATCGGCCTTCTGGCCGCCGCTGTGGTCGCATGGGTAGCAATGACGCGTAAGCGCGTGGAGGCGTGGCTGGATGCCCGCACGACCGAGCAGCAGCGTGCTGTGCTGCACAAAATGGCCGCCGAGGCCGTTGCTTATGTCGAGGCAACGGCTGACAGCCCTGGAGCACGAGACAAGTTCCTGGAGGCGCGACAGTACCTACAGGATAACCTGCCGGCTCCAATCGTCGATGCGCTCAAGGACAAGGAGATTCAGGCGGCGATCGAAAAGGCATTGTACGAGCTCAAGGCGGGCATCGTCACCCCGCAGGTTGGGGTGCAACATGGACAGTAATAAATATCAGATCGAGCGGCGTTACATCAATAAGCGCCCCAACGTCAGGCCAGGCATCCGGCTAGTCACCGGAAGCCCGGCCTTTTTAGTTGCCCACGATACCGGGAACCCCGGAGCTTCCGCCGAAAACCATTTTTCCTATTTCAATACGCAGACGGACCGATCGGCGTCGGCACAGGTCTTCATCGACGACAAACGCATCCTTGAAATCCTCCCCGCCGGCACCGGTCCGGATCCGGCGGAGCAGGCTTTTCACGTCATCCGCAATGTAACCACGGACAACGAGCTGTTTGGCTACGATGCTAACCATGCCGCCCTGGGGATTGAACTATGCTACGGCGGTACGATTAATTTCGCCGCTGCCTACGCTCGCCTTGTCTGGTATTTCGCGATGTGCTGTACTAAATGGAATAAGACGCCATCGACTCACATCGTCAGCCATAAGCAGCTGGACCCGGCCCGAAAGTCGGACATCGACCAGGCACTTGCGACTGGCGGCAAGACACTCGGCGACCTGATCCGAGACGTGACGACCGAGATGACGATACAGGTCCGGCCGGTGCCGGCGGCGGCCAAACTACCGGCAGACGTCTGCGACCACGTCATCATCTCCTATATCCAGCCAGCGCGGCACGCGGCGCTACAGCAGGGGCTGCGCGAGGAGGCTGGACACTTCGAGCGTCTGGCGGCCAACGTTCGCGCCGCGTCGGCCGGATCCGGACTGCCCAAGAGCAATGCGCAGGAAATCATCTACAACTGGCTCTCCCCTGCATGGCACAAGGCCAAGGCTGACGGACGAGACCCCGGTCGGTACAATCAAATGGCAAATGCCCTTAGGACGTGCGCCGGAATCCCCCTTGAATAAAAGCAAATCCCCCACCAGCCACGAAGGCTAGTGGGGGATTTTTTTTGCATCTAAAAGGAATCTTTTGGCGTATCTCGAATACCGTCTGATGGGGGTGATGAACACGGTTATGGAAAAGGACGACATTAGAACAGATGCACAGAAAGCTCTTGACGATGAAAAGAGCGGAAAATCTGGAGCCATTTTGCTAGGAGTAGTGTTTTTCCTGGTACTCGTCTTTGTTATAAGTCAACTAATCAACACATCGACATCGAACGGAGATAACGTTAAATCAATTTCATCAGCTGCAGGGAAACTCGGATTTGAGATTAGTTCTGTGCAGACCAAACAGGAGCTTAACGGTGGCTTATTTGACAAGAAGGAAACAAATGAGCAATTTCTTGTTCTGAAATTATCGATATCAAACCGTGATATCCGAGCTCGTGACTTAAGTCCGACTTTGTTTACGCTGCAAGATGAAGACGGTAGGAAATATGAATTTGTCAGCATGGCTAGTGATAAATATCTCAAATCTGAAACAGTTAATCCTGGAATCACCAGAACCGGATTACTTGCCTTCGAAATTCCTAAAGGCGTCAAAGGTTTAAAGCTAAAAGCCAAGAGCGGCATTTTACTTGCTGGAGGGGAAAGTGCTTTTATTGACTTGGCCCCTCTTTTATCCGACAAATGACCTCCTTCGAAGGAGGTCATTTTTTATGCCCAGAAATCTTTACTGCTGACAAATCGTCCGGATAACTTCCGTGCTGCCTCGACAAGAATCTTTTGCACTGCCTTCTTAGGGACATAATCCAGATCGTTGCAGGCTCTTGATATGGTATTCCGAGTAAGTCCACTTTCCTCGCTGATTCTTTCCTGCAAAACCCCGATCTTGTCTAAATACTCGCCGAATGCGGTTCTTTCTTTCCCCAACCCAGCCATTATGTCACCCTCCGAAATGTTTCTTCGGTCTTAGGATGGCCGAGTCTACCAAAAAAGATACATGCTCTTTCCCAAACTTGCGAAACTTAACCAAGCCATCCCCATAGGCTAGTGACATATCAAGTAGCGCTACTAGTGACCCTACAAACTCGGTTTCAAAACCGACTAGGGCCACCAGTAGCGCCAGAAGGGGATGACAGCATGAGTATCATTGGCATCGACGCCGGCGGCAGCGCGGTTAAGCTGTACGACGGTCGGCAGTTCAAACAGTTCCCCTCCCCCATCGGTTATGACTGGCGGGAACGAAATCTTCAGCAAACCCACGGTGAGCATGACTTCGAATGGGAATACGGTGGGCAGCGCGGTTTTGCTGGGACTCTGGCGATGTATGAAAGCGAGTTGGCGGAAAGCACCAAGGGCGATTCGAAGGCACATCCGGATGCTCGCCTGCGCGTCCTGATCGCACTTCACCAGTATGCACCTGGATCGGAGCATCAGATCGTCGTGGGGCAGCCCATCCGAACGCATACGCCGGAGCAAAAGCTTCAGATCAAGGAGATGCTGCAGGGCCGGCACGAGATCACCATCAACGGGGAGCGGCGCGTCATTGTCATCCGCCGATGCGAAGTGGCGGCCGAAGGAGTGGCAGCAGGACTCCTTGTTCCAAGCCTCGGCATCGTGCGGGTGATTGATATCGGGAGCGGCACGGTCAACCTCGGCACGCTGCAGGACCGGCGCTTCGTGGATCGAGCGAGCGATACGCTTGTGAACGGTATGGAGACGTTGCGGAATC
The DNA here is from genome assembly GCF_002243345.2 of Paenibacillus sp. RUD330. Taxonomy (NCBI): domain Bacteria; kingdom Bacillati; phylum Bacillota; class Bacilli; order Caryophanales; family Paenibacillaceae; genus Paenibacillus; species Paenibacillus sp. RUD330. Next base: position 1,892,569 of record NZ_CP022655.2, read on the forward strand.
CGGACCCAGTTGCTTTTGCACGAGCAATCATTGCACATGCAATCCGCTTGAAGTGGAAAAGCGACGACGTCGTCGTATTATGCGGCGGTGGAGCTGAAGCATTGCTACCCGACATCAGGATGCATTTCACGTCCGCGCAGCTGCTCAAGCCCGGCATGAATCTCTATGCAAACGTCGAGGCGTTCCATCTGATAGCAAAGGGGCTGTATGGAGGTGTCCAGTAGACGTATTGAAAAAATCCCTGTCTACTTCAGCCAGGACGATCCCGATCAGGTCGCTCTTTTCAAATGGGTGCAGACGAAGAAAAACCGCTCGGGCTACCTCAAGCGGCTGATTCAGCGGGATATGGATGCTTCATCCCCACAAGTGGGGACGTTCCCACTCTTAGTTTCAACGACGTCGTTGAATTCTCCGACGTCGGCGAGTTTGAGCTTTGATGCTGCGGGGTTTGTCTGAATCCTACCGTCGCTCTGCAAGGTATTCCCATCATGGCAAGACCTTTCGCAACTTGTTGCGAAAACGAGGAGGATTAAATATGAAGACGATCATCAATGGCAAGGATCCGGCGGAGCTGGCGGCAGAGGAGCAGAGGCGCATGGAGATCATCGAGGACTTTTGGGCGATCATTATCAGCCCGGGGCGGGCGGTCGTGTGGCTGCTAAGGAGCGTCCGGAAATAGAAAAACCGCCTGGGGCAGAATCCGGCTAGGGCGCTGCGGGCGGTTTACCCTCAGCATATGCGGCAGGATCAAAGAAGATGCCAGTACATCACGATTTGCGAGGAGGATATTTTATGGCGACATTAGCCATGCGGCCGACCGGCTACCGAATCGACCTGCGCCCGGCTGCTGCGGTTGCTCTGCCGGAGCCGACAAGGCACATGCTTATGGAGCGGCTGCAGGCCGGCGCAAAGATCGTTGTGGAGCATGTCGAACGGCACAAGCTTATCTACCGTGTCGGTGCGGTTACCATTATGGTGCTGCTCGGCGCCGGCGGATTGGACCAAGTCTTCGCGGCCAGCGACGCCTCCGGGCTCGGTCTGGATGTTGGCGCTCAGAAGCTCTACCACAAGCTCATCAGCATTGGAAAGTGGGTCATCATCATTAAAGGGGCCTTCGACACGATTCAGGCGACGGTGCAAGGTGACTTTGTGCAAGCACGAAAGTCCGGGCTCGCTTACCTCATGGTCTATGCGATCCTACTTGGGCTACCCTGGGCGTTTGGGCAAGTCGAGCTTCTCTTCGAGGGGATGTGAGCAGCATGCCGATGAAATTTCGCGTCAGTTCCGAATACGGCGTCCTCGAGGAGATCCGCGGCGGCCGGGAGCACCATGGTGTCGATCTGGCAATGCCGCAGGGGACGGAGCTGCACAGTATCACGTCCGGCACCGTGGAGCGGGTCGTCAATCATGGGGCCGACAACATCGGCCGCGGCGTCATTATCCGGACAGATAGCGGCGAGCTGCACGTATACGGCCACATGGACAGCGTCGCGGTGCATGCCGGCGAGCGGGTATTCCCCGGCGAGCTCCTTGGCATGAGCGGCAACACCGGGCACAGCAGCGGTCCGCATCTCCACTTTGGGCTGATAAAGGACGGCGGCTTTGCTGATCCGACTGGCCTGATCCCTGACCTGCAGCGTTACAGCGGCGAGATTGCCGGACCGTCCATCCTCGGCATCAAGGGGCCGGCGGGCTGGGTGGCCGACAAGGTCGTGGATCATGCGGCGGAGCATGTTGCGCACGGCGCTCGGGACCATATCCTCCATTGGCTTGCTGAGGCTGGCGGGGTACTTGTGGATCTCAGCTACGGCATCGGCCTGATCGGCTGCAGCGTGCTCATCATCCTTGGAGCGCTCGGCATGCGAGATGGCTACCGCTGGTCGGGGCTGGTCTTCGGGGCTTACTCTCTTATCCGACTGCTCGGAGGAGGGTTGAGTCGATGAAAGGCATTCCATTTACACAGCTGTTGCAGGTAGTCCGGCCGGAGTACGCCTTTCTGCGCATCAAGCCCAACAACGCCGTACGCAACCAAGGTACGCACAGGATCGCCCGCGCCATCGCCGCGCTTTACAAGGGCGCTCTGGCCAACATCAAAGCGGAGGAGCAGCGCGTCATCAAGGTGCTAGGCCGGGAGTTTGTCGTCGGCACGCGGTACAGCTGGACGCTGCCTGCAAAGGTTTCCTACTTCGTTTACATGGAGCAGAAAAAGGTCGAGTTCTACTTCATCGTCCCTCGGCCTCATCTCAGCTATCTACGCGAGAAGATGTCGGACGTCTGGGGGCAGGTGACGATCGAGGAGGTGAAGGAGCTGCCGGCATTCGGCGAGGGAGCTACACGCTACGAACTGATTTATGAGAAGGAAGATGCCTTGAGCCTTGCCGTCGATCGGCGGAGCAATGACCTGCTCAATTCCAATCTCAACGCCGTGGAGCTGCTGGAGGAGGGCGACCGGCTCGGAGTCTTCTACAACTTCCTGCCGGGCTCGCAGTTGTCCTGGCGTCATCTCTACAAGGCCACGATCGACAAGGTCAACCGCCGGCTGCCGGTAGAGCGCAACAAGATCGGATCGTGGTATCTGGCAAAGTACCTGCTCGCGGCCGGCAACGTCATCTTTAAGGAGATCGCGGAGGCGCTCGGCAGCGGGCACAAGACGTCCGGAGCATCCGGGGGTGGCGACTATATGGACTCGCTGCTCGACAGGCTCAATGGAGCGCGTAGAGTGTCGGAGAGCACGGCAAAGAAGGCCGCCGCGACCGTCATCGATACGCAGATTATCGTGATGGCAGAGAGCGTGGATGGCATGAGGCAGCGCAACGCTGCCCGGAGCCTTGCACAGTCCTTCGACACGGTCTCCGAGGACAACCGCCTGCAGTACCGCCCATACCGCCGGCAACTCGACATGACGGCCAGGGACATCCGCGCCGGGCGCAACAAGATAGGAGACGAGGAGGCGCAGTCCTTCATCGCCCTGGCCGGCCGCGACGTGCTGGAGCGCTACAACTTCATCGAGCGTGTAGAGACGCATGAGACGGAGGTGCCGGACGATCTCAAGCAAGGCGTCATGTGTATCGGCACCAACACCTACAGAGGCCATGACCAGGCTGCCTATTTATCGACCGATCGGGAGTATCAAAACCTGACGACCGTCCTGATCGGGCCGACGCGGGCCGGCAAGTCGACGCTGATCGGCAACCTGAGCCGGGACGCCATCGCTGCCGGGGAGTGCGTCATCATATTTGACTTCGTCGGGCAGTGTGAGCTTAGTCGAGAGGTGGCGGCGGCGATCCCGCCAGGCAAGACACTCATAATTGACTGCGCGGATCCTCGCCGGCTGCAGGGCATCGGCTATAACGAGGTAGGCAAGAGTGCAGATCCCTTTGAATCCTATGACGGCGCTAAGAAACAGACGACCCAGCTGCTGACGCTGGTCAACAGTATCAACGCGGAGGAAACCAAACTTTCGGCCAAGATGCAGCGATATCTAGTTAGCGCGGCCCTGGTGGCCTTTATCAGCGGCGGCAGCGTCCGGGACGTATTTGACTGCCTGCAGGATCACGAGACGAGGGAGCGCCTCATCAAAGCCGTGCCTGTGGCGCAGCGGGAGAACCTGCGCAAGTACATCCGATCGCTCGGCGAGCTGGACGACCGCGACAAGGGCGGCGTAATCACAGGCACCAAGGAGACGTATGTCGTCGGCATCATCGATCGCCTCAATCAGCTGGAGCAAAACGCATATATGGAAAGGATGCTCGACAAGGGGACCGCGGGGAACGTCGATTTGGTCGCGGAGATGCAAAAGAACCAGCTGATCTGCATCCGCATGCCGTCCGACATGTTTGGAACCGACAGCGAGCGGGACGTCTATACGACCTATTGGAGCACCAAGATATGGCTCGCTCTCCAGATGCGGAGCAAGCGGCTAGGGGGCGACCGGGCAAAGATGCTCAAGGTCAACCTGATCGTCGACGAGCTCTATCAGGTGCAGCATACGGAGCAGTTCATGCGCAGCAAGCTTTCCCAGTACGCCAAGTTTGGGCTCAAGCCGATCATCAGTGCCCACTACCTCAACCAAATCCGGCACATCCGGGATGAGCTGCGATCCGCCAATGCAAGCTACATGATTATATCGGGTGCTGACAAGAAGAACTTCGACGAGCTCAAGAGCGAGCTGTACCCGTACCAGGAAGAAGACCTGCTGAAGCTGCCGCGGTTCCACTCTCTCAACCTGATCAAAAATCAGGAAGGTTATGGTAGATTCATAACGCGACTTCCAAAACCAGTCCGCCCTCAATAAGCGGACTTTTTGCAATTGACTGTGAGTCTCAATCGAGACTATATTTAATGTATAAATAATGTCTCGTTCGAGACTTATAGGAAGGGAGAGGGAAATGAATAAAGGACCATTGTATCAAGTGCTGACTGCGGCTGAAGCAGCTGAGGTTTTGAACGTCACTCGACGTCAGATCGCAAGGCTTTGCAATCAAGGTAAGCTACAGCATAGAGACGCCCCAGGCGGGTTGCTGGTTTTAAAGAGCAGCATCGAGAGATATGCATCAAGGCGACGGACAGGAAAAGTAGATGACGAGGGCGAGGATGAAGGCTCATGATAGAAGCCGTTGCAGAGTTCTTGGGGTTCATGTTCTTCGGGTCAATTGAAGGATTCGCATTAATTGCATTGGTACTTGCCTTGTACCGTTTTAAGATTTCCGAATCATACTGGCCCGTTGGCATCACGGTATTCCTCATGACACTCCAGAGCTTTCTGCTACGGGAGGAACTTCAAATTGCTGTCCTTGTCCCAATCGTCAATGCAATTTTCATATCCTTGATGCTGACCATTTTTCTCAAAGTTCCAGCTCACTGGGCTCTATTCGTTTCATTAGCCGGGTACGTAGGGTACATCATTTTTCAGATTGTAATTTCAACGGCCTCATTCGGTGTCTTTTCTCAAGCTGCGGTCGAGGAAAGTTTGTTCAAGGGATACTTACTACAACTACTCACGGCTGCCCCCGTATATTACATTTCCAGGTATCTTTACTCAAGGGGCTTAGGCTTTTCGTTTGACTTCGATGAGAAGCGCTTAAAACATGAAGGAACGGTAATTGTAATCTCAGTCATAATTGTCCTAGTGTCTTTTGGGTTTGTTCTGTATAGTCGAGATCGCTTTCTAATGCTCGTTGTCTTGTTAGCAGCTATGGCGTTTTTCTTATACTATTCGATTATAAGGGAGCGAAAAGAATGAACGAACCCCTAGCATATAAAATCGCCGTTGCGTGGAAAGCTCTGATTCCTGACCACCCCATTTCTGTTCCTGTTTTAAAATTTTCAATCGAAATCTTTCTGAACCTCACCCCTATTATAATAACTACTCTATTGCTATCCCTACTAACGGGACAGACCTCAGAAGTTATAGCCGTTATGATCGGCTTTGGGATACTTCGACAGCTATCAGGTGGATTCCATTTTAAATCAAGCTTACAATGTTTCATCGTTTCAACCATTGGAATAACGATTTGTTCTTTAGTGAGTTTTCAAAATGAAGCTGCAATTATAAGCATTACGCTGTTAAATATTGTCCTTTTCGCTTTGTTTGCTCCTTCAAATATTGAAGGCCAGAGCCGGATTAAAAAGAGATACTATCCATTGCTCAAATTTTTATCTATAATCGTAATTGTAAGCTCATTGTTTACAAATTCATCAGAGATTGTAACTGCTTTTTTTATTCAGGGGTTGTCATTAATAAGGCTTAGAAGGAAGGAGGAGATTGTATGAAAAAAGCACTCGTGAAGGTTGCCTATCCGGCTGCGTCGCTATTTTCTTTGGTCGCGCTGATGTTCGTTTCGACAGCAAGTGTGTGGTTCGTTCATCAGGGTGATACCCCTGAAGAACTTCTCCGATAGGAGGCCGCCGCTATGATTTGTGATTCCACCCTATCCATAGCCGATAAGCCTGATCCTACAATGATGTTTAATGTAGATTTGCCTTTGATCCAATTCGTCTACTACGACCGGACAAAGGACGGGATTTGGGTTTACAATACTGTCCAAGACGGATTTCTTCCTGGGGCTCTCAAGTTTTGGATGAACATGATTGAGTCAACAGGCTTTACTGGACTTTTTGATGTCGATCGCAACTTGAGAGTCAATCCTGGGCATGTCACCTTGATGGACCAGAAGTATGCCAAGGCGTTTTTCGGGGACGACCACAGCAAGGAATGCTCCATGTCGGATCGAGGCTTCAAACTCCTCCACAACTTCATGGGCGAAAACGCGATTGATTTTAAGTTCAATCCAAATCCAAAGATAAGGGCAGCTCACTAATGTGAGCTGCCCTTATCTCGTCATTAACATATTTGATAGGTCGATGTCTGTCGAAACTTGAAGGCATTTTAAGAAAATTCAGCGGGACGAGTATAGATTTACTCTTTGTCCCAAATGTTGGATAATTCTATTGTAAAGATGCCGATGAGTTGAACGAAACGCAGACATCCTCTATGGCATTTGTAACACTATTGGGTGACACTCCGTCCGGGGAGGAGTAGAAATCCTACTCTCGCCGGTTGGTAAAATCAATGACATAAAGGTCATTGGTGTCGCAGTCTAGGATAAAGCCAGCATGAATCCCTTGTTCAAGGGTGAATGTTCGCTCTCTCTTGATGATCTTCGTGATGTACTGGCGTGACACGCCTAAACGGCGTGCAAATTCTGCCTGAGTCATGTCGGCTTTACGCAACAACGAAGGCAACCGGCTCTCCCCCAAACGAAGGGAGGAAGCCATAATATCTCCTTTTCTAGGAACACTTGTTCTTATTAGAAAATGGTGTTATACTCAAAACAACTCTTGAGAGGTGACCCCGCCGTGAAGGAAACGGACCCCGCCGTACAGAAAACGGACATTGCACTTGAACGGTACATAGCAGAGCTCAAGAGGGCTGGGGTTGATCCTCAACCGTATGTTGATTTCCTGAAGAATCTCATTTCAGAAGATCAGCACCTGCCTGAACAAACTTAGCAAATCGCTCTTTTTGTTCTTCGGAAAGGCGGCGTCCTGCATAGGACAGATTTTTCTTTATTAAATCTTCAATAGGCAAATCAATATCATCATTTTCTGAAGACTCTTCTCCAGCCGGAGAGGAGTCTTTTTGAATTTCAACTTTTATATCGTCTTTTCCTATCAGATAATCAACTGTTACACCAAAAATATCGGCAAGTTTAGATGCTTTTTCCGCGCTCAAATTGCGTTCACCTTTTTCAATGTCATAAAAATACTGTGGCGTAATTCCAAGGCGCTGAGCGATGAAGTACCCGCTCAGCTTTTTGCCGTTCAAATCTTTATAAGTCGCTCGCAGTTCCTTAATCCTATGTGCAGCCATCATTGGCGCCTCCTCTTTTTCAATCAGCAAATAGCTTATACGACGATATTACCACCTATGTGTGACCTAAACAATAAGCAAATGGTTGATATATATAGCAAAACAGAGAATGTGAAAGCATATAGTTTATTTTATCATGATTATGCGGATTTTACCAGCTATTTGCTTATTTTCTCCCTTTGTCTATTGTAAGCTATTTGTTTATATTTTATGCATGGGAGGTGATACAAATCATGAGCTTCTCGGACGTAGTGAGAAAAGCTGCTGCTGTAAAAAATATTAAGCCGGCCGAAATTGCTAGAAGAGCCGGGTATAGCGCTCAGCACATTCACGACTTGATGAGTGGGGAAAGACGGTGGAACGAAGACTCCATCAATAAAATTTGCGAAGTCTTGGATATACAAATTCGATTTGAGTACGAACAAGAGGACCCAAATCAGAAAATGAAAATTTAAAGGTGAGCTCCGAGAGTGTTTTTGGCAAAGCCGGTCTGCGGTAGCTGCATTGAAGAATTCGGAGGGGGTGAAAGTAAATGCCTGAGAAAACGAACGTCGAGGCGATCTGGTACTTGAACAAATTGCATGCTTTCCGTCAAAGCGGCGCTCTCGTGGAAGCGGCGGAATGCTGGCTTGACAAGGAGATAGCGGAACTCGAATTAGATATTGCTTTTCAAGAAGATTTGAAATGAGTTCCGTCGTTGGCCTGGAGTTTGGAAAACGGCTGGTAGGCGAAAGACGTCGCAGAGGAATGAATCAGTACCAATTTTCGGACAAGCTCGGAATCACAAGAGCAGCTTTAAGCCATTACGAAAGAGGCTTCCGGGAACCGAGCTTGACTTTGATTTCTAGCTTCGCAGACACCCTGGGCGTTTCGTGTGACTATTTATTAGGACGGACAAGCGTACCTGGAAATGGAGGTTTTCGAGATGAATAAAGCCGAAATTGAAAAAAGGGCTGTTAGCTATCGGGAACAGCTTGGAGGGAAAGTCATAATGTTCCCAGTAGACGAATTGAATCCGATCAGCCTTTATGCAGTGTGCATTCATGATGGGAAGAAGTTCTTCGTTTACGACAAAGCGGTTCCGGTGGAGGAAGCGGCTAGTTATATCAAGGTCTTTATGGAGGCCCTCGAAGCCGAAGGTTTGGACTCGGACTACAGCCGGGACGTTCGTTTCATTTCGAGTGAAGCCCAAATGAAAGGGCACCTGACCCTTCGGCGATTGAAGAAAGAGGACGATCGGAAGCAGCAAGCGGTCCAACGTTTCGACGAAGATTTCCAGGATGACGGTAAGGGCGGAAAACTCATTTCAGCTCGTGGCCTTATCTCTTTGAGCTATCGATTAATGGTTGAAGAAAAGAATCCTGTTGCTACGGAGTTCATGAATAACTTCTTTCGTCTTCTCCAGACTCGCCGGTATGGAAAAACTGCAGCTGCAATCAAGCAAGAATTGAGGCGAATGAGCCTGATTGAACGCGATGAATGGATAAACAGGATCTACAGCAGCTCTCGCTACATTCAGTGCGCAGAAGAAGTTTTCGCCCTCGTGCCTCCTAAAAACTAAAAAGACCTCGCGGGGTAGGAGCCGCAAGGTCTGGCCGAAAGAAACTTTCCCAACAGGTTGGGAAAAAAGCAAAACGCGATAAAAAAATTATTAGCGCCATTATACTACGAGCGCCCCGCTGGCGACAAGAAGGGATAGATTTGAATGTCCATGGAAAATACGGTGGCCAAGCTTTCGGATGAATTGGCTGAGCGTTACTGGGAGCTGCTTGAGAAAGAAGGCTCCACTCTGGCGGGTAACTTGGTCGGCGAAGCAGAGGCTGCTTTTGCGGAGTGCCTCACCCCGGAGCAATCAGTTGCTTACGAGAAGGTGTCCGATCTCATCGCCCGCCAGGAAGCCGAACGTACTCAACGATTCTTCAAACTCGGATATCTTGATGGAATTCAAGCCGGGTGCACAATTTTTAAATTTTGAGGAGGAACTTTCAATGGGAAACGGCACGCTCAGAGGAATGATTGGATATGTCGGCATAGATCAGGTATGTAAATCCAAGAAGGTAAAGGCGCAACCGAGCCCAGGTGCTTACATGGAGATGCAGATGTACGAAGCGGGCATGGAAAAGGTCTTAGCTGAGGTGGCAACCACAAACCTACGCTTTGTACATCAAATGGACAATCCGCTTTATGCGGAGGAAGTTCAGGAGGAAGAAAAGCTCGAAGCTGAATTTGCCAAGCTTTCGGATTCGTTTCCAGAAGCCATATCATCTCAGCTAAATGATTTTTATACCTCATCAAAGTGTTACGCCTATACCCTTCACGATTGCGGCTATGTCGCCGGCTTTCTGGCTGGCTACCGGTTTCTCAAGGAAATGAACAACGAATAAGAGGGTGGGATCGTGGCCGGATGGATTAAGCTTCACAGGAAAATCAGAGACAATCCGGTCTTCAACGACCTGCAGCTCTATCGTCTCTGGACCATTTGCCTCCTTGAAGCGACACATAAACCTCATGACCAAGCCATCGGAAAACAGATCATTCCACTGGAGCCTGGACAGTTCATTACTGGCCGTTTTGACCTCCGTGACATGTACAATAAAGGCCTTCCGAAAGCGGATAGAGCACTTGGCGACTATACCGTGTGGAGGTGGCTGCAAAGTTTGGAGAAACACGGTTTTCTGAGCATCAGAACGAGCAACAAATACTCCACTGTTTCCATAACAAACTGGGAGTTTTATCAATCTCGTGAGCAAGAAAACGAGCAACAAGTGAGCAACAACGGAGCATCAAATGAGCAACAAGTGAGCACAAACAAGAATGGTAAGAAGGGTGAGAATGAAAAGAATCCCCTTTATCCGGAAATTGAAGCCTTCCGGAAGCGTTATGAATCGGATCTCTTAAAACTAATAGACGAATATCTCCAATTCATCGCCGAGATGCGAAAGTCAAAGCGGATTGCGGACAGCGTTGTTAAAAAGGTGCTCGCTTACTTTGATCGTTTCTCCCCGACAATCGTCGAGTACGGCATCCGCACTCACATGAGCTTGCCTCAGAAGGCGAGCGCCCAGGAAGAGTATACTTTCGGCATCATACGGAACGCGACAGAGGATGAAGCACGGGCGAAATTGGAGCGCCTGCGGTTGGGACCGCAGAAGACTGGACGGCGGCAGGCGTTCAACGAAGACGACTTTTTGAGTTCCTTGAAGGAGGAAGACGGCGATGCTACTTGAAGAGGCAGGGAGGCTGCTGGTTATCATCAGTAACTTTGTCCCGAACTACCAGCCGACGGCTGGGGCGGCCGCGAGTTGGAAAAGGATTCTCGGAGTCATGTCATACGAGGATGCCGAGCGGTATATGTACCAGTATTTCAGTCAGAGCCGATTCGCTCCTATGCCGGCGGACCTCCTGGAGCTTTATCGAAACGACTTTGACCCGGACAAGCTGGTCCCGCTGGACCCTCCTGATGACATGATGGGGGTGGGTGAGTGATGGCCGCAGATATCGAGACTCAAGTCTGTGTCCTTGCAGGCATGCTTCAATCGGAGAATATGCTCTATGACGGGCTGAGTCAGCTAACCCCTGATCATTTCCAAGCACCTATCCTGAGAGCGGCATTCGAGAAGACCGCAGCCTTTGCGGAAAAGGCGCCTCCTACATGGGCCATGATCTACAAGGAATTGAGGGATGCCGGTAGCGAAGCGGCTGAGATACTAACTCAAGTCAAGACGGCTCCAGTGACCGAAAACAGTTTCGCTCACTGGATTGGGGTGCTGAATGATCAGCATGCCCGGAGGAACTATTACAAGGCGGCCGTCGACATCGCCAACCTGTGCAAATCGGACAAGCCAATTGCGGAAATTCGCGAGCTGGTTGAAGAACGGATTTTGCAAGCCGGTACACTTGAAACCGCAGATCAAATCATCACCCCGCAGCAAGCCAGCACCAGGGCCAAAGCAGAGTTCGTGCGACGGCAGAATTCTCCAGTAAAAGTCCACGGCATTAAACTCTCCCGTCCGACTGCACGAAACGGCGCACCCGGAATCGATGGTTTCCCCAGTCTTGACGAAGCGTTGAAAGGCCTCAAAGGTGGAGACCTGATTATCATAGCTGCTGAAACCGGAGATGGGAAAACCGCTCTCGCGCAGAATATCGTGCGACACGCCTCAATTCACCAAGACTTCCAGACCTATTACCAAAATACAGAGATGAATCCCGATGAGATGGTTTTCCGTTTTATCTCTCAAAAGACCGGGAAATCGTTCACTGGCATCTATACAGGATCGCTCCAGGGAGCAGACAAGGATCATGTGCTTCGGGAGTTTGATGCCTTTGCTCAATCCAAGGTTTTTATCTCCAGTCTGCCGATCCTCACTCCGGAGCGGAGCCGCGGCCTTGCCCGTCAGTTCAAGACACGCTACGGAAAGCTGGATCTCCTGGTCATCGACTATGTAGGCCGCATGGAATTAGATAGTTCTCGCGGCAAGCAGGAGTGGCAAGTCATGCGGGACATTGCCAAAAACAGCAAGCGTCTTGCGCAGGAGATCAATGCATGCGTCATTCTGATCGCTCAACTGAACGAAGATGGTAAACTGCAGGGCGCCAAGCAAATGGAAAACGAAGCCGACGGCATGTTCTTGTTTAGACCGATCGGCAAAGAAGAGGTCAACACATGCCCGGCTGGCGCGACTCACAAGATCGTGAACAAGAAAGTGCGCCGCGGCGAGAAAGGCGGCACGATCTGGTGCAGCTTCAATAAGGATCGGATGTACATCACGGAAATCAAGGATGAAAGATGACATCCGAGAGGAGTACAAGGCGATTACGATCCGGATGTGCCGTCTTGCGGTAAAGGGCGGCGCCGCGTCACCGGTCTATGAGGACTACCTCATCGATCACCTGGACGAAATCATAGATCGGCTGCCGGACAAGGATTTCGATTACCTGCTTTTCAAAAAGACGATGCCGGTCAGAGACATCGAGTCCGAGCAGGATTACCAGTATCATTTCTGGCACAAGAACTTGATGGCTGAACTTTTGCGGAAAGCAGAGTTGCTGCAATCGGAGCGGGAATCGCTGGAGAAAAGCGTCGAGATGCTGACTAAGCTTCTTGATGACTACCGTGCCCAAGAGTGGGCTTGAGGAGGAAATTTCATGTTGAAGCTTTTCAGCGGAAAAAGTCAAGCGGAGCTACTCGCGGGAACTGTGGCAAGCATGTGCAAGGAGCGAGGTCGGGGCGGCGTTATCGAGCGTCTCGATAGGCTGCGGAAGGCTACTGATGCGGAGAGGAAAGAGATCCTTCACAGCGAGGCTATCGCGAACGTGTGGCGTCGCCAGCAGGCCATCCGGCTATGCAATGATGAAATCGTCTGGCATGTATATGAACTCTGCAAGGCCTTGTACGAATTGGCCGAAATCGACCGAGTCGACTTGAACGGTGCGACTTATATGGAAAAGGTCCGGCTGATTTCCAAAATCATCCCCGGAGCGGATTCCGGAGGCATCGCAGAAGGCGTGCGCGAGTACCATGAGTCCCGCAGGCGCTGGCCAATGGAATTCCTGAAAGATGGATCGATCGATGCAGGACGAGAGGTACTATAGCGAGCTGCACGCCAGGATCGTCACAGGCGCCGAGTTTATTGAATCGCTGGCGCCTGGCGATCCAAAGTTGCCGGCAGCTCATTCAAAATACGACAAGCTGGTTGAGGAATATCGGCACTACATCCGCCTATCCTTTTGGGGAAAAGAGGAGCTGGAGCGGGAAGAAACTCAACGTCAACGTTTGGAGCGGGAAAGTCGGCCGCAACAGACGACCATGAAATTCTATTGAGGGAGCGTAACGGTCATGAAAGAGACGGCAGGCCAAAAGATAAGGCGCCTTGAGCAGGAGCGGGACGATGCGGTCACACGAGCCAGTGAGCCGTTCAAGAATATGATTGACCAGCGGCGTACCATCAAAAAGCTTGAAGGTCAGGTTGCCGCCTTGCTCCGCGTATTGAAGAACGTTGAAAAGTCGACAACAGATCCGGAAACGGCGAAATATGCTCGGCGGGTATTGGCGGGAGGGGAGGTTGATGGTGGTTGAACGAGTGGAAGTCCTGGAGCGGATCAGCGCCATCTTAGATGGGCAATGCATCAATTGTTCCGTTAAGAAAGACCTAGCCAAATCCTCCAAGGGAAATCTCAGCCGTATGGATAGATATTGCAAGTCCGAATGTACCCATGGAATAAAACTGCAGCAGCTCGGAGAGATGCTTGGCTGCAGGGAGAGAAAGCAAGTTCAATGGGATGAACCAGAAGAAGCCGACGATCTCGCGAAGTCGTTGACCTCCCTGGCAGGGGATTAGAAAAAAGGGGTGTTTTCTAGATGAAGTCGAAGCAGCTGGGTTTTGAATTACCTGAGTTGGATCGTAAGAAAACCCAGGCTGCCGTCGAGGCCGCCTTAGAGAAATATCGCATCTTTAAGTTCATTACGTTCGAGGAACGTGAGGCAAGCACGACGGCCGGATACTCCGACATGCCGCGAAGCTACACCGGCACGACGACGGATCAAACGGCCAGCATCGCCATTCATAACGTGGACTTACCGGCTCAAAGAAGAGCATTCTGCGAGCGTGTAGAAAGAACGGTAAAACGCCTGCATCCAAAGCAACGACTGTTGATTGAGGAAAAATACATGAACGAGGATTACGTACTTGATTACCAAGTCTACAAATTCAAATTTAATCCACCGATTAGCGAGATGACCTACTCACGAATTCGCTGGCGGGCATTTTACCAGTTGGCCTTGGCTTTAGATATAGCAGTGGAAAAGGAAAAGGATTGTCAGGAATCTCGAACAAACTGTTTGGAATAGAGTGGTGGAAGAGGAGGGATCGCGTTTGGAAATGCCGAAGGAAGACATGGAAAGTATTTATTCTTTTACGGGAAAGGATGATGGTAAAGAAAAGCGGGTATCCCTCTTCATCCAAGGAAAACACGGGAAAATCGGAATCATTCGTCCTGATAAAAAATCAACCGATCAAGACAAAAAGTCGTTCTTGGAATCATTGGCGCAGGTGGCAATTAGAAGTGCAATTGAACGAAACAAAAAAAAGGATGCCCAGGGATAACCAGAGGCTTCCTTTTTTTTGTCATTTCGTTTGATGTTATCTGTACCCTTTTGATTTGTCCTGGACCAGTAGTTCGAATACTTCGCGTTCCCGGTGAGTCAGCAGAAATTTGTTTTTGTGATCGGTGCCTTTCAAAATGCCACCCCTCCTTGCTCGGGTTTTTGTGGGATACAACAAGGTTAAGGGATACAGTCAACTTATCTTATGAACAACCGCCCTGCAGGGTGCGGCTAATTGCGGAAATGGGCGCATCGGCCGGAATACATTCCGGATGGAGGAGACGGGCCGCGCTTTTCGCCTTTCCCCCGATTTTCCAAACCGGCGGCATATGCTATGATGTTGGCGGATGGACCATTGCATTCTTTGGGAGAAACGGGGCTGCCTTATCCATGAAAATTTTCCTGCTGTTCGGCTTGTTGTGGACTCTTCTGGGCAATCCCTTCCTTGCCCTGATCGTCTTGCTCGTCGTCCTTTATCTTTTGGATCGCCGGTTCATCGGCCTGACGCCGAGCCTGCTGAGGCCGATCCGCGCCCGCAGCCGGAGAGCCGCGCTCCGCAGGGAGATCGACGCCAATCCGAGCAACAGCGGCTCCCGCCTGGAGCTCGCCAAGCTGCTCCTGGACCGCCGCAAGTACGGAGAAGCGCGCCGGACGCTGGAGCCGCTCAAGGAAACGCTCGTCATGGAGGAGTCGGCCGAGTTCTGGGACGATTACGGCACGAGCCTGCTGCATACGGGACAGCCGCAAGAGGGTGAAGCCTGCATCCGCAAGGCGCTGGAGCTGAACCCGAGAGTGAAGTACGGGCAGCCGCATCTGCGTCTGGCGGCATACTTTGCCCCTGCGGACAAGGAGAAGGCGCTGCGGGAGCTGGAGGCGTTCAGCCGCATCCAATCCTCTTCCTGCGAAGGCTACTACAGGATGGGCCGGCTGCAGAGCGGGCTCGGCCGTCCGGAGCAGGCGAAGGAGGCCTACGAGGAAGGGCTTCGCCTGTACCGGATGCTGCCGCGATACAAAAAGCGCCAGGAAAGGCGCTGGGCGCTTCTGTGCTTCCTGCGCAAAAACGCCGGCTGAGCTGAAGCTCCAAAAAGAAAAAGAAGAGCATTGCGGCATGTGTATGAGCCGTCCTTGCTCTTTTTTTGTTCTTTTTTTGGTATAATGATAAGAATGCCGAACAGAAGCGGAGGGGGAAGGGAATGGGCACGGACAGCAGGGTGAATCCCTTCTTCATGGACATGGAGGCAATGATCTCCAAATATATGCGGCCGGATGCCATCCGTCGAGGCTGGGACTATTCCAGCAGGGGCAAGGTCGCCGCGGTTCGAATGGTCGGCTCGAAGCTGGCTGCCGTTGTCAGCGGCAGCCATGATTACATGGTGATGCTGGGAACCAGGCATGACGATTGCAGCTGCGATTGTCCGGTCAGCGGATGGTGCAAGCATATGGCAGCCGTATACTTCAAAGGCTTGCAGGAGAACGGCGGCGACGCGGAGCGGGCGCTCGAGCGGCTCACCGGCGGCGGACCGGTGACGATCAGCCGCATCGGCTCGAATGCGGAACCTGCGAGCGCCAGCCGTCCGTCCGGCCAGACCTCTTCTCCCGGGGAGGAAGCCAGTCCGGAGGAGTGGCTGGAATGGATGGACAGATCGTATGGAGAGACCTGGCATGGCTGCAAGCATACTCTTCATCCGCTGCAGCCGGTGCTGTCGGCGCTCAAAGGCTCAGCCCGGGACTGGCCGAAGCCGCTGCAGAGGCTTCATTGGATGGCTTCGATCCTGTTCGTCCTCGACCAGGCGGAGCGCGCCTTGCGGCTTGCGGATGCATTCAGCCGTTATTACCAGGAGATGAGCTTCACCCGGATGGCGGAGCCGTGGGTGGACCATTTCCATGCGCTGGCCGGAGAGCTGGAGCCGGTCCAGATGAAGGGCAGGCAGCTGGAGTGGCTCGACTTCCTGACCGGTCTTCTCCGCGAGCGGGGAGCCGATACGGCCGGCAAGCTGTTCCGCTGGGACCGGCTCTACTATGCCTTGGCGGAGAAGCTACATGCAAGGGGAGACTGGATGGAGAGGGAGTCGGATCAGCTCCGCTCCATCCTGCGGAAGGCGAGGCAGACCGCATCCGACGAGCTCCTGCCGGAGCCGGGGATGAACGACGTCCGCCGCCCCCAGGACGATAGAGGCGGAGCGGACGGAGATTCCAGGGTCTATTTTCCCATCATTGCCCTGGCGCATCTGGAAGCGTTCCGCGGCCATGACCGGCAAGCCGTCGATCTGCTGCTGCAGGGTCCATCCGATCAGGCGGCCGGATTGGCGCTCGATACGGCGAGGAAGCGGCTGGAGAGCAAGGATTGGAGCGGACTCGCCATCTGGATGGACTATCTGTCCAAGACGACGGACGGCAAACGGGGCGGCTCGGCGATTCAGCCGTTTCTGCTTTTGTGCAGGAGCGCGGACATGGAGCAAAGCGACAACCCGATCTGGATGGAATACTTGGTGCAAAAGCTGCCCTTCTCCTATATGGCGCTGTCCGACCAGCTTCTGGATAAGGGCGATTTCGAACAATGGGCGGATCTTCAGCTCGCGATGGGCTTGAGGCCAGACGAGCTCGATCCGGCGGATGTCCGATCCGTCGCCAAGCTTGCGCCTGCGATGCTGATTCCGCTCTACCACCAGTCTGTGGAGAGCTGGATCGGCATCCGCAACCGCCAGAGCTACCGGATGGCTGTGAAGCAGCTCAAAAAGCTTGAGAAGCTGTACCAGGCCGAACGGAATACGGAAGCCTGGACCCGCTATATGTCCCGCATCGCGCTGAAATACCAGCGGATGCGGGCGCTCCAGGAGGAACTGAGGAAAGGAAGCCTGCTGAAATGATGAGAGGACTATCTACGGCCAAGCCGATCAGGCTGAGCGGCCGCTGGACCGGCAGCGGCATCCAGCTGCATGCTTCGGAGCCCGGCGAGTTCGACGCAAGGCTGCGCGATCTGCTTTTTGCCTGGCATGCCCCTTCCTGGTATGGAGCCGAAGTGGAGCAATTGGATGCGGATCCCGGCACCGGCGCGGGCAGGTCCTTGCTCATCGCGCCGCTGCTCGCGAGCGATTATCTGGCCATGCCGCAGCCTGTGCGCTTGCTGGCGATCGAGTATGACGACGAGCTGGCAAGGCTTGCCCGTTATGCCGGACTGATTCGCCAAGCGCTGCTGGACGGGGCGTTCGAGCCGGATTGGCAGGGCTGGTCGGAGGAGCGCAGAAGCTGGCGGCTGCGGGAGGGCTGGGAGCCGGCCATAGGCGCCGTCGAGCCCCATCAGGAGGCGGTCGTCCATGAATGGCTGAGCGCGGCGGTGGAAGAGCTCATTGAGGGCAGCCGCGCCGTCCGCGACGCCTGGCATGAGCTGGAGAGGGCGACCGGCCAGGTGCTGGAGCGCAAGTCGCCATCCGAAGAAGACTGGTATATCGGAATCGGGCTGCGCAAGGATACGTTTCCGTTCCGCGTCGCCTTGCAGCTGGCGGAGCCGGAGCAGGGCGGCGAATGGCGGCTGCGGGCCGCCATCCGCGACCGCGAGGGAAGCGGCCCCTGGATACCGCTGGAGCGCGGAGAGGAGCCGGGCGGCTGGCGTCCGGTCAGCGGGTCGGAGCTTCGCATTCCCGAGGAATGGCTCGATCTCCTTCACGATCGGCTGGCGAGAGAAGAGGGCAAGTGGCTGCTCGCCCTGCCGGAATGGAGCTCCGATGCCGGCGTCGTCGTCAAGCATTCGCTTCAGGATGACGAGGCGTGGGATTTCCTGGAGAACGCCAGCTTGCGCCTGCTTGACGCCGGCTCTTCCGTCCTGCTTCCGGGGTGGTGGGAAACGGTCCGCAAGCGCCGGATCCGGGTGAAGGCGAAGCTGAAGTCCGCTGCCGGATCCGCCGACCAGCCGATGTTCGGGCTGTCCCAGATCGTCCAGTTCGACTGGAAGCTCGCGCTCGGCGGGCTGGATCTGACCGAGGAGCAGTTCATGAGCCTGGCCGCCGAGAACAAGCGCCTGTTCCGGATCGGAGACGAGTGGGTGCATCTGGATCCGGAGGATGTATCGAAGATCCGGAAATGGATGAAGAAGGCCGGAGGACGCAAAGGACTGAGCTTCCGCGACGTCATGCAGATGCATCTGCAGGGAGGCATCGTCCTCTCGGAAGAGGAAGAGGGCGGCGAGGACGATCTGGTCGCCGAAGTGGAGCTGAACGAGCATCTGCACCGCCTCATCGGACAGCTGCAGGATACGAGCGAGCTGCCGCTCGTCGGCGTCCCCGCCACATTCCTTGGCGAGCTGCGGCCCTACCAGCTGCAGGGCGTGTCCTGGCTTGCCTTCCTGCGGCGCTTCGGCTTGGGGGCTACTTTGGCCGATGACATGGGTCTGGGCAAAACGATCCAGTATACGGTCTATCTGCTCTCGATCCGGGAGCTCGAAGGCCGCCGGCCGGCTCCGTCGCTGCTGATCTGCCCGACATCGGTCATCGGCAACTGGGAGAAGGAGCTGCAGCGGTTCGCCCCGTCGCTGGACGTAAGGCTGCATTACGGTCCCAAGCGCGCCAGAGGCCGGGAAGCGTTCGCGGCATTCGCGGAAGGCGCGGATCTGGTCATCACCTCCTACGCGCTGGCTCCGCTCGATGAGGAAGAGCTGTCGGGACTGCAGTGGGAAAGCCTCTGCCTGGACGAAGCCCAGAACATCAAGAATG
Source organism: Paenibacillus sp. RUD330 (assembly GCF_002243345.2). NCBI lineage: Bacteria > Bacillati > Bacillota > Bacilli > Caryophanales > Paenibacillaceae > Paenibacillus > Paenibacillus sp. RUD330. The sequence continues at coordinate 1,911,752 of NZ_CP022655.2, forward strand.
TGTACACGAAGCAATCGTCGGCCATCCGGAATCTGACGGCGGAGCATCGGATCGCTCTTACCGGCACTCCGATGGAGAACCGGCTGAGCGAGCTCTGGTCGATCTACGATTTTACGAATCCGGGATATCTCGGCACGCTGCCGGAATTCCGGCGCAACGTCATCCTGCCGATCGAGAAGGAGCGGGACGAGCGGACGATATCCGCCCTGCAGCGCTGGGTGAAGCCGTTCATGCTGCGGCGGGTCAAGAAGGATCCCGCCATCCAGCTGTCGCTGCCCGAGAAGAACGAGGGCCAGGTCTACGTCACGCTCACGGCGGAGCAGGGAGCGATGTACGAATCCATCGTCTCCGACCTGCTGGAGAAGCTCGATACGCTCGGTCCGATGCAGCGGCGCGGCCTCATCCTTGCCTCCATCACCAAGCTGAAGCAGGTATGCGATCATCCCGCGCTGCTCCTGCGCGAGGCGGAAAGCGATTCGGCCGCCTGGAATCCGGAACGCTCGGCCAAGACGATGAGGCTGCTGGAGATGTGCGAGGAGGCGGCCGCAGAAGGGGAACGGGCGCTTATCTTCACGCAGTTCGTCGATATGGGAGCGGCCTTGCAGAGGCTGCTCAAGGAAAGGCTCGGCCTCCCGGTTCCTTATTTGCATGGCGGGGTGCCGAAGGCCAAGCGCGATGACATGATCGCCGACTTCCAAAATCCGGATCTGCCGCATGGAGCGTTCGTGCTTTCGCTGAAGGCGGGCGGAACCGGGCTGAATCTGACGGCGGCGAACCATGTGTTCCACTATGACCGCTGGTGGAATCCGGCTGTCGAGAACCAGGCGACGGACCGCGCTTTCCGCATCGGGCAGACCCGGCAGGTGCAGGTCCACAAGTTCGTCGCCCTCGGGACGCTGGAAGAGCGGATCCATGAGATGATCGAGCGCAAGCAGTCGCTGAACGACCAGGTGGTCGGCCAGTCGGAGCAGTGGATCACGGAGCTGTCGACCGACGAGCTGAGGGAGCTGTTCACGCTTCGCCGCCAATGGCTCCAGGGCTGAGCTGCAGGGAAGTCGACGCCATTAAGAAGGGTGCGATGGAATGAAAGATTCGAGCCGTTCCGGACTTCCGGAGACAGAGGCCGTCCTTCCGTTGTCCGCAGAGGAAGCTGCGGCCGGGCAAGCGCGGCCGGAGGCCGAGGAAGCCGGCCACGAGCAAGCCTGGGCCGCTTTTTACGAAGCGGTCCGCAGCTCTGTGCAGGGCATGAGGAAATGACGACAGCAAAGGAAAAGCCCGCCTCCCGGCGGGCTTTTTTTTGTGCGTCTCGATGTTCAAAGGGAGCAGGCCGTTCAAGCTCCATAATGGGAATGAGGGGCGGTTTCCGGCAAAATCTTCCTGTAGCTTGCCGAAAGGAAAAGCATGTACTTGCGCAAGTACTTCCGGCTGACATAAGCGATGGATCCGGTGATTCCCGCCAGGACGACTGCGTAGGCCATGCTCCATTCGGTCGGTACTTCCACTCCGGGATAGACAGTCATGGAAATCCACGTCTGGCCGAACGAGCGGATGATTCCCGCCAATAAAGCGAGAGCCGCGCAGAAGGCGAAGCCGTATGCGACCGTCGCAAGCACGGGAATGACCATGATGCTGAGCAGGCCTGTCGTGCAGTAAAACCTGGCCATGACGAGCATGTTCCGCAAAGACGGGCTCGAGCTGCGTCCGATGATATATTCGCTGCGGTAAGCCCTGGCGAGCTTGCGGGGATCGCCGAGCCGGGCCAGCACCTCGGACTCCTGCCGGCCATGTGCGATTCCCTCGGCGATGTGGCTTTCGATTTCCCTTACGGCGTCAAGCTTTTCTTCGTCGGGAATGCCGTTCAGCAGGTGATGGAATCGTTCCAGATAAGCTCTGCCTTGCGGACTCATCAAGCTTCATCTCCTCGGTATAGTTGGATTTGATGAATGGCGGCCGCGAATTTTCCCCATTCGGCTGACATGTCATGCATGAGCCTGCGGCCGTCATCGGTCAGGCTGTAGTATTTGCGGGGCGGTCCGGATTCCGACTCCTGCCAGAAGGACTCCAGATAGTTCTCCTTCAGCATCCGCCGCAAGAGAGGGTAGAGCGTTCCCTCGGTGACGGCGAGCGGCTCCCATTTGTTCAGGAGCGTAACGAGCTCATAGCCGTAACGGGGACTGCCGCTGATCAAAAGCAAGATGCAAAACTCGAGAATCCCCCTCCGGACCTGGGAATTCCATTCCGATATTTCCATGCCGACCACTCCTCAAGGAACATGTTACTACAAGGTACTGTGCAGCGCAAGGTAGCGAGGGAAAGGAAATGAAATCCGGCTTGCTGCAGACGGAAAGAAGTAGAATTGTATCCCTTGACAGTTTATTTTTCATCCTGCAACGAGGCAGGCCTTCCGTCTATAATAGAGTCATAGAGATCCGGGAGGTCATTCCATGATCAAACGCTTTGCCTGCGCGGCGCTGGCGGCCGTCTTGCTGGTTCCTACGGCAGGCTGCTTCAATGAATCGGGCGAAAACAAGCCGGTTGCCGATCCTTCCGTTCCCCAGAGCAGCCCCTCCGAGCCGGTGACGCTGACCCTGAGGCATACCCAGATCAAGGAGTCCGCCAAGGCCAGGCTGAGAATCCTTCAGGATGTCGTGAGCGAGACGGAGAGACAGAATCCGGGCTTGAAATTCCAGCTTGAAGGCATCGACGAAATCATCAACCGGGACCAGAAGCTCAAGGCCGAGATGGCTACCGGGACCACTCCCGATATATTTGAAATCTTCGGCGGTTCTGACGTCAGGCTGTACGTGAAGGCCGGTCGTCTGCTGGACCTGACTCCGATCATCCGCGAGCTGGGCATCGAGAACCAATTCCAGAGCCTGGAGGAGTTCACGGTCGACGGCAAGGTGTACGGCCTTCCTTTCGGCGGCTACAGCGAAGCGCTGTATTACAACAAAAGCATCTTCAAGGAGCTCGGGCTGGACATTCCGACCACCTGGGACGAGCTCATGCGGGCTGCGGACAAAATCAAAAAGGGCGGTTATACGCCGTTCGCGCTGTCCGCCAAGGATCCCTGGATCGCCGGCATGATGTGGAACACGATCATGGACCGGTACGCCGGCACGGACAAGCTGGCACGGATCGCGGCCGGAACGGACAAATGGACCGATCCGGACATGGTGGCGAGCTTCCGCGCCTATTCCGAGATCGTCAAGGCAGGCTATTTTCCCGCCGACGCGCTGAGCCAGTCCGACAAGCAGCAGGCCAAGGATCTGCTCTACGGCAAAGCGGCCATGCTGTTCACCGGCACCTGGGATCTGGCGGCTCTGACCGGCGACAACGCAGGCCCGTACAAGAACGATCTCGGCTACTTCTCTTTTCCGTCGATTCCGGGAGGAGCGGGAGACTTGCACGCCCTCAACACCGGATACTCCAACGGCTTCGGATTTTCGTCCACCCTGTCCCGGGATCAGATCGCCATGGTGACCAGCTTCATCCGCAGCTACTTCAACGAAGCCAACCAGAAGCGGATCCTGCTGGAGGACAAGACGCTTCCTTCCATGAAGCTCAGCGATTTTTCCGGCGTGGATCCGCTGATATCCGAAGTTCTTCAAGTCGTGGGCAATGCGCCGTCCACATTCCGGGCGTTCGACTACTACATGCCGTACAAGATCAACACGAAGGTCGGCATCGGGCTGCAGGAGCTGATCGGGCAGATCCGCTCCCCCGAAGCCGTGGCGGCGGAAATCCAGGCTGTGCAGGACAGCGTCCTGCGCGACGAGAAATGAAGATGCGGCCTTCCCGACCGATCATGGACGTGAGCTGACAAGAGAGGGGTTCGACAGGCTGTGAATCTAAGACCGAAGCTGCTGCTGGCCTTCATCCTTCTGATCGTAGTGCCCGTCGCATCTTCAGGGGTCGTATCCTTCCTCTATTACGAGCATCTCCTGGAGAAAAAGTACAACGAGCAGACCGAGATGACGATGCATGCGGTCGGCAGCAACATCCGCAATTTTTTCGATGAGATGAACCGTCTCACCGATGCGAGCCTGACGAGCTCCGTCGTGCAGGAAACGCTCAAGCTCAACGCCGATCCGAACGGCGGCGCCAGCTCCCTGATCGCCAAAGGCCAGGCGGAAAAGGAAATGGGCGAGCTGCTGTTCCAGAATCCGGCGATGAGCTACATCATCCTGTATGCGAACAACGGCGCCTTGTTCCGCTCCACCCGCAACGATCCCACGACGTTCAAGCCCGTCACATACGAGCGGCTCAAATCCCATCCGTCCTATGCCAAGGCGGAGCGCCTCAACGCCAAGCCGCTCTGGATCGGGCCTTATGAACAGGAGGAGCTGACCGGCAAGGAATACTCGCTGTTCACCCAGATGCGCGTCGTGAAGGACAGGGACAGCCTGGACAATCTGGGCATCATGGTCACCCAGTTCAAGTCGTCCGGCGTGGACGACATTCTGACGAACTTCCGGGGCAGCCTCTCGGACGGCTCAAGGTATTACATCGTCAACCAGCGCGGCCTCGTGCTGCTCGACAGCGAGACGAAGCTTGCCGGGCAAGTGCTGGACGGGAAGAGCTATCTGCCCTCCAGCGCGGAGCAGCCTTACGCGAGCGAGCGGGCCAAGTTCCAGGGAGTCGACAGCCTGACCTCCTCTTATTGGCTCGGCATCAACGACTGGATGCTCGTATCGGCCAAGCCCTGGAATTCCCTGATGAGCGAGAACGTCAACTTCGTCAAATGGATCAGCCTGATCACCGGCCTGTGCCTGCTGTCGGCGATTCTGTTCAACGTCTTCTTCGTCAACCGGGTGGCCAAGTCGATCATCCGCGTCGTCCGCAAGATGCGTCTGGTCGAGCAGGGATTGCTGGATATCCGGGTTCCGGTGCAGGGCAAGGACGAGACGGTGCTGCTCGGGAGCAGCTTCAACAGCATGACCGAGAGGCTGGGAGGCTTGCTGACCGAGGTGAGGGAGGAGCAGGTACGCAAGCAGCGTGCCGAAATGATGCTCATGCAAGCGCAGATCAAGCCCCATTTCCTGTTCAATACGCTGGAGTCCATCAATGCGCTGGCTGCGCAGAACGAGGGCGCCAAGATCATGCTCATGGTCCATCGCCTCAGCCGGCTGCTGAGGACGAGCATGCACCATAAGGAAGAGATCACGGTGCATGAGGAGCTGGAGCATGTCCGAAGTTATCTGGAAATCCAAAAGTACCGCTTCGAGGATCTGTTCCACTACGAGCTGGATGTCGACGAGGAGGCGCTGGAATACCGGATTCTCAAGCTGACGCTGCAGCCGCTCGTCGAGAACAGCATCCAGCACGGCTTCGACGGACTGGAGCACGCAGGCATGATCCGGGTGTCCGTGAGCATCGTTTCCGGCAGCATCGTCCTTGAAGTGGCCGACAACGGCATCGGCATGGACGGGGAGGCGATGGGCCGGATCGCGGAGGGCAGGAAAGAGGAGAAATGGAGTCCGATGGAGGATGGGGAGAGGGGCGGCCTCGGCCTGCGCAACGTCGCGGACCGGCTCCGGATCCATTACGGACCCGGCTATGGCATGATGATATGCAGCAGCCCCGGACAAGGAACGACGATCCGGTGCACCATTCCGCGCAATAGGGGGGAACAGGCATGACGGGAAAGGTCATGATCGTCGACGACGAACCGCATATCACACGCAACCTGGAGAAGGTCATTCCCTGGGAAATGCTCGGACTCCAGGTGGCGGCAACGGCAAAAAACGGGCGCGAGGCGCTGGAGCTTCTCCAGGACGGCGACACGGATCTGCTCTTGTGCGACATCCGCATGCCCGTGATGGATGGAATGACGCTTGTGAGGACGATCCGCGAAGCGGGCATGGATCTGGACATCATCATGCTGTCCGGCTACCAGGACTTCAGCTATACCCGTACCGCCATCCAGTACGGAGTCCAGGATTATATCCTGAAGCCGATTCCTTACGACGAATTGACCGGAGTCATCGCTCGGGTCATGAACCAGCGGCGCACCCGCATGAAGCAGCTGCAGAGCGAGCGGCAGAGGCTGGATGCCGTCATGGATTTGGCCAATGAGAAAGTGCTGTTCGACGTGCTGAAGGATTATACGGACGTGGCCCACAACCATTGGCTCATGGCCGAGGATGAGCTCGAGCCGGCAGGACGCAGCTACATCCTGATCGTATTCGATCTGGACGCCGGCTCCGAGGAGGCGAAGGACTGGAGGGAGTGGAACGACAAGGAGCGCAAGCTCTGGAACTTCGCCGTGAGCAATGTCGTCCGGGAAGCGCTTCGCCGCAGCGGAATCCGCAATGCCGTCATCCAGATGCGGGACGGGGAATGGTGCCTGCTGCTGGAGACGGGCCTCTCGCGGCTTGACCTCAATGTCATGGCGGAGCGGACCGAGCAGCTGCTCGGAGAAGTCAGCCGGCATGTGAAGCTCAATCTCCATGCCGGCATCTGGCATGAGCCGGTCCCGCTCAAGGGGCTGTCGTCCGCCTACAAGCGCGTCCACCGCTCCATGCAGCTGGATCCCGAGGCGGAGCGCATCCGCTTCTTCACCGACGACAGCGTGGAGAGCGACACCTCCCACGAGGAGTTGTGGGCGAACTCCGAACGGATCCTGGAGGCGATGAAGGGCGGCTCGTCCAGCGAGGTGCATGAGGTCATCCGGCAGCTGTCCGCCCATCTGCAGACTCTCAGCACGCCCGAGCTGGGCAGAGCCAAGCCCGTGCTGCACTACTTCGCTCTCCACCTCATGAGGGAGATGAAGGACATGCAGCTGCTCGGCAAGGAGCAGGAAGACGCGTTGTGGCGCAAGCTGGACCGGAGGATCAGCGCCAAGGACCTCATGGGCGTCATCCGCCAGACGGCCGACGCCGGGCTGGCGGGATCGAGCGACAAGAAGAAACATTCGGAGCGGACGATCGCGGAAGCGCGGGCTTATCTGGACCGCAACCTCTTCCGGGACATCAGCGTCGAAGAAGCGGCTACCCGCGTCGGACTGAGCACTTCTTATTTCAGCCTGCTCTTCAAGCAGACCTACGGCGAGACGTTCATCGAATACGTCACGCGGCAGCGGATGGAGAAGGCCAAGTCGCTGCTCGCCGATACGTCGAAGAGCGTCGCTCTGATCTCCAAGGAAGTCGGTTATTCCGAACGAAGGTATTTCACCAAAGTATTCATGAAGTACACCGGCGAGAACCCGACGGATTTCCGGGCCAGGCTGAGCCAGCCTCCCGCGTAAGGCTCCGGGCCGCATTTGACTCAACCTACATTTTGGAAGGCAGGGGTTTCTCTATGTCCATCAATCAACCATCCACTATCGCCGATAGCGCGGGCAAGCCTTACGAGGGCTGGCCGCTCAAGGAAAAGATCGCGCAGCTGTTCATCTTCGGCTTCCATGGCAAGCGGCCATCGGATGACATCCTGGACGTCATCCGGGATTACGGTGTCGGAGGCGTCATCTATTTCTCCCGCAACGTCCAGGACGCCCGCCAGGTTCATGAGCTGTCCGGTCAGCTCGGCGCAGCCGCCGCCGAGGCGGGGCGTCCGCCGCTGCTCGTCAGCATCGACCAGGAAGGCGGCATGGTCGCCCGCATCGTGGACGGCGTCACCCTCATGCCCGGCAATATGGCGCTCGGCGCGACAGGCTCGGAGCAAGCGGCGTACGAGACGGCCCGGATCTCCGGCGAAGAGCTGCGCAGGCTGGGCATCAACCTCAACCTGGCGCCTTGCCTCGACGTCAACAACAATCCGGACAATCCGGTCATCAATGTGCGCTCCTTCGGAGACCGGCCGGAGCTGGTGTCCAGGCTGGGAGCGGCAGCCGTCCGCGGCTACCAGGCGGCGGGCGTGTCCGCTACGGTCAAGCATTTCCCCGGGCATGGCGACACGAGCGTCGACTCCCACCACGATCTGCCCGTCGTCCCGCATGACCGCGCGCGCCTCGACGCCGTAGAGCTGCCTCCGTTCAAGGCCGCTATCGAAGCCGGCACGGACCTCATCATGACCGCTCACATCTGCTTGCCGTCGCTCGATCCGAGCGGCGTTCCGTCCACCTTGTCGAAGCCGGTGCTGACGGGGCTGCTGCGCGGCGATCTCGGCTACGAAGGCGTCATCGTGACCGACTGCCTCGAGATGGACGCGATCGACCGCTTCTACGGTCCGGGCCAAGGCTCCGTCAAAGCCATCGAAGCCGGAGCCGACCTCCTGCTCGTCAGCCATACGCCGGAGAAGCAGCTCGCCGCGCTTGAAGCCGTCGCTGCTGCCGTCGAGAACGGACAGCTCGACGAAGCCCGCATCGACGAATCGCTGGGGCGGATACTGGCGCTCAAGGACAAGCTGGCCAAGGGCGAGCCGCTGCTGCCATGGGACGAAGCTTCCCGCACCATCTTCACCCAGGATCATCGCGATGCCGCTGAGCGCTGGAGCGAGGCTTCCGTAACGCTCGTCAAAAATGAAGGCGGCCTGCTGCCTCTGCCGGCCGAAGGGCGCACGCTCGTCCTGTGGCCGGAGATCGTCGCCGTGTCGGTCGCCGACGAGATGCTCGCCGGCGACGGGACGCTCGGCTCGCAGCTGCAGAAGCGGCTGCCGAACGTGGAGGAGCGCCGGATGAGCGGCAGCGATCCGCTTGCGGGACTGGAGCATTTCGACCGCATCGTCTTCGTCAGCTACGACGCGATGAAGCATCCGCTGGAGAGGACGACGGCCGAGCGGCTGATGAGTCTTGCTCCCGAGAAGACGGTCGCCGTCTCGGTCCGCAACCCTCTGGACATCAACCTGTTCCCGGATGTCCAGGCCTACCTGGCCGTATATGAATGCCGGCCGCTTGCCCTTCAGTCCGCCGCCAAAGCTCTTGCCGGAGAGCTCAAGCCTTCCGGACGGCTTCCGATGGAGCTTTCGTCCGAATATCCGTTCGGCTTCGGTCTTTGATGTCTTCGGAGAGACGTTCTGTGAGCTGTTCGGCTGACAGATCCGTTCGGACTCAGCTCTGCTAGTACTTCAATTACTCGAAATTAAAAATGCTTTGCCATCATGGAGCGGCGCTTTTGCGTCCGCTCTATTTGGTTGCGCGCATTTGACCGATAGGAACGGGCGGAGGATAGGATGGAGGCGGCTGAACTCCGCAGGCGTTGAAAATATAGGCAATTCGAATAAGTATGGAGGATTAGGCTGTCGCAGAGGATTTGACTGTCGCAGAGGGTTTGGCAGTCGAATAGGGTTTGGCCGTTCGAAGGGTTCTCGGTTTGTCTTTTAACCCCTGTCGCGCGGAGCAGCCGGAAGAATCGTGCAGAAGCGTCAGCGTTCGCCTTTGAAGCCGGATTTCCTCCCAGGAGGAAATGGCATCCAAGAAATCCGGATTCAGCAGCGATCGAAACGAACTTCCGACTGAGCAGCATGAACCTCCGACTGCCAGCTACCCGTGCATGAAAGTTTTACATAAAGTTTACAATACCCCCATAGCGCCGCTGGGACAAGGAGGGTACGATAGGAAAGGGTTCAGAAAGAGACATGGGAGAGGTGCCGGCTTGAAACGTTTTCGCATGCGGTTGACGCTTATCATTATCCTCATGATCGGCCTGTCGGTGACGGCAGCCGGGCTCATGATGGGCAAAACCTATAAATCCAACCATATCTCGGCGCTAGAGGACAGCATGGTCCGGGAGATGAGAATCATCAATTCCAATACGGCTTGGCAGTTTGCATCCCAGGCCGAGGCGGAATCGTATTTCCAGGCGAAAGCCAAGGAACTGAAAGATTTGACGGGAGCGAGGGTCACCTTCATCCGCAAGGACGGCATCGTCCTCGGGGATTCGGATCATGATCCCTCCACGATGGACAACCATCTCGGCCGCACGGAAGTGAAGCAGGCGGAGCAGAGCGGGATCGGCCGCGCGATCCGCCACAGCGACACGATCAGCCGGAACATGCTGTATGTGGCCATGGCCGTGGACAAGGACAGTCCCCATTCGGACATCATCCGGCTTTCGTATAGCCTGGAAACCGTCGAAAGGAACATCAACCGCCTCTGGACGGTGCTCATCATCGGCCTGCTGCTGCTCTTCCTGGTGGCCGCTGTCGTCAGCTACCGGATCGCGAAGGGGCTGACCAGTCCCCTCGAGCAGATCACCGACGCAGCCAAGCGGATCCGCTCCATGGATTACAGCGTGCGCGTCGACGTCCACAACAAGGATGAGATCGGCGAGCTGGGAGCGGCCATCAACTCCATGGCTGAAGGCCTGCAGGTGCAGATGAACCGCATCCAGCAGAACGAGACGCAGCTCTACAGCGTGCTGGACAACATGACGAGCGGCGTTGTCATGATCGATCCCGCCGGCCGCATGATGCTGCTGAACCGCCGGGCGGAAGAGGTGCTCGGCTTCGAGCATAGGGAGATGGTGGGCCGGCCTTACAGCGAGGCCAAGCAGCAGTACGAGCTGTCCCAGATCATTCAGCAGGGACTGGAGAAGCAGGAAGCCGTCCACGAGGAGATTACGTTCTATTTCCCGGAGGAGCGGTTGCTGGAGCTGAATCTGGTGCCTGTCCACCAGAGCGACGATTCCTTCGGCGGCTTGCTGCTCGTCCTTCATGACGTCTCGGCGATCCGCCGCCTGGAGCGGATGCGCAGCGAATTCGTGGCCAATGTGTCGCATGAGCTCAAGACGCCGATTACGGCGATCAAAGGCTTCGCGGAGACGCTTCTCGGCGGAGCCGTCAACGATCCCGTCATGTCCAAGCAATTCATGCAGATCATCTATGACGAGAGCGAGCGGCTGAACCGGCTGATCGGCGACATTCTGGAGCTGTCCAAAATCGAATCCCGCCGCGTCCCTCTCCAATTTTCTCCGATCGATCTGGCTTCATTCATGGAGCGGAGCATGACGATACTGGAGTCGGAAGCCGCGCGCAAATCGATTGCGATGACGCTTGACAATGCGCCGGGCATTTATCTGGAAGCGGATGAAGACAGGCTGCGGCAGGTCGTGGCCAACCTGCTGCAGAACGGCATCAGCTACACGCCGGAAGGCGGCAAGGTAAGCGTGCGGACAAGCCTCGTGCAGAGCGAGGGCGGCTCGGAGATGGTGCAGATCCGGATCGTAGATACCGGCATCGGGATTCCGCGCAAAGATCTGCCGAGAATATTCGAACGGTTTTATCGGGTGGACAAGGCAAGGTCGCGGGTCAGCGGCGGCACCGGCCTCGGGCTGTCGATCGTCAAGCATCTGGTCGAGCTGCATCACGGCAGCATCACGGTCGACAGCACGGTCGGCGTCGGAACGGCGTTCACGATCGAGCTGCCCGTCATTCAGCCTTGACGAAGCGAGCTTTCTCCGCTTCCTTCGTTTCCTTGCCGCCGCATGGTACACTGGTAAGAGACAAGCAGCCGGAGCCGCAGGCTCCGGCGCATATGCTGCAACGCAAGCGGAACCGGCAGACGGGCGGCGGAGAGATCCGCACCCGGGCGTCGGCTCACGAGGCTGGAGGTCGATAGAATATGACGCACAAGGTGCTGGTCATCGAGGACGAGCCGACATTATCCAGGCTTTTGTCTTATAACCTGACGCAAGAAGGGTATGAAGTAACCGTATCGGAGAACGGGGCGGACGGGCTGCAGGCGGCTCTGCAGCGCAGCTTCGACCTGATCATGCTCGATATCATGCTTCCGGGCATGAACGGCTTCGAGGTGCTGGGCAAGCTGAGGCAGAGCGGCATCCGGACGCCGATCATCATCCTGACCGCGCGCAACGCGGAGGAAGAGGTCGTGCAGGGACTGAAGCACGGCGCGGACGATTATATCACCAAGCCGTTCGGCGTGGCTGAGCTGCTGGCGCGGGTATCCGCCGTGCTCCGGCGTTCGGGCGGCGGCTTGCCGGATGCCGCGGACCCGCAGGACAAGGTCATTACGGCCGGGGAGCTGTCCATCTATCCCGACCGCTACGAGGTCGTGCTCGCGGGCGAGCAGGTGCCGCTGAGGCCGAAGGAATTCGAAGTTCTGCTGTATTTGATCCAGCGGCCGGGCATGGTCATCACCCGCGACGATCTCATGAATGTCGTCTGGGGCTTCGACTATATCGGCGGCCAGCGGACCGTCGATGTCCATGTCAGCTCGCTGCGCAAGAAGCTCGAGCTTGGCGCGCAGTCCGTCTGCATCGAATCGATCCGCGGCGTCGGCTACAAGCTGGTGCTGCCTAAGAAAGCCGGATCTTCGCTGTAGAGGGGCTGCCGCCGGAACGATTCCGGGGGGATGGCTCCGAAGACTGAAAAACCGCCGCAAGGGTCCGGACCCCTGCGGCGGTTTTTTGGCTTGAATCGCTGCCTCATGAGAATGCGGCGGCGGTGAGGGGAGATCAGCTGCTCCGCCCGCCCCAGGCGAGCATCCGCTTCTGGAACTCCTTCGGCGAGCAGTCGTTGTACTTTTTGAACATCTTGTAGAAGTGGGCCATGTTCGGCATGCCGATCCGGTCCCCGACCTCGGAGACGCTGAGATCCTTGGTGAGCAGAATGCGCTCGGCCCATTTGATCTTGCGGTAATTGACGTACTCGGTGAAGCTGAGCCCGATGGATTTCTTGAAGTATTTGACGAAATAATAGTAGCTCATGTTCGCCAGCTTGCACACTTCCTCCACCTGGATCCGGTCGGTGAGATGCTGCTCCACGAAGCTGAGCACGGGCCGCAGGCGGACCCGGTCGAAATCCTCCTGCTCGGCGAGCACCTTGCGCTTGTCGTTGCGGAGCATGAGGAGCAGGATCTTCTTGATCAGCATGTTGACCGCGAGCTCGTAGCCGGTCTGCTTGACGGTCGCCTCCGATAGAATCTCGCGGACGCAATCCCCGATGTCTTCCTTGACGGAGGAATTCTCCTTGAAAATATAATTCACCTGGCTGAGAGGATGGTTGGTTTCCGTGAAGTAGCGCATGTAGGGCATCGTGCTGTGGTCGAAAAACTGCTCCAAGTCGAACTGAAGCACGATGTAATCCAGCCTTTCGGCCGAGCTCCGGTCACGGTGGAGCTGGTTGGCGCCGATGATCGCAACGTCTCCGGCTTCCAGCTTGAAGACATCTTCCTCGACGAACACTTCCATGCTGCCGCTCTGGACGAGCAGAAGCTCCAGCTCCCGGTGGTAATGCCAGTTGATGAGCAGGTTGTCCTCGCGTTGCGACTGGAAGATGCGCAGAGACAGGAGAGGGTTTTCATACAGGACCTTTTCGTTGTAGACTTCCAAAGCCGAAGCGCCTCCAATACCAATATTGCATAAAAGCATCGCTATAAAGACGCTTTCTTTTTAATGGGCTGTTATCTATACTTATTCTAGTGTCAGAGGGCATCCACAAGCAAGCGTCCCTCTGCGATCCATACCCAAAAACCCAAAATAACGGATTTATAGCGAGGAGGAAGATCCATGTCCAAAGTACGTGTGGGCATTATCGGATGCGGGGGCATCGCCAACGGCAAACATATGCCTTCCCTGTCCAAAATTCAAGAGGCTGAAATGGTGGCGTTTTGCGATATCCACCGCGACCGCGCCGAAGACGCCAAGTCCAAATTCGGCTCTCCGGAAGCGGCGGTATACGAGAATTTCCATGACCTTCTGAATGATTCTTCCATTCAAGTCGTGCATGTGTGCACGCCGAACGATTCCCATGCGGATATCGCGATCGCCGCTCTGGAAGCCGGCAAGCATGTCATGTGCGAAAAGCCGATGGCCAAAACGGCTGACGACGCGCGCCGCATGCTGGAAGCCGCCAAGCGTACCGGCAAGAAGCTGACGATCGGCTACCAGAACCGCTTCCGCTCCGACTCCCGCTTCCTGAAGGACGCTTGCGCGAAGGACGAGCTCGGCGAAGTTTACTACGCCAAGGCCCATGCCATCCGCCGCCGCGCGGTTCCGACCTGGGGCGTGTTCCTGGACGAAGAAAAACAAGGCGGCGGACCGCTCATCGACATCGGCACGCATGCGCTTGACCTGGCTCTGTGGATGATGGACAACTACAAGCCCAAAGCCGTGCTTGGACGCGCCTACCACAAGCTGTCCCAGAACGAGAACGCTGCGAATGCATGGGGTCCATGGGATCCGAAGCAGTTCACGGTCGAGGATTCCGCTTTCGCCATGATCACCATGGAGAACGGCGCTTCCATCGTGCTGGAATCCAGCTGGGCCCTGAACTCCCTTGAAGTCGACGAGGCGAAAGTATCGCTGAGCGGCACGAAGGCCGGCGCGGACATGAAGAACGGCCTTCGCATCAACGGCGAAGACAACGCCCGCCTGTACGTCAAGGAAATCGAGCTTGGCAGCGGCGGCGTCGCCTTCTACGAGGGCGCATCGGAAGATCCGGGCGAGCTGGAAGCGCGCTCCTGGATCCAGAGCGTCATCAACGACACGACGCCGGTCGTGACGCCGGAGCAGGCGCTGGTCGTCTCCGAGATTCTCGAAGCGATCTACGAATCCTCCAAGACGGGCAAAGCCGTTTACTTCGACTAATACAACAAAAAGATGCCGCTGCTTGGAGTCGACAGACTTCGGCGGCGGTTTTTTTGTTGCCAGCATGCGTGGAGCGCGGGATGTGAACCGCATGGATCGGGAGTAGAGGATTCCACTATGGGCGTTGCTTGTTTGCTCCGCAAAAATACGCTGCGAGGGTTGGATATCAGGTGTATCCAGGTTCAAGTCCATGATGGACAAGTGCCAGTGGAAGAATCGGCCGCGAGCCGCGGAATCAACACGGGCGCGCGGCTCAGTAAGACGCCTTAGTATGTTGCCGAGGGACCAGAGTGCTTGCGGACGCGAAACGGAACAGGAACCGCATGTGGAATTGGAAGTTCAGGATCGGGATGGCAGCGAGAGTGGATTTAGAGTGCAGTGGGATGTTGGAATATGGGAAGGGAGCGGAGTCGGACTCGGATTAAAGCTGCAGCATCGGAACGGGGCCGGAGGTGGAAAAGGAGTGATATCGGACATACGATCCGCTATCCACTGCTTTATGGGCATTCAAGACATTTTATCGGACATGAGTTCCGCTATTCTCAGAAAAAACACCATAAGGAGGCGGTTTTTGGCAGAATAACGGATCGTATGTCCGATCATCTCCAAGAACCGCCTTTACTTTCAAAATAACGGATCGTATGTCCGATACGTTGGCGTTCCGTTGTGATCAAAGCGCAGATGCTTAGCAAAACGGAAAACGGTTATGCCTGGGCTCGCTTCTCCAGACAAGGCCTATCGGTCAGCCATCGAGCCGTGCGGAGCTAGCGGGAGAGATCACCTGCGCCAGTCCCGGCTCCGATTTACTTCCCGCGCCCGAACTCCTCCCGGATCCGCCGGTACAGCTCCGGATCCGCCAATACGTCGAGGGCGGTGGAGGCGAGCAGGCCGGCGCCTTGCAGCATCGCTTCCAGCGCCTCCTCCTTCATGGCGGCATCCCGGAATTCCGCCGTATGAAGGCCCAGCTTCCCGTTCACGACCTTCAGATAGGGGTGGATCGCCGGACAGCGGAGAGAGACGTTGCCGAGATCAAGCGAGCCGTGGTCGCTGCCCGATATGATCTCTTCCTCCGAAATGCCGGACGCGATCAGGTTCGAGGTATAGACGGCAGACAGCGCCTCGTTCGTCCGCAGCTCGTCATAGCTGAACTCGAACCGCGACACTTCCAGCTTGCAGCCGGTCTGGAGTGCCGCGCCCTCCGCGCAGGCGGTCAGCCTTGCCGTCAGCTCATCCGTATAAGCCCGGTCGCCAGAGCGGACGTAGAACTTGGCGGAAGCATAGCCGGGAATGATGTTGGGCGCCTGGCCGCCGTGGTCGATGATGCCGTGTATGCGTCCGTCGCTGCGCGTCTGCTGGCGCATGGCGTTGCTGGAGCCGAACAGCATCAGCACGGCATCGAGGGCGTTGATGCCCAGATGCGGGCTCGCCGCCGCATGGGCCGTCCGGCCGTGATACTCGAAGCGGACGGCATCGAGGGCAAGCGAAGCTCCGGAGCGTTCATGGGAGTGGTAGGGATGAGCCATGAGCGCGAAGCCGCAGTCGTCGAAAAGGCCCGCCTCGCTCATGGGCACTTTGCCGCCGCTCGTTTCCTCGGCCGGGGTGCCGAAAACGCGGATGCTTCCGCCCGTCTCACCGATGGCCGCCTTCAGGGCTGAAGCAGCCGCGACGCCCATGACGCCGATGATATGATGGCCGCAGGCATGGCCGATCTCGGGAAGAGCGTCATATTCGCACAGAAAAGCGGCGACCGGCCCAGGCTTGCCGGAATCGTATGTGGCGACAAAGGCTGTCTTCATGCCGAGAGTGCCTCGCTCCACGGAGAAGCCTTGCTGCTCGAGCTCGTCGGCAAGCAGGGAAGAGGCCAGGAACTCCTCATGGCCGAGCTCGGGATTTTTGGCGATGCGCAGAGAAATTTCCTTCCACCGCTCTCCGTGCCGCTGAATCGTTTTTTGGATGATGCCGTGGTCTACGGGCATAGTTCTTCCTCCCTATACAAACAATGTAAGAATGAATCCTTCGCTTCCTGTCCCATCAGTATACCATCCGCATGCCTATGCCGCCGCAATGTCCCGGAATCGCTGGAATATTCAGATGTATTCCGGATGTTTAATAAAGTCTTGTCAGCAGGCTTCCTGACAATATAGCGTTTTCATTTTGTTGTTGGCGCGGATGTTGTGGGATAGGATGAATACAGGACGAACGGCTCATGCCATCTTGCCGTTCGACAGAAGACAACCATAGGGAGGTACACCTCGTGGCCAAAACCACTCCATCCTCCTCATCCGGCGGTGCCCGGGTAGGAGTTCAAAAATTCGGACGCTTCCTTAGCGGCATGGTCATGCCGAATATCGGAGCGTTCATCGCTTGGGGATTGATCACGGCCTTGTTCATACCGACAGGCTGGTTCCCGAACGAATATCTCGCCAAGCTCGTCGGCCCGATGATCACCTATCTGCTTCCGCTGCTGATCGGTTATACCGGCGGTTCGATGATCCACAAGCAGCGCGGCGGCGTCATCGGCGCACTCGTCACCATGGGCGTCATCGTCGGCACCGACATTCCGATGTTCCTCGGTGCGATGGTCGTAGGTCCAGGCGCGGCATGGGTGCTGAAGAAGTTTGACCAGGCCGTCGAAGGAAAGATCCGTCCCGGCTTCGAGATGCTCGTCAACAACTTCTCGCTCGGCATCATCGGCGGCGGACTCGTCCTGGTCGCTTACGCGCTCATCGGACGCATCATTGAAGGCCTGACGAACATCCTCTCCACAGGCGTGGATTGGCTGGTCGCCCACCATCTTATTCCGCTGGTCAACATCCTCATCGAGCCGGCGAAGATCCTGTTCCTGAACAACGCGATCAACCACGGCGTCCTGAACCCGATCGCGGTCGAGCAAGCCAAGGAAGCCGGCAAGTCGATCCTGTTCATGCTCGAATCCAACCCGGGTCCGGGCCTCGGCATCCTGCTGGCCTACATGTTCGTCGGCCGCGGAGCTGCCCGCCAGTCCGCTCCCGGCGCAGCGATCATCCATTTCTTCGGCGGGATTCACGAGATCTACTTCCCGTACATCCTGATGAACCCTCGCCTGATCCTGGCTGCCATCGCAGGCGGCGTGACCGGCACGTTCACGTTCTCCCTGTTCAGCGCAGGCCTGGTCGGACCTCCGTCCCCGGGCAGCATCATCGCTTACCTGGCGATGGCGCCGCGCGGCGAGATTCTCCCGGTTCTCAGCGGCGTGATCACGGCTGCGGTCGTATCCTTCCTCATTGCCGCGCTGCTGCTCAAGACGAGCAAGAAGGCGGTCGAAGACGAGGACGATCTGGAAGCTGCAACCCAGCGCATGAAAGACATGAAGGCTACCGGCACTCCGGCCTCGGCCGCAGCTGCGGCATCCGAAGGCGCTCGCGAAGCGACCGCAGGAATGTCCGCCGGACTGAAAGGCAAGGATGAAGTGCATAAAATCGTCTTCTCCTGCGACGCAGGCATGGGATCCAGCGCGATGGGCGCATCCATCCTCCGCAAGAAGATGAAGGCTGCGGGCTCGCCGATCGAAGTCACGAATACGGCGATCAGCGACATCCCGTCGGATGCGGACATCGTCATTACGCACAAAACGCTTACCGACCGCGCTCGCGGCGTAGCGCCGAAGGCGGAGCATATTTCCATCGACAATTTCTTGAAAAGTCCGGAATACGACGAGCTCGTCAAACGACTGACGAACGAATAATAGGCTTGAGGCGAGTGGATGCGGGCAAATTGCCGGCATCCAACCGCCTTTTTGCGGCCGTACGGGGGGAGCAGGCTCATGGAGCTAACGTATCGGATGCGCCAGATTCTCGATTCGCTGCTTCGTCCCCCATACGAGATCACCGTGGCGGAAATCGCTCGTACGATCCGCGTCAGCGCCCGGACGGTGCACAGGGAATTGGACGCGGTCGAGAGCTTCCTGCATCGCAGCGGAATCATGCTTCGCCGCAAAGCAGGGTCGGGGCTCAGCGTCGAGGGGGATCCGGAGCGCCTGGAAGCTCTCCGGGCCCAAGTGCTCATTCCCGAGGAGGCGGAGTACTCCTCCGATGAGCGGCAGGTGTACCTGCTCTGCCGGCTGCTGGCGTCCAAGGAGCCGGTGAAGCTGTTCTCGCTGGCTTCGGAGATGAAGGTGACCGTGCCGACCGTAGGAGCCGATCTGGACGACCTGTCCGAATGGACGGGAAAACAAGGTCTGCTGCTCATCCGCAGACGGGGATACGGGGTTGAAATCACAGGCTCCGAACCTCTGCTGCGGGAAGCGGTGAGAGCGGTCGTGCGCTTGCGCCTGGACGACTTGCGGCTGATCGCCGGCAGCGACGACCAGCCGATCCATCCGGTAGACGCGATGATTGCGGGCATGGCGGGCGCGGATCGGATCGGGCTCGTGGAAGAGGCTCTCTGGAGATGGGAAGAGGGCAACCAGCGGGAAACGCTTAGCGAGGAGGCCTATACCGATCTGCTTGTTCGGCTGTCGATCGGTGCGGTAAGAATAGAAGCGGGGATGACGGTCAGCGAAGGGGATATGGACCGGCTCGCCTATGCGCGCAAAAGCGCAGCCTCCGGACATGCGGCCGGCGAAGCCGCCGGAAGCGAGACCGGTTCGGCCGCCATCCTGTGCCGCATGCTGGGGGAGGCTCTCGGCATCGCCTATTCCGTCGCGGAAGCCGCCTATGCGGCGGAGCTGCTGCGCCGTGCGGCCTCACATTCTTCCGGCTCGCTGGCGGCGGACGATCTGGAGCTGGCCGGCAAGGTGCGGTCGTTCATCCGCCGCATGAGCGAGCTGGACGGGACCGATTATTCGGCGGACCGCTCGCTGCGCGACGGGCTGTTCGCCCATCTGAAGGCGGCTCTCGAGAGGCTGGGGGCAGGCCAGCGGATCCGCAATCCGCTGCTGGAGGCGATACGCAAGGAATACCCGGAGCTGTATCGCCAGGTTCGCCAGGCAGCCGATTCCGCCCTGCCCGGATTCACGGTTCCCGATGAGGAGATCGCATTTCTTGTCATGCATTTCGGGGCTTCCAGAGAGCGTCTCCGGCAAGTAAGCCAAGTGATGCGGGCAATCGTCGTATGCACGAGCGGCATCGGGTCTTCCAAAATGATTGCGGTCCGCCTGCGCAAGGAGTTCCCGCAGCTGCAGATCGTGGATCAGGCATCCTGGTATGAGGCGGCGCGCATACCGCGGTCGGATTACGACCTCATCATCAGCACGGTGGACTTGCCGCTGCCCGAGGACCAGTATTTGAAGCTGAGCCCGCTTCTCACCCCGCCGGAGGCGGATCGCCTCCGGGAATTCATCCAGAGCAAGAGCTGGCAGGGCGAGGGTCTCCGGCCGAAGCCGGCCGGCGATGCGGCTGCGGCCGCAGCGGAGCTGATCAAGGAATGGGAATCCCCGGCTGCAGGACCCGTTCCGAACGATGCCGGCAAAGCGTCGGAAGCGGCCGGCCTTGCGGGACTGGAGCAGCTTGGGGCGGCTACCAAGCAGTGCATCGAGCTGTTGAACGCCTTCAGGGTGCTGCGGCTGTCCGTAGACGGACGGCCAGCCCTGGAGAAGTGGCTGAGCGCCGCATGCGGACACGAGGCGCTCGGAGACACGGTGAAGGATGTCCATCGGGTCGTCGATCTGCTGCTGCGCCGCGAGGAGAACGGGACGCAGCTCATACCGGGCACGGAGCTGGCGCTCTTCCATACCCGCACCGACGCCGTGCTCAAGCCGTCTCTGTTGTTGTTCGAGATGGAATCGGCCTTGCGGCTGGACGGCGCGGAAGGGCCGCGGCTTGCCCGCTTCCTGCTCATGCTGGCGCCCCGCCAGCTGTCTCGCGAAAGCCTCGAGGTGCTCAGCGAGGTCAGCGTCACGCTGCTGGACGACGAAATGATCCAGGCTCTCGCGGAGGGCCGGGAGGACAGGATCAGGGCGCTGATCGCCTCCCATCTGCGCGGCTATCTCAAAACAAAACTGGAAAGCGAGTGAGGAAGATGAGCATTTTATCGGCAGACAAAATCAGATTGAACGTACAGGTGGCCGACAAATTCGAAGCGATCCGCATGGCGGGCCAGATGCTGGTCGACGCCGGACACGCCGACCAAGGCTATATCGAGAAAATGATCGAGCGCGAAAACGCGCTCTCGACCTATATGGGCAGCGGACTGGCCATTCCCCATGGCACGAACGAAGCCAAGGCGATGATCCGGTCGACCGGCCTAGCCGTGCTGCAGGTTCCGGGCGGCGTCGACTTCGGCGGCGACGAGCCTGCCGTGCTGATCGTCGGCATCGCCGCGCAGAACGGCGAGCATATGGATATTCTGACGAGCGTCGCGATGGTCTGCTCCGACGAGGACAACATGGAGAAGATCCGTACTGCGGGATCGGCCGAGGAAATCATCTCGATCTTCGAAAGCGGGATGGAAGAATGAAGGCTCTCCATTTCGGCGCAGGCAACATCGGTCGGGGCTTTATCGGGCTGCTGCTGTCGCGTTCCGGCTACGATGTCGTCTTTTCCGATGTGAACGGAACGCTCGTCAACGCGCTGCGGGAGCGCGGCTCCTATACGGTGACGCTCGCGGATGAAGGCGGAGAAGCCATCGAGGTGACCGGAGTGTCGGCTATCGACGGCCGCGACGCCGCAGCCGTAGCCGAAGCGGTCGCCTCGGCGGATCTGGTCACGACAGCGGTCGGAGTGCCGATCCTGAAGCATATCGCTCCCGGCATTGCGGATGGGTTGAAGCTGCGCATGGAGCGCGGCGCTTCTCCCCTGCATGTGATCGCCTGCGAGAATGCAATCGGCGCCAGCACGCAGCTCAAAGAGCATGTCTACGCCCTGCTCGGGCCTGAGGATGCCAAGCGTGCGGAAGCGGCCGCGGCATTCCCCGATTCGGCCGTCGATCGGATCGTGCCGATCCAGCATCATGAGGATCCTCTTGCCGTTACCGTGGAGCCCTTTTACGAATGGGTCGTCAACCGCTCGCAGATGCTGCCGGGATCGCAGGAAATCAGCGGCGTGCATTATGTGGACGATCTCGTGCCTTACATCGAGCGCAAGCTCTTCACCGTCAATACCGGCCATTGCAGTGCCGCCTATGCGGGATACAGCAAAGGCTGCGAAACGATCCAGCAGTCGATGCAGGACGAGGAGATCGTGAAGCTTGTCTCGGGAGCGCTGGCGGAGACGGGCGCGATGCTCGTGAAGGCATACGGATTCGACGAAGGCGAGCATAAGGTCTACATCGATACGATTCTCGACCGCTTCCGCAATCCGTATCTCACCGACGAGGTCGTGCGCGTCGGCCGCTCTCCGATCCGCAAGCTGTCTCCGGACGACCGGCTGATCCGGCCGGCGCTTCGCGCCCTGGAGCAGGGCGGACATGCGGACTCCCTGGCCGAGGTGATGGCGCTGGCCTTGAAGTTCGACTACGCCGAGGATCCCGAGGCAGTCAAGCTTCAGGCGATGATCGCCGCGAGCGGCGCAGCCGCAGCCTTCAGCGAAGTGAGCGGAGTGGAATCGGGCCATCCGCTCGCGGTGAGCGTCATCGAGAAGTTCAACCGGGTATAGAACAGACAGAGACAACGAGTGCGATAGAGAAAGAAGGAGTTCAGCATGAGCCAACTGATTACTGGAGTAGCCGCATCGCCCGGAATCGCGATCGCGAAGGCATACCGCCTTCAGCAGTCGGAGACGGTTCCTTCGCGCAAGCCCGCAGAGGACGCCGGAGCGGAGAAGCAGCGGCTGAAGGAGGCCGTCGAGGCGGCTCGGGTCGATATCGACCGCATTCGGGAGCGGACGCTGGATAAGCTGGGCGCGCAGAAGGCGGAAATATTCGAAGCGCATCTGTTCCTGCTTGACGATCCCGATCTGATCGACGCCGCGATGGACATGATCGACAGCGATGGAGTGGATGCCGCTTATGCGCTGCATGAAGTGTCCTCGTCCATCATCGACGTGCTTCGATCCATGGACAACGAGCTGCTGAGGGAACGCGCCGCGGACGTGAAGGATGTCGCCGGGCGGGTCATCAGCAAGCTGGAAGGCCGCGAGCACAGCGCGCTGTCGGAGCTGGACGAGGAGACGATCCTGATCGCGAACGATCTTACGCCGTCCGATACGGCTCAGCTCGATCTCGATTATGTGCGCGGCTTCGTGACGGAGATCGGCAGCCGCACTTCCCATTCCGCGATCATGGCCCGTTCCCTGGAGCTGCCCGCCGTCGTAGGCGCGGGAGCCGCCGCGGCGCGGATCGAGTCCGGCAGCATCGTCATTCTGGATGCGGTCGGAGGCGAGGTGATTGTGGATCCTTCCGATTCCCAGCTTCAGGACTATCAAGCCCGCAAGCGGGAATACGAGGACTACAAGCTGCGCATGCAGCAGTTCGTGAACCGTCCTTCCGTCACGTCCGACGGCCATGAGGTGGAGCTGGCCAGCAACATCGGCGGCGTCGAGGATCTGGAGAAGGTGCTGGCGAACGGCTCGGACGGCATCGGGCTGTTCCGGACGGAGTTCCTATATATGGGCCGTTCGACGTTCCCGTCCGAGGAAGAGCAGTTCACCGTCTACAAGCATGTGCTGGAGAAAATGAACGGCAAGCGCGTCGTCATCCGCACGCTCGACATCGGCGGAGACAAGGAGCTGCCCTACTTGACGCTGCCTAAGGAAGCGAATCCGTTCCTCGGCCTCCGCGCCGTCCGGCTCTGCCTGGAGCGGCAGGATCTGTTCCGCGCCCAGCTCCGCGCGCTGCTGCGGGCGAGCGCCCACGGAAAGCTGGCGATCATGTTCCCGATGATCGCTGTCGTCAGCGAGCTTCGCGAAGCGAAGCGCATCCTGGCGGAGGAGCGCGCTTCTCTGGAATCCGAGGGCGTGCCGGTATCCAATTCGCTCGAGGTCGGAATCATGATCGAGATTCCGGCAGCGGCGCTGAATGCCGAAGCGCTTGTGAAGGAAGTGGACTTTTTCAGCATCGGCACGAACGATCTCATCCAGTACACGATGGCCGCAGACCGCATGAACGAATCGGTCGCTTATCTGTACCAGCCGCATCATCCATCCATCCTGAGGCTGGTCAACATGGTCATCCAAGCCGCCAAAAAGCACGGCAAATGGGCCGGCATGTGCGGCGAGATGGCGGGCGATGCGGCAGCGATCCCGCTGCTGCTCGGCATGGGCCTGCATGAATTCAGCATGAGCGCCTCCTCGGTGCTGCCGGCTCGCGAGCTGGTGTCGCGCCTGTCTCAGCAGGAATGGGCCGTGCTGGCCGAGGAAGCTCTCGGCATGGACTCGCAGCAGGAAGTGCTCGATTTTGTCAACCAACAACTAAGGAGTGAAGCATAATTATGGCAACCGGAACGTTCACCGTCATTCATCCCCAGGGCTTCCATGCCCGTCCGTCCAAGCTGTTCGTGGAAAAGGCAAGCTCTTTCCCTTGCAAGGTGACGCTGCATAAGGGCAGCAAAAAAGCCAACGGCAAAAGCTCTCTCGGCCTTCTGACGCTCGGCATCGCCGCCGGCGACGAGATCACGGTGGAGACCGAAGGCGAGCAGGATGAGCAGGCGCTGCAGGAGCTCGGCGCGATGCTGACTAAGATTTACGAGGAATAGATTTTCCTGCGAAACGCATACAGGCCGTTTGGCGGCGCCGCTCCGAGAGCGGCGCCGCCAAACGGCTGTTTTTATTACCGCTTCATAAGAAGAGCGAGGGATGACACCAGCTTCATATGGACTCATCAAAAATAAACGGAATTTTCAAAATGAATTCCTGCCGAAAGGGGAATGGGGTGAAAATAAACGCACAATAAATCCGGATCAAACAGGTCCTTGACCCTGCTGATTTTTTTCTAAAGTCATATTTCTTGATTTCAATGAATAAACTGAATTCAATGCCTTGCCAATATCGGCGAGTGATGCCGATGCCGGCGAAATTTAATGCTTTTTTAAGAGTCGCTTAAACCGGGCTTAACCTATGCCCGTTACAATGAAGGCATACAAGCGGCAAGTCCGGGCATCCGGACGCCGGCGAAAGGCGGTATGAACGTGGATCAAAGACAAGGACCTGAGCTCCCGGCTGTCAGCGCTGCGGCGAAGACTTCAAGGAGCGACCGCAAATCCAGGCAAGCCCGGCTGATCGCAGCCAGCGCTCTGCTGCTGATGCTGTCGATGAGCAGCGCGATGTCCGTCCCTTCCCGCGCGCATGCATCGGCTGCCGCTCTGGAGAAGACGCAGTCCGACCGGATCGGTGCAAGCCGCATAGGGTGGACGGCCGCGGCCGCGCAAGCGGCGGGACTGCCTGTAGACGAGCTCGTGGAGCGGCTGAGGAACGGAGAGACGCCGGCCGAAGCGGCCAGCTTGTCCAGCAGCGCGGAGGACGCCGTCATCCGCGGCGTTTATCAGCCATGGGAGGCGGAATTGGAGCGCCAGCTCTCCTCCGGGGAATTGACCGAGGCCCAGGCGGAAGCCCAAAAAAGCGCGCTGCTGACTGCGGCGCGCGGGCTCGTAACAGGCGAGTGGAGCTGAAAAAGGGAACAAGCCTGAGAGAGGGCGCCGGCAATGAGCCGGCGTCTGCATAGGCGGCAGGATACGGAGCGGATCGAGCAATCGGCGATCGGCTAGCGTGACAGCTCCTCCCCTTGCTCCAAACTCCCTCACAAGAATAAGACCAGGAAACCTTCTTGCTCCGCTGAGCCAATAGCGTGCCAATAGCGTGCCAATAGCGTGCCAATAGCGTGCCAATAGACCATGAAAAAAACCGCCCGGTCCGGGCGGTTTTTTTCATGCGCTATATTTCATAGGCGTTGCAAGGCTTCCAATCAAGAAGCTCTGCGCATGCTTCCAAGAATAAGGCTGACGATCGCGACAAGCACGATAGCTCCGATCAAAGCCGGAATGAAGTAGAAGCCTCCGACGACAGGACCCCACTCGCCGATCAGCATGGAACCGAGCCATGCGCCGACAAAACCTGCAATGATGTTTCCGATGATGCCTCCCGGAACGTCGCGTCCCACGAGCATGCCCGCCAGCCAGCCGATGATGCCTCCAACAATCAGTGCCCATAACCAAGTCATGATGATTTCCTCCCTTTTCTTCTTTCAGTGTCGTGTTTCCCTCATGCCATTAAGTAACCCTTGCCGCAGATTTAGAATCAGGCTGCCGGCGAGGCTCATCGAAATTTGTTCGGACGGACGTACCGTGAATCCGGTCTTTATTCCACCCATATAGAGGAAGCGAAAAGTTTATGATAGGCCTAAAGAACTATTTCTATAGTCATATATAAATTATGAAATGGTTCCATCCGAATAATCTAGTAAACAAATACCCGCTACTTACGAACTACAAAATGATATATTGATAGTTCGATAGATACATAACAGATGAGGCCGCGGGCTCAAACGGAGGTTATCGGAATGAAGGTTATTCGCTCAGCATTCGAAGGATGGTTCAAAGGAATCGTATCCGCAGCCGCGGCAGCCGCATTGATCGCAGCTCCCCTGCAGGCGTCGGCAGCGGCGGAGCCTGCCGCAGCCGCCGTCTATGCCGCAGGAGGCGCCTACGCGGCCGATTCCTTCGAGGAAGCGGCATCCATCGTCTACGGCGTCATGAAGCAGTCGTACGGGACTTCCGTCACGGTCGACTATGCAGGCGACACCTCCGACTTGGCCAAGCAGCTGGACAAGCTGTTCAAGCAGATCGGAAGCAAGGACGACTACATGCGCTTTGTATTGAAGAAAATGAGCTGGAGCTGGACGAGCACCCGATACCAGGCCGCCATCACGTTCAAGATGGAGTATTGGGAAACCGCCGAGCAGAGCGAGTATGTCCGCAAAACGGCTAAGGAAGCCGTCGATTCGCTGCTGAAGCCGGGCATGACGGACAGGCAGCAGGTCAAGTCGATCCACGATTGGGTGATCGGCCGATTCGCCTATGATTATTCGCTCTCCAGCCATTCGGCTTACGACGGCTTGGTGAAGGGCGGGAGCACCGTCTGCCAGGGCTATGCTCTGATGACGCAGCGGATGCTGGAGGCGGCTGGATTCGACAGCCGGATCGTATACGGGGACTCCAAGGGATCCAAGCATGTATGGAATCTGGTCAAGCTGGGCGATTCGTGGCTCCACCTGGATACGACCCTTGACGAGGGCGGCGCCGGAAAGCCGGGAACGGCTTACCTGCTTGTGTCGGACGACGTCATCGGCAAGGATCACAGCTGGGTCCGTTCCGAGTATCCGGCGGCAAAAGGATGAAAAAAGGAAATTTATTCCACTGCTGAAATCGCTTTATGGCTTTCCCTTTCCTATGCGGGATGGTAAGATGGACGCATGATAGGAGGATGCGTGCATGACGACAAACCATGATACCGAAGACAAGCAGGCAGCTCCGGGAACCGAAGTTCCTGAAGGACAGCCCGGACTTACCGAAACCGAATTGATGAACATGATATCGGCGCTCTACCAGCATGGAGAGACGGCGCTTAGAACGTTTTACCAGGATGAATACGAAGTGGACGGGCAGGTCATCAGCCACCCGATGTACGGACCTCTCGTCATGTACAGGCTGACGGATCCTAACGGCAACTTGTATACCTGCGGATTTTTCATGAACGAGCTCGTCCAGAATTTCCAGAAAAACGAAGACCCGGCCTTATGGTTGTCTTCCTTCTTCGTGGATATTCTAAGGGGAGAACGCAGCAGGCTCGTGCCGCCTCCGCCTCAGAACGAAGACGAGGCGAAGTTCCTGTTCGACCAGGTCATCGTCCCGCATATCGCCAAGACGGTCCGCGAGGAATTCGCTCCGGAGTCGGTGCATGTCGATATCGATGTCCATCCCGAGCATGGGCCGGTTGTCGAAGCCGGATTCCCGTCCATCACCGACGGGAACAACGTCGTCGCCCTGCCGTTCCATTACCTGCTCGCGCTCCATCTGCTCAACAGGGATACGGCGGATCCGCTTGTCACCGGCATGTACAAGATCCGCGAGGAACATGGACTGGATGCGTAATTGAACGTCCGTACGGAGGTGCGGCATGCAAGGCGGACAGGAGCGGATCGGCGATCCGCTCCTGTCTCTTTTTCCAGGTTAAAACCATTTATTCCTATCCGTTGACACGGATATCGCAGGATGATACTATACTGTCATCGATAGAGAGACAGTTGACGATGAGGAGAGTGCGGAGAATGTCCATCATTCCTGAGCAAAGCAAGGTCCAGCAGCCGGTCATCGATTTTCACACGGTCATCAAGGAACGCCGTTCCGTCCGCAAGTATGACGCATCCCATAAGCTGACGGACGAGGAAATCCGGGAGCTGCTGTCGGCAGCCGTGCTGGCGCCTTCGGGCAGCAACATGCAGCCATGGCGCTTCATCGTCATTACGGATCCGGAATTGAAGCAGAAGCTTCTTCCGGTAGCCTTCAACCAGGAGCAGATCGTGGCTTCCTCCGCCGTCATCGCCGTGCTTGTCGACCTGGAGTCCTACAAGACAGCGCCGCGGATCTACGGTAAGGCGGTAGACGCTGGTTACATGAACCAGGAGACAGCCGACAAGCTGATCGGCAACATGAACAAGTTCTACGGCGGTCTCAGCCGTGACCGCGTTCTGCATGGAGCCTTGATCGACGGCGGCCTGGTGTCCCAGCAGCTGATGCTGGCCGCCCGCGCAAGAGGACTGGATACGGTGCCGATGGCAGGCTACAATACGGAGCAGTTCCGCGAGATGTTCGGCGTGTCGGAGCGGTATGCGAACGTCATGCTGATCGCCGTCGGCAAGGCGGCCGAGCCGGGCCATCCGACCGTCCGCCTATCCGTGGACGAAGTGACCAGCTGGAACGAATTCCATCAATAACTTTTCAATAATGGCTTTGGAATGGACCTTCGCGGGCATGCGTCAGGTCCATTTCTTCGTTTAAGGCGAATATCCCCAGGGTAATGAAGGCTCAGGCAGGACAAACCCTTTACCCCGAGAGGATGAAATGACTATGGCACAAGAGCAGGAGATCAAGAACGGCGCGGAAGCCTACGACAAAGTCAAGGAAACGATCGGAAACATGGACGAGGGCAAAAAAGAACAGATTCTCGCCAGTTTCGGCGAATTCAAGAGCTATCTGGGCAACCGGATCGATCTGGCGAGGAGAATCGGCCTCGATGAAGAGCAGCTGGCGGTAGCCGCCGAGAAAGTCGCCGATTACCTGGCCAAGCACGAAGAGCCCCGCAACAGCGAGGAGAAGCTGCTGCAGGAGCTGTGGAAGGTCGGCAAGGACGATGAGCGCCACAAGCTTGCTCACATGCTGGTCCGCTTGAGCCAGGAAACGAATGAGCCTGCAATCGAGCGCTCCTAGCAGGAGGAGAAGGCATCTGGCCGAGGCTGCGTCGCAGCCCGGAGCGGATGCCTTTTCGTTTGGCCTTCGAGACAAGCCGAGCCTAAGCGGAATTTGATCTGGGTTTTATAATATGTTTACATATAATAAGTTTACTCATCAAGATTATGGACGGGCAGCAGGCTGGAGCCTGCTCCGGAAAGAAGGACTTGCGTTGGAATTTTGGGTTGGATTGTTGGAATTGATCCTGATCAATATCGTCCTGAGCGGAGACAACGCGGTCGTTGTAGCGATGGCAAGCCGCAAGCTGCCGCCGGAACAGCAAAAAAAGGCGATCCTGTGGGGCAGCGTCGGAGCCATCGCACTGCGGGTCATGCTGACGTTCGTGGCGGTGAAGCTGCTCTCGATCCCTTACCTGCAGCTGGCCGGTGCCATCCTGCTCGTATATATCGCCGTGCAGCTTCTCCAGACCGGAGACAAGGGAGAGGAAATCAAGGCAGGCGGCTCACTGGGCGCTGCGATCCGGACGATCATTCTCGCGGACCTCGTCATGAGCCTCGACAACGTGCTGGCCATGGCCGGCGCCGCGCAAGGCAACTACCTGCTCATCTTCATCGGCCTGGCCATGACGGTTCCCCTCATCATATGGGCAAGCAAGCTGCTCGTCATGATTATGGACAAGTATCCGATCATCGTCATTCTTGGAGCCGCGCTGCTCGGCTATACGGCAGGGGAGATGCTTCTGGACGACAAGGCGGTCGGGGAGAAGCTGTCCGGGCTGTTCGCTTATGCGGACCACATCATCCCGGTCGCCATCGCCATTGCCGTGCTGGTTGCCGGGCGCATCCTGAACGGCCGCCATTCATCGGCGGAACCGAAGCCGGAGGCGGGGGACCGTTGAGCGGTCGGCCGCTCTGCAAGCCAGATGCGGCTTGCAGCTGCTTATTCCGTCGGGCTCTGCAGCCAGGAGGATAGCGCGAGCCGCGCTTCGGATGGAAGTCTGGCGCCTAGCTTGAGTTCAAGCTGATAGGGCAGAATGCCGTTCATCGGCAGCAGCAGCATTCGGCTCGGATCCGGCAGGACGCTTGACGACGCTTCGGCGAGGCGGGAATCCGAAAATACAGGCACGACAGCCATGCCAAGCCCGGCTGCCGCGAGCGAAGCCGCGATGCCGGCATCCGGCACCGTATGCCCCTCTTCCAGATCCAGTCCCCTAGCTGCCGCCCAGGACAAGATTTGGCTCCGCAGCCTGCTGCCGGCCGGCGGCGCGATCCAGGGCCTGCCCGATTCCAGGGCGGCCTGCGCGGCTTGGATTCCTGCTGCCTGGGCCCATTCACGGGAGACGGCAAGTCTCAGGTCGGCATCGGGAAGGGGCAGCCAGTCCGCTTCAGCGTTTTCCTGCCGCTCCCGAATATGGATATCGGCATGCATGACGGTTTCTTCTTCGATCCGGAGCCATTCGATTCCGTACCCGGCCGGCTCCAGCGCGAACGCGGCGAATGACGCCATGATGCTGCTGCAAGAAGCGTCCGCGAGCAGGGACAAGCGCTTCACGCTGCCTCCCCGGAGCCTCATCTCGCGAGCGGCCTCCTCCTGCAGCGCCAGCATCTTCAGCGCGTACCGGTGAAGCCTGCGGCCTGCGTCCGTCAGAAGGATCCGGCCTGTCTTTATTTCGAACAGAGGCATTCCCCATTCTTCCTCCATCGACTTCATATGAAAGGTCACCGTAGGCTGCTTCAGGCCCAGTTCCTGAGCGACCAAGGTGACTTTTTTCAGTTGTTCAAGGAGCACGATGATTCTCCATTTGATCAACGTCATGATAAATGACCTCATTCCGGTTAGAGTATAGAATCAGTATATCATTTTATTGGATATTCATAGAGAACATCTATTCAATTTTACAATTGCCTTTACAAACCGAAGATATCCCTTTAACAAGGCGCTTGTACAATAAGTCTTGTGAGGCAGAACAAACTTGGTTCTCGGAAGGGGATTTAAAACGAAATGAAGAAAACGATGTTGGTCCTGATGACGATGGTGCTTGCGCTGACGCTGGCAGCCTGCGGAAGCAAAGCAAACGACAACGGCACGAACAATGCAGCAGGCGGCTCCGAGCTCAGCGGTTCCATCCTGGCAGCAGGCTCGACGGCTATGCAGCCGCTGGTTGAGCAGGTGTCCAAGAAATTCATGGCCGACTCCAAATATTCCAGCATCACCGTTCAAGTCCAAGGCGGCGGCAGCGGCACCGGCCTGACGCAAGTATCCGAAGGTCAAGCCGATATCGGCAACTCCGACATCTTCGCCGGCGAGAAATTCAAAGATGCCGATGCGGCGAAAGCTCAAGAGCTGGTTGACCATCAAGTCGCAGTCGTAGCCATGGCAACGGTCGTGAACAAGGAAGTCGGCATCGACAACCTGACGAAGCAGCAGCTGGTCGATATCTTCACCGGCAAGATCACGAACTGGAAAGACGCTGGCGGCAAAGACGAGAAAATCGTCATCGTCAACCGTCCATCCAGCTCCGGAACGCGCAAGACATTCGAGAAATACGCTCTTGGAACGGCATCCGAAGACCTTCCCGGCAACATTCAAGAAGATTCCTCCGGCACAGTCAAGAAGCTTGTCGGCGAAACTCCT
Organism: Paenibacillus sp. RUD330; assembly: GCF_002243345.2. Lineage (NCBI taxonomy): Bacteria > Bacillati > Bacillota > Bacilli > Caryophanales > Paenibacillaceae > Paenibacillus > Paenibacillus sp. RUD330. The sequence continues at coordinate 1,943,186 of NZ_CP022655.2, forward strand.
GGAGCCATCGGCTACCTGGCTCTCTCCTACCTGGACGATTCCGTCAAAACGATCAAGCTTGACGGCGTAGACGCTACGGCCGACAACGTGAAATCCGGTTCTTACCCGGTATGGGCTTACGAGCACATGTACACGAAAGGCGAGCCTAACGAAATCGTGAAAGCTTTCATCGACTACATGCTGAGCGACGACGTTCAAAAAACCGACATCACGGATCTGGGCTACATCTCGATCCACGAGATGCAAGTAAAACGTGACGAAGCAGGCAATATTACGAAATAAGATCAGTTGCGCCAACGGCGCGCTGCAGCAGGCCAAGTGCGCGGAAACCACTTCCGCGCCTTGGCTTTGCGCCATGATAATGCCAAGGCGTAAGGAGAGATGAGAAATGAACGCCATGAGACAACCTTCCCCGGGCGGCCCCGGAGACGCAAAGCCTGCAGCAGCGCCAGCCGAAGGCAAGCCTGATTCCGCCGGAGCCAAGAAGGGGGGGCCTTCCGCCGGCAATCCAGCTCGGCCGAAGCGTTCCAGACGCAGCCGCACGGCGAGCGAATGGCAGGGCAAGGCCTATACCCTTATTTGCGTAGCCATACTTATTATCACGATTTTTTCGATGGTCTTTTTCGTCGCATCCAAAGGGCTTGCCACCTTCTTCAAAAACGGGGTCAGCATATCGGAGTTCCTGACCGGCATCAAGTGGTCGCCGGACGGCGAGCCTCCGTCTTTTGGCGCGCTTCCGTTCATCACGGGATCGTTCGCGACTTCCATCCTTGCGGCCTGCATCGCGGCGCCGCTCAGCTTCTGCGCGGCCGTCTTCATGACGGAGCTGATGCCGAAGTTCGGCAAACGCTTCATGCAGCCGGTCATCGAGCTGCTCGCCGGCATTCCTTCGGTCGTGTACGGCTTTGTCGGCCTCAGCGTCGTCGTGCCGTTCCTGCGCTCGATCTTTCCCGGACAGGGACTCGGCATCGCCGCGGGCGCAATCGTCCTCTCGATCATGATCCTTCCGACGATCACTTCGATCGCCACGGACTCCTTGTCCAACCTGCCGCGCGGCCTCAAGGAAGGCAGCTATGCGCTCGGAGCCACCCGCTGGCAGACGATTTCCCGCAGCATATTGCCCGCTGTGCTTCCATCGATGCTGACCGGCGTCGTGCTCGGCATCGCCCGCGCGTTCGGCGAGGCGCTTGCCGTTCAGATGGTCATCGGCAACTCGCCGCATATTCCCAGATCCCTGTTCGAATCGGCTTCCACGCTGACGAGCGTCATTACGCTGAGCATGGGCAACACGGTCAAAGACACCGTGCAGAATAACGTTCTTTGGAGCCTGGCTCTCGTCCTGCTCGTCATGACGTTTGTATTTGTCGGCATTGTACGCCTTCTGGAGAGGAGAGCACGCAGATGAGAATGTCCAACAAAACGGCCGACCGCATCGCGACCGCCGTATTCTATTTCTTCGCTTTCCTGATCATCGCCGTCCTGGCTTCGCTGATCGGATTCATCCTGTACCGGGGCCTCGGACAGATCAGCTGGCATTTCCTGACCTCTCCTCCAGAGACGTTCAAGACGGGAGGCGGCATCGGGCCGCAGCTCTTCAACTCCTTGTTCCTGCTTGTTCTGACCATGATCATAACGGTTCCCCTCGGCATCGGAGCCGGCATCTATATGGCGGAATATTCGCGTCCGGGACGGTTCACGGACTTCATCCGCCTCGTTGTCGAAGTGCTCTCTTCCTTCCCTTCCATTGTCGTCGGCCTGTTCGGCCTGCTCGTGTTCGTGCAGTATTTCGACCTTAAGTTCTCGCTGCTCGCAGGAGCGCTGGCTCTGACGGTGTTCAACCTGCCGCTCATGGTGAGGATCACCGAGCAAGGCATCCGCGGAGTGCCGCGTGAACAGAAGGAAGCCGGGCTTGCGCTCGGCCTGACCCGCTGGCATACGATCACCAAGGTGCTGCTGCCGGTATCGCTGCCGACGATTCTGACCGGCACCATCCTCGCTGCAGGCCGCGTCTTCGGCGAAGCGGCGGCGCTGCTGTTTACGGCGGGCATGAGCTCTCCGCGCCTGGACTTCACGGACTGGAATCCGTTCAGTCCGGTATCGCCTCTCAATCCGATGAGGCCTGCCGAGACGCTGGCCGTCCACATCTGGAAGATCAACAGCGAAGGCGTCGCGCCCGACGCGGCGCAGATCGCCGCCGGCGCATCGGCGGTGCTCATCCTGACCGTGCTGCTGTTCAACCTCGGGTCGCGCTGGCTGGGCCGCTTCCTATACCGCAAGCTGACCGCATCTCGTTAATCTCATCTGAGGAGGCTATATTCCATGGCATTGTCTACACAGTCGGCCCCCGGGGCCCGTGCAGAGGAACACGCCGGGACGGATGCGCTTAGCGCGGATAACCTGAGCGTATTTTACGGGGAAAAGGAAGCGGTGAAGAAGGTCAGCCTGCGCTTCGCCAAGGGAAGCGTCAACGCCTTGATCGGTCCTTCCGGCTGCGGCAAGTCGACGTTCCTGCGCAGCCTGAACCGGATGAACGACACCATTCCCGATGCCCGCATGACCGGGAGCATCTGGTTCGACGGAGCGGACATCAATGCTCCTGGCACCGATGTCGTCTCCCTGAGGCAGCGGATCGGAATGGTCTGGCAGAAGCCGAATCCGTTCTACAAGTCGATCTACGAGAACATCGCCTTCGGTCCGCGCTATCATGGCGTGAAGAAGAAGCGGGAGCTGGACGAGATCGTGGAATCCTGCCTGCGCCGTACGGCTCTGTGGGAGGAGACGAAGGATCGCCTCAACCAGTCCGCGCTGTCGCTGTCCGGCGGCCAGCAGCAGCGCCTGTGCATCGCCCGCACGCTGTCGGTCGAGCCGGAAGTGCTGCTGATGGACGAGCCGGCATCGGCGCTGGATCCCGTCTCCACGTCCAAGATCGAAGAGCTGATCTCGGAGCTGAAGCAGGAATACTGCATCGTCATCGTCACGCACAACATGGCGCAAGCCGCCCGTGTGTCGGACAAGACCGCATTCTTTTATATGGGCAACCTGATCGAGCACAACGATACGAACATCATTTTCACGAATCCGGAAAACAAGCAGACCGACGATTACATCTCGGGCCGCTTCGGCTAAGATTCCAAGACGAATGGGAGCAGGGGACACTATGAACCAGGTAATGGAGATCGACCGTCTTAATTTGCATTATGGAGACTTTCACGCCCTGAAGGAGATCAATCTCGGCATTCCCGAAAAAACCGTGACGGCCTTCATCGGACCGTCCGGCTGCGGCAAGTCCACCTTCCTCCGCACGCTGAACCGGATGAACGACCTCGTGCCGGGCGTTCAGATCGGCGGCAGCGTCAAGCTGGACGGACAGGATATCTACGGCGCGGACACCGACGTGGAAGTGCTCCGCAAGCGTGTCGGCATGGTGTTCCAGCAGCCCAATCCTTTTCCCAAATCGATCTTCGACAATGTCGCCTACGGTCCGCGCCTGCACGGCATCCGGGACAAATCCCGCCTGAACGACATCGTCGAGCGCAGCCTGCGCGGCGCCTCCCTCTGGGAGGAAGTGAAGGATCTGCTCGGCAAGTCCGCGCTGAGCCTCTCGGGCGGCCAGCAACAGCGGCTGTGCATCGCGCGCGCGCTGGCCGTGGAGCCGGAGGTGCTGCTCATGGACGAGGCCACATCCGCTCTGGACCCGATCTCGACGCTCAAGATCGAGGAGCTCGTCCGCGAGCTCAAGAAAGAGTACACGATCGTCATGGTGACGCACAACATGCATCAGGCGGCCAGGGTTTCCGACCGCACGGTATTTTTCCTCAACGGAGAGCTTGTGGAGGCGGAAGAGACGGAGAAGCTGTTCTCCAATCCTACGGATGCGCGGACGGAAGACTATATTACAGGGCGATTCGGTTAAGGCTGAAGCCGGGAGAGGGAGAGAGAGAACGTGATCAAACGCAAGGAGCTTGACGAAGGACTGGATCAATTGAAGGCCATGCTGGTCGAAATGGGAGACCATGTCGAATCGGCGCTGACCAAATCCATGCATTCCCTCATCCATATCAATGCCAAGGAAGCCGCTCAGATCATCCAGGAGGATCCGGAGCTGAACCGCCTGGAGGAGAAGATCACCGAGCTCGGCTCCAAGCTGATCGCGACGCAGCAGCCGGTCGCCAAGGACCTGCGCCGCATTCTCGTGGCGTTCCGGATCTCGGGAGACCTGGAGCGGATGGGCGATCTGTCCGTCGACATCGCCAAGGTCGTCATGCGTCTGGACGGCCAAGAACTGATCAAGCCGCTGATCGACCTGCCGCGCATGGCGGAGACCGTGCAGACGATGATCTTCGAATCCATCCAGTCCTACGTGCAGGAGAATGTGGATCTGGCCTACAAGATGGCCAAGGACGACGACATCGTCGATGCCCTCTATTCCCAGATCATCCGGGAGATGTTCACGATCATGGTCGAGAATCCCCGTACGATCAACCAAGCGATGCTGCTCAGCTTCGTCGGCCGCTATATCGAGCGAATCGCCGACCATGCGACGAACATCGGCGAGAGCGTCACTTACCTCGTCACAGGCAAGCGCCCGGATTTGAACGTATGATGCCCTTAGCCCCTCGCTCCCATGCGAGGGGCTTTTTCGTTTCAACATCCTGGCTGATGTTCTGTCCGCGAGGGGCGGAAGAAGAACTCTCCCCGCTACATTGGTTGTAAGCTTCTTAGCAGTCACATAATTGTCGTTTTCAATTTCCGCCTTGCGGGACAATAAGATACATCTTATCGACAAGGAGTGACAGGCATGGATTCCGCTACGGAAGCAGAGATCAAGACCGTGTTCCGCTTGCAGAAACAGAACAGGCACTCCATGCGGGATACTTCCGCCGAGCAGCGCATCGCCAGGCTGATCCGGTTCAAGGAGGCGATCCTGGCCCGCCAGGACCAGCTGATCGAGGCGATCCGAACCGATGTGCGCAAGCCCCGTTCGGAGGTGGAGCGGGTGGAGGTGACGGGGACGGTCGCTTCCATCGACCATATGATCGCTCATCTGAAGGAATGGATGAAGCCGGAGACGGTTCCTTCGGCGCTCAATCCCAAAGCGCGGGGACAGCTCGTCTACGAGCCCAAAGGGGTATGTCTCATCCTCGGCCCATGGAATTACCCGTTCCTGCTGACAGCCGTGCCGCTTGCCACGGCGATCGCCGCCGGCAACTGCGCGATGGTGAAGCTGTCCGATTTCACCCCTGAGACGAGCCGCGCCGCCGCATCGATTATCCGCGAGGCGTTCGACGAGAAGGAAGCCGCGGTTTTTGAAGGCGAGGTCGAGGTCGCTACCGAGCTGCTGGAGCAGCCGTTCGACCATATTTTCTTCACCGGCAGCACGCCCGTCGGGAAGATCGTCATGACGGCGGCGGCCAAGCATCTGGCTTCCGTCACTCTGGAGCTGGGAGGCAAAAGCCCGACCCTGCTCGGACCCGGCTGCGATGTGAAGGATGCGGCGAGGAAAATCGCCCGCGGGAAATTCATGAACGCGGGCCAAACCTGCATCGCTCCTGATTACATGCTTGTCCAAGCCGGCCAGCAGGACGAGTTCGCCGCAGCGCTGGAAGCCGTCGTCCGGTCCGGTTATGCCGACGGTCAAGGCGTCCTGGACAAGCGGAAGCTCGCCCAGATCGTCAACAAGCGCAACTTCGACCGCATCAAATCCCTCTACGACGACGCTGTCGCCAAGGGAGCGGAGACGGTGTTCGGCGGCCAGTTCGACGAGGATGACCGTACCGTCCATCCGACGGTTCTCAAAAACGTGAGCGCGGACATGAAGATCATGCAAGAGGAGATTTTCGGTCCGATCCTGCCGATCCTGACCTATGGAGCCATCGAGGAAGCCATACATGTTGTCAACGAGCGGGACAAGCCGCTGGCGTTGTATGTATTCAGCGACGACAAGGAGCTGGTCGACAAGGTGCTGCAAGGCACGACCTCCGGCAATGTCGCGGTCAACGACGTCGTTGTCCACTTCAGCGAGCCGAATCTGCCGTTCGGCGGCGTGAACCAGAGCGGCATCGGCTCCTATCACGGGATCTACGGCTTCCGCGAGTTCTCGCATCGGAAAGGCATCTATTTCCAGGCTTGAGCAGAGGAGGGCCGTTGACATGAAAATAAAGAACAGCCTGCACAATTGTGCAGGCTGTTTGCTTTGCGTTGCTCATGATTTCAACGGCGGCTCAGATGCTCCATCAATCGGCCCGGATAATCGGTGATGATGCCCGTCACGCCGATAGCTGCAAGACGGTCCCATTCGGCGGGGTGATTGGCCGTGTAAGGATAGATGCGGAGCCCCGCGGCGACGGCGTCCTCGACATCCTTGGCTCCGATCAGGCCGTGATGCGGATGGAGCGACCATACCTCCGTCTCCAGCAGCGCCGCATAAGAAGCATGATGGATGAGATCGGCGGCATACAGCAGTCCGATGCGGAGCTCCGGCTCCGCCTGCTTCAGCCTCAGCAGCAGCTTGTGGTCGAAGGAGGACACGACGGTGCGCTCCAGGCGATTGCCGCCGCGGAGGTAGTCCAGCAGAACTTCGTCGAGCAGCGCGCCTCCGGCATCCTTGACTTCAACGTTGATTTCGATGTGCGGCGGAAGGAGGTCGTAGACTTCCTCCAGAAACGGCACCCTTTCCCCGGCAAACGAAGGCGAGAACCAGCTCCCGGCATCCGCCCCGCGGATGGCGTCCGAATGCAGCGAGCGGATCGCTCCGGTGCGGTCCGTCGTCCGGTCGAGCGTATCGTCATGACAGACGATGAGCTTGCCGTCCTCCGACAAGTGAATGTCCAGCTCCACCATATGGCTTCCTTGCTCGGCCGCAAGCCTGAAGCTCGCCAGCGTGTTCTCGGGCGCCTCCCCGGCTGCGCCTCTATGCCCGATCACGATCGGGCCGCCTGCATTTCCGTCCTGCTCGATTTCTCCTGTCATCCTCTTGTTCCCTCCCAGTGTGGCTCCGTTCCGGCAGAAGCCGCTTTCGGCGATCCTGTTCGCCATCATTATATGCCGTCTCTATAAGCCTGTCTCCCATGGATTTGCAATCTAAAGAAATCTTTAGAAAGAGATCCCTGCTATCACGCAAGCGCCATCACATTTCCTAATCTTAATAAATTGCTGACATAGAGGTTACAAAAGGGCGTTATCGTTGGAGTTGCCAAGCCGACTCCGGCCATGCAATCTCTTGAAAGGGCGGTGGCAATCACCCATGAGTTCATCCTTATATTCGGACAAGCCTGAACCGGTCCTGTCTCCGGCCTCCGCAGCCTCGGCCGGTACCCCGATCGCAGCAGGCAAGCTGAGGCGGATCCGGGAGCAGCTGCTCGGTTATTTGTTTTTGGCCCCGAGCCTGGCTGTATTCACCTTGTTTCTCTTTTATCCGATGGCACGCTCGGTCTATCTGAGCTTTCAGCTTACCGATCCCCGCGGCAGGGTCGCCGCTTATGCGGGCTGGGACAATTATTCGCGGATGATGGAATCGTCCGCATTCTGGAACAGCCTTTGGATCACCGTCAAGTTCACGCTGCTCACCGTGCCGGCCGGGCTTGCTCTCGGCTTGCTGTGCGCCAGCCTCGTCCATGCCGCGGGCAGGGGCAGCAAGCTTTTCCGCTTCGTCTTCTCGGTTCCGCTCGCCCTCTCCGTCGGCACGGCATCCATCCTGTGGATGATTCTCTATCATCCCACTCTCGGCATGCTCAATTACTTGCTGGGCCAGATCGGCATCGCGCCGGTCCAATGGCTGACCGATCCGTCCGCAGCGCTCGGTTCCGTCTCGCTCATGACGATATGGATGAACTCCGGGTTTCCTTTCGTCCTGCTCCTGGCCGCCATTCAAGGGCTGGACAACGATGTCATGGACAGCTCGCGGATCGACGGCGCTTCGATGTGGAGAACGTTTTTCTCGATCAAGCTGCCGCTGCTGTCGCCGACGCTGTTCTTCCTTGCGGTCGTGTCGATCATGAGCGCCTTCCAATCGTTCGGACAGGTCAACATCCTGACTCGGGGAGGCCCTGCAGGCTCCACGGATGTGCTGGTGTATTCCATCTACCGCGAAGCTTTCGTCAACTACCAGTTCGGCACCGGCAGCGCGCTGGCGATCGTGCTGTTCGCCCTTATGCTCCTGCTGACGGCGGTCCAATTCCTCGTACTTGGAAAGAAGGTGCATTACCAGTGAGGGGATACGGCCACCCGCGCCATCCGGTCCGGTTATTCAGCCTTTACGGCTCGCTCATCCTGCTGGCGCTGTTCGTGCTCGGACCGCTGCTGTACCTGCTCGCCCAGAGCTTCATGACCCCGGCCGAAGCCAGCGAGTATCCGCCCAAGCTGCTTCCATCCGGCTTGTACACCGGAGGACTCAAGAACGCGATTGAAACGGTGCCGATCTTCGGCTTCATCGTCAACAGCTTTGTTCTGGCGATCGCGATCATGGTTCTCCAGGTGCTGACGGCGGCACTGGCCGCTTATGCATTCGTCTACATCCGCTTCTCGGGAAGCCGATTCTGGTTCGCGCTGTTCATCAGCACGATGATGATTCCATGGGAAGTAACGATCATCCCGAATTATTTGACGGTCAAAAGCTGGGGATGGCTCGATTCGTTCCAGGGACTCATCGTGCCCTTCGCGGCTTCGGCATTCGGCGTGTTCCTGCTCCGCCAGTTTTTCCTGCAGCTGCCGCGTGAGCTGTTCGAGGCGGCGCGCATCGACGGCTGCGGGCATTTCCGCCACTTCGTCTCCGTCGTGCTGCCGCTGTCCGGTCCCGCTGCCGCATCGCTGGCCGTCTATGTGTTCCTGAACGGCTGGAACCAGTATCTGTGGCCGCTGCTCATCACGAGCAGCGACGCCATGCGGACGGTCCAGATCGGGATCGCGATGCTTCAGTTCGAGGAGCTGACGAGCTGGAATCTGGTGCTCTGCGGAGTGGCGCTCGTCCTCGTGCCGTCCCTCGTGCTGCTGGGACTTGGCCTCAAGCCGCTCGTGCGGGGAATTACAGCGGGAGCGGTCAAAGGCTGAGCTGAGGCTGCGATGAACTGAGCAAGACGCCGGGCCAAGTATGGAACTGATGCAGCCGGCATGATTCCAGTCTTCATTCGGGTATTCGTCCTTAGGGACTTGCCATATAGACAAATATCGATTCAAAGGGAGAGAAATCCAACCATGGTCAAACGCAATTGGAAAATGGCGCTGCCTGTAGCGGCTATGCTCGTGCTGCCTCTGTCTGCCTGCGCATCGAATCCGAGCAACGGCGGGCAAAGCGCCGATCCGGCACCAACCTCCGCGTCTTCCAATACGGACGCCTCCGCGAATGCGGGCGGAGCTTCCACGGAGCCTGCCAAGGAGCCGGTCAAGGTCGTCTGGTGGCATTCCATGAGCGGCGAGCTCGGCAAAGCCGCGGACAAGCTGGTCAGCGATTTCAACGCCTCGCATCCCGATGTGAAAGTGGAAGGCGTCTTCCAGGGCACCTATGACGAGAGCCTGAACAAGCTGAAGGCTTCAATGGATTCGAAGTCCGGTCCTTCCCTGATCCAGGTGTACGAGATCGGGTCGAGATTCATGATCGATTCCGGCGCCGTGACGCCGGTGCAGCAGTTCATCGACGAGGAAAACTACGACGTGTCCTCGCTGGAGCCGAATATCCGGAGCTATTACACGTTCGACGGCAAGCAGTACTCGATGCCATTCAATACGTCCAACCCGATTCTTTATTATAACAAGGATCTGTTCACGAAAGCCGGACTGGATCCGAGCAAGCCGCCTGCGACTTACCAGGAGGTAGCCGACGCGGCCAAGAAGCTGACCGGGGGCGGCGTGACGGGAGCTTCCTTCGCCATCTACGGCTGGTTCGTGGAGCAGCTGCTGGCGAATCAGGGCAAGGATCTCGTCAACAACGGCAACGGCCGCGACAGCGCCGCTACGGAATCGCTCGTGAACCAGGAAGCGGCCGTCAAGACGTTGACCTGGTGGAAGGGCATGGTCGACGACAAGTCCGCGCTGAATCTCGGACGCAAGACGGACGACACGAAAAAAGCGTTCCTGGCCGGCCAGATCGGCATGACGCTGGATTCGACGGCCTCGCTGCGCGGCATCGTCGACGGAGCCGCAGGCAAATTCGAAGTCGGTACGGCCTTCCTGCCCAAGCCGGACGCATCCTCCGAAGGCGGCGTCGTCGTCGGCGGCGCGAGCCTGTGGGTTCTGAACAACAAGCCGGCCGAGGAGCAGAAGGCCGCCTGGGAGTTCATCAAGTATTTGGCCGAGCCGGCCGTACAAGCAGAGTGGCACATCAACACCGGCTACTTCCCGATCACGACGAAAGCGTACGACGAGCAGATCGTCAAGGACAATCTGGCGAAGTATCCGCAGTTCCAGACGGCTGTAGACCAGCTGCACGCGTCCAAGGCGGGCACGGCCAGCCAAGGCGCCGTCATGGGCGTCTTCCCGGAAGCGCGCCAGACAGTGGAAGGCGCGATCGAGGAAGCGTTCACCGGCAAGAAGGACGTCAAGGCCGCGCTTGACGATGCCGCCAAGCAGATCACCGAGAAGATCGGCATCTACAACAAGACGGTAGCGAAATAAGAAGCGTAAGCTTCCGAAGACGGAAACAGCCCCGGGATCGATGATCCCGGGGCTGTTTTTTATCCGTACCGCCGGTCACCGCAGGAGCCGTCGCCGCGGATCAGCAGATAGACGATGAGTCCGAGCATCGGCGCCACAAGCAGGGCGAGCAGGACGATCAGCGCGTATTCGCTGCTGTGCCTCCGCCTTCTCGCATCGCGGTAGGCCCATGCGCAGAGGGCGGCGTGGAGGGCGAAAAACAGGAATCCGATGAATAGAAATCCGATTCCGAAAAGTCCGACTCCCGAAACCATTCAATCAATCCTTAATATTCCAACGATAAGATAAATTTACATATGAAGAATTCCATCCAGGGGATTCAAGCCGATCGAGCCGGGAGTCTCCCGTCCGGGAATCGGAGGGCCGTTTATGGTATGATGGAAGCAACCATGAACAGGACGAGGTGCCCAATGGACAAGTGGATATTGATCGACGGCAACAGCATTGCCAACCGGGCTTTCTACGCCATGCCGCCGCTGACGAACGCGGCGGGATTACATACGAACGCTGTATACGGCTTCACGACGATGCTGCTCAAGGTTCTCGAAGAAGAGAAGCCGACGCATGTGCTCGTCGCCTTCGACGCCGGCAAGGTGACGTTCCGCACCGAGAGCTTCGCGGAATACAAGGGAACGCGCCAGAAGACGCCTTCCGAGCTGTCGGAGCAGTTCCCGCTGATCAAGGAGGTCGTGGCCGCGTTCGGCATCAAGCAGTTCGAGCTGAGCGGCTACGAGGCGGATGACATCATCGGGACGATGACCCGGCTGGCGGACGAAAAGGGAGTCAAGACGATCGTCGTGTCCGGAGACAAGGACATGCTGCAGCTGGCCTCGGAGCAGGTGACGATCGCCGTGACGCGCAAGGGCGTAAGCGAGACGGAGCTTTACGATCCCGCCGCAGTCAAGGAACGCTACGGCCTCGTGCCGAGCCAGATCATCGATCTCAAGGGCTTGATGGGCGATTCGTCCGACAACATCCCGGGCATTCCCGGTGTCGGGGAGAAGACCGCGCTCAAGCTTCTGCATGAATATGGCACGGTCGAAGCCGTGCTGGAGCATTCCGGCGAGCTGAAGGGCAAGCTCAAGGAGCGCGTGGAAGAGAACCGGGAAGCCGCGCTCATGAGCAAGCAGCTGGCGACGATCTTCCGCGAGGTTCCTCTCGAGGAAGGAACGGCGGACTTTCCATATAGCGGCTTCGAGCCTTCCGTGCTGGCGGATGTGTTCGGCCGGCTTGAATTCCGCTCCCTGATGGAGAGGCTGGACCTGTCGGCAGGAGCCGGAGGGGAAACGGCGGATGCGGCTCCGAGCCGGGAGCTGACTGTCGTCCCGGTCGAGATCGGGGATTCCGCCGCGCGATCGGCGCTGGAAGCCGCGCTGGACGGATCCGGAGGCTTTTTCCTGGAATCGCATGGGGACAACCCCCATCATGCCGATATTCTCGGAGCGGCATATGCGGTGGAGGATAGGGTGTTCGTCATGGATGCGGACTGGCTCCGCAGCGAGGACGCGGACGGCTTCAAAGGCTGGCTGGCCGATCCGTCCCGGCCCAAGACCGGCTGCGATCTGCACCGTGCGGAGCTCGTCCTGAACCGGATCGGCGTCCATCTGCAGGGAGCCGGCTTCGACATCGTGCTGGCCGCCTACTTGCTCGATCCGACGGATACCGACCAGAGCGTCACCGGCATCGCCGCCCGCAGCGGCCTTCCATCCGTCCCTTCGGACGAGTCGGTCTACGGCAAAGGGGCCAAGTTCAAGGTGCCGGACAAGGAAACGCTGTACGCCCACCTGGCAGCCAAGGCCGAAGCCGTGCGCGGGCTTGCGCCGCTGCAGCGCGGGAAGCTGGAGCAGAGCGGCATGAACCGTCTCTACTTCGAGCTGGAGCAGCCGCTGTCCGGCGTGCTGGCGGACATGGAGAAGCTCGGCATCTGCGCGGATGCCGGCGCGATCCGCGAGCTCGGCCAGGAGCTCGAGAAGGGCATCAGCGCCGACGTGGCCGAGATCTACCGCCTGGCGGGGACGGAATTCAACATCAACTCTCCAAAGCAGCTTGGCGAGATTCTGTTCGACCGCCTGGGACTGCCCGTCATGAAGAAGACCAAGACCGGTTATTCCACGGACGCCGACGTGCTGGAGAAGCTGGAGCCCTATCATGAAATCATTCCGCTCATCCTGCACTTCCGCCAGCTGCATAAGCTGCAGTCCACCTATGTGGAGGGCTTGCTCAAGGAGATCCGCGAGGACAGCGGCAAGATCCACACGTACTACCGGCAGACGATCGCGGCTACGGGCAGGCTCAGCAGCCAGTTCCCGAACCTGCAGAACATCCCGATCCGCCTGGAGGAAGGACGCAAGATCCGCAAGGCGTTCGTGCCATCCGAGCCGGGCTGGAGCATCCTGGCTGCCGACTACTCGCAGATCGAGCTTCGCGTGCTGGCCCATATATCGGGCGACGAGGGATTGACCGAAGCTTTCACGCATGACATGGACATCCATACGAAGACGGCCATGGACGTGTTCGGCGTGGAGGAGTCGGAGGTGGACTCCAACATGCGCCGTTCGGCGAAGGCGGTCAACTTCGGCATCGTATACGGCATCAGCGACTTCGGCTTGTCCCAGAACCTGAACATCACCCGCAAGGAGGCGTCGCGCTTCATCGAGCAGTATTTCGAGGCGTTCAAGGGCGTGCGCAAGTACATGGACGACATCGTCCTGGAAGCGCGCAAGGACGGTTATGTGAAGACGCTGCTGGAGCGCCGCCGCTATTTGCCGGAGATCAAGGCGTCGAACTTCAACCTGCGCTCGTTCGCCGAGCGGACCGCGATGAACACGCCGATCCAGGGAACGGCGGCCGACATCATCAAGCTGGCGATGGTGAAAATGCAGGAGCGCCTGCGGACCGACGGCATGAAGAGCCGCATGCTCCTGCAGGTGCACGATGAACTGGTGTTCGAAGTGCCGCCGGAGGAGCTGGAGATCATGAAAAAGCTCGTGCCGGAAGTGATGGAGAGCGCCTTGGAGCTGAATGTGCCGCTGAAGGCCGAAGTCAGTTTCGGAGCCAACTGGTACGAGGCGAAGTAGCCTTTTTTTGCAGTCAGAATCTGCGCAATGCGCCGCCAGGATGGTTCCGGTATAATAGAAGCCGAAGAGGTGATGACATCATGCCGGAATTGCCGGAGGTAGAGACGGTAACCCGAACGCTTAATATTCTCGCAGGGGGCAAGACGATCGAGAAGGTCGCCGTCAGCCTGCCGCGAATTATACAGCGCCCCAAGGAGCCCGAAGCTTTCGAGGCCGCCCTTGAGGGCCATACGATCCTGAACGTGGAACGCCGGGGCAAGTTCATCCGTTTCGTGATGGACGGGCTCGTGCTCGTCTCCCATCTGCGGATGGAGGGCAAGTACGGCCTGCATGACGCCGAGGACGAGGTGGCGAAGCATACGCATGTGCGCTTCCGCTTCACGGACGGAACCGAGCTGCGGTACAAGGACGTCCGTCAGTTCGGAACGATGCATCTGTTCAAGCCGGGCGAGGAATTCACGATGCCTCCGCTGCTGAAGCTTGGGCTGGAGCCGCTGAGCGAGGAGTTTACGTGCGAGTCGCTGGTGGAAAGGCTCGCCAGGCGGACGACGCGCATCAAGCCGCTGCTTCTGAATCAAGAATATATCGTGGGGCTCGGCAATATTTATGTGGATGAGGCGCTGTTCCAGGCCGGCATCCATCCCGAGCTGACGGCGGACCGCCTGAAGCCGGCCCAGTGGAAGCTGCTTCACGCGGCGATCCGCGAAACGCTGCAGAGGGCCGTCGATGCGGGAGGCTCCTCCATCAAGTCCTACGTCAACGGACAGGGAGACCCCGGCAAGTTCCAGCATGAGCTGCTTGTGTACGGCCGCAAGAACGAGCCTTGCCGCAACTGCGGCAGGCCGATCGAGAAGAGCGTCGTCGGCGGGCGCGGCACGCATACTTGCGCGGCTTGCCAGCCGCTCCCGAAGGCGCGCGTCCGCAAGAGCGGCTGACGCGCCGCCGAGCGGCGCCGAAGCCGGTGTCGCCCGGCGCACGACGAAGCGACAGGAACAGACGCCCATTCCTTGCATATGATGATCCTAAGTCAAATGCAGGGAGGTAGGGCTGGAACGTGTTCGCCCACATACTGCCGCTGTTGCTCTTGTCATTTGCCGTCAGCGTGGATGGATTCGGCGTAGGAGTCACGTACGGGCTGAGGCGTATCCGCATCCCGATGCTGTCTGTACTGATCATTACGGGCTGCTCGGGCATCGTCATCCTGCTCGCCATGAAGGTAGGGGCTTGGCTCTCCGGATTCGTATCCCCCGAAGGTGCGAAGCTGATCGGGGCCGCCATCCTGATGCTGATCGGATCTTATACCCTTGCGCAGCAGCTTCGCCGCGTCAAGGAGGAAGAGGTCAAGCCGGATGCGGGCTCAGCCCGCGACAATCCGGATCCGGCAGCGATGCCGGAGGGCGGCCCGAACGGGGCTCCCTTGCCGCCGGCTGCGGTGCTTACGCTTGAAATCAAAAAGCTCGGCCTCGTCATTCAGATCCTGAAGACGCCTCAAGCCGCCGATATGGACAGCTCGGGAAGCATAAGCGCGGGCGAAGCTCTTCTGCTCGGGTCCGCGCTGTCGCTGGACGCCTTCGGCGCAGGCCTCGGCGCCGCCATGGTCGGCCTCGTGCCTTGGGTGACGGCATGCTGCATCATGCTGGCGAGCGGACTGTTCCTGGTCGGAGGACTGCGCTTCGGCTTCCGGTTCTCCGGTGTCAACCGGATGAAGGCGCTGAGCTTCCTGCCCGGCGTCCTGCTGCTTCTGATCGGATTCGGCAAACTATGGTAACATCTCCCTATCCCTCCCGCAGCGGAGGGATATTGGGCTTTACAAGAGGAATTAGGGCTGCACAAAGGAGGTTCGCATCTCTTGAGAATAGGTCTTACAGGCGGAATCGCCAGCGGCAAAAGCACCGCAACCCGCTTTCTGCGCGAGGCGGGAGCCTTCGTATCGGATGCCGACGAGGCGGCCCGGAAGGTTGTTCTGCCCGGAACGCCGGCATTGGACGGCATCGTGGAGGCTTTCGGCCGCAGCCTGCTGCTGCCGGACGGCATCCTCGATCGGGCCGCCTTGGGGCGGGTCGTATTCGGAGATCCGGACAAGCTGAGGCGGCTCGAGTCGATTCTGCACCCGGCGATACGCGCGCATATGAAGGATGAAATGGACCGTGCCGAGGCCGAATCGCCCGGAAGGCTCATTGTGGCGGATATCCCGCTCTTGTACGAAACAGGGCAGGACAAGGCTTACGACGGCGTCCTTGTCGTTCATGTGCCGCATGAGCTGCAGGTCAAGCGCCTCATGGAGCGAAACGGCATGGACCAGGCGGAAGCGGAGCGGCGAATCGGCCTGCAGATGAGTCTGGACGAGAAAAAGCGGCGGGCAGACTGGGTCATCGACAACAGCGGCAGCCTGGAGGATACCCGAACCCAGATCGGGCGCTGGATGACGGAGCTTGTGCCGTCATGAGATGGCTGGCCAAGAAAAGGGTGCTGCTGGTCGTACTGGCGGGATTCGTCCTCCTGCTTTTCCTCAAGTCCGACTGGATGGGCCGGATGATGTATCCGATCTCTTACGTCGACGAGATCCAGGCCGGCGCTTCCGATTATGAAGTCGATCCGTATCTCATCGCGGCCATCATCCGCGTGGAATCGAATTTCCGTACCGGCAAGGTTTCGAAGAAGGGAGCCGCAGGGGTGATGCAGCTCATGCCCGACACGGCCCAGTGGATCATCGAGACGGCCAAGCTCGAGGCTTTGACCGCAGAGGGAGTGACCTCCGATACGAAGCTCAGCATCCGGGCAGGCTCCTGGTACATACACTCCCTTCATCAGCAGTTCAAGGGCAATTCGGTCGCGGCGGTCGCAGCCTACAACGCCGGACCCGGCAAAGTGTCCAAGTGGCTGCAGAACGGGACGTGGGACGGAACGCTCAAAAACCTGAGCCGCATTCCGTACGGAGAGACGCGCCACTATGTACAACGTGTCGATTATTATTATAATAAGTATAAGGACCTGTATCCCGACATGGCCAGCGATTCATCAGGCCGGCTCAGCTGAATGCAAAAAAACCCGGAACGCCTCCCGTTTCGGGGAGACGTTGCCGGGCTTTCCGATATCAGGCCAAATTATTTGTATTGACCTGCCAGGGATTGCTCGCCGATCGTTACCAGGCGTTTCGTGATGTAACCGCCAAGGGAACCTGCGTCATACGTCGTGAAGTTGCCGTAGTAGCCGTCCTGCGGGATGGCGATACCCAGTTCTTGAGCAACTTCGAATTTCATTTGATCCAGCGCCGCGCTTGCGTTTGGCACGACCAGTTGGTTGCTGCCGCTGTTGTTGTTAGCCATTGTTGTTCACCTCCTCGCTGTTGGTAAAAGTATTATGTGCGGAATTAGCCGGATCATACGGCGAGCTCGGCAATAATTTGTCCGACAGTCCACAAATCCCGCAGCCATGCGGATTTCAGACGAAAAATAAATGCCATCAACCGAATCAAGGGAGGGAATCCCCATGAAATGCCCATATTGCGAGCATTCCGGAACGAAGGTGCTGGATTCCCGTCCCGCCAACGGGGACAAGTCCATCCGCAGAAGGCGCGAATGCGAGCGCTGCAGCCGCAGGTTCACGACCTTCGAGATGATCGAGGAGACCCCTCTGATCGTCATCAAGAAGGATGGAAGCCGGGAGGAGTTCAGCCGGGACAAGATTCTGCGCGGGCTTATCCGCGCCTGCGAGAAGCGTCCCGTTCCTGCCGAGAGGCTGGAGGAGATCGTCTCCGAGGTCGAGAAGGAGATCCGCACGACCGCGCAGGCGGAAGTCGAGAGCCGCGATATCGGCGAGATCCTCATGCAGCAGCTGTATCCGGTCGACGAGGTCGCTTATGTGCGCTTCGCATCGGTGTACCGGCAGTTCAAGGACATCGACATGTTCATGAAGGAGCTGTCCAGCCTGCTGTCCAAAAACCCGGCGGACGCTTGATTTGCAGCAAAATGGAAAGACCTTCGCTGAAAAAAGCGAAGGTCTTTTTTTACATGGGTCAATGGAAGGGGATTCTGGATCATGCTCAGGTTCGTCTCCGCGATTCATCCATTCAACCATTGAACACGGCAAGCCGCAGTCAGTCTGCACCTCGCGAGTTACCACGCGCAGAATTTCAGCATCCTCATCTGCAACGCTGGAATTGCGGTTCCAGTCTGCTCGGCAGCAGCAAAAAAAGCACCCTCGAAGGATGCTTTTTTCATGGCGATCTTATTTTGCGTAGTAGCCGCCGTCGATCGGCAGCTCGACGCCGGTGATGTACGAGGATTCGTCGGAAGCAAGGAACAGGACGCCTTGCGCGATGTCTTCCGGCTTGCCGAGACGGGGCAGCGGAGTCTGCATCAGGAACCATTGCACCATCTGCTCGTCCTTCATCAGATCGACGGTCATCGGCGTTTCGATGTAGCCCGGGTGGATGGAGTTCGCGCGGATGTTGTGCTTGGCGTAATCGACCGCTGTCGCCTTCGTGAGCATGCGTACGGCGCCTTTGCTCGCGGTGTAGGGACCTGCGCCGCTGCCGCCCGTAAGGCCGGCGATGGAGGAGATGTTCACGATGGAGCCGCCTCCGGCTTCGATCATATGAGGAATCACGTATTTCTGGCCAAGGAAGATGCTCGTGACGTTGACCTTCATCGTGCGCTCCCAGCGATCAACGGTCTGATCCATGAATGGAACGGCGTCGGAGATGCCGGCATTGTTGACGAGGACATTGATCTGGCCGAACTTGGCGATCGCGGCGTCGACGACGGATACCCAGTCCTCTTCGGAGGCAACATTATGCTTGAGGCCAAGCGCTTCTCCGCCGAGGGCTTCGATTTCCTTTGCAACTTCCTGGATTTTTTCTTCCTGGAGATCGGTGATGACGACCTTCGCGCCTTCCTTGGCGAACAGAAGGGCGTCCGCTTTGCCCATGCCGCCTGCCGCGCCTGTAATGATCGCTACTTTGCCTTTGAGTCTGTCCATTTTCGTTTCCTCCTGTGGATTCGGTTTAGGTTTCTTGGATTCGCTTGTGGAGATGGGCGATCATTTTTTCATACGACTGGATCAGGAGATCCAATTCCTCGGATGAAAACTCGGTCCAAAGCCCCTCGGTCAGCTGCATGAACCGGGCTACAAGCCTTTGCTCGGCCGCATGGCCGGATTCCGTGATGCGGAGATTCACCTGCCGCCGGTCTTCTTCGCTGACGACGCGCTCGATGTAGCCCTTGTCGACGAGCTTGCCGCTCAGATTCGTCACGGCCGACGGAGTCACGCCTAGCTTGGCTGCAAGCTCGGAAGAGGTTTTGCTGCCCTCATGAGCGAGCGTCTGCAGGATAGAGTACTGAGGAGCCGTCATGTTGGCATCCTGCAGCTTGGCGTAGCTGTCGACAATCGTCTGCATATGAAGACTGATCAGTTGGGAGAGTCGATCCTGCTGTTCCAGCCGGCATCACCTCGGACATATTGGTTGAAATCATTTAATAGTTAATACCTTTTAACTATTTCAGTATAAACCCGTTTGAAAGCCATGGTCAACTTTTTTAAATTAACAGTTGACACTAATAATATGCCCATGGTATGATCTTTCTTGTCGCGGTGCTGATTTGTTTGAGAGAATGAAGAACAAATACATAGTCGAGACCGATCATACGGGGCCTTAGCTCAGCTGGGAGAGCGCATCGCTGGCAGCGATGAGGTCAGGGGTTCGATCCCCCTAGGCTCCATAATAGCATTCATGCAGAAAACCCTTGTATATCAAGGGTTTTCTGCTTTTTAGGGCCTTGGCAGAGGCCCTTTTCTTTTTGCTCAGAAACGAATTTGGTGCCGTTTTAGTACCATTAGTTTTTTAGTGCCGTAATGGACAACAACTTACATATGAACTGGTGCCGAAAAGCATGGCAACAAATTTGTCCGCCATCTCTTTCTGCATTTTCGGGAGAAGGTGGCTGTGCAGGTCCAATGTGAGATTCTTAATCTTCGGCTTGTTTAATTCTTGTTCCATTATACTCAACAAATTCATAACGTCTCTTAAACCATTCGTTTACAAGTATGAGCGAACCGGTAGGACGTCCAATTTTTTTTTGGAAATATCCCAACCTTTTTTCCGCTAGGCACACTATTTGATTATCAGGAATTACAGAGGCAATTGCGGAGGCGAATGATGGATTCGATCGGGTGGAACGGAAAAGAAGCGGCCGAAGCGATTCGGAGCTATGTCAAACCGATTTTCGGTTTTGCGTTGAACCGGGTTAAGCAGCGGGCGGAGGCGGAGGATCTGGCTCAGGAGATTATGCTGCAGTTGTTGAAATCCTTCTCAGGGAAGCCGGACATTCGGAGCCTGGACGCTTATGTTTGGACGGTTGCCCGATACACTTGGGTGAATTGGTTGAAAAAGCGTGCGCTCGCTCCCCAAGCAATTGAAATCAACGGCATGTCCGAACTGCCGGCCGACCCTTCCTGGGATCCGCTTGACCGGCTGCTGGAAACCGAAGCTTATCGCGGACTGCGCCGGGAAGTCGCGTTTCTGTCCGACATTCATCGCCGAATCGTAGTCATGTATTACTACGACGAGCTTAAAATCGTCGATATCGCGAATGCTCTGAACATTCCTGCCAATACGGTGAAGTGGCATCTGAGCGAGGCCAAAAAGGAGTTAAGGAAAGGAATGAACCGTATGCGCGCAACAGGAGCTTTAAGTGTCAATCCCGTCAGCATGGGGGAAATGGGCCATTCCGGTTTGGCCGGCAGACTGGGCGAAACCAACGATTTTCTTGGACGCGCCTTGGCGCAAAATATCGTTTACGCGGCTTATCGCAAGGCGCATACCGTCCATGAAATCGCGGAGGAGCTCGGAATGCCGCCGTCTTTGCTGGAAGACGAAGTCCGACACCTGGCCGATTACAATTTCCTCGTCCAAACCTCTCCCGGCAAATATCAAAGCAATACCATTGTCTGGGACACGATCGAGCTGGCCGGAGCCAGTCATCGATTCTATCAAGATTGCGCCGCCGAAGTGGCCGATGTTCATTTCGACGCGTTGATGGAGGTTCGCCGGCAAGTCGAAGATAGCGGAGTGTATAGTCCGGACGGCGACTATAACTTTCTGCTCTGGACCTTGCTGCCCAAGAACGTCGGGGAGCAATCCTGGCCGTGCATGCCGGCGGGCGACAACTTCGATGCGGTCGCGCCGATGCGAAAGGACGGGGGGCAGTATATCGCCTATGCAGCGTTGAACCGGAGCCGCAATGCCGATCCGGGGTTTGATCTGAATCGTTACGTCACCTTAGGTCCGATGCTCCGCTACGTCGAAGACAGCCCCTTATACTTGTGGCAATTCAATACGTACTGGAGCGACCGCCAGGATTGGCGTCACCTGGAATACCGGGATGTCGAGGTTTGCCATGCGTTCCGGCAAGGCGAACTGCCCGACAACGAAGAAAACCGCGAGTTATATTCGTTTCTGCTGGAGAAGGGGTACATCCGCAAGACGGAGGAGGGGTACAAGTTCAATGCGGTTTGGATCGACTCTCCACAAACGATGGGTCGGCTGAACAAGGCAATGCCGGATTTGTCCGACTTGTATGCGCCCGCTGTCGGTAAGCTCTACGATAAAATGCTCAAGCTGTTCTTGCAAAATCAGCCGAAGCATTTGGAGCCGCAGATTGCCTACATGGTGAGAGGCAATACCGGCGGCGGCCGGTTGGTCGCTTATATTTTGAAGCATTTGACCGACAACGGAAAGTTGAAAGCGCCGTTGCCGCACCAGAGGAAGACGATTACAACCTGGATGGGGCCGGTCAAGTAAGTCGGGTTCGGAAATGGATACGAAGAATGGCCGTTCCCGGGTGGTGGCGGCCATTTTCACGCAATACTCTGTCCAACGAAGTGATTATAAACATCGCTATTGCACCACGGCCCCCTCCTGAACGTATGAAAATGATCAAAAACCACCCATGACCTCACGTGCGTCATGGGTGGTTTTTGATCACAATCGCATCTGCCGGATTCTTCTCCCCTCACACGAAGGACCACCTAGCAAATTTATCTGACAATTTTTTATCCTTTCTCGACCGCAGCCCAGCCGTGAGAGGTCGGATGCTCCACATACTCAGTCAAGTGGAAGAACTTAGTTTACAGTAGGTATATATATAATTCACTTTCCTTTTCTCCAGATCTATTCAGCGAAACTGCCCGTTAGCTTAATCAACGGACGCTAGTCTAATACTTTATTTTCTAAGTCTACAACATTATTTTCCTAGTAAAACACTTTTTTATGAAGAGATCCCTCAACTGGATTAAGTATAATGGGAATTATAGGGAACGTAAGCGATTGAGAGCAAGGACTTTTTTTCTTGATAAAGTAGTTCGTAAGACTTAAATCCCAGCTTCTTCCTATCGATACCTTTTTTACACTGAATCGAGGAGGAAGGTTAAATGACAAAAAGAAAAAGCAAGAAGAAAGCTCAAGCAGATTTGCTGCAAAGTCTTGTTAGCACGCCGAGCGATTGAAGCGTTCAGGCATTGCTGAAATCGATAAAATGGACGGGCGGCAGTTTTTGAACATTACCTCGGACATCTTTTCCGCTCTCCTGAGCTCATTACCGAGCTCAAGACGCGATTGTCGTAACCAATTCAGACTTTACCGAGCAGGCTTGCAATCTAGCTAAGTCAAACCGTGTCCGTTTTATCAACCGTGAGGAGAGCAAAAGCATGCCGTTTAAAATTTCCATGGAATAAGAACGGGTGTTCGTAATATACTATCCCCATGAGGTGATACATATGCGGACTGCAAAACCATGGCCGGATGAAGGGCGGCTTAAGCCAAACGAAGAAGATGAAATCAAACGTGTAATTGCCTTGCAATTGATGCGGCCGGTCATTGAGGACAACAGGCAAAAGCTTCTGGAGCACAAGGGAGTGCTGCAGCGGGCTTACCGAATGACGCTGGAGGTATTTGCACAAAGGACGAGCGAAGAGCTTCAGCGGGAGCGTCGGAGGCTTTCAAACGAGCGAATCCATGTAAGGCAAGTGGTGCCACGGCGGGGGATGATCGTTATGAGCTACACATGCCGTTCGTTTCCAGGGGAGCTGGAGCTGACGCATCAAGAGGCGGAGTACCTCCGAGAGCAGTTGATTGATGATTACATCGAGTTCTTCTTTGGTCGAAAGTCGTAGGACAATTCCGTAACGGATTCAATGGATAACATTGCAAGTGGCATTCAGGAAATAAGTGCTAAACTAAATGAAGTCATTTACACTGCTGCTGATACTGCTGACAAGACAAACATGTGGTTAGGTATTATTGCTTGCACATTGATTGCCCACTTTCTATTTAACGTGTATAAGCATTTTGCAAAATAGGCTTGTACCCGCGACCCAATAAGGTCGCTTTTTCTTTGCCTGAATTTGCTTCCAGGCACCCAATCGGAAGAGCGGTAGAATCGGCATATTAGACTATGAAGGGAGGTGCAGCCGTGAAAGCACCGCAGGCAATGCTGCTGAGTAAGCGAGAAGAGCCATGGGACGATGACCGCTATATCTATGAACCAAAGATCGACGGACACCATTTGCTCTTGACGCTCTCGGGAGGCGGTGTACGGCTGCTCGCCCGGAATGGAAACGAAGTGACCGATCGTTACCCCGAGCTGCACAGCGTGCCGTCAGCGTGGAGCACATCGTCCTTGACGGCGAGGTTGCTTACCTCAACCCGGCGACAGGGCAGAATGAGTTCGAAACGGTTATGGAGCGCTTCAGACTCACCCCGCCTGAGAGGATTGTAGCATAAGAGTGGCTGCGGTATGTCTGAGAATCGTGGAACCTGATTGGGGACATCTGCATTCTTAATACCGTTGGTTATGGCCAATTAGCGTTTAGCGCTTTTTACTTCTGGGAGACGAGATAATCGGCAAGTTGATCGAAAGTGCCTTCAAGACCTTGTCGGATCATTGGAGCCATACCGTTGTAGGCTTCTTGCTCCTCAGCGGATGCGTTCACAGGGCCGCCTTTCAGTGTTAAGGCAGTTTTCCCTTCGTCATCTTCTAGCGTGATGATATTCATCGCTTCAAGAGGCCAGTTCGTGCTGAAAGGCGCTCGGATCGTATTGCCTTGTTCATCGGAAAAAGATTGGATAAAAGCCACTTTCTCGGGTTCAACAACCTCTTGGTATGCAAATTTTCCCCACATGACGTGGTGTCCGTCAGGAGACGTCTGATAACCTAAAAACTCGCCACCTGATCGAGCGTCCATTTTGACGACTTCGAGGGTAAACCCCTTTGGTCCCCACCATTTCGCGAAATGTTCCGGCTCTGTCCATGCTTGAAATACGAGTTCGCGAGGGGCATCAAATACACGTGTAAATGCAATCTCAACCGATTGATTCCTATTGTTGTTCATGAGAATCCTCCTTGTATTTTGCAGGGAACCTATGCCCTGCAAGATAAATGTGAAAGTTCCGACAATCAGTCCATGCTACAGAGTGCTTGAAGCCTGAACCAGCAGATTGGCCAGGAGGGAGTAATCGGGTGTATCCTCTTTACGGATTTTTATCCATTTTCTCTCTTCCGGTCCTTCAAATCCTTTTGGAAACGTAAGGCCGGAAGCATTCATGATCATGAATGCAATGGCATCTTTCGATGGTGAAATAACCGCTGCATAATGTCCATGTTTCAGAAAGTGGGGCTTTTTGTACTGAATGCGTTCCTCGGCTTCTGGAATAACCTGATGTACCATCTGGCGCAGCTGGTTGCTGACCTCGCTTTGCCATGGTTGACTAAGGTTCTCGATAAATGCGGAAACTTCCTCGTTCATCATCTCGTTTGCAGCTCCTTTTCACACTGTGTAGCAGGAAGAGTTAAAGATCTAACGAAGATTTTCACGTTCTCTTGTATGAACTCATCGAGACTGATGCCAGAATAATTGGTTCCAGCTTCCAAATCGTTCATGAACGCGCCATATTGAGCCATCATGAATGTAAATGCTTGCATGATAGGGTTCGGGCAAGCTATTTTTCCTTTTTCGCTCATTGCAATGAAGTAATCTGTCAGAAACGTCAATAGTTGGCGGGGATGCTGCAGTCGACGTTCTTTAAAGCCAGGGATATGGACCTCATCTTTTAAGGCGATCATAATCAGCTTTCGGTCTCGGTTCATGATGGCATGATATTTTTTGCTGATGGCTAGTAGGTCGATTTCCAACTCCCACACAATCTGCTCGTCGAAGAGAACTCGCATTTCTTCGGCATACTGAAAACGCTCAAGAGCGGTTTCCAGCAAATTTTGTTTGCTTCCGAAATGTCGAAAAAGCGTCTTTTCGCTTAATTCGGCAGATGAGGCTATTTCCTGTGTCGTGACGCCGTGGTAGCCTCTCTCTGATATTAAGTCGATTGCAGCCCTTAGCAATTTCTCCGCGCTCCCCTGCTTAATTTGACGCATGATCAACTCCCTTTCTGTAGATTAAGAAGTGTCTGTCAGTGGTGACTGACATTAATGTATTTCAAATTTATCATACCGTCAAGAGGCCTGCGACTCGCATAGCTCCCAGCATTGTGAGGCAAACATATTTGGCGGGCTGCCGACCATTCATGGGACGACCGGCAAATAATTCTTTCATCTGGCTTTGGTTCCCCCCTTTTTAGAGTTGTGGATCCATTTTTTTGAAAACGTTGATTTTTTTGAAAGGCAAAGCGATTGAAACCGGCTACGAGATTCGAACCGGTCCTGATGATAAAGGCTGCCGGCTTTCCGTCGTCCCATGATTGAACCGAATATAGGTAAGGAAAAAACGAAAACGGGACGAAGCCGAATGATCCTCGGCTTCGTCCCGTTTTCCGGCTTCGGCATAAAATCTGCCGGATTTCACAGGAAAGGAGCTTTTTTGGGAAAGCCCCGGTTTTCGTTCAAACCAAGAGCTGCCTAACGGCGCGAAGCGATATCATCGCGGACGATCACGTCGGCATGGATCATTTTGCGCTCGCGGCAGCTCTCGGGGTTGGAGATGCGCCACAGCATCTGATCGACGGCGCGGACGCCGAGCTGCTCCGTATTGACGTGGACGGTGGCCAGAATCGGATCCTCGCTGTACGTGTTGTCGAATCCCGTCACAAGGCATTGCTCCGGCACAGACACTCCCATCCCCGCAAGCGCTTCGATGGTGATCCTGGCCCAGAAATCGTTCGCACATACAAAAACCTCGGGAAGCTTATCCGGCTGCACATGCCCGACAAACGTCTCGTGAAATTGGTTCCCGATGCTCTTGCCGGTCAGCTCGGGAATCTGTTGATGCGGGACCTTGTGCTCATCCAGCGCAAAGCGAAAGCCTAGCCATCTCTCATAGTAGCTGTGCGCGTCCGTGATATCGCCGACGAACTGAAAGCTCCGGAAGCCCTTGCGCAGCAAATACAGCATGATTTCCTGCATGCCGGCGAGGTTGTCCGTAAAGATGCTGTCGCAGTGGAAGGCGGGATCCAGATGGTCGACCATGACGACGGGGATGCGGAGACGTTTGATCTCGAGCAGAATCGAGGTCGAAATGCTGCCGAGGGTGATGATGCCCCGGATCGCCTGCGGATTGAGCAGGGTGAACAGCTGGTCGACGGATGGCTCCGTCAAAGTGAGAATATGGATTCCCCGGGCATTGAGCCGGGAGGTGACTCCGTTGAACAAAGGCCCCCAATAGATCGACTCCGGATTCTGGTAACGGATGTTGGGGAAAAGGATGACGACGGTTCCGCCGAAGGCGCCATCATCGATCACAGGCAGTTCTGCCTTGGACAAGGGCTCCGCAGGCGCCGCCGCGGGGTTGTCCTTGAAGTATCCGAGCCGTCCGGCGGCCCTCAGGATCAAGTCCCGCGTCTGCTCGCTCACGCCGGATTTGCCGGACAGCGCTCGCGATACGGCGAATTTGGACAATCCGGTGAAAGCGGCTATTTCCTGAATGGTGACTTTAGTCTTCATACAATCATCCTTAAGCTCCAAATTTCCTGTTTCTCTACCTCGCTCCAGTATACAACAAGCCGCTGAGCTCTACTAACCTTCCCTGTACCGATGTCGAAAATAATCCGTTAGTCCTAATGCTGATAGTGAATTTCATATTGCCTAATATGTTAGGTTACAAATAACAAAAATTCAACTTCAGCCTAAACTTTATTTCAGGAAGCTGAACGAACCGAAAGTCCCTTGAATAGGAGGCAATTCGAAAGTTTCAGACAGAGAACCTCTTCTCTAAAAAGGAGAGAATTATTTTTGTTGACGCTTACATACAGTTTATGGTACCGTTCATTTTGCAATGATAATAACTTGATACCTAACAAAAATAATTAAATATTAAAAAATGTTATGTGTCGAGAGCGCCGAATTCATCACCATTCCCGGGAGGTCTTATCGATGACAAGCAAATGGAAAGCATTGTCCGTCCTCACCCTCAGCGGATTGCTGCTGGCAGCAGGCTGCAGCTCCAACAACGGCGGAAGCCCTGCAACCTCTTCAGCTCCTACGGCAGCGCCGGCAAATGAAAGCGCATCCCCTTCTCCCAGCCCTTCTTCGGGTCCAGCTCCTGCCGAGGCGCCCGATCTCGGCGGCCGCATCATCAAGGTGTCGGCCTGGTGGGATCTGAAGCCGGCAGGCACAACCGCCTCCGACAAGGCCCGTCTGGACAAGATCGCCGAGGTGGAGAAGAAATACAACGTCAAGTTCGAATTCGTCAACGTCCCGTTCGAGAATTACATGGATAAGTTCACGACAACCGTGCTGGCAGGAGAGCCGTTCGCGGATATCATGCAGATGGAGTACAAGTCCGCTCTGCCTGCCATCAAGAAAGGCCAGCTGCTGCCGATCTCCGAGTTCACGACTCCCGACAGCAACATCAACAAGGAAGCCAATCTCATCGCCAAATATCCGGCCATCGCCGGCGGCGAGTACGCCTTCGACAATCCGACTAGCATCGGCTTGGGCCTTCACTACAACCGCGACATCTTCAAGAAGCTTTCGCTGCCGGATCCGCAGGAGCTGTACGCGAAGGGCGAATGGAGCTGGGACACTTTCCTCGATCTGGCGAAAAAAGCGACGAAGGATACGGACAATGACGGCAAGAACGACGTATTCGGCTTCTCGGGCTGGGCGAACGATGCCTTCAAGCATTTCACCGCGGCCAACGGCGGCTCCGTCGTGGACGACCAGAACGGCAAGGAGGGCCTGAGCGATCCGAAAACGATCGAAGCAGCCGAGTTCGTGAAGCGCCTCTACAACGTGGAGAACGTCGTCAAGGTCAAGACGGGCGACAAAACGAACTGGGAAGAGAGCAATACATTCAAGGATGGGGATGTCGCGCTGTTCACGGCGGCTGAATGGCAGCTGCCGGACCTCAAATTCGAGGTCGGCCTTGTGCCGATTCCGAACGGCCCACAAGGAAGCAAGGAGATCACGTATGCGAATACGGCCCAATCCGGCAAATTCATTCCGAAGGGCGTCAAGGATCCCAAGCTCGTCTACCAAATCTACGAAGAGACCTTCGACATTCCGCAGATCGAAGAGTATCCGGGCCAGGATTACCTCGAAAGCCTGTATACCGACGAAGCGGATATCAAGATGATGCGCGAGCATATCGCCGGTACCGGCAAGATCACGCTCGATGACGCTTATCCGGAATATCCGACCGGGGCGTTCGTGTCGGATATCATCAAGAACAACGCTTCCGTTGCGGCTACAGCGGAGAAGTACAAAGCCCAGGCCCAGGCTTCCATCGACAAGCTGAAGTAAAGGACCGGCAAGGGCAGCGAACGGCGACCCTCCTGGGAGCCGTCCGCTGCCTTCACGCCGTCAGCTACCGAACTGCAAGGGGAGGATATGAGGCATGGCTGGATTGAGCCTACATAAGGGAATGGCCAGGGCGGGAGCCGCTTTGCTGAGCGTATCGCTGCTGCTGGCTTTGGCGGCAGGAGCCGTGAGCTCGCCGGCAAGCAAAGCCGAGGCTGCCGGAGCCCCGGCGAGTGGATGGCCTCGGCCGACGGCAAGCAAGGCAAGCAGCTATGCAGCCTACATAGAGCCGCATTCCAACGCTCCGAAGCCGGAGCGGGAGATTGTCATCGAAGCGGCATCGTATTCCTCCGCCGTAAGCGGCGATTTTGCCATCAAGAACAATTGGGAAGGGATGAGCGGAGCTTCCCTGCTTACGGGCGAAAGCGGCACGGTCGAATGGACGGTCGATATTCCCGAGGAGGGCTTGTACCAGCTGGCGCTCGCCTATTTTCCGACGGAAGGAAAAAGCTCGGCGATCGAAAGAGAGCTGAGGATCGACGGCAGCCTTCCTTTCGCCGAGGCGCAGTACCTTCAGTTCGACCGGGTATGGGTCAACGAGAAGGATGATGTGGAGAGGGACAATCAGGACAACGATCTCCGTCCCAGGCAGAAGGAGCAGCCGCGCTGGATGGAGCAGCCGCTCGAGGATCCGAACGGCTACGAGCAGGAGCCTTACCGGTTCTACTTTTCAAAAGGAGCCCACAAGCTCTCGCTCACATCGGGTCGCGAGCCGATGGCGATTCGTTCCCTGAAGCTGTATCAGGCGCCGAAACCGCCTTCTTACGAGGAGGCGAAGGCGGCCTACGGAGCGGGAGACGGCCGGCCATCTGGCGTTCTGCTGCGAGTGGAAGGAGAGTCGGCCGCAGCCAAGTCTTCCCCGACGCTCTACCCGATGACGGAAAGATCGAGTCCCGCGGTCAAGCCTTACAGCGCCTCCAAGATCCGGGTGAACACGATCGGCGGCTACAACTGGCGGCTGCCGGGCGAATGGATCGAATGGGTGGCCGAGGTGCCGGAAACGGGACTGTACCGGATCGCCTTCAACAGCCAGCAGAATTTCGTCAAAGGAATCTATGCCACCCGCAAGCTCACGATCGACGGGAAGGCTCCTTTTGCCGAGATGGAAGCCGTGCCGTTCCGCTACAAGAGCGGATACCGCTTGGATGTGATGGGTGGAGAGGAGCCCTTTCTGTTCCGGCTTGAGCAAGGAAAGCATGTCATCCGGCTGCAGGCGGTTCTGGGGGATTTCGCGCCGCTGATCCAGAGCGTCGAAGACAGCCTCTACAGCTTGAATGCGATGTACCGTCAGATTCTGATGATTACGGGGACGAAGCCGGATGAGTTCCGGGATTACCGGATCGAACGCCACATTCCGAACCTGCTGGAGGTTTTCGGAGCGGAGAGCAAGCGTCTGAAAGACATCGCCTCGGAGCTTCGCAAGCTGTCCGGCCGATCGAGCGACCAGGAAGCGCTGCTGAACACGATGTCCAGGCAGCTGGACGAGATGATCGCGAGCCCGGATACGATACCGCGCCGTTTGAACGCCTACAAGACCAACACAGGGGGCCTCGGCACCTGGGTGCAGCAGGCGAGGGAGCAGCCGCTGGAGATCGATGCGCTGTACGTGGCTTCCCCCGACATGAAGATTCCGGACACGGGAACGGGCATCTGGGCGCAGCTGAAGCATGAAGCGGGCACCTTCATGAGCTCTTTCTTCACGGACTACAACAACATCGGCAACGTGTCCGACGGCAAGCAGAGCCGCACGGTCACGGTATGGATCGGCAGCGGACGCGACCAGGCGAATACGATGAAGGCGATGATCGACGAGAGCTTCACTCCGGGCAGCGGCATCAGCGTCAATCTGAAGCTCGTGAACATGGGGACGCTGCTGCCGGCGACGCTTTCCGGAGAAGGTCCGGATGTGGCGATGCAGATCGGCAACGACCTTCCCGTCAACTTCGCCATGCGGCGTTCCGCGGTCGACCTGACCGGATTCCCGGACTTCGGGACTGCGGCCAAGGAGTTCCGCGACAGCGCCATCGTGCCCTACCGCTATGAGTCCGGCGTATACGCCTTGCCCGAGACACAGACGTTCAACATGCTTTTCTACCGCAAGGACGTCCTGCAGGAGCTCGGGCTCGAGGTGCCCCGGACATGGGAGGATGTGCAGGATCTGCTGTCCATCCTGAGCAAGAACCATATGGAATTCGGACTGCCTGTCGTCGCCCAGGCGAATATGCAGGGCGTCAATATCCCTCCGAACTCCCAATACTCCACTCTGCTGCTGCAAAACGGCGGTTCCTTCTATCGGGATCAGGGGCGGCAGTCGGATCTGGATTCGCGCGCAGGGATCGAAACCTTCAAGCAGTGGACGGAATTCTATACGGACTACAAGCTTGAGCGCGAATACGACTTCGCCAACCGGTTCCGGACCGGCCAGATGCCGATCGGGATTGCGGATTACACGATGTACAACCAGCTCTCCGTCTTCGCTCCGGAGATCCGCGGGCAATGGGGCTTCGTCCCGATTCCCGGAACGGTGCAGCAGGACGGCTCCATCCGCAGGGACACGCCGGCTTCCGGAAGCGGCGTCATGATGCTGCGGGAAGCGCGCGACAAGGAGGCTGCCTGGCAGTTCATGAAGTGGTGGACCAGCGCCGGCATCCAGGCTGAATTCGGCCGCGAGATGGAAGGGCTGATGGGGGCGGCCGCACGCTATCCGACAGCCAACATCGCCGCGCTGGATTCCCTTCCTTGGCCGGCTCAGGACTATGCCAGCCTCAAAGAGCAGTTCGCGGAGGTCAAGGGCGTGCCCGAGGTGCCGGGAGGCTACTTTACCGGAAGGCATTTGTTCAACGCCTTCTATCAGACCGTCGTCGGAGGCGTGGAGGCCAGAGAGTCCATGATGGACTACACGGAATACATTCAAGATGAAATTCGCACCAAGCGCAAGGAATTCGGACTGCCGTAAAGCTTGGGGGGAGGACTGACCATGCCGCAACCATCGGTTCAAAACGAACAGACTGCCGCCCAAGCCCCGGCCCGGTCCCGGCTTGCGGCTCGGCTAAGCCTGCTGTGGCAGCAAATCAAGGCCTCACGGCACAGCTATTTTCTCATGGCGCCTTATATGGCGCTGTTCTTCCTGTTCACCGTCGTGCCTGTCGTCATCTCGATTCTGCTCAGCTTCACTTATTTCAACATGCTGGAATTCCCGAAATTCATCGGCTGGCAGAACTATGTCCGTCTGTTCCTGGAGGACGACGTTTTTCTGATCGCCATCAAGAATACGATCCTGTTCGCGATCATCACCGGGCCGATCAGCTATATCGCCTGCTTCGTCTTCGCATGGATCATCAACGAGCTTCCGCCCAAGCTGAGAGCGTTCATGACGCTCGTCTTCTACGCTCCGTCCATATCGGGCAACGTGTATTTCATCTGGCTGATGATCTTCTCCGGAGACCGCTACGGCATCGCGAACGGGCTGCTGATCAAGCTCGGCGTCATTCTGGAGCCGATCCTGTGGCTCAAGACGGAAGCCTACGTCATGCCCATCATCATTCTCGTCCAGCTGTGGCTCAGCCTCGGCACCGGCTTCCTGGCCTTCATCGCCGGCCTGCAGACGGTAGACCGCACGCTGTATGAGGCCGGCGCCGTCGACGGCATCCGCAACCGCTGGCAGGAGCTCTGGTATATCACGCTGCCTTCGATGCGGCCTCAGCTGATGTTCGGAGCGGTCATCCAGCTGACAGCCTCGTTTGCGGTGGCCGACGTCTCGATCGCCCTGGCCGGCTTCCCGAGCGTGAATTACGCCGCGGAGACCGTCGTCACGCATCTGATCGACTTCGGCACGAACCGGTTCGAGATGGGATATGCTTCGGCGATCGCGACCGTGCTTTTCCTCCTGATGGTCGGCACGAATCTGCTCGTCCAAAAACTGCTTAGAAGGGTAGGGGAATAACATGGCTGCCATCCTTGCGCCGCGCAAGCGCGTCAATCGGTCGCTCTCCGGCAGCGTTTCGCTCTTCCTCCTGCTGCTGGTGTTCGGAGCGTTCATGGTGCTGCCCCTCATCTATGCCGTCAATAACGCGTTCAAGCCGCTGGATGAAATCTTTACGTTTCCGCCTACCCTGTTCGTCAAAAATCCAACGTTCAGCAATTTCACCGATCTGATGAATCTGCTCGGCAATACCTGGGTGCCGTTCACCCGGTATGCATTCAATACGATCTTCATTACCGGCCTCGGCATCGTCGGCCATGTGCTGCTCGCCTCGGCGGCAGCCTATCCGCTGGCGAAGCATGTCTTTCCGGGCAAGGGCTTCCTGTTCCAGATCGTCGTCCTGTCGCTCATGTTCACGCCTGCCGTGACGGCGATTCCGAATTATATGATCCTGTCCTGGCTCGGATGGATCGATACCTACTGGGCGGTCATCATTCCCGCCTTCGCCTACTCGCTGGGACTCTATCTCATGAAGCAGTTCATGGAGCAGATTCCCGACGCGCTGCTGGAGGCGGCGAAGATCGACGGAGCCAGCGAGTACCGCATCTGGTGGACCATCGTCATGCCCAACGTCAAGCCGGCCTGGCTGACGCTGATCATCCTGCTCTTCCAGATGCTGTGGGGCAGCGACGGCAACGGCTACATCTACAGCGAGCAGCTCAAGACGCTGCATTACGCCGCCGGGCAGATCGTCCAGGGCGGCATCGCACGCGCCGGAGCCGGAGCCGCCGTCGCTCTCCTTCTGATGAGCGTGCCGATCACGCTGTTCGTATTTTCGCAGAGCCGCATCATCGAGACGATGGCGAGCTCGGGCATGAAGGATTAGGGGGAGAGAAGACATGGCCGTCAAAAAAAGCTTGCTTCTGCTCCTTGGCGCCTCGCTGCTGCTGGGCGGAGCGCTGCCCGCCGCCGCAGGCGCCCCGTATGAGAGCTATCTGTACAATTATTGGGGCGATGCGGTGCCCGCGCCGGACGCTTACATGCCGGATAAGGCTGTCACAGGCGACGATCTGGGCATCGGCAGCTTCGCAGAGCCGTCCGATGTCGCCGTCTCTCCGGCCGGTGAGGTATTCATCCTGGACAGCGGCAACAAGCGCATAGTCGTGCTGGATCAGGAGTACCGGCTCAAGCGTGTGCTGGAGAGTTTTGACAACAACGGGACAGAAGATGGGTTCCAGGGGCCGTCCGGAATCTATGCCGACGAGGAAGGACTCCTCTATGTAGCGGATACGGCGGGCAAGCGGATCGTCGTCCTGAACGCAGAGGGGCGCTTGCAGCGGGTCGTCGACCATCCGCAGTCGGATATTCTGGCCTCAGGCTTCCAGTTCCTCCCGCTCAAGGTGACTGCCGACCGTGCGGGCCGCATCTATGCGGTCGCCCAAGGTGTATTCGAGGGCTTGATGCAGTTCGACGAGCAGGGCCGCTTCATCGGATATATCGGTACGAACAAGGTCAGGAGGGACTACCGCGAGTATATCTGGCGGCTGTTCTCCACGGATGCCCAGCGGGCTCAGGGCGTGCTGTTCGTGCCGACCGAGTTCTCGAATGCGGATGCCGATTACAAGGGCTTCCTGTATGCGACCAATATCGATCCGAACTCTACGGTTCCGATCAAGCGGTTGAATCCGTCCGGCGAGGATGTGCTGAAGCGCTTCGGCTACAACGACGTAAGAGGCGACCTGATCTATCGGACCTCCGTCGGACCCTCCAAAATGATCGACATCAAATTCATCGGCGACGGCATATACAGCGCGCTGGATGCCACCCAGAACCGAATCTTCACCTATGACGACGAAGGCCATCTGCTGTACGTGTTCGGCGGCAAGGGCAATCAGCTCGGCACGCTGAAGACGCCGGTGGCGGTCGAGAAGCTGGGAGGCGACCGCCTCGTGCTCGACCGGGGCAGAGCCAGCCTGGTCGTCTACAAGCCGACAGTCTACGGGGCTGCGATCAATGAAGCCGCGGCTCTTCATTACCGGGGAGAGGATGCGGAGGCGCTGGGCTTGTGGCGCAAGGTGCTGCAGCTCAATTCCAACTTCGACCTCGCGTACATCGGAATCGGCAAGGCTTATTTGATGGACAAGAACAACAAGGCCGCACTGGACTATTTCAAGCTGGGCTCGGACAAAAAGAGCTATTCCGTGGCGTACAAGCGATACCGCAGGGAAATGATGAAGAAACATTTCGGCACCGCCCTTACGGCAGCCGTATCCGCCGCGGCGCTGCTGGCAGGTCTGAAGCTCGCGGCAGCCTGGAGGGGAAGGAGGGAACGGAATCGTGAAGCGAACCTACATTAAATTTCCGCTGCATCTGATCTTCCATCCGTTCGACGCCTTCTGGGATCTCAAAGCCGACAATAGAGGGCGGCTTGGCGTCGCTTTCTCCGCGCTGGGGCTGACGGCGCTGACGATGGTGCTTCAGAAGCAGTACGCAGGCTTTCTGGTCAACGATTTCGATCCCAGGTCTATGAACAGCCTGATGGATATCCTTGCCGTCGTCGCGCCGTTCTTCCTGTGGTGCATCGCCAACTGGGCCGTAACGACGCTGATGGAAGGGGAGGGCAAGTTCAAGGAGATCGTCCTGGCGAGCGGCTACTCTCTCATTCCGATTTTCCTCATCTACCTGCCCATGATCGCCGCGAGCCGGTTCATGGTCCAGGAAGAGACGTCATTCTACGACCTGTTCAATTCCATCGCCGTCGCCTGGTTCCTGCTGCTGCTGTTCATCGGCAACATGACGGTCCATCAGTATTCGGTCGTCAAGACCGTCGTCACCATGGCCCTGTCGGTCATCGTCATGGGAATCATCGTTTTCCTCGGCGCGCTCGTGCTCAGCATGCTGCAGCAGCTGGCCGACTTTCTCATCAATGTGTACCGTGAGCTTACTTATCGCACGTAAAGGAGGCGGCAGCCGTGAACAAACGGCAAAAAACCTACACGGCGCTTGCCTGCGCATGCGCAGCGGCCATCGTCTTATCGGCGCTGCTGCTCGGCAGCCGGGGAGTTCCGGCTGCGGACTTGTCCGCTTATGCGGAGCCGTCCCGCGCAGCCGCCTCTGCGACGGCCGAGGCGGTGGCGCTGGCGTATCTGGACGGGGATGCGGACCCTGTGGAAGGCATGGGGCTGGTCGCCAAGGACGGCGGCATGTCCCTGTACTACAACGAGAAGACGACGGAGATCGCCGTCCGCGACGTCAACGGCCGAATCTGGTACAGCAACCCGCCAGGACGCGTGGAGGACAGCCTGGCCTCCGGCTACGAGAAGGAATCGCTGGCCTCGCAGCTGAGCGTCCAGTTCCGCGATTCGGTCGGCACGAACCAGATCTACACCAACTACGCCCGCAGCATCAGCGGCGGCCAGTTCAAGGCGGCTTCGATCGAGGGCGGCATCCGGATCGAGTACACGCTCGGAGACACTTCCCTCGGCATCAACGCTCTCCCCAGGCTCATCTCCAGGAAGCGGCTGGAGGAGAAGGTCGTCTCCAGGCTGGAGCCGGCGCTCGCCAAGTACGTATCGGCGCGCTATTATGCTTCCGAAGCGAACCCTGAAGTGCTGGAGAGGCTTGACGGCCAAATATCCAAAAAGCTCGTGCTCGACAAGATGGTCGATGCCTTCGAGAAGGCGGGGTATGCCGCCGACGACCTGGCGGCGGACAATGCCGAGAACGGAATCGGGGATGGGGAGGGCAGCGACAAGCCGAGCTTCACGATTCCGGTGGAATACAGGCTCGACCGCGGCAGCCTGCTCGTCACCGTGCCGCTCGGCCAGCTGCAGGAAAGCGGCCCCTTCCGCCTCCGCAGCCTCGATCTGCTGTCCTACTTCGGGGCGGCGGACGACAAGGCGGAAGGATACATGCTCGTTCCCGACGGCTCGGGCAGCCTGATCAACCTGAACAACGGCAAGGTCGCTCAGGAGCAATATGTCCAGCGGGTATACGGCTCCGACCGCAACGACAACAGCCGGACCCGCGGACAGGTGAGCGAGGATGCGAAGCTTCCGGTTTTCGGCATGAAGAGCGGAGACGGGGGCTGGTTCGCCGTCATCGAGAAGGGCGATGCCATCGCCAGCATTGCCGCCGATATCGGCGGCAGGCAGAGCAGCTACAACCATGTATTCGGCAGCTTCGCTCTTCGCGGCGAGGATGAGCTGGAGATGTACACCGGCCAGAAGATGCAGGAGATTCAGCTGCTGTCCGAGGAGCGCTACCGGGGAGACGTCGAGATCCGCTACAGCTTCCTCGGCGGAGCAGAAGCGAGCTATTCCGGCATGGCCCGACTATACCAGCGGCAGCTGGAGGAGCGGGGCGCGCTGAGGCGGCTCGATGGGGAGAGCCCGCTTCCCTTTTTCCTGGACGTCATCGGAACGGTAGACAAGCGGGCGTCGCTGGCCGGCGTCCCTTACCGCGAGACGACAGCGCTCACTACCTTCAAGCAAGCCGGCGAGATGCACAGCTTGCTGCGGGAGAACGGCGTCACGGCCGTGCAGATGCGCTATCTCGGCTGGTTCGGAGGAGGCGTCAACCACCATTCGCCTTCTTCGGTCAGAATCGACTCCGAGGCGGGCAGCGCAGCCGGGCTGAGGTCGCTGGCGAAACAGCTGGATGGCGGAGGAGGCATGCTGTTCCCGGATGTCGCTTTCCAGACGGCATATAAAAATGACCGGGGTTTCGCCCCGGCCTCCGATGCGGCCAGATTCGTGACCAAAGAGCAGGCGAAGCTGTATCCGTACAATCCTGCGCTGAGCCGCATGGACAGCACGAAGCCGGCTTATTACCTGCTGTCCCCGGCCAAGCTTCCTTATTATGTCGGCGAGTTCAGCTCTGATTACGGCAAGCTCGGCATCGGATCGCTGTCGCTGCGGGATCTTGGCGGCGAGCTGGCAGCCGACTACAGGGACAGCCGGCCTGTATTCCGCGAGACGGCCAAGGCTATCGCCAAGGAGCAGCTCGGAAAGCTGAAGCTGGCCTATCCGCAGCTGCTCATCCAGTCTCCGAATGCCTATGCGCTTCCATTCAGCAGCCGGCTGGTCGGCGTTCCGTCCGGCTCCAGCGGCTTTACTCTGACGGACGAAGCCATCCCCTTTTATCAAATGGTGCTCCATGGCTACGCCGATTACGCGGGCGAGCCGATGAACCGCTCCGGCGACTCCGATCTGCGGCTGCAGCTCCTGAAAAGCCTCGAGCTCGGAGCGGCTCCGCGCTTCGAGTGGAGCTGGCTGCCATCTTCGGCGCTCAAGCTGACCGATTTCGAGCAGCTATACTCAACCGGATACGAGGCTTGGCTGGCTGATGCG
Organism: Paenibacillus sp. RUD330; assembly: GCF_002243345.2. Taxonomy (NCBI): domain Bacteria; kingdom Bacillati; phylum Bacillota; class Bacilli; order Caryophanales; family Paenibacillaceae; genus Paenibacillus; species Paenibacillus sp. RUD330. Next base: position 1,980,984 of record NZ_CP022655.2, read on the forward strand.
GCCGAGCTGTACAAGGAGGCGGACAAGGTTCTCGGTCCACTGCGAGGGGTGAGGATCAAGAGTCATGAGATCATCAAGGAAGGGCTCGTCCTGGTCAGCTATGAGAACGGAGCATGGGTCGCCGTCAATTACACGAAGCGATCTGCCACGGTAGGCGGCGTGACGATAGAGCCGGAAAGCTACGCGACGGGAGGGACGGCTGGATGAAGACGATCGGAATCTCTTTTCGCACGCGCAGGACGCTGCTTGGCCTTGCCTTCATCTCTCCTTGGCTGGCTGGCTTCCTGCTTCTGTTCGCGGTGCCGCTGGTCCAATCCCTGCGCTTCAGCTTCAGCAAGCTGAGCATTGCGCCGGAAGGATACGCTCTTGAACCGATCGGCTGGGCCAACTTCAAGGAATCGCTGTTCGTCCATGCGAGCTTCAACCGGGTGCTGGCGGATTCCATCGCCCAGATGGCTCTCAACGTGCCGATGATCCTGTTTTTCAGCCTGTTCACGGCGACGCTGCTGAATCAGAAGTTCCGCGGACGGGCCCTTGCCCGGTCGGTGTTCTTCCTCCCTGTCATTCTGGCATCAAGCGCGGTGGCCGCAGCGGAGTCGGCCGGACTCATCAACCTGATGGGAGATGCCAACGCCATCGAGGCTACTAGCGGAGCGGGGGTTTCCTACAATATTCTGTCCATGGTGCGCATGCTTTCGGATGTCGGCATTCCTTCCGCGTTCACCGACTATATCGTGGAAGCGATTCTGCGGATCTATGAAATCATCAGCAGCTCCGGCGTGCAGATTCTGATCTTCATCGCCGCGCTTCAGTCCGTGCCGGGCTCCATGTATGAGGTAGCCAAGATCGAAGGAGCAACCGCCTACGAGTCCTTCTGGAAGATTACGTTCCCGATGGTCAGCCCGCTGATTCTGACGAATGTGATCTATACGGTCATTGATTCCTTTGCCGGCAGCCCCGTAACCAAAATCATCTACGAGACGGCCTTCAAGACGCAGAACTTCGGCCTCAGCTCGTCCATGGCCTGGCTGTACACGCTTGTCGTGGGCGTCCTGCTGATCGTCATCGGATGGGTGCTGTCGCGCCGCATTCACTACCATTAATGAATTCACAGGGGGTGCAGGGCATGGCAGCCGATCCGGCCCGTTCGATTCCTTCCGGCATCCGCAAGATGAGCTCCGGCTCTATCCGGCTCAAGAAAGCAGGCGGCCAGGCGTCGGACATCTTATCCTTCATTTTCAGGTATGCGCTTGTCATTGGCATATCGTTCATCATCCTCTATCCGATCCTGCTCAAGATCTCCGTCGCCTTCAAGGACAAGATCGACCTGTACGATCCGACGATTTTTGTCATTCCGAAGCATTACACGCTGGACAATATCCGGATGGCGATGCAGATCATGGACTATGGTCCGCTGCTGGCCAACACGCTGCTGTTCGTCGCTGTGACGACAGCTCTGACGACGGCGTCCTGCGCGCTGGCCGGCTACGGCTTCGCCCGGTTTTCTTTCCCGGGCAGCAATGTGCTCTTCGCGCTCGTCATCCTGACCATTCTGGTGCCGACAAGCACATTGATGGTGCCGATGTACCTGCATTTCCGCAGCTTCGACCTGTTCGGCCTCTATGAGCGGGTAAGCGGCCATTCCGGCGTGAATCTGCTCAACACCTATTGGCCGTCCATCATTACGGCGGCGACGGCTATGGGACTGAAGGCGGGACTGTTCATCTACATCTTCCGGCAGTTTTTCAAAGGCATGCCCAAGGAGATCGAGGAAGCCGCCCTGATCGACGGCGCAGGCGGAATCCGCACGTTTACCGGCATCATGCTGCCCAATGCGGTTTCTCCGCTCATTACGGTCATCCTGTTCTCGTTTGTATGGCAGTACAACGACACGCTCTATACCTCCCTCTTCATGAGCGAAAGCGCGCTGATGCCGTTGAAGGTGGCTTCGCTGCCGGCGCAGGCCAATCAGCTCATTCCTCAGCTGATGGGCTATGCGTCCAGCTCCGGCATCAAATCCGATCCCAACCATGTCGCCATGATCGTCGATACGGGCATTCTGCTCGCGATCGCGCCGCTCATCCTGCTGTATCTGGCCGTGCAGCGATACTTTGTGGAAAGCATCGAGCGCTCAGGCATCATTGGATGACCGCCGCTGGGGAGGAGTCGGGATGAACAGGAAGCTCCGCCGCTTGCTGGCGGCCGCTGCGCTGGTCCTGATCGGAGGAGCAGAGCCGTTGTTCAACGGGCTGCTTCGCGGACAGCAGCCTACGGCGATTCGTCTTGAAGCGGAGGACGGCGAGCTGGCAGGTCCGTCGGTTGGCACGGATGCGGCCGGATATTCCGGCGCCGGTTATGTTACCGGCTTCGTCGCCGAAGGCGATGCCGTCGTATTCAAGCTGGAGGCGGCCAAGTCCGGACTGTACGAGATCCGGCTCGGCTACCGTTCGGACAGCGGCGACAAAAGGACGAATCTGGGCTTGAACGGAGAGCCTCTCGGCGAAATCTTCTTAAAGCAGAGCGGCGGTTTTACTGAAACATCCGCAGGAAAGGCGCTTCTGCGCCAAGGAGAAAACCGGATCGTGCTCTCCCGCGGATGGGGCTATTACGACATCGATTACTTGACCTACAAGGAGACGAAGCCTGTGAAAGCCCCACGTATCGACGGCAGCCTGGTCAACAAGAACGCAACGCCCGAGGCGAAGCGGCTGATGCGCTTTCTGGCGGTCAGCTTCGGCAAGGCGACCCTGTCCGGCCAGCAGGAATACAGCAATCTGGGCTGGATCCATGAGCTTACGGGCAAGCAGCCGGCGGTGATGGGCTTCGACCTGATCGAGTATTCGCCCTCCCGCGTCATACGGGGGGCGCATTCGCAGGAGATCGAGCATATGCTCGACTGGCATGCCAAGGGCGGGATCGCGACGTTATGCTGGCATTGGAACGCACCCAAGGACCTGATCGACGAGCCGGGCAAAGAATGGTGGAGCGGCTTCTATACACGGGCGACAACCTTCGACGTGGAGAAGGCGATGGACGATCCGCAGTCGGTGGAGCATAAGCTGCTCCTGAGCGACATCGAGGCCGTCGCTGTCCAGCTGCAACGTCTGTACGACGCGAAGGTTCCGGTATTATGGCGTCCGCTCCATGAGGCGGAGGGAGGCTGGTTCTGGTGGGGAGCGAAAGGGCCTGAACCGGCCAAGAAGCTGTACCGGCTCCTATACGACAAGCTGGCGATCGAGCATGGCTTCGACAACCTCATCTGGGTATGGAACTCTGAGGATCCGAAGTGGTACCCCGGGGACGATGTCGTCGATATCGTCAGCGTCGATCATTATCCTGAGCCCGGCGATCATGGAGCGGTGAATGGACGGTTCGAGAAGCTTGTCCAGCTGAGCGGCGGCCATAAGCTGATCGCGTTGGCGGAAAACGGCGCCATTCCCGATCCGGATCAGATGAAGATGCATGGCGCCTTCTGGAGCTGGTTCTGCACCTGGACCGGAGAGTTTCTCCAGGACGGCAGGCACAACAATCCGGATTTCCTTCGGAAGGTGTATGCGGATGAGAGAGTCGTTACGCTCGACGAGCTGCCCTGGAATAAGGAAGGATAGGGTGAACGGGCTTAGTGATTTTTGCCGTCAAGCCTTCTCTTTTCCATCCCGGTTCACATTCAGTTCACAGAGATGTTTTATCCTTCATGCAGAATCAGTTAGAGGAGGAACCTGCTGTGAACCAAAATCATAGGAAAGAGACCAAAGGAGAATGGGCTGTCGAGGCCAGGGGGCTCGTCAAGACGTTCGGAGACAACCGGGCGGTGGACGGTGTCGATCTGAACGTGCGGGCCGGGTCGATCTACGGCGTTCTCGGGCCGAACGGAGCGGGCAAGACGACGACGATCCGCATGCTGGCCACGCTGCTCAAAGCCGATGCCGGATCGGCGAAAATCTTCGGCCACGATACGGTGAAGGAAGCCCAGATCGTCCGCCAGCTGATCGGCGTGACCGGGCAGTACGCGTCCGTCGACGAGTCGCTCAGCGCGACGGAGAATCTCGTGATCTTCTCCCGTCTGCTCGGGCTCGGACGCAAGGAGGCGAAGCGCAAGGCGGAGGAGCTGCTGGAGGAATTCGGCTTGACGGAAGCGGCCAGAAGGCCGCTCAAAAACTTCTCCGGCGGCATGCGCAGGCGGCTCGATCTGGCGGCAAGCCTCATCGCGCAGCCGCCGCTCATCTTCCTGGATGAACCGACGACCGGCCTGGACCCGCGCACCCGCACGCAAATGTGGGATACGATCCGCCGCCTCGTGAAAACGGGGTCGACGGTGCTGCTTACGACACAATACCTCGACGAGGCCGATCAGCTGGCCGACCGGATCGCGGTCATCGACCGGGGCTGCGTCGTCGCCGAGGGCACCGTCGACGAGCTGAAGGCCTCGGTCGGCACCTCATCGCTGCATCTGAAGCTTGAGAATGCGCTGCAGACCGGCAGCGCGCGCAGAATCGTCGACCGCGTGCTCGGCGTCGCATCCGTCCTGTCGTCGGAAGCCGGCAAAATCACCGCGCCGATGGCCAACGCCGATGTCATCACCGACCTGCTCATCGAGCTTCGTGCTGAGGGGATATCGCTGTCGGAGCTCAGCGTGCAGAAACCGACGCTCGACGAGGTGTTTTTGACGATTACCGGCCATGAGGTCAAGCAGGAAGCGGAAGCCGCTTCCGCCAAGGAGGCGACGGCATGAGCCAACCAACCGCACGCACGCTCAAAAACCATACGGGCTTGGGCCAAACGATCCGCAATTCGCTCACGATGGCCTACCGTGGGCTGCTGAAGATCAAGCGCACGCCGGAGCAATTGTTCGACGTCACGCTTCAGCCGATCATTTTCACCCTGATGTTCACCTATATATTCGGAGGCGCCATCTCGGGCGATGTGGCGAGCTACCTGCCGATCATCATTCCCGGCATTCTCGTGCAGACGGTCATCGGCACCTCTGTCGTCACCGGCGTCCAGCTGCGGGAGGATATGGACAAAGGCGTGTTCGACCGCTTCAAATCGCTGCCGATCGCGCGCATCGCGCCGCTGGCGGGAGCGCTGCTCGCCGATACGATCCGTTATACGATCGCAACCGTCCTGACCTTCACGATGGGCTTCATCATGGGCTACAGACCTGAGGGCGGACTGGGGAATATCGTCCTTGCCGCGCTGCTGGTCATCGCATGCGCCTGGGCGATCAGCTGGATCTTCGCCTTCTTCGGCGTCATCGCGCGCACCGCATCCAGCGTGCAGGGCATCTCGATGCTCGTTCTGTTCCCGCTGACCTTCCTGTCCAATGCCTTCGTTCCGGTCGATACGATGCCGAACTGGCTGCAATTTTTCGTGAAGATCAATCCGATCACCCATCTCGTCAGCGCTGTCCGGCAATTGGCCAACAACGGGACGGTGGGCTGGGATCTGAGCCTGTCGCTTATCGGCGCGGCCGTCATTGTCGCCATATTCGCCCCGATCACTGTCCGCGCGTATATGAAGAGGACCTAGAGGAGCGAAGCAGGCCAGCCGGGTTATCAGAAGCCAGCTGTGGACACTCGGGTGCAGGCCGCCGCCAAAACGATGGAATGGCATTTGCAGTGGGGCAGTTCGGATCGTTCCGCAAGGGGCCGCATCTTTCGAAGTCCTGAAGTCCTGGGACTCCCGTTATCCACCGCTTTTCACGGTTGAAAAAACCGCCGCCCGCCGCGGCGGTTTTTTTGCATTCCTTTGAATCGACCCGTCCGGCACAAGCGGCAGAAGACATGCCGGAATCAGCCATGCATAGCGGCCTTCGCGGAGGGCAACCTATTTGCGTTCGCCATTATAGATCAAATGGAGGTCAAACCAATGAAAAAGCTCGCTCTTACGCTTGTTGCCGCAGCAGGAATCGCCTCATCGCTCGCAAGTCCCGCATTCGCCAACAACAACGATATGATGCGGAATATGGAGCGTGGAATCAATGCCGACTTTAACGGCACAAGCTTGATGGACGGCAAGGGCGCCGGCCGCATGGGGATGAACGACATGGGCATGAAACGCGCAGGCACGAACGGAGTCGGACTGAATGTCACTCCCAGCTATCCAAGCACGTACGGAACAGGCTTGAACCGCACCGGCACCGGCACAGGCTACGGAATGAACGGCGTCTCCTCGTATGGAACCGGACTGGACGGCACCCGCATGAACGACTACCGGACCAACAGCTACAACACGAACGGCCTTGCCGCCAAAAATTACACGGCCAAAGCCGCCAACGGCAAGAGCGGCTCCAACTGGGGCTGGCTCGGCTTGCTCGGCCTGTTCGGCCTTGCAGGCATGAGGAACCGCAATCCGGAGCGCCATTAACCAACTGACAAGGGCCGCAGCTGACGCTGCGGCCTTTTTGGCTTCATTTCTCCGGAAACAGAAGATCGGAGCAATTCGGCTGCCTGCAAGAATGAAGGGCAGTGCAGAGCGAGGAATGCTTCCGTTATTCCCCCGGCTCCGCTTTTCTTGTAAAGGATAGAACGATGTCCTGGGCGTGGTCTCCGAAATCCGAGCCGAACAGGTTCAGTCCGCGCGCGTTGGCGGCATTCTCGGCGATCTCGAAGCGGATTCGGACGGGCTCGCTGTAGGAAAGCCCGAGCGCATCGATGGAAAGGTCTCCGCAAGAAGCGCCATTGATCAGGCTTCCCGTCCGGGTTACTTTCCATTCCGTCAGCAGGCCATACTCGGTATTGCCCCGCCATTTCTCCGGCGTGAACCGGCCTTTGCGGCCGCCGAAATCGCCCGGGCTCGTCCAGGTTCCGACAAGCAGATCGTTCATATAGAGCGAGATGTCGGACGGCCACTCTTCGCGGAAGCCCGGCGCCTCCGAGCACAGCTCCGCCGTCAGGCTGATCGCCTCGAGCTCGGTGCCGGGCGGCATCAGATTGGCGAAGCGATATTCGAGGCTCCCGCTGCCTGAGAACCATACTACGGAGGCGTGAATGCGGTCCGGCATGTAGAACACCCGCGGATCGTCCGGCGATCCGATGCCGGAGCCGTCGCGCGAAGCCATGCCGCAGGGCGGCTGGACGGAGCAGGCGGAGAACATGCCGATCGGCATGCGGATTTGTTCCGTGCGGTGCAGGGCGTCGCCGGCTCTGGCCGGCATTTCCAGCAGGATGGAGCGGTAATTGACGGAGCAGATCTTCTCCCGGGCGGAGCCTTGGCGGCAGGCGATCAGCTCGGCCTGCTCCAGCGTCTGGACGTTGATGGATATGGTCGGCTGGGCCGCGCCGAGCACCTCCGCCAGCTGGCTGACGCTCATCGGCTTCTCTCCGAGCGCCTCCAGAATCCGCAGCCGGACGTCGCTGGAGAGAGCCTTTGCCACGTCGATCATCCGGGAAGCCGGGTAGCGGATCAGTTCCTGTTTCGTTTCGCTCATGTCAACGCTTCCTTTACATAAATGAATAGCTTCAGTCTACAAGGAATTCGAAACATTGTAAAATTATAATGTACATTGCCTAATTCATATATAGCTGATAGAATGGGTTCAATTCCCATTCGAAAGGTGTGTGCCGAATGCTTGAATCCATAACCGCCCATGCAGGCCTCCTGATTCCCCGTCCTGAATACCCCCGACCGGATTGGGAACGGGGCGATTGGCTCAATCTCAACGGATCCTGGTCTTTCCGGCTGGATCAGGAAGGAATAGGCGCATCGGAAGGCTGGCAGTCCAAGGATGAGAGCCACTTCGGCTCGACCATTATGGTACCGTTTTCATGGGCGAGTCCCTTATCCGGAATCGGGGAGAACGTGAAGGGGACCGGATGGTATCGCCGCACAGCGAGCTGGGCTCCCTCGGAAGCCGGCTCTCTCGTGTTCCTCCGCTTCGGCGCGGCAGATTACGAATGCGATGTCTGGGTGAACGGGCTGCATGCCGGTTCCCATCAGGGCGGGTACGGCACGTTCGAGTTCGACGTCACCTCGGCCTGGAAGACGGAGGAGGAGAACGTAATCGTCGTGCGCGCGCAGGATGAGGATCACAGCCATCAGGCCCGGGGCAAGCAAGGCTACGGGGAAATCCGCGGCATCTGGCAGACGGTATGGCTGGAGGCCCGTCCCGAGGCCTATATCCGGCATGCGAAATTCAGCACCTTCATCGATGGAACCGTGGAGCTCAGCGCGGTCATCAGCGCCGCGCAGGATGGGGAAGCGCGGCTTGCGCTCGATTTCCCGGAAGGCGGCGTCACGGCTCAATCCGTGCATCGGCTGAAGAAGGGCGACAATGAAGTCTCCGTGTCCTTCCAGGTGGAGGAGCCGCAGCTGTGGAGTCCGGAAACGCCTCATCTGTACGAAGGAGCCGTCACCTTGACTACCCTCTCCGGAGAGGACAGGGTGTCCACGTACTTCGGCATCCGCGAGATCGGCACAGCCCGGTTCGGGGAGCGCGGCTACCGCTGGCTGACGCTGAACGGCAAGCCGGTCTATTTGAACGGAACGCTGGACCAGGCTTATCACCGGACCGGTTATTTCACCTATCCGTGCGACCGGGACATGCAGGACGAGATCTATATGATGAAGCGGCTCGGCCTCAACTTCGTCCGCATCCACATCAAGCCGGAGGAGCCCCGCAAGCTGTATTGGGCCGACAAGCTGGGCATTCTCGTCATGGAGGACATGCCCTGCTTCTGGGGCGATCCGGACGAGTCGGCACGGGCGTCGTATGAGCGCGAAGCGCTGGAGACGATACAGAGGGATATCAATCATCCGTCCATCTTCTCGTGGGTCATGTTCAATGAGACCTGGGGGCTGAAAACGGACAGCAGGACGGTATCCGTGACGGGAGACGCGGCGCATCGGCAGCTGTACCTTCCCGAGACGCAGGAATGGGTCAGGGAGCGCTACCGGTGGGCCAAAAGCATCGATCCGACGCGCATCGTGGAGGACAATTCTCCGTGCAACTGGGACCATGTGGAGTCGGATCTCAACTCCTGGCACTTCTACATCAACGGCTACCGGCAGCTGCGCGACCACCTGGAGCATGTCGCCGCGGGAACCTTCCCGGGGTCGGAGCTGAACTACATCGGCGGCAACAAGCAGTCGGACGCGCCGCTGATGAACAGCGAATGCGGCAACGTCTGGGGCATCGAGGGAGGGGCCGGCGACAGCGACCTGGCTTGGCATTACCGGTACATGCTCAATGAGTTCCGGCGCCACGACAAGCTGTGCGGCTTCGTGTTCACGGAATTCCGGGACGTCACCAACGAATTCAACGGCTACTACCGGCTGGACGGCTCGGCCAAAGACTTCGGTTATGACGGCATCGTACCGGGCATGACGCTGCGCGACCTGCATGCGGCGGATTTCATCGTCGTGGATGCGGCTCCATGCGCGACGGTGGATGCCGGAGCGGAAGCGACGGTGCCGCTGCTCCGCTCCAGCTTCTCCGACCGCTATCATGGCGAGAGGCTGACGCTGGAATGGGAGCTCGCCTATGACGAGCTCGGGGTGCGCCGGGTCGAGAGCAGCGGAGCCGTCCCGTTGGATTGGGACGGCTACGGAGCCTCCGAGCTGCCGCCGCTCGTGCTGACGATGCCGCAGCGCGACGCGCTGGCGATCCTTGGCCTGCGTCTCGTGGACGGCCAAGGGACGGTCGTGACGCGGAACTTCACTTCGTTCGACGTCCGGAGCGGGCGTCAGGGAGGACGATACGGAACGGACGGCAGCACGCTCGGCATTCCGGTCGGCTCGTTCTCGGAGCACAGCTTTGCTTCCCAATGGGAGGCCATCGGCGGCCACAAGCAGAACGGCGGCAAGGAAGGCTCGTTCTTCTTCGACGCGGTGCTGCCGGATGCCGGGGAGCAGGCCTTGATCACGGACGTGGACATCTGGTTCGAAGCCAGCTCCAAGCGGCTGCTCGCCCGCAACTGCGAAGGCGGCAAAGAGCAGCGGACCGACATCAATTATATGCACGGGGATTCCGCGGACGCCGAATGGAACAAGAACAGCTACCCCATGACGGGAGAACAGAGGCATGAATCCCGGGTTGAGGTGCTGATCGACGGCGAACCAGCCGCCAGCTTCGCGCTGCCGGACAATCCCGCCGACGCGCGCGGCATTCTCTCCTGGCATTATCAGCCCGTTGACAACAAGCTGGACGAAGCCGGTTCCTACGGCTATCTGTGCCGGGCGTCACTGCCGCCGCGGCTGGTTGCCAAGCTGGATTCAGCCCGCCGCTTCAAGCTGGAGCTGAGGGCCTCGGAGGGCGGGCTCGCCCTGTACGGACGCAACGCCGGCCGGTATCCGATCGACTTGGTTGTCCGCTGCCGTTAAAGCTCGGAGCCTATGAGGCGCAAAAAGCATCCCTCCAATAAAGAGGGATGCCTCCATTGAAGGAGGAGACATGCATGAGAGGAATCGTGAACCCCGTGATACCGGGTTATTATGCCGATCCGGAAGCCCGGATCTATGAAGGGAAGTTTTGGATCTACGCGACCCGTTCCTTCACGGCCTACACCGACCAGATGAATCTGGACGCATTCAGCTCCGATGATCTGATCCACTGGCACAAGCATGAGGGCATTGTCGAGATGGAAGGCTTCCCGCATATATGGAGGGCGGTCTGGGCTCCTACGATCATCGAGCGCGGCGGAAAGTACTATTTGATCTTCGCCAGCAACGACATCCAGTCGGACGAGGAGACCGGAGGCTTGGAGATAGCGGTCGCGGACAGTCCGGCAGGCCCATTCCGAGCCTATCTCGGCCGGCCGCTCGTAGACCGCTTCGTTCATGGGGCGCAGCCGATCGACGCCCATCTGTTCAAGGACGACGATGGAGCGGTCTATCTCTACTACGGCGGCTGGAAGCATTGCAACGCGGCCCGCATGAATGAGGAGATGACCGGCTTCGAGCCGCTTGAATGCGGGGAGGAGATCCACTCCATCACTCCGCCCGGGTATGTGGAGGGACCCTGCATGCTGAAGAAGGGCGGCCTCTATTATTTGATGTGGTCGATGGGCGGCTGGACCAACGGCACTTACCGCGTCGCATACGGCACCAGCGGCAGTCCGCTGGGACCGTTCGAGAACAAGGGAACGATATTGGAGAGCCAGCCTCCGGTCGCCGAAGGTCCGGGCCATCACGGGTATCTGCATCTGGCGGAAGAGGACGAATGGCTGATCGTGTACCATCGGCGGATCATCGGCGACCGCGATCCCGGCAGCCGGATCCTCTGCATCGACCGGATGCAGGTGGAGGACGGCATCATCAGGCCGATTGTCATGACAGATGAATGGTAGGCAGGCCTGAGATCCGGATGGGAAGAAAAGGGAATGCAACCGTATAAGCGTCTTTCGGGAACACGGCTTGCTTTTCGATTGTTCCCTCTGCTGCCGCTTTATTTAAAAAGGTCGGAAAAAGCCTTGATCCGGTCCACGAAAAGGCCTTTGAGCTGGTCGGCGCCCTCCGCTGGCGCGGCATAGGATTTGTAGCCGCCGAAGGATTCGATCCCTACGGCCGCTTGCCTCAACTCCTCCGAGAAGTTCGCCTCGATGATTTCTTCCGTCTTTTTCGGCTTTTCATTGCAGATGAAATACCCGGCGCGCTTGCCCAGAAGCGCGTCCTTGTTTTTCTTGATGTAGTCCCGGATCGGCTTGTAGATTTTGCCGTCTCTTACTCCGGCGCCTACGATTACGGAATCGAAAGCGGCCAGATCGGGCATCCCGGTCTCGATATTGCACAGGATGCTGCCGGGAAGCTCCTCCGCCAATACGTTGGCGCACTGCTTGACGGCTCCTGTTTTGGTCGCGTACAGAACGAGTGTTGCCATGACGTTCTCCCCTTTTTGTCGGTTGTTTTTCGGCTGAGACGGTTCCAACGGATTATTTCGACTTCGTTTCTCCAGCTGTGAATCGCTGGTCTTTATTTTACTTCATTCAAACAAAAATTTCATCTATCGAGAATCTTGATCATCAAACATCTTTGTGGAAGAGGTAGCAGAGAAAGGCAATGCATGGGGGATGGCTGCGATAAGGCAGGCAAGGAGCAAGGAGCAAGGAGCAAGGAGCAAGAAGCAAGAAGCTGAGGCTCCCGAAAAAGAACAAAAGCGCTTTGTCCGCGAGGGACAAAACGCTCCGAATGCAGGAGGGAATCGAATGCAGCCTGAGGCCGATCCGATCCCGGCGGGCGAATCAACTGAAATCCACCCGGCAGAAGGCTGGAATATCCTTCTTGACGGCTACCAGCGGTTGACCGCGTGCTCGGCGAACGCCATCAGATCCTTGACCTCGATCCTCTCGCCGTCATCGAGCACCGCGCAGCCGCTGAAGCGGCCGAAGATCTGATGGCAGCTCGTGTGGATCTTCAGCAGCTTGGTCTCCGTGCAGCGGTCGTAGACCGGAACGAAATCCATTTCGAACCGGCCGTCGTCGCTGGTGAACTTCTTCGGTGCCAGGTACCCGCCGCTTCCGGCAAGATCGAAGTCCACCCGGCCGAGCTTATGCGCCTTGCCGTCATAGAAAAGCATGTTCTCCGTTGCGGCGGCGGTATTCCCGAAGCCGAAGCCGATGTTGAAGCCGAACCTCTTCCCCGCGGCATGACCGCTGCCGCTGCCCCAGAACCACTCATGGCTGAACGGCCATACGCCGCGCCCCCAATCCAGCAAGCCGAAGGACGAATCAGGCTCGAAACGATACTCCTGCTCCCCGATCCGGGCAAAACCGGAAGCCGGCATGCAGCTGATCTTGTGATTGTAGTAAAAGAAGGTCTCCCTTTCGTCGAAGGGCGTCGCCATCACGATTGAATTCCGGTCCCGCTGGGAGAGCGTGACGTCGATCTCCAGCGGCGGCTGTCGGCCTCCCTCCCATCTGCAGGTGAGCCTTCGCTCCGATTCTCCCGGCTGGAACGACAGGAACATTCCTTTCTTGCGATAGGCAAGATCGCCTGCATCCGCCGAGGGTGGCATGTTCAGCCGGCCGAACGGCAGCAGGAGCATGACGGAATAGTCGTAGCGCTTGCCCGTGGCATATTCGAACAGCTTGACCGACACATCCCCCGCATAAGACACATGCCCGATCGTCATCTGCAGGCAGTAGTCGTCATTGGACACCTGGTAAAAATCCCATTCCTTGATCCTCCAAGGCGGTGCCTTGATCCGGTTCCGGTTGAAATCCAGCACGGCTTCCGTCGAGTACCCCCGTTGAGCCAGCGTGCCGTTGTCCGTCAGCACGGGGCCAGGCGCAAGGATCCGATTTTGCATGGTCGTCATCCCTCCGGCGCTCTGATTGCTTTCTTGTCTTTAAGGAAGTCTAGTTCTCCGTCCGCTCCATGCAATCCTTTAACCGGCGCGACACTTTCCGGAGAAGGACAAGCCGGCCCGATCTGTGAGCCGTTCAAGAAATCTGCGGCAGCAGGACGCAGCCCAGATAGATTGGCGTTCCCCACACATCAGCGCGGACATACGGTTGATTCCCGTCCGCATTATTCCGGATGAATCCACGAATCCTACTTGCCGTGATCCGACCGCTTGTTCCTTCCCGGTCAGATCGCCCGGAAACCGTCCGCTTCTTCGGACAGCGGCTTGAATGCAAGCGGTGTAGAAAGCACCGTCATCGTCGTCGTGAAGCCGAATTCGCTGCAGCGGACCAGAAAAGCTTCCAAGGAAGCGATCGACCTCGTCTGGACCTTGAGTATGAAGTTGTATTGGCCGCTGAGCTGATGCATCTCCGCGACTTCCGGCGATTCGCCGCCGAACTTCGCCAGCTTGCCGCAGCTGCCGGTCTGGACGAGCACGAACGCCGTCACCGCTTTGCCGAGCTTCTCCGGCGAGACGATGGCGCGGTAGGAGTCGATGATTCCCTTTTCCTCCAGCTTGCGCACCCGCTCGGACACCGCGGGCTGAGTCATGGAGATCGCCCGTCCGAGCTCGGACAGGGGCATGCGGGCGTTGCGCTGCAGATGCTGAAGAATCTGATGGTCGATCGCGTCCATGAAGGAAGACCTCCTTGCCTGTTATAATAAGTCCATTTTATCCTTGGAGCAGGAAAATGGCGATGATTTCAAGGTTTCAGGCTCCGAATGCCTTGAATGCAGCCTGTATTCCTGTCCTCGCTGGAGAGTACAATGAGAACAACTAGAGCCGCAAGCCGGGAGGAGAAGCCTTATGACCATTAAAACCACATTCCGTTCCACGACGGTCGCCAGTCCGGGAGCCATCGGAAGCCTGAAGCTAGGCAATCGTCTCATGCTCGCCCCGCTGCAGCAGAACGAGGGGACGATCGACGCCATGGCGACCGATCACCATGTCGAATTCTACTCCAGCCGCGCCAAAGGCGTTGGACTCGTCATCGTCGAATCGACGGCGGTATCGGCGGATGGAAGGCTGTACAGCAGCGATATCGGCATCTTCACGGACGCCCATGTCGAGCCGCTGCGGAAGGTCGTCGAAGCGGTCCATCGCGAGGGGACGCCGGTATTCGTCCAGCTCTCGCACGGAGGCCGGAAATCATGGCCTGACGTGACGAGCCGCCTCGCCGCTCCGAGCGCGCTGGCCTACGACAGCCACTATGGCATGCCTGAGCCGCTCATGAAGGAAGAGCTGAAGCGGCTGCTCGTCGACTTCCGGGAGGCGGCGAGAAGAAGCCTGGAAGCCGGCTTCGACGGCATCGAGCTGCATGCGGCGCACGGCTATCTGCTTCATCAGTTCCTCTCCCCGCTCTCCAACCGCCGCAGCGACATGTACGGCGGGCCGCTGGAGAACCGGGTCCGGTTCATCGGCGAAGTGCTGGACGCCATCCGGGAGGAGGTCGGTCCCCGCTATCCGGTGCAGCTTCGGGTATCGGCTTCCGACTTTGCCGAAGGCGGACTTGCGCCTGCGGAGGTGGCTCAGGCAGCCGCTCTGCTGGAGTCGCGGCTCGATGCCGTCCATGTGTCCGCAGGCGGGCTGCTGCCCGTTCAGCCGCTCGCTTCCCAGCCTGGGTATCAAGTTCCTTATGCCGCCGCCATCAAGCAGCACATCCGCATTCCGGTCATCGCGGTAGGCAAGATCCACACGGAGAGCTTAGCCAATTTCGTTCTGGGGGACGGTCTGGCGGATTTCATCGCGCTCGGCAGCCCGATGATGGAGGATGCCGATTTCGCGGAGAAGCTGCTTGCCGGCCGAGGCTGAGCGCATCGCGCAAGCAAGGCTGAGGGTGCGTCCTTGACAGCAATCGCTGCGAGACGCGAATAGGCGCTGAAGCCATCCTGGAGGTGATCGGAAGGGGAGGACGGGAGAGGTGCAACCGGATTGGAGCTCAGAGGGAGCCGGCTTGTCCGCCGCCCATTCCGTCCCTGTTCTCCCGGATCAAGGCGACCAGGCTGGCGGCGGCGGGAGACAGCCGCTCCCCTCGGCGGGTGCAGATCGCGATGCTGTTCCGCATGCTCACGCCCTCCACATGCACCCGGCTCAGCTCCCCCCGGCGCATCTCGTCCCGGACGACGAGCGAGGACACGAAGCTGGCTCCGTAACCGGCGATGACGGCGCTGACCGCTTCATGGAGGCCGTTGAACTGAAGAGCGATCCGGGGGGAAGGGACATTATAGGTGCGGCAGAGGGAGAACAGCCTTTCTCTTGTGGAGCTGCCCTCCTCCCGCATGATGAAGGGCTCTCTCATCATGTCGTCGAGGCCGATCGCGCGGCCGGCATGCCGATGCGTCGGAGCGACGACGAACCAGAGCTCGTCCTGAAACAGCTCTTCGGCTTGGATCGTATCGGGATGCTCCTCCGGCAGCCCGCCGTACAGGGCGAGATCGGCTTCCATCCGCTGCAGCCGCCGCAGCGCTCCGCTGGAGTTGGTCGTCGTCACGCTCATCTCCACTCGCTCATGCTTCTGCTTGAATTTGGCGAGCCAGGCGGGCAGCAGGAAGTTCGCGGGCAAATAGGTGGCCGCCAGCGAAATCCGTCCTTGCTCGCCTCGTCCGTACTGCTCCGCCAGCGTCTCGATCTGCCTCTCGACGGCAAAGAGGCGGTCCGCCAGCTCTTTGACCTGCCTTCCGGCGTCCGTGAGCCGTATTCCCCGGCCTTCCGGCTGGAGCAGCGGCAGGGCAAGCTCCTTCTCGAATTTCTTGATCTGGGCTGTAATGGCCGGCTGGCTGATGCTCAGCCGCTCGGCCGCCCGGGTTACGCTGCCCGAGGATGCGACAGCGTGGAACAAGCGGAGGGCATGCAGGTTCATCGTTCATTCTCCTTTGCTCGGAAGCCGCTTTTCGACTTTATATTATAATTAAAATGTATCATTAAAAGCATAACATATATTATATTTATGCTTTCATTTCGGATAAAGTGAAATCAAGAGCCGAGGCCGCTCGGCTACTTCGCCGAAGGAGTGATTCATGATGATGCCGATCTGGACGCAAGTAGACGATTATATCGAAGACCGCCTTATCGAGGCAGACCGCGTTCTGAGCGAGGTGCTGTCCGCCAACCGCAGGGAAGGGCTGCCGGAGATCGACGTGACCGCCGCCCAAGGCAAGCTGCTGCAGCTGCTCGTGCGAATGAAGGGAGCCAGGCGCATTCTGGAGATCGGAACGCTTGGAGGCTACAGCACGATCTGGATGGCGCGCGCCCTGCCCGAGGACGGAACGCTCGTCAGCCTTGAGCTGGAGCCTCATCATGCGGATGTCGCCCGGAGCAATATCGCGCTTGCCGGCCTTGAAGCCCAGGCAGAGGTCAGGACGGGCGATGCTCGCGCCAGCCTGGAGGAGATGGAGAAGGCGGGAATCGAGCCGTTCGATTTCATCTTCATCGATGCCGACAAGCCGAACAACCCGGCCTATCTGAAGTCGGCGCTGCGCCTGTCCCGTCCCGGCACCGTCATCATCGGCGACAACATCGTGCGCGGCGGAGAAGTGGTCGGCAGGCACAGCACCGATCCGCGGGTGCATGGAGTCCGCGCCTTCATCGACCTGATGGCGGCAGAGGCGAGGCTGTCCGCGACCGCGATCCAGACTGTCGGCCGCAAAGGCTACGACGGCTTCGCGCTGGCGATCGTGCAGGACTGACCTCATGGTCCGCAAGGATGCCGGCTGCAAGGCTGCATCAAACAAAGCCATCGGCTCCGATTCTAGGATCGGAGCCGATGGCTTGTTCCCGCAGCTTGCAGCTGCCGGGGCGGCCGGTCTGCCTTGCGCTTTTTTCTGCCGGAATCAGGCCATTAGAAACCGGATCAGGCCGAGCAGGCCGAAGGCCAGCAGCGCCGTCCCGGAGCCGATGCCCGTCAAGGCGCTGACGGCCAGCTTCAGCCTGCGGGAGAGGATTGCCGCCGCCAGTGAAACGGCCACGAGGAGAACCGCCAGCACATGCAGGCTCCAGTCGTCGAACACGCCGGCCAATCCGAAGAAATGGATGCCGACGACAAAGGCGATCCATGCGGATACGTACGCCGATCTTCGCGTCGCAATCAGGTAGAAGGCGCCGAGCCCTCCGAGCAGCACCTCGGCATAGACCGAGATCAGATAGCCTTGGAATGATCCCGCTTCATCCAATGCCGACGGGGCATCCCAGTTCCGGATGCTGGAATAGACGCCGAACAGGCAGACCAGCATGGCGATCCCGGCTGCGATGCCGAGATACAGGCGCCAGCTCTTGGGCGGATTCTCCTGCGCCCACCCGAACCAGCTGAAGCTGAACAAGCCGAATACCGAGGCATACATGGCGTAATCTCTTCCATCATCCATTCCGAGCTCCCCTTTCTTGGCTCCCTTTTCGTACACGGTCCGTTCCATCTCCTCATTATGAGGAAGAAAGGCCGCCCGGCGAATCGGTCTGCAGACGGAGAAAGCGAAATCAACTTCTCCGCGCGCTTTCCTTTCCTTCAAGGCGGACGTGTCCAATCCCGGCTGATTTTTCCGGCATAGTCTGATAGGGAAAGGAAGAGTAGGAAAGAGGGATGACATGAGGCTGAAAAAGGTGATGAAAAGCTATGATTTGATCGTCAGTCTGGGATCGTCCTGCTCCCCGGCCATTCATATGAGAAGGCATGGGCTCAGGAAGTTCTCCATGCCGCTCGACTGGATGGTGTCGCTTTCGCTCGGCGATGTGGCCCGGCTGTTCGATCATCGTTTCCATGATTTCATGAAGCTGGAGCATCTGGTCATGGCAGAGGAGACCTTTTATCCCCAATATTATCTGGACGACGGGGAGCCCATTTATTTGGAGCCGGTCGAAAAAAAGCTGATCAAGTCCTATTTCATCAAGGATGCGCTGTACAATATCATCTCCGTCCATGATTTCCCCATATTTGAGGGCCAGCACTGGAGCTCCTCGTATCCGGCCTACAAGGCCAAGCTCGACATGCGCGTCGCGAGATTGTGGGAGGGCTTGAGTCAGAGCCGGCATCCGCTCTTCATCCGGTGGTATGCCGAATATGACCAGGCGGCCGCCATGCAAGCTGCGCTGACGAGAGTGCTGGGCGGCAAAGAGTTCACGCTGCTTGTTCTGAATCCGGTCGCGGAGCTGAAGACGGTCCAGGAAGCCGATTGGAAAATGAGCCAGGTGTGCGTCTTGGAAGTACCGCATGATATCAAGGACGATGCGCTGTGGGACCGAGTGCTGAGCGGCATCAAATTGAACTAGATTCTCGCAGGGCGCCCGCCATGCGAAGCCGCCGCCTTCGCGGAAGCGGCCGGGCAGAATTGGCTTGTAGCCAAACGGTACCTGTACATTCCGGCTTCATAGTGGATACAATAAGGGAACTACGCGCGTTGACCCTCCATGGATGGAGGAGCGCGCCCTACAGGAGGTGAAGCAGGTGAACCGCGAATGTGCCCATTCTATCGTCAGCCGGCTGCCCATTGCCATGGCTGGCATCGTGCATGATTGTTCGGCGAACGGGATTGCTCTGTCCATTCTGCCCTGTACGAACGGCCCCATCGCGAGAAGACGCCTGCCCTGACCTCTACGGATCGCCATGCCATCCATAGAGCCGCGGCCAGCTGCCGCGGCTCTTTTTTGCGCTGAGGCAGCGTCTTCCCTAATAGGAGATGAATCCATGATTATCGTCAACGCTCAGAACGTAAGAAAATATCACGCCGCCCATCTTGTGCTGGACGGTGCCGCTTTTCAAATCCAGGATGGAGAGAAGGTAGGCCTGATCGGCCGCAACGGCAGCGGCAAATCGACGCTGCTGAGGCTCCTATCCGGCCGGGACTCTGCAGACGAAGGCATGCTGACGGTGCGCAGGGATGCCCGCATCGGATATTTGCCGCAAATTCCCGCAGCGTACGATTCGATGACGGTGTACGAGGTGCTCGCCAGCGGATTCGGCAGCTTGATGAAGGCGAAGGAAGAGCTCGCGGGGCTGGAAAGCCGGATGGCCGATCCTGATCTGGCTCCTTCCGCGCTGGAGCGGCTGCTGGTCCGCTATTCCGAGGTTCAGGAATTGTTCGAGCAGGGGGGAGGCTACGACATCGATACCTTCATCGATCAGGTCGCGAGCGGCCTGCAGATCGACCGCAGCCGGGACGGGGAGACGCTCGGGAGCCTGTCGGGCGGGGAGAAGACCCGGGTCGTGCTGGCTTCCCAGCTGGTGACGCGTCCCGATTTGCTGCTGCTGGACGAGCCGACCAACCATCTGGATCTGAAAGGGATGGAGTGGCTGGAGCCATTTTTGCGAGGGTATGCCGGCAGCTGCGTCATCGTCTCCCATGACCGTTATTTCCTGGATGCCGTCGGAACGAAAATGATCGAGCTGGAGGACGGCGAAGCCCACACCTATCTGTCCGACTACAGCGGATACCTCAGGTTGAAAGAGGAGCTTCTGCTGCGGCAGTTCGCCGAATTCCAGGAACAGCAGAAGGCGATCAGGAAGATGAAGGAGACGATCCGCAGGCTGGAGGAATGGGGGCGAATCGGGGACAACGAAAAGTTCTTCAAGCGCGCGGCGTCGATCCGCAAGGCGCTGGAGAAGATGGAGGCCGTCAAGCGCCCGGTCCTGGAGCCGAAGACGGCGGAATTCAGCTTGAATCCGCAGGACCGGTCGGGGAAGCAGGTCATCGCCTTCGAGCGGGTTTCGAAGCGGTACGGCGACCGCATCCTTCTGCAGGGAGCCGAAGGAAAGCTCCTCTATGGGGAGAAGACGGTCCTGATCGGAGACAACGGCAGCGGGAAAACGACTCTGCTGAAGATGCTTCTGGGCCGGGAGTCCGCGGATGAAGGCGAGCTGAAGCTGGGAACCCGGCTGGAGATCGGCTATCTGGCCCAGCAGGAGCCTGCCTCCGAGCCGGAGAAGTCCGTGCTGGACTACTTCCGGACGGAAGCGGGCATGGAAGAAGGCGAGGCGCGCCATCTGCTGGCGCGGTACCAATTCTACGGAGCCGCCGTGTTCCGTCCGCTCAAGGCTCTGTCCGGCGGAGAATGGTCCCGGCTGCGGCTCGCCCTGCTGGTGCGGAAGCGGCCCAACCTGCTGCTGCTCGACGAGCCGACGAACCATCTCGACACCGCCTCCCGAGAAGCGTTGGAGGAGGCGCTCGAGGAGTTCCCGGGCACGATCCTGGCCGTGTCCCATGACCGGTACTTCATCAACCGCATCGCCGGGCGCGTCTGGGAGCTCTCCGGAGGCCGCATCGTTTCCTGGAATGGAAACTATGACGGGTATAAGGCGGAGAAGGCCAAGCAGCCGGCAGCGGGCAGCCGCTTCGCAGGAGACCGCAATCCGGAGCCTGCCGCGATCGGGAGCGCTGCGGCTCCTCCGGCCCAGGCCGCCTTTCCCGGTGAAAGGAAGGACGCGAGGAGCGGCAGCAAGGCAAACGTGAAGCAGACGGAGCAGCCTGGAAAGGATCTGCTCGGTAAGCAACCGGAGCAGCTTGAAAAGCAAATGGAGCGGCTCGAAAAGGAAATTGCCCATCTGGAAGCGAGGGTCGCGGCAGCCGGCGCCGAGCTTGAGCGGCTTGCCGTAAACGGCAGCCCGGAGGCGCTGGAGAAGCGATGGGAGGAGCGGGAGATGGACGAGCGGCAGCTGGCCGGTCTGACGGACCGCTGGCTGGAGCTGGCCGGAGAGTAAGGCGGTTGGTACGGTATTGCTTTGGCAGAGGCATACGGCTTCAGGCGCATGGACTGCAGAAGGAAGGCTCTGCGCCAGGCGCCGCTTAGCGGCATTCTATTCAAGCTCCATGAGGAAGGCGCAGCCGATCGGCTGCGCGTTTTCCCCCTCTCCGGGGAGGCAATGCATGCGCGAACGTTCATGATATCGCCATGAAATGCTTGCCTACTAAAAGAAATGCATGCCGATCCGCATTGACTTCATCACTTTAGTTAGATTACTCTAAATAAAGTATTCAATATCAAGTAAAGAGAGATGGAGTGGAAGCATGAAAGCATTTCTGAAAAACAAGATGATCATGAGCGGCGTATTCATGATCGTTTTTTACCAGATCATCATGATCGGCATCTTTATGTCGGGCTACAGCGCGGTTCCTAAAAATCTTCCGGATTTGACGGTAGCCATCGTCAACGAGGATCAGCAGTCCGGAGCCAAGTTCGTCGAGCAGCTGAAGGAGCAGCTTCCCTTCCATGTCGTGACGGATGCCAGCCTCGATCAGGCCAAGCAGCAGCTTGAGGACAGGGATATTCAGTTCATCATGCATATTCCGGCCGATTTTACAGGCAAGCTGTCTGCGCAAGGCGAGCAGGCCAAGCTGGACTTTTTCATCAATGAATCCAATCCCGCTACGGTTACGAGCAGCATGCACAGCGTGGTGAACCAGGTCTCGTCCAAGATCATCGCTCAGATCCAGTCTCAGAGCTTCGAGGGACTGCTGCAGGGCATGAAGATGCCTGCCGACCAGTCGAAGCAGACCGTGGAAAGCATCATGGGCAAGGTCGAGACGACTATCGTGTCCACCAACCCGCAGCCTGCGGGAACGCATAATCAGATGGCGCCGATGTTCCTGACGATGGCTACGTACGTCGGAGCGATGATCTATTCCATGATGAGCATCGGCACGCTGAACCAGCTCAAGGGACGCATGGGCAAATGGCGCGCCTTCGGAGCCTTGCAGGGAGTGAACGCGCTGCTCTCGCTGATCGCTCCGCTGGTCGGGCTCGCGATCTACTTCTCCGTCCATGGCTACGGCGCCGAAGCCTTCCTGCAGATGTGGATGGTCCACGCGCTGGAAATGTTCGTCGCCATCACGTTCACGAGCCTGTTCTGCCTCCTGCTCGGCCAGGCCGGCATGATTGTGAACCTGCCGGTCCTGCTGACGCAGACGATCGCGAACGGAGCCGTCGTGCCGCGCGAGATGATGCCGGCTTACTTCGAGTGGTTCAGCTACATTTCTCCGATGTACTATACGGTCCACCTCGACTACAACATCCTGTTCGGCGGCGGCCGGACGGCCGATTATCTGCTTGGCCTCGGCCTCGTCGGGCTCGGCGCGCTGATCGTCAACAGCGTGATCCATCATTTCAAGGCGGTCAGGAAACCTCTGGACCATGCCGAGACTGCAGGACAGCCGCTTTTCATGTAAACTGAATACCAAAGGGGCTGACGGGCATTGCCGCCTGGTCGGCCTCTATTCGGTTCACGATGGACGTTAAGGAGGCTCGCCGATGTCGCTTCAAATCTTCATCCTCGGAACGCTCAGCGAAGGGGATCGACATCCCTACGATATCAAAAAGCAGGTTCTGAAGCCGCTGGACGGCAATGTGACGATCAACGACGGAACGCTCTATTATCAATTCGAGGTGCTGGCCAAAAAAGGGCTCATCCGTAAAATAGAGGTCGTCCAAACCGACAACCGCCCGGAGAAAACAACCTATGGCATCACGGAAAAAGGAAGGCTAGCGCTGGAGGAGGAAATCTATGCCGCCTTCCAGAAATTCAGCTCGGCGACCTCGCTGTATTCTTCCCTCATGTTCCTGGACAAAGTGGACAAGCAGAAGCTGATTTATCTGATCGGGGAGGCGGTCGCCAGGCTCGAGAGCCGCATCCGCCAGATCGAGGAGTCCGATCCCGCGCTTGGCAGCGTGCCCGACGCGAAGCGGTCCGCCGTCAGGCTGATCATCGACCATGCCGATGAGTCCATCCGTAACGACATCCGCTGGCTGCGCAAGGTGCTGGAGCAGCTGAATGAATCTTGATTGGTAGCGGCAGAAACTAGGCTCTGGCAGCTTTTAAACAGAGCTGGAACAGACCTGGGAAGCCCTTCGGGGCCAGCCTGGGTTTGTTCGGGTTCAGCCATTATTCACCTGCCGGAGAGGCTCGGGCTCCTTTACAATGAGAGCAGCCGAACTCTAAGCGAAGGTGAAGCTGAGTGCCGATCGACAAGCGAAATAGACTGGATGAGAATCCGTTTGAATACCGGATCTCCAAAGACAGGAAAGTATTCATTTCCTGGCAGGGCAAGGCCGTGTCGACGCTGGCCGGCAAAAAAGCCGAGAAATTCATTGCGGCCGCCCAAACGGCGGGAGATTTCGAAATCCAGCTGCTGCTTGCCAAAGCAACCGGACATTTCAAGCATGGCAATGAACGCTGATCGACGGCGCATTCAAGGATGGCGCCGTCTTGCATTCCATTCCCTGAGAATTGACGTATAATAGAATTCGTTCCAGCTGGCCTTCCGGCTTTGCTCGGAAGAGCCGTCTATTTTCGGCGCGGTTCAAGCCAAAACAAAAAGTTATTTTTAAACGCCGCAGAGGGGAATGGATTCAGTGCTTCAATGGGCAAAAGGGAAGATAGGACGGGGAGCGGCCGTTCCGCCGGAAAGGAAGCTGAGCCGGGATGCGGTCACCTCGCTGATCATCCATAGCTGCTTCCAGTTCGGGGCATCGATGTCGGGCTTGTTTCTCAACCTGTACTTGTGGAGGCTGACCGAGGACCTCGCGATCAACGGGCTGTACAACATCATCTGCTTCGCGATCACCCCGGCGGCGTTCGCCGCGGGCGGCTGGCTGGCCAAGCGCAAGGATCGGATGGCCGCATACAGGCTGGGCATCGTCATGATCGCCCTGTTTTACCTGCTTGTCGTCGTCGCCCAGGAGCGGGTAGCGGAATATTATGTCCTGTTCGCGCTGTTGAACGGAATATCGTCCGGCTTCTATTGGGTCGGCTATCTCGTGCTTCAATACGACGTGTCTACGGAAACGAACCGGATCCGGTATCTGGCGATCAACATGATCGCCTTCAATTCCGCCGGCCTTGCCGGTCCGGCGCTGGCGGGCCTCATCATCCGCCGCAGCGAAGGGCTGCAAGGGTATATCCTTATTTTTGCGCTGGCCTTTGTCATGTTCGCGGCCGCGGCCGTCATCAGCTTCCGGATTCCGATGCAAACTATGCGCCACCGCACCTATTATCTGAATCTGATGGGCTTGCTGATGTCCAAGCACAGGAGATGGCGCAGAGCGCTGTACAGCTTCTTCGTCTTCGGCCTGTTCCAGGGAATCATGCTGTTCCTTCCCAACATCCTGCTGTTCCGCACCGTCGGCCGCGAGGACTGGGTCGGCTATCTCGGCGTGCTGTTCTCCGCCTTGACGGTCGCTACCGGGTATGTCATTTCCCGCTCCGCCCAGCAGGAGCATGTGCGCCTCTACCTGCTCATCTCCTCGATCGGAGTCACGCTCGGGGCGGCGCTCCTGCTGCTGGACGTGAAGCTGTGGTCCGTCGCCGCCTTCATGATCCTGTTCTCGGTGTTCAACCCGCTCGCGGTCAACACGCTGACCTCGTATTATTACCGGCTGATCGGCCAGCTGCCGCTCAAGGGGCAGCTGCGCGTCGAGTCGGTCATCATGCGGGAGCTGTTCCTCAACGCCGGTCGTGCCGTATCGATCGCGCTGCTGCTCCTGTGCGCGGCCGATATGCGGCCGTCGTTCATGGCGGCGGTGCTGTTCGGCATGGCGGCTCTGCAGTTCGCGCTGCCGGGACTGGTGAAGGAGCGTCAATGAACGGAAGTCAGCATCCATCCACCCATCCATTCATCCGCAGATGTCAGCTTGTCATTCATCCATAGATGCACCTATCAAGAGCGACTCCATCGGGAGGGGCTCTTTTTGATTGCCGCTTTTTTCCCGGCAGGGTGACATGCAAGCGCGCCGCGCCGGTCCAGCCTGCCGTGATGTTGAAGAAGCCGGAACTGCCTATTGGGGAATGCCGCTCAAACGCAAGGCTAGTTCCTTTCATCCGGAGCTGTCAGCCGGATAGCGCCGTCCGCCAGCTCCAGCTTGACCTTGTTGCGGTCCTTGGCACCGATGGACTCCAGGTAGGAGGCCGGAACCTGCAGCCGTCCGGCTTTGTCGAGGACGGCGTATTCGACATGCGAATCGGCTTCGTCCCGCGCGCCGGGAGCAATGCCTTGCTCCAGCTCCAGCAGCTCCTCGGCATAGGATTTGCGGCGGATCATTTCAGAGGAGGTTTTGCCGTCGCGGATCGCGACGACCCTCTCCACCTTCCGGGCGAGCAGCGGATCATGGGTGACGATGACAATCGTGATTCCCGTCGTCCGGTTCAAGTCGCGGAACAAGTCGAGAATCTGGTCCGACATCCGGGAATCGAGCGACCCCGTCGGCTCATCCGCGAGCAGCAGCCTCGGTCCGCCTGCCAGCGCGATCGCGACGGCGACCCGCTGCTGCTCGCCGCCGGACAGCTGGTGCAGCTTGCTGCCGCGCCGATGGCCGAGACCGACCGCCTCCAGCAGCTCCAGCGCGCGTTCGCGGCGCGGCTTCCCGCCGAGCAGGAGAGGCAGCTCGACATTTTCCTGAGCGGTGAGGTAGGGGATCAGGTTGCGGGCATTGTTCTGCCAGACGAAGCCGACGCTGCTGCGCTTGTAGGCGACGAGATCACGCTCGCTCATCTTGAGCATGTCGCGCCCGTTCACGACCAGCTTGCCGGCCGAGGGGCGGTCCAGTCCGCCCAGCATATTGAGCAGAGTCGACTTCCCGCTGCCGCTGTTGCCGATGATGGCCATCAGCTCGCCGGCCTCGACCTCGAGATCGAGGCCCTGCAGGGCGAATACCTCCAGCCCGGCGGCCTTATAGATTTTGACCAGCCCTTCGCAATGAATCATATCGAATCAGTCCTCCCCGAGCTTGAGCGCTTGATGGATCCGGCTTCTGGACAGCATGATCCCGAGCACGGCCAAGCCGATCAGCAGCGTCATGCCGACCATCCCGTACAGCTTGGCGAAATCGCCGGCGGCAAGGATGACCCGGAATGGCGGGACGAGAGCCGCCGGGTCGAATGCCAGCTGGAAATGGGGGACGAACAAGCGGCTCGCCGAGTAGCCTGCGGCCATGCCGATCAGGACGGCCGTTCCCGAAGTGAGCAGCTGCTCCAGGGCGAGCATGCCGATCAGCTGGCGCAGCGACAGGCCGACGGCGCGCAAAACGCCGTTTTGAAGCGTACGCCCTTTCAACGTCAGAATCCAGTACAGCATGAACCCGGCGAAGGCGACGAGAATCGAGATCAGGAATCCCAGCGTCAGGATGCCGTTGAGCGCCATGAAGAAGGGATCGTTTTTGGCTCGCGCGAGCTCATCTCTTGTATTGACGATGCTGGTCAAGTTCAGGCCGGCATGGGAAATGCCCTCGTAGAGCCGCGCCGTGGAGGCGCCGGGCTTCATCTTCAGCCAAACCTGATAGGGCTCGAGCGCGAGCTGGAACTGAATGCGAGACAGATGGCCGACGATGAGCATCGGCATGCTGCCTGAGACGGAGTCTTGAGAGGCCTGCAACCCGCCTGCCGCTCCCGGATTGGGATTGAAGGACGGAAAGAAAGGCAGGATGCCGTATACGACGAACGGCTGCGGATCGATCTTGTCCCAGCCGGCCCAGATCGTGTCGCCGGGCTTCACCTTCTTGTCTTCGGCCAGCGTCTGCGAGATCAGAACCGCGCGCGGATCCGGGGCGATCAGATTGAGATAATCGGCCAGCGGATAACGGAGGATGGAGTCGCCGAACCAGGCCGTCGCTCCGAAATCATCACTATCGATGCCCATGAGCTCGGCGGTGCCGCCGCTTCCGCCTGCAGTGAAGGCGGCATCCTTCTTGATGAACACCTTCGCCGCGTGCTCGACTCCGGGCAGGGCCGGGTAGGCGTCGAAGGGAGGCTCCGTGTAATGGACGACGGGCGAATCGGCCCCGGCAGCCTTGGCTTCTCCGCCGCCAGGCGAGTAAGCCGAAGCGTCCGCCGGCACATCGGACTGCCAGGGGCCGGAGAGGACGAAATCCGCTCCGTTGCGATACCGGATCTGTTCCTCGCGGTTGTTGTTGATCGTTCTGGCCGCCCCCGCGCTGAACACGCCGGAGGCGATGGTCAGGATGAGGAAGAGCATGAGGAACTGGTACTGGACGAGAGAGCGGCCCACCTGGATCAGGGAAGCGTACCAGGACGGCGGCCACCAGCGGCGTCCGAGCCTGTAGACGGCGGCGAGCAGCAGCGGATAGAGGCGCAGCAGCAGCAGGCCGGCTCCGATCATGAACAGCGCGGGCACGACGAACTGGAGCGGATCGATCCGCAGGTCTTCCGAGCCGAGTCCGAGCGTCTTCAGGCTGTGCAGCCGTTCCCGGAACGTATAGAGGCCGTAGAAGGAAACGCCGAGCAGGATGATGTCCACGAATGCTTTGCGCCATAAAGGCGTCCGGCCGGCTCTTGCCAGAGACTGCTTGTGGCCGACGATCGTGAAGCGAGTGGCGCGGATGACGGGCAGCAGCGTCATGGCGAAGGCGATGGCGGCCGCCGCTCCCGAATAGGCGAACGCCTCGGCGCCGACATGGACGGGAAGCCTGGAGCGTTGGACGAATTGCAGGAAGCCGCTCGATGCGCCGAGCAGCTCCGTCAATCCGGCTGCGAGGTACGGTCCGGCCGCGAAGGCGGCTCCGGCTATCATCAGCCCTTCGGCGGCGAACGCAGAGATGATCTGCAGCCTCGAAGCGCCGCGGCTGCGCAGGACGGCGATCTCGTTCTTCTGCCTGCCGGCGATGAGTTCGGACACCATGTACATATAGAATGCCAGCATGATCAGCACCGGGATGTCGAGGGACCACATCAGCGTCGCGAGGCGCTGCGACCGCTCTCCATAGCTGTCGATCGCCGCTGCGGCCGGGACGTCGAACTTGGTTTGGCTGACCGGGACGAGCTTGCCTGCAGCGCTCCGGATCGCCTGATCGGTGCTCAGGAAAGGCTCGATACCGCGCAGCGTCATCTTCGTGTAGTCCAGCACGAAATACCAGCTGGCGGAGAATAGGGGAGCCTTGCGGGCAGCCAGCATCTCCTTGGCGAACAAGCCTTCATCCATGACGAAGACGCGGTTGTAATCATCGAGCGACGGGTCGCGGAAGAAGAGGTCGCCTTCCTGCTGGACGCCGAAGCTGCCGACGGGCTTAAGGCGCAGATGCAGGTTGCGGCTGTCGTCATCAAGCCTGACGATCCGGCCGAGCACGAAGTCGAGCTCCTGAAGCGTCCGCTGGTTGACCATGACCTCATAGGCGCCGTCCGCATCCGGCTGCGGTGAAGGCAGCCGGCCGTCGATCAGGCGGATATGATCCTGGATGCCGCTGACGGAGCGGATGGCTCCGGTAGGCTTGAGCTGCTTGGGATCGGCGGCGGAGCCTTCCACCTCCAGCACGAGCTGTTCGGTCTGCAGCTCGGTCGCAGCCTGCTTGAGCGGCAGTCCGAAGCCGGGGACAGCCTCGTCATTCATGAAGCGGTCCAGGCTGGAGACGGCCTGGAGCTTCTTATCCGCCTTCATGTCCATCAAGGTGATTTTGGAGAAATAGGTGCCGGAATGCACGCCCGAATCCTGCTGCCGCCTCTCCAGGTCCTTCACGAGCATGCGGGAGAGGATGGCGTCGGAGTAGACCGGCATGGTGCTGACGAGGCCGGTCGTCAGCACCATGCCGAGAAGCAAGCTGGCGGCCAGCCATCTGTTGTTCGCCAGCTTGCGGAAGATCATCGTCAGCAGGGCCATGTCCAGGCCTCCTCTATGAGCGGGGTGAGAGAGCGGTTATTGCAGGACAATGACCTGCCCCTCCTTCAGGCCTTTCAAAATCTCGACGTCGGTGGAGCTGGAGATGCCGGCTTCGACATCGGCTTCCCGCAGCCGCTTGCCGTCCTCCAGCAGCCGGACGAACGTCCGTCCCTGGTAAGTCCGCAGGCCGCTCTTCGGAATGACGAGCGTATTTTTGCGCTGCTCGGTGATGATGAGGATGCTTGCCTGCGTGCCGATCTCCACATTGCCGGGCAAGCCCTGGACGCTCAGGTACAGGGTGGAGGCGTATTTGTCCGCCAGCGCCTTGTTCGGCGTCTGCGGAGCCGAATCCGGCGTCTGCACGACTTTGGCGGCATAGGTGTTGTCCCCGATCTTCACTTCGGCCGGCGAGCCGAGCTTGACGCCGCCGAGGTCTCCTCCGGAATCGAATCCCATTGCGAGCCGCAGCCTGGACGGATCCGAGACGACGGCCAGCGTCTGGTAGGGCGCGACGGGATCTCCTTCCTGGAGCGAATCGGCAAACGTGACGACGCCGCTGAGCTTGGAGCGGATGACGGTATGCTCCAGCCGCTCCTTCAATCTCGCGTATTTGAGCCTTTCGATATCCAGCTGCAGGCCTGCCAGCCTGCGCCCTTCCTTGTCGGATGAGGGCATCAGCTTCAAGGCATACGAAGCGCGCTCTGCGGCAAGCTCCTGCTCCTTCACCTGCAGGTCGAGGCCGTCCACAAGCAGCCGGGCGAGCACATCTCCGGCTTGGACGCGGTCTCCGGCCTGGACCTCGATCTTCTCCAGCCGGCCTCCTTGGCCCGACAGCTGAGCCCGGTCGGTGCTCAAGGATTCGAAGGCTCCGGTGCCGCTGACTTCTTTCTGGACGGTGCCTTTGGCGGCTTCGGCCGTCCGGTAATTTTCCGATGCGGGCTTGACTAGCGGCGGCTTCAGCTCCGCTTCCTCGCGCGGAAGGAGGGAGCAGCCCGATGCGGCCAGAGACAGGACGAGAAGCGCGGCTGCAGCGGACAAGCTAACGGACTTCGGCAATGTGGCCATCCTCCAATTCGAATACGAGATCGGCAACCTCCATGATGGCGGGGTCGTGGGTGGTAAGCACGACGGTCAGGCCTTGCTGGACAAGCTCTCGAAAGGCCTTCATGATCGTAAGCCCGGTGCGGCTGTCGAGCTCGGCCGTCGGTTCGTCGGCCAGCACGAGCGCGGGCCTGCGGGCGATCGCCCTGGCGATGGCGGTGCGCTGCTGCTCGCCTCCCGACAGCTCGAACGGACGGTGATGCATGCGCTCCGCGAGGCCGACCTGCTCGAGAGCGGCGATGGCGGCCGCCTCGCGTTCCTTGGCGGGCACTCCCGCTACCCGGAGCATGAACTCGACGTTCTCGTAGGCGGTCATGAGCGGCACGAGGGCGAAGGACTGGAAGATGAGGCCGATCTCGGTCCGCCGGAGCTCATCCCGCTGGCGGCCGGTCAGCTTCGTCAGGTCGCGGCCGCCGAGCTCGATGATGCCTTCGGTCGGCGTATCCAGCGCTCCGAGCAGATTGATCAGGGTCGTCTTGCCGGATCCGGATCTTCCCTTGAGCGCGACCAGCTTGCCTGCGGGAAGCGCGAGATCGATGCCCTTGAGCACGGCGACGGAGCTCTTGCCCCTGCCGAAGGTGCGGGTGATGCGGGAAGCCTGGAGAATAAGCGGCGAAGCTGCGGGCATGGGTCGTTCACCTCTCTATGTTCAATTCCTTTACCATTAATTTACCGGATCTGGGAGCGGTTGCAAGGTCTGAATCCACCTTGGTTATGTCGGATCTTATGATCTTGGCCGGAGGCCTGCTGGTTCGCGACATTTCAGGCGGCCGGAGTGCGAGATCGCGACAACATGAGCCTGAACGTACTAAAGAGCCAAGTGCGGCCGTATGTTGGTATTGGCATTTTGTAAGCGCATCCATTGGTGAAGCGGATATCGGGAGGGGATTCCATGAGGCCAGGCAATCGGAGGCTGATGGCTGCGGGAGCAGCCGTCATGTGCACGGTGATGGCGATAGGCTGCAGCAGCCAGTCCGGAGACGGCGGCAAGGCCGGTTCCGGCAAGACGACGGTAACCATTACGTACAGGGATGACGGCATCGGAGAGAAGGGCGTTCTGTACAAGTGGATCAAGGAGGTCGCATCGACGTTTCCGGACAAAAGCATCGAGATCAAGCCGACTCCGATCCAGGCGTCGGAGGGGGATTATTTCGCGAAGATCGCGCTCGCGCTGAAGTCCAAGGACACCGCCCCCGACATCGTGACCGAGGATACGTTCATTCTCAACTCTGACGCCGCGGCGGGTTATCTGGAGCCGCTGGACGAGAGGCTGAAGGGCTGGGAGGACTGGAGCAACGGCTCCTTCATCGAGGCGATGAAAAAAGGCGTGACGGCCAGCGACGGCAAGGTGTACGGGGTTCCTTACAACACGGATTCCAGGGGACTCTGGTACAACAAGGAGCTGTTCAAGAAAGCGGGCCTGCCGGAGGACTGGAAGCCGAAAACCTGGGATGAGGTGCTGGACGCGGCCAGAGCGATCAAGGCCAAGGAGCCGGATGTCGTGCCGATCTGGATGAACATGGGCAAGGCGACGGGCGAGGCGA
The DNA here is from genome assembly GCF_002243345.2 of Paenibacillus sp. RUD330. Classification (NCBI taxonomy): domain Bacteria; kingdom Bacillati; phylum Bacillota; class Bacilli; order Caryophanales; family Paenibacillaceae; genus Paenibacillus; species Paenibacillus sp. RUD330. Next base: position 2,012,549 of record NZ_CP022655.2, read on the forward strand.
CCTCGATGCAGACCTACGAGATGCTGCTCTACGGAACCGGGGAGAGGCTCTACGACGACGCGAGCGGCAAATGGATCACCAAGAGCCAGGGAATCGACGACGCGCTCTCCTTCATCGAAACGGTCAGCAAGGAGAAGCTGGGCCCGCCGCTCTCCAAGGTGCTGAACGGGCAAGCGGGCAATACGGCGACGCGTGAATACCTGCCCAAGGGCAAGCTCGCCATCTCGCTGGACGGCTCGTGGATTCCAGGCAACTACCTGGACGGCGGAGCCGCTCCATGGCCGGAATACAAGGATGTGCTCGGCTTCGCCCCGATGCCGACGAGCAAAGGCCAGGCGCCGGGCTCCATCACGCTGGCCGGCGGCTGGGCGCTCTCGATCCCGAGCAACGCCAAGCATAAGGACGCGGCGTGGGCATTCATCAAGTACGCTCTGAATAAAGAGAACACCGCCAAGCTGGTCATCGCTTCAGGCAACATCACCGTCCGGGCGGACGTCTCCAAGGATCCGGCCTACACGAAGATGCCGTTCAACGAGATCGCCACCGATTACCTCAAAAATGCGGAGTTCCGCCCTGCCCAGGATAAATATCCGGAGGTGTCCACCCAGATCCAGACGATGGTGGAATCGGTCGCGACCGGCACGCCGCCGGCGGACGCGGCCAGCAAGTACGCGCAGGACGTATCGAGAATCGTGGGGGCCGACCATACGATGGAGAAATAGCGGCAAGGCCGCGGCCCCGGATCGAATGACGGTCCGGGGCATCTGCATCACGTGAATCGGGAAGCGGAGCGCCTGCGCGCGGAATATCCGATAGGAGGGATCGACCATGAGCTCCATAGCGGCCGCCGGGCCGGGCAGGACGCGCAAGAACCGGACGTGGATCTACTTTCTGCTTCCGTCCGTCGCCATCATGCTGCTCTTCTTCATCTATCCGATCCTGCTGACCTTCTTCTACTCCTTCACGAATCTCGCGCTGACCGGGGAATCGGCGAAGGAGCTGAAGTTCATCGGCATCGACAATTACACGCATATGTTCAAGGATCCCGCGGTGAGGACGGGCATCTGGAACACGATCGTTTTTCTGCTGGGATCGGCGGTCATCGGACAGCAGGCGCTCGGCTTTCTGATCGCGCTGCTGATGAAGCGCAGGAACAAGACGTTCCGGCGCATCATCGGCACGGTCGTGCTGGCGGGATGGGTGACGCCGGAGATCGTATGCGCCTTATGCCTGTACAGCTTTTTCGGCGACGAAGGGACGCTCAACGCCATTCTCGGATTTGTCGGAGCGAAAGGCGTCGCCTGGCTGTACACGATGCCCATGTTCACGGTCATCCTGGCGAACATCTGGCATGGCACGGCCTTCTCTATGCTTGTGTTCCAGGCGGCGCTGGACGATGTGCCGAACGAGATCGAGGAGGCTGCCGTCGTGGACGGCGCTTCGAGATGGCAGATTCTGATCCGGATTACGATTCCGTACATCAAGGATTCCATCATGACGAACATGATGCTCGTGACGCTGCAGACGCTCGGAGTGTTCGGCCTCATCTACGCGATGACCGGAGGCGGACCCGGCACGGCGACGACGACGCTGCCGATCTTCATGTACAATCAGGCCTTCGTCAATTATCAGCTCGGATACGGGACCGCCATCTCGCTGCTGCTCCTGCTGATCGGAATCGTGCTGAGCCTGTTCTACATCCGTTCGATGAAGTCTTAAGGAGAATCCGCCCTATGAAGAGGATGAAACGCAAGCATGCGGGCCGGATGGTTCCCTATGCCATCCTGGCCGTCATCGGCCTTTGCTTTGTCCTGCCCCTTATGTGGGTGCTGGTCGCGTCCGTGGATCCCAATGCGATGCAGACGCTGAAGATGCCAAGCCGCCTGACCGGAGGGAATTACGCGTCCGTGCTGTCGGACAGCGGCAACCAGCGCGCGTTCGCGATCGGACTGCTGATGTCGCTCGGCCAGGCCGTGATCGTCGTGCTGCTGGCTCTGCTGGCGGCTTACCCGCTCTCCCGGTATCAGCTCAAATACAAGAAGCCGTTCATGCTGACGGTGCTGTTCATGACCTCGCTGCCGATTACGGCGGTCATGGTGCCCGTGTATCAGCTGTTCCTGAGCCTCAAGCTCTACGACAACGCGTTCGGCGTCGTGCTGTTCTACGTAGCCTCTTCGATGCCGTACGGCATCTGGATGCTCAAGAACTTCCTCGATGCCGTTCCGGCGGATCTCGAAGAGGCGGCTTGGGTAGACGGCGCTTCCGTGTTCGCCGGCATCCGCAAGGTCGTGGCGCCGCTCATGGTGCCGGGCATTTGCACCGTCGCGATCTTCACCTTCTCCGGCAGCTGGGGGAATTTCTTCGTGCCGTACATCCTGCTGCAGTCGCCGGGCAACTTTCCGGCCTCGCTCAAGCTGTACCAGTTCTTCGGCCAGTATGGAATGGCGGATTACGGCAAGCTGGCCGCCTTCTCGGTCATGTACGCCATGCCGTCCATCGTGCTGTACGTGCTGTCCCAGCGCTTCATGTCCAAGGGCTTCGGCCTGCAGGGCGGGACGAAAGGGTAGAATGCAGCGGAAGGGTGAAACGCGGGCAGCGGAAAACGCGAAAAACGGGAACAACGGGAAAACGCGAACAACGGGAAACGGGAACAACGGGAACAACGGGAAAACGGGAACAATGGGAACACGGGACAATCGGAAAACGGGAACAATGGGAAAACGGGAACAACGGAAAAAATGCGAAAACGCGGAAACGCGGAAAAAGGCGGCTGCCTGCGGCATGCCGTCCTTTTTGCATGAGATCTGGCAGGATAAACCAAACTAGGAAGCCGGTTCTGAAATATCCTTTAGTACTGAATTAATAAGGGCGGCAAAGGGTAATGACAGGAGAGAGAAAGGCAAACCAAGACCAGCACATGAGGAGGAAGACAGCATGAGGTTCAAGGATAAGGTCGTAGTCGTAACGGGCGGAGCGAGCGGCATCGGAGAAGCGACCGCGCGCAGATTCGCAGCGGAAGGAGCCAGGGTGGTCATCGCGGATTTCTCCGAACACGGACAAGCTGTGGCGGACAGCCTCGAAGCGGGACTGTTCGTCCGCACCGACGTGACCAAGGAAGTTCAGGTGCAGGCGATGGTGGAGCAGACGGTCGCCAGGTTCGGCCGACTGGACATCTTGTTCGCGAACGCCGGCATCGCCCATGACGCGCCTGCGGACAAGCTGGCAGCCGACGCCTGGCAAAAAACGATCGACATCAACCTGTCGGGCGTCTTTCTGTGCGACAAATACGCTCTTCAGCAAATGCTGAAGCAGGGCGAAGGAGCCATCGTCAACTGCGGCTCGATCCACAGCCATGTCGGCAAGGCGGGAGTGACCGCTTATGCCGCAGCCAAGGGCGGCGTCAAGCTGCTGACCCAGTCGATGGCCGCCGACTACGCCGGCAAGGGAATCCGCGTGAACGCGGTCTGCCCGGGCTATATCGACACGCCGCTGATCGGAGGCCGCAGCGAGGCGGTCAACGATCATCTCGTCGGGCTGCATCCGATGGGCAGGCTCGGCAAGCCGGAGGAGGTCGCCGCTGCCGTCCTGTTCCTCGCCAGCGACGACGCTTCCTTCGTCACGGGAGCAAGCCTGCTCGTCGACGGCGGCTACACGGCTGTCTGACGGAAGAAGAGCGAATCCGCCTTCTCCACGGGAGCGAGTCCGTCATCAACGGCGGCGCCACGGCCAGATAACCGAGCTTCGCACAAGCCGTACGGGACAATGCCTAGATGAGACGGATTACAAGCGCTTCGCAGAAATGCCCCCCTTGGAATGAAATCGGAAATATCCGATTGATTCCCGAGGGGGGTATTTTCATGGGTATATAGAGGGGCAGGCCGCTATTCCGCCGTCAGAATGCGCGGAGAGGTTGTCCGGATGGCTCTGGACGATGCCCAGGAACCTGCGAAGGCGGCGGCGACAGGAATGGACGCAAAGGCCGGAATTCCTCCCCAATGGAGAACGACCGGCAGCTTCACGATGCCGTAGCCGGCGAGAACGTTCTCCAGCAGGAGGGGCAGCGCATATACGCCGATGAGGATGCCGAGCAGCGATCCCAGAAGCGCAAGTGCCGTTATGCCGAGCGCGACGGACATCCGGATCCGGGTCGAGGTCATTCCGATGGATTTGTAGATGCCGAAGGTTTTGCCCTCTCTTCGTATATGGATGCGGCAGCTGCTGTAAATAATGATGAAGGCCGCAAGGACAAACAGCGCTCCGAGCAGGCTTATGGGATAGACAAGGATGTCGGCGGCTTCCTTGAAGACGGAATCCAGCAGCGTTTTCTGGGTCACGACGGAGGCGGAGCCCTTGAAGGCTGCGTCCAGGCCGTCCGCTACGGCTTCAGCCGTTGAGATGTCCTTGACGTTGATCAGGGACACGTCCATATCGTTGAAGGACGGACTTGCGGCCCGGACGGCCTCGATCGTAACCCGAGCCGAATACGAGGAGTTGGCGATCGACTGATAGACGCCGGTGATGAGCAGCGATTGCTTTCTGCCCTCGATGTAGATGTCCACGAGGTCGCCCGGCTCCTTGTCCAGCGTCTTGGCTACGTTGACGCCCAAGGCGATTTCATTGCTCTCTCGGGGATTGCGCCCGTTCAAGGTTCCGAAGCCCATCTGTTCATAGCTGCCGTCCAAGACGTTCAAATAAAGGCTCAAAGGCTGTCTGCCGGCCGCTCCGCCGCGGGCGGCAGGCTCCGGGTTCACGACAGCGGTCCGGTTTCCCTGCCAGCCCGCGTTTTTGATGCGGGGATCGGCAGACAGGGCGCGCTCGAAATCGCTGCGGGAGAACGTGGCTTTATTGACGACAATCGCCGCGACATTGGCGGAGTCGTAGCCCCACTTCGCTGTCGTCTGCTGAACGTGGATAATGCTGTTCAGCAGGACATACCCGAGCACGAGCACGGAGGAGGCTGCCATCGTCAGCGCCAGCATGAGAGCGGACCCTTTCCGGTTCTTGATCAGGTTTCTCAAGCCGATGACCGCGAACACAGGCAGCCTTCCGAATTCAAGCCGGCTCGCGGCAGCCGCGTTCATCGCAGCGGCCCGTCTGCTCTCCGTTTCGGACATGCCGTGCCGGATCGCCTGGGCAGGCTGGATGGAGCGGGTCTTTCCGGCCTGCCGGGCCGCGAACAGGACAATCATGGCGAAGACGGACAGTCCGACGAGCATGGCCGTGCCGATTCCATGAACAGCCAGCTCCTCGTTTCCCGTCTTCAAGGAGGACACGGACAGGTTCAGGATCGCTCTGGACAGCAGGATGCTTAGAGCGAGTCCCGGAAGGATGCCCAGGCAGGCCAGCAGGCCGTATTGGCATACATAGGCGAGAACCGTGCTGCGGGAGGTCAGGCCGAGCGACTTGATCACGCCTATCGTTCGGTAGTGGGCGAGAATGGCGTCGGATAGGGTGAAGCCGATCGTGATCAGCGCGATCAGCATCATGACGAGCCCGAGGAAAATCATGATGAAGCCGATGATCTGGTTGATGATCAGGTAAAAGGAGGAGATGGCCTCGAACTCCATTCTGGTTTCCAGGAAAGGTCCGCCAAGCGCCTGCCCAAAGCGGTCCCAATAGCCGGCTTGGCTGCTGTAGTCATCGAACCGCAGCCCGATCATGCTGCTGTCCGCGCCGGGGAGAGGCGTCATCGAGTCCCGGTAATCCTCGCTGTTCATCCATATGCGGGCCGTATTGGTGAACGGCGCTCCAAAAGGGACGTCGATCACGACGGCGGCAACCTGCTGCCGCACCTGCCCCGATCCGGTGTGGAAGGAGATGTTGTCTCCGACCGAAATTCCGTACGAATTGGCCATCGAGGTAGGAATCCATACCGTTCCCCTCTCCGGAGAATCGCGCTGGACGCCCTGCGCGAAAACAAGAGAGTCGACGCGCAGGGGCGGTTCGGGCGTATCCATCATGTACAGATACAGATTGGGAGCGTCATGGCCGTTGAAGGTGATTCCGGAAAGGGTCCGGAAGCGCAGCAGCCGGGAGGTTTCGACGCCTTGCTGCGCCTCCCACCACTGATGGACGAACTGCGGATCATGCAGTCCTTTCTCCAGCAATAGGAGCTGATGCGATCCATTGGTCTTGTCGTGCATGTCGGTGAACGAGCGGCCTGTGTTGGCCATGACGATCGCAGCCGTCGTGACCAGCAGGGTGGACAGCAGGATGAGCAGGGCGACGAACAGGTTTTGCGTTTTGCTGTTCTTGAGGCGGGAGCGGCACAGCAGCCAGATCGCAGCCATCGAGATCACCCCTTCCCTGTAACGAAAGCGAAGAGGATGGATTCCTTGTCCCCGGTGTCGCGGCCATCGTATTTATCGAACTCGAGGATGCCGCCGACCTTTCCATCCCGGATCAGAATCAAGCGGTCGGCTCTGCAGGCGGCTTTGATGTCATGCGTGACCATGACCACCGATTGCCCGGCCTGGTTGATCCGGGTCAGAATATCAAGCACGGCGTTGCCTTGCTCGATGTTCAGGCTGCCGGTCGGCTCATCCGCGAAGATGATGTCCGGCGAATTGATCAATGCCCGCGCTATCGCCGCGCGCTGCTGCTGGCCGCCGGACGTTTGCGAGGGAAGCCGGCTGCACTGCCCGTCGAATTCCATCGCCTGCATCAGCTCATCCGCTTTCGCTTTTACGGCGCTCTTCTTGCGGCCCGCGATATAGCCGGGCAGAGCGATATTGTCGCGGATGGATAAGTCGGGAACCAGGTTGATGCCCTGGTAGACATAACCGACCGTCGCCGCCCGAAATTCGGAAAGCTCCTTTTCGCTGTATTGGTCGATGCGCCTGTCGCGGAAATGCACCTCGCCTGCCGATACCTGGTCGAGTCCGCTGAGCAGATAGAGCAAGGTGGACTTGCCTGAGCCCGAATTGCCCATGATGACGGTGAAATCCCCTTCGTAGATGTCCAAATCCACATTGCGGATGGCATGATAGGGCTCCTTGCCGGTCTGATAGGTTTTGCTGAGGTTTTTGGCGCGCAGGATCGTATTCTTGGCCACGAAGCATCACTCCCGGATTGTCGATGTCAGGAGTGTACCTCCCAGATCTTTTAGAAAGCTTATCAACTTATTGCGGAATTATTACAGGGCCGATCACGACAAGGGCAGCGTGAAGGAAAAGGACGTTCCTTGTCCCTGCTTGCTGGCGAAGGAGATGGAGCCGCCGTGGGCCTCGACGATCGTCTTGCAGATGGAGAGGCCGATTCCGGTCCCTGTCTGGGCGATAGTGCCGCTCCCGGCAGGGGCTTGTCCTCGATAATAACGCTCCAGAACAAAGGGCATGTCCTGGGGCAGAATGCCTCTGCCCGTGTCGGACACGGTGATTTTCAGCTTGCCTGACTCCAGTCCCGCATCCACGCGAATCGTGTCTCCGGGAGAGGAGTTCTTGATGGAATTGAAGACGAGATTGGAAATGACCTGCTCGATGCGGACAGCATCGATCCCGATCAGCACATTGGGCAGTTCCTCCGGCTCGGCATAAACCAGGCCGCTTGTCCGCACGTAATGGCCGATAGGCATCAGCATTCGGCGGAGCACCTCGCGGCTGTACTGCTCCCTGGGCTCCACGGCGATCCGGCCCAGGGAGCGCAGGGCATGAAGGAGGAGATCCTCCGTCAGCCGGGCCATTCTGTCGATATGGGCGCGCATGACGCCGACATAGTCGAGCATCGTCTCCGAATCGGGGCAGACGTCCTCGAGAATGGCGTCCGCATAGGCTTTTATCGTTGTGATCGGCGTTTTGATCTCGTGGGAAATCGTTGCGATGAGTTCCTTTTGCGCCTGATCCTGCTTGTTCTTCTGGATGCTCGAATGCAGGAGCTCCATCCGCATCCCGTCAAACATCGCATAGAGATCGCCCATCTCGCCTGCTCCCGGATAGGCTGCCGTCTCGGCGTAGTTTCCTTTCCGGATTTCTTCCGCATGGCGCTTAAGCCGAACGAGGGGAGCAAGCAGCCGCCGGTGTATGTTCCCTCTCATGTAGAAGAGCAGGCTGACGATGGAGAGGAAGGAGACCGCCAGGACAAGCATCCAAAGGGCAGGGCGAAGCGAGGACTCCGGCTCCGCGAGCCTGTCCTTCGCCAGGAAGTAGATGGCGTTTCCGACCTGCGTCTGCGAGATCTCGTCCATGACTGGGAAAGCGATCTTGAAGAGACCGTTCTCCTGCTTCGCGGAATAGAGGTCGTATTGAACGTCGCGATTGGCGTTGTCCACTCCCTGAAGGAGGGAATCGGAAGAGCGGAAGGCGACCGCCCCGTCCAATCGGGCGTAGGCCAGATCCACCTTACTGGCGGCGGCCAGCCTTTTCAGCTCGGCCTGCACCTCCTCCGAGCCGCTCCTATCATGGTTCTGACCGAGATAGAGCATAAGCGGATTGACCGCCAGCCGCACCTGATTCATGACATGGCCGGGAGAAGGCTCCCTGCCGGCGGACAAATCCTTCGCCAACAAATAAACGCTGCTCCCGGCAAGCAGGAGCAGCGGCAGCAGGACAGCTGCCATCCATCGATTGAAACCGCTGCTAAATGACATTTTTCATCCCCAGACGCATTTTGTCAGTCGACGCTGAATTTATAGCCGACGCCCCATACCGTCTTGAGATAGACGGGATTGGACGGGTCGGCCTCGAGCTTTTCCCGCAGCCTTCGGATATAGACGGTGACCGAATTCTCATCGCCGTAGGCGGCATGTCCCCAGAGCGCGTCCAGCAGCTGGGCTCTCGAGAACACCTGGTTTTTGTGGCTGGCCAGGTGGAAGAGAAGCTCGAATTCCTTGGCGGACAAGGCGATCTCTTGCCCGTCTGCCGCAGCGGTATAGGCTTTGCGGTCCAGCTCCAGACTGCCGAAGCGCAGCCGGTCCGGATCATGGACAGGCGCTGCCGCGCGGTCATGCCGGCGGAAGTAAGCATTGATGCGCGCCAGCAGTTCGCTTAGCGAGAACGGCTTCGTCATATAGTCATCGGCGCCGAAGCCAAGGCCGAGCACCTTGTCCGTGTCGCTGGCCCGGGCGCTCAGGATCAGAATCGGCACCTCGCTCCGTCCGCGGATCTCTCGGCACAGCTCGATGCCCTCCATATCCGGGAGCATGAGATCGAGAATGACATAATCCGGCTGCAGCAGCTCGATGATCTTCAAGCCGTCCCGGCCGGTTGCGGCCACAGCGGCTTCATAACCGCTGCGAGTCAAATAATCCCGCAGGATGCGGGAAATATCCTTTTCATCCTCGATGATAAGGATTTTTTTGAGTCTGTTCATCGCGACCATCCTTTGTGCAAGCGCATGATTCCAAGCGTAATTTATTCCTCGATATCCTTATTGTAGCTGAAGCGGAGCTCAGTTGGACAGGTCGGGAAGCGAATTGCCTTCCTCGGCGCGCAGCAAAAAAAACCTGTCTCATCGACAGGTTGGGAAACGGAGAGGACCGGAGGCTTCTGCGAGGCGGCGCTACTTCAATATCTTTCTGATCCACTTCAGCTTATCTCCATAAGGCGGATACAGGAAGCTGGAATTGATTTTCGTGCTGCGCTTCATGACGCTCTTCTTGTGGGAGAACAGCTCGTAGCTGTGGCGCCCGTGGTAAGCGCCGATTCCGGAATTGCCGACGCCTCCGAACGGAAGCTCGGGATTGACGATATGGGAGATCGTGTCATTGACGCTGCCTCCGCCGAACGGCACGCGGGCCAGCACTTCCTCTTCCGCCTGCTTGCTGGAGGTGAACAGGTAGAGCGCCAGCGGCTTGGGACGGCTGTTGACGAGGCGGACCGCTTCGTCCAGGCTCTCGTACTCGAGGATGGGAAGCAGAGGACCGAACAGCTCCTCCTGCATGGAGGCCGAGCGGCGGAAGTCGGCCTCCAGCAGCGTCGGCTCGATATAGAGCCGGTCGCGGTCCATTCTCCCGCCGTGCAGGATGCTTTCCTTATCCTTCTCCAGCACGCCGGCAAGCCTGTCGAACTGGCGGGTGTTGACGATTCGGCCGAAGTCCGGGCTGGCAGAGGCATCCTCGCCGTAGAAGCGGATGAAGGCTTCCTTCAGCCGGTCCACCAGCTCCTGCTTGACCGATTTGTCCACGAGCAGGTAGTCCGGAGCGATGCAGGTCTGGCCGGCGTTCATCAGCTTGCCCCAGGCAATCCGCTGCGCGGCCGTTTTCAGGTCGGCCGTACGCTCGACGATGACGGGGCTTTTGCCGCCGAGCTCCAGCGTCACGGGAACGAGGTTTTTCGCCGCGGCCTCCATGACGATGCGGCCGACGGGCACGCTGCCCGTGAAGAAGATGTAATCGAACGGAGCCGCTGTCAGAGCGGCCGTCGTTTCCTTCTCCCCTTCGATCAGGCGGATATAGGAAGGGTCGAAGGTGTCGCGGATGAGCTCCGCGATGACCGCCGACACATGGGGCGTATTCTCGGAAGGCTTGAGCACGGCGCAGTTGCCGGCGGCGATCGCGCCGAGCAGCGGCTCGATCAGCAGCTGGAACGGGTAGTTGAACGGGCCGATGATGAGCACGGTGCCGTACGGTTCCCGGTGGATGCGGCTGCTGGCCGGCATTTGGAATATCGGAGTGCCGGTCCGTTCGGGCTTCGCCCAGCGCTTGAGCTTGCGCGTCATGAGGCGCAGGCTGCTGAGCGTGTACCCGATCTCGGACATGTAGGCTTCGGTTTCGCTTTTGTGCAGATCCAGGTAGAGAGCCTCGCTCAGGCGCTGCTCGTACCGGCGTATCGCATCGCCAAGCCGGTTCAGCTGTTCGATGCGGTAGGCGATCGGAAGAGTGGCTCCGGTGGCGAAGTAACGGCGATGCTCTTGAAGAACGGCTTCGGCATCCGGGGGAGTGACGGTATTCATCCAGCTTCCTCCTCGAAAATAAATTACAAGCAGTCTTCTTCCAATGCGGCGAGAAGCTTCTTCAGCAAAGCGACGGAAGCTTCAAGGGTGATGGAGTAGCGGCGCTGCGTGCCCCGCTGCTCGCAGGCGACGAGGCCGGCCTGCAGGAGCAGCTTCAGATGGTGGGAGACGGCGGGCCTCGACAGACGGAGCTTGTCGGTCAGCTCGTTCACGGTCAAGGTTCCATGCTCATGCAGCAGCATCAGAATTTCCTGACGGTTGGAATCTCCCAGCGTCTGAAAGACGGGAAGGCATTCCCGCAGATGCTGAAGCGCCAGCTTGCCCATGGGAATCTCCTCCTCTTATCTATAGTCCAAAGGTTTAAAAACTTGAACGGATACAAGAAAATTATATCATGACGGCCCCCAGGAGCCAAACGATGCGGCCAGGCTCTCCATGAGGCTTTGCCTTGCGACCAAAGGAAGCCAAGCCCGGGATCGCTCCCGGGCTTGTTCCCCTTCCGGCGAATCCGTCACACGGCTCCGGCTGCGCCTTCTCCGCCGCGCGGCTGCCTGGACGATAGGCAGTACCAGGCGAGCACGCCCGACGAAATGAGGCTGACTCCCAGCAGGACGGCATAAACCCTGGAGTAGCTGTCGGCAGCGGGCAGAGCGGAATAATGATGAAGCAGCAGGCCGCATACGGCGGTGGAGACCGAGCCTCCGAAAAATTGCATCAGCTGCATGAAGCCCATTCCCGAGCCGAGGGATTCCTTCGGCAGCAGCTGCGACGTCTCGTTGTTCAGCGATGCGGTCGAGGCCGATATGGCGGGCGAGAAGAGCATATATCCGCACAGGATGAAGGCGGCCGAATGGGGCAGGCCGAGCATCTGGGCGAGCAGCACGCCGGCGAGCACGCCATGCCCGGCGAGCAGGAACGGCCGGTTCCCGAAGCGGTCGATCCAGCGGCCGACGAACGGCGTCAGAATGGCGGACAGGACCGCTCCCGGAGCGATCGCGAGGCCGATCGCCAGCGGAGAGCGCCCGTACAGGTCGGCCAGGGCGAGCGGCATCAGGAACAGATTGCCGAGGTTCATGACGAGCACGCACCAGCCGACGGCCAGCAGCTTGCGGTAACGCCGGTTTCTCAGCAGTCCGGAATTCAGGAATGGGGCCTTGCTGCGGCGGATATGCCGGACATGGGCGGCGAGGGACAGCAGGCTGACGGCGAGCCACCATGGCGACAGCTTTGTAATCGCGAGCAGCAGCGAGAGCGCGTTGACGACGGTAAGCGCCGCCCCGGCCGTGTCGAAGCCGCTGGACGGCGGCGCCTCCTTCGGCAGCAGCCGGAGCAGGAACGGCATGACGAGCAGCACGAGGCAGGTGAAGCCGAACAAGCCGTTCCAGCCCCAGTACTCGGTGATCAGGCCGCCTACGATGGGACCCATCCCGAAGGCCATGGCGCTTCCTGCCGAGATCATCGCAATGGCGCTGCCTCTGCGGCTGGCCGGGACATATCGTCCGGCGATGATCAGGCCGAGGCCGGCCATGACGCCCGCTCCGGCCGATTGCAGCAGCCTGGCGGCGAGCAGGACCGCGAAGCTGCGCGCGAACAATCCGGTCACCGAGGCGATGCCCAGCACGGTCAGGCCGATGACGAGCAGCCGCCGGAGCGGCACGGAATCCGAGAGCCGGCTGTAGATCACGGTCGAGAGGGCATAACCGATGGAGTAGCCGGAGATGATCCAGGAGGCGAGATCGGCGGTGATATGAAGATCCCGGATAATGCTCGGCATCGACACATTGAACATCGTGGTGTTCATGATGACGACGAAGAGGCCGCAGGTCCAGACCGTCATGATCAGCCGATCGTTGACGGGCTGCGGCGATGATGCGGAAGAGGATGACAAGGCGAAGGATTCCTTTCCAGGTTTTTTTATGATGGCTTTCTTCAACTGCGTTCAGAAGCGGAATTCATTCCGGCGGAGCTTGTGTTCGCCGGGCATCGGATCCTAGAAACGACAGGAACAGCTGGTCCAGGAACGTTTCCGAGGACATGCCCCTCGTCTTCTTTTGGAACAGATAGAACTCGCTGCTCATGGCGGTCAGCAGCAGATCGGCGGTGAAGATGCTGTCCGGCCGATGCTGCCCTGCGGCCGCCATTTCATCGAGCAGCTTGACCAGCAGCGCATGAAGCTCCTCATAGAGAGGGCTCGCGGCTCTCGCTTGAAAGCCTCTGCTGGAGGAAGCGGGATTTTCCACGCCCGCGAGAAACTGGACCTTCTTTTCCCTGAACCGCAAAAAAATAGCGAGAAGCCCTTGAAGCCGCTCCCTTGGAGGAGCGGAGGCATGAAGCTCCAGGAAGGCATCCATTTCCTCAAACAAGAGCACCACCGTGTCCTTGATGAGGTCGAGGCACAGCTCGCTCTTGTTGCGGTAACGGCGGTACAGCGTTCCGGGGCCGATTCCCGCTTCGATGGCGATCTGGTTCATGCTGACATTGTCGACCCCGTTCCCGTCGAACAGGCGCTGGGCCGCATCCAATATCCGCACCCGGTTTTCGGCGGCGTCGCGCCTTTCCGAGCGGGGCTTGTCTTCCTTCATTTCCGATCACATCCTCATTCCGGTCATTCCAGCCAAAGGGATTCCATTGACAAGCGGAGATGTCTCCGCTTAACATGAAAAGGAGAGCTCTCCGTTTAATGTTTCCTTTCCATCATAACCAACGAAAGAGGTGCAGTAAACATGCAGCAGCCATCCTCAGCCGCCGCGCTTCTGGTCATGGACATGCAGAACGGCATCGTGTCGCGCTTCGCCGGCCGGCCGGAAGTGCTGGAGCCTTTTCAGCTGGCGATAGCGGCGGCCCGCAGCCATGGGATTCCGGTTATTTTCGTCCGGCTCGCCTTCCGCAGCGGAACGCCGGAGATCGATTTGCGCAACAAGCGCTTTTCGGCCTTCGCGGGTGCGGACCATCTGGGCGAAGCCGATCCGTTCTCGCAGATCCACGAATCGGTCCAGCCTCTGCCGGGCGAGGCGGTCGTCACCAAGCATCGCGTGAGCGCCTTCGCCGGAAGCAGCCTGGAGGTCATCCTCCGCTCCCGCGGCATCGATACGCTGGTGCTCAGCGGAATCGCTACGGGCGGCGTCGTGCTGTCGACGCTGCGGGAAGCGTCGGACATGGATTTCGGGCTCAAGGTGCTGTCGGATGCGACGCTCGACGGAGACCCGGAAGTACACCGCGTTCTTCTGGAGAAGGTGTTTCCGAAGCAGGCCGATGTCATGACCGTCTCGGAATGGGAGCAATCTCTCCGGCAATAGGCGGACGGGACGGAAAGGAAGTTTTGGCCATGCCGTTATGGAAACGAAATATGATCTTCTGCTGGTTCGGAATGTTCGTCACCGGCGTGGGCATGAGCCAGATCGCGCCGATCCTGCCGCTGTACATTCAGCATATGGGGGTCGCGGATTCAGGCTCGGTTGCCCGCTTGTCGGGATTGGCCTTCGGAATCACCTTTATTCTCTCCGCCGTCTTTTCGCCGATATGGGGAGCCGCTGCGGACAAGGTAGGCCGCAAGCCGATGCTGCTGCGGGCCAGCCTCGGCATGGCCGTCGTCATCTTCTGCATGGGCTTCGCGACGAATGTGCCGGTCCTGATCGGCCTGCGGCTGCTGCAGGGGATCATTACCGGCTTCAGCACGGCCTGCACCGCCTTGATCGCGGCGCAGACGGATCGGGAGCATGCGGGCTGGGCGCTCGGAACGCTTTCCACCGCCAATGTATCCGGAGGCCTTCTCGGACCGATGATCGGCGGTTTCATGGCGCAGTCTTTCGGGCTGCGTTACGTCTTTTTCATTACCGGCGCGCTGATGCTTGCCGCTTTCTTCATGACCGTTTTTTTCGTCAAGGAAACCTTTGTCCGGGACGAGAGCAAGAAGGCGGGCACGAAAGGGATATGGGGCGCCGTCCCGGAAAAAAGCCTGACGCTCACCTTGTTCGTCACCTTTTTCATTTTGACCGCAGCTCTGTATTCGGCGGAGCCGATCATCACCCTCTACATCGCGCAGCTCGCTCAAGGCAGCCGGCATATCGCCCTGATTGCCGGCATCACGTTCTCGGCGTCGGGAGTGGCGACGATTTTCGCCGCTCCCAGGCTCGGCAAGCTGTCCGACCGAATCGGCGCGCATAAGGTCATTCTGGCTGCGCTTGCCGCCGCCGGTCTCATCTTCATCCCGCAGGCGTTCGTCAGCAGCCCCTGGGAGCTGATGGGACTGCGGTTTCTGCTCGGCTTGACTGCGGCGGGACTGACTCCGTCCGTCAACGTCCTCTTGAAAAAAATCACGCCGGCATCCTTGACGGGCCGGATGTTCGGGTTCTCGATGTCCGCCGGCTACCTGGGCGTATTCGCCGGCTCGGTGCTGGGCGGTCAAGTCGCGGCATGGCTCGGCATCCGCTGCGTTTTTCTCCTAACAGGCGCCTTGCTGCTGCTGAATGCGGCATGGGTCTATTACAAGCTGTACCAACCGATGAAGGAGAGATCCGCGACATGAACGTAAAGCAAGTATCGGAGCATATCTGGAGCTTGAAAGCCTGGATGGTCATCCCGTTCCATGTATGGGCGGTCGTCGGCAAGGACGGGGTGACCTTGGTGGATGCTGGCGTGCCGTGGATGGCGAAGAACATCTCGCGCCTGCTGGACCGGCTCCAGGCGGGCCCGCTGCAGCAGATTGTGCTGACGCATGGCCATTCCGACCATGTCGGCTCGCTCAAGAAGCTTCTCGAAGCGAGGCAGGTTCCCGTATACGCCCATGACCGGGAAATTCCTTATGCCGAAGGGCGTACACCCTATCCGAAGAAGGACAAGGCCTCGGCGAGCGTCCCTAAAGGCACGCTGACGGCCCTGGCCGAAGAGGCGTCGGGAGGACTGGCGCCCATCGGAGGCTTGAAGCCTTATTTCACTCCCGGCCACTCGCCCGGCCATGTCGTTTATTATCATGAAGGCGACGATGTCCTGCTGGCGGGAGACTTGTTCAACTCGCGGAAGGGGAAGGTTCTCAAGGCCAGGTTCACGCCGTATCCGGAAGAGGCGATGGTCAGCAGCGCCATCATCAAGGAGCTGCGTCCGGCCAAGCTGGAGGTTTGCCACGGAGATGCCGTCCTTCAGCCGGCGGATCAGTGGGATGACCTGATGAGGCAATATGCAGGAAACAACAACTGAAGCCGCCTGGATGGTCCCGGGCGGCTTCGCGGTCGGGACGGTCCATGGGGACCGTCCCGTTTTTTCATGGATCAGGCTTTTTTGAGCAGAAGATAGATGAAGTAAGGGGCTCCGATGAACGCGGCCACGGTTCCGGCCGGGATGCCGGCCGGATCGGCCATGTTGCGGCCGATCATGTCGGCAGCCATCAGCAGCACGCCGCCGGTGAGGATGGCGATCGGCAGCGACAGCTGGTTGCGCGGCCCGACAAGCGTCTTGGCGATATGCGGCGCCATCAGTCCGATGAAGGAGATGCCGCCGGTGACGGCGACCGAGGAGGCCGCCAAGGCGACGGCGGCGATGAGCAGCTTGACCCGCTCGCGGTTCACGGGCAGGCCGATGCCGACGGCTACCGGCTCGCTGAGCTCCAGCAGATTGAGCTGGTTGGCCTTGTAGAGGGTGAACGGAATCAGGATGACGAGCCAAGGCAGGAGAGCCCAGATGAAGATCCAGTCGGTTCCCCAGATGCTGCCCGCGAGCCATTTGGCGATGAAGTCCACCTTCTCTCGCGTGGCGGAGGAGATGATCACGACCATGATGCCGGAGAGGGACAGGGAAAATCCGACCCCGACCAGCACGAGCCGGACGGGCTGGAGGCCTTCTCCTCTTCGGTAGGAGAACAGGTAGATGAGCAGGGCCGTGGCCATCGCGCTGGCGAAGGAGACGAACGTGATCAGGTACACGAACGAGCCGGGCTCGATGGGAGCGAACAGGAAGAAGAGCGCGACGCCGAGGCCGGCGCCGGTATTGATGCCGATAATGCCGGGATCGGCCAGATCGTTGCGGGTCACCCGCTGCAGGATGGCGCCGGAGAGGGCGAGGCCCATGCCGGCCAGGAACGTAATGAAGATTCTCGGGAGACGGATCGAGAGGATCAGATCCTCCTTGCCGGTTCCGTGGCCGAACAGCACCGGAAGCAGGCGCTTGTAGCCGAGGCTGGAGTAGCCCCATCCGGCGCTGATGAACATGACGGCTGCGGCGAGCGCGATCAGGACAGCGACGATGATGCGCTGCCGGCGGATAATCGAAGGGGCGATCATTGGAAGGCACGCCCTCCTTTCTTCACGATCCAGAGGAAGAACGGCAGGCCGATCATGGCGACGATAGCCGTGATCGAGGTCTCGTACGGAGCGTTGATCGTGCGGCCGAGCGTATCGGCGACCAGCATCAGCGCTCCTCCTCCGACTGCCGATACCGGGATGACGAACCGGTAGTCGGGTCCGACGATCTTTCTCGCGATATGCGGCACGAGCAGCCCGAGGAACGCCAGGTTGCCTACGAGGGCGACCGACGCGCCGGCCAGGATGATGACGACGACATACAGCAGCATTTTGATCCGGGCGATGTTCTGGCCGAGCCCGGTCGCCACGTCTTCATTCAGGCTCATGATCGTCAGATGCCTGGAGAACAGCAGCGCCAGCAGGATGCCGGCGGCGATGAAAGGAGTAATGGCGCCCAGCTGCTTCCAGGTCGTGCCGATGACGCCGCCGGAGTTCCACAGGGACACTTGCTGCGAGATTTTGAAATAAAGGCCGACAGCTTCGGCGACCGCGTAGAGAAGCGCCGACACGGCCGCTCCCGCAAGCACGATGCGCAGAGGCGAGAAGCCGCCCTTCTGCACGGCTCCGATTCCGAAGACGACGAGCGCGCCGAAGGAGGCTCCGGCGAAGCAGCTCAGCATGATGCCGAAGTAGCCGGCCTGAGGGAACAAGGCGATCGTGATGGCCAGCATCGCGTTGGCTCCGGCCGTCAGTCCCAGCAGGCCCGGATCCGCGAGCGGATTGCGGGTCATGCCCTGCATGACGGCGCCGGATACGGCGAGCGCGGCTCCGACGGCAAGCGCGGCCAGCTCGCGGGGAAGGCGGAATTCGCGGATGAGCAATATATTTTTGCTCGTTTCGCTGGAGGTCATGGCCAGCCACACTTCGCGGAAGCCGATGTCGGCCGCTCCGAGCAGCATCGAGGCGAGGAAGGCGGCGGCAAGGACTAGCAGGGAGGCGGCGAGCTTATACCCGAAGGGAAGCCTGCGGCGGATTGGACTGGACATCGATGATCATCCCTTTACCCGAAATAGAGGAAAGGAACTCCAGATAGAGTTCCTTCCGGCATGGATTAGCTTCCGAGAAAATGCTGCTTGAAGAATTCAAGCTGGTATTCGAGCGAAATCGGGTCGTTGAAGTAGAATTCCTTGGCGTTGGCTTCGAAGACCCGGTTGTTTTTGACGGCCGGAATGTTTTTGTACGTCTCGGATTCCTGGTAGGAGTTGTCCGTGTCCGGGTTTTTGCTGATGATCATATAGTCGCCGGCGAATTCCGGAAGCACCTCGATCGACAAGGCGTAATAGCCTTCCTTGAGCGCATTGTCGACGACCTTTTGCGGCATCTTCAGCTTCATTTCCTGGTAGAGGATCTCCGTTCCGCGTCCCCATGCGTCTCCGAATACGTAGATCTGCTTGTCGAAGTTCTCGGTGACCGAGACGGTCGCGTCCTCTCCGATCTTCGCGCGGATCTCTTCGCCGGCAGCCTTGGAGCGCGCTTTGAAGTCGTCGATCCAGGCCTGGGCTTCCTTCTCCTTGTTCAGCAGCTTGCCGATCTCCAGATGCTGGGTCAGGTAGTCGACCTTGTTGTAGGTGAACGTGACGGTCGGAGCGATCTCCTTGAGCTTGTCGATGTTCTTGTCCGTAGACGCCGCGATGATGAGATCGGGGTTCAGCTCCACGATCTTCTCCAGGTTTTCGGTGCTGACTTCTTCAGCGCCGGCGATCTTGTCCTTGAAGCGGGGATTGTCCTTGGACCAGCTCTCCACGCCGACCAGGTTGACGCCGAGCGCAATCACGTTGCCTGTGTAGGAGGCGAGGACGACGACCCGCTGCGGATTGGCGGGCACTTCGACGGGACCGTTCTCCGATTGATATGTAATCGTTCCTGTCGCTGCCGGCTCGGCGGTGTTTTCCGTTCCGGAGGCTGTGTTCTGCGCGGCTCCGGAGTTGGCGCTGCCTGTATTGGCGCTGCCGGCATTGTCCGAGGTTGTGCTGCCGCAAGCGCTCAGAAGAAGGACCAAGGCCAGCAGGGCAGGAACTAGAAGCTTTTTCAAAGATGAACTCCCCTTTTTAATTGATAATGATTATCAGTATTAGTTCGTTTCCCACTATAAATCGAGCGGAGGAGGTTGTCAATACAAAATAAGGAGGATAAAAAATCAATCGGGGCAGGACTGAAGTCCTTCTCCGGAAGTCCCAACGTTAACAGGGAGTTAATGAAAATCCTCATGTTCGTTAACTTTCCTCTGCTAGGATAGAGGCTGAACTAGCATAAATTGGCATCATGCGGGGGCTGACGAGATGAAGAAGATTAGCGCGGTGGCAAGGTCCATGAAAATGAAGCTGGCGGCAAGCTTCCTCTTTATTGCCCTCTTTTTCCTGGCGGCTGTCCTATATCAGGACGGCATGCAGGGCGGCGTCAGAAATTCCATGACGCAGCTGAAGACGGAGATGGAGAAGCGGATCACGACGGCCAAGATCAATCAGTTCCTGCAGGAAATGAACGCGGCCGAGAGCCAGCTGAAGCAGACGAGCGACACGGATACGGCCAAGCCGTTCGGGACGATGAGCGCCGCCCTGCGCAAGGAGCTGGACAAGCTGTC
The DNA here is from genome assembly GCF_002243345.2 of Paenibacillus sp. RUD330. Lineage (NCBI taxonomy): Bacteria > Bacillati > Bacillota > Bacilli > Caryophanales > Paenibacillaceae > Paenibacillus > Paenibacillus sp. RUD330. The sequence continues at coordinate 2,032,310 of NZ_CP022655.2, forward strand.
GTTTCCGGAAGGGGGGACGGCTGCGGAGGATCTCGCCAATCTGAGAAGAAAGGTCGGCGAATACGAGAAGGATTTCGCCGGCATGGTCGAGGCTCTCGACGATCCCGACATGGATCCGCTCGCCGTCCTCGACAAGGTCGATCAGCTCCATACGAAAGCGTCGGCGGAAAGCCAGAACATGCTCGACATCACCTCGCGGCTGGGAGCGGCGGCAGACCGGAACGCGCGGTCGGCCCAGGAGCGGTCTTTCGAGCTGCTCAGCCAAACCTCGGACGCCGCCCTGTACGGACTCGGCATCGTCCTTCTGTTCACGGTTGTGGTCGCCTTCTTCCTGATCCGCTCGTTCGCCTCCTCGGTCAGCCGGCTGCAGAAGGCGGTCGCGGCGCTGGCGGCGGGAGATCTGCGCGTGCGGATCGATTCCCGCAGGCGGGACGAGCTGGGCGAGCTCAGCCGGCACTTCGACGACATGGTGTCCAAGGTGCGGAGCATGCTGGGCCAGACGCGCGGAGTGGCCGCCTCGATGACGGACTACTCCGAGTCCTTCCGCTCCTCTGCCGGCGTGACGGCCAAAGCCAACGAGGACATTCTCGTCTCCATCGGTGAGATATCCGCCGGGGCGCAGCAGCAGTCCGGATTGTCGGAGCACAGCGCCCTGCTTATCGGACGGCTGGAGCATGAGCTCGATGAGATGCTGGAGGCGATGGACGCCGTCATGTCGGCAAGGGAGCAGTCCGGAGCCGATATCGGCAGCGGGCTGTCGGCGATGGGAGAGCTGGGCGGCTCGGCGAAGCGCTCCGGCGAATCGATCGAGGGCATGTACAGGCAGCTCGATACGCTGAGCCGCCAGTCGGAGGAGATTACCGGCGTCACGCGGCTGATCGCGCAAATATCGGCGCAGACGCAAATTCTGGCCTTGAACGCCTCCATCGAAGCGGCTCAAGCCGGCGTCCATGGCAGAGGCTTCGCCGTCATCGCGGAGGAGGTCCGCCAGCTGGCATCCCAGACGAAGCAGTCGACCTTCCATATCGGCGGCTTGATCGAAAGGCTGCAGGAAGGGATGGCGAGCTTCCGGGAGTCGATGCTGGAGACGAAGCGCGGACTTGACGAGCAGGAAGGGCAGGTCGCGGTCACGCTCGACGCCTTTGAATCCATCAGCCGTTCCATGGAAGGCATCGGCACCCGCATCCATCATGTCCACGGCCAGGTGCAGCGCACGCGCAGCAGCAACGAGGAGCTGGCCGATGCGGTGCGCAGCGTCGCCGCCATAGCCGGACAGACCGCAGCTGGAGTGGAGCGCATGAGCGCCTTGAGCACGGAGCAGCATGAGGCGATCCGGGGAATCGCCGGCCAGGCGGGAGATATCCACGACCTGTCGGGCCGTCTGTTCGGGGAGATCAGCGTCTTCGTCCTGGAAGACGAGGATTCCCATGCCCGGTCCTGAAAGAACAAAAAAACGCCTTCGCAGGCGTTTTTTTGTTCTTATCGGGCGCCTGGAATCTCGACCTGAGGGTCGACCTCCCGGTCGTAATCGACGCCTTCCGTCTCGAATCCGAACAGCTGGAAAAATTCGCGGCGGTAGCCTTCGAGATCCGTCAGGCTGTAGATGGAATCCGTGTCGACACGGTTCCAGACGGCATCGACTTCCTCCTGCACATCGGCTCGCAGCTCCCAGTCGTCGATGCGGATGCGGCCCTTCTCGTCGACCGGCGTGCCGGCCGGATGGTAGAGGCGGTCGGCGAACAGGCGGTGGGACTGCTGGATCGTATTCTCGTGCAGCCCTTTCTCCTTCATGATCTTGTAGAGAGCCGAGACATAGAGGGGAACGACGGGTATCGCCGAGCTCGACTGCGTCACGAGCGCCTTGCTGACGGATACGTAAGCGCGTCCTCCGATCGGGGAGAGCTGGTCGCCGAGGCGCAGCGCCGTTGCTTCCAGGTCGTCCTTGGCCTGGCCGATCGTGCCGTCGCGGTAGATGGCTTGCGTTATTTCGGAGCCGATGTAGGAATAGGCGATCGTCGCGGCTCCTTCGGCAAGCAGGCCGGCACCCTGAAGCCGGTCGATCCAGCGCTGCCAGTCGGCTCCGCCCATGACGGCTACAGTCTGGGCGATGTCGTCGCCTTCGGCCGGCTCGATCGTCACATCGGTCACTTCGCCGGTGTGGAAGTTGACGGTCTTGTTGCTGTACGGGGCGCCGATCGGCTTCAGGACCGAGTTGAACGTCTCCCCCGTATCGGGATCGGTACGGCGGGGAGCCGCGACGCTGTAGACGACGAGATCGACCTGGCCGAATTCCTTGGCGACGACGTCAAGGACGCGGTCCTTGGTCTCGTCGGTGAAGGCGTCGCCCGTCACGCTGATGGACTTCAGGCCCGCTGCGGCCGCCTCGCGCTCGAATGCGGCGGAATTGTACCAGCCGGCGGACGCGGTGCGCTTGTCGGTAGCGGCGCTAGGGCGGAAGACGCCGATCGTGTCGGCGCCGGCTCCGAAGGCGGCGGCGATGCGGGCGGACAGGCCGTAGCCGGTCGAGGCGCCAAGCACGAGCACTCGCTTCGGCCCTTCCCATCTCGGCTGGCTTTTTATGTAGTCGATCTGCTCCTGGACCTGCTTGGCGCAGCCTTCCGGATGGGCTGTCGTGCAGATGAAGCCGCGGGTTCTTGGTTTGATGATCATGGAACGCTTCCTCTCTGTGCCGATAATGAATACGGTCTATATTTTAACGAGTTTGGCGCCAAAAGGGAAACAAAAGGGCTGAGGCCGTCATGACTTCCGTCAAGCAGGGGCATTCTAAGCAGGCTTCGCTGCCTGGCTGGCCGCCTGCCGGTCCGGCTGTCTGCAGGCCGTGCCGCTGTCGGGCTCCTGCCAGCGGAGCGGGCGCAGGTCCAGGCGAGAAAGGAGGCATCAGCCATGTCGCGCAACAAAAAGCATTCGTTCGAAGACAAGCAGAAGGGATACGCGGAGCGGAGCAAGGAAGCCGAGAACAACCTTGCCGCTTCCACGAACGAGAACCGGAACCAGAAAGGCCATGTGCCGAACAGCCCTTCGACAGGCTGAGCGGGCAAGCGCCGGGCGTGAAGGGAGCCGGACCGGGCGGAAGCCGGGTCCGGCTTTTTGGCAGGTTTGACGGAGGCTCCCCAAGGTAAAGTATGATAGGCAGGCAGGAACGCCGAAAGGGGAGGATGCAGGTGAGATTCAAAGGAAAGACGGTCGTCGTGACCGGTGCCGGCTCCGGAATCGGACGGGCCGTCGCGCTCGGATACGCTGCGGAAGGCGCGGATGCCGTGCTTGTCGACCGGAATCGGGCTGGCGCCGATGAAACCGCGTCTCTGATCCAGGCAAGCGGGGGAAGCTGCTCGGCATGGACGGCCGACCTCGGCAAGCCTGAGGACATCGCCGCATTGTTCGCAGGCATCAAGGAGCGTTGCGGAAGAGCGGACATCCTGATCAACAATGCCGGCATCAGCGCCTTCAAGTCCATCTGGGAGCTGGAGGTGGAGGACTGGGACGAGGTGCTGAACAGCAATCTGCGGGGCACCTTCCTCTGCAGCCGCGCAGCGGCCCTCCTGATGAAGGAGAACGGCGGGGGAGGCTCCATCGTCAATATGGCCTCCACGCGCGCATTCATGTCGGAGCCTTCCTCCGAAGCCTATGCCGCCTCCAAGGGAGGGATCCTGTCGCTGACCCACGCTTTGGCGCTGTCGCTGGGCGGGGAGGGCATCCGGGTCAACTCCGTCAGCCCGGGCTGGATCGAGACCGGCAGCACGGCCAAGCTGAGCGAAGCCGACCACAAGCAGCATCCGGCAGGACGGGTAGGACGTCCGGAGGATGTCGTCCGTGCCTGCTTCTACCTGACCGACCCGGACAACGATTTCGTCACGGGAACCAATGTGACGGTCGACGGGGGCATGACCCGCAAAATGATCTACATCGACTGACATCGGCTGCAGCCGCCCTTCGATGATGCTCCGGCCGGATGCGGCTGAGCGTCATGAAGGGCGGCTGTTTTCGTTTTTCCAGGGGAGCCGCAGGCACGGGGAGGGAAGCGGCGGAGTCAAGGGCTTGAGCGCGGTCCGGGTCAGGATGGATAAAGTTTCCGCCAGAGGGATAATCTATCCTCGAAAGAGGTGCGGAAATGAAAAAAACCAATCTGTTCGGCCTTCTTCCGGCTGTCATGATCCAAATCCTGTCCGTCGGGCTGGTCAACCATGTCCTCATCGTCCCTCTTATTCTGCATGTTGCCAAGCGGGACAGCTGGATGTGCCCGCTAATCGGATGGGGCATAGCCATCCTGTGGATCAGCTTTCCCGTATACGGCACGATGAAGCGGCTGAACGGATCCGTGAAGTCCATGCTGGAGAGGATGCTCGGCCGAGCCGGCTCCTGGACGCTCAAGCTGCCGCTTGCGCTGATGCTGTTCGGGATCGCGCTGAATACTCTCGTCGATACGATCTCGTGGTCGAAGACGACCTATCTGCCCAAGACGCCGACCTGGATCATCACGAGCGCCATCATCATCATCGTCATGTACGCCGTAGGCACGGGCCTCAGGACGATCGCCTATGCCTCCGCCATCCTCCTACCCTTCGTCGTGCTTCTCGGAGACTTCGTCATGACGGCGAATCTGCCCCATAAGGACTATTCCTTTCTGAAGCCGCATCTGGAGCATGGCTGGACCCCTGTCTGGTACGGATCGCTGCTCACCGTCTGCGCGCTGGTGGAGTTCTACACGCTGGTCCTCTATCAGCATCATCTGAAGAAGAAATTCAAATGGATCCATCTGGTCGTGCTGATCACGATCCTGTCGCTGCTGACGCTGGGGCCGCTGACGGGAGCGATCACCCAGTTCGGGCCGGTCGAAGCCGAAAAGATGAGATACCCGGCCTTTTCCCAGTGGAGGCTCGTCCAGATCGGCAAATTCATCGAGCATCTGGACTTCTTCGCGATCTACCAATGGATATCCGGAGCGATGATCCGGCTGTCGCTGTCGCTGTTCCTCATCGCCGATCTGATTTCCCTGCGCTCGAAAGGAAAGAAGTGGGGGTTCGCGATCTTCATCCTGGTCCTGTTCGTCCCCTTGTCCCAGATCATCAGCGACAATATGGTGATGTACCGCAAAATCATGACGTACTACTTTCCCATCGCGGGGGCGGCCGTCGTCGCCATCAGCATGGTCATCTGGCTGCTGGCGGTATTGGATTCCCGCAGCCGCCACAAGAAATCCTCTGCGGCAGGAGTGCCGGCGGAGGGGAATGGAGGACCCCAATGAGCCAGCAGACCCAGAATAACGCCACCACTCGCAGCAGGACGTCCTCATCGGCTGCCGAAGACGGGACCACCGGAGCTTCCGACTCGAGATGGACGCTGGAGCGGCTGCATGAGAAGCTTCAAGGCTGCCAGGATGTCGTCCATATCGAGACCAGCTTCATTCTCGAGAGCGGCGAGCACTGTCCGGCGACCTTGTTCTACTGCACCCAGATGGTGGATACGTCCTTGCTCCAGCAGTCTCTGCTGCCTGCCCTCCAGCAAGATGGAGGAAGGCTGCTGGACGGGTCCGACACCAGCCTCATGATGATCAGCGACGAGTCGGATGCGGGCCAGAACATTTTTGAAATGCTGTTCAGCGGCGCGGTCCTGATCGTACTGCCGGAAGGGGACCGAATCTACGCCTCCTTTATCGGAAATATTACGGAGCGGCAGCCCGACGAATCCGTCATGGAGGTGTCGCTCAAAGGTCCGCGGGACGGCTTCGTGGAGAGCATCAATGTGAACGTCAGCCTGGTCAGGCGCCGCCTCAAGACGCCGGACCTGCAGTGCGAGATCATGACGATCGGCTCCAGATCGGGAACCGAGGTCGCCTTCATGTACATGGCCAGCCTCGCGGACGAGGAGATGGTCGCCGAAGCGAAGCGCAGGCTGCGGGAAATCGCGGAGAACGTCGTGTCCATCGACAGCAGCACCCAGATCGAATCCCTGATGTCGGACAAGCGCTTCACCCTGTTCCCTTTGGTGACGTATACGGGCCGCCCCGACTATGCCGCCTCCTCGCTCCTGTCGGGGCGGTTCATCGTCATCGTCAACGGCAATCCCGCCGTCATCATGGGACCGACCGACCTGGCTTTCCTCATCAAGTCTCCCGAGGATCTGCACATGCCGTACTTTTATGTGTCCCTGGAGAGAATGCTGCGCTTCGTCGGGCTGTTTTTCAGCATCTTCCTGCCGGGCTTCTGGATCGCGCTCTGCTCGTTCAATACCGACCAGATTCCGTTCAATCTGCTCGCGACCATCTCCACATCCCGGAACGGCCTGCCGGTCTCGACGACGATGGAAATGTTCCTCATGCTGCTCATGTTCGAGCTGTTCCGGGAAGCCGGCGTACGGCTGCCGCGGGCGGTCGGGCAGACCGTGTCGGTCGTCGGAGGCCTGATCGTCGGAAATGCCGCCATCGACGCGGGGCTCACTTCGCCTACGATGCTTGTCATCGCGGCGGTGACGGCGGTCTCGACGTTTGTCCTCGTCAACCAGACCCTCAACGGGACGGTCACGGTGCTGAGGCTCCTGGTGCTGGTGATGGTCTCGTTCATGGGCATGCTCGGCTTTTTCCTCTCGATGTTCGCCATCGTCATCCACCTGTGCTCGCTTGAATCGTTCGGAAGACCTTATATGGCTCCGCTGGCGTCGATGAGGTTCAGGCTCATGCCGCAGGCGTTCCTGCAGCTGCCATGGGTCAAGCGGAGGAGAAAAGGAGGCCAATACTGATGAGAGCCAGGCTGTTGCTCGGCATGCTTGCCGCATTGTCCATGCTGATTGCGGGATGCTGGGACGAGGTCGACCTGACCGATCAAGGTTATGTGTCCGCCATGGGCATTGATTATGCGGACGGGAACTATACTATGACTGTGCAGCTGATGCAGTTCAGCAGCGTCGCCAAATCCCAGGACTCGGGCAGTTCGAGCGGATCGAGCATATGGCTGGGAACAGGGACGGGGAAAACGATGCTGATGGCGCTCGGCGATCTGCAGAGGTCTGCGCAGTTCGAGGTGAATCTCGACCATATGAAGGTGCTTGTCGTGCAGGAGCGGGCGCTGTCGCATGTGGACGATATCCTGGATGCCAACAACCGGCAAAGGGCATCCCGGTACACATCGCTCGTGTTCGCCACGCGGGAGCCGTTCGAGAAGCTGTTCAATACGAACACCTTTTTCGGCCGCTCGCCGCTCATGAGCATCATGTACAATCCGCGGGCGCAGTTCAAGCAGAACAGCCTGATCCGTCCCGTTACGATGCAGGAGCTGGTCAAGGCGCTTGACGAGCCCGGATTTACGGCCGTGCTGCCCGTCATCGGCATCGACGAGACCGATTGGAACGAATCGAAGTCGAAGATGATGGTCCAGCGGTACGACGGCGTCATCCCCTTCTATATGAAAAAGGCGAAGCCGTTCCTGTCTGTGGACGAAATCAGCGGCATGCGATGGATCGATCCGACTTTTCACCAGCATTATATCTACACCGGAATGAAGGCGGACGAGAACGGCCGCAAGCAGGAGAACATCGCCACGGTCAATATGACCTACTCCAAGCCTTCCTATCATCTCGTCAAGGGAGGAGCCATTCCCGAGATCAAGCTGGATGTGAATGTGAAGGGGCATCTGATCGAGCTGACCGGACCGATGACGGAGCGGGAAATAACCCGGGAGGTCGAGCAGAAGGTCAAGGCCGAGATCGAACGGACCTACAGGATCGGCTGCAGCAAGAAGGTCGACATCCTACAGCTCGAGGAGGTGCTCTACCGGAACCACAACAAGCTCTGGAAGCAGCTGGCCCATAGCGGTGAATGGCATCCGCTCTCCGAGCAGCTGAAGGTCTTCGTTCATTTCGACCTGGTCCACACCGGCAAATTCGACCTCACCTGAACCTGGCTGTCGCGTAAAAGGCGGACAACCATCGCATTCTCCTTCTATCGGCATAGGATAATCTATCAAATGCTGATAGAGGGGGTAACGGGGATGAAAGATGCGTCCACGGGTTCGCTTGTCGCGATCATCGGCTCCATGATAGGATTTGCGTTCGGCGCCTGGCATCAATCGCTGACGCTGCTGCTCGTCTGCATGGCGGTCGATTACATTTCCGGAATGGCGGCCTCGCTGCGCGAAGGCAGGCGTCTGAGCAGTCTCGTCGGCTGGTGGGGGCTGGCCCGCAAGGGACTGACGCTGCTCGTCATCCTCATCGCGCATCGGATCGACGAGCTTATGGGAGGCAACGCCGTCATGACGGCGACGATCTTCTTCTATACGGGCAACGAGCTGCTGTCCATCACGGAAAATTACGGCCGGGTCGGCTTGCCGCTGCCGGGAAGGATCAAGGCGTTCATTGAAATCTTCCGCAAAAAAGATTCATGATCGCCACGGAATGTTCATGAATCTGTCAAACATTTCGGGATAAAATAAAATTGAAAACGGTTAAAGCTTGTGATCATTTCCTATTCTTAGGTATTATAGAAGCAGTCATGGTCAAATATGGGCATCTCATCTAAGCATGAAGGGGAGCAAGGAACGCATGAAATACTTAATGTCTACAATGCTGATTATCGCAGCCCTGCTGGGACTGTACATGCTGACGCTCGGACTTCCGCTGCCGCCGAAAGACGAGAGCGCTGGACTGCCCGAGGGGGTCGAGCTGCTGAAGGTAACCGCGTCTCAGGACTTCGTGTTCGACCAGAAGGAATACAAAGTCAAGGCCGGCCAGAAGTACAAGCTCGTCCTGCACAACAAGAGCGGCATGCACGGTCTGGCCATCGAGGACTTCGGCATCGACCTGCAAGGCGACAAGATGGAGCAGGAAGTCACCTTCGACAAGCCGGGCCGTTACAAAATGCACTGTTCCGTCATGTGCGGAACCGGACATGCGGACATGGTATCCGAGCTCGTCGTCGAGTAGCATCTGCATCGGAAAAGCGTTTCTCCTTTTGAGGAGAGACGCTTTTTTTTTGCGTTACAGCTGTTTTCGCGATCGCTCCGGGATGCCTTCGATGTGCAGCATGCCGAGCCTCCGGCGCGGATTCGATCGTTCTTCCGTGGAGGCGAGGCGCCTCTGCTCCCGGTGCTCCGGCAGGAGCCGTGCGGCCGCTTGTAATCTCCGGTTCACGCTCCGTTCACGCAGCATCTCTAAGCTGAAGGCATGAGAAGGAGGAGATGTTCATGTTTTTGGCTTTGCGGGAAATCAGGCATTCCAAGCTGAAGTACGCGCTGATCACGACGATCATGCTGCTCGTATCTTTCCTGGTGCTGTTCGTGACCGGGCTGGCGCAAGGATTGTCCTATGCGAACGCATCCTCGGTCGTGAATATGAAGGCCGATTACTTTATTGTCCAGCAAGGCTCGGACAGCCGGCTCGCCCGCTCGGCGATAACGCCGGAGCAGGCGGCAGCGGCCAAGAAGGCAGCCGGGGAGGAAGCGGTTCAGCTGCTTGGCGTGCGCATGGCTTCGCTCCAGAACGAGGCGACGGGAGCCAAGCTGGATGCCGCGCTCATGTCCGTGCAGCCGGAAGGATGGCTGGCGCCGCCGGTTGTCGAGGGGACGAAGCCGGCCGCAGGGACCGCTGGCGCCATCGTCGTGGACCGGAAGCTGGCGGAATCGGGAGTCGGGCTCGGGACGAAGCTTACCGACACGGTGACGGGCCGCAGCTGGACCGTCGCCGGCTTCGTGAAGGATGAATCCTACAGCCATACGCCGGCGGCGTTCGTCAGTCCGGCGGAGTGGAGCCAGCTGCAGCAGTCCGGACGAGAAAGCGGCTACAACGCGATTGCGTTCCGCGGCAGCCAGGCCGATGCGGAAGCGCTGCAGGGCAAGCTGCCGGGCACGGAGCTGCTCGCCAAGAAGCAGATCATCCAGGCGATTCCCGGTTATTCCGAGGAGCAGGGCACGCTGGTCATGATGATCGCATTCCTGTTCGTCATCTCGGCATTCGTCCTGGCGGTGTTCTTTTATGTCATGACCATCCAGAAGACGAGCCAATTCGGAATCCTGAAGGCGATCGGCTCCAGAACCGGCTATTTGTCGGCAAGCGTCCTCTGGCAGGTGCTCCTTCTGGCCGCGGCTAGCCTGACGGGGAGCCTGCTGCTCATCTGGGGCATGCGCGCAGCGATGCCCGCCACGGTTCCTTTCCAGCTCGATGCCGGCACGACGGCCTTCACCTGCGGCTTGTTTCTGCTCACATCGATAGTCGGGTCGTTGTTGTCAGTCATCAAGGTGGCGCGCACCGACGCGCTGGATGCGATAGGGAGGTCGGCATGATGAAACCGAGATTGATCATGGAAAATGTGACCCAGACGTTTCAGGACGGCGAATCGAGCGTTACGATTTTGGACGGCTTGTCGCTGGAAGTCGGAGAGGGGGAGCTGGTCGCCGTGACCGGCCCTTCCGGCTCCGGCAAAAGCACCTTCCTCTCGATCGCCGGAGCGCTGCTGTCTCCGACCGCGGGAGAGGTGAGCGTAGACGGGCAGCCGCTCGGCGGCATGGACGCCGGACAGCTGGCGGATCTGCGGCTCAACAAGCTCGGCTTCGTGTTTCAGTCCGCGAACCTGATTCCGTATCTGCGCGTCGAGGAGCAGCTGCTGCTCGTCGCGAAGCTGTCCGGAACTCCGGCCGCCGCGGCATCGGAACGGGCGAGGGAGCTGCTGGAGCGGCTCGGGCTTGGCCATCGCCGGAGATACTACCCCGAGAAGCTGTCCGGAGGCGAGCGGCAGCGCGCGGCCGTCGCGAGGGCATGGATGAACGATCCGTCGGTCATCTATGCCGACGAGCCGACGGCGAGCCTGGATGCCGAACGAGGCCGCGATGTCGTCCGCATGCTCCGGGACGGCGTGAAGGAGCAGCGGAAAGCGGGCGTCATGGTCACGCATGACGAGCGGGTGCTGGAGTTTTGCGACCGCGTGCTGAAGCTGGAGAACGGCCGGCTGCAGCCGGCCTGAGCCCGGACCAGGCGGCGAACGGAAAAGCCCTGGCGGACATCTGCTCGAAGCAGGTGTCCGCCAGGGCTTTTCCGGCTGGCTCAGGCGTTCCTTTTGCGGCGCTCGGCTTGGATGATCCGGTCGCAGGCGTACCCGATGGCCGCATAACAGGCGATCGTAAGCACGTACATGATCCAGACCGACGTGGCGTGGATGTCGTAGAATACATCCGAGATCCAGGCGACAGGACTGAACATGAAAAAGAAGAAGTTATGGGGATCATACCCCGTCGAGCTGAAAAGGCATAGGGCAAGGCTGATCAGGACCGCGGTGATCGTGACGGGATAACGCACCTGTTCTTGCTCCCTTCTGCTGGCATTGCCGAATGCTGCGGCTTGAGTTATTATGGGTCAAAAGGGCTCGGGACATGCAGATGACGCAAGTTCCGCGCCGATTCCTGATCAAGAGGGAGCGTTTTCACTACTATGCTGACCCATATCGTGTTCTTCCGCCTCAAAGACCGCAGCGCAGACAGCGTGGAGCGCACGGCCTCGGTCCTTCGGGACATGGAAGGCCGCATCGAGGTGCTCCGGCATCTGGAGGTAGGCGTTGATGTCGTCCATTCCGAGCGTTCGTACGATATCGCTCTCGTGACCAAGTTCGATTCCCTGGAAGCTCTTGGAGAATACCAGGTGCATCCGGTCCACCAGAAGGTCATCGAGCACATGAACGAGGCCCGCGAATCTTCCGTGAGCGTGGACTACATAGGCTGAACCAACAAGCAGGAGGAGCTCCGGCTTCCAAAGGAAGGTGCGTAAGTATGCAGGAAGAATCGCTTGGGGAAGATTTTTACCAGATGATCGTCTATCTGTTCGTCGTCATCGTCAGCAGCATCATCATGATTGTCTGGCTGAAGCGGCGCGGCAGAAAAAAGAATAACCGATAACGGAGGCGCTTCATGTATTACGTCAACGTGCAAGACATCCGTCTCAGGCTCGGCGCCATGCCGGAGCTTGAGCAGGCGCTCAAGGAGCTGGCGTCCGGCTGGCAAGGAACCCTGCTTCAGGGGCTTGCCCAGGAGAGAGCTCTCCATCTGGCGATCGAGACCGTGACGGACGTAGGCAGCTGCCTCATCGACGGCTATATCATGAGGGACGCGAGCAGCTACGAGGATATCGTCGAGATCATCGGCGGCGAGGAGGTCATCGATGCCGGGCTTGCCCGCAGCCTGTCGGAGCTGGCGTCGCTGCGGCGCAAGCTCGTCCAGGAATATTATGACTGGCCGCGGAGCGAGCTGCATCCTTTCACGCCCCAGCTGCCCGGCTGGCTGGCAAGCTTCCGGGATCAGGTGGAGATCTATCTCGCCAAGGAACAATGACACATCGCGACTGCAAGTTCCAAGCCGCCCTCCGAGGGGCGGCTTTTTTATTTTGAGATCGAAGTGTCAAGCCAAGCCCACGCCGCATCTACTGATCTCAGGCAATGGGCTCCCGCCCGGAACCGGAACATGCAGGAGGTGGAGGCATGGCAGCTTGGATCGCGGCGCTGGGCGCCGCCGTGGCGGCGATCGCGGCCGCTGCGGCCGCATGGCAGTTCGTCGTGGTGCTTCGCCGTCTGAAAGCGTGGATGGAAGAAGCCCAGTCGTCAGGAAACAAATCGCTGGAGCAGCTTGACGGGCTTCTGAGCGATGCGCGCCATGCTCTGCGGCCCGCAAGAGAGGCGGCCGAGGAAGCGAGGCGGCAGCTGATGCTGCTCGGTCCGGTGCTGGAATCCGCTCTCAAGCTGCAGGACGCAGCGAACCATGCGCAGATCGCGGCGCGCAAGATCGCCCATGCGGCTGCGGACACGGCCGAATCGGCCGCAGTACGCGTGGAGCAGGCGGCCGGCAAATACCGTCAGCAGATCGATCAGGCGATCGGCATCGCCGAAGTCGCGCTCGAAGGATGGATGTTTTGGCGCAGCCGCCGCGAAAAGCTTGGCATCTCTGCATGTTCCGGACGGAACAATGGGAACCCTAACGAGGAAGGGAGCGATTAAGATGGCGAAGAAGAAATATGGATTTGCATGGGGCGCGATTGCAGGAGGTGTCGTCGGATCGGTGACGGCGCTGCTGCTGGCTCCGAAGTCGGGCCGCGAGCTGCGCTCCGACATCGGTGAGTATGCCGTCAAGGCAGCGGACACGGCGGTAGAAATCGGCGAGATCATCGGCGACAAGGCTGCCGCTGCGGCAAGGCAGACGGCTGCCGGAGCGACGGCGCTGAAGGAAAAAGCGATTCAGACGGCCGATACCCTGGCATCCGGAATCAAGTTCTGGGACCGCAGCGAAGACCGCGAGCTTGCGGTCATCGCATCGGCATCGGCTGCCGGCGATTCCGACGTGTCGGATTTCATCCTCGATGAGCGCCTTGACGCGATCGATGCCGAAGACGACGGCTCCGGCAAAATCTGAGGAGCCTCCAGCTCATCCTAGCGGATGCGGCTGGCGTACATAGACGGCGGCTCTCCGTAGGAGCGCTTGAACACCCGCTGAAAGTAGGACACCTCGGCATAGCCGAGATAGGCCGCGATTTCTTCCACGGTGAGCAGCGATTCCTGCAGCATGTACACCGCCGTTTTCATCCGCAAGGAATGGACATAACCGCTGATGGTCTGCCCGGTGCCGCTTCGGAACAGCGAAGCGGCATAATTCGGCGTGCGGCCGATGCATTCGCCAAGCTCTACCTTGGTTACATGCTCCCGATAATGATCCTGCAGGAAAGCTTTCATCTTCTCGATATGGCGGCTTCCGGCTGCCTTGGCTTCCCCCTTGCACCGCTCTCTTCCCCATAACGCCATGATCTCCAGCAGCAGCCCCGTTCCTAGCAAGCGCGAGTAGGGCAGTCCCTCCTTGCTTTCGCCGAGCATCGACTTGATCCGGTCGAGCAGCAGATCATAGGCGGCAGGCCTTATCGACTCCCATCTCCCTGGCAGGGGGAAGCCGGAGGCCGGGGAGGAATCCATGCTGAACGAGATGACGTACATCTCGTGAAACACCCCCGGCAGAGCGATGGACCTGGCCTCTGCCGCCGCAGGAATGAAGATGAGGTCTCCACGGGCCGTTCCGAGCGGCTCCCCGTCTATATCGAGCGTGAACTTTCCGTAGCTGGCCAGCAGCAGAACATTCCGGTCGTCGGATCGACGGCTGATCAGGGATTCGGAATTTCCTTGAATCCGGTTTATATCCCAATTATTAGGCCATTTCGCCATGAGTCGGCTCCTTTTATCGTACTATAGGTTTTTTATTATACTATAGGACGTCGTTTTGGTCCTCTTCAACAGGTACAATAGAGGAAGCAAACACCTAGGAGGACTTCAATCATGCTGCGCAAAACGAAAATCGTATGTACGCTCGGTCCGGCCAGCGAGTCGGTCGACACCCTCAAGCAAATGATGGAGGCCGGCATGAACGTGGCCCGAATCAACATGGCTCACGGGGAGCTGGAGGACCATGCCGCCCGCATCCGTTCGGTCCGCGAGGCTTCGGCCGCTGTCGGCGGACAGCTTGTTCCCATCCTGATGGATATCAAAGGACCCGAGGTTCGGATCGGCAAGCTTTCCGCTCCATCGGTCCACCTGCAGACGGGCTCCGAGCTGGTGCTGACCACGGTCGAGCTCGAAGGCGATGCGTCCCGCATCTCCGTCAACTACCCCGGCTTGCCGGAGGATGTGCATGAAGGCAGCACGATTCTGATCGACGACGGCCTGATCGAGCTGAGAGTGAAGGAATCCGGAGGCTCGGAGATCCGCTGCGAGATCGTCAGCGGCGGCATGCTCAAGCCTCGCAAAGGCGTCAATCTGCCTGGCGTCCGCACCCGCCTGCCGGGCGTCACGGAGCGCGATGTCAAGCATATCCACTTCGGCATCGGCGAGAACGTGGACATCATCGCGGCCTCGTTCGTCCGCAAAGCGGAAGACATCATGGAGATCCGCCAGATTCTCGAAGAGAACGGCGCCGGACATATCCAGATCATCTCCAAAATCGAAAATGATGAAGGCGTCGAGAACCTGGACGCGATCATCGAGGCATCGGACGGCATCATGGTCGCCCGCGGCGATCTCGGCGTGGAGATTCCGGTCGAGGACGTGCCCGCCCTGCAGGAGGAAATGATCACGAAGTGCAACATCGCAGGCAAGCCGGTCATCGTCGCTACGCATATGCTGGAGTCGATGCAGGTCAATCCGCGCCCGACTCGGGCGGAAGTGAGCGACGTCGCCGGCGCCGTGCAGCAGGGAACCGACTGCATCATGCTCTCCGGCGAGACGGCTGCCGGCAAGTATCCGGTGGAATCGGTGCGCCGCATGGCCTCGATCGCCGTCAAGGCGGAATCCATGCTGAATTACCGGCTTGAATTCCAGTCGCGCCGCGCGCTCCACGCCACGACGACGACCGAAGTGATCAGCCAGGCGGCCGTCGGCTCCTCCATCGATCTCGACGCCAAAGCGATCCTGACGCCGACGGAATCCGGATTCACGGCGCGCATGGTATCGAAATACCGGCCGAAGGCTCCCATCATCGCCATTACCCCCGATCCTCGCGTAACGGCCAAGCTGTGCCTGCTGCGCGGCGTCATTCCCGTGCTCGGAGAGCGCGCGACGAGCACGGACGAGCTCCTTCAGTCCGCAATCGTCGACGGCAGCAAGACGGGATTGCTGCATGAAGGCGATTATGTCGTCATCTCCTCCGGCGTGCCGAGCGGACGCTCCGGAGCGACCAATCTCATCAAGATCCAGCAGGTATAGAAGCAGGACCCGATCAAGAAAAGGCCGTTATCCGTCCGGCAGGACGGCAAGCAGCATCGGCTTTTCGCATCCTGACAGGGAGCCCCGAAGCGATCGCGCTTCGGGGCTCCCGTTTTTTTATGGACCGGCGAGACGCTCCCGGTAGGCGGAGGGCGAGCAGCCGGCGCTGCGCTTGAACTGCCGGGAGAAATAGAGCGGATCGGAGAATCCGCAGGACGCCGCGACCTGCTCGACGCTCAGCTCCGTGCCGAGCAGCGCCATCGCCCGGCGCAGGCGGATATTTTGGAGATACTGCATGGGAGAGAGGCCGGTGACGCTCCGGAACACCTTGGACAGATGGGAACGATGGTAGCCGAGAGCTTTCGCCAGCGCCGAGATGGACACGGCCTCGGCATAATGGGTCTGCAGCCACCGCGCAGCCTGCTCCGCCTGGCGGCGGGCGGCGGCGGTGGAGCGGGCCGAAGGCAGAGCGGCATCCGGCTGCAGGCGGGCGAACTCGGCCAGCAGCAGCCGGAGCCAGCCGCTCGCCTCCATGTCCATCAGAGAAGCGCTGCCTCCCGACGAGAGGGAAGCCCGCAGCCTGGCGTACAGCTCGGCGGCGTTGCCGCTTCCTTGGCCGAGAATGGCGGGATTTTCCGGCGTGATCCCGGCCTCGGCGAGAAGCTGCAGGGCGGCATGGCCTCTGAAGGCGACCCAGTTGTACTGCCAGGGATTCTCGATGTCCGCCGTATAATGGAACAAGACGCCTGGAAAAATCGTGAAGCTGTCTCCCGAAGCCAGCTCGGCTGCATGGTCTCCGCTGCGGAACGTTCCTTTGCCCCCTGTGACGGTATGGACCAGGACGTAATCGTGAATGCCGGGGCCGTTCTCGTGGCCTGGAATCGGGCTGCCTTGCCCGCTGAACAGAACCGTCAATTCTGCCGCAGGCACAGAACCGGGATTGTCGCTTACCTGGAATTCGTAGTGGTCCGGTGTGGCCGGCATGTGACGAAAGCCTCCTCAGCTTCTTTTGATTCCACAGTAGCGGAAACGACCACAAATGTCCATGCATTGCCTCCAACCTTCCATACCGCATCTGAAAGCGTTCTTTTACAATAGTGACGAGGCTGAGGGCCTGAACCCCGCACCGCTGGCGAATGGCGGCGGACTGGGCTGGACGGCACACAAATGAACGTATTCAAGGAGGATGCACCTATGGATAAGATCACCTTCCTCGGCGCAGGCAGCACCGTGTTCGTGCGAAACGTGCTCGGCGACGTCATGAAGACGCCGGCTCTGCAATCGTTCGAGCTGGCTCTGTACGACATCGATCCCGAGCGGATGAGGGAATCGGAGCAGCTCCTCGGCGCGATCAGGGCGACGAGCGGAAGCAGCTGCAGGATCAAGGCTTATTCCGATCGGAAGGAAGCTCTGCGCGGAGCCAAATATGTCATCAACGCCATCCAGGTGGGCGGATACGATCCTTGCACGATAACGGACTTCGAGATTCCGAAGAAGTACGGTCTGCGCCAGACGATCGCGGACACGCTCGGCATCGGCGGCATTTTCCGCAACCTGAGGACGATCCCGGTCATGCATGGCTTCGCCGCAGACATTCGGGAAGTTTGCCCGGACGCGCTGTTCCTGAACTACACGAATCCGATGGCGGTGCTGACCAATTACATGAACGTCTACGGCGGGGTGAACACGGTCGGCCTCTGCCACAGCGTCCAGGTGTGCGTGCCCCATTTGTTCAAGGACCTCGGAATCAGCGCCGAAGGCGTCAAGACGAAGATCGCCGGCATCAACCATATGGCATGGCTGCTGGAAGCGACCCGCGACGGGGAGGATCTGTATCCGGAGATCAGACGGAGGGCGGCTGAGCGGCAAAAGGAGAAGCATCATGACATGGTCCGCTACGAACTGATGCTGAAATTCGGCTATTACGTGACGGAATCCTCCGAGCATAACGCGGAATACCATCCTTATTTCATCAAAAGGAATTATCCGGAGCTGATCGAGCGCTTCAACATCCCGCTGGATGAATATCCACGGCGCTGCGTGAATCAGATCGCCGACTGGAACCGGCTGCGGGAGGAGCTGCTCGGAAAGCAGGAGCTGGCGCATGAGCGGACGCATGAATATGCCTCCCATATCATTGAAGCCATCGAAACCGACGTGCCGTTCCGGATCGGAGGCAACGTCATGAACACGGGCCGCCTGATCCCGAACCTGCCGAGCGAGGCGTGCGTGGAGGTGCCTTGCCTCGTCGACCGCGGCGGAGTCCAGCCTACGCATGTCGGCAATCTGCCGCCGCAGCTGGCCGCTTTGAACCGGACAAGCATCAATACGCAGCTGCTGACGCTGGAGGCGGCGGTGACCGGGCGCAAGGAGCATATTTACCAGGCCGCCATGCTGGATCCGCATACGTCGGCGGAATTGTCCATGGACGACATCATCGCGTTATGCGACGACTTGATCGAAGCCCATGGCGACTGGCTCCCGAAATACCGCTGATGGAGGCGGCAGTCCGCAGGCTGCCGGCACTGCAAAGGCGCAAGCTCCTTGCATGGCATCGAATGTTTCTTGTCACTTGCCAGCGCCGGAAGCGATGAAGCCCCCATTGAAGCGACAGATCCCCGATAACGGCGGGGATCTGTTTTTGAATTCGGTCATGGTTCCGCGTACATATTCAGTTCATATAGAACGGTTACGATAAGCCCATCCGCTTATGCGGTGCAATCAGGTTTACGGAATGGGAATGTAACCGATAAAATGCCTATATGCGCAATTGGAAAGGCGGAACCGACATGACTCATATACTTGTCGTCGACGACGACAGCCATATCCGCGAGCTGGTCTCCCATCTGCTCCGCAAGGAAGGTTATGCGACGGAAGAAGCGGCCAACGGCCGGGAGGCTCTGCTCAAGCTGTCCTCCAGGCGAGCCGATCTCGTCGTGCTGGATATCATGATGCCGGAGATGGACGGGTGGGAGCTGTGCCGCCGGCTGGGAGAGAGCTACGAGGGCATGCCGATCCTGATGCTCACGGCCAAGGGAGAAACGATGCACAAGATCAAGGGGTTCGAGCTCGGCACGGACGATTATCTCGTCAAGCCGTTCGATTCCCAGGAGCTGACCGCGCGGGTGAAGGCTCTGCTGAAGCGCTACCGGATCGCGGCTTCCCAGCAGATCCGGATCGGGGAGCTCGAGCTGGACCGCAAGACGTTCCAATGCCGGATCGGCGGCAAGGAAGCGACGCTTCCGCTCAAGGAATTCGAGCTGCTCTTCCTGCTCGCCAGCTACCCGGGCAAGACGCTCAGCCGCGACTCGCTGATCGAGCAGATCTGGGGCTTCGATTACGAGGGAGACGAGCGTACGGTCGACGTGCATATCAGGAGGCTCCGCGAGCGGCTGTCCGAGGCGGAGCATCTGGAGATCCGCACGATCCGCGGGCTCGGCTACAGGCTTGAGGAGATCCGATGAAGCGGCTGGGCTCGAAGAGCAGGTTCAGGCTCAAGATCGCCTTCACGATGGCGAGAGTCGCCGTGCTGCTCGTGCTTTGCTGGACGGCATCGTTCTATTTTTTCGAGTGGCTTGCATGGGAACCCGCTCCTCTGGTCGGCCAGCTGTTGAAATCGGGAGCCGGCTTCATCCTGTTCGGATGCATCCTGTACCTATGGGGGCGGTTCGCGCGCAGAAAGCAGATGGAAGCCTTTCAAGCGATTCTGGATGCGTTGGCCGCGATCGCGAAGGGGGACTTCCGCGTGTCGATCGAGATGCCGAGGGAGATGAACGAAGGCTATATGGAAAATCTTGTTCAGGGCATCAACAGCATGGCCGCCGATCTCGACAAGATGGAGATTCTCCGCCAGGAGTTCATCTCCAACGTCTCCCACGAGATCCAATCTCCGCTCACGTCGATCAGCGGCTTCGCCCGCGTCCTCAAGGACAGCGAGCTGACTCCCCTTCAGCGGGAGCATTATCTCGATATCATCGAGCAGGAGAGCGTGCGCCTCTCGCGGCTGTCGGACAGCATGCTGAAGCTGGCCTCGCTCGATTCCGACAAGCATCCCTTCCATCCCGTGCCGGTCCGGCTCGACAAGCGGCTGCAGCGGATCATCCTGGCCGGCGAGCCCCAGTGGAGCGCCAAAAGCCTGGAGGTCGAGGCGCAGATGGATCCTGCCGAAACGGATGCGGACGCCGATCTGCTCGATCAGGTATGGATCAATCTCCTTCATAACGCCGTCAAGTTCACGCCGGACGGCGGTTCCATCCAGATTGCCTTGCGGAAGACGGGCGAGGAGGCGGTCGTCACCTTCAAGGATACGGGGACCGGCATTCCGAACGCCAGCCTGCCCCATATTTTCGAGCGCTTCTACAAGGCCGACCAGTCGAGGACCCGGACCGGCGGCGGCAGCGGCCTCGGCTTGTCCATCAGCCGCAAGATCGTGGAGATGCACGGCGGAGCCATTGCGGCGCACAACGATTCCGGGGAAGGAGCCGTCTTCACCGTCACCCTGCCGCTGTCCCGGACGCGGCCGGGCTCCCCGCGTCCGGCGAGGCCGGCCGAGAGCGCCCAGCCGGCAAGGCCGGCCGCTCCTCGGCTTGAACAGGCTTCTCTAATCCGCTAAGATGAAGGTACGTTTGCAGGACGGCATTCATATGCTGTCATAGTCAAAAAACGGACCCTCATTTTGTTCATGGAAAGCGGTGTGTACGTGCAAAGACCCATAGCCATCCTAGATTCCGGAGTAGGCGGGCTGACGGTTGTCAAGGAAGTGATGCGACAGCTGCCCCGCGAGAAGGTCATCTACTTCGGAGATACCGCACGAACGCCCTACGGACCGCGTCCCTCCGATGAAGTCGTCCGGTTCACGCGGGAGATCGTCTCCTATTTGATGCAGTATAAGCCTAAAATGATCATTATCGCCTGCAATACGGCTACGGCCGCGGCGCTTGAGGATATCCGCTCCATGGTGGACGTTCCGGTCGTCGGCGTCATCAATCCCGGCGCCAGAGCGGCCATCAACCAGACGAAGACCGGCATCGTCGGCGTCATCGGGACGGTCGGAACGGTCCGCAGCCGCGCCTACGAGGACGCGCTCAAGCGGCTCAATCCCAATATCCATGTCGTGAGCCTGGCTTGTCCGCTCTTCGTGCCTTTGGTGGAGCAGGGCAACTTCCGCTCCCGGGAGACGATGGATACGGTCCGGGATTCGATGGAGAAGCTCAAGGACATTCCGCTCGACACGCTCATCCTCGGCTGCACCCACTATCCGTTCCTGTCGGAGACGATCCAGGAAGTGATGGGGAGCGGCGTCAAGCTGATCAGCTCCGACAACGAGACGGCCCGCGAGATGAGCACGATTCTGCAGGAATCGGGCAAGCTTGCGCACGGGCCCGAGCTGCCGATCCACCAGTTCTTCTGCAGCGGCGAGCCCAAGATGTTCAAGCGGATCGCCCAGCAATGGCTCGGCGAGCAGATCGAGCTGACCCCGGTCGTCTGGCAGATTCCGAAGATCGGATAAAGCCGGTTCGGACTGCGCGGCCCCTTGCCTCATGGCAGGGGGCTGTTCGGGCTTCAGCCCTCATCCGCTTCCGCCGTCAGCGGAAGCGTGTTAGGTGGGCAAGTTCCCGCATACAATGACGTATCATCAATAAAAGGGCGGGATCCTCCATGAATGTCCCCGACAACGACATTGTACGGCCGTGCCTGTACGGACCGGCTGTATTGGCGGCCGATCTGGATGCGCTGAAGAGGCGCTATCCTTGCTTGCCGAGAGTGCCTGCCGGCACGAGCGTCATGGGCAAGCCGATCGAGGCGCTGCGCTTCGGACGCGGGCCGCGCTACGTCCAGATCAACGCTTCCTTCCATGCCAATGAATGGATCACAAGCCTCATTCTGATGAAGTACGCGGAGACGCTGGCGGCACGTGAAGCCTCGGGAGATCGCTTCGCCGCGGAAACGACGGTATGGCTGCTGCCGATGGTCAATCCGGATGGAGTGGAGCTCGTGCTCGAAGGCGTGACGGACGGCCATCCTTACGGACGCCAGCTGCTGGAATGGAATGGAGGGAGCCTCGATTTCAGCGGCTGGAAGGCGAATATCCGCGGCGTCGACCTGAACGACCAGTTTCCGGCCGGCTGGGAGGAGGAGCGCCGGCGCCGCGCAGTGTCAGGCCCCGGGCCGCGGGATTATTCGGGGGAATGTCCGCTCAGCGAGCCGGAAGCCCGAACGGTGGCTTCCCTTACGGAACGCGAATCCTTCGATATCGTCGTCGCCCTGCACACCCAAGGGGAAGAGATCTACTGGAACTACCGGGGCTTCGAGCCTCCGGGGGCGGAGGAGATGGCGGCAAGGCTCGGCGCCGCCAGCGGTTACGCTCCTGTCGCTCTGACAGACAGCGATGCCGGATTCAAGGACTGGTTCATCCGGCGCTTCCGCAGGCCGGGATTTACGGTGGAGGCGGGACTCGGCGCCAATCCCCTGCCGCTGGAGCAGTGGAGCGGCATGTACTCCCGCGTGAGCGTGCTGCTGGACGAGGTGCTTCGGATCGCGACGGGGAGAGACTAGGCTCCGTTGCCGATGGTGAAAGGGGAAGTCGGCAGCCGCCTGCGGCGGCGGGATGAAATGGAGGCCGGCCGCTGACGGCGGCCGGATGGAGTGGGTGCCCGGCCATTTCTTGTGCAGGCTGCCGATCAAGAGGAATGGACGCCGGCGATTCTCGGGCCGGCGGCTGAATGGAGCGGGGCCGGCCGGTTGTTGCCGGCTGCTGAATGAAGCCGAAAAAGCAAAGAGCGGCCGGACATCCGGGCCGCTCTTTGCTTTTTATAATGGCAAGCTCATCGTTATGTTTCTGGCTGCGAATCCCAACCGCTCATACAGCCGGATCGCATGGCGGTTTTCCACGTACGCGTTGAGACGGATTTCGGAGCAGTCCTCCTGCCTCATCTGCTCGATAGCCAGCTCCATCAAGCGGCTGGCAATGGACTGTCCCCTGGATTCCGGAAGGACAAAGAGCTCGTAGATGAAGCCGATCTCCTTGTCGGAGAACTCATCCGTTCTCTTTCCGAACAGAATCCAGCCTCGTACCTCCTGGTTTTCCGACGCAATCAAAAACCGGGACCCTTTCGCCAGCAGCTCTCCGACCATCCGCTTCATTTTCGCTTCGGACGGCTTGGACCGGCCCATCGTGCCTTCGAAGGTGGATTGCGGCGACAGCCTCATGATTTCTTCCCGTTCCTCGTTCGTGGGAGTTCGAATTTCCATCCGGATACGCTCCTTCCGCTTCGGCCATCCTTTGCCGGAATGTCATTTCTGCGCCTGCGGAGCTGCTTCTCCGTCGCGACTGTGTGTACTTCGCCATCCTTGCGGTTCAAACCCTTTATTCCGGATAAAAGAAAGGTGGAACATGCTTCGGAGACGTCCCCCTCGGGAAGCGGGCATTGCTCCCGGCCGGGAACGCTGCGGCTTCCGATCCGCAACCTTTGCGGCTGCCGGTTCGTATAACCCTTCGCCGGGTTTGGCTCGCGCCCGATCCGGGGAAGATAGAACCATAGGGGGAATGAGCCTTGCGCAAGCTTTTATCGCTCAACCATTGGAGACATGTGTTTGTCCGGGTATTCCGGCTGCTGCGCTCCAAGAACGTCAAGCTGACGGATAAGCTGCTGTTCCTTATTCCTGTCGGACTGTACTGGGTTCTTCCGGACGTCATGCCGTTCATGCCCGTGGACGACATCGCGGTGACGATGATGGCGGCCAGCTGGTTCGCCAAAGGAATGGAAAACAAATACGGCGCGTCTTGATGTTTTGGCCGTCTTTCGATAGAATTACTGGATGAGAGAGATGCAGTCGACAAGCTTGCCGCGCCTGCAGCGGGCAAGCTTTACTTTATAGCCAGGAGGAACCGCCATGAATTGCAAAATCACCCGCAATGCCGCGAAGGTGCTGAAGCTGGAGCTGGACAAGCCCGAGCATGAAGGCAAGAAGCTGCGCGTCTACATCACCCACTCCCACGGAGATCATGCCCACTACGGGCTCGGCATCGACGATCCGACGGAGAAGGATGAGCTGATATCGACGGACAAGGACATCGACGTGCTGCTCGAGAAGGGCGTCGAGCTGCTGGACGGCGTGAAGATCGATTATCTCTACACCCCGGAAGAAGGATTCGTCGTCACGAATCCGGCCAAAGGAAACCACGGTGACCACTGAGACGCTGCCCGCCCGGCAGGAGGATAGGCCCGCATCGAAGAACGACATCCGAGTCTGCGAGAAATGCAACTTCATGCGCCTGAAAACGATCATTCCGAAGCTGCAGAAGCTCGATCCGGCCGCCGACATCAAGATCGGCTGCAAGTCCTACTGCGGCCCATGCGGCAAGCGCGCGTTCGTCTTCATCAACGGACGCT
Source organism: Paenibacillus sp. RUD330 (assembly GCF_002243345.2). NCBI lineage: Bacteria > Bacillati > Bacillota > Bacilli > Caryophanales > Paenibacillaceae > Paenibacillus > Paenibacillus sp. RUD330. The sequence continues at coordinate 2,056,424 of NZ_CP022655.2, forward strand.
ACATCGCGGCTCCGACCGAGGACGAGGTCATCGAGAAGGTGAAGCCCTACATCAAGAAATAATAATGCCGGCGGCTGTCCGGGAGGAGCGTCATCTTCCCGGACCAGCACGCCGGCTTTTTTTATTTCCGGGCAAAAAAACACCCTCTTCCCGAACCGTAACGGGAGAGGGTGCTTTGCGTTATTCGGCGGAGCTGGAGGTCGGAGCGCCATCAAGCCGAGGCCTCGGAGGGAGCGGCCCCAGGTACTGGTACAGCTGGCATTCGATGCGTCCGTTGTACAGCTTGCGCTTCTTGTCCGCGTTGCGGCCGTAGCTCTGCTCGAACGACTTGGAAGGGCTGAGAGCGAATACGGACCAATCCTTCTTGACGGCGTCGATGAAGCCGAGCTGGCGGATGACCTTGTCGGCCTCCTTCTCCGTGCCGAGCCGCTCGCCGTAAGGCGGATTTGTGATGATGCAGCCGTAATGCCCTTGAGGCTGCACGCGCGCGATCGGCATCGTCTGGAGCTTGATCTCGCGGGCGAAGCCGGCTTTTTTGAGCGCGGCCTCGGCGACCTCGATCGCTTCGGGATCGATATCCGACCCGGCGATTTCCAGCTTCACGTCATCCTTCACGGAATCGAAGGCTTCCTCGCGGGCGAGGTCCCAGCGGCTCTCTCCCATGATGTCCCAGGCGTCGCTGCTGAAGGATCTGCGCAGGCCCGGAGCGACATTCCAGCCGATCATGGCCGCCTCGATCGGAATCGTCCCGGAACCGCAGAACGGATCGTACAGAGGGCGCTCCGGGCTCCAGCGCGACAGCAGCACCATCGCCGCCGCCATCGTTTCCTTGATCGGGGCTTCCGTGACGAGCTTGCGGTAGCCGCGCTTATGCAGGCTCGGTCCCGTCGTATCCAGCGTAATGAGCGCCATGTCGTTCAGAAGGCTCACTTCGATGACGTAGCGGGCTCCGTCCTCGCGGAACCATTCCGTGCCGTACTGCTCCTTCATCCTCTCGACGACCGCTTTCTTGACGATCGACTGGCAGGCGGGCACGCTCGACAGCTGCGATTTCTGGGACCGTCCATTGACGGGAAACTCTCCGTCCTCCGGGATCCAGTCGGGCCAGTCCAGCGCGCGCACGCCTTCGAACAGCTCCTCGAAGGTCACGGCGCGGAATTCGGCCATCTTGACGAGCACCCGGTCCGACGTGCGGAGCCAGAGGTTCGTCCTTGCGATATCCTCCAGGCCGCCCTTGAAGGTGACGCGGCCGTTTTCTGTTTTGACATCGGTATAGCCAAGATCCTTCAGTTCCCTGGCAACCACTGCCTCCAGCCCCATGGGCGAAGTGGCAATCAGTTCAAGCTGCATAATCTATCGTTCACTCCATCTCTTGCCTGCGCGCGGAATTTGTATCCGGCCGCAGGTCGTCATACAATCAAGTATAGGCGATAAACGCAAGCAAGTACACCGACAGAAGGGATTGAGCCCCAATGAACGAAATGGAAGCTTATATCGAAGCTTTGTTTCCCCCCGACGAGGATCTCGCGCGGGTGCTGGAGAGCATCCGCGCGAAAGGAATGCCCGAAATATCCGTCCCTACCGGCTACGGCAGGCTGCTCACGCTGCTCGTGCAGATGTCCGGCGCGAAGGAGATGCTCGAGATCGGAGCGCTGGGCGGGTACAGCGGCATTTGCCTGGCGCGCGGACTGGGCGGCGACGGGAGCCTCACCTCGCTGGAGCTGCTCCAGGAGTATGCGGACACAGCGAAGGAGAATCTGGAGGCTGCCGGGCTCGGAAGCCGCGTCTCCCATCTCGTCGGCGACGCGGGCGAGAGCCTGGAGCGGCTGACATCCGAAGGGCGGCGCTACGACTTCTTCTTCATCGACGCCGACAAGGGCGGTTATGTCCGCTATCTGGACGCGGCGATCGGGCTGGCGAATCCCGGCGCGGTCATCGTAGCCGACAATACGCTGCTGCGCGGCCGCGTCGCGGATCTTCAGCGGAGCGGACCTTCCGTGCTGACGATGCGGCAGTTCAACGAGCGGGTCGCCTCCGATCATAGGCTGACCGGAACGCTCCTGCCCGCGTATGACGGGCTGGCGGTCGTGCGGGTCAATCCGTAGGCGCAATCAACGCTCGCGGCGGTCAGCCGGGGCCGCTCGGCCTCGGCTGACCGCCGGCGCCTCGCGCGTTCCCGCATGCGAGAGGCGTGCCGGTCATGGCGGTGGTCGACGCGGCCGCATATGGCCGCCGAATGCCGCCTTCAATCGACGGCACTGGCCTCGCATGCCGTCCCTGAACGCTCAATCCAGCCGGGCAGGCTTCCTGCCCGGCTTAAGCAGCATCCGCCATACCCAGTAGGCGTTGGCGAACAGCAGCACGGAGCTGAGCAGGAAGATGCCTTCGATGCCGATCACTCCGCTGAGCAGGCCGCCGGCGATCGGCCCCAGCATATTGCCGAGCGCCAGCGTGCTGCTGTTGAGGCTGTAAGCCCGGCTTTCCTTGCCCTCGGGCGTATATACCCGGATCAGCGCGTTCACGGATGGGATGAGGCCGCCGAGGAACAGGCCGAGCAGGAAGCGGACGATCAAGAGATCCCAGACGGATCCGGCGAAAGCCTGCGGAATGAACATGGCGGCAGCTCCCAGCAGCGATACGGCGAGCACCTTGGTCTGGCCGATCCGGTCGCTCAGCCTGCCGAGCACGGGAGAGGCGACCAGGTTCGACAGGCCGGTGACGGAGGTCACCATTCCGGCCAGAAAGGCCAGATTGCCTTTGGTCCCCGGCAGCTCCTGCACATACAGAGGCATGAGGCTCGATGGGCTCATCAAGGCGAACTGGATGAGCAGGGTGACGGTGAACAGCGCCATCAGCTGGGGAATTCCGCTCAGCTCCTTCATTCCCTGGAGGACGGAAGGCTGGATGACCTTGGCCGCCTTTTCACGGTCGAACGACTCGCGGACGACGAACAGGACGAGCAGCGTCGCGGTGAACAGCATCGCTCCGGTGATGTAGAAGATCGGCCGGTAGCCGACAGCGTCGGCCAGCAGCCCGCCGATCAGCGGACCGAGGATGGTGCCGGCGATGCCTCCGGACTGGAGCGTGCCCATGGCGAAGCCCATCCGCTCGGGCGGCGCGCTGGAGCCCATCAGAGACACGGCGGCGGGATTCATGCCGGATATCGTGCCGTTCAGCAGGCGCAGGGCGAGCAGCTGCCAGGGATGGTTGGCGAAGCCCATGAGCACGATGACGAAGGCCATGCCGAAGCCGGAGCGCAGCAGCATGACCTTGCGGCCGTACTGGTCGGACAGCTTGCCCCAGAGCGGCTGGAACAGGAACGAAGTGACGAAGTTGCCGGCGAAGATGACCCCGGCCCAGAGGGCGACGCTGTGGGGATCGCTGATGCCGAGATCCTGCTGCAGGTACAGGGGCAGGAACGGAGTGATCATCGTCATTCCGGCCATGCCGAGAAAGAGCGTGACCCAGAGGACGATCAGATTTTTCATCCATGCTTCCATGGCGGTTCACCTTCTTGATGAGTAGGGCCGCATCCTTGGCTGGATCCGGCCTTCGATTTGGTCATTCATAGGACATGACGGACGGGAATCATCGGATGCTGCCGCTTCGCTGCTTGGGAAGCCGATGAGCAGGGCGCGGCGCATTCAGACGCTGCTGCGAAGCACAAGGCCGGGGACGAGGCCGACTTTCTCGACCGAGGAATGGGGCATCCTGATCCGGCGCTCGAGAGCTTCGACGGCTCTCTGGCCGAGCACTTCCTTGCCGAGATCGACCGTCGTCAGCGGCGGCTGGCTGCGCGTCGAGCCTTCGATGTTGTCGATGCCGGCGACGCGGACGCGATCCGGCACCGCCACGCCGCGGTCGCGCAGCATGCTCAGCAGGGCAATCGCGATGTCGTCGTTGGCGCACAGGAAAGCGTCGGGAAGCTCCTCTTCCTTGAGCCTCCCGAGACGCGCGTCCAGATCGCCCTCCCATTCCCTGGAGTAAGACACATTCCAGCGCCGCAGCTCGCCTGCCTTGCGCAGGGAGAACATCTGCTCCAGCGCCGAGCGGCAGCCGAGCCAGCGCTCGCGGAAGCTGACCGAGAACTTCTCGCTTCCCACAAAGATGAAGCGCCTGCAGCCATGGTCGAGCAAGGCGCCGGAAATCATGCGCGCAGCGGCGATGTTGTCGTTGGCGACGCTGTCGAGCCCCGAGAACGGCTCCTGGTGGTCGACGAGCACGACCGGAATCCCGGTTCTTTTCATGGCGGTGAGATGCCTCAGGGGAAACGCGCCGACCGCGAGCCCGCCGACGCACAGGGAACGGTTGAGATAGGGCGGCAAAACATCTTCCTGCCGGCCATCTCCCATCGGGGAGAGGACGACGGTTCCCCAGCCGCGCGAGCGGCAGCCTTCCTGGATGCCGGACAGGACGCGCTGCCAATACATAGGTTCTTCCAAATGTCCCCGCGACATCCATATGACGACGAACCGCTCATGGCCGGGGGCGTCTGTCGCCCGCCGCTCTCCGCCATCGGCGATGGCCTGAATGCCGGCGGCCGTGCCCGGCGATTCCGCCGCGCGCGGAGCGGAGCGGGATAGGCGCGCTTCCGGCGGGCTGTAGCCCATCGCCTTGGCGGTGTCCAGCACCTTCTGGCGCGTCGCTTCGCTGACGCCCGGCTTGCCGGACAATGATTGGGAAACGGTATATTTGGACACTTGCAGCCGATCGGCGATCTGCTGCATCGTGATTTTTTTTCCTCTTGACATGAAAGCCTTCACCCTCTAAAGTTTGGTTGCTTTCTGGTTGATATTAGCCTAACAAACCTAACAAAACTATTATAAATCAAAACCGCGGGGTGCTCAATCATGAAAAAATGGCTGACCTTCTATGACAATGAATTTCCTTTTGCCGGTCCGCGTCCCGGCGGCGCCGATCTCGGCGCTTTGCAGGACACGCTGACCGGAGCGGCCGAGCTGGCCGTCAAATTGCGGGAAGAGCGGCCGGAAGCGCTCGTCATGCTGCATGGACCGTACTTCCCCAAGCAAGCGTGGCCGGCTCTGCTGGAGCATGTGAAGCGCGGCGGAGGGCTCGTGACGATCGGCGGCATACCGCTGCGCATTCCCGTTCTCCATACAGCCGAAGGCTGGCAACCCGAGGCGGAGCAGACGTCGTACCATCAGACCATCGGCATCCATGAAGCGCTTGAAGTCCAGACCGGCTTGGTGACGGAGCTGAAGTCCTCCCGCGCCATTCCGCTGCTGTCCGGCGACGAGGGGCTTTTCGCGCCCGCCCCGACTTACGGGCTTGCCCTTCATGTGACGCGTTCGCATGACCATCCGGCCGAGAACGGCTCGGGCGGTCCGATGGACGCCCATATCTATCCGCTGCTGACCGGCCTCGACAAGGACGGCCGCGAGCGCTGCGCTCCAGTCGTGCTGATCGAGAACACGAAGGGCGACTTCGCCGGCGGACGCTGGATCCTTGCGAACCGCGAAGCCGGAGCGGCATTCTGGGAGAACGGGAAAGGCGCCGAGTCGCTCGCCCGCTGGGCGGCGTTCGCCGCCAGCGGCGTGACGGAATGGTGGCTCAAGCCGAACTACGCCTGCTACGAGATCGGCGAGAAGCCGGTGCTGACGTTCCAGCGCCAGCGGCTGAACATGCAGGGAGACAGTCAATGGAACGTACGTTATGAAGTCCGCCTTGCGGGCGGGCAAGGGGACCGAGTCGTGGCCGAAGGAAGCTTCGAGCTGTCTTCCGGAGCGCTGGCCGATTATGAGCGCGTGCCGCTGCCGTTCCAGGCGGAGCCGGGCTACTATAGCGTCGAAGCGGAGCTGACCGGCAAGCAGAGCGGCGAGATCCGCCGTCTCTCGCAAGGCTTCTGGGGACGCGACGAGGAGCTGCTTCGCCAAGGCGAGATGATTACGGTCAACCGCGATTATTTCGTCAAGGAAGGCAAGCCGCTGCCGATCGTCGGCATGACCTACATGACGAGCGACGTCGCGCGCAAATACCTCCATCTGCCGAACGCGTCCGTATGGAACCGCGACATGGCGCAGATGGCGAAGGCCGGCATCAATACGATCCGCACCGGCCTCTGGACGGCTCTCCGCAAAATGGCCTTCGTGGACGGCCATGTCAGCGAAGAGATGCTGCGCGCCGTCGATGCGCTGTTCCTGACGGCCAAGCGCCACGGCCTCGAGGTCGTCTTCAACTTCTTCGCCTTCACGCCGGAGCTGTGGGAAGGGGAGAACCCTTATCTCGATCCGCGCAGCGTGGAAGCGCAGAAGCGGTTCATCACATCCATCGTCACCCGTCACAAGCATTCCGCCCACGTTCACTGGGATCTCATCAACGAGCCGACGATGTTCGATCCGAACAAGCTGTGGAACGCCGCGAGCACGCTCGGAGACCGCTTCGAAGTGGCCGCATACCGAGAATGGCTGCAGGAGCGTCACGGCTCCATCGTCAAGCTGCAGGAGCGGTGGAACATGACGGAGGCCGAGCTGCCGTCGTTCGCCGGCATCATGCCGCCGGCCCCGGGCGATATCGCCTTCTCCACGACGGAGCTGTACGAGAAGCGCAGCGGCCAGTGGCTCGATTACCTGCTCTTTTCGCAGGACATGCACAACCGCTGGGCTTCCGAGCTGCGCGCGGCGATCCAGGCCGTCCAGCCGAAGCAGCTCGTGACGGTCGGCCAGGACGAGGGGCTGCAGGCGCAGCGTCCGTCCCCGCTCTTCTATGAAGAAGCGGTCGACTATACGACGGTGCACTCCTGGTGGAAGAACGACCAGCTCGTGCTGGACGGCATTTTCGCCAAGACGCCTTATAAGCCGAATGTCATCCAAGAGACCGGCATCATGTATATCGAGACTCCGGACGGCTTCGCCAAGCGCACCGAGGAAGAGCTGCACAGCATCCTGGAGCGCAAGTACGCCTATGCGTTCTCCACCGGCGGCGCGGGCGCGGTCCAATGGATCTGGAACATCAACTTCTACATGCACAACATCAACGAGTCGCATATCGGAGCGCTGCGCGCCGACGGCACCGAGAAGCCGGAGGCCGATGTCTCCTACGACTTCGGACGTTTCATCCGCGAAGCGGGCCATCTGTTCGAGGACCGCAAGCTGGAGGAGGTCGCGGTCGTCTATCCGTACAGCAACGACTTCTCCAACCGCTCGCTGGCCGAGGACATCACCTCGCGCCTGACGCGCTCGCTCGCCCACCGCATGAATGTGCCGTTCCGCTCCTTGGGCGAATACGACCTGCATGTGCTGAAGGATGCGGCCTACGAGCAGCCGAAGCTGATTCTGATGCCGTCGGCGCATGCGCTCAGCGACGAGGCTTTCCGCGACCTCACGCACTGGGCGGAGACGACGGGAGGCACGCTGCTCGTGACCGGCCCGCTGAACCTGGATGCCTACTGGCATCGCAGCGACCGCGCCGAGGCGCTGACCGGCCCGGCCGTTCTCGCCAACATCCGCCGCGAGGAAGCGCTGGAGCTGGACGGCGAGCTGCTGCAGATCGGCTTCGCCGGCGACGCCATCGCCAAGCTGAACAAGCAGACGCTGCTTGGCGAGGACGGACGTCCCGTGCAGGCGGCCTCCCAGCTGCATGAGATCGCGATCGGCCATGGACGCCTCCTCTGGTGTCCGCTGCCGCTGGAGCTGGCCGAGAGCTATATCGCTCTCGAGGCCGTGTACGACCGCGCCCTCGAAGCTGCGGGAGTGTCGGCCGAGCTGGAATGGGAGCAGGGAGGAGAGCTCGCGGGCGTTTATGGACGCAAGCTCGATTTTGCCCAAGGCTCCGTGTATATTTTCGTATCGGAATACGCTCTGGACGCCAACATCGCGGTCAAGGACCCTGTTACGGGCAGCCGCTATTCCTTCACGCTGGAAGCCGAGCGCTCGGTGCTGTTCGCGGCGGACCGGGAAGGCCGCATCGTCAGCGTCTACCGTCCGGATCAGGTCGAAGTCCAGGCGAAGAACGGCTGAGACGGACCCACCCCCGACATGGCGGCCAGCGGCAAACGGACCGCCGCCGGCTGCCAGACGGCCGAATGGCTGCAAGCCTCGGATGCACGGCAGCGAAACGGACAGCAAGACCTTGTATGGTTCATGAGCCCTATCGCATACGGAAAGAGCCTCCGCCAGTTCGACTGGCGGAGGCTCTTTTAGGTTGAAAGCATCGGTAAACGCCGCTGCCCGGTCGGGGAGCGCCGTGAAGGAAGGCGCATCCATGTCCCGTCAGGCATTCCCGTCAGGCATTCCCGTCAGGCATCCCGTCAGGCATTCCCGTCAGGCATTCCCGTCAGGCATTCCCGTCAGGCATTCCCGTCAGGCATTCCCGTCAAGCATTCCTGTCAGGCATTCCGTCAAGCACTCCCGTCAGGTCTCCGTCACTGCGGAGATGCAGCCTGACTCCGATAGTCCGCGGCGGCCAGCTTCAACGCATCCTCAAGCGTGCCCTCCGCTATGGCGGCGGGAACGCCGAGCATTAGATTGACGGGAAGTCCGAACGCTTCGATGGACATGCCGTCGCGGTACAGGCCGGTGCCGGAATCCGTATGCTCCCGGAGCTTGTCCTCCATCGTCCGCGCGTCCAGCATATGGGCGTACAGAGGCTTGCCCAGGGCGTAGGCAAGCCCGCATTCGAAGACCGTGCCGGCGTCGGGCTCCTGACCCCGGAACGGATTCAGGTTGGCGATGACGAGATCCGCCTGCCGCACGAGCCGGACGTTGCCCTCGAAGATGGCTTCCGCCGTAGCGGAGCGCGAAGGAAGCGGCTTGATGTCCTTGTCGAGCGGAAAGATGCCCTGGAAGCCGTATTCGGAGCAAAGCGCCTTCAGCCGCCTGCCCTCCTCGGCCGCATCGGGCCTGAACACCTCGAAGCCTGCGAGGTATACTTTCGGAATTGCCGTCTCTGAGCTTGCCATCGAATCATCTCTCCCCTGTTTATTTGGTTCAAGTATAAGGGATTTCCCTTCTCCGGGAGAAGCCAAGGAATGGAAAAGCTGCGTGCAGGAGGCTGCATGGCCTTCCGGTAGAAGGACAGAGGCAGATATCGGCGGCGTTCAGCCCGGCGGCGCCTCATTCGACAGGGGCTGGAAAAGAGTGCTGCTGCGGGGTAGGATGGTGGAGACAAGAGCATGCAGAGCCCGGGCTAGTTGGCATCGGGCAGGCATTGGAGCGGGAGGGGATGGCCATGAGGCTGCTTGCCAGGGAACGGAGCGAGCATCAGGAGCTGTCGGTGTACGAAACGTCGAGCCTGTACGGGCGAATAGGGCGCTTCCGGATCTTGCAGTTCTCGGACAGCTTGATCCAGGGAGCGCTGGATCTGAAGGATCCGTCCCGGATTCCGCTGGAATATCCACGCGCGTTGATGGCTCTCATGGACAGGAGCGGCCGCGGGCCCGAACGCGCTTTCCTGATCGGGCACGGGATCGGAACGATAGCCAGGCACTATCCGGCGGGCTGCTTCACGGTCGCCGAGCTTGATTCCGCTGTGCTGGAGCTGAGCCGCCGCTATTTCGGCTACGGGCTCGACAACGTGCTGGTCGGTGACGGCCGCGAGCTGCTGGAGAAGCAAGGGGACGGAGAGTTCGACTTTATCGTCGTTGACGCCTTCGGCTCGGACGGGGTGCCGGCCGCATTGGGAACGGTGGAGTTTTTCGCGCTATGCCGCAGGAGGCTGCGCCCGGACGGAGCCGTGCTGCTCAACCTCGCGGGACAGGGAGGCAGAGATAAGCGGATAACGGCTGTCCACGCGGCTTTGCGGCACAGCTTCCCCTGTACGGAGGCTTACATGCTGATTGACGGACGAGCGGGAGAAGTCCGCAATGTCATTGTGGCAGGAAGCGCTGCGGCGCTTGAAGCGGGCGGGCTGGACAGATACGGATTCCGGCGGATCGAGGTGGAGGAAGGGCATCCGGCCCGGGACCGGAGGGGCGGAAAGGCAGCGGGAAAACAGCCGCAATAGCGAGGCTGAATGCGAAGAGGGACCGCGAGGTCTCTCTTTTTTCCTTTTCTTATTGACAATGATAATCGTTATCAATATTATAGGGTAGTAATTGATATTGATTCTCATTATTAATCAGGAGGGGTTTTCATGTTTTATACAAAATGGGTTCTGGCAACGGCTGCTTCGGCGCTGCTTCTATCGGCCGGAGCCGGAATTGCGGCACCCGCTCAAGCATCCGCGGCGCCTGCCGCCATCAAGGTGGCTCTGGACGGCAAGCAGCTCAGCCTGGACGCAAGTCCGATCATTACGAGCGGCAGGACTCTGGTGCCGTACAGCGCGATCGTCAAATCTCTCGGAGGAAGCGCGCAGTGGGACGCCTCGTCCAAGACCGTCACGGCTTCCGGCAGCGGCGTGAACGTCAAGCTGACCGCCGGCTCCTCCACCGCGTACATAAACGGCTCGAAGGTGGCTCTCGACGCCGCTCCTGTCATCCGGAACGGACGCACGTTCGTGCCGCTCCGTCTGCTGTCCGAGGCATTCGGCAAGTGGGTGAGCTGGAATCAAGGCAGCCGCACGGTCGCCATCAACAGCACCTTGACGCTCAATACGAGCACGGGCAGCCTCACGCTGAAGGCCAAGCCGAAGCGGATCGTCACCCTATCGTCAGCGGATACGGAGATGATCTACGCGCTGGGCGGAACCGTAGTCGGACGTCCGACCGCGCTCGGCAGCGTCAATCCTCCGGCAGCGGCATCGGCCGTCGAAGTCGGCAGCGCGCACGGCATTCTCTTCGAGAAGCTGGCTTCGGTGAAGCCCGATCTCGTCATCGCCAGCCCTGCGCTGAAAAGCCAGCAGGCGACGATCGAGAAGCTTGGCGCTCAGGTGCTGTTCAATTCGCAAAACACCTTCGAGGACATCAAAGCTTCCGTTCGCCTCTATGGCAAGCTGCTCGGCAAAGAAAGCAAAGCGGAGGAAATCACGGCTGGCATGGACAAATCCGTCGGCAGCCTGAAAAAACCGGCATCCAAGCCGAAAACGCTGATCGTGTACGGCGCTCCCGGCAGCTTTGTCGTCGCCCTGCCGACGAGCTATCCCGGCAGCTTCCTGGAGCTTGCGGGCGGAGAGAACGTCGCCTCCAAATTCCCTAAAATGGACACGATGCCCCAGTACGCTGAGCTGAGCATGGAGCGCATCATCGCTTCCAATCCGGAGCTGATCCTGCTGATCACGCATGGCGACGCCGCTGAGGTCAAAGCAAGCTTCAAGAAGCAATTCGAAGGCAATGCGGCCTGGAAGTCGCTTCCAGCCGTGAAGAACGACCGCTTCGAGGTGCTGCCTCAGGATCTGTTCGCAGCCAACCCAGGCATCCGCGCGCCTAAAGCGATCGAGACCATCAACAATCTGCTTCTGCAGGTAGACTGATGGCCGCGGTGTTGACTCCGGGAGAGCTTAGGCGCTCCCGGAACCCCGCTTGGGCGCGGAATACCGCCGTGCTCAGCGCTGTCTCCGCATTGCTGGTCTTGGCCGCGCTGTCCGGACTGGTGATCGGCGCCATCCATATTCCCGTCCGGGAGGTATGGAGCGTGCTGCTTCATCCGACGGATACGGAAGCCTATCAGATCGTATGGAACTTGAGGCTGCCGAGAGTTCTGACCGGAATCATGGTCGGCTGCTGCCTCGGAACGGCAGGAGCCTTGCTTCAGGGGGTGTTTCGGAATCCGCTTGCCGACCCCGGCATCATCGGCGTCTCCTCCGGCGGCGGACTGGCTGCAATCGCCATCATGATTCTATTTCCGGCACAGATCGCGCTGCTGCCTGCCGCCGCTTTCCTCGGCGCGCTGGCCGCATCCGCCGTCGTTTACGTGCTGGCCTGGAAGGGAGGAGCTTCTCCGGTGAGGCTGATTCTGGCCGGAGTAGCCGTCAATTCCCTGCTTGGAGCGGCGATGTCGGCCATGATGATCCTCAACAGTGAAAAGGTGCAGTCCGTGCTGCCCTGGATGTCGGGCAGTCTGAATGGCAGAAGCTGGCCCCATGTCGACACGCTGTTCCCTTATGCGCTGATCGGCATCGCGGCGGCGATGATGCTGATCAAGCCCGCCAACCTGCTGGCGCTCGGAGACGATGCCGCCAAGCTGCTCGGCGTCCGCGTCGAAGTGTACCGGCTGCTGATCGTGGCTTGCGCGGCCTTCCTTGCCGGCGCCGCCATCAGCACGGCCGGCATGGTCGGCTTCGTCGGCCTCGTCGTGCCGCATATCGCACGTCTGCTCATCGGCAGCGACTACCGAATTCTGCTGCCTGTATCCGCGATCGGCGGCGCCGCTCTCGTCACTCTGGCGGATACGGCCGCGCGCAGCTGGTTCGATCCGATCGAGTTCCCGGTCGGCATCCTGCTGGCGCTGCTCGGAGGTCCATTCTTCCTCTATCTGCTGCGCAAGGGGGCGAAACGATGAATGTAATCCTAAGCCGCGGACTGAGCTACGGATACCGGAGCGAGCCGGCCGTCGACGCTGTCGACTTCGAGATCCGGACGGGGGAATGGCTCGGCATCGTCGGGCCTAACGGATCCGGCAAGTCGACTGTGCTGCGCATGCTGGCCAGGCTCGTCAAGCCTCATGGAGGCAGCGTGCTGCTGGACGGCGCCGACTTGGCTTCCCTGAATCCGAAGGAGACGGCCCGCAAGCTGTCGATGCTGGCGCAGAATCAGGACGCATCGCTTGACATCACGGTCCGGGAGCTGGTCAAGAAAGGCCGGCATCCGCATCTGAAGTGGTTCCAGGACGGAAGCTCGTCCTCTCATGAGGAGATCGTCGACTGGGCGATCGCGGCCGCTTCGCTGCAGGAGCTGCAGCACCGGCCGCTTCCGGCCTTGTCGGGCGGAGAGCGCCAGCGTGCCTGGCTGGCGATGGCGCTCTGCCAGACGCCGGATATATTGCTGCTGGATGAACCCGGCACCTATCTGGACATCGCCCATCAGCTTGAACTGATGGAGCTGGTGCGCAAGCTGAACAAGGAAAGAGGCACGACAGTCGTCATGGTGCTGCATGATCTCAATCAGGCGGCGCGTTATTGCGACCGTCTGCTGGCGGTGAAGAAAGGGAAGATCGCCGCGGAGGGGACTCCCGGCGAGCTGTTCCGGGAAGAGTTTTTCCGCGATGTATTCGGAGTTTCCGGACGGATCCGCAGCGAAGACGGGATTCCCAGCTTCCAGCCGGTGCGGACGGTCAGGCAAGAGGCATGACGGCTAGCGGCTCGAACGCCGCTATGCATGGATATTCACTAAATTGGAGGAGTCTTAGATGAAGGAACCGGCATTGGATCCATCCCTGGTAAGAGCGTTTGTCGCCTCGGCGCATGGCGAGTTTGAGCAGGTGAAGGCACTGCTTGAGCAGGAGCCGAACCTGCTGCATGCCGCGATGAATTGGGGCGGAGGCGATTGGGAGACGGCGGTCGGAGCCGCTGCCCATACCGGAAGGAGAGACATTCTGGAGTGGCTGCTGGAAAAGGGAGCGCGGATCGATTTGTTCGCGGCGGCCATGCTGGGCGAGCTGGCGCTCGTCAAGGCGGCATTGGAGAGATATCCGGCGCAGCTGCATGCGGCAGGCCCGCATGGCATCACGCTTCTGCAGCATGCGCTGATGGGCGGAGAGCAGGCTTCGGCGACGGCAGGCTACCTGAAATCCCTATTGCAATCGTCCGAAGAGACGGAAGCGGAAGCAGGAGCCATTCTTGTCGAAAATCTGATCAAGGTGAAAGCTGGGTTCGGAGAGGCTGTTCTCGAACGCTTCGCCAAGCCGAAGCAGGTACATACGTTCAAAGGATTCATCCGCATGGATGTGCTGCACGGGAAATCTCCGGATGGAGACGAGGAGATCCGCGTATGCACGACATGGGAGAGCAAGGCGGATTTCGAGGCTTGGGCGTCCAGCGACTCCTTCCGCGGCGCGCATGCGCGCCGGAACGGAGAATCCGGTGGCGGAGAGCCGGCTCCGGCCCACGGCCACTCCAACGGCCGAGCTGACGGCCAAGCCGGTGGTCAAGCCCGCGGCCATGTCCACAGCCAATCTCACGGACAGGGAGCAGCACATGGATTGGCAGCTCCAGGTCCGGTAATCGGCAATAAAGTGACGATCTACCGGGTGGTGGCTTCCCATCTGCCTGCGGCAGCAGCTGCAGATGCTTCAGCCTGAGCCCGATCGAGGCCAGGACGCAAAAAAACAGACGCGGATTCCGATCCGCGTCTGTTTTTTGCTGTTACTTGTCTTCTTTATACTGGATGATCGGCCGGATGACCTGCGAGATCAACCTGATTTTCTCGGGGGAGCAGCCTTCGAGCATATCCATGATCTCATGGCGGAGAAAATCCTGCGAGCTGCTGTTGGCTCCGCTGAGCAGATATTCCGGAGTTTCCTCCAGGACGACGCAAAGCTCGGATAGTCGGTCTAGATTGAGCGGGGTTTTGCCGCGTTCGATTTTGCTTATGTAAGCATTCGATACATCCAGATGCTCGGCAAGAGCCTCTTGGGTCATCCCCTTCTGCTCACGGGCTTTCTTGATGCGCTTGCCAATAATCGAGTAGTCATATGCCACTATTCCATCACCCTACCAAACTATAACAACCTTTGAAACGGTCTTACATGTATCCCGATTCCAACTGAACCTATCGCTCAATCCATGTCGGAATGGGGGCTGCCCGGGATAGGCATGCCTTCCTGAATGCGCGATATTTCGGAACGGCCAAATGAAAATCCCCTGTGCAAGCTCCGCCCGGGCTGTGCTGAATGCCGGCGAGCGGAGCTTTGCATAGGGGATTGCATGGATAAGGATCATTCGCTGTTACCCGTCGCTGGAACGTGAGCCGATCTCGCCTGCCGCCAGACGGCCGAGCACGCGGGCGACCTCGGCGGCGAACACCGGCTTGCTGATGAAGTCGTCCATGCCCGCATCGGCGCAGATCCTCTTGTCGGATTCCTGGGCGAAGGCGGTCACGGCTGCGATGGCCGGCTGCCTGCCGAGGGGCAGCCGGCGGCGGATGGCGGAGGCCGCTTCAAGGCCGTCCATGACCGGCATCTGCAAATCCATGAATACGATATCGTACCTTTGGCGTTCCAGGATGGACAACGCTTCGGCGCCGTTGCCCGCCGTATCGGCAAGGCAGCCCATCTTGGACAGAATCGTCTTCAGCAGCGACCTGTTGACGGAGTTGTCGTCGACCACGAGAGCCTTGATGCCGGGATAGGAGTTCGAGGCCTGAGGCAGCTCCGGATGAGACGCTCCGGAATGTTCCGGATGCAAGAGCTCGCATTCCTCCGCCCGAGGGAGCGCGAAGCGGAGAACGAAGCTGAACACCGAGCCTTCGTCTTGAACGCTCTCGACACCGATGGATCCGCTCATCAGCTCCACGAGCTTGCGGCAGATCGCAAGTCCAAGCCCCGTTCCCCCGTATTTGCGGTTGATTGCCGGATGCAGCTGGGAGAACGATTGGAACAGCAGGCTCTGCTTGTCCAGCGGGATGCCGATCCCGGTATCCCTGACGCTGAATTCCACGATGCAGGAAGCATGATCGAAAGCTTGCAGCGAAGCCGACACTTTGACGCAGCCTTCGTCGGTGAATTTGACGGCGTTGCCGATCAGATTGGCGAGCACCTGGCGGATCCGTCCCGAATCGCCGATGACGAGAGACGGCAATTCGGCAGGGAGGCCGAGCTCAAGCGAGATGCCCTTGGCCCGCGCGCTGGCGCGGAACAGCTCCGCTATGTCCGCTACGGTCTCCCGGATCTGGAACGGCTCCAGATCCAGCTCCATCTTGCCGGCTTCGATCTTGCTGAAGTCCAGCACCTCGTTGAGAATGCGCAGAAGCGCATCGCCGCTCTCGATGATGGTTTGCGCATATCCGATCTGCTCCTCGTCCAGCTCCGTGCTGGCGAGTAGATCGGCCATGCCCATGATGCCGTTCATCGGCGTCCGCAGCTCATGGCTCATGATGGCAAGGAACTCCGATTTGGCCCGGTCGGCCTCTTCCGCCGATTCCTTGGCGCGGATGATTTCCTTTTCCCCGGTAATATCGCGGAAGACGATGACGGAGCCTTTATGCTCGCCGCGGTCGAGGATCGGTGTGACGCTGCATTCGGCAAGGAAGCTGGAGCCGTCCCGGCGCCACAGCACCGTCTCCTGGCTGCGGTAGGGCTGGCCGCCCCGGATCGCCTGGTGGATCGGGGAGTGCTCGCTGCGATACGGAGTGCCGTCGGCCCTCGTCTGCTCGATCATGTCGAGGTAGGACCTGCCGGCGATGTCGGTGTGGCTCAGCCCGAGCATGGCGGCGGCGGCCGGATTCATGAATACCGAGGCTCCGTCCACATCCACGCCCAGTATCCCCTCGGAGACGGCGTTGAGGATCAGCGTGTATTGATAGCCGAGCTTCTCGATCTGCTCCAGATGGCGCTTCCGCTCGGTGATGTCCTGGGACAGCCCGTAGACGCCGACGACCTCGCCATCCACGATGATGGGAATGTTGATGGTGTTGATCTCTAGCTCATGGCCTTCCTTGTGGCGTATCTTCAGATCGTACGATTGGGGCGCTCCTTGGCAGGCCAAGCCGAAGTGGTGCAGAGTCTTGTCCAAATATTCTTCCGGCACGAGCGGCCCCCAATAGCTGCCGATGAGCTCTTCCATCGAGTAGCCGGTCAGCTTTTCGAGGTTGGCGTTGGCCGTCAGATAATCTCCCTGCAGATTCATGGAATATACGGCCTGCGGACTGTTTTCGAACAAGGACTTGTATTGCTGCTCGCTTTCCTGCAGACGCTTCTCCAGAAGCTTCTGCTCGGTGACATCCTGCACGAAGCCGGTATAATGGTACGGCCGTCCGGACTCGTCCACCCGAGGGACGCATTGGGAGTAGACGTAGCGGATCGAACCGTCCGGCAGCGATACGGGATATTCCCATTCCCGGGACGTGCCGGGATTGCCGGCGCCGAGGCGGAGAAACTGCTTGATGTCCTCGGAGGCGTCGGATTCGATGTTGAGCGCATCGATGATGGCGTCGCTTGCTGGCGCCGACAACGGCAGCCTGCCTTCGTACATCGCCCGGGTTTCCTCGGAGAACGACATCTGGTTGGAAATGACATCCCATTGCCAGGCTCCGATTCGCGCCATGTCGAATACGGTCTGAAGCATCTCCTCATAGCGCTTCATGGCCGACACATCCCGCGCGTAAGTCAGGATGCGCTGCCTCCCATCGGGCAGGTCGAGAACCTTGAAGTAGGACTCCATCCAGATGAAGCGCCCGTCCTTGTGCCGGGTCCGGCGCACGAAGCTGCGGTCCACGTCGAACATGTCCCCGTTGGCCATCTCCCGGGCTTCCCGCTCGTGGTAGAACTCCCTGCGGTTGCGTCCGATCATCTCATGGACCTCGTAACCGAGGATTTCCTTGCAGGAAGGGGCGATATACAGAATCGTTCCGTCCGGCGTGCTGCAGCTCACGAGATCCCGGGTATTCTCGACGATCAGCTCGTACAGATCCTCGTCGAGGGAGATCGGGAATTCCTGCAGGGAATCGGGAAAGGCTTGGACCATGATGACCTCATGGCGATCCTCCTCGAGCAGGGTGAGCAGGCAATCGACCATGATGGCGGCGCCGTCGGCCTTCAGAAGAGTCAGCCCGTGCCGCAAAGGGGATTCGGCCTTGAGCAGCCGCTGGAGGCTGCCCGGATCATCGCCGCCTCCGATGGCGGGGCCTGGACCGGCGTGCTCCAGGCTGCCTGATTCGGCGCTCCATCCGCATATGCGGCGGAAAGCGGGATTCATCGCGCTCCAGGCGCCGTCCCGGACGGACAGAAACGCGATTCCATCCTTCGAATGGCGGAAAGCCATTTCCGCGAATTGAAGATCATTGTCGGGCAGTCTCATCTAGTATGATTTCTCCTTGTCCTTGTCACGCTGGCGGCAGCCGCTTTGCAGATAGTATAATCCTTTTCCAATCAAGAAGGAATGCCTTTCGTTTGTCATAGGATTGTCATCTCCCCCCGCCGGGTAAAGGTTGTTAGCGTTTTTAAAAACGGGCATAATGGAAAGCGAAGGGAAATTCATAGAAAGAAAAGGGGAGCGGATATGATGCAGAACGACTCCTTCCTCCGGGCGGCCCGCGGGGAAAGCACGGATCATGTGCCGGTATGGTACATGAGACAGGCAGGGCGGTACGATCCGGATTACCGCAAGATCAAGGAGAAGCACACGCTCCTGGAGATTTGCAGGCAGCCCGAGCTGGCAGCGGAAGTCACGATGATGCCGGTACATAAGCTTGGCGTCGACGCCGCCATTTTATATTCCGATATTATGAATCCCGTTGCGTCCATCGGGATCGATTTTGATATAGTCGCAGGCATCGGCCCGGTCATCCACAATCCGATCCGCAGCGCGGAGGACGTGCGCAGGCTGAAGCCGATCGACGTGGAGGGGGACCTGTCCCATGTCCTGGAGACGATCCGGATTCTTGACCGCGAGCTGAAGGTTCCGCTCATCACGTTCGCCGGCGCGCCGTTCACGATCGCCAGCTACCTGATCGAGGGCAAGCCTTCCCGCAACTATCTGCGCACCAAGGCGCTCATGTACAGCGAGCCGGCCGTCTGGTTCGAGCTGATGGACAAGCTGGGCGACATGGTGATCGCCTATCTGCGGGCGCATGCGGACAACGGAGGCAAGGCGTTCCAGCTGTTCGACAGCTGGGTCGGCTCGCTCGCCCCGCATGACTTCCGCGTCTTCGTCCTGCCGACGATCACCCGGATCTTCAGCGAGCTGTCCGATCTGCAGCAGCCGGGCATCTACTTCCCGGGAGTCAGCTCGGGCGAGCTGCTGCCGGAGCTGAAGGGCCTTCAGGCCGACGTGATCGGCCTCGACTGGAGGGTCGGCATCGCGGAAGGACGCCGCCGCCTCGGTCGCGGATATGCGGTTCAGGGCAACCTCGATCCGGTCGTGCTCACCGCTCCGATGGATGTCATCAAGGACCATGCCCGCAGCATCATCGACGAGGGCATCAAGGAGCCGGGCTACATTTTCAATCTCGGACACGGCCTGTTCCCCGAGGCGTCCCTCGACAAGCTGAAGCTGCTGACGGACTACATTCATGAATATTCGGCCGATGCCATCGCTACCCGGAGAACGGCCGCAAAGGAGATGCCTCATGTCTGACAAAACGATCGGCGTCCTGGTCATGTCTTACGGCACGCCGGAGAGCCTGGACCATGTGGAAGAATATTACACGCATATCCGCCGCGGCAGCGCCCCTTCGCCGGAGCAGCTCAAGGAGCTCAGCGACCGGTATGAGGCGATTGTCGGCGGCGTCTTTCCGCTGCGCGAGAACACGGACCGCCAGGTAGCCAGCCTGCAGGACAAGCTGGAGCAGGCCGCTCCCGGCCGCTACCGGTGTTATCAAGGGCTGAAGCATGCCCGTCCGTACATCGAGGACGGAGTGGAGCGGATGGCGGCGGACGGAATCACGATGGCCGTCGGCATCGTCCTTGCTCCTCATTTCTCCACCATGAGCGTGGCGAGCTACAACAAGCGCGCGATGCAGAAGGCGGAGGAGCGCGGCATCTCGATGGTGTGCGTGGAGTCCTACCATCTTCATCCGAAGCTGATCGAGGCGCTGGCGGAGCGCGTGAGCGAAGGAATGAAGGCTGTCTCCGAAAAAGCGGGAGGCGCTTCGGTCAAGGTGCTCTTCAGCGCGCACAGCCTACCCGTCCGCATCCGCGAAGCCGGCGATCCTTACGAAGAGCAGCTGCTCGAAACTTCCCGCGCCGTAGCCGGCGCTTCCGGCGCGCAGAGCTGGGAGTTCACGTGGCAGAGCGCCGGCCGCACGAAGGAGCCGTGGCTCGGACCGGATATTCTGGAGACGATGACCCGGCTGGCCGTCGAAGGAGAGCAGGCGCTGCTGGCGGCTCCGATCGGTTTCGTATCCGACCATCTGGAGGTGCTCTACGATCTCGACATCGAGGCGATGGCCGAAGCGGACAAGCTGGACATTGCCTTCGGCCGGATCCGGATGCTGAATTCCGATCCTCTCTATATGGAGGTTCTAGCCGACACCGTCGCGCAAGCGGCGCAAGGACTCGGGGAATGAACGGCGGTACGAGGGCTCTGCGGATCGTTGTGGTCGGCGGAGGCTTGACGGGTCTCAGCGCGGCCCATTATATCCGCAAGGGGCTCGAGGAACGGAATCTGGAGGGCGAGCTCGTGCTCGTCGAGGCTGGAGAACGGCTTGGAGGCCGCATCGAGACGCTTCGCAAGGATGGATTCACCATTGAAAAAGGACCGGATTCGTTCCTTGCCCGCAAGCTGCCGATTCTGGAGCTGACGAGAGAGCTCGGTCTTCTTGACGAGCTTGTCCGCACCAATCCGCAGGCGGCCAAGACGTACATCTATCAAGGCGGGCAGCTGCATCCGATGCCGCCCAAGCTGGTGCTTGGTGTGCCGGCGGACATGGCCGCATTCCTGAAGACGGAGCTGCTCGGCACGGATTCCAAATTCCGGGCCTCCTGCGATCTGCTGCTTGCGCCGCGCCCGGACGACGGGGAGGACGAATCCGTCGGCGCTTTCCTGGAGCGCCGCATGGGTCCGGACATCGTGGACCGGATCAGCGAGCCGCTGCTTGCCGGCATCTACGCAGGCGACCTGTACAATCTCAGCCTCGCAGCGACCTTTCCCCAGTTCCGCCGGGCAGAGCTCGAGCATGGCAGCCTGATCCGAGGCTCGCGGGCAGGCAGCCGCGGCGCGGCTCCTCCGGCTCCGCCCGATTATTTGCCCGAATCCGTCAAAGGCAGCGTCTTCATGACGTACCGGCACGGTCTTCGGACACTGGTCGAAGGGCTGGAGCGGTCGCTGGAAGGCGAGCGTATCCGGATGGGCACGACGGTTTCTTCCATCCGCGAGTCCGGAGGGGGAGGCCGCCGCTACGAGCTTGAGCTCGGCAGCGGAGAGACGCTTGAGGCGGATGCGGTCATCGTGACCGCTCCAGGTCAGGCGGCGGCTTCGATGCTGGAGCCGCTCGCGGACATGTCCGAGCTGCGGGAGGTCAAGTATGTATCCGTCGCCAATGTCGTCATGGCCTTCACGCGCCGGGATGTGGAGGGTATGGAATTCGACGGCTCCGGCTTCCTGGTGCCGCGCTCGGAGGGCCGCACGATCACGGCCTGCACGTGGACCTCTTCCAAATGGCTGCACAGCAGTCCTTCGGATCATGTCCTCCTCCGCTGTTATGTGGGAAGGGCGGGCGCCGAGGAGGCGGTGGAGCTGTCCGACGAGGAGCTGACGGCAGCGGTTCTCCGCGACGTGAAGGATACGATGGGCATCGAAGTCCGCCCGCTGTTCACCGAGATCACGAGACTGCGCCGTTCGATGCCGCAGTACCCGGTCGGCCATGTCGCCGCCATGGGCCGGCTGCGGTCAAGAATGGCGGAGCAGTCTCCCGGCGTCTATGCGACGGGAGCGGCGTTCGACGGCGTCGGACTGCCGGATTGCATCCGGCAAGGGCGCGAGGCGGCGCAGCATGTTTTGGGACGGTTCCAATAATGGGACGGCTCCTTTTCGCTATGAAGCGGAGAACTTGGTATAATGGCATGGTATTTGCATCGCGGCCATCCTAATCCAAGCTACTTCATCATACCGAGAGGAGCTGTCTTTTTTTGTTCGTATCCCGTTCCAACTCCAGGCAGCATCACCGTCGCCAGCGCAAGCGCCGGCTCCGCCGGCTCGTCATCGTCAACTTCATTCTTCTTGCCGCCGCGGCCTTGCTTGTCGGCGGATTTCTATGGAGCCGGACGGATCCTTCCGCCAGCGGAGGCGGCAGCTCGGCTTCGTCCGGGGGCTCCGGCAGCGAGGGGACGAGTCCGGCTCCGGCTGTTTCATCCGATCCTTCATCCGCGCCCAGTCCGAGCCCGCCGCCTTCCGCCAGTCCGGAGCAGCCATCGCCGACGCCGGAGCCCAGCGGGGAGCCGGCACCGTCGCTGAGTCCGACGCCGGAGCCGACCGTCTCGGCGACTCCACAAGCGACGCTGCCGCCGGCCGATTCCACGAGCCCGGGCAGCGGCTGGAGCGGCGATATGCCGAAGGATGCGGGAGCTGTCCGCCTTGCTTTTACGGGCGATATCCTGCTGGCGTCCAAAGTGGCGGATCAGATGGAGGCGAACGGCCTTGACTATCCGTTCACAGGCGCTGCTTCCTATCTGTCCAAGCCCGACCTTACCGCCGGCAATCTGGAGACGCCGA
Organism: Paenibacillus sp. RUD330; assembly: GCF_002243345.2. Lineage (NCBI taxonomy): Bacteria > Bacillati > Bacillota > Bacilli > Caryophanales > Paenibacillaceae > Paenibacillus > Paenibacillus sp. RUD330. Next base: position 2,078,621 of record NZ_CP022655.2, read on the forward strand.
TCACGCTGCGGGGCAAGCCGGCAGAGGACAAGCAATATGTGTTCAAAGGCAAGCCCGGCTATTTGAAGCCGCTCAAGGAAGCCGGCTTCGACGTCGTCACCGTCGCCAACAACCATACGCTCGACCAGGGCACGGAAGGTCTTCTGGACACGATGAAGCACCTCGACGAAGTCAAGCTTCCCCATGTGGGGGGCGGCCGCAACGACAAGGAGGCCTTCGCTCCCGTCATTCTCTCCAGCAAAGGCGTCAAGATCGCCTACATAGGCGTCAGCCGCGTGCTTCCTGTGACGGACTGGATGGCAGGTCCGAATCGGATCGGAGTCGCGGAAGCCTACAATTCGGCGAGAGCCGTCGAGGCGATCAAATCCGCCAAGCAGAAGACGGATCTCGTCGTCGTCATGGTCCACTGGGGCACCGAGCGTTCCGATCAGCCGAACGCGCAGCAGAAAAGTCTCGCGAGGGATCTTGTCGATGCCGGAGCCGATCTCGTCATCGGCGCGCATCCTCATGTGCTGCAAGGCTTCGAGCTGTACAAGGGCAAGTGGATCGCCTACAGCCTGGGCAATTTCATCTTCACCTCCAATTCCAACTCCAAGACGAGCGAGACAGGCGTGCTGGACGCCGTCTGCTCCAAGGAAGGCAACTGCGGCCTGCAGTTCCATCCGATGAAAATAACGCTGTCCCGGCCTGCTCCCATGGAAGGAGAGGAAGCCGCGGCGCTGCTGAAGCGACTCGACAGCATCAGCTCTGCGGCTGCAGTCGGATCGGACGGCAAGGTGAAGGCGCGTTGAGGAATCCATGCGTTGCCCACCGCGGCTGGTCAGGCGCGGCTCCGGAGAATACGCTGGCGGCGGTTCGGCTGGCCGCGGATGCGGACGATGTCGAATGGGCCGAGATCGACGTGCAGCTGTCCAGCGACGGCATTCCCGTTCTGATGCATGACAAGCGCCTGAACCGCACGACGAACGGCGGGAGGACGGAGGCTGCCCGCGTTGCTGCCGCCAAGCTTCGGTCCCTGGATGCCGGAAGCTGGTTTTCCCCGGCCTTCAAGCAGGAAGGCGTGCCGCTGCTGGAGGAAGTCCTGAGGGAAACAGGGGACAGGCTGAAGTTCAACATCGAGCTGAAGCGCCATGACCGGGGGGACGGCTTGCTGGAGGAGCGGGTGGCCGAGGCGGTGGAGCGGAGCGGAATGCGGGAGCGCAGCGTGCTGACCTCGTTCAGCAGGGAGTCGCTCAGGCATTTGAGGTCGCTTGATACGGGCATCAAGACCGGCCTGATCAGCGACAGCTGGAGCGCTTCCCTGCCGGCCGAGCTGTCGGCGCTGGGCTGCAGCCTGCTGTCGGCCGATCATTCCGCGATGAACCGCGAGCGGATCCGCCTCCTCAAGGCGGCCGGCATCCGGACGATGGTCTGGACGCTGAACGACTTTCGCCTTATCCGGCGTTATGCGCTCATGGACCCTTCGGTATTGATCTGCACGAATTACCCTGACCGCTGGCGGGAAGCGCTGCGCAGCCTGCCGCAGCCGCTGGAGCTGCCGGGGCGGGAAGCGTGGCCGGGATGAGCAGACGAGGAAACGGGGCGGAACGATGACGGAGAACGAGCTATGGACGCTGCTTGGATCGGAGCCGCTGCTGCGGCTGGCGATCGGAGCGGCAGGCAGCCTCGCCATTGCCGGAACAGCTTATCGGCTGCGGGCATTGTCGGGATCCGGGACGGCAGCGGCCGCTTTCATGGGCACCGGCTACGTCTTTTACGGGGGGCCTATCTGGTTTGGCTTGCTGATCGCTTTTTTCGTCTCTTCGACCTACTGGTCGAAATGGAAGAAGAAGCATGCCGCCAAGTCCGGAGCGGAAACAAACTACGCCAAGGGCAGCAGGCGGGATGCCGGCCAAGTATCCGCCAATGGAGGCGCGGGTCTCTTCCTCTGCGCGATTTACGGCTTCTGGCCGGAGCCGTGGCTGCTGTATGCCTTTGTCGGCGTGATGGCCAGCGTCAATGCCGACACCTGGGCGACGGAGATCGGCGCGCTCAGCCGCCGGGCTCCGGTGTCGGTGCGCACGCTGCGCCGGGTGGCCCCCGGCACGAGCGGCGGCGTCACGCCGCTCGGCAGCCTGGCGGCGCTCGCCGGCGGCGCCTTCATCGGCGCCTGCGCCATGCTGCTGGCGCAGGCGCCCACGAGCTGGAGCGCCGCGGCCGTGCCGGCGCCTCCCGCATTGGCGCTGCTGCTCGCCGGCGCCGCTGCGGGCCTGGCCGGCGCGTTCGCCGATTCATGGCTCGGCGCGACCGTGCAGGCCATGTACCGCTGCCGGGTCTGCGGCTGCGAGACGGAGCGCGCCGTCCATTGCGGCGCCGCTTCCGAGCGCATCCGCGGCTTTGGCTGGATGACGAACGACGCGGTCAACCTGCTGTCTTCGCTGCTGGCCGGGGCGCTGGCTGCCTTGCTCGGACAGCTGCTCTAGCCTCGAAGCCGGAGAAATGGCGGGAGGATTTTTTCAATCCAAAGAAGAGCCGAATGAAAGCATGCTTTCATTCGGCTCTTCTTTGTCTCAGCCTCCTTGGGCTGGCCGTTAATAAGGTGGATCCAAACGATTTTTGTTTAATGGCATAGCATGATCCTTGCGCACAACCGCTTTTTCAGGCATAGTCTCTACAGCCTTCCCATCCTTTTCTTCATGGGCTTCGGTGCAGGGGGGGAGATGTTGGTTCATGCTCGGGCGTGCTCCTCCGAAAAGGGAGCATCCGCTCAGCATGAAAACAAGTGAATCCGGGATGGGGCAATGAAGGCTGAGTTGATAGATCGTGCTCGTCCTATCCTTTTCCCGGCAACAACGGTCCTGACCATTGCTATTCCCCATGAAAAAAGGGTCCGTTCAAGCAGCTTGAGCTGCCTGTACGGACGCTTTTTGGAAGGAAAGCCTATTTGGCCGATGCCGTCAATTCCTCGAGCTGGCTGATGACGCTCTCGAACACGCTCATCGCCTGCTCGATCGGCTCCGGCGAGCTCATGTCGACGCCGGCCTTCTTGAGGATGTTGATCGAGAAGTCGCTGCCGCCGCTCTTCAGGAAGCCGAGATAGCGGTCCACCGCCGGCTGTCCCTCCTCCAGAATCTGCTTGGCGAAGCTGGTGGCGGCGGAGAAGCCGGTCGCATATTTGTACACGTAGAAGCTGTTGTAGAAGTGCGGGATGCGCGCCCACTCCATCTCGATGTCCTGATCCACGACCATGCCTTTGCCGTAGTAGAGGGCGTTGAGGTCGTAGTAGATTTTGGACAGCTCCTGCGGCGTCAGCGATTCGCCCGCCTCCGCCTTCTCATGGATGATCTTCTCGAACTCCGCGAACATCGTCTGGCGGAACACCGTCGTGCGGAACTGATCCGCGTAGTAGGTGAGGAGGTACATCTTCTCCTTCGGATCCGTGGACTTGTTCAGCAGGTGGTCCATCAGCAGCGCTTCGTTCAGCGTGGACGCCACTTCGGCGAGGAAGATGGTGTACTGCGCGTCGCGGTACTTCTGGTTGCCGTCGGAATAGTACGAGTGGAGGGCATGGCCCATCTCATGCGTCAGCGTGAACATGCTGTTGAGGTTGTCCTTGTGGTTCAGCAGCACATAAGGATGCGTGCCGTAGGCTCCCCAGCTGTAGGCGCCGCTGCGCTTGCCTTCGTTCTCATAGACGTCGATCCAGCTGTTGGAGTAGCCTTCCCGAAGCGCCTTGCCATAGTCTTCGCCCAGCGGCTTCAAGCTCTCCGCTGTGATTTTCTTGGCCTCGTCGAACGTGATCTTCATGTCGAACTCGTCAACCAGCGGGGCGAACAGATCGTACATATGCAGCTCGTCGACGCCGAGCAGCTTCTTGCGGAGCTCCATGTAGCGGTACATGAGCGGCAGCGACTTGTGCACCGTGTCGATCAGGTTCGTATAGACCGACTTGGGAATGTTGTCTCCGTAGAGCGACATCTCCAGTACGGAAGGATATTTGCGCGCCTTGGCATAAAAGACGTTTTTGGTCACGTTGGAGCTGAGCGTCGAGGCCAGCGTGTTTTTGAGCTTTCCGTATGTAGCGTACATCGTCTTGAACGCGTCCTCGCGGACCTGGCGGTTGCGGCTCTCGAGAAACTCGATGTAGCGTCCGTGGGAGAGCTCGACTTCCTCGCCCTTCTCGTTCTTGACTTTGGGGAACTTCAGATCCGCGTTGTTCAGCATGCTGAAGATCGTCTGCGGCGAAGAGCTGATGTTGCCGACCTGGGCCAGCAGCGACTCTTCGTTCTTGGAAAGGACATGGGCCTTCTGGCGTTTCATCTCCTCCAGCGTATGGCGGTAGGGAGCGAGCTGCGGATCGGCGATGAAAGCATCGAGCTTGTCGTCCGGAAGGGCGAGCACCTCGGGCGTAATGAAGCTGAGAGCTTCGCCGGCTTCGACGCTCAGCCGCTGCGATTTTTCGGACAGGGCCTGGAATTCGGGCTCGGCCGTATCCTCGTGATGCTTCATGTTGGCGTACACGTACAGACGCTCCACATGATAGCCCAGATCGTCCTCGAGCTCGAAGCAGGCTTTGAGCTTGGAGGCGTCGCTGAGCGTGCCTTGATAGGAAGCGACGGATTTGAGCTTGGTCTTGGCTTCCTGATATTCCTTGTCCCAGGCTTTCTGGTCGGCGAAAATGTCTTCCAGCTTCCAGCGGGACTCTGGCGCGGTCTCGGAACGTTTCGGTACTTGGCTCATAGTCGGCCTCCTTGTCGGGGTCTTGGATAGGGCCTGAGCGGGGGGCGGGAACGCCCCGCCGGCTCCGGATCGGGACAGGACCGCTTCGCTCTGTTCGGCGGCAGTCCGCTGGGGACTTCCGGGGAGCAGGCTGAGGGACAGGAGCAGCGGAATCCATTTCATGGCATGACCTCCAACCGGGCATTGTCTGCCTAGTATGGCATGTCTTTCCCCTCGTTATGTCCCCAGATTGAACAAGGTCATGACGACGACGAGGAAAGCGAATGCCACGAGCACGATGGCGGTCAAGGCGAGCGGCTTGCGCAGCCGCTCGGGGATCTGGTTCCGGCTCATGAGGATGACGGCCCCCAGGACGAAAGCGGAAATAATGAAAATGGCAGCGGAAGTCGTATCCATCGCTAAGGGTTGCCTCCATTGCGGATTGCTGACGGCTGCCTCCATGGGCGGGCAAGCCGGCGCGGCCTTGCATAGGGGCAGGACAATAGACAACGCGCAACCGCTCGGTTATCCCATTCGGTGCGAAAGCGCCGTTTTCCTGCCGGATGTCGGAATGGTCAGACTTCGCGGAGCGCTTCCAGGATGGCGATGCGCTCTTCTTCCCGTCCGGCGAAATCGCTCGCACGGAACCTGTTCTCCGCCCAGTGCATCATTTCGGGACGGGATACGAACGTGAAGCACTCTTCGCCCCACTGGTCCGATATTTCCCTGGCTATGAGCGTTTTTCCGTGGACCTCCACATTGAGCATGTTGTATTTGTCGCGTTTATAGATCTGATGCTTCTTAATCACGTGGCTTATGTCCTCCCGTTGTTTGTTATCCCTTCATCATAGCGTTAAAAAAGGCTGGAAATCAACCGCGGAATCGGTTAGAGTCTAACCATCTCCATAATATGGAGATTCTGCCTGCGCCGGGAGAGCGCAGGAGAAGAAGAGCGGAGGAGATAAGGAAATGAGAACGGAACTGAAGCCTTACGAGCAGCAGGGAGTCGCCGTTACATGCCGGAGCCTCGACGAGTACATGGCCATGTTCGGGCTGTCCGAGGAGGATCTGGCTGCCGGAGAGATCGCCGATGTCGCGGGCGGAGCGTCGTCGTTCACGGCGGAAGCGGCAGCGCGCGGCTGCCGGACCGCGGCATTCGACCCCACGTATGGAGTCCCTGTACGGCAATGGCATGAGGCTGCGCGTGCGGAGATCGACGCCTCGACGGCCAAGCTGGAGCGGCTGAAAAACCAGTTCGACTGGAGCTATTACGGCGATCTCGATCGCCACCGGACAGGCAGGCTGGCGGCGCTCGGGCGCTCGGCCGCGGACCGCGCGCTGCCCGGAGCGGAGAGCCGCTATGTCGCGGCGAGCCTGCCGGAGCTGCCGGCGGCGGACGGGCGGTTCGCGCTTGTCGTCTGCAGCCACTTCCTGTTCTTGTATGCGGAGTCGCTCGGCTACGAGTTCCACCGCCGGTCGCTCCTCGAGATGATGCGCATCTGCGCGCCGGGAGGCCGCGTTCTGGTCTACCCGCTGCTGTCTCTGCACTGGGAGCCGAACGGCGATCTCGAGCGATTAATGGAAGCGGTTGCGGCCGCAGGCGGTACTACGGAGCTCATGCCGTCCCGACTGCCGTTCATCCCAGGCTCAGACCGGTTTTTGCAGATCTCGATTCCGGCACGGTAAAAAATGGATTTAACCGTTCCGGCTCGTTGCAATCGGCATGGCTGGTGTGTATAATGGGCTTATTCGCCGCTCTCCAAGGCGGCGTCATTTTAGGAGGTTGTTCATTTGAAAGGAACAGTTAAGTGGTTCAACGCAGAAAAAGGCTACGGTTTCATCCAAGTTGAGAACGGTGAAGACGTATTCGTTCACTTCTCTGCTATCCAAACCGACGGCTTCAAGTCCCTGGACGAAGGTCAAGCTGTAGAATTCGACATCACGGACGGCAACCGCGGTCCTCAAGCTGCTAACGTCGTTAAACTGTAGGTTTATAGGATCCGCTTAGGCGGGTTTGCTTCTAATAGAGCAGAACAAGGCCCCCTCAAGGGGGCCTTGTTTTTTTGCGCCTTTTTTCAGTTCCGGGAACAGGCATGGATGGCGAGGATGCTGGCCGATGCCGCCAGGGCAAGGCCGGAGGCGATGTGGAAAAACGGAGCGCTGCCCAGATGCTGGAACCAATAACCGCCGGCGAGGCCGCTGATTACGCCGGCGATTCCCGTCCATACGACGGCGTACAGCGCCATTCCGGAAGCGCGGTATTCATCGGGAATCACCGTCGCGACATAGCGGATGGCCGTGGAGAAAAAGATGCCGAACGATACGCTGTGCATCAGCTGCGTCAGCAGGAACAGCGACGGATCCTCTATGCGGGCATTGAGGAAAAAGCGGATGGCGTACATCGCCGCCGCGATGGCGAGCAGCGGCAGCTCCTTGAAGCGGCTGCCGTACCGTCCCAGCAGGAACAGGACGGGAATCTCGCTCAGCGAGGACAGCGACCAAGCCGCTCCGACAAGCGCATCGCTGGCGCCGCGCTCGCGCATGGCGAGCGCGAGAAAGCCGTCGTTCATCCGGTGGGAGACGGAGAGCACGAGCACGATGGAGAAGAAGGCGATGATGTCCGGCCTGCGGACAAGCTTGACGAGGCCGGAGAAGTCCATTTTGCCGGGCGCTCCCCGATAGTCTCTCAGCTGCCAGGCGATCGCGAGCGACACCGCCGTCGTAATCAGCGCGATCGATACGGCCGCTCCTGTTCCGGTGAGCTTCAGCACCAGTCCGATGACATAGGCGGCCAGGCAGAAGCCGAGGGAACCGAAAATGCGGATAAGAGCATAAGGGCGTCCGGTATGGGGAGCCGACATCAGAAGCAGGCTGTCCGAGAGCGGGTTGACGGGAGTCTGGCACAGATAGAAGGCGGCCATGACGAGCGCGACCGGACCGAAGGCGCTGAGCGGAAGCAGCAGCGCCGCAAAGGCGAGCTGTCCGAACAGCAGGGCGAGAAGGATGCGGCGGATCGTCCGGTATTTGTCGCTCAGAGCTCCTGCGACCAGATTGGCTGCGATCGACAGCATCGGACCCGAGGAATAGATGAAGCCGATCTGCTGGCTTGAAAATCCCTTGTCGATGAAGTAGAGCGGGAAATAGGAGACCAGGACGGCTTGGGTGGCATAGATGGAAAAGCAGAATGCGCGAAGTTTCCAGGCTTCCCGGGCTGCCGCTCCGGGAGCCAGCAGCGTGTTGGAGGCGGTCATGTCGGACATGTGCCAAGCTTCACTCCTGTCGATGTCAATAATTCCGGTGTCAAGAACTCTTGAAAGTATAGCATGGACGGTCGGCAAGGTCGCATTGTTTTCGGCTTCGGCACTGGATTTTAGGGTTTCGGGATGGTAAAGTTATTTTGGAGGTTTACCATGGGGAATCGTTATTTCCGTACGGACAGCCGGCTCGGAATCCCGCTTCCGTCGCTGGACAGGCAGTGGGAGGAATACGAGGCCGGCGAACAGCTGCTCATCATCGAGCAGTGGGAGCTGATCCGCGGCCGCATACCGGATCTGGTCATGGCTTTCGAGGACAGGATCCGGGACAAGCAGCGGATGCTCGAGGAAGAGGATGACTTCAGCCATTCGTGCTTCCTGAACAGCGAGATCGCCGAGCTTGCTAGCCGGATCAACGATCTGCATATCTGGTACCGCGTCAATCAGGAGATTGAACTGCGGCGCCATTCCTAAGCAAATTCGGGAGGCGCCATACATGAGCGAACGAACATTGACAGCCGGCAAAGCGCCGGCAGAGCCTTTGCGCCTGATGTACCGGGTGTACAAATACGCGCTTCCGGACGTCGCGGCGGAGCTTGAGAGCCTCAGGCAGCGCGCCGAGCGCATCCCCGATCCCGAGCTCCGGACGCAGGCTCTGAGCAGCATGAAGGAAAAAAGATTCCATTGCCAGGGAGGCTCCGTATACGCGATCGCGGATCCGGCTTCCCGCAAGGTCCTCATACCGCTGATCGTCGCGCTGCAGACGATCAGCGACTATCTGGACAACTTATGCGACCGCAGCACATCTCTGGATGCGGATGATTTCCGGCTGCTGCACCGCTCGATGCTGGATGCCGTCGACCCCGACGCGGAGCTGACGGATTATTATGCGCTGCGGGCGGAGCGTGACGACGGCGGTTATCTGCATCATCTGGTGCGCACCTGCCAGCGCCAGGCGGCCATGCTGCCCGGCTATGCCGCCGCACAGCCGGAAGTATCCCGGCTGGTCGGCCTCTACGGCGATCTGCAGGTGTACAAGCATATCGCCAAGGATTTGCGGGAAGCGAAGCTGCTGGCGTGGTGGGAGCTGCATCGGCGGGAGTATCCCGAGCTCCGGTGGAACGAATTCGCCGCGGCGACGGGCTCGACCCTCGGCATGTTCACGCTGTTCGCCGCCGCTCTGGATCCGGCTCTGACGCCGGATAGAGCGGTGGAGGTCAGAAGGGCTTATTTCCCCCATGTATGCGGGCTTCATATTCTTCTGGATTACTTGATCGACCAGGAGGAGGATCGCGAGGGCGGAGATCTCAACTTCTGCAACTACTACAGCAGCACGGCCGAGGCTGCCCAGCGGATCGGAGAGATCGTCCGGAGGGCCCGCGAGGATATCCGCAGGCTGCCGGAGCCCGGCTTCCACCGGATGATCGTTGAAGGGCTTCTGGCTCTTTATTTGTCCGACCCCAAGGTCAGCGGCCAGCAGGATGTCCGCAGCGTATCCCGGAAGCTGATGAGGCGCAGCCCGCTGACCCGCTTGTTCTTTTTCATGAACAGCGTGGTCATCCGCCGCATCCGCGCCTAATTCGAAGCTGTAAGCTATTTTTTTTAAATAAATATGCGTCATTGGAGGATTTACACATGTCAGCTGTTAAATCGATTGCTGTTCTGACCAGCGGCGGGGATTCCCAGGGAATGAACGCTGCCGTGCGCGCCGTGGTGCGCAGCGCCCTGTACTACGGACTGGATGTATATGGCGTCCAGAGAGGCTACCAAGGCTTGATCAACGATGACATCCGTCCCATGGACCTGCGAAGCGTCGGCGATATCATCCAGCGCGGAGGCACGGTGCTGCAGACGGCCCGCTGCAAGGAGTTCCTGACTCCGGAAGGTCAGCAAAAGGGTGCTGACGTCCTGCGGGAGCGGGGCATCGACGGACTTATCGTCATCGGCGGGGACGGATCCTACCAAGGGGCGAACAAGCTGAGCAAGCTCGGCATCAAGACGATGGCGTTGCCGGGCACGATCGACAACGATATCGCATATACGGATTTCACCATCGGATTCGACACGGCCGTCAGCATCGTCGTGGATGCCATCAACAAGCTGCGCGATACGATGACCTCGCATGAGCGCTCGTCCATCGTCGAAGTCATGGGCCGCCATTGCGGCGATATCGCTCTCTATGCCGGTCTGGCGAGCGGAGCGGAGACGATCATCGTTCCCGAGGTCGAGTACGATCTGGACGAGGTGTCCCGCCGGATGCAGGACAACTTCAAGCACGGCAAGCGCCACAGCATCATCGTGGTCGCCGAAGGCGCGGGCAAGGGCGAGAATGTCGCCCAGCATATCACGGACTGCTGCGGCATCGAGCCGCGCACGACCGTGCTGGGCCATATCCAGCGCGGCGGGGCGCCGACCCACAACGACCGCATCCTTGCGAGCCAGCTCGGGGATTTTGCCGTGCGCCAGCTGATGGAAGGCCATTCGGCCAAGTCCTGCGGCATCATCAAAGGCGAGCTGACCGCGACCGACATCGATCTTGTCGTCAACACGAAGAAGCCGTTCAATATGGAGCTGTACAACCTGGCTCTCCGCTTGTCCCAATAAGAAGCCGCATCATTCAAGAGCCAAGCCCTGTCCGGCGGCCCCAAGCCGCAGCGGCAGGGCTTTCTGGCAAGCCGTGCGCTTCGTTGGCCCATAACGACGACATCCCTCAAGGAGGAATCACCTATGTTCCTGTATAAGATCGAGATTCAGCTTGAGCAAGGGCAGGCGCATCTGATCGTGCTCGCCGCGACAGACGAAAAGGCGTTCTCCTACGTGGAGAGCCATGTGCAGCGGCATTTCCTGAAGGTTCCCGAGATGACCTCCATCGCGATCGTGGAGAAGAAAAGGACGGAGCCGGGCAACGGTTATGTGATCGAAGGCTGACATGTGGAATGAAAAAGGTCAGCAGCCTCAATGAGGCTGCTGACCTTTTTTCTGATGGAGCGAAGCGATCGCCGCTTCCTCCGGATGGTTGGGAATGAGTCCGGTTATTTGAAATTGGCGCTTTCCGTATAGCTGTTGCCTGCATTCCAGAGCAGATACTCCTCGACGCCGGTATCGTGAAGCGCCTTGATCTGGGCCTCCACTTCGGTTTTGCCGTACTTGATGTAATGGCCTTTGCCTAGCCAGCTGGCGGTGAAGTCCTGAATCCATGGCCGGATGACAGGCTTGTAGCTGCCGATCGGATCCAGCTTCTTGTGCGTGTCGACCATGGAGCCCTTGATGACCTGGTAGGGACTCATGTCCGGGTTGGAGGCGCCGAACCAGCCGGTGGAATAATGGCTCGGATAGACCATCGGGCTGATTACGTCGACATACTTGGAAATCTTCACGAAATCCTGGCCGATGCCTTCCGCTGCCGGAACAGAGGCGGCGTATCCGAAGATGTCGACCGATACCCGGACGTTGAGAGGGGCGAGCTGCTCTCTGGCGTACTTGACGAATCCGGCGACCGCATCGACGCGGCTGATGTCGGTCTTCTCATACTTGAGCGTGTCGGCTTTCTTCTCGAAGCCTTCGGGGAAGCGGACGTAATCGAACTGGATCTCCTTGAAGCCGAGCTTGGCGGCTTCCTTGGCGACCGCGATATTATAGTCCCATACTTCCTTGGAATAAGGATTGACGAAGGCATCGCCCTTGCCGTTCTTCCAAAGCGTGCCGTCCGGCCGGACGTAGCTCAGCTCGTGATGCTTCTCGGCGAGCACCGTATCCTTGAACACGACGATCCGGGCGATCGGATAGACGTCATGCTCCTTGAGCTGGGACATCAGGGAAGGCATGTCCTTGATGTATTTCTTGGCGGTGCCGAGCTTGAGCAGCTCGGCGTTGTCCGTCGGGTAAGTCAAGTAGCCGTTGTCGTCCTTGATGTCGATGACCATGCTGTTGAGATCCGTTTTGTCGAGAAGGTTCAGCAGCTTCGGAAGCCGTGCTCCGCCTGCGCTGTGGGCGGTCACGTAGATGCCTTTGACGGCGGGGGAGTCCGGCTGCGGATCCTTCTTGACGAAGTCGGCTCCGCCGGCATCCGGCGCCTGCACTTCTTTGGCCGGAACGGCCATGACCTCCTTGCCTGCGGCGGCATTGAGGTAGGTGGCCATCATCCCATGGGATGCGTCTGCCTGCTGGCCGGTTCCTCCGGAGAGGAGCTGCATGAGGAGCAGCAGCGTCGAGTAAACCATTTCCATTCTATTCTCTCCCTATGTACTCTTCTCTTGAGATTATAAAACAGAATGGGGATGGCTGACACAAGAAATTTCATGCAAGTTGTTGAATAGGGACGAATGGTGTCTATCCGCAACCGTATTGGAGCTTGGGGTTGCATTTGTAAATTCGCGCAACCAAAAAACCCGCCTCGAGGAGAGGCGGGCAGCCAGGCGCATTCGGAACGGGATGTTCCTATTCCTCGGGCTTTCGCCTTGGGAGGCGAAGCCTGCAGGCAGGGCCGGGCATTTAATGCAAAAGCGTTTGTTTCTGGTATTCACAAATGCTTTGCTGGACGATTTCCATTGCATCGGCCGGTTCCAGAACCGAAAATCCGTCCCGCAGGACGATTTTGAGGCCAAGCTCATGCTCCGTGAGGAAGGAATGAAGCTCAGGCGCCAATTTTTCCACAATCCTCGACAGTTTGACCGTTTCCATATCCACCTTGCATCACCCTTTCTCATCGATGTGTTCAGGGCAGAACGCTGGGCATGAAACATGAACTACGGGATAGGGTCAGTATACCATCTCAAGGCCGCCATTCAAAGGGAAGCGGAGAGAAATCCGCTGCTGCCCCCAGAACATCCGTTCAATTCCCATTGCGCCTGAAATCGCCGAGAATGCCGACCGTCTCCACGATATTGACGAAAGCCTTGGGATCGAGCTTGCGCACCATCCGTTTCAGCTCGTCCAGCTCGTAGCGGGTCGTGACGGTCATCAGCATGTCGTTTTCCTCGGAGGTGAACGCTCCCCGTGTACGGATGACGGTGACTCCCCGGGGCCGCGCAAGCATCTGCTGGAGCATGTCCTCCGTGCGCTTGGTGATGATGAACACGGTTACTTTGAGATGGCGGATATGGACGATATCCACGATTTTCCCGGCGGTAAAAATCGAAATGAGCGAATATAAAGCGATTTCGGCGTTGCGGGTGAACGCGACGAGAATGACGATCACAAGGCCGTTGAGAAGAAAGATCAACATCCCGACGGGAAGATCGCGGGTGCGGCTGACGATGGAGGCGATGACGTCGAATCCCCCGGAGGAGCCTCCGGCCCGCAGGCATAGTCCGGTTCCGAAGCCGAGGACGATGCCGCCGAACACCGATCCGAGCAGAATATCCCGGGCGAGCATCTCGACGGGGACCAGCTGCATGAAGAGGGAGGCGGCAGCGACCGAATAGGCGCTCCAGCCGACGAACCGCTTGCCGAGCGTGAACCATCCCCACACCAGCACCGGAATGTTGAGCACAAGGTAGAGCCAGCCGATGTTGCTGTTCGTCAAATAGCCAATCATCATGGAGATCCCGGAAATGCCGCCGCTCAGCAGCTGATGGGGAATGAGCAGCAGATTGAACGCCGCGGCGATCATCAGCGAGCCCGCTGTGACGGAAAGCCAGGACAAAGCGCCACGCATTGGTTTCATGAGGACCTCCGATCGGAATGGCATTGAATAGCCTGGGGAGCGAAGCGGAAAGCTATTTGGCATGTCCCCCCTAGTATGGCTTTGCATGCGGCTGGTATTCATGCATGTCTTTGTGCTATACTAAACAGGATATTTTTGAAGCGAGCTTTACAAAGAGAAGGAGTTTGGATAAGATTTGAAAACATTTGCTGAATTTGGCCTCGACCCTAAGGTGTTGCAGGCAATTACAGAGCTTGGGTTCGAGGAATCCACGCCTATTCAAGACAAGTCCATTCCGATCGCGATGAGCGGCAGCGATATGATTGGCCAAGCACAGACCGGTACAGGCAAGACAGCGGCGTTCGGTATTCCGCTGATCAACAAGATTCCATCCAGCGAAGAACGCATCGTGGCTCTGATCATGACGCCGACCCGCGAGCTGGCCATCCAGGTGGCCGAAGAAATCGGCAAGCTCTCCCGCTTCAAGGGAACCCGTTCCCTTCCTATCTACGGCGGTCAGGAAATCGGACGCCAGATCCGCGCTCTGAAGAAGCGCCCGCAAATCATTATCGGTACTCCAGGACGTCTTCTTGACCATATCAACCGCAAGACGATCAAGCTGGACGATGTCCAGACCGTCGTCCTCGACGAGGCGGATGAAATGCTGGACATGGGCTTCATGGAAGACATCACGTCGATTTTGAGCCTCGTGCCTGAAGAGCGCCAGACGATGCTCTTCTCCGCGACGATGCCTCCGAACATCCAGCGTCTTGCCCAGCAGTTCCTCAAAAATCCGGAGCATGTATCCGTCATTCCGAAGCAAGTCAGCGCGCCGCTGATCGCCCAGGCCTACATCGAGGTCCACGAGCGCCAGAAATTCGACGCCTTGAGCCGCCTGCTCGATATGGAAAGCCCTGAGCTCGCCATCATCTTCGGACGCACGAAGCGCCGGGTAGACGAGCTGAGCGAAGCTCTGCAGAAGCGCGGCTATTCCGCGGACGGACTGCACGGCGACCTGTCCCAGAACCAGCGCGACAACGTCATGCGCAAGTTCCGCGACGGCAGCATCGACGTCCTCGTGGCGACGGACGTTGCGGCACGCGGTCTCGACGTATCGGGCGTAACGCATGTCATCAACTTCGACCTTCCGCAGGATCCGGAGAGCTACGTCCACCGGATCGGCCGTACCGGCCGTGCAGGCAAGGAAGGAACGGCATGGAGCTTCGTGACGCCGCGCGAGACGGACCACCTTCACTTCATCGAGAAGGTTACCCGCCAGCGCATCTCGAAGAAGCCGGTGCCTAGCCTTGCAGAGGCAATCGAAGGCAAGCAGCGCATTACAGCCGAGCGCATCCTTGAAATCGCGCAAAGCGAGAGCTTCCAGGAATACAAAGGCATTGCGATCCAGCTTCTGGAGCAGTACGATTCCGTCAATCTGCTCGCCTCGGCGATCAAGCTGATCACTGGCGAGAAGAAGGATGTCAACGTCGAGCTTACTCCTGAAGATCCGATCCGCGCCAAAAAGCGCCGTCCGGACGTCCGCTCCAGCGGCCGCCGGTTCTCCGGCAGCGGTTATGGCGGCGGCGGCAGCCGCAGCGGCAGCACGGGCGGCAGCGGTCCTCGCGGACGCAGCAGCTACGGCAGCGGCGGCGGCAGCAGCTACGGCGGCAACCGCAGCAGCAGCAGCCGTGACGGCTACAAGCCAAGAACGGAAGGCAGCCGCGGTTATGAAGGCCGCAGCTATGAGAATCGCAGCAGCAGCAGCGAAACGCGCCGTCCGACGGAAGGTTGATTTTCAAAATGAAAGCCGGGAAATCCGAATGCGGATTTCCCGGCTTTTTCATTTCGGCTTCCACTAAGGAAACGCCCGCAGCCGCCAAGGCTGCGGACGTTCGTTCTCATTTCATCTAATTCATTTCGATGCCCCATGTTTGCCCTGATTCCATTTCGGGATGGATGCCGGCAGCGGTCCTTGCCTGGCGGCAAGGATTCCCGTAGTCCGCAGCGGCAGCCCGCCGCCGATTAGTACCAGAATGCGCGAGCGATGATGACAAGCAGAATGAACAGGACCAGAATCGCGCCAATGCCGTAACCGCCGAAGCCGTAACCGCCGCAACCGCCGTAACCGCCGTAACCGCCTCCGATTCCTCCGTAAGCTGCGCCCATGTGAAGCACCTCCTGTGTAGTTGATAGGGTGAAGATGATACACATTATTCCGGTACGGCTGCCACGGGAAGGACGTTAGCCCTCCCGTCAAAAAGTTGGGCTTATGGGCTCGGCTGAGTTATAATGGAAAAGCAGATGTTCAAGCTTGCTTCTAGGGGGTCCGCTTATGGAAATGAGAGGAATTATGGGAGGGTTCTACCGCATCTCGGAATGGATCATGAGACTTGCGGTGACGAATATTCTCTGGATCGTATGTTCGCTGCCTTTCGCGTTTTTTGTATTCACGGCATTCTTGTCGACCGGCCTGGAAGAGAACGCGATGAGCATGTTTTACTGGTGGCTGGTCATGGGACTGGTCGTAGCTCCGTTCACGCTGTTCCCGGCTACATCCGCCATGTTCGGAGTCGCCCGCAAATGGGTGATGGGGGATCTTGACGTCCCGCTCTTCCGGACCTACTTCCGCCATTACAAAGAAAATTATGTTCAGAGCATGATCGGCGGAATCGTGTATGCGCTCATATTCGGCATCATGATCGTGGACTTCAAGTATTTCCAAGGCAATTCGAGCCTTCAGCTGGTGTCCTATGTCTTTTTGGGCCTGATTCTGCTGCTCGGGATCTCGCTGTTCAACTTCTTCTCCATGGTCGTCCATTACCATATGAAGACGTTCCAGCTGCTCAAGAACGCGGTGCTCATCACGATCGGAAGGCCGCTCCGCTCGTTCTCGACGGCAATTGTAAGCGGATTTATCATCTATATCAGCTTTTCGACGAAGCTCACTTGGCTGATTCCATTCTTCATGGGCAGCATCATCGCTTATTTCGCATTCTGGAATTTCTACCTGACGTACCAGAAAATCCAGGCTCAGACGGAAGCGAGGAACAAGGAAGCCGAAGAAGACGCCTTGGAGGCTGAGCTGAGCGAGGATACCAAGAAATAACGGCCTTTTTAAGCCTCGGCGATTTTACTTTTGTTTCGACAAAGCTTATAATAGCTATACATCCTGCGGTGCTCGTTATGGCTTAACGTGTTTTGAACCAATGGCTGTTTCACGGGAGTTCAACATCGGCGGGCGGCTGACATGCCTTCATTTTATGGAGGATCTCAAAACCCTGTCTGAGGACACCCACCTGCGAGAGCGGGTTCAGAAACAAGCAAGCCAGACGGCACTGCGGGACTATAATTTTAGAGTTCTTCCATGACTCTGACTGCTGTCAGGGCCTTTTTTTTGCAGGGGTATACATATAGATGCCGGAGGGGGAGACCATCACTTGCTGAAACGTACGTTTATCGGACTGCTCCGCAGCTTCGAACAAACAGGCGACAAGGCCAAGGATCCGCAGCTCAAATCCCATTATTACAAGCTATCGAAGGACAAAGCCTGGGAAGAAGTGTTGTCCACGCTCAAGAAGATGCAAGGATACAAGGTTCTTCATGACGTGCAGTCCGTAGGGGAGATCGTGCTTGAAAAGAGAACGGTTACAGGCAGGACGATGGATATCACGGTGTCGGTCATCGGCGTCGGCCCGGTAACATCGGCGGTGGATATTTATTCGGCTTCCCGCGGATCGCTTGGAGATCTCGGGGCCAATTACCGCATTATCCTGGACATTTACCGTACGCTCGACAAGAAGCTGTCCGCCTTCAAGACGACTCAGGCTTGAACATAAAAAAAGCGAGCGAAGGAGTTCATCCTTGCTCGCTTTTCTCTATCGCGGAAGCGGCCTATTGCAGGGCGCGAACCGCTTCAACCGCTGCCTCGTAGTTCGGGTGCTCGGTCATTTCGCCGAGAACCTCGACGTATTGGATCGTGTTGTCGGCATCCAGCACGAAGATCGAGCGCATGTCGAGAGCGAATTCCTTGATCAAGACGCCGTAAGCTTGTCCGAACTCGTTGCCTTTGTAATCGGACAGCAGGGTCACCTGATCGATGCCGGCCGCTCCGCACCAGCGGGCTTGGGCGAAGGGAAGGTCGGCGCTGACGGTCAGCACGGCCACGTTGCTGCCGAGCTTGGCGGCTTCTTCGTTGAAGCGGCGGGTCTGGGCGTCGCATACGCCCGTATCGATGGAAGGAACAACGCTGATGAGCTTGATCTTGCCGGCATAATCAGCGAGGGATACGTTCTCGACGAGAGATTTGTTCAGGGAAAAGTCCGGCGCCTTGTCGCCCTTTTTGAGCTCAGGACCAACGAGCGTGATCGGATTTCCTTTGAAAGCCGCTTGACGTTCTTGTGCCATGGGGAATTCCTCCTTCAACAATGCTTGGGATAGGAAATGCTAGACCATTATAATCGTTCGCTAACCGTGTTGTCCAATCGGCTAAGGAGGAGACGCCTTAATGATATTCCTGCGCTACGAAAGCTTCCGGGGCTACTTGAAGTCCTATCCGGTCACATCGGTGCTGATCGCGCTCAATATCCTCATGTACATCGGCCAGATGGCGAGCGGAGGGATGAACACCGGAACGCTGACCAGCCGGTTTTTATTCTTTCAAAGCCCGCTGGACCCCTACGGTCTTGAAGAGCCGTGGCGCTATGTGACGTCGATGTTCGTCCACGGGGGGCTGCAGCATCTGTTGTTCAACATGTTCGCCCTGCTCGTGTTCGCCCCTCCGCTGGAGAGGCTGCTCGGTTCCGTCAGGTACCTGATCCTGTATCTGCTCAGCGGCGTTGCAGGCAACCTGATCGGCGCGGTCATCGTAACGGGCACTCAGCTGTCTCTGGGAGCTTCCGGGGCGATCTACGGCGTATACGGGGCTTACCTGTTCATCGCGCTGCTGCGCAAGGGCATGATGGACAAAAGCTCCGAGCAGACGGTATACATCATTCTGCTGTTCGGAGTCGTTTATTCCGTCATCAATGTCGGCGTTGACCTGTGGGCGCATGTGGGCGGCGCAATCGGCGGCTTCCTCCTGTACGGACTGATGGACAAAAGGGAAAGATACCGCAAGGACCGCTATCGGCGGTAGCAGGGATCCATACGTATGGAAATTCCCTGAATGAGCAGACAAAAAAAGGCGTCCCAGATTTTCTGGGACGCCTTTTCACCTGTCCGGGAAGGTTAATCGCGGTTCGAGGAAGTGAAGATCATGATATACTTCACGAGCTCCAGCAAGGAAATCAGCGCCGCTGCCACATATGTGAGGGCGGCTGCGTTGAGGACCTTGGCGACGCCGCGCTCTTCTTCGTTGCTGATGAATCCTTCGGATACCATCAGCTCGCGCGCGCGGTTGCTGGCATTGAACTCGACGGGCAGCGTGATGAGCTGGAATGCGACCGCTACCGAGAAGAAGACGATGCCGGCGCCGATAAGGCCCGTGGCGGAGAACAGAAAGCCTGCGATCAACAGGAACGGCGCAATGCCGGAAGCGAAGTTCACGACCGGGAAGATCCGGTGGCGCAGAACCAGCATCGGGTAGCTCTGCTGATGCTGGATGGCATGGCCGACTTCGTGGCAGGCGACGGAGATGGCCGATATGGAGCTCTCGTAGTAAACCGGCTCCGACAGTCTGACGACGCGATGAATCGGGTCGTAGTGGTCGCTGAGGCGTCCTGGGACCGGTTCGATCGGCACATCGTGGAGGCCGTTGGCATCCAGCATGCGCCTGGCGGCCTCATAGCCTGTCATGCCGCTCATGGCAGGAACTTCAGCCCAGCGGTTGAACGTGCCCTTGACTCGGAACTGAGCCCAGATCGAGAGGCCGAAGGCGATCAGAATCAAGAAGTCCATCGGATGAAAAAACATAGTATCCCTCCATGCTGCATGGTTTGCGTTGGCTTACATGAAATTGCCTTTGTTCAGAATCAGCATCAGCGCCTCGATGCAGGCGGCCGTCTGCGGAATCAGCCGGTTGAAAGCCTGGTTGGCCTGCTTGGGCTTGAGATTCTGGATAACGGGCTCAAGCTCCTTCACTTCACGCTCAAGCTGGCTGAGATGAAGCTGCAGATCACTCAGCTTCTGCGTGACTTGAGACACGGACGAGACTTTGTTCCAGCTGTCCAGCGCCTGCTTAATTTCATCCAACGTATATTTGTCTTTCTTCATTTGTTCTATACGCTTCAGCCGTTCCAAGGTTTCAATGCTGTAGAGACGATAATTCCCCTCGGAACGCGTCTCGGGGCTGATCAGGCCCAGCTTCGTATAATAATCGATCGTCCGCGCGCTGACGCTGGCCTGGCGGGACAATTCTCCGATCTTCAGCAGGTTCTCGCCCATTCTCCTCCACCATCCTTATAAACCCTAACGCTCTCTATTAAAAACTATGATAATCGCTAAGGAACGATGCCGTCAAACAAACGGACTCCAAACGGCCTATATTTTAATGGAAGCGATTGCAGAAAACCTGACATGGACGGCCGGCGATCCCATTCAGGCTCCTGGAGAAGACGCAAAAAGATGTGGACATGCCCCAAGAACTGCGAAAGATTCAAGACGGATGGCTTGAATTGGAGGCCAAACCGGTTAAAAAACATAACATCCGTTACGATTAGATAGGGGAATGTCGGATATCCTTTGCGTTTTTATTCATTTGTATATTGTCAAACCAGGTACTTCTGACTATAATGGCATTAAGTCTTTCAAAACGTGTCAGAGAACATTACATTGGGGAGTGGTCGTTGTGGTCAAAAAAAGCTTGATATCTCTCGTTGCCTTGCTGGTCCTGTTCCCGGCAATGGCATTCGCGGAAGATCCTTCCGCCGGAACGCTCAACATGGGACTTAACGCCCTCTGGGTCATGCTGGCCGCCATTCTGGTCCTGCTCATGCAGGGCGGATTCATCCTTCTGGAAACCGGCTCGACCCGCATGAAGAATGCCGGACATGTCGCCGGCAAGACGATCTTTACCGTAGGCCTTTGTTCCCTGATCTACTGGGCCGTAGGGTACGGCATCGCATTCGGCGGCGACGGCAATTCGTTCATAGGATGGGGAGACTTCTTCTTGAACCCGGCCAAGGCCTCGGTCGACAACGGCCTTCCGACGACAATCTTCTTCATGTTCCAGCTTGCATTCGCGGCTGTATCGCTTTCCATCGCATGGGGCGGCTTCGCTGAGCGCGCCAAGCTCTCCGTATACTTGATCTTCACGGTTCTGTTCACAGCCCTCATCTATCCCGTTGTCTCCCACTGGATCTGGGGCGGCGGCTTCCTTGCCAAGGACGGCGCGCAGGACTTCGCCGGCTCGACCGTCGTCCACCTGACGGGCGCACTGGCCGCTTTCGCGGGCACCGTGCTGCTGAAGCCCCGCATCGGCAAATTCAACAAAGACGGCTCGGCCAACGAAATTCTCGGCCATAACCAAGTGTTCACGGCGCTGTCCGTCCTGATCCTCTGGGTCGGCTGGTTCGGCTTCAACGCCGGCAGCACGGTCGCTATCGGCGACGGATTCTTCGGATACGTCGCGTTCAACACCCAGCTCGGAGCGGCCGGCGGCGCTGTCGCAGCCCTGCTCATCTCCTGGGCGGTCATGGGCAAGGCCGACATCGGCACGACGCTGAACGGGGCTCTCGCGGGACTGGTCGCCATCACCGCATCCTGTGCCTTCGTCGACCCTTGGGCGGCTGTCGTGATCGGCCTCGTCGCCGGCGTGCTTGTCTTCTTCAGCGCCCGTTTCTTCGAGAAGATCAAAGTCGACGATCCGATCTTCGCCATGTCCGTTCACGGCGCCGCCGGCATCTGGGGCACGCTCGCCAACGGCATTTTCGCCACGCAGGAACTGGCTGACAAAGTCGCGGTGGGCCGCGGAGGCCTCATCGACACCGGTTCCTGGCATCAGCTATGGGTTCAGCTGGAATCGGTCGTCATCTGCGGCGCATACGTTCTCGTCGTCAGCTTCGTGCTCCTCGGCATCATGAAGTTCGTCATGGGGCTTCGGGTTACGGAAGAGCAGGAGATCGCCGGCCTTGACCTCAGCGAGCACGGCAACTACGGCTATCCGGAGCAGCTGAAGAAAGCAAGCCAGAATATCCAAGCTTGATCCCGATCGGCTTCATGGTATGCTGATAGCAAGAGGGGAGAGAGCCGAATGACGGATTTGGGATGGCAGCAGCTGCTGCAAAGCATAAGCAATGCGGACAATGCCGCAGGCTTGCGCCGAATCCGCGAATCTGTCCATGATATCATGATCAGCCGGCTGCCTCAGCAACAAACGGAACCATTCTACGGCGAGCTCAATGATGTGCATGATGCCATGGTCAGGCGCTGCATCGGGCTCGCTCAAAAGGAACTGGCACGGCTCGGGAAAGGCAATCCCCCCGTGCCTTTTGCGTATCTTTTGTTCGGCAGCGGGGGCAGGATGGAACAGACCCTGCTCAGCGATCAGGATAGCGGGATGATCTACGCGGATCCGCAGAACGAGGCGGATGCCGTTCATTGCAGGGAATATTTCGAGCTTTTGGGAAAAGAAACGGTCCAATTGCTGTTGAAGGCCGGCTACCCTCTGTGCGAGGGCAATGTGCTCAGCAGCAATCCGGACTGGTGCAGCTCCGCCTCGGTATGGAAGGCGCGGCTGGGAGAATGGTTCAGGGAGCCGGCGTGGGAAGCGGTCCGGTACCTGCTGATCGTCGCGGACAGCCGCTGCGTGCACGGCAGCGCCGAGCTGCACGCCGACATGATGAGCCATTTCTACGGCGATATCCTCGATTCCCCGCTGATCGTGAGGAGGATGCTGGACAATACGATGAAGCACAAGGTGCTGCTCAACGTATTCGGCCAGCTGCTCAAGGAGCAGTACGGAGCGGATGCGGGCAGTCTGGATATCAAGTACGGGGCTTACATTCCGATGGTCAACGCGGTAAGGATGCTGGCCATCGAAGCCAATCTTCGCGAGACTTCCACCCTCGGGAGGATCCGGCTTCTGGAGCAGGGAGGCGTCATCACCGCCGAAGACGCCAGGGAGTGGATGCAGACGTTCCGCTTGTTCATGAGGCTTCGAATGATGACGACGGAGAAGCTCGAGGGAGGACAGTTCTCCACGAACGGCAAGCTGTCTGCCCGGAAGCTGAGCAAAGAAATGGCTGAGGAACTGAAAAGCGGCCTCAAGCTCGGGAAAAAGCTGCAGCGGCGTGTGTACAGGCACACGATGGGCAGGCTTTGACAAGAGCGGGAGGGAGATTGGAATGAAGGAAACCAAAGGCGTGAACCGGATGTGGCAGCTCTACAAGATGGGCGGCGTTACGCCGGCAATCGCCTCCATGCTCGGAGCGCAGAACGCGCAGCAGATGGCATTCATGCGTTCGATGAACAAGGATCTGCGCAAGCAGGCCATGCTCGACACTCCTTTCGACGAGATGGAGACCATCGTTTTCGATCTGGAGACGACGGGCTTCTACCCTTACAACGGGGACGAGATCATCAGCTTCGGAGCTTTGCTGCTCAAGGGCGGGGTTGTGCAGGAGGATAAGTTCTTCTACAGCCTGGTCAATCCGAAACGAAAGGTTCCTCTCCACATTACCGAGCTGACCGGCATCACGAGCGGAATGGCCGAAGAAGCTCCCGATCTCCTCGATGTCCTGCACAGCTTCATGGAATTCTGCGGCAGAAGGCTGCTCATCGCGCATGGAAGCGGCCATGACAAGCAGTTCCTCAATGCCGCTCTCTGGCGGACCTCGAAGGTGAACCTGTCGCATCGCGTGCTCGATACGATGATGGTCGCCAAGTGGCTGAACCCAGGCAGGGAAGCCTACGGGCTCGACGAGCTGCTGGAAGAGGAAGGCATCGCGGTCACGCAGAGGCATCACGCGCTCGAGGATTGCAGGATGCAGGCCCAGCTGTGGCTCAAATACCTGGACAGAATCCGCTCCCGCAACATCAAGACGCTCGGGGATCTATATGCGTACCTCAGCCAGCATTAGCTTGCGAAGTCCCGCTTGGGACGGCCTGAACGCCGCGATATCCGGCCGTTCCGCCATCAGCGAAACGATCCACATGACGAGCCCTCCGGCGCTGCCGGAGGGCTCGTCCGCGCCGGAGCAAGTCCAGAGGGGATGGGACCTGTCGAGGTCCGACGGGAATGCGGGAGTTCTGGGATGGGAATGATAGATGCCGGCGGCATCCAATCCTTCCCGGCGCATGCGATAGAAGAGCGCAACCCACCGCTCCGGTCCGAAGGCGTAGCGGCTCCCGGAGTCGGCATGCCCGTTCGGGACGGGCAGGACGGCCGTTACGATCCGCAGAGGATCGTCCAAGCGGCAAGCGGCGATGCCGCAGCATTCTTCGAGTGGAGAAGCCAGGCAGCTTCCGAGCATGGCTTCAAGGGCATCCGGCGTTATCCGCGCGATGGAGGACATGATGATCACCTCTTGGGTTCGTGTATCGTCGCTGACTGCATGCGCCAAGTTGAGCGCCAAGTCCATTCATGATAACATGACGGTACCAATGTCTAACAGAGAATGAAGGTAGGTCGCGCTATGAAACGGACAGGCATCATCGTCGTATTGGCTTGCGCCGCGGTATTGCTCGGCGGCTGGATGTGGCAGAGCGGTTCTCTCTCCTCGCTGACGACCACGGGCGACCCGGCGTCCAAGCCCAAGGCCGGATATGAGGCTCCCGCATTCACGCTGACGGGTTTGGACGAACGTCCTTACTCCGTCGGCGGACCGCGGGAGAAGCCGGTTTTGATTAACTTCTGGGCTTCCTGGTGCGGTCCATGCGACCTCGAAGCGCCGGATCTTCAAGCCTTGTATGAAAAATACGGCGACAGAATCGATTTTTACGGCATCAATGCGACCAGCTACGACCGTGAACGCGATGCGCGCAAGTTCGTCGACGAGAAAAAGCTGACCTTCCCGATTCCGATGGACCGCGACGGAGAGGTCGCCAAGCTGTACAAAGTGAACAATTTTCCGACTTCGCTGCTGATCGGTCCGGACGGCAAAGTGCTGGAGCGGATACCGGGAGTCATCCCCCGCGAGGAGTGGGAGAAGAAGCTGTCCGACCTGGTTGCGGGCGTAGCTTCCTGACGTTCTTCCGGCTGTCCCATGAACGCGCCGCCGAGGAGCGCCGGCAGGAAAGCGTTTGGCGCTAAGACATGAATTTGTGGGGGATGCGCAGGAATAGCCCGGCCAGATGGCCGGGCTGTTCCTGTCTGCTGCAAGAGCCCAGAAGAGGCCTGGCAGCCTGCAATGCAGCCGAGCTCCGTCCGCATTGCAGGCCCATCCACTGGAGCGGCCCTCGTCCGCAAGAACGGCCCGCCTACAGGCAAGCTCAGTGGTTGATGACGCCTTGGCGGGGCGAATGGTCTTCGCCGACGGCGGGCTCGACCTTGGTCATGCCGAGCAGGGCGTAGCGCAGGCTGTCCAGCAGGGCTTCCCAGCTTGCCTCAATGACGTTGCCGGATACGCCGACCGTATTCCAGCTGCTCGTGGAGTCGCTGGATTCGATCAAGACGCGGACCTTGGCTGCGGTCGTATCCTTCTCGTCGAGCACGCGGACCTTGTAGTCGGCGAGATGGATGTCGTTGATGCGCGGGAAGAACGGCAGCAGAGCCTTGCGGAGCGCATTGTCGAGCGCGTTGACGGGGCCGTTGCCCTCGGCGGCGGTGTAGACGGACTCGTCGCCGACCCGCAGCTTCACGATGGCTTCGGTGACCATACCATGGGCTGCTTTTTCCAGCAGGATCTTGAAGGAATCCACCGTGAAAATCTCGTCCAAGCCGCCGAACGCATCGCGAAGCAGCAGCTCCATGCTCGCCTCCGCACCTTCGAACTGATAGCCCTGATGCTCCAGATCCTTGATCCGGTCGATGATGGATTTCGTTTTCTCGTTGTTCGCGCTGACATCCAAGCCCATCTCCTGGGCTTTGGAGATGACGTTGCTTTGGCCGGCGAGCTCCGAGACGAGGATGCGCTGCTTGTTGCCGACGAGCTCGGGAGAGATGTGCTCGTACGTCTTGGAGTCCTTCAGAATGGCGGAGACGTGGATGCCTCCTTTGTGGGCGAAGGCGGCATTGCCGACATAAGGCTGCCCGACAGGCATGCTGACGTTGGCGATCTCGCTGATGTAACGCGCCGTAGGAGTGAGCAGCTTCAGATTCGCTTCTTCGATGCAGGAGTAGCCGAGCTTGAGCTGCAGGCTCGGGATGATGCTGCATAGATTGGCGTTGCCGCAGCGCTCGCCGTAACCGTTGATCGTGCCTTGAACCTGGAGCGCCCCTGCCTGCACGGCGGCCAGCGTGTTGGCCACGGCCAGCTCGCAGTCGTTATGGGTGTGGATGCCGAGCGGAGCACTCAGCTCCGAAGCGATGCGGGAGACGATGCCGCCGACCTCTCCTGGAAGCGTGCCGCCGTTGGTGTCGCACATGACGAGCCAGTCGGCTCCGGCTTCCTGGGCTGTCCTCAGCACGGCAAGGGCGTACTCCGGGTTGTTCTTGTAGCCGTCGAAGAAATGCTCCGCGTCGAAGACGGCTTCAAGCCCTCTCTGCTTCAGGAAGGCGATGGAGTCATGAATCATGGAGAGATTCTCCTCCAGCGTCGTGCCAAGCGCGGTGTGGACATGGAAATCCCAGGATTTCCCGACGAGAGTCGCCGCCTGAACGCCTGATTCAGCGATCCGGAGCAAGCCGGCATCCTGATCGGCGACGGCATTTTTGCGGCGCGTGCTGCCGAACGCCGTGATTTTGGCGCGAAGCCCGAGCTTTTGCACCCGCTGGAAAAATTCGATGTCCTTGCTGTTGCTTCCAGGATTGCCGCCTTCGATATAATGAACCCCCAGCTCGTCCAGCTTGCGGGCGATTTTGAGCTTGTCGTCGGCGGAAAGGCTGATGCCTTCCCCCTGGGTCCCGTCGCGCAGGGTGGTGTCAAAGATGGAGATGGCTTGGTTCATACCGGAAGTGCCCCCTTTAATGTCTTAACCCAGCAATGTGTGAAAGCATTCGACTCTATAATGCTCTATTATATCACCTTGCCATGTCAGGATAGAAGTGAGAATGCATAATTTTCACTCATTTCGTTTGCATGAAGATGAAAAGGAGCGGATTTGGCTGCGAAATGACGCTTTTCCGTTTCGATAGGTTCATATGGGCATGAAGAAGGCTCCAAGCGGGTGATGGGCTGAAGCCTGTCGCAATGCCTCCGGTTTGTTGACCCTGATGGCAGGCAGGGGTATGCTGGTTGAACAAAGGGGAGGAGGAGGAAGGATGGGCGAGACGGAGACGGGCATCGCGAGAAAAGGCCGGATCATTTTGCATTTGGATATGAATGCTTTTTACTGCTCGGTCCACGAAGCCGAGGAGCCGGAGCGATACGCGGGCAAGCCTACGGCCGTGGCCGGGAGCGTCGAGCTCCGCAAGGGAGTCATCGTCACCTGCTCCTACCCCGCTCGCGCCAAAGGCGTTCGCACCGGCATGACGGTCCGGGAAGGCCTCAAGCGATGTCCGGAGCTCGTGCTCATCCAGCCGGATTTCAACCTCTACAGACGCTATTCGCGCGGGTTCATGGAGATCGCCTCCACTTACACCCCTCTGATGGAGACGGTATCCATCGACGAATGTTATCTGGATATTACGGGCTCAGGCATGTTCGGCAGTCCCGTGGAGATCGCGCAGGCCATCCAGGAAAGAATCCGGATGGAATGGTCGATTCCATGCTCGGTCGGCATCGGTCCGAACAAGCTGCTCGCCAAGATGGCCTCCGATATGAAGAAGCCTTCCGGATTGACGATCTTGCGCATACGCGATGTTCCGAGGCTTCTCTGGCACAAGCCCTGCGATACGCTGTTCGGCGTCGGCCGCAAAACCGCCGACAAGCTGCGGAAGCTCAACATCTCGACGATCGGCGACCTTGCGGCAGCCGACGAATCGCTGCTTACTTCCCAGTTCGGCGTCTACGGCGCCCATATGAAGGAAGCGGCCAACGGAATCGACCGCTCACCGGTGCGGGAGACGAGGGAAGCGAGCAAGTCGGTCGGCCACACGACGACGCTCCCGGAAAATGTGACGCGGCGGGAAGACGTGCACCGGGTGCTGCTCAACCTGGCGGATCAGACCGCCCGCAGGATGAGGCGGAAGGGCTTCCTCGCGGGAGGCGTGCAGATCACCGTCCGCTTTCCGGATATGACGACACTCACCCGCTCCCGCGCGCTCGACAAGCCGATCGAGGATGCGGGGGCCATCCACCGCGAAGCGTGCAGGCTGTTCGATGAGCACTGGAAGGAAGTCGTGCCGATCCGCCTGCTCGGCATCACCCTTCACAGCCTGCATCCCAAGGAAACGGCCGCGGTGCAGCTCGATCTGTTCGATTACGAAAGCGAGCCGCGCCGGGAGGCGTTGACCAAAGCCATGGACGCCATGCGGGACAAATATGGAGAGGGTGCCGTGCTGACAGCCGGCATGCTCGGCGACGATCCCTCGACGCTCATCCGCAACCGCCGGATTAGGGGGACATCCTTGCAAATTGATGATGATTTTGTTATAAATTGATGTGTAAAGTCAGACTTATGACGGGGAATCATACACTTGCCTGGTCAAGGGAATGCTGATGATGCATGACACATAGAGGAGGGAATACCATGTCTAAATATACTTGGGTTGACAAAGATACCTGCATCGCTTGCGGAGCTTGCGGCGCAACGGCCCCGGATATCTACGATTATGATGATGAGGGACTGGCCGAGACGATCTACGACAAGGACGGCAACACCGGCACGAAGGCGATTCCTGAGAATCTGTACGAAGATCTGCAGGATGCTGCGGACGGCTGCCCGACGGATTCCATTCAAATCGCGGACGAACCGTTCAATATGTAATTAATTCCATGAACTTATCCTGCCTGCTCCCGGCTTCCGGGAGCAGGTTTTTTTGGTTCGGACGCCGAACAATATGTTCTTCGGCAGCCGATATAGGGTGAAGAGGAACCGGAAGGGGGCGGCGAGGGTGGATAGCGGAGAAAGCGCAGAGCCTGATCTAGGAGGCGGCACCGGGATCGAGGAGCTGAAGGCATACGTCAAGTCGCATCCAGGCAACAGGCTTGCCTGGTTCTTTCTCGGCAAAGCCTACGCGAGGCAGGGAATGGAAGCCAAGGCCAACTATTGCTACCTCAAATCCGGCAGCGTCTACGAAGCGTTCGAGAACGAAGCCCATCCGCTGACGCTCGGCTCGGGACCGCTGCATGCCATGCTCGAAACCTGGGATCGGGACAGGAGGCGCAAAAAGGGAGCGGCAAGGATTGTGCTCGCAGTCCTCGCCGCGTTCATGCTGTCATCCGTGGCGGCCGCCCCAGGCGTGCCGACGCAGCTGTCCCAGACCGTCAGCCTGCCTGAGGGAAGCAAGGCTGGAGAAGCTCCGCCAGCAGCATCAGCGGCATCCAAGGCCGGCACGAAGCGATCCGTCGTCTGGGTGGACAGCGATCAGACGGGAATTGGCGCTGCGGCAGCGATCGGAGCTCTGGAAAGCGATGAAGCACTTCCATCCGCAGAGGCGTTCACGCTGCCGCGATCCGGAGGCTATTACCGGTGGCGGGCGGGCGCAAAGGGAGTGGTGGAAGCTTCGCGCACAGGCGGCAAGGGTGCTTATGCCGTGCAAACGGCCGACAACGAGAAATGCGCATGCGAAAGCGGCCTTTCGGAGGCGGCTGACCGCCGGGTCCGTGAGGAGACTGTTTTTCAGGAGCAGGCTTGGTCGACGATCAGCGGCATCAGGCAATTCAAGCGGCTCAACGGGAAGTGGCCGGATTCCGCCGAACAGCTTGCAGGGGATTACCCTCATAATATTCTCCCTGGGCTCCCTGGCGAGGCGGAGAAGCATTTCTCCGAGTGGCTGCTCCAGGCTCGCCAAGGAGCGGCCGGCTCTTCTGCGGGCGGAGGCCCCGGAGCGGTTCCGCCGGCGGCCGGAAAGGGCGCCGGCAAGGAAGGCGTCCTGCAGGAGGCGATGACGGCGACGCTTAAGATCGTCGTCGACCCGCATTCGAGACAGCTTGCGCTCCTGAGCGGCGCCGTCGTTGTCCGCGCCTATCCGGTAGGTGTCGGCGGCGGCAAGACACCGCGCGGCAGCTTCTCCATATCGGAGAAGGTGCGCAATCCGAACGGAAGCTCCAAAGGTCCGTTCGGAAGCAGAGGCATGACGCTCTCGGACACTCGGTATGCCATTCATGGCACGGACGAGCCGGATTCGATCGGAACCGACCGCTCGCTCGGCTGCATCCGCATGGCGAAGGCCGATCTGGAGGAGCTGTACGATCTTGTGCCGCTCGGAACGGAAGTGGCGATCGGCGACGGAAAGCTGGCTTTCCTGCAGCGGGAAGGGGAAGCCGAAAGCGAAAAAGGCCGCTACGAGGTGCGGCCGAGTTCCCGGGAGGAAAATCCGGACAAGGTATACGACTGGCTGTAGGGCTTGGACGGATCGGCTGAGGACCGGAAACGGTCAACCGGGATCGGAAACAATCAGCTGAAGATCAGAAGCAGGATCATGACGATGGCGAATACGGCGAAGATGGAGGCGGCCGCAATGATGGCCTTGCGGTTCGGCTGCTGACTCGCCGGAGCCTTTCTCGTCGGAGGCTTGCGTTTGGCTGTGCTCATGCTTATCGACCTCTCCTGAAGGATGATGGCAGTGCTTGTACCGTTATTGTAATCGCTTGCCGGAGAAATGGGC
The DNA here is from genome assembly GCF_002243345.2 of Paenibacillus sp. RUD330. Lineage (NCBI taxonomy): Bacteria > Bacillati > Bacillota > Bacilli > Caryophanales > Paenibacillaceae > Paenibacillus > Paenibacillus sp. RUD330. The sequence goes on from NZ_CP022655.2 coordinate 2,108,964, forward strand.
AAGCCTTTCATCCATTCCGCAAAACCGATTCAGCGGATGTCCTCCTGCCGGGGGAAATTCCTTGGGGGATCGAAAAAAAGACGCCCGGGGATGAAATGCAAACGCTCCCCGAAGCGCCGGCGCCCTTTTCTTTTGGTGCTGAACAAGATAAACTGAAAGGCAGAGCCTTTTTTGCCGTGCGGGACTATTCGTACGGCCAACATCTCTACATACCTACGCAAACGTCCGCCGCCACATAGGACGGCGAAGCCGTTTTGCTTGAACGGAAACGGAGTGGACTTCTTGCTGTACCAATACGTAGCCAAGCCGTTCTTTTTCCGGCTTGATCCCGAAAAAGCGCATCATCTGGTCATTGACGGCCTTCATCAAGCTTCACGGGTGCCGGGCATGACCGCTTTATTGCGCGGCATGTACGGCGTGCCGGAATACCCCGAGCTCAGCATGGATCTTCTGGGGCTCAGCTTCGCGCATCCCGTGGGTCTTGCCGCGGGCCTGGACAAAAACGCCAAGTCCGTGGAAGGCTTCTCCAGCGTCGGCTTCGGATTCATGGAAGTCGGCACCGTCACGCCGCTTCCCCAGCCCGGCAACGAGCTGCCGAGGCTGTTCCGGCTTCCGGCCGACGAAGCGCTGATCAACCGGATGGGCTTCAACAACGACGGAGCCGCCGCCATGGCCGGGAGGCTCGGCAGCCTCTCCGCGAGGCCGATTCCCGTATTCGTGAACATCGGCAAAAACAAGGCGACTCCGAATGAGCTCGCCCATGAGGATTACCGGCGCTGCGTCAAGGAGCTGTTCGCCTACGGCGATCTGTTCGTCGTCAACATCAGCTCCCCCAATACGCCGGACCTCAGGGCGCTCCAGCTGGGAGACGAGCTGAAGACGCTTCTCCAGGCCGTGAAGGAAGAGATGGCCGTGCAGGCGGCCAAGCATGGATCGGCGCCCAAGCCGGTGCTGGTCAAGCTGGCGCCGGACATGACGCCGGAGCAGCTGGCGTTCTCGGTCGACACGATCGCTGCGAGCGGAGTGGAAGGCATCATCGCGACGAATACGACCCTGTCCCGCGACGGGCTCACCCATGCCAACGCCTCGCAGTCCGGAGGCATGAGCGGCCGTCCGCTGCGCGAGAGATCGACGGAAGTCGTAGCCGCCATCTACCGGCAGACCGGCGGGAAGCTGCCGATCATCGGATCCGGCGGCATCTTCACGGCGGAGGATGCGTACGCCAAAATCAGAGCGGGCGCATCGCTCGTTGAAATTTACACCTCGATGATCTACAAAGGTCCGGGGATCGTAAAAGAAATCGCGTCAGGTCTCAGGGAGCTGCTGCTCCGCGATGGGCATTCCCATCTGCGCGAGGCTATCGGCGCCGATCATCACTGACAAGACAGGAGGCGGACGGATGGACGGCCGGGATTGGAACCAATTTCTGCAGCCTTATGAACAAGCGGTAGAGGAAATGAAAGTGAAATTCAAAACGCTGCGGACCGAGCTCAAAGCCCGGGAATCCTACGCGCCCATCGAATTCGTGACCGGCAGGGTGAAGAAAATATCCAGCATCCTGGATAAAGCCCGCCGCTTGAACGTGCCGATGGATCAGCTGGAGACGGGCATCGAGGACATCGCAGGCATCCGCATCATGTGCCAGTTCGTCGACGACATCCTGCGGGTCGCCGCGATCATCCGCTCCAGGCAGGACTTGAAGCTGGTCTACGAGAAGGATTACGTCACCAACTTCAAGGACAGCGGCTACCGCAGCTATCACATGATCGTCGAGTATCCGGTGCAGACGGCGATCGGCTTCAAGAAAGTGCTTGCCGAGATTCAGATCCGGACGCTGGCGATGAACTTCTGGGCGACGATCGAGCATTCGCTCAACTACAAGTACAAGCAAAGCCTGCCGGAGGAAGTGAAGCTGAGGCTGCGCAAGGCATCCGAAGCGGCATTCAACCTCGACACGGAAATGTCGAGCATCCGGCATGAAATTCTGGAAGCGCAGATCGGCTTCGAGGAAGGCTCCAATATCGTCAACAAAGTGCTGAGCGATATCCAGGACCTGTATTTCTACAGGAGGGTGCGCGAGGCGGTGCAGTTCCAGCTCAAGTTCAACGAGCTGTGGGAGCAGGGAGACACGTTCGAGCTCAAGCAGCTCGCGCAGGAGATCCAGTACTCTCTGCACAAGGCGAGAAAAGGCGGAAGCCCATCCGATTAACGACGGTTCCGCTTGCTCCCGATGAATAGATCCCGGGCGCTTGCCGGATACGGGCAAGCCTCGACGCAACGGCACAGCGGGACGATGTTGTCCCGCTTTTGGCATTTCCACCCGAATAGAGAGAAACCCTCTAAGGAATGGATGCAAATCGAAAGGAATGATGGCTGATGGTCAAAAGAATTCGACTCGACAAGCTGCTCTCATCCATGGGATACGGCTCCAGAGCCGAGATCCGAAGAGTCGTCAAAACGGGGATCGTGACCGTGGACGGCTCGGTCGAGAAGGACAGCGGCCGCATCGTGGATCCCGGCACCGAGCAGGTCCGGTATGATGGAGAGCTGGTGGAGTACCGGGATAAGATCTATCTCGTGATGAACAAGCCGCCTGGAGTCGTATCGGCGACAGAGGATGCCCGGGACCGGACGGTGATCGATCTGCTGGATCCGCGCGACCGTGTGCTGGAGCCGTTTCCGGTCGGAAGGCTGGACAAGGATACGGAAGGGCTGCTGCTGCTGACAAACGACGGCCAGCTTGCGCATGATCTGCTGTCACCGCGCAAGCATGTGCCGAAGACGTATTTTGCGCTTGTGGAAGGCGACACGCCCGTAGGCGAGAACGACCGGGAGCAGTTCGCCAAGGGAGTCACGCTTGAAGACGGGTACACGACTTTGCCGGCAGAGCTCGCCATTGAAGGCATAGCCGAGCCGGAGGCGGGCGGGAGCGCCGGCGTGACGACCCGGATCCGCCTGACGATCCACGAGGGCAAGTTCCATCAGGTGAAGCGAATGTTTCTATCCACAGGGCGCAAGGTCACCTATCTGCAGCGTATCTCCATGGGCTCCCTCGAGCTTGACGGCACTCTCGGCCTCGGGGAATACCGCGAGCTCAGCGCGGCCGAGCTGGAAGGACTGAGAAGCGGGCCATCCAAAGAGGACGGTAAAGATTGACTATAGCTGTGTTGAAACTTGTATGCGGCTTCAGGATATGAGTAAATGAGGTTGTCGGACCGACACATCCTCTACTGGAAGGAGGCTGATACAAATGGATCAGGCATACGAGGTGGTCTCCGCCTAAGGCGGAGTCCATGCCAAAAAGGGAGGCCCTAATCAGGCCTCCCTCGTTATTTTTCCGGCCAGGAAGGATTACGCAAGCAGACAGCGAATACCATTAAACAGAACTGTTGCGACAGCAGCAGTCAACATTTTGAAAGGAGGCGCAGCAAATATGAAAATCATGAACATGATTTCCGTTGCTGTAAGGCAAAAACGCATTCTTGCCGCTATCAGTCGTCGTTTGGTCGTCAAGGGTTACGCAATTGAGGAGGTAGGGAACCTTGAATTACAAAAATGGAAAAGACGTGCTTCCCCCTAGTTTGCTGCAGGAGCTGCAGAAATACATCAACGGGGAATTGATTTACATTCCGAAGCAGCAGGAAAGGCGCGCTGCATGGGGAGAGCTCAGCGGCTCCCGCAAGATGATCCAGCGCCGCAACGAAGACATCTACCGGCATTACCTGCGCGGCCTGACCTTGGCGGACCTGGAGAAGAAATTCCATCTTTCCGTCGAGAGCCTGCGCAAGATCGTGGTCAAGATGAGAGCAGCCGGCGTCCGCCTGGAGACGGCTGCAGGTTCCACGGCCCTGCGGCCGGAAGGAACCGGCGTCCATTCCTGATCATGGCAGCCGTGAAGCCGCTTGTCCGGCATCCAATCAAAAAGAACCGCCACTCCACAACAGGAGGGCGGTTCTTTTTGATCGGATAGGGGTGACTGCGCGCTGCTTGATCTATACCAAGAAAACTTGGGATACGATGACGAGCAGGATGAACAAAACCAGAATGATAGCCGTGCTTGTGTAACCTGCGCCAACGCCCGGGCCATAGCCTGCACCTGACATGTGGTTCCCTCCTCTGCGGTTCCGGCAGCAATGCTGCTCTGTACGATAACCTATGCCCGCCGGGCGGATGTGACTAGACATTCGCCCGGATGAGGGAATAAATGGGCAGGAGCCCGCATGGAGAAGGGGGATCAGCGTCCGCTGCGGCGGCCGGGACCGGAACTGCCCGGCTTGCCTCCGCGGCGCGCAGAGCCCGCGCTGCCAGAGGCGCCGCTGGATGAGCCGCGCCCTGCACCGGAAGCTCCGCGGCTGCCTTTGCTGCCGCCCGAAGCTCCGCGTCCTGCTCCGGCAGCGCCGCGGCGGTTGCCGCGGCCAGTGCCGGAATCGCCGCTTCCCTCCGGATTGAAGCCATGGCCAGGGAATGCGGGCCGTCCCGATGTTCCGGCAGACCTTCCTTGAGCCGGACCGCGTCCGCGGGCCGACGGGCGGGCGGACGAAGCGGACTCGTCGGTCCAGCTGCGGACCGGCTTGGCTCCTGCCGAGGAGGCGGCACCGGCGCCAGGCCTTCCTGCCGGCTTGGCTGCGAAGCGGCCCGCCCGCTCGGCAGGAGCGGCTTCCGTCCGCGAACCGGAACGGCCGCCTCCGGCATTGGCACGTCCTCCCGAGCGTCCTCCGCCGCTATCGCGCGAGCCAGGGCGGCTGGAGCCGCGGCCGCCGGCCGGAGCCTTGCGTCCGCCCGAGCTGCGTCCTCCCGTGCGAGGGGAGCGCGGCTCGGCATCAAAGCGCTCGGTGCCGGCTTCGAGTCCGATGCCGTACTCCGAGCCTTGGATGCGCTTGATGGAGGCGCGGATTTTTTGCTCCACAGCCTCCAGGCTCGCACGGTCGCGGGCAGTGGCGAGCGTGATCGCTTTGCCGGTTTCTCCGGCACGTCCTGTCCGGCCGATCCGGTGGATGTAGGTGTCGCCGTCGGCAGGGGCGTCGTAGTTGAACACATGGGTGACGCCTTCGACGTCGAGACCGCGAGCCGCGACGTCCGTCGCGACGAGCACCTGCAGCCTAGCCGAGCGGAACCGCTTCATGACGGCTTCGCGCTTGGCCTGCGTCAGATCGCCGTGCAGCTCGTCGGCGGGAACGCCGGCTTCCTGCAGCGCTTCGGTAAGCTTCTTGGCGCGCAGCTTCGTGCGGCAGAAAACGACCGCAAGATACGGATTCTCCGTCTCGAGCAAGCGGAGCAGAAGCGGCTGCTTGTTGCGGTCCGTCGTGATGACGACGCGCTGCTCGATGGCGTCGAGCGTCACGGCCGCGCTCTTGATGCGGATATCCTGAGGCACGTCCATGTAGCGGGCTGCCAGCTGCTTGACAGCATCCGGCATGGTGGCCGAGAACAGCATCGTCTGGCGCTTGATGGAGCATTGGTCGATAATGGCTTCCACTTCGGACAGGAAGCCCATATGGAGCATCTGGTCGGCCTCGTCGAGCACGAGCATGCGGATGGAGCTCAGCGTGACCGTCTCCCGACGCAGATGGTCGAGCAGCCTGCCCGGAGTCGCCACGACGACATGCGGGGCGGCATTCTTGAGCTTGCGGATCTGGGACTCGACGTCTTGCCCGCCATAAGCGGCCAGCACGGTAATGCCGAGCACAGGGGCCAGCTTGGCCAACTCGCCCGTGATCTGTATGGCGAGCTCTCGCGTCGGCGTGAGAATCAGAGCCTGCGTATATGTTTTGCCCGGATTGATCTGTTGGAGGGCAGGCAGGGCAAATGCGAGCGTTTTGCCTGTGCCGGTCTGAGCTTGTACGATAACGTCCTTTCCTTGGAGAAGGACGGGAATGGCTGTCTCCTGCACCGGAGTCGGCTCCGAGATGCCTTCCTGCGCCAGGCGTCCGGCAAGCTCGGTCCTGATGCCGAGGGCGGTGAATGATGATGACATGAATGGGGTTCCTCATTTCCTGATTGTGCGCCGGCGCCTGCCGGCTTCGCTGTATCCTTACCAGTATACCAGCAAGCGAGGGCGGATGCACACGGCATCGGCTGAATTTCCTTCGCGTTCGACGGCGTTTTTTTGCCCGCCGACTCCGGGTATGGTAGTCTGTGACGGACAAAGGCATATTATGAGCCTGCAAAGGAAAGGATGATGGAGGATGAACGGAAGCAACCGTGCGTCTATCCGGCCGGGCATGACCGTAGATATCGTGCTCAAGCAAGACCAGAGAAGCGGCAAGCTGACCCGAGGCATCGTGAAGGATCTGCTGACCAAATCGCCTACGCATCCGCATGGAATCAAGGTGCGTCTGGCCGACGGCCAAGTCGGGCGGGTCAAGACGATCGTTGACGCCCAGCCGGCTGCCGAAGGGGACTGAAGGTGGCTTTCGGGATCCGGAGAGAAGAGCTGCTGAGCTGGAAGGCGGCCGTTGCCCGGGGAGAACTGGCTTTCTTGACCCATTATTGGATCGACGAACGGTTTCCCGGCGTCAAGACCGTGACAAAGGCCGGCTGCAGCGACATCGCCAAGCTGGAGTCGTGGTGCTGCAAGCATGGACTTGACCCTCGGCATATCCACCGCAGGGAGCGATATCCTCATATGGATTTGTTTGGTCCGGCTCAAGTCCGGGTATTGCAAGCGGAAGGCTTGCAAAATCATTTGGCGCGTTTTGGCATTGACGCTTGAAAAAGCCCAAATCATGAGTTACACTAAAAAAGTGCGTTACTTAAGTAACTGAAATAAACCCACTTTATTGGAGGTTAAACCACATGTCTTCCGAACAATTTTTCGCAGCGGTAAAAGGTCGTCGCTCTCTTTATGCCATCAGCAAGGAAAAAGTGGTCTCCGAAGAGAAAGTCCAATCCATCATCGAAGAAGCCGTCAACCATACGCCATCGGCTTTCAATTCCCAAAGCTCCCGCGTGCTGGTGCTGTTCAACGAGCAGTCCGACAAGCTGTGGGATCTGACGCTGGAGACGCTTCGCGTCGTGACCGGCGGAGGCGAAGGCTTCGAGCAGACCGAGCAGCGCATGGCGGGCTTCAAAGCCGGCTACGGCACGGTATTGTTCTTTGAGGACGAGAATGTGGTGCGGGGCCTTCAGGATCAGTTCCCGACCTACCAGGACAACTTCCCGAAATGGTCCAGCCAGTCGTCGGGCATGCTGCAGTTCGTCGTCTGGACGGCGCTCGAGGCGGAAGGTCTCGGCGCTTCCCTGCAGCACTACAACCCGCTCATCGACGAGCAGGTCAAGCAGACCTGGGAGCTGCCAGAGAGCTGGAAGCTGATCGCTCAAATGCCGTTCGGCAAGCCTACCGCTCCTGCCGGAGAAAAACAGTTCGCTCCGATCGAGACTCGCGTCAAAGTCGTCAAATAAACGGCTGAGTGAAAGGCTGGTCCGGGTTACCCGGGCCAGCCTTTTTTGATGGCTTGGAGATGGGCGCGTCCCGGCATCCCCCTGCTGCGGAAATTCGCCCGCAGGCATGCAGGAACTTCATGGATGGGATATACTGTACTCCATATGCGGCAATAGGAACCGCAGGAGCAAGAAAGGCAGCACGATCTTCCAGCGGAAAGGAACACGGAACGCAATGTCGATTTGGCTATGGACGGCTGCGGCCGCGGCCGCTTTGCTGCTTCTGCTGGCGGCGGCCAGCATGTATTTCTACCGCGTCGCCATCGCGCGCACGCCCAAGACCTATCTGGAGGACAACCCCGACTTGCCTCAGAAGGAGGCATCCGTCTCCCGCCTGGACCCATCCGAGAGGGAGGAGCAGGTGTGGCTCCGAAGCCGGCACCCGGAGAAGGCCGCTCTGGTCTCCGACGACGGCCTGGAGCTGCATGCCTATTGGATTCCGAGCAAGTCTCAAAGCGTCCGTACCGCCATCCTCGCCCACGGCTATTCGGGAGACGCGACGCAGATGGCAGTATTTGCCCGTTATTACGCCGAGATTCTGGGGTGGAATGTGCTCATGCCGGACGCGCGCGGCCACGGCTTGAGCGGAGGCGGATACATCGGCTTCGGCTGGCATGAACGCAGGGATTATCTCCGCTGGATCGACTGGGCGGCCAGGAGGAGCGGCAGCGGCGCGGAGATCGTCCTGCATGGAGTGTCCATGGGCGGCGCCACGGTATGCATGACGAGCGGAGAGGAACTGCCGCCTCAGGTCAAGGCGATCGTGGCGGACTGCCCCTACACCTCCGCGAAGGACGAGCTCGTCTACCAGCTCAAGCGGATGTACAAGCTGCCCCCGTTTCCGTTTCTGCCCCTGACGAGCCTGGTGACCAAGCTGCGGGCAGGGTACTTCTTCGGCGAGGCCTCGGCTCTTGAGCAGGTCAGGAAGGCGAAGGCGCCGATGCTGTTCATCCACGGCGAGGCGGATACGTTCGTGCCAACGTGGATGGGCGTGAAGCTGTACGAGGCTTGCCCGCAGCCGAAGCAGCTGCTGCTCGTGCCGGATGCGGAGCATGGGGCGGCCCGCCAGAAATCCCCGAAGCATTACGATGCCGCCGTGACGGCTTTCCTGGATCAGTGGCTGCCCGGAACCGCGGCGGGTGAAAGGCTGGCGGAGGAGCAGGCTGCGACGACCTGATCAGCCGCCGACGCCGGAGCCGCCCTGCATGTGCGGGAGCGGCTTCAGCGGATGGCTGAGCTGGCCGGGCCGCGGGCTTGCCGAACAAGAGCGGCATACATACGAAAAAAGAGTCCTGGGCCAAAAGCTGGCGACAGGACTCTTTTTGTATTCCAATGGGCATGCGTCGGATTGGCTGAAACAGCCGGCCTTAATACGGATTGCTGTGTCTGGCCCAGCCGGCCGGGCTGTTTTCTGCTGCCGCCAGCCATGCGTCAGATAGGAAAGAACCTGGGCAGATAGCTGCGGTTGGCTTCCAGCATTTCGTCCAGCAGCAGCTTGGCGACGCTGACGGACGGAACGAGCGGATGATGGGCCATCGCCTGCAGCGCCAGGCTGCGGTCGCCGGTAACGGCCGCTTCGATCGCGAGCGCCTCGTATGTTTTGACGGCATGGATGAGGCCTTTGGCCTGCTCGGGAACAGCCGTCAGCTGGAGCGGAACGGGACCTTGGGAGGTGACGAGGCAGTTGACTTCGATGCAGGCGTCGTCCGGGAGGAAATCCAGGATGCCGTTGTTCGCCACGTTCAGCGTCTGCACGTCGCCGGTGCTGTTGTAGAGCGAGCGCATGAGGTTGACGGCCGCTTCGGAATAATAGGCGCCGCCGCGCTGCTCCAGCTGCTTCGGCTTCTCGCTCAGGCCGGGATTTTTATACAGCTCGAACAGCTCGGCCTCGACGCGCTTGACCACCTCGGCGCGGTTGCCGTTTTTGCGCAGGGACTCCTGCTGCTCGGCGAGCATGGCATCCGTCATGTAATAGTATTTGAGATAGTAGGAAGGAAGCGAATGAAGACCTTGGATAAAGTCGGGATCCCATTCCCCGGCTGCGACGTTGGCGGCGGAGAAGGAATCGTCGCCGCGGAGCAGCTCCGGCAGGCGGTCGACGCCGTCGACCTCGGCGCGGCTGACCCAGTGAAGATGATTGAGGCCGACGAACTCGGCGTAGACGCGGTCCGTCGTCGTGCCGTATTTGCCGGAAAGCCATTTGAGCAGGCCGATCGGGGCGTTGCACAATCCGACGCTGCGGACCGCGGAATGCTTGTGGATGGCCTCGGTCACCATCCCGGCCGGGTTGGTGAAGTTGAGCAGCCACGCCTGCGGCGCCAGCTCCTCGATGTCCCTGCAAATATCCAGCAGCACCGGAATCGTGCGCAGCGCCTTCATCATGCCTCCCGGCCCGGTCGTCTCTTGCCCGATGACTCCGTATTTGAGCGGAATCGCCTCATCCTGGCCGCGCGCCTCCAGCATGCCTACCCGCATCTGCGTGCTCACGAAGTCGGCGCCGGCGATGGCGAGCCGGCGGTCCGTCGTCAGATGGACTTCAATCGGAAGGCCGGATTTCTCCACCATGCGCTTGGCCAGCTCGCCGACGATGTTCAGCTTCCACAAGCCGGCTTCGATATCGACGAGCCACAGCTCTCTTACCGGCAAAGAATCGTAATAACGGATAAATCCTTCGACTAGCTCTGGCGTATAGGAAGAGCCTCCGCCGATGACGGCGACTTTCAATCCTTTGCTCATGCACGATCACTCATTTCCGTTGGATTGGGCGGCTGTCATGCCGCTTGAAGCTGGCAGGCAAGCGGCGGGAATCAGCTCTGGCCGCTTGAGGTCTGGATGTCCTCGAAATTCCGGTACCGGCCCATGGCGGCATACATCTCGCCGGTAATCTCCTGGCCGCAGGCGTCGAGCGCGCCCCACAGCGCACCGATGACAGGCTCGATCTCCAGCTTCACGAGCGAAGCCAGCGGAGCGGCATCCTTCAGCATCGCCTGGATAGGCCCGCTGATCCAGCCGGCGTCGCCGCGTGTAAGCAGGCTGCCCGCCAGCACGACGTCGAACGGGATGCCGCCGAGGCCAAGCTTGGCGACGACCGCGTGGACGGACAAGGCCAATTCCTTGCCTTGTTCGCGCAGGATGCCCAGAGCGACGTCATCCCCGTTCCCGGCCGCCTGGAACAGCAGGCGCACGGCATCCAGCGGCACGCTGCGGTTATGGTCGAGATAATCATGGAACATCTTGTCGACCGTGCTGTAACCGAGCAGGCCGAGCAGCATCGGCGTCAGCTGCGTGGCGGCGCCCCGGCCGTCCCACGAGCGGACGACCGCACGGAACACTTCGACGCATAAGCCGCCTCCGCCGCCCCAATCCCCATACATGTAGCTGAAGCCTCCGCATTGGTACGTCCGGCCGTCAGGATCGACGCCGGCGCAGTTCACGCCGGTGCCGCAGATGACGGAAACACCGTAGGGGCGGCGGGTGCCTGCCCTCAGGCCGATGATCGTGTCGCAGACGATCGTGTAGCGTTCCGTGAAGCCGAGGCTGTTCACAAGCGGATGCAGAATGCGGAAGTCCGCCTCCCGATCGGCTCCCGCCAGCCCGAAGCAGGCATGCTCGACGTCCGCGGCCGTAATGCCGGCTTCGTACAGAGCTTGCTGGAGGGAGATGGAGAGGTTGGAGCGGGCCTCCTCGTATCCGTTCTGATGATTGCCTCCTCCTGCGCTTCCTTTGCCTACGATCCGGCCGGTATGGTCGCATACAAGCGCATAGGTCTTGCTGCCTCCGGCATCGATTCCTACATAGTAGCTCATCGAGAGTCTCCTTTTTCCTGAATATCCGCAGCGCGGCCGGGACTTCGTCCGGTCGATTCCCGGATGACGAGCTCCGGCTGGATGACGACGCCTTCCGGCGCCGCGCCATCCGCCATCCGGGCCATAAGGGCATGCACGGCGGCCTGCGCGATGGGAAGGACAGGCTGCCTGACCGTCGTCAGCAGGGGATGGAGCAGGGAGGCCAGGTTCTGGTCGTCGAAGCCGACGACGGAAAGGTCTCGAGGCACCGAAAGCCCCGCTTCCTGCATGGCGTTGACGATTCCGGCAGCGATGTAATCGTCCCCTGCGAATACGGCGTCCGGAAGCCGGTTCCCTTCCAGCCAGCGTCTTGCGCTGCGGTAGCCGTTCTCGATGGAATAGTCGCCCGCCTCGATCAGGTACGGCTCCAGCCCGGCCTCCCGAAGAGCTCTCAGAAATCCGCTCTTGCGTTCCCGAGTGCTGTCGTAATGGGCGGGCCCGCTCAGGTGAGCGATCGACCGCAGCCCCAGATCGGTCAAATGCTTGCCGGCCATATAACCTCCGGCTTCATGGTCGACCTTGACGGTGGACGGGGCGGCCTCGGCATCCTGACTGTCGATGACGACATAAGGAATGCCGCTCTGCTCCAATTCGCGGACGATTTCATCCTCGTCGGAAGGCGACAGGACGATGACCCCGTCCACCCGGTTCTCGCGGATGAGATAGCTGCTGCCGGGCTCCCCGGATTCCGATGATATCGACAGCGCGAGGAAATAGCCTTGAGCCGACAGCTCGTCATGGACGCTCTTCACGATGGCGTCGAATACGGAATCCTGCAGCGTAGAGAGAGTGAGTCCGATGACGCCCGTGCTTCCGCGCGCCAGCGTACGGGCTGCGGCGCTTGGGCGGTAGTCCAGCTCTTTCATCGCGCTGAGCACTTTCAGCCTGTTGTTCTCGCGGACGTTGCCGCTCCCGTTGAGCACTCGGGATACCGTCACGACCGACAAGCCGGAGCGCTTGGCGACATCGAATATGCTTGGTTTCATGAGCAGACGCCCCCGTAAAAAGTTTCCTTGTTGCGGCAATGCTTGAAAGTTATAACGCTTAAACTTTTAATGCAAAAAAAATTTGCTGCTTGCGAAGCGGAAGAAAGGAAAACGGGGCCGATTCAAAGTTAAAGCCCTTAAACTTTATTCGTTCTCATTGTAACGATTAAGAGGCTTAATGGCAATCTTTTTGTGTGGTAATATCGGAACAAAACGCTTCGTGAGGAGGATTCGAGTGGGCTTGTTCTTGATGATCGGAGGCATTCTGATCGCCGTATTCGGGAGCGCGTTCAGCCTCAGCATTGCCGGCGGCTGCGTCTATATCAGCTTTTTGGCTTGCATGATAGGGGGATTGATCCTCGCTGGAATCGGCAGGATCATCGATATCATGGAAACGTCGATCAACCGCGACAGGCCTCCCGGCCGACGGGAAGCCTGAACGGCTCCTTAAGCTGCAAGCGGATCGTTGATGGCGCCGAGGAACAGCCACAACCCGGTGGTCGTGTCTTCGATGGCATAAAAGAAAGGGCGGTCCGCTCTGAACGAGAATGGGTCGGACGGAGCGCTCGTGCCGGCCATCCCGAGCGCGGTGACGGCCGCCGCTTCGGTTCCTCTTTCATTGACCTCGAGGACAGCCTGATGCTTGATGAGGTTGATGAAAAGGCCGGAAGAGGGGGCGGAAGGCTCGAACATGCCGGTGAAATCAGCCGTTCCAGAGACGAAGGCGTTCTGCATGCCGAAATGCTGCAGGGCCGGAATCAGATCCGCCTCGCAAGAAACCTTGAACCGCGGAAGCGCGACCGAGCCGAGGGAGGCGGCCAGCTGGTCCTTCCAATTCCCGTACCGCTCCAGATCGCCGACGATGTCCGGAACGCCGAGCCCGGCCTGAGGCACGACGACGAGCAGATCGAGCTTGTCCTGGAGATACGGAATCCGGACCGCTTCAAGGCGCTCCGTCTTCACGTGCGCGTAAGAGCCGGATCTCTGCATCATCGGGACTTTTTGGGCAGCCCCGTCCAACGTGCGGAACGGCTCCGGCTTTGTCCGGGCAGGGTCGAATTCATCCTTCCAGGCCCCTTTGAAATAAACGGCGTTCATCATGATGGCGCGGTTATCCGGATCCAGCGTTTGGGATGGGTCAAAGACGGATTCGATCATCCCCTCGGTATGCTTGGAGGTCCATTCGTTCATGGCCTCGACCGTTTTGGGCGAAGGCAGGTCGACTGCCTGCAGGCTTGCCTCGTAGCTGTTCTTGAGCGTGGCTTCATAAGGTTCGAGGAGATGCAAGCCTTTCTGGTACCAGAAGGAATTTGAAGCCTTGAGCTTGACCCCCTCCGCCGGAAGGCGGAGATAGGAACGGAGCTCTCTCGAGTTTGCCGCGATCTCCTCCGGCTGCGAGCCGCTCCAGCCGACAGCTTGCGCCATTTCCTCCATGGTCTTTCCGCCGCTTCCGTTCCAGGCCATGCCGAGAGCCTCCGAGACGCTGTACGGAGAGAGGACGATGTTCTTGTCCTTGTCTTCCTTGGCCAGCTCGCGGAACAGCGACAGCCCGAAGGCGTTGGCTGCCTGCAGATATGTCTTATCCAGCGTGAGAGCCGCCTTCGAACGAGCTTGCTCCTGATCGTGGATGCGGCCGGACTGCCCGAGGAACTCTTTCTCCGCTTTCGCTTCCTTGTCTTGGGCAGACAATCCGCAGCCTGCCATGAGCATGGACATGCCGAGCAGAACAAGCGCGGATATTCGGGCCTTTCGTCTGATGGGCATTTTGCCGCCCCCTCCGGGTCTGATCTTAACCTTCAGACGGCAAGCGGATGCTTGAAGTTGCAGACTTTTCCATCCCTTGGCGGATGTGGTAAAGTGGGAGGCATGCAGGCCTGGCAGCAAGAAGCCGATCAACAGCTGTTATCTAGCCAACTAGGGAGGGTGTTCGCCATTATCATTCGGGAAATGGAAGAAGAGTTCGTCCTGATCCGCCAGCATGACCATGCCGCGCTGTCGGCGGCGCTGGCAAGAGCGGCGTCGGACCGCTTTCTGCCGGCCGGAAGGTTTTCCGCGGAGCTGCTTTATGCGATCGAGCAGCATGACCGCGGCTGGATCGAGCTGGACGAGACCCCGATCTGGAATGACGCCGCCGGCAGGCCGTTCGCATTCGAGGATTATCCGCTCCTGCCCAAGATGGCCTACTATCGGAGAGGCATCGAAGAAGCTGAGGCTGTAAGCCCTTATGCGGGGCTGCTGATCAGCTTGTTCTACACCGCATTTTTCGAAGGGTTCGAAGGAGCGCAGGTCGATGCTTTCCGCAAGCGGGAGGAGGAAAGGCAGAGGCGGATCCGCATGAATATGCGCGCGCATGCCGAAGAGGCCGCGCTGGATATGGCGCGGCTGCAGCTGTTCGACAGCCTGTCGCTGTACGCTTGCCTCAATGATCCCGGCACGCCGAAGGAGCACGAGCATCCGTGGTACCGGGCAGGGTTCGGCGCTTCCCGCAAGCTGTTTCCGGACCGGGATATTCTGTCCGCCGGCTGGGAAGGCCCCGGCGCGGTGCGGTTCTCGGCTCCCGTGCTGGTGCGGGAGCTGACGACCTCGCTTCCGGTGAAGAGAATATCGAGAAGATTCGCCGCCGAGATCGGAATCGACGCGGCTTACAGCCGCACTTCATGGACCTACGAGGAGATCGCCTGGCTGCCGCCGGAGTGATTCGGACTCCAGGGCATTGCCGCCTGAGGCGGTTGGTTCCGCAAGCCAAAAAGCCGCCTGGGCACAGGCGGCTGCTTGCAGGCGGCGATGGACAGCGGGCTCCGCACGAGGAGCGGCAGGCTTCAAGCTTGCCGGAGCGGGCTCTCTTTACCTAATCAAGGAGAGCCTTCCGGCTGGGCCCTCTTCTCATAGTGCTCCGCGATCTGCAGGATGATGATCTTGGCCATCATGTAGACGGGTATGGAGATCATGACGCCGACGATGCCGCTGACCGCTCCGGCGATCAGCACGACGACGATCGTGGTGAGCGGGTGGATGTCCATCGTTCTTCCGTAGACGAACGGGGAGATCAGGTTGCCTTCCAGCTGCTGGGCGATCAGGATGATGACGAGAACCCATACGGCGGAGGAGAAGGAATCGGTGAAGGCGATCAGAATGCACGGCACCGCGCCGATAATGGAGCCGATATAGGGAATCATGTTCATGGAGCCGACGAAAATCGCCAGCAGCAGCGAATACGGCAGGTCCACGATCAAGAAGCCGACATAACAGAACGCACCGAGCGCAAGGCAGCAGACAACCCGCCCGATGACGAACTCGCTGAGCATCTTGTCGATGGAGTTGAAGATCTCGATGGCATCGCCGCGGTATTTGGCCGGAGAGAAGCGGACGAACGATGTATAGCCTTTCCGGTCCTCCTTCAGCATATAGTAGAGGAGAACCGGCACGGTGCCGACGACGAGGAACACCGTCGTCACGATGGACACGGCACCCTGGAGATAAGTGGATGCGTAGTTGATGAACTGCTCCAGATAGGTCGACACCTTGGTCGTCAGATCAAGCTCCTTCAGGCTGAAGCCCGCGATGCTCTGCTGCTGCAGGTAGTCGATCTGATCCTGTACGGCGGAGGCCAAGGCAGGCAGGTTGTTCAGGAATTCCTGAGTCTGGGACTGCAGAGGCGGCCATACGAGCACGATCAGCAGAGCGAAGACGGAGAAGATCAGGATGAACAGCAGCAGCACGGCCAGCCACTTGGGCAGGTTCCACTTGTGGAGCTGCGTGACGAGCGGCCTGAACAGGTAATAGAAGAAGAAAGACACGACGAACGGCAGCAGCAGCATGTTGAATGCCAGCAGCACCGGACGATAGACGAAGTCCAGCTTGGACATCAGGTACAGGATGAGAAGCACGAGAATGATGCTGATGCAGATTTGATAGAAACGTCCGATTTTCACCCGGCAGACCCCCATTAACGGTTGAAGCTTTTACCTCAGTTGTACCCGGACGGCGCTTGCTCTAATCCATGAAAAAAATGCGGTGCGAAAGAAACCTTCCTGCCGCTGCGCCGTATGTAGATTCAACGGCAGAAAAAACTCGGTTCAGAGCTTCTTACTTGCTAACTATGCTCATGCCGATTCCATTCAGAACCGACCCAAGGAGGAAAATAAACCATGTCCCTGTTCAAAAGGCTTCGCGACCTGACGCTCTCCAATGTGTACTCCCTGATTGAAAAAGCCGAGGATCCGGTGAAAATGACCGATCAATACATCCGTGACATGGCCGACGATCTGGAGGATGCCGAGAAGGCGGTTGCCGCCCAGATCGCGCTGGAGAAAAGATTCAAGAAGCAATATGAAGAGCAGGAAGCGCTTGTGCAGAAGCGCAACGAGCAAGCCCATCTCGCCGTCCAGAACGGCAATGTCGATTTGGCCCGCCGCGCTCTGGAAGAGAAGAAATCCGCCGAGGCGAAGCGCGACGAGTTCAAGACCGCCTACGACAGCAACAAGGCTTCCGCCGACAACCTGCGCGAGAAGCTCGGCCAGATGCAGAAGCAGCTGGCCGACCTCAAGAGCAAGCGCGAGACGCTCGTAGCCCGCGCCAATGCGGCCAAAGCCCAAGTGGACATCAACCGCACGATGAACGGCTTCGGCAACGATACGGCGATGGCCGGACTGAAGCGCATGGAGGAGAAGGTGCTCCAGATGGAATCTCAGGCCGAGGCGAGCAACGTGCTGAACGACAAAGGCAAATCGCTCGACGAGGAGTTCGAGGCTCTGGGCAAAGACAAGGCCGTCGAGGATGAGCTGGCCGCCCTGTTGAAGCAATACGAAAAATAAGGCTGTAAGGGGAGGCGCGTGCCGCATGGCGCGGCCGCCCCTTATCTAATGAACGGGGGAACTTCTGATGACGCTTGAATCCGCTGTCCGGCTCTTGACCGGCACTTTCGCCTGGACGGCTGCCGGAGCTCTGCTTCTGGCCTTGCTGATGGCTGTCGATTCGCTGACGACCCGCTATAAGGATCTTGCGGAGATGCGCAAGGGGAACGTAGCGGTGACGACTCGTTTTGTCATGAAATTATTTGCCCAAGGATACATACTCGCCCAAGCGGTGCGAACCTCCTACAGCCTGTCCGAGGCGCTGATCGTGTCGGTCGTCTCCTTCGTCATCCTGCTGATCATCGAGCTTGTCGTTCGCCGGCTGCTGGACCGCTTTGGAGGCTTCCATCTCGATGAAGGGACGAAGGACGGCAAAATCGCCCATGCGCTGCTGGCTGGTTCGCTGCATCTCACCGGGGCGCTGATCGTCGCTTCTACGCTGTAACGCACAAAGGATGGAACATCTAGAGAGGGGGAACGGGAGATGAGCCTGTTCAAACGGATCTCGGGCATCCTCCGGAAGCCGGAGCCGCCCAAGCCTGAAAAGAGCCTGCTGACGCTGGGTCCGGGCGATATATGCGAGGTGTCTCTGGTCACCTATGAGGTCATCGGCAAGACGCAGAACGTCAGGCGCAGGGAAACCTTCCTGTCCCTCCAGGACGGGACGGAGCTGCGCTATCTCCATATCGAAGACCGTCAGAGCACCGAGTATACGCTGTATGCTCCGGTGGACGGAAGAATGGATTCCATAGAAGAGATCCCTTCCACGATGGAATTGGACGGAAGAGACTACTACCTGGAAGAGAACTACTCGTCGCCGGTCCAGGTGACGGGCCGCTCGCCGCATCAGGCGGGCGGGGAGCTTCATGTATGGCAGTACCAATCCGACGACCGCAGGCTGCTCCGCATCGAATGGCAGGAAGGGAGAATCCTTCTCTATGAGGGGGAATCGATCCTGACGGCCGACGTGAAGGTGCTGCGGGGAAGCTAGGAGGGCTAGCAGATGGGCAAAAAGTGGTTGAACGCCCTTAAGTGGGTCCTGGCCGCGACGCTGATGGTATCGCTGCTCAGCGGCTGCGGAGCTCCCAGAGTAAGCGATCAGTACCCGCTCGTGTCGGTAAGCAAGGACGGCGGCCAGACCTCCTATGTGTACCGGGCCGCCGGCGAGACCGTGCCGGAGGTCGCAGCTAGGCTTGCGGAGCAGAAGAAGCCCCAGCAGATGTCGGATTCGGACGATGAACGGATGTTCCTCGTCTATTCCGACCAGTGGTATCATCTGCAAAGGGATCCGGCCGAGCCTCAGGATACGCTGATCGAGATCGACAACAAGGAATTCATACAGCGGAACTACAGCCCTTCCTTCCTGGAAGGCTACTTGACGGCTGTATTGGTCGGACAGCTGTTCGACACGATCGGGAGCTACGGCAAATACCGCGGGTATACTGGCCGCGATGTCTACAAGCCGGCGACCGGCTCTTACCGGACGCCTTCCGCATCGGACAAAAAGATGGCGCCTCCTCTGACGGTGCCCGGAAAGGGCTTCATCACCAAGCGAGGCGGCAAGGTCACGGATCGTCCGAGCGACAGCGGTGGCCTCTTCGACCGCAATCCGACGACCTCCAGCGGGAGCAAAGGCACGATCAAGCGGGGCGGCGGATCCTCCTCGGACAGCGGCGGCTCGTGGCTGTCTCCGCGCAAGAGCGTGCCGAAGACGAAGTTCGGCAGCTCCGGCAAAATAAGGCGCCGACGATAACCGGCGAGATAGATATGCCGAATCCGCCATCGGCATAGATTAGATCAGGCGCGCTTCATCAAGGAGGAAGCCTATGGACAGAATCGCCATCATCTCGGATATCCACGGCAACATGCCGGCGCTCGAGGCTGTGCTCGGCGACATCGCCAGACGGGAAATCGGCCGGATCGTCTGCTTGGGCGATCTCATCGGCAAGGGACCGGGCTCGGCTGAAGCCGTCGATCGGATCCGCAGCAGCTGCCAGGCCGTCATCAAGGGGAACTGGGACGACTTCATCAGCAAGGAATCCGAGCTTGAATTCATCCGGTGGCATCAAGCCCGTCTCGGGGAGGAACGGCTCCGCTATTTGGCCGGCCTTCCCTTTTCCGTGGAATACGTTCTGAGCGGCAGGCGGATCCGACTGCTCCATGCCTCTCCCGAAAGCGTGTATAAGCGGGTGCAGCCCTGGGATTCAGAGGAGACCAGGCTGGCGATGTTCGAGCCTCCGCCCGGGAAGGAGCATCGGGCCGATGTGCTTGGATACGGCGATATCCACCAAGCCTATGTCCAGCATCTGGACGGCCGGATGCTGTTCAATTGCGGCAGCGTAGGCAACCCGCTGGATATGACGCAAGCTTCCTATGCGGTTCTGGAGGGATCGCGTCAGGCGGCCGGAGCGGCTCCATTCTCCTTGCAGCTGATTCGCGTGCCGTATGATATCGAGGAGGCGGTAAGGCTGGCTCTCGAGGCCGGCATGCCCGATGCCGAGGCTTACACGCTGGAGCTGAGAACCGGACGTTATCGCGCAAAACGACTTGACAGTGGAGGCGATGCCGATGATACGCGCGATCCTGTTTGACCTGGACAACACGCTGCTCGACCGCCAGGCCGCTTTCCTCCGCTTTGCCTCCAGGCTGGCGGATGACTATGCCGATGCAGCGGGCGATGAACGCCAGAGCTGGATCGACTCCGTCGTCGAATGGGATGAAGACGGATACAAGAACAAACCGCAATTGTTCCGGGACATCCTGCAGCGCCTCCCGTGCAGGCCGGCGGCGGGGTGGGAAGAGCTGTACGGATACTACCAGACGCATTATGTGGCTTCCGCCGTTCCGATGGAGGGGATGAGAGAGCTGTTGTCCGCGCTTCGTCCCTACTACAGGCTGGGCATCGTCACGAACGGCAGGGACGACATCCAGAACGGCAAGATCGACAAGCTGGGCATTCGGGGCTGGTTCGGCTCCATCGTCGTCTCGGAATCGGCGGGAATCAAGAAGCCGTCTCCACTCATATTCGCCCGGGCTCTGGCTGAGCTCGACGTCAATCCCGAGCAGGCGCTCTTCGTCGGGGATCATCCCGTCAACGACGTCGAAGGCGCGCTTCTCAGCGGAATGCGGGCCGTATGGCTCAAGCGGAGCCAGCCCTGGAACGAATCCATCGCGGTCATGCCCGATGCCGTCATCTCCGGCCTGGCCGAGCTTCCCGAAGCGATCCGGCATGCATGGGGCCAGACGGCATCATCCATCAAGCGGCTTTCCTGATTTCAGGGAGCCGCTTTTTTTGCCGCGTCCCGGGCGGGCCGGAGCATTGACGATCGTCACCTTGTTCTTGCCCGTCGTCTTGGAGCGGTACATGGCTTCATCGGCTTCCCGGATGACTTCCTCCACGGTGCTGCCGCTGCGGGAATAGCTGACGCCGATGCTCATCGTGACGATGGACTCTTCTTCGACCCGGCGGCGGAGCAGCTCTGCGATCTCGGCGGCCTTGTCCCCGGCGCCTACAGCGAGCAGCAGCTCCTCGCCCCCGTAACGGCCGGCTATGCCGCCGCTCTGGCTGATCTCCCGCATGATCTCGGCGACCTGCTTGAGCACCCCGTCCGCCCGATGATGCCCGTGGGTGTCGTTCAGCTTCTTGAAGTTGTCGATGTCGCCGAAGATGACGGCGATTCCCTTGCCGCGGACCATCATCTGGCCGGCCTTCTGATGGAAGTGCTTGCGGTTGTACAATCCCGTCAGCCCGTCGGTGATGGAGGAGCGGTAAGTCGTCAGCAGCCTGTCGACCACCCATTCGAACAGCAGCAGGAAAAGCAGGATGAAGTAGATGACGGGCAGCATTCTAGAGAGCAGCAGCAGCATCGGCACGCTGCCTTGGAAGACATAGCGGTCGGTGACGCGGGCCAGGTCTCCGGCGAAGTAGATCATGAGGCCGACGGAATACTTCGTGCGCAGCTCGACACCTCTCGTGTCCAGCAAAATCAGGAAATTGACAAGAATTCCATAGAAATCGAGGCCTACGAACGGGATCGGCGCGCCGGCGGAAGTCTCCAGCAGACGCGGATTGAATGCGATCTCGAGTCCCGCGATGAGGGCGGCGGCGAGCGCCATCAGGAAAAAGGGCGCTCCCTTGAGGCGGACGGCAGGATGGCTGTATAATTTCATGAACACAAAGTTTATAATGATGAAAGCGAAAATGCCCAGCAGTCTGGTCCCCAGCTGGAGAAGCGGCGGGGAGGTCCCGCCGTCGGCCCCGGCAGCCTGAAGCAGCTGCAGCATCATCAGGAGCGGCAGCACGACGATCAGCAGCCGGTAGACGGGATGCCGCCGGTAGCTGCGGTACAGGCGCACGGACATGAACATCATCATGGCCAGCACGGTGAGGGAGCAGGCTGAAGCGAACAGTCCGATGGAAGGGTTCGACATCCAATTGGTCATAGCGAATACACTCCGTCTTTGTCAACGATTCTTCTTGCGACTTCGGATCTCGAATTCCATGATCTTGCTGCCTGGAATCTATCGAGGGTCCGTTTCATGCTACAATGGCGGTATCGGCTTGACGGGAGGAAGATATTAGAGGGAACGTCCGTTCTAGTATAACATGATCATGTCTGTTCGGAGGAGATGCGGACGATGGAAATTTTGCAGGCCTTGTTTTTTCCGCCGGAACAGCCCGGCGGCGTTTCTTCCATGGTTCCGTACATGCAGGAGAGGTTCAACAAAGTCGGCTGGCCGACAGAGCTGTTCTCCCTGCCCAAAAGAATCCGGGGCAAAGGAAAGGAGGACTTTCCGTTCCTCCATCTGAATGCGGGCGAGTTCGAGGACAATCCGATTACGGCCAAATATTTGCAGACGCTTCGGGATTACCTGTGGTGGACAAAGCTGCGCGTCAAGCGCTCCTATGATCTGATCCATGCGCATCATCCCGTTGCGGCGCTTGTCATGAAGCAGGTCTTCCCGGATACGCCGCTGGTCGTCACGATCCATTCCAGCTACGAGAGGGAGCTGATCCTTAACGGCAAAATTCAGGAGGGCGGTCCCGAACACCGGTTCCTGACATCCATCTACAAGGAAATCGAGGATACCGCGGACCGGATCCTGACGGTGTCGGATTCATTCCGCGCCTATCTGGCGCCCTATGTGGAGCGCCCCGAAGACATCGGAATCATCGCCAACGGATTCGACGAGCGCAGATTCAAGCCGATCAGCCACGAAAATGCGGTTCCGCAGCTCATTACGGTATGCCGGCTCGTCCCTGCCAAGGGCATCGACATCCTGCTCCATGCCTGCGCGGAGCTGAAGGCCAAAGGGCATCCGTTCGTGCTGCACATCATCGGCGACGGCCCGATCCGCGAGGAGCTCGAGGCGCTGGCCCAGAGCCTGGACTTATACGACGACATCATCTTTTACGGCTACATGCTCCATCCGGAGGAGTTCATGCCCTTCTTCGACGTTTTTGTCCTTCCGTCCAGAGCGGAGGCGTTCGGCAGCGTGTTCGCCGAAGCGGCCTTGTGCTGGCTTGCGCTTGTCGGGACGGATGTCGGCGGCATCGGCGAGCAGATCGACGACGGCGTGAACGGACTGCTCGTTCCCCCGGACGATCCGGCCGCGCTCGCGGCTGCGCTGGAGAGCCTCGTGACGGATTCGACGTTCCGCTACCAGCTGGCGCGGGCGGCATGGGACAAAGCGAAGAAGGCCTATTCCCTTACGAGAGTGATTTCCCAATTGAAGCAGGTCTATCTGGAGACGGCGCCGGAAGCGGGCGGGAACGGCTAATTCCCCCCCCTCCCGGTTTTTTTGCGTATCATCAGCAGCAGCCATCCGAGGCTTACGAAGCCGAACAACGGATAGAGCGTCGAGACGAGCGGGCCGAAGCCGATCTGGCTGAGCAGATAGCAGAAGATGAGGATGAGGATGATGATCAAATTCCGGGGAATGGGGAGGCGGTCCTGCAGCTGGAGCGCAAGGCCGTACACGTCCGCGATCAGCGTCGTGAAAATCTCGGAGAAGATCAGGAAAATGTAGATGAGCTGCACGCCGCTGCCGAGCTGCCGCGCGATGCCGCCCATCGGAATCGCATATTGCTGGACGCCCGGCATATGGGAGCTGAGGGCGATATGGCCTGCCAGCAGCATGAAGCCGATGCCGAAACCTCCGAACCAGGAGCCGAGCTTGATCGCCTTGCGGTCGGCGATCTCGGCTCCGAGCGGCACGAGCACGGCCTGGGCCATGGCGAGGTTGAAAGCCGTATACAGGAATGGGGAAGCCCATATCCGAAGCGGCGATGCGTCGGTCTGCAATGTGATCCAGCGATCTGAGCCGGGAGAATGGAAGGTGTCGAACAGGACGAACACGGTGAACAGCAGCATGACGGGCACGACGATGCTGTTGACGGTAAGGATCGCCTTCATTCCCCTGCGCAGCATCGCATAACAAGCGACGAGAGTGACGACGAGGCCGGTCTGATACGAGATGTTCCAGTTCTCATAAAAGATCGTTCCCGCTCCGGCAAGCATGATCGCATTGACGCCGAGCAGCACGACAAGCATGAAATGGCTGACCAGCTGCCCGATCGAGCGGCCGAACAGCGCCTTGTTGAGATCCTCGTAGGATTTGGCGCCGATCTCACCGGCCAGAATCATCATCTTGGCTCCGAGCCAGATGAAAAAAACCGTCGCGACAGCAATGGTGAAGGAAGCCCAGTAGCCGTACCGGGTGAAAAACTGCAAGATTTCCTGTCCGGTCGCGAAGCCGGCTCCGACGATGGTGCCCATATACGTAAACCCGATCTGCAGCACTCGCCCTGTGCGTCCCGGCATTCTCGTCGCCTCCGCTTCTGAATCAATCCCTACCATTCTATGACAGGGAGGGGACAGGCATGACAAGTCTTTGGCAGGCGGGGAGCCCGTCCCGGGTTGCGCGAACGCTCCAGCTATGATAATTTAACGGAAAGAATGACGCCGGAAGGGACTAATGCGCCATGGAACAATTGAAGCAACGCATCTTGCAGGAAGCCTCTGTCATGTCGAGCGACGTGGTCAAGCTCGATGCGATTCTGAATCATCAGGTCGATCCTGTCCTTACGATGGAGATGGGGCGGGAATTCGCGCGCATCTTCGCCGAGGAGCAGGTGACCAAAGTCATTACGGTGGAATCGTCCGGCATTCCCGTCGCGTTCGCCACCGCCCTCGAGCTCGGTGTGCCGCTGCTGTTCGCCCGCCGCAAGAAGACGCTGATCGCCGATCCGGATCATTATTCGGAACGGGTGCCTTCGTTCACCAAGGGAATCGTGACGGATCTGATGGTATCCAAGTCCATGCTCTCTGCGGACGACCGGCTGCTGTTCATCGACGACATCATCGCCAACGGAGATGCCGCGCGCGGCCTGGTCCGCATCATCGAGCGCTCCGGGGCTTCGCTGGCCGGTCTCGGCGTCGTCGTGGAGAAAGCCTTCCAAGCCGGCGCAAGCACGATGCGGGAGAGCGGAATCCGCGTGGAATCGCTGGTCAAGATCGCCTCGCTCGAGAACGGGAACATCGTGTTCGCGGATTGAGCACAACATCAGCGGGAAATCAACTCTTTTCCCGGATAGCCGTATCCCCTATAATAGGAACAAGATCTTCAAGGGAGGCATAAGGATATGGAAAACGCGAGTTCCGAGTTTTTTGAATCCAAGCTGTCCGATGCCAAAGTCCATTTCGAGCGCGCGCTCGATTGCAAACATACGGAGTTTGACGATCTCTATCCTTACATGATCGAGCATCCGCAGTTTTTCTGGTACAAGCGCTACGTCGCCTGGTCGGAGCTGCTGACGGTCGTGAAGCTCAGCGAGGAGCTGGGGATGGAATGGAAGGGCCAGTTCACCGAGCGCCAGGCCGATTATATCGCCAAGCGCGTGATGTCTTCCAGAGTTCTGGACGAGTGGTTCGAGACTAACGACACCAAGGAGCATGTCGGCAACGCCGAGTGACCTGTCGAACGTCGAATGATCTGCCGGCAACGCCGAATGAAGCCAGTCGGCGACGCCGAAGGAGCTGCGGCAACGCCGAATGAAGCATAGAGAGGTCCGGGAGACATGCGGCTAGCCAGTCTTCCGGGGCTTTTTTTGCGTCTTGAGGATACGATATGCATAGCTGGAGCTGTTTCAACCTTGAGAATGGAGGGTACATTTATGAACATCGCAAGCGAAGACCTGCTGAACCAATATCGGCTCTCAGGCGAGAAGGTCAGGGTGATCCGGGATGAGATGGAGCAGAACGACGTGCTTGGAATCGTAGTGGCCTGGGATGACGATTCGGTCATGATCCGAAGGCCGAACAAGCGTGTCGTCAAGCTGAGCCGGAGCTACCGGTACGAGCCTGCAGCGGCTCCGCGTTCCTGATCGTCCTCAACAAACGAAGGAGGCGGCGCAACATGTTATGCCCTAACGACCATATGGTCATGAATCATTCGGAGACGGACGGAATTTCGATCCACAAATGCCCGGTATGCGGAAGCGTGCGGCTTACCGGACATGAAGAGGACAAGCTGGCATTCGGAGGGGTGGAGCTCTATCCTTACACTCCAGGTCCTGCCGCTGATCCTGAGCAGGAAGCCCCGTTCGGAGCCGGCTCAGCGGAAGCAGGAGAGCGTGCAAGCAGCAGGGATGAGCAGGTTACGGTGTACGGAGCTCCCGATCCGGAAGCCGCGCCTGGCGCCGGCTCATCTCCTTACGGGTATGTGCCGGCTGAAGCCGGGGCTTTGGCTATCGGAACGGCGGACGAAGGGTATGGAATGCCTCCTGCGGAATTCGGGAGAGCGCAGAAGCATACGGTGGAGCAAGCCATGCAGGGAAGCCATGCGTACCAGCCGCTGCCTTCAAAAAACTGAATTGCGGAACTTTTAGGGATCCGTTGACTTGTCCATGACGGACATGATAATATAAACAACGTTGCAGCGGTTGCTTCGCTGCGAAGTACAAGATGTGCGGTCATGGCGGAATTGGCAGACGCGCTAGATTCAGGTTCTAGTGTCAGCAATGACGTGGAGGTTCAAGTCCTCTTGACCGCACCATACCTCAACCTTTCACAGGCTCTTGAACGGCATTTCTGCCGTCAGGAGCCTGTTTTTCATGTCGTTCATGTTTGACGCGGCAGGGTCGCCGATCATTCCCTCTTGCAAATGATCGACGACAGGGTTGGAAAAGCCGGCCGGTCTCTCAGCTCCGAACCGTTCTTTCCGGCATGCTTGGATCCTGCAGGCGAATGACCACTTTGCCGAACCGGCCGCCTTCCTGGACGGCGACTTTGCCGGAAGGGTATGTCCTCTCCAAGTAGTCCGCCACCGTCTTGCGGCTCCTCTCATCGGAAGGAAGGCCGTAGATGCGGAGCCAATGCATCGCTTCCTGCAGCGCCTCTTCTATGGAGAGCTCGGCCGATTTCATTTCCCGGGTGACGAGCGACTCATAGGAATATCCTTTGAGATACAGGAGGTGGAGGAAATACCCGAACTCCGTTTCTTTTTCCTTGAAGGGCCTATCGGCGAGCAGCGGCCAGATTTCTTGCGCCAGGCTGTTCACCCTTGAGCCAGCCGGCATGCTGATATAGCAAAACTGCCGGGCGCATCGGAGTACCTTTTCCACGCTTTCCCAGTCGAGGATCACCGGGCACATGGAGACAAAAACGAGATCGAAGGCTTGGCTCCAGCCTCTTGCCTGCACATCGACAGCCTCGAACGGCTCGGATACGATCGTCGTCTTGTCCAGGCCGAATTTCTTCATGTTTTCTTGCAGCAGCCCGATCAGAGGGGGAGAGGATTCGACAGCCGTGACATGAGCTCCTCGCTCGGCAAAAGGCACGGAAAACACTCCCGAGGCGGCGCCGATGTCCAGAACGGAGGCGTTATGGAAAGGGACCCCTTGTCCTTCGAGCCAGGCTATGATCCTGTCGGTTCGTTTTCGTCCTTCCGCGCTGAATGACTGCTCGTTGAAGGAAGCCGCCTTGGAATCGAACGATCGGGACGGATCGATTCCGGCTTTTTTCATCGTATTCACAAGGGTATCTCCAGCATGTTTCCATTCTTGCTCCCAAACAGCCGCATCAAAAAATGAGGGCATGTAATCTCCTCCTAGAAGTAAAGTGTCGTCATGGGAAAGCTTGTCCAGCTTCTGGAGCAGGCAATCCCTCTTTCTATATAACCATAATGGACCTCTAATGTCCACAATAAAAGCGGCCTTAGACAGAAACGGATATTCCCATGTCCTTGATGTCCTTGATTCAGGAGCTTGCTCGGCGCCGCCGATGTTGAAGAGCCGAAGGGAACTGTCGGGCGGGGGGCGACAGTCTATTTGCATGGCAGCAGGAGCTTGTTGACGACGGCGGAGCTATGCGGTATTCTGGGTTCATATCAGTAAATTAGTAATTTAGTAAATTAGTAATTTAAAAAAGTTCGCTTGCATGCCATGCGGATAGGAAGAAAGGGAGCTGATTTCTCGTGAAAATACCTACGGGCCTTAAGCACAAGCCCGTCCTTGTGACGGAAAATTACGAGCAGGTGGATGGACGGAATGCGAATCATTCCGATGCGAAGGGCCTTTCGCTCGGCCTCGCCCAATGGAACGACCGCGGCAAAGTCGACATCTCGGCCAAGGTATGGCGCTATACCGGAGAGAAATGGTCCCGCCAGTCGGAGGAGCTGCCTCTTCACCGGGTGCTTGATCTCGCGATTCTGCTTACGCGGGGCATGATGCACTTCCGCGAGGCTTACCGATACCCCGAGCTGTATGATCCGGAAAATCCGGTGATCGACCGCGTCGGACTTCAGGGCGATGCGATGACGGTAGAGGTATGCACGGGCAACGACAGAATCGGCGAAGACATCCGGCTGTTCAGCCAGGCGTTGGGCGAGGATGGAGAGCTGCTCGGGGAACGGCTGGCGGTGCTGTCCCGGCAGCTGAAGGAAATGGGCTATTAAGCATTCCACGGAAGGAGAATACAATCATGTCGCTGGATAAGCAAAGCAAAAAGGAGCTTGCCTCCGAATACAAGCAGTCCTTTCGCCCCATGGGCGTCTATCAGATCCGCAATACGCAGAACGGCAAGGTGCTCGTATGCGGCAGCATGGATCTTCCCGGAGCGAAGAACCGGCTGGACTTTTTCAAAAGCACGGGACTGAACAGCATGCACGAGCTTCAACAGGACTGGAAAACATACGGAGCGGACAGCTTCGTTTATGAAGAGCTCGATCAGATCAAGCCGAAGGAAGAGTTCATGGGGGATCGCTCCGAGCTGAAGGCTTACCAGGCGGAGGTCGACGCCTTGCTTGAACTATGGCTGGAGAAGCTGGAGCCGTACGGAGACAAAGGCTACAACAAGCCGAAGCGGCAAAGGTAGGATGCCTTCAAGCATCCGAATAGAGGAAGCTCCGGGAGCTCGCCGGCATTCTGATGCAGAAGCATTTCGTGGCGGGCATGACGGACTCGGTCAAATAGAGGCGAGCATCTTGGCCGTCAACCGGCTCGAAGGCTTGCCGGGAACACTTTATGAAGCCGGACTATGCTTGCGATGGCTGGGACGGCATCCCGATGCCGGGCCAAGCAGCATGCCCATAAATCGAAAAAGCTCCGCATCCGCCGTCCGGCAGCGATGCAGGAGCTTTTTTGCGAGTTGGAAATGAACGTGGGGAACATCCCCGCTCCATTTACTCCTATGGTGGCATAACTTTCTTCAGCTGTCAGGCACCCATTCAATGCGTTCTTCGCCTAGTGAAATACCAGCCGCCAGCCACGAAAGCGAAGAGCAGCACGAGATTGAATCCGACGCCCTCCAGCAGCGAAGCGTTGAACAGCAAGGCTTCGAAAAAGGAAGCCACATGGGTCCGCAGCGCAGGAATCGCCGTCCCGGCCGGGATCGCCGTTATGAACAGCACCCACAGCAGCCATCCGACAAGATGGTCGAAGCCGGAGACCAGCATGCTTAGGAGCGCCATCGCCATCAGATAAAAAACCGTTTGGTAGAGAAAAGAGCCGGCTATGCCAAATTCATTCCAATGGAACGCTTCAATAAGATCGACGGTGTTGCGGTGAAGCACCTTCTCTTCAAGCATAGGCCACAAACAATTGAACAAGGCGATGGCCATCGCCCATACGGCATAAACGAGTTGAAGCCCCCAAAAATACTGGTTTCGGCCCGCACCTAAATGCATGATGCGTTTGTAATAGCCGAGCGGAAGCACGGTTGCGAACAGGAGCAAAATGAGCAGCAGCAGGTTGCCGTCCGAGAGCGCGGAATTATCGCTGCCGGCTGTAAAGAGGCCGACGATGAATTCAGCGAACCTGCCAAGAAGGATGAACAGGATGACTATCCCTATGGATAACCTCAGTTGCAGATAGGTCGCTTTTAAATGAACGGCCAATGAACCCAATTTAGCGGCCTCCTTCGATCAAATACGAGAAAAACTTTTGAAGCGATAGACTTTCAATCGCAATGTCTAGTTTGCGGGCCTGCAGCCTGTCCTCATCGGCCAGCTTGTCGTAAATGGCGGCAAGCTTCCCGTGGCCGTAGGATTCCGTATGCAGGACTCGCTTTCCTTTTGTAAACGAAGCCATGGCTTCCGAATTTCCGCGGATCAAATATGCTGCCGTGCGGATCTGATTCATGTCGTCATGAAGCAGGAGGGACCCTTCGTCAAGGATGTAGACCCGCTCTGCGATGGGAGCGATCTCATCGATCAAATGCGTTGAAACTACAATCGTACGCGGATGTTCGGCGTAATCCTCCAGCAGCTCCTTGTAAAACTTTTCCCGCATCAAGACATCAAGCCCAAGCACCGGCTCGTCGAATAAGGTCAACGACGCTCGGCTGGACAGGCCGATGATGTTTCCTACGAGCGACTCCGTGCCTCTTGAGAGCTGCTTGATTTTTTGGCTGGGATCGAGCCGAAACGTGTGGAGCAGCTTATGGGCGAATGTCCAGTCCCAATGGGGATGAAAATGGGCAGCGAACTGCAAAATCTCCATCAGTCGCGCTCCTCCAAACAGCTTGTTGTTCTCCCGCACGAAACAGCAATCTTCCGGAAGCGCTCCTTTTCCCAGCTTTTTTCCTCTTGCCACGATGGTGCCGTCGTTCGCGAAGAGTCCGCCTGCAATCAGGTTGAGCAAAGTTGTTTTGCCAGCGCCGTTTCGGCCAAGCAAGCCATAGATCACGTTTTCCTCCAGCTGTATATCCAGATCCCGCAATGCATAGGTTCGGCCATATCTTTTGGTTAAGTTGTCGCAGCTCAGCACGATGCTCACAATGACTTCATTCCTTCCTTAATCGCTTGATCATCTCGATGATGTCCTCGGTTGCGAGCTCGAGCTTGTCGGCTTCAGAAATGAGATTGGACAGCAGCTCCTTGTAGAATCGAGTTCTTCGCTGATTCTGAATCTTTTGCTTGGCATCGGAAGAGACGTACATGCCGAGCCCTCTTTTTTTATACAAAATAGTTTCATTCACGAGCAGGCCGATCCCCTTCACAACCGTCGCCGGATTGATTTGAAACAGCTGGGAAAACTGAGCGACGGAAAGAATCTGCTCGTCCTCCCGGTATGTTCCATTGAGAATATCGTCTTCAATAATATCCGCTACTTGTTGGAAAATCGGCTGCTTTTCGTCAAAAGTGACGTTCATTGCCTCACCACTCAGCATCGTAATTTAATTCATCTAACAGAGAACCCTAGCTTAAAAGCGAAAATATGTCAATAATCAAGCCTTCGGAACGGAACGCAATGATTGTTTACAAGAGGTCCAGTTATTGACAATGGATTTCCCTGGAACTATAGTATACCACATGAGTGACATACCGACATACTTAAAATTGAACTTCCAGAGGGAGCACTCCAAAAGGATGGCAAATAGACAACGGGGAGATAAAATCCATGAAACCATTGATCGAATTCAAAAACGTTGCGAAAGAATACAAAATAGGCGAAGTGCCGATCAAGGCGCTGAACGGCATTGACTTTACGATCGACGAGGGCGAATTCGTCGTTGTTCTGGGTGCGAGCGGCGCCGGCAAAAGCACGATTCTGAATATACTTGGCGGCATGGATACGGTCACCTCGGGCAAGGTGACGGTCGACGGCGAGGACATCACCGGCTTCAGCGAGAAGAAGCTGACGGGATATCGCGCCGAGAAGGTTGGCTTCGTCTTTCAATTCTATAACCTGATTCCCAATTTGAATGCTCTAGAGAACGTTGAATTCGCAACCGAAGTATGCAAAAACCATCTGGATGTCAAAGAGATCTTAAATCAAGTCGGATTAAAGAGCCGGATGAAGAACTTCCCGTCCCAGCTATCCGGAGGAGAACAGCAGCGAGTTGCCATCGCACGCGCCGTTGCAAAGAACCCTTCGCTGCTGCTCTGCGATGAGCCCACGGGGGCGTTGGATCATGTGACCGGCAAGTCCGTCTTGAAGCTTCTTCAGGATTTGAACAAGGAAACGAAAAAGGGTGTTGTGCTCGTCACGCATAACTCCGCGATTGTGCCGATGGCGGATAAAATCATCCGGGTGAGAAGCGGAAAAATCGAAAGCGTAACGGTCAATGAGCACAAGCAAAGCGTCGAGGGGATTGAGTGGTGATGAAATTATTCAAAAAGCTGTTAAGGGATATCAGGCAATCGGTCGGCCAATTCCTTGCCTTCGTGTCGGTTATCGCCATAGGCGCTTTTTTCTACACGGGACTGGTTACGTTGAGCGACAACCTCAGCGCCTACTCGAACGATTACTTTCATGCGCACAATCTGAGCGACTTGAACGTCTACTACGACCGGATTTCCAAGCAGGATACGTCGGAGTTGGGCAAGATCGAAGGGATCAGCAAGGTAGAAGGGCGGTACACCTTCGAGGCGGCTCAATCTTTTGACGATACGAAAGCGACCTTGAAAATCCATTCGATCCCCGCCGGCAGCCGGATCAACACGCCTGCGATGATCGAGGGCGGCATCCCGGCCCGCAACGATGAGATCTTGCTGGATTCCCATTACGCCAAGGAGCATCAGTACAGAGTCGGGGATCAAATCAAGTTGAACGTCAATGGCGGGGATGTGGTGGCGTTCACTATCAGCGGCTTGGGCGAGAATGTGGAATATGCCAAAAAGAACGAAACCCAGGATCATAAATCAAATGGATTCGCCTATGTGGCTGAAGCTGCAGTTCCTCGAATCGCCGGCGGCCTATACTACAATGAGGTTCTGGTCGATGCGGAAGAAGGGTACGATATCGAACGGCTGGGCCGGAACATTGAAGCGCGATCCCAAAAGCTCTCCTACATAAGCCAAATAAGAAAAGAGCGGACATTCAGCTATTCGCAGCTCCAACAGACGGTCTACAACAATAAAGTGATGAGCAAGGTCATTCCGCTCGTTCTCTTTATCATCGAAGCGGTCATTCTCTTCCTCACGATGTCTCGGATCATCGATTCGCAAAGGAACCAAGTCGGTATTATGAAGGCTTTAGGGGTAAAGAGCAGCAGCATCATGCTTCATTATATGGGGTTTCCGGTGCTCGTCGGGATCATAGGCTCCGTTCTTGGCTGCGTCTTCGCGGCGATCATATTCATCCCAATGATCGAGGCCTCGAATGCCAGATCCTACTCGCTGCCGAACATTGCCTTCTCCCTTTCGTTCTTCTCGGCCGTTGCGCCTATCCTGTTCTCGAGCGCATTCGGCATGCTTGCTTGTTACTTGAGCGGCATGGGTATTCTGCGAGAACACGCGGCGCAGGCGATGAGGCCTAAACCGCCGAAGAAGATGAGGGAGCTGTTCCTTGAACGGTTTCCTGGAATCTGGAGACGCATTTCCTACAGCAATAAGCTGATTTTGAGAAACATCTTCCTTAATAAGCAAAAGGCGATAGCGAGCTCCGTCGGAGTTGTGGTGAGCACGGTGCTGCTCATTACGGCTTTCGGAACCCAAACATCCTTGCAGAGGGTGGCTGGCCAGATCGAAGAGGTGAATGCCTATGATCTGAAGGTCGAATACACGAGCGGGGAAGAGCTGGAGAAGGCGGAGCTGCCCGGCAGGATCGAAAGCAGCTATTACCTGTCGTCCTTGCCGATCGATTTCGTCAAAGGCGACGATCAAGAGAACGCCATGCTGACCGTCACGGAGAAGGACAACGCCCTTATTCGATTCTTTGACGAGAACGACAAGCCGATGACGCTTGTGGACAGCGGCGTGCTGGTGCCCAGATCGTATGCGGATCACTATAAGATCGCGATAGGGGATACGATCCGAATTCGATTCACCGATCCGTCGTTCGCGAATAAGACGGTCGATATGAAGGTCGCCCAAATATCCAGTCAGTATTCGAACCCGTCGTTCTTTTGCTCGATAGCGTACCTCAACAGCTTCGGCATCGATTACAGCCCGACTTCTGTTGTCGTGAAAGCCAGCAGCGCCGCAGACCTTGCCAACATCCGACAGTTCTTCGAGCAAGACAAACGGGCAGCTACGATCTACGACAAGGATGATCTGAGAAAATCCGCTCAATTCATTCTGAAGCAAAACAGCTTCATCTTCATCATGTTCATCATCAGTGCCGTCATTCTTTCGTTTGGCGCCATCTACACGATATCCTCCATCAACATATACGAAAGGATTCGCGAGCTGGCTACGCTTAAGGTACTGGGATATCAAAAAAGGAAAATAAATCGGCTTATCTTTTTTGAGAACCTGATCCTCACCACCTTTGCGGTCATTATAGCGCTTCCGGCCAGCGGCTATTTGTATTCCATTGTCATCGGGGCGCTGTCGAGCACCCATCAGCAAATTCCGGATCGGCTTAATCTGGTTGTCATGCTGGTATCCGTCATGCTGGCCTATCTGCTCACCACTCTCTCCAACTTGCTGCTTCGGAGAAAGGTATCCCGGATCCATATGATCGAATCGTTGAAAAGCATCGAATAGTTGAAGGAAATATTTGGCCAGCCCTTAAACCGAGACAAAACTCAACAAGAGTGTTTAGT
Source organism: Paenibacillus sp. RUD330 (assembly GCF_002243345.2). NCBI lineage: Bacteria > Bacillati > Bacillota > Bacilli > Caryophanales > Paenibacillaceae > Paenibacillus > Paenibacillus sp. RUD330. The sequence goes on from NZ_CP022655.2 coordinate 2,143,079, forward strand.
TTTTAGTCAGAGCGATTCTGCCCGCTCCTTTTTTAACTTGGAGACAAACAAGCAGCTGCCGCGAAGGCCAGCTGCTCCTAGGTCTCTGAACGATCTGTACCTCAGCTTTAATGGAATGAAGCCTGAAGCGCCTTCTCCAGCTTCTCCAGCACCGCCTGGTTCTCCTCCGGCCGGCCGATCGTGATCCGCAGCCAGGTCGGCATCTCGAAGTCTCGTCCCGGACGCACGAGAATGCCCTCCTGCAGCAGCCGGTCGAATACGGGACCGCTGTCGCGGCCGAGATTCACCATGACGAAGTTGGTCTCGCTGGGCAGGCAAGGCAGGCCGAGAAGCTCGAAAGCCTCATAATAACGCTGTTTTTCGCTGCGGTTGTTGTCCAGCACCGCCTGCAGGAAGGGTTCGTCATCGAGGCTTGCCGCCGCCGCGGCTTCGGCCAGGATGCCCAGATTGGGCGGCACCCGCAGCCGGTTCAGCGCCGCCGCGGCATCTGCCGCAGCTATGGCGTAGCCGATGCGCAGGCCGGCCAGTCCGTAGGCTTTGGAGAATGTCCTGAGCACGGCTATGTTCGGATAACGTCCGGTCAGGAGGGAGGTGTCCGGCTCATCGCCACGCTCCGCGTATTCCCGGTAGGCTTCGTCCAGCACGACGAACACATGCGGAGGCACGCGGTCCAGGAATCGCTGCAGCTCCTTGGCTGTGAAGTACGAGCCGGTAGGGTTGTTGGGATTGCACAGCCAGATGAGGCCGGTGGAAGGGGTGATTCTCCGCTCGACCTCTTCGAGATCGATGGCATGATTCCGCAGCGGGACCGTGACGGGCAAGCCGCCGGCCGCCAGCGTCGCGACCCGGTACCAGCCGAAGGACGGGGACGGAAGGAGAGCTTCTTCACCGGGCGCGAGGAACGTATAGGCGGCGAGCGACAACAGCTCGAAGGAGCCGTTGCCGAAGACGAGCTGATCCGGCTGAGTCCCCAGCTTCGCGGCCAGCTTGCTTCTCAGGCCGGAGGCCTGGCTGTCCGGATACAGGTAAAGGCGGGATACGGAATTTTGAATGGCGGCGGCTGCCAGCGGGGAGAAGCCGAGCGTATTTTCGTTGGCGGCCAGCCGAATTTCGGGAAGCCTTCCTTGACCGTTGGCTTCGGAAGCGGGCTTGGCCGGCAAAAAGGCTGGAATGCCTTGCAGTTCTTTTCTCAAAGGGTAAGCGCACATCTCGAATGTACCTCCTCGTCGCGGGTTGCTCGAACCGGCGAAGGTTGATCAGCAGATGGACAGCGGGCCTGCAGCGGACGAGGCCGGGCGGGTGTCCCACACGGCGGAAGGAGCCTCCCTCCGGAGTATGGGGGCCACTTCGGCGGCGAACCACTGCAGCTGCTCGCGCTGCTCGCCGGCCGACAAGCCGTCGACGCTGAGGCCGAGCACCTGGTTGCCGAACGCCTCGCGATACTTCAGGATTTTCTCGATGACGCTGTCCGGGCTGCCGACCAGAATCGGGCCGTTGCGGATATTGTCCTCCAGGTCGGTGAAGGGAGACTGGTTGTGCCTGGCTGAATCGGTTCCGCTGAAGAGCTCGTAATACGGCTTGTAGCGCCGGATGGCCTCTTCCTTGGTAGCGGCGAGGTAGATGCTGCCCGCACCGGCGCCGACGACAGCCTTCTCCGGAGGATGGCCGTAATGGGCGAGCCGTTCCCGGTAATGGTCGATGAGATCCTTGTACTTCTGCAGGTGGTGAAAGGAATTCGACGAAAAGATCGGCTCGCCGGCTTGCGCGGCCAGCTCCGTCGAGAGCGGGCTCGATGCGCTTCCATGCCAGATCGGAATCGATCCGCCGAACGGCCGGGGCTGTGTCGTCACTCCGTCGAGAGGGGGGCGGTACTTGCCCGTCCAGACGACGTCCTCCTCGCTCCAAAGCCTCTTCAGCAGCGAATAGCGCTCCGCCAGCGACTCCCACTGCTCCTCCGGCGGAACGCCGAACAGAGGATAGTGGCGGGGATCGTTGCCTTTGCCGATGATCAGCTCCAGCCTGCCGCCGCTGAGCTGGTCGACCGTGGCGTAATCTTCGGCGACGCGCACGGGATCCAGCACGCTGAGCACGGATACGGTCGTCAGCAGCCGGATCGCGCGGGTGCGGCCGGCGATGGCTGTCAGCAGCACGGCGGGGGAGGAGCTGAGAAACGGAGCGCCATGCCTCTCGCCGACACCGTAGGCTTCAAAGCCGAGCGTCTCGGCAAGCTCCGCCTGGCGGATGATTTGATCGAACTTCTGCTTGGGCGTCAGCTGCTCCCCGGTAAGGGCGTGGGGAAGATTCATGACCAGGCTGAACCATGCGAATTTCATGCGGCATCTCCTCGTTATCCGGCCTGATTGACGGCGACATCCTTCTGGAAGGCGAGCACTTCTTCCCATTCGCCATGGAAGCGGGGAATGCGGTAGTAGCCCGAGCGTTCATAGAGGGCGGCCGCTTCCGGCTGCAGAGGACCGGTCTGCAGCTTGATGCTCCGGTAGCCGAATTCGGCCGCGAGCCTCTCCAGCTCATCCATGATGGCGAGCGCCACGCCTTGGCGGCGGTATTCGGGACGGGTGTACACCCGCTTGACCTCTACCGAATGCTCGTCGAGCGGCCGCAGCGCCCCGCATCCGGCGGGAATGCCGCCGATGCGGGCGACGACAAGCGCCGCCTTAGGGTGATCGAGGTCGGCGGGCTTGAAGCCTGCCGATCCGTCCTCGACCTGATAAAGGGCGGCGAGCTCGGCGCTCAGTTCCGAGATGAGCCGTTCCGCATCGGGGGAGTAAATGCTTTCCGCGGCTGCTGTCAATGTTGGCATGCCTGGATTCCTGCCTTTCGAAGGTAAGGTATGGATGATGATCTCAGATGGAATAGCTCAGCTTGCGCTGCGCGGCAGAGGGAAGCCGCTCCTCCTTGCGGCCGAGCACCTTGCCCAGAATCAGATTCTCATAATAGGCGAACCCGCTGTCTCTTTCCCGGGGCCGCCCGAGCTCGATGGAAATATCCAAGGCGACTCGGCCTTCCTCGATCAGCAGCACCCGGTCGGCGAGGGCGACAGCCTCGCTGACGTCATGAGTGACGAGAATCGTCGTGAAGCCCGATTCGGCCCAGAGCGACTCGATCAGGCTCTGCATCTCGATCCGGGTCAGGGCGTCGAGCGCGCCGAGCGGCTCGTCGAGCAGCAGCAGCCGGGGCCGGCTGGCCAGCGCGCGGGCGAGAGCGACCCGCTGCCTCTGGCCGCCGGATAGGACGGAGGGCCAGTCCTGCCCGCGGGAAGCGAGGCCGACCTGACGAAGGGCGTCCAAGGCCGTTTCCCGGTCGGTGCCAGCGGCAAGCCTCACATTGTCGAGCACGGACTTCCAGGGAAGCAGCCGGGCTTCCTGGAACAGGAAGCGGATGTATTCTTCCACGCCTGAGACAGCAGGCTCCTCCCAGGATATGTCTCCCTCCGTCGGCTGCTGAAGCCCCGCGACAAGCCGGAGCAGCGTGCTTTTCCCGCAGCCGCTGCGCCCGACGACCGCTACGAATTCGCCTGGATTCACCGACAGGCTCAGCTCCGACAGCACCGGCCTTCCGTCGAACGACATCCCGAGCCGGTTAAGATCGAACCCGATTCCGTTCTTTTCTGCATGGGCCAATCCGGCCGCCTCCTTAACGGGGAACATAGGTCGGGTTCCATTTCAGGAACCGCTTTTCAAGCCGCTTGGCGAGGCTGTCGGACAGCTTGCCGAGCAGGGCGTAGATGACGATGCTGAGCACAATGACGTCCAGCTGGAAAAATTCCCTCGCGTTCATGGCCATGTATCCGATGCCGGCATCCGCGGCGACCGTCTCCGCGACGATGAGGACAAGCCAGGTGATGCCTAAGGCGTACCGGATGCCGACGAGAATCGATGGCAGGGCTCCCGGCAGCACGATATGAACGTACAAGGAGCGCCTGCTCATCCGGTAGACCCTGCCCATCTCGACCAGACCGGGATCGACCGAGCGGATGCCATGGAACGTATTGAGATAGACCGGGAAAAAGACGCCGAGCGATACCAGAGCAAGCTTGATCTCCTCGCCGATGCCGAACCAGATGATGAACAAGGGGAGGAGTGCGAACAGCGGGATGTTGCGGATCATCTGGATCGAGGAATCCGTCGCCTTCTCCGCGATTTTGGACAGGCCGTTCATCAGCCCGAGGGCGAAGCCGATTCCGCTGCCGATGAGGAATCCGAGCATGGCCCGCATCGCGCTGATGCCGAGATTGTGCAGAAGCACGCCGCTGCGGATCGTATCGCCTAGCGTATCCGCTACGCGCAGAGGCTGAGGGAGGGTGCGCTCCGCAATCCAGCCCGCTGACGTGGAGATCTGCCAGAGGGCAAGGACGAGGACGGGAAGCGTCCAGGGGAGAATGCTGTCGCGCCAGCGCGAGGAGGCCGGACGGTTCATGGCTGCCAAGGCCTCCTTTACTTGATTTCCGATGCGAACGCATCGCTGAAGAACGAGCTCACATCCACTTTGGCTTTCAACAGGCCGACGGTCTGCAGCGCATCCGCCACATCCTGATTGGACGCGATCGCTTCCGGCGTGACCGGAAGCACCTTGGACGGACGCTGGGCCTCGCCTTCCTCCAGCGTCTTCAGCGCCGTCGCCGCATCCTGATGGGTGGCGGCGGCCGTGATCTCCGCCCATTTCTCCTTGTTCTCGCGCGTCCATTCCTGATAGCGGTTCAAGCGGTTCAGGAAGTCGGCGATCGCGGCATGCTTGCCTGGATCCGCAATCGCGGCCGGAGTCGCTTCGATCGGGAAATTGCCGGAGAGGATATCCTTCGCGCTGGCGAGAGTCGACGCTCCATTCTCATGCGCCGCAATGATGGAGTTCCCGTAGCTTGCCAGCGCGTCGACCTTGCCGCTGAGCAGGGCGCTGAGCCCGTCGGCGGTGGACAGCTCCACCGGCTGGATGTCGCTCCACGTCAGCCCGGCCTCCTGGAGAATCTTGAGCAGGAAGTAATGAGCCGTCGTCGCTTTGACGAATGCGACTTTCTTTCCCTTGAGATCGGCGGGCTGCTTGAGCGCGGAGCCTTTGGGCACGACGACCTCCTGGTTCAGCGTATTGGAATTGCTGAGGGCGATGATCTTGAAATTGCCGCCGCCGGCGGATTGGGAGGCGAAGATCGGCGGGATCTCGCTCGTCTGGGCGACATCGAGATGATCGGCCGCGATCGCTTCCAGCTGCAGGTTGCCTCCCTGGAACACGCTGAACTCGATCTTGTACGGTGTGTCGTCGACGCCCGCGGCCTTGAAGCCTTGCTCCAGGCTTGCCCAGCCGGTCTGTCCCACCCGCAGGGTGATATGGCCCAGATCGATTTGCGAGCCGGTTGAAGACAGCGCCGCCGGTCCGGGAGTGGATGGATGGCCGGCGCCGGCGGCGGAGCCGCTGCCCGAAGCCGCGCAGCCTGCCAAGGCTGCCGAGAGCAGGAGTACAGGGAGAAGCTTGATGGTCAGGTTGGACCGGTTGGCCATGTTGGATCAATCCGCCTTTCGCGATGAAGGAATGGGGTGCAGCAGCCGGTTACGAGCCGGTCATGAGATTGGCTGCGGCCGTTCTGCCGATGGCATCCGCTCCGGCTATCGCCTGGGCGATACGGACAGGAGAGGCGTCGAAAGCGAGCGCTGCCTCGGCTTCTTCCGGAAGCTGGATGCCGGAGGCGATTTCCTGATGCGCCTTGAGCCGGGAAGGCTTGAAGCCGAGCTCCTCCAGCGTGACGGGAAGCCCGATCCGGCGGAACAGCGCGGCAAGCGGCACCGCTTCATCGGCTTTGCCCTCCAGAACGAGCTGCGACAGCAGGCCGAAGCCGACCTTTTCTCCATGCAGCGTGCCCTGCGTCTCCGGGAACCACGTCAGCCGGTCATGGATGGCATGCGCGAACGCCGCTCTGCGAACGCCGCTGTGGATGCTCCCTGCCAGTCCCGCCAGCACGATGACGGCATCGATGGTTTGGCTGAAGGCTTCGCCGACCGGAGGGGACAGGACATCGACGGCTTCATATACCCGAGCCGAATGGGAGGTCAGCAGATCCAGCGCCAGGCGGGCGGCGTGAAGGCTCAGCTGAAGATCAAGGCCGGGCTGCCTGCCAGCCGGAGCATTCACGCCATGCTCATGCCATTTCACGATCGTGTCGGCGATGCCGGATGCGAGATAACGGCGAGGGGCTTGAGCGAGTACGCGGGCATCGGCCAGCACCAGCTCGGGAGAACGCGAGAGAGGCAAGTAGCCGGCGGAGCGTCCGGCGTCGTCATATAGAACGGCCAGGGCAGACCAGGCTGCGCAGGTCGCGGCAACGGTAGGGATCGCCAGCACGGGAAGGCCGAGCTTGTCTCCGACGGCCTTCGTCAGGTCAAGGACGGAGCCTCCGCCGATTCCGATCAGAAAGGAAGGATCGAGGCGCTCGGCCTCAAGGGTGTAACGGCCGATCTTCTCCTGGGTGCAGTAGCCTTTGAACGACAGCTTGGAGAATGGGATATGGGCTTCTCCGAGACGGGAGGCAAGCTGCGAGGATACGAGATCCCAGGCGGTGTTTCCGCTAATAATGACCGCGATCCGTCCCTCCCAGTCCTCCAGCAGGCCCTTCTGCTCCAGAAGGGCGGATTCGTTTCGATACAATAAGGGAGCTTTGATGGCGATCATGGGCTAACCTCCGATTCTTCCTGAAAGGAATGTGTTGCTGCGGTGGAACCGCAAAAAGAGGCTGAAGCGGCAGCGATGCGTTGCTGCGAGCTCCAGCCTCCGGCGGTCCGGTCGGCTGACGGATTAAATCACAGTAATTAAGGTGGAATAGTGTTGATTAGAAGTATAGGAGCGGCAGGGCGCTGCTGTCAATTCATCCGGCGATAGAAAAGTCCGATTGAAACCCAATAAAAATCAATTCAAAAAATAGACAGGAAAGTGTTGACATCACTTTATTCTTCATGTTATATTATTTCTTGTGATTCGCGGTCATGGCGGAATTGGCAGACGCGCTAGATTCAGGTTCTAGTGTCAGCAATGACGTGGAGGTTCAAGTCCTCTTGACCGCACCACCCTAAGAATAATCCAGCTCTTGAATCAGTCCTTGTGACGGTTCAGGAGCTTTTTGTTTGATTGGGATCCGAAATGTGCCGGAGTTGGCGACATGGAGCGCCCATCCCATTTGCGAGTGTCGCATTGAGGAGGATGTCCCTTCATTCAAATGGGAATCGAGCAGGAAATATAACCGACCAAGTTGAAATCGTTCCTTATTTTTCATATCAACTCCATTTGAAAAGGCCGAGGGAAAGCACCCTCGGCCTTTTTGTTCGCTTATCGTTTGTTCGCTTGAATGTCTCCATTCAGGTTATCGGCCGAACCGAGGATTTTCCCGATCCGCCGTTTTCTGTTCCTGCAGCTCCCGATCCCCCGTTCGAGCGGCATTTCATGACCTGCTGCTTCAAGTCTTCCGGCGGCTTGAATGGGTACAAAAAAACTTGCCTCTCACTTTTATAATATGACAGGATGTCGTCATATTACTCCATGTACACTGGTTGAGAAAAGTAGTTTTACATCCTAATCGAAAATCGGAGAGTGTGCAAAGATGGAAAACGTAAAATCGAAAGTCGTTATTGTAACAGGGGCATCGAGCGGAATTGGAAAAGCAACGGCACTGCTGCTTGGTAAATACGGAGCAAAGGTAGTATTGGCAGCAAGAAGAGAAGAACTGATCCAGGCGATTGCTGAACAAATTAATCAGAGCGGGGGCAGCGCCGTATATGTCAAAACAAACGTCGCATCGGCAGCGGAGATGCAAAAGATGTCCCGATACGCTTTAGAGCAATACGGAAAAATAGATGTATTGGTCAACAACGCCGGAATTATGCCATTATCTTATCTTCACGAGTTGAAAATTCAGGAATGGGAAAACATGGTCGACGTCAATATAAAAGGCGTCTTATACGGGATTTCGGCGGTACTGCCTACGATGAGAGTACAGAAGTCGGGACATATAATTACGGTTTCCTCGGTTTCCGGATATCGGGTAGATCCCACTTCAGCCGTATACAGCGGCACCAAGTTTGCCGTCAGAGCGATTTCAGAGGGACTGCGGCAGGAAGAATCGCCCATCTCCAATATCCGAACGACCATCATCTCTCCCGGAGTCACAGCCACGGAATTAACGGACTCCATCAGTAGTCCGGACGTCAAGAGCTGGGTGAGTGAAATGAATCAGGTAGCCATTTCGCCGGAGAGCATTGCAAGAGCGATTGTATATGCGATTAATGAACCCGATCATACAAGCATCAATGAACTGATCGTCAGGCCGACTGTTCAGCCTACCTGATAATAAGCTTACGAATCAAGCTGGGAATGTCCTATATTAGGATTCCTTTATCGTCTACACTGCATAAGAGGTGATTGTGATGCCGATAAGCCGACATTTCGAAATCGTATATATGCTCTTAAATAAGAAGACGATAACGGCCGGTGAGTTGGCAGAGCGTTTTGGGGTTTCCACCCGAACGATATTCAGAGACATCGACGTGCTCAGCGCAGCAGGCATCCCTGTGTACTCCAGCAAAGGGAAGGGTGGCGGGATTTCGCTGCTCGACGGTTATTCCTTTCATGCATCGCTGTTGTCCGAACGGGAGCAAGAAGACTTGCTGGCGGCTCTGCAGAGCTTAGCTGCTGCCGATTATCCGGAAATAAATACGGTTTTGCATAAAATGGCACGTCTTTTCAAGAAGGAAGGAAGCTATTGGCTGGAAGTAGACTTCTCGCCTTGGGGAAGTGGAGACAATCGCCGCCAGTTGTTCCCATTGCTTCGCCAAGCGATTGCCGATCATTTTTTGATTCAATTTCGGTATTTTAATACTGCGGGCCACGAGAGCTTCCGGACAGCAGAACCTGTACAATTGATTTTCAAGAGCAAATCATGGTACTTGGCGGCTCACTGTGTAACAAGCGGCGCTCCCCGTGTATTCAAAATCAGCCGGATGAAAGACGTCGCCGTGACGGAAAAACGCTTCGAACCAAGAGAAGCAGCCGCCGCCATCGATCTTGCAGAAGAACACGCCGTTCGCGATACGGTTCGAGTCACATTGAAGATAGGGGCAGACGGTGCTTACCGGGTTTACGATGATTTTGACGATGCAATGATTTCCGTCCATGAAGACGGAACCTTTACGGTCATAGCGGACCTTCCGAAGGGAGCATGGCTCGAGAGCTACCTCCTTTCATTCGGAAACCTGCTGGAGGAAGTCGGTCCCGATGATGTACGATCGAGCTTGCTGGCGCAGATAGAGGGACTGATAAGCAGGCTAAGTCCCAGTCAATAGGCGGAAAGCCAACTTTTTCGAATAAGGAGCGGTTATGATGAGCCAAACCGATTTGCCAGCGGTTGTGTTGGATTATATTGAAGCTTCTAACCGACACCATGTGGAGGGCTATGTTAATGCCTTCTCTGAGCATGCGGTGATTGAAGAAAACTCTCTCGGACGGAATCTCCTAGGCAGGCAGGAGATTGCCGATTACTTTATTGCTTATTTTGTCAAAACAAATACCATAACGGAAATAATCGATTTTACGGTGAACTCTGATGTCGTCAACATGCGTGTCCTGTTTAAAGGCGATTTTGCAGGCAATGAAATTATTGGAGTGTATCAATTCGACTTGAAAAATGGCCGAATCGAAAAATTAAAGGCCGATCTAGAATAGCTGGCTGGTTCAAGGTCCTCCCCGTCAGGTCTCCCGGTTACGCAAGAGCGGTTTGATTAGATGAGTATTTTTGCAGGCACAACTCAAAAACGCGAAGCCGTTCATTAAGGCTTCGCGTTCTTTTTGCTCCATATATGGCTGCGCTAACAGGAAGGGGAGAACTGGACGGCAGTGAAGAGGGACGGCTTCCAAGAATGGAGAGGGCCAGTTTTCCCCTTACATAAAACGCATCCCTTCTCTGCAAAATGAAGGGGAAACCTTCAGGGGGTGCTGATCATGAGAAACGCAATCTGGAAAGCCGCGGCGGCCGGCATGCTTGCAATCGGGCTCTTGCCGCAGCAGCATGTGTCGGCGAGTCCGCCGCATCGGGTGGCTGTCGTCATTGACGACTTCGGCAACAACATGAAGGGCACCGAGGAGATGTTCAAGCTGCCGGTGCCGATTACGGCCGCGATCATGCCCTTCATGCCCTCCACGCATGCCGACGCGGAGAAGGCGCATGGCCTCGGCCTGGATGTCATCGTCCATATGCCGATGGAGCCGAACAAGGGCAAGCCGGAGTGGCTGGGGCCGGGAGCGCTGTTCAGCAGCATGACCGACGAGCAGGTGCGCCTCGCGGTGCAGAAGGCGATCGACGATGTGCCCCATGCGGCCGGAATGAACAACCATATGGGCAGCAAGATTACGGCCGATGAGCGCATCATGCGGATCGTCCTGCAGGTATGCAAGGAGCGGGGATTGTTTTTCCTCGACAGCCGGACGACCTTCAAGACGGTCGTTCCGAAAGTCGCGGCTGAAGTCGGGGTTCCCGTCCTGCGCAATGACGTCTTCCTGGACGATGTGTATGAAGCCGGCCATATCGCCAGACAAGTCGATAAATTGAAACAGCTGTCCGCTGGCCAGGCGGACAGCATCACGATCGGGCATGTCGGCACTCCGGGCCTCATGACCTCGGGAGCGTTGTCCCGGGCAGCCGGCCGCATGGCGGGCACGACCCGGTTCGTCCGGCTGTCCGAGCTTGTACCGGCCTCAGCGGAAGAGCAGCTTATATTGCCGAAGCCCTGAAGCGACGGCTTCGGCTACCTGCTCCTGGCCCTCCCGCGAAGTCAGCATGGACCTGTCCCCATCATTGCTGATGAAGCCCATTTCCACGATGACGGCAGGCTGCTTGACCGTATTGAGCAGATAGAATGGGCTGCCCGCGCGGGGCAGCTCATTCGTTTTTTGCTGCCGGTTCAAGGAGTCCTGGATGCATAACGCGAGCAGCACGCTTTCGCCGCGCTCTTGATGAAGCACGACCGGTCCGCGGGCAGCGGCTCTGCGGGACCAGTTCACATGCAGGCTGACGAGCAGGCCGGTGTGGATCTCCTCCGTCAGCTGGCGCCGCTGGGACAAATCCCGCTGATGGCGGGAGCGGCTCGGATGCCAGCGGTTCTCCTCGCTGAGCGCGTAGTCGGAGCTGCGGTTCAAGACGGCGCTGATCCCTTTTTGCTGCAGGCTGGCCAGCAGTTTCTTGCCGACAGCAAGATTGATGTTCTTCTCCAGCACATCCTCGTAGGAAGTTCCGCCGTCGATGCCTCCATGGCCGGCGTCGATGAGAACTTCGGCATAGGGGAGAGCCCCTTTGTACCTGGGGCCGGCATCGGAATCCGGCGAGTCGGAAAGGGTCCCGGCTGCCGCTGTACCCGGTTGGAGAACCAGGGCTGCCGCAAGCGCCGCGGCTGCGAACCATCGCAAATCCATTTGCAATCCTCCATAAGGCAAAGTTGTCCGAACCTTTATACTTTGCCGCAATCAGGCAGGACTATTCGCGTTTGCTCCAAGAAGTTATCGGACATACTAAGCGCATAAAGAGGAGGCGACAAAGATGGACCCTGAAGATTGGATCAAATATATGACCGAGAAGCTGGTTGTCTATGTGGAAACGCCCCGTGAAGTCCGCAAGCAGAAGCGCAGCGATCATAAGCAGGCCAAGGAGCCTTGGCTGACGCGCTGGTTCGGCGTCCCCGGCATGAGCATGCTGATCTGGTTCAGAGGGCTCCGCCGCAAGGAGGGTTGATTTGCCGCTTGCGGCAGCCGATGCCGTTCCGCTCGAAGGATGCTCTGCTCAGACGCGGTAGAACTGGCCTGTCAGCAGTGCCTGCTCAAGGGTAATATACCGTTTGGCAGCCGATTCCGTGTTGACGAAGGAAGCATAGGCTTGGCCCGTCGTCCAGCGGTGAAGGCCGGCTGCCTGCCACACCTGAAGAACTTTGGCGGCATACAGCTCGGAGGCGTAATCCAGCGGACGGCCCGACTTGAGGATGGAAGCGAGAGAGCCGGGGGTCGGGCTGCCGATCGGCTTGGACACGAGCCAGCTGAGCCGCTGCATCGGATCGGATGAGCGCAGCGTCCGGGCATACGCTACCGCCATTTTGGACGGCGGGGCCGCAGACGAGGGAGACAACGCCAACGTTGTCTTTTTTTCGTTCCCGGAAGCATTGGCATCGGATGAGGACAAGGTGTTAAGCTGCTTGGCCCAGTCTTCGTCGGAAATGGGGAGGAGTTCTCCGGTCCAGGCGTCGGCATAGACGACCTCGCGGTCTTGGCTGACGACCCTCCATACGGCTGCGGCAGGCGAGGCGTAGAGCCTGGTCAGCTGTGCAGCCGCCACATTCTGCTCCTTGAGCTTCCTTTGAAGCAGGGCGGATGAATAGAGCGGGTAGGAACCCGCTCCGTATTCTCCAAGCGAATATCCATCCGGCTGCCTGGCGTTGATGATCATGTATCCGGCTGTCCGTCCGGCCTTGTCCAGCGTCACGAGCCAAGAATGGGTGCCTGGACCGAGCGGCTCGATGACGGCACGGGCGCCCTTCCAGCCGGAAAATTCCGGTTGGGCGGACAGCGCCGCCCGCCACGCTTCGGCTTGTTCCGCCAGTCCCGGAGCGGAAGCGGCCGGAGCCGCGGCATGAGCCGCCGCATTCGCCAGGAACAGGACGCAAAGCAGAACCGCGATGGCGGTTGACGCGGTGCCCGCATATTTTCTTCTCATTTTCTTCAACATCCCCCAGTCGTATCCGCTATAGAGTGACAGCAGGCTTGGTTCCGAAGCTTGTCTAATCTGATTGTAGAGCGGCCGCCGCGAGAAGAATGCTGCATCCTGTCGCGCAAACGACCGCTATTATTGGCGAGATCGGGCCGACCCGGGAGATTGCTGTCACTCGATGCCTTCCAGATGGAAAATGCCGCAGTTGATCGAGGAGGCGGTCACCCTAGGCTCGAACTGCCAGCGGATTTCTTCTTTCCGCGTCGCATATTGCTCCTCGACAGCGGCCCGCTGCTCTTCCTCCGCGGATTCCAGCAGGCGATCGTAATAGTGGGCGACGATCTCAAGCTCTTCCTCCAGACGGCGCGAGGCGGCCTCGGCCCAGGAGAAATCCGCTCCCCTCAGCTTGCGCTCGAGAGAGGACTCGATCAGGCTCATCGCTTTGCCCAGCGTGATGCCGTTTTTGGCCGTATGGACGTTGGCGGGCAGCCTGGGCGTCATCCTGAGGTCCACCAGCCGCTCGTGGAAACGCTCGACGACGGCGCCTGTCGCAAGAGAAACGCCGAAGGAATGAATTTCCTCGCGCTTCATGTCGCAGGCGAATTCCACCCGCAGATTGACTCCGAGCCAAGCCGTATACGCGACCGATTCCGTCGGATGGAGCGAGCGGCGCTCCGGTTCCTGGAACAAATAGACGAAGCTGCCTCCCGTGCGCGCGGCCTCGAACAGCTGATCAAGCTTGCGCGCGCCGAAATACATGTCCTCGCGCGGAGTGCGGACGCCGGAGACGGAGCTGTGGAGGAATCCGATGGAGCGGCCAAGCGCGCTTTGGGCGGCCTGCTCCATCGGATTCGGACCGGCCTGCGAACGGGCTTCCTGCTCCTCTCGTTCCTTGGTCAGCTCCTCGTACCGGGAGCGGTCGGTCACGAACAGATAAGTCATCGTCTCCGGCTCCACGCCGGCGCGGTCGACATAGCTCCAGTAATAAGGACGATTCGTCAGCTCCCGGTCCGCCTGCGGCGACAGCTTCACCGTCAGATGGGAAGGGGATTTCTCGACGATCCGGCATCCGGTCGCCTCCGCGTATTTCTGGATATAGCGGTGCACTTGCTTTCCGTTCATGGCGAATCCACCTCCACAACATGTCCGACCCCGTCCAGCAGACGGTTGATCGCATGCTTGCGCGCTGCCGCTGTGCCGGCCGGCTCCTCGGAAACGTCGGGCTCGCCGGATTCCGCAGCCCGGCTTCTCAGGCTGCTGATCGAACGGCCCAGATTCTCGATGCTCTCGGACAAGACGTCGGGATCGCTCGCCTCCAGCATGAGGCGCGCAAGCCTCTCCTCGATGCTTTCCTCCTTCTCGAACTTCTCGAGAATATGGTCCAGCTCGCCGATGACGGATTCAAACATATCGATTTTCTCATGCAGCAGATTGACGATATGCTCCTCGATCGTGCCGATCGTGCACAGATTGTAGATCTGGACATCCTCGGTCTGCCCGAGCCGGTGCACGCGGCCGATCCGCTGCTCCACCCTCATCGGGTTCCAGGGCAGGTCGAAATTGATGATGCGGCTGCAGAACTGCAGATTGATGCCTTCTCCGCCTGCTTCCGTGGCGATCATCACCTGCGCGCGGCCGCGGAACAGATCCATCATCCAGTCCTTCTTGCCGCGGCCCATCCCGCCCCGGTAAGGAACGGCGGTAATGTCGCTGCCGCGGAAAAACTGGAGCAGATATTCCTGCGTCGCGCGGTATTCCGTGAAAATGATCGCTTTGCCATCGCTTTCCCGCACGAGCTCCATCGCCTTCTCCGCCTTCGTGTTGGACTTGATCTGCTTGATGACCTCGATCAGCTCCCAGATCTTGCCGCGGATGGGGGAGTCCTCAGCCGTCTTCTTGAACAGGTTCACGAGGGTGAGGAACACCGAGTCGCGGCTCGAGCATACCTCGCGCTGCAGCGTGACCATCGACAGCATGCTCGTCAGGTTGCCGCCGCTTTCCTCATAACGCTCTTTGACGAAGGAAGTGACCGCGTGATAGAGGTCCATCTCTTCCTTGGACAGCTGCAAAGGGATGTTGCGGACGATCCGCTTCGTGAACTTCACATCCCCTTCGCCGCGCCGGTTGCGGATCATGACGCCGGACAGCGCCTCCTGCAGCTGATCCTCGTTCTTGGGCATCCGCTTGCCGACGACAAAGTTGGATGAGAACTCGCCGTGTCCGCCGAGCTGGCCGGGCTTCAGCAGCGTGATGAGATTGTAGAGCTCCTCGAGGTCGTTCTGGACCGGTGTGGCGGTCAGCAGCAGGCAGTACTTTTTGCGGAGCTGCGTAATGAACTGGTAATTCGTCGTTTTCTTGTTCTTGAGCTTATGGGCCTCGTCGATGATGAGCATGTCGTAGTCGGTGGAGAGCAGCAGATCCTTGTGCGGCTCCCGCTTGGCCGTATCGATGGAAGCGACGACGACATCGCAGTTCCAGGTGTGGGCCCGCTTCTGGGCGACGGCTGCGATGCCGAACTTGCTGTTGAGCTCCCTGACCCATTGCAGGACAAGCGATGCGGGCACAAGAATCAGCGCGCGCTTCACGAGACCGCGCACCAGATACTCCTTGAGCACCAGCCCGGCTTCGATCGTTTTGCCGAGTCCGACCTCATCCGCCAGAATGGCGCGTCCGCCCATATCATGCAGCACTTTGACCGCGGTATCGATCTGATGCTTCATCGGCTCCAGGCCGTTCAGGAAGCGCAGCGACTGCAGCTCCTCGAAGCTCTCGATGCGCCGGGACTGCTCGGCCTCCATGGCGAGCTGATAGAGAGTCCAGTCGTCCCACGGGCCGTTGCGGTCGAGCCGGGCCTGCAGATCGTCGAACCAGCTCCGGTCCATGCGGAAATCGACGAGCGGATGCAGCTTGGCGGATCCGTTCTCTCTTGTTGTGCGCGACAAGTTATCGGCTCCTCTCGGCTTTGGAATGTTCCCAGTATGCCCCAAGCAAGGGCTTCTAATAAGGGAGAGAAAAAAAGTCGGGAATCATGGAACGAAACCTATATATTGTATGTTATAATGAGTATGTATACTATATATTGATTTCTTTTGCCTACTAAATTTCGGCAGCCCGGTGAAAACGCGAATCAGGGGCCGCGCCGGATACGGGAAGGTTGGCTGCATGTGGACACGAAGGCCGAACGTCTGGACGGGTTGAGCGAGAAAATATTTTTGGACCGGTACGCGTGGAAGAAAGCCGATCCGGGCGAGGCGGCGGTCGGGGATACCGTACTCGTGCTGACAAAGGACGATCCGAAATTTCCGGCCAGGGAGGTCGGCGAAATCATGGCCCGCAGCGGCCGGAAGGCAACGGTGCGTACCCGGAGCGGGGAGATGATCGAATCGGATGTCGAGAAGCTGACTGTAGCCGCGGAGCGGACGCCGGAGGAGCTGTGGGACCGCCTCGCCAAGACGATGGCATCCGTGGAGCAGGACGAAGAGGCGCGGGAGCTATGGGAGAAGCGGTTCCGGACCATCCTGGACGGCTGGAGGCTAGTACCGGGCGGACGCATAGCCGCCGGCGCGGGAGTCGGCGGGGAGCTGACGCTGTTCAACTGCTACGTCATTCCCTCTCCGCATGACAGCCGGGGCGGCATCATGGAGACGCTCTCGGAAATGACGGAAATCATGGCCCGGGGCGGGGGCGTCGGCATCAATCTCAGCTCGCTGAGGCCCAGGCGCGCGATCGTGGCCGGCGTGAACGGCTCCTCCAGCGGAGCGGTGTCCTGGGGCGGCCTGTTCAGCTATGCGACGGGGCTTATCGAGCAGGGCGGCAGCCGCCGCGGCGCGCTCATGCTCATGATCAACGACTGGCATCCGGATCTGCTCGATTTCATCACGGTCAAGCAGAGGATGGGCGAGGTGACGAACGCCAATCTGTCGGTGTGCGTCAGCAACGGCTTCATGCGGGCGGTCAAGGAGGATGCCGAGTGGGAGCTCGTCTTCCCGGACACCAAGCATCCCGATTACAACCGGCATTGGAACGGGGATCTCTCCGCATGGAAGGAGCGGGGAGGAGCCGTCGTGGCTTACCGGAAGATCCGGGCTCGCGACGTCTGGCAGACGATCATGGAATCGGCCTGGAGGTCGGCGGAGCCCGGGGTCGTGTTCATGGAGCGCTACAACGAGATGTCGAACAGCTGGTATTTCAATCCGATCATCTGCACCAATCCTTGTGGCGAGCAAGGACTTCCCGGCTGGGGCGTGTGCAACCTGTCCGCGATCAACCTCTCGAAGTTCTACGACGAAGAGAAGCATGATGTGGATTGGGAGGACCTTGGCCGAGTCGTCCATTGGTCCATACGGTTTCTGGACAATGTCATCGACAAGACGCCGTACCACTTCGAGCAAAATGAACGCAATCAGAAAAAGGAACGGCGCGTCGGCCTCGGCACGATGGGGCTGGCGGAGCTGATGATCCGGCTCGGCATCCGGTATGGAAGCCCCGAATCGCTGGAGTTCCTCGACAGCCTATACCGCTTCATTGCCAGGGAAGCCTATCTGGCGAGCTCGGACCTTGCGGCTGAAAAGGGCTCGTTCCCGGCCTTCAATGCGGAGCTCCACTTGCAGAGCGGCTTCATGAAGGAAATGGTCTCGGCCTTCCCGGAGGTGGCGGAGGCGGTGCGCAGCCGGGGCATCCGGAACGTGACCTTGCTGACGCAGGCGCCTACGGGAAGCACGGGCACGATGGTCGGAACCTCGACCGGCATCGAGCCTTATTTCGCCTTCGAATACTACCGGCAGAGCCGGCTCGGCTTCGACAGGCAGCTCGTTCCGATCGCGCAGCAGTGGAAGGAGGCCCATCCCGGCGAGGAGCTGCCGGAATGGTTCGTGACGGCGATGGAGCTGTCGGCCGAGGAGCATATCCGCGTCCAGGCCGCCATCCAGCGCTGGGTCGACAGCTCGATCAGCAAGACGGCCAATTGTCCGGCCGACCTCACCGTGGAGGAGACGGACCGGCTGTATGAGCTCGCCTTCGAGCTCGGCTGCAAGGGCGTGACGATCTACCGCGACGGCAGCCGGGACACGCAGGTGCTGAGCACGCCGAAAGGGAAGGAGGAGGCTTCGGCTGAAACGAAGGAGGATCAAGGCGCGGTTCCCCCGCTTTCAGCGGATGCGGAAGAAAAGGAGCCGGTCGGAGACGGCATGGATGGAACGGCTGGGCCGTCTCTAAGGCCGGCTGCTGCAAGGAGTTCAGAGGCGGCCCCGAATGGCCGGCTTCAGGAAGCCGACAATGGCGATATCGGTATCGGCGCGGTCATCGACAAGGAGTACAGGAAGCGGCCGCAAGTGCTGCGTGGCGCCACGTACAAAATCAATACGCCGTTCGGAATGGCGTATATCACGATCAACGACATGGACGGCACGCCGGGGGAAATCTTCCTCAACGTCGGCAAGGCCGGCTCGGATGTATTCGCCATGGCGGAGGCGCTCGGGCGAGTATGCTCGCTGTTCCTCCGTTATGGCGACCACGGGCATAAGGTGGAGCTTCTGATCAAGCATCTCAAGGGAATCGGCGGATCGGGCGCGATCGGCTTCGGCGCGAACCGGGTGGAGTCGATCGCGGACGCAGTGGCCAAGGCGCTGGAGACGCATGCGGGTACCTCTAATTCCGCTCATGCCGATAAAGAAAAAAACGATCTTCCCCTGCCGCCCCTATCTTCCGGTCGAAACGGGACGCCGCAAATGCCGGCTTCTTCCCATCGGAACGAGGGCGAGCCTCTTTCGCCGGACTTATGCCCCTCCTGCGGCAGCGCGTCGCTGATCAACGTCGAAGGCTGCAAAACATGCGGCCATTGCGGCTACAGCCGCTGCGGCTGAGCGGGACTGACAGAGGCGGCGATCAAATTGGCAGACTATAGGGCGGATGGACAACGTCACGGCAAGGCCTGCTGGTTCGGGCATGCCCAAATCGTGTAGTTGGAGGGTCCGTTTGCCTCCTGCCGATAAAGTCGGAGGAGCCTCTTTTGAAGCGGACTGCGACCGCTCCCGATCCTCAAGCCTATTCGTCGATGGTTCTGACGAATAGGTTTTTTTATCAACATTTCCAAATCTCTTTGTGAGTGCGGAATCGTTTCTTGGTCCTAAGGTTGAAGATCGATGATGATTATTACCTATAAAATCAAGCGGCCATTACATAAGTGGTTGATTACATAAGTGGTTGATTATATAATTGAATGATTATATAATGGCTGAGGAAACTGGCCGTGGAGGTGCATAGTGGAAGCGCGGATTGAAGAATTGACCGGACATTTGAAGCTGTTGGGCGACAAATCAAGGCTCATGATCCTGGCCTACCTTCGGGAACGAGAGTTATGCGTATGCGATCTAGTCGAGCTGGTCGGATTGTCGCAGCCGGGCGTCAGCCAGCATCTGGGAAAGCTGAAGGCGGCTGGCCTGGTCAAGGAATCCCGCAGAGGGACCTGGATCTACTATTCTTTGAGCCTGGAAGACAAATCTCATGTGGAATCGATTTTAAGCTGCATCCCGCCGCAAACCGAACGGCTGAGCCGGCTGAAGGGCTGCGGGGACTAAAAAGGGGTCGAAGATGGCAATCACGGCAGCAATTTTATTTGCAACTACGCTTGTATTCGTTATTTGGCAGCCCAAAGGGCTCGGCATCGGCTGGCCGGCAGCCGGGGGAGCGATCCTTGCCCTGCTCTTTCAAGTCGTTACCCTGGAGGATGTCGCGGATGTGACGGGGATCGTATGGAACGCGACGCTGGCTTTCGTCGCCATCATCCTGATCTCGCTGGCTTTGGACGAGATCGGCCTTTTTGAATGGTCCGCCCTTCACATGGCGCGGCTCGCCGGCGGAAGCAGCCTGCTCATGTTCATCTATATGATTCTGCTGGGGGCGGCCGTATCGGCTCTGTTCGCCAACGACGGAGCCGCGCTCATCATGACTCCGATCGTGCTGGCGGTGGTGCGCGCGCTCCGGTTCGACGAGCGGATGGTCCTGCCTTTCGTCATGGCGAGCGGCTTCATTGCGGACACCGCATCCTTGCCGCTTGTCGTCAGCAATCTCGTCAATATCGTCTCCGCCGATTTTTTCGGCATCTCTTTTGACGAATACGCCAGCCGAATGATCGTCCCCGCGCTATTCTCCATAGCGGCCAGCCTGCTCGTGCTGTACCTGTTCTACCGGAAAAGCATCTCCGGCAGCTACACGGTCGGCGAGCTGAAAAATCCGTGGGACGCCATCAAGGATCCCCGGCTGTTCAAGACAGCCTGGGTGGTGCTGGCGGCTCTACCGGTCACGTACTTCGCCAGCGGCTGGCTGCATATTCCGGTTTCCATTCCGGCAGGGGCGATCGCGCTCCTGTTCCTGGCAGCCGTACGTAGAAGCCCGGAGATGGATGTCCGGAAGCTGGTCAAAGGCGCTCCGTGGTCGATCGTCATCTTTTCAATCGGGATGTACGTCGTCGTATACGGCCTTCGGAATGCAGGGCTGATGGACTCGCTGACTTCCCTGTTCGAAGCCATCGGCCGGCAAGGCTTGCTGATGACGAGCATAGCTGCAGGGTTCATCGCAGCGGTGCTGTCCTCCGTCATGAACAATCTTCCTACCGTCATGATCGATGCGCTGGCGATCCAGGCGACGAGGACTAGCGGCGTCATTCGGGAAGCGATGATCTATGCCAACGTCATCGGCTCCAATCTCGGACCGAAGATCACGCCGATCGGCTCGCTGGCGACTCTGCTGTGGCTGCATGTGCTGTCCCGCAAAGGCTTGCGCATCGGCTGGGGGTATTATTTCAAAACGGGAATCGCGCTTACGGTTCCGACGCTGCTGATTACTCTGGTCGGGCTCTATTTGTGGCTCTCATTCCTGTCTTTGAATCTCATTCACGTCTGGCTTGCGAATGCGGGCGCTGTTCTAATCTTTGTTGCCTTCGGCTGGCTGCTGATTGCAAGGTCAAAATCGAAAAGAAAAGGGGAGATCCCGTCTTATGAACGCTAAACCGATGGTATATTTCTTATGTACAGGCAACTCCTGCCGCAGCCAGATCGCCGACGGCTATCTCAGGGCGGAAGGGCGTGGACGGTTCGACGTCAGAAGCGCGGGCTTGGAAGCCCACGGCTTGAATCCCCGCGCCGTGCAGGTGATGAAGGAAGCCGGGATCGATATAAGCGGGCACAGCTCGGATGTGATCGATCTCGATTTGCTGAACGCCGCCGATTATGTCATCACCCTCTGCGGGCATGCAGACGAGCATTGCCCGGCCATATCCAATCGTGACGTCATCAAGTGGCACTGGGGGTTCGAGGATCCCGCCAAGGCGACAGGCACGGAAGAGGAGATCATGGCGAAGTTCCGCGAGGTGCGGGATGCCATTCATGCTCGAATCGCCGAGTTTGTACGGGAATGGAACGCGGCCGGCGAGGAGCCGTCCTTCCGCCCGTAAAGCTTGTTTTTCGCCGGGTTCTTTTCATCTGAATGATCATGGTGCAGGGGAAATCGGATGAACCCATTTGTTACCTCATATTCATGAATCCTCCATGTTATACTGATTAGAACATGGAAAGATAGAGTCTCTATTGAACGCATAGATTCGCTCCGTCCGCAGATGTTTTCCTCCTGCGGGCTTTTTTTGCAAGCTGCCGGGCAGACGGGAGAGAGCAAGCTGGATCGGTCCGCATCTGAAATGACATTCAAACATAGAAAGCGGGAGAGCGGATGGTGGAGGGCATAAGGGGAAGTTATCATTCAGCCGGCGGCCGAAAGCTGTTCTTCACTTATTCGCGCACGACAAAGCCCAGCGTGATCTTTATCTCGGGTATGGGCGACAGCTCCGATGCTTGGGAGAAGATTCAAACCCTAGTATCGCAGAAAGCATCGACTTTGTCTTACGACCGTTCGGGCGTGGGGAGAAGCGAAGCCGCTCCGCCTGTCCCGAGAACCTGTCTGGATCTGGTCGAGGAACTGTCCGAATTGCTGCTGGCGGGATTTGTCGATCCCCCCTTCCTATTGGTCGGCCATTCCTTTGGCGGGCTGGTGGCCAGATTGTTTGCAAGCGTTCATCCGCAGCTTGTCTGCGGCCTTGTCCTGGTCGATGCCGCAACCGAATACAAAGAGCTGGCCTATGACAGGGTACTCCCTCCCCAACTGAAGGCGGCAAACAGGGACTACTATGAAAATCCTCGGCTCAACAGCGAAAACATCGACAAAGCGCGCAGCTATGAGCAAGTATCCGGCCATTCGGGGCAAAGCGATATTCCTCTCGCCATCCTAACGAGAGGCTTGCCTGAACAAAGCGACGGGAATTGGCCCGTCCAGGAACTGCTGAAGATCGAGCAGAGGCTGCAAGCCGATTTTCAGCGGCTGTCGAAGGCGAGCAAGCTGCGGATCGCCGGTCGGAGCCGCCATTATATTCATGTGGATGAGCCGGAGCTTGTGGTGGAAGAGATCGAAAGCATGATAAAGGGGATGAAGAGATGAACGATACGAGGACGCAGCTCAGACATAAACTGCAAAGAGTAGAAAAGGAAAACTATCAGCTTCGCGAAGGGGAAAGCAGGGAGGAGCTTATCGCTCAGATGCTGCGGTTCATCGGCGATCCCGATCCGGAATTGCGGGATGGACTCATCTATCCGACCTTTTATGTCTGGATGACGGAGGAGAGACTGACCGAAGAAGAATGGCGCTGCCTTCTCCAGCAGCTTGCCGACGAGAATCATTTGTTCCACCATATCGGCAGCGATGGCGACCAGACGGTTTTTACCAGGACCTTCTCCGTATTGCCGCTGGCCTTGATCGCGAGGCGCCATAGTCGGAAGCCTTTCCTGGACCGGGCCGGTTATGAGCTGCTGAAGCATTCGCTGCTCCGCTATTACCGGGAAGAAAAGGATCTCCGCGGGCTGCTTCCTGAAGAAGGCTGGGCGCACAGTGCGGCGCATGGAGCGGATGCGCTGAAGGAGCTGGTCCAGTGCCCGGAAAGCGATGCTGCGGTACAGCGCGACGTGCTTGCCGCGATTCAAGGCATGCTGCAGAACGGAAGCCATATTTTCGGCGAGGAAGAGGATGAACGCATCGCAAGCATCCTGGACGCCATGATCGGCAATGGGCGGCTTTCTCAGGCGGAGCTCGCGGATTGGATAACCGGATTGTCGACCTGCCTGGACTGGCCGCGCAGCCGGGCGCAGGCTGTCGCCCGTGTGAACGGCAAGAACCTTCTTCGCTCTCTGTACTTCAGAAGAGGACAGGAGGGGGGCGGAAATGCTCTTGCCGCCGCAATTCTGGAAGCTGAAGCCGGCCTGAACAGATTTGCCGTCGCGGACAGGCAGCGGCAAACTTCCTGAGCCGGCTGCTCCGAGCCTGATCCGGAGCCGTATTTGCCAATCAAATAGTTAACCACCCCGCTAATCTAAACGTTGACCACCCCGGCGTTAAAACAGGCACCCGAGGGTGCAGATGTTGGTATAGACTGACTTGGGAATAAGTCCTCGGGCAAGATAAGTTGGTCATACAAGGGGATGACTGAGCCACTTGCGCCGATCAGGTAATACCAGCGCAACTGTCGCAAAGGGCGATTTATGTGGATAGAAAGGAAAGAACTCTCCGAGTCAGGAGAGTTCTTTTTACGAATACCGATCAACTTATCTGCTTCATGAATATGAATCAAAAAACGCGGTCAAGGTGGTGGGGCTTTCCAAGAAGCCGATCACCTTGTTTTTGTTCTTTCCGCTAGCTTAGTAATCGACTCAATGTCTTGATCGGTTAATTGATCAAGGAAATGGTTGCGTATTGCCTTTGCGACTATGGGACGGGCATCATCCAATGCTGATTTTCCAGCGGAAGTGATGATGACTTGAATACCACGATCTGTGTCTAATGGTTTCCTCACAACGAGTCCACGCTTTTCCATCCGCGTTAGATGATGTGACAAACGACTCTTCGTCCATCCCATCGAGTCGGCTAATTCCTGCTGACGCAGCTCACCGTTCCCATAATGGATTAACCGATCTAATACTCCAAAATCGCCCTCTGATAGTCCTGTATGCTCGGACATGTCTTTGACTACGCGACCGAAAATGTTCTTAAAGGAACCTTTCCACATAGTCCATATTCGCATTTCCTCTTCGTTCAGCTCGTTCTTTTCCATAGGGACATAATATCATGGTTGACGTGTCAACCACAATATGCTAAAGTCGACCTATGGTTGATACGTCAACCTATTTCTATATAAACAAGAAAGGGGAGTATTCCTATGCAGGACAAACCCGTCGCCTTGGTCACCGGGGCCAACAAAGGAATCGGTCTTCAAATCGCGAAGGATCTCGCGGCGCACGGCTTCACCGTGCTCGTCGGGTCGCGCAATCTCGAGAAAGGAAAGACGGCCGCGAAGAACGTTGGAGCGGATGCCCGCCCCCTCCAGCTCGACGTCACGAATCGGGATTCCATCGCCGCTGCGGCAGAGCGCATCCGCAGCGAGCTTGGCCGTCTCGATGTGCTCGTCAACAATGCGGGCATATCTCACGCGGGTAAGCCGGGCAGGCCGCTCGAGGAGGTCGGGAAGTCGGGCCGTCCAAGCGTCGCGTCTCTCGACGAGGTGCGTGCGGTGTTCGAGACAAACGTGTTCGGCGTCATCGCCGTCACGCAAGCGATGCTGCCGCTCCTTCGTGAAGCTCCGTCGGCACGCATCGTCAACGTATCGAGCGGCTCG
The DNA here is from genome assembly GCF_002243345.2 of Paenibacillus sp. RUD330. Classification (NCBI taxonomy): domain Bacteria; kingdom Bacillati; phylum Bacillota; class Bacilli; order Caryophanales; family Paenibacillaceae; genus Paenibacillus; species Paenibacillus sp. RUD330. The sequence goes on from NZ_CP022655.2 coordinate 2,167,525, forward strand.
GGCTCGCTGACGTTGAACGCGGACTCGACCAATTCGCATCGCGAGATGTTCGGCGCCGTTTACAGCCCGTCGAAGACTGCCCTCAACGCGATCACGCTCGCCTTCGCCATCGAACTCGAGCCGACAGGCATCAAGGTCAATGCCGCATGCCCGGGCTTCACCGCGACGGACCTCAACAACTTCGAGGGTACGGGCACCGTCCAACAGGCCGCGCGTCATCCCGTGCACCTTGCGCTCCTCGACGAGAACGGTCCTACGGGCACATTCTCGAATGAGAGACGCCAACTCCCGTGGTGATGTAGTTTCGAGCACTGGCTCTCCGAGGGGTGTGTAGAAAACCTGAAGGTTGAATGCCTTTCCAATAGTACAAAAGGAGTGTGCCATCAATTGGAATATGTAAAACTTGGCCGATCTGGTTTGGATGTTTCAAAACTATGCCTGGGATGCATGAGCTTCGGAGTACCTGAGCGCGGCAACACCCCATGGTCGCTGAATGAAGAGGAAAGCAGAGCGATCATTAAAAAAGCACTCGAATTGGGCATCAATTTTTTCAGTACCGCCAATATGTATTCCGACGGAACAAGTGAAGAAATTGTCGGACGTGCATTAAAGGACTTTGCTCGTCGGGACGAAGTCGTCATTGCCACAAAGGTATTCGTTCCGATGCGCCCAGGTCCGAATGGCATGGGACTTTCCCGTAAAGCCATCATGACCGAAATTGATAACAGTCTAAAACGGCTCGGAACGGACTACGTAGATTTGTACCAGATCCATCGTTGGGATAATAATACGCCGGTTGAAGAGACGATGGAGTCACTTCACGAGTTAATTAAGGCAGGCAAGGTAAGGTACATCGGAGCATCTTCCATGTTGGCATGGCAGTTCGCGAAAGCTCAGCACGTCGCCGAACGCAACGGCTGGACTCGGTTCATCTCCATGGAGAATAGGCTCAACTTACTCTATAGGGAAGAAGAAAGGGAAATGCTCCCCCTTTGCAAAGATGAGGGAGTTGGCGTCACTCCATATTTGCCTCTGGCTGCAGGTCGGTTAACCCGAGATTGGAATGAGCGGACCTCGCGATCAGAGAATGACAAGATAGCAAAGGCGTTGTTTTCAAGAACGGAAGACGCTGATCGCAAGGTTGCGGAAAGAGCTGCGGAAGTTGCCGCTAACCGAGGCATTCCACGCGCACAAATTGCTCTTGCATGGTTGTTGCAAAAGGAAGAGGTCGCGGCACCGATTATCGGGTCAACCAAGATAAGCCATCTTGAAGATGCGTTGTCGGCGTTGTCGGTGAAATTGACACCCGAAGAAATTGCGAGTTTAGAAGAACTTTATATACCGCATCCAGTGGTATAAATACTCAACTGCTCTTTGGGCGGACACTCTGGATTCCCCACCGGCAAAGCCATATCCGTCCGTAAGTCGCCCATAGCAAATACAGGAGCCGCCCCAACCCGATCCGATTCTGTCATCTCAAGGCGGCTTTCTCGATTTTTTTAGGCTTGCTTACGAAAACATTGCCGCCTTCGGGTTTTGTTGCAAAAAAAAAAGGCATTCCGACGCCGCTGGCGTCGGAATGCCTTTTTGCTTGCATAGATGGAGCGGTGCCGATCGGCGGTTATGTCTGGCTTTTCTTGATGTACGTCTTGACCTCCGGAGGCGTATACGAGGCGAATTGGTCCAGCAGCGAGGCCGGGTCGGTGTCCGACAGCGCCATCGACATGTATTTGTCCTGAAGGAACTGCTCCCTGTTCATATGGCCGAAGAAGGAGATCAGCCCGTCGTAGTAGCCGTCCACGTTGAGCAAGCCGATCGGCTTGCCGTGCAGGCCGAGCTGTCCCCAGGTGAAGATCTCGAACAGCTCCTCCATCGTGCCCGGGCCGCCGGGCATCGCGATGAATCCGTCCGCGAGCTCGGACATGGCCAGCTTTCTTTCATGCATGGAACCGACCACGATCAGTTCGGTGAGTCCGCGATGGGAAATCTCCCTTTCCTCCAGCATCGTTGGAATGACGCCGACGACCTTGCCTCCCGCCTGCAGAACGGAATCGGCGAGCACTCCCATGATGCCGACGCTTGCCCCGCCATAGACGAGGGTGATTCCCCTCCGCGCCAGCTCCGAGCCGAGTCTGGACGCTCCTCGGGCATAGGCCGGCTTGGCGCCCATTCTGGATCCGCAAAAGACCGCGATTGCTTTCAAACTGTCTACCTCCCCTAAAAGCTGTCCCTCTCATTATACCAACGAGAAGCCTGGAGGGATGTTGAAAAATAGAAAAAAGCAGCCGGACTCAAGCAGAAAAAAGCAGCCGAACGCAATCATTCGGCTGCCGGATCGGAACGGACAGAGATTAAAATACGGTCGCTTTTTTGCTCGTGGAGGCGATGCCGTTCGTGCCGTTGAATACGAGGCTGCCCCAGGACGTCAGCGTCTTCCAATCGGAGCTGGCGGCCAGATCGAGCCATGAATTCGCGCTGTCGTTGCCCGTCCACGACCAGGCCAGGTAGCCGATGCCTTTGGCCTGGGCCTGGTTCAGCACTTCCTGGGCGTTCACCTTGCAGCCCAGGTTGTTGCTGCCGTTGTTGTAGTTGTAGCCGAATTCCCCGACCGTGACGGCGAGGCCGAGGTTCTTGATCGCCTGCAGCTCGGTGCCGATGCGGCTGGAGTCGTTCCAGGAGCCGTACATATGGATGGAGAACATGACATTATGCTTCGGATCGTAGTTGAGCAGCGTCTGGCCGTAGGCTTTGATCGGAGAGGAGTTCTGACCCCAGCCGGAGCCGTCGATGACGATCGTATTGTTGATGCCGCCGCTGCGGAGCGTGGAGATCGCCGTCTGATAGGCGTCGCGCCAAGCGGTGTCGCTCAGGTCGCTGCCGCCCCATTCGTTGGCGATGTTGACGAGAGCGTACTTCTCGTTGCTGTTCAAGACGGCCTTGACGTCGCTGCGGGCGAAATATTTGGCCATGTCGTTCAGCCTGGCCGCGTCGTTGCTGCCCGTCACGTCATGCAGCTCGATGACGGACACCATCTTGAGCGCCTTGCAGCGGTCGATGATCTGCTGGAGGCGGGAGGCGGCGCCGCTCGTGCTCCAGACGATGCGCACCGTGTTGGCGCCCTTGGCCGCAATGTCGGTCAGAGCCGCATAAGCCTGGCTGTCGAACCAGATATGCGGATTGTTGACGCCTCTCATGACAAAGCTGCTGCCGTTCGCATCGAGCAGCGAGCTGCCGCTGACATAGAAACCGCTTGCCGCGGCCCGTGCCGGAGGGGCGGACAGCAGCGGCAGCGCAAGCGCCAAGGTGAGGGCGGACAGGGCAAGACGGTTCATCCATTTCTTCATGTTCATCATTGAATCTCTCCTTCGGAATGGGAATTGTGCAGGCTTCGGCCGCGGCGGCAGAAGTTTGGACCCGGCCTTGCGGGCTGTGCTGAAACCTCCTTTCGGCTTTTTTTGTGAAAGCGCTTCACTTGAAGCCATTCGAATTATAGTCCATGGAAAGGAAAGTGGAAATGGATTCAGTTGTGGAATGGGGCGCATAAAATGGGAATTATTAGCATAAACGAAGACAAGAAAGGATAAAGCAGCCCCTATTCCCGAACGCTCCAGAAATGGTACGGTTGACTGTTGGGGTAGAGCGCGTGCATGACGCTTGAAGCGAGCCGGCCAGGCCATCCCTCGACAACAAAAAGGAGCATCCGGCGATTCAGCCGGATGCTCCTTCTTCCTTTCAACCGTCTATCAAACGCCGGAATAAGCCATGAATCCGCCGTCGACCGGAATCACCGTGCCGGTCACGAAGCCGGACGACTCGGAATCGAGCAGCCAGAGCAGCGTGCCGAGCAGATCCTCCGGAACGCCGAAGCGGCGCATCGGCGTATGGGCGATGATCTTGCCGGAGCGCTCTGTCCAGCTGCCGTCGGGATTTTGCAGCAGCCCGCGGTTCTGCTCCGTGAGGAAGAAGCCCGGAGCGATGGCGTTGACGCGGATTCCGGACTCGGCCATATGGACGGCAAGCCACTGCGTCCAGTTGTTGATCGCGGCCTTGGCGGCGCTGTAGGCGGGCACCTTGGTCATCGGCGAAGGCGCGCTCATGGAGGAGACGTTGAGCACGGTGCCGCCCCGTCCGAGCATCTGCCTGGCAAACGTCTGGGTCGGAAGGAGCGTTCCGACCATGTTGAGATCGAGCACGTTCCGGAAGCCCTGGACGCTGAGATCGAAGAAGGAAACCGTCTTCTCGTCTTCCAGATCCCCGGAGCGGAAAATCTCGCTCGTCGTGTTGGCGCTGGGGTGGTTGCCGCCGGCGCCGTTGACGAGAATGTCGCAAGGACCGAGCCGCTCCTGCACGGACAGGGCAGCCGCTGCGACGCTGTCCGGATCGGTCACATCGCAGGAGAGGGCGACGGCCGTGCCGCCGGCAGCCGAGATCTCGTCGGCGACGGCAGCCGCTTTGTCGAGGCTGCGGCCGAGGACGGCGACGCGGCAGCCCTGGCGGCCGAGCTCCAGCGCCATGACCCGGCAGAGCACGCCGGAGCCGCCCGTGACGACGGCGGTTTTGCCTTCGAGAGAGGCATGAAGAGGGAGGAGGCTCATGAAGCGTGTCCCTCCTTCGCGGCGGATGGAGCGAGGCGGCCTGCCGCATCCCACAATCCCCACAAGTACATGATGCCGAGCGCGCGGTCGTACAGTCCGTAGCCGGGACGGCATTGCTCATCCCAGATATGGCGTCCGTGATCGGGACGGGCGTAGCCGTCGAAGCCGATGTCGCGGTAAGCCTTCACGATGCCCGCGATATCGACGGTTCCGTCCTGCGTCCGGTGGGACGTCTCGATGAAGTCTCCATTGTCGAACACCTTGACGTTGCGGATATGGGCGAACGGAATGCGGTCCGCGAATGCGTAAATCATGCCGACGATGTCGTTGGCGGGGTTCGCACCGAGCGAGCCGCTGCACAGCGTGATGCCGTTGGCGGGACTGTCATGGAGAGAGAGGAAGCGGCGCAGGTTGTCCGCACCGGTGATGATGCGCGGGAGGCCGAAGATCGGCCATGGCGGATCGTCCGGGTGGATGGCCATCCGGATGCCGAGCGTTTCCGCCGCCGGGATGACCTTGTCGAGAAAATGCTTCAGGTGATCCCAGAGATGCTCCTCGGTCACTCCGCGGTACGCCTCGAACAAGGAAGCGAGATGGGAGAGGCGCTCGGGCTCCCAGCCCGGCATCGTGAGCGTGGAGTTCGCGTTTATTTGCCGGACGAGCTCGAACGGATCGACGTTTTCGATCCGGCTCTTCTCATAGAACAGAGCGGTCGAGCCGTCTCCGCTCGGATGGCGGAGATCGGTGCGCAGCCAGTCGAAGACGGGCATGAAGTTGTAGCAGATGACCTTCACACCGACCTGGGCCAGCTTTTCCATCGTTTTTATGTAGTTCTCAATGTAGACATCGCGGCTCGGCAGTCCGAGCTTGATGTCCTCATGGATATTGACGCTCTCGACGACGTTGATGCCGAGGCCATGCGCCGCGGCCTGATCGCGGATGTCCACGATCCGGTCCAGGGGCCATTCCTCCCCGGCCGGAATGTCATGCAGCGACCAGACGATCTCGGTGACGCCTGGAATTTGCCTGATTTGGCTCAAGGTGACGGTATCGTTGCCTTCACCGAACCAGCGGAAGCTCATGTTCACTTGGCATTCTCCCTTTCCGGCTTGAAATAATGCGGATACTCCTTCTTGAGCAGCGCCTGGTCGGCGATGCCGAGCCGCAAATGCTGCTTCATGAGCTCGTCGGCCGCTTCCCCGCGTCCATCGGCGATCGCCTCCGCCATGGCGGCATGCTGCTCGTACAGATGGCTCCAATGGGGATCGCTCGCCAGACGCAGCAAGCGGACGCGGTTCAGATGGAGATTCATCTGCTGGATGACCGACCAGGTGTTCAGCTTGCCGCAGCCCTGGAACAGGGCGCGGTGGAACGCCTCGTCGAGCTCGAACAACCTCCGGTCGTCGAGCCGCGCCATCGCATCCTGCTGGGCGGCGAGATTGTCCCGCAGCGTGGAGAGCGAGAGCGGAGGGAAGCCGGCGCAGGCGAGCCTGACGACGGCTCGCTCCAGCTGTTCCCTCATGAAGCGGGCTTCCTCTACAAGCTCCGGATCGATCAGCGAGACGAAGGTGCCGCGCTGCGGGAGCACTTGAACGAGCTGTTCCTGAGCGAGCCGCAGGAAAGCTTCCCGTACGGGAGTGCGGCTGACGCCGAAGGCGGCGGCGGAGTCCTTTTCGGACAGAGCCGTTCCCGGAGGCAGCTCCAGGCTGAGGATCTGTTCTCTCAAGCTGTCGTACACGATGTCGCGGGCGGATGAACCGCGGTTGCCGAGCGGTTGATTCATGGCGGTATCGCCTCCTCCTTTTTGATCCTACCATACTACCATACCAGTTTGACAGCGTTTTCTTTATATCGCGAACGGAAAGGCGCGGATGCGGCGTCGTAGGCAGCCCGAGCAGGTGTCCAAGCCGCCGTCCAAGCTACCGTCCAAGCCGCCACTCTGGAATCGTCTGTTGCAGCATGGGTCAGACATGCAGCTGCTTCCTGTATTCGGAAGGAGAGAAGCCGGTCCAGCGCTTGAACTGGCGGCTGAAGTGGGCGATGTCGCGATAGCCGAGCATGCCGGCGACCATCTGGATCGAATACTTCGAGTCGGACAGCAGATGCCTGGATTCATGCAGGACGAGCGAGGACCAGTATGCGCGGGGGGACTGGCCGTACACCTCGCGGAACACCCGGCCGCAATGGGAGACGCTGATGCCGAGCTCCGAGGCGATCTCCCGGATGCCCTGCCCCTCGTCCCGTCCCTGGCCCGGCTCGAACCGCAGGACGGAGATGCTCTGCAGGCGCCCGGCGATCTCATGGGCCAGCTCCTCCTTGCCGTAGGTGCGCGGCGGCAGCTGGCTGACTTCCTGCGAGACGGCGTCCCAGAGCAGGGCGAACAGCTCGAAGACGGCGGATTGCAGCCGCATGCGGGCGGATACCGAGCGCGAGTCCGGATCGAGCTCGGGCTCCAGCATTTTGCGGAGAATCGGGCTCACCTTGCGCGCCAGCGCGCTGTCTTCCTTGAACAGCACCTGCTCAAGCCGCCCGAGCATAGGCAGGAACAGCCGGTCGTCCAGATCGAAATGGAGGCAGAAATAAGTGAAAGGCCTGCCGTCTCCGCTCCGGCTGTTGTGAAGCTCGCCCGGCCGGATCAGAAGCAGGTCGCCGGGACCCTGAGCGTACTCGATGCCGCCGACCGACATGACCTGGCGGCCGTCCAGCAGGTAGTTGATCTCATACTGGGGGTGATGGTGCAGGGGATACTGCCAGTTCCCTCGAACCTGCCTCTTATGGATGCCGAACAGGTTCAGCGTCGTCTTGACATCGGGGAACATCGTTTCGGAAATGCTGCCGCCGGCTTCGGGCGGCTTGGCGGAATCGGCCATCTATCGTTTCCCTCCCGTACTTGCTCGGACTCGTCGGCTCCATTATAATCGCTGGCGCGATTTGGGTAAATATCCGGCGGATTTGACCATGTCCCCGAGCGGAACCGACATGCTACGATGGAAGTAATCGCTTTCAGAGAGGGGCTGCCATTCATGGCTGACAATAGGTTCTACAACGCTCATCATTCTCCGATCGGAGCATTCGCCAGCTTCACGCTCGGTTTTCCCGGCGCCAAGGGAGGGCTTGGACTGGAGCTTGGGCGTCCGGCCGACCAGAACGTCTATATTGGCCTTCAATCCCGGGATGGAGCCTATTATGAGGCTCTGCCCTTCTTCGGAGAGCTCGGCGACGAGGCCGCCCGTTACGATGTGGAGAAAAAGGATAAAAAAGACCGGGCGCTGCTGCAGACGTTCGATCGGACCGGAATCAAGCGCAAGCTGTCTGCGGGAGAGGATGCCTGGGAAGCAGGGGACCTGACGTTCCGCATCCTGTCGCCCGTGCGTCCCGTACCGGATCCGTCCTCCGGGTCGGACGAAGAGCTGAAGGCCGCCCTCGTGCCGGCGGTATTCGCCGAGCTGACCGTCGACAACCGCAGCGGCGATGCCGCGCGCCGGGCATTCTTCGGTTACGAAGGCAACGACCCTTACAGCGCCATGCGGCGGATCGGCGATGACGGCGATTTCTTCGCGGGCGTCGGCCAAGGCCTGTGCACCGCGATCGTCGCGGCTGCGGATGCCGGGATCGGGACCGGCTTCGGCTTCTCGATGGAAAGCATCCTGACGGCGAAGCATCCCCAGCATCTGGCGTTCGGGCTCGGCGGTACGGGCGCGCTGCTCATGGAGGTTCCTGCCGGGGAGCGGCGCACGTTCTCCTTCGCGGTCTGCTTCTTCCGCGGCGGCGTCGTGACAACGGGCATGGAGACGTCGTATTTCTATACCCGCTTCTTCACCAGGATCGAAGACGTAGCGGCCTATTCTCTCCAGCATTTCGAAGAGCTGGCCGACTCGTGCCGCGCCGCGGACACATGGAGCGGCAGCGGCAAGCTGTCGGACGATCAGGCGTTCATGCTCAGCCACGCCATCCACAGCTACTACGGCAGCACGCAGCTGCTGGATGCGGACGGCGAGCCGATCTGGGTCGTCAACGAAGGCGAGTACCGCATGATGAATACGCTTGATCTGACGGCCGACCAGCTGTTCTACGAGCTGGAGATGAATCCGTGGACGGTGCGCAGCGAGCTGGAGTGGTTCGTCAAAAGGTACAGCTATAGAGATACCGTCCGCTTCCCCGGCGAGGAGCGGGAGCATCCGGGCGGGCTCGCCTTCACGCATGACATGGGCGTGGCCAACGCCTTCTCCCGGCCGCAGCATTCCGCTTACGAGCTTGCCGGCATCGAGGGCTGCTTCTCCTATATGAGCCATGAGGAGCTAGTGAACTGGCTGTGCTGCGCGGCGGTCTACATCGAGCAGACCGGCGACAGGGATTTCCTGGAGCGGATGCTGCCGGTGCTGCAGGACGGCTTCGAGAGCATGCTGAACCGCGACCATCCGGTTCCGGGCAAGCGCAACGGCCTGATGGGGCTCGACAGCAGCCGCACGGACGGCGGCGCGGAGATTACGACCTACGACAGCCTCGACGTCTCGCTCGGGCAGTCCCGCAACAACATCTACATGGCGGGCAAATGCTGGGCCGTCTACGTGGCGCTGGAGAAGCTGTTCGAGGCCGAAGGGCTCTCCGGGCTCTCGGCCGAAGCCGGAGCTCAGGCGGACCGCGCGGCGGCTTCGATCGCCGCCCAGCTGAACGACCGCGGCTATATTCCGGCTGTCATCGGCGAGAACAACGACTCCCGCATCATACCGGCCATCGAGGGGCTCATCTTCCCCTACTTCACCGGCAACCGGGAAGCTCTCGATCCGAACGGACGCTTCTCCGCCTACCTCGCTGCGCTGCGGACGCATCTGGATACGGTGCTCGCAACGGGAACGTGCCTGTTCGAAGACGGCGGGTGGAAGCTTTCCTCGACAAGCTCCAATTCCTGGCTGAGCAAGATCTACCTCTGCCAATTCATCGCCAGGGAGATCCTCGGCCTGCCACGGGACGATCGGGGAGCCGCTGCGGACGCCGCACACGCCGCTTGGCTGAAGCATCCGGAGCTGTCCTACTGGGCGTGGAGCGACCAGATCCTGAGCGGCGAGATCATCGGCAGCAAGTATTATCCGCGCGGAGTGACGGCCATTCTATGGCTGCGTGAATCGGCGTCCGCGGCAGCCGCGGCGGAAGGGGGAATCCGGAATGCAGCGCTCAGCGGAAGCTAAGCCGGGCACCGGCTGCGAGGCGTGGCTGGGCAGTCCTCCGGCGGCTCCAGCCGTTCGGGAGCAGGCGGCAACGTGGGCTGCCTGTCTCCACGCTTCCGAGACGGATGCTCCTGTAATATCATCCGCGCTGGAGGAGCTGAGGCGGGCGGTCGAAGGCTTGAGCGGCCAGGCTCCGAAGGACGGAATGCCGTCCGAAGGTGTCCGGGGCATCGTCCTCGGAACCTTCCGCGGCTGTCCGCAGGCCGCGGCGGCGTTCAGCAAGGAGGAGCAGGCGGCTGCCGGAGAGGGCTACCGGATCCGGACGGCCGGCAGCAGCATCGTAGTCGGCGGCTCCCGCGCGGCTGGCGTGCTCTACGGCACGTTCCGCCTGATCCGGCTGCTCCGAGCGGGAGTCCCGCTGTCCGGGCTCGACATCGCCGAAGCTCCCGCCAATGCGCTGCGCATGATCAACCAGTGGGACAATGGAGACGGCAGCGTCGAGCGCGGCTACGCGGGGCGCTCCATCTTTTACCGGGACGGAGAGATCGCCGAGGATACAAGCCGCATCCGGGACTACGCGCGCCTGCTGTCGTCCGTCGGCATCAACGCCATCTCGATCAACAACGTCAACGTGCATGAACGCGAGACCCGCTTCATGGGAGAAGAGGATCTGCCGAAGGTAGCGGGGATCGCCGCCGTCTTCCGGGAATGGGGCATCTCCGTCTATCTGAGCGCGAACTTCGCGGCTCCGTTCGAGACCGGCGAGCTGGAGACGGCCGATCCTCTCGATCCCTCGGTCCGGCTGTGGTGGAGCCGGACAGCGGCCCGCATCTATAGGCATATTCCGGATTTCGGCGGCTTCCTCGTGAAAGCGGATTCGGAATTCAGGCCGGGACCGTACACGTACGGCCGGAATCATGCCGATGGCGCCAATATGCTGGCCGATGCGCTGGCGCCGTTCGGCGGCCGCGTCATCTGGCGCTGCTTCGTCTATGACTGCAGGCAGGACTGGCGGGACCGCAAGACGGACCGGGCCAGAGCCGCATACGACCACTTCAAGCCGCTTGACGGCAGATTCAGCGACAATGTCTTCCTGCAGGTGAAGAACGGGCCGATGGACTTCCAGGTCAGGGAGCCCGCATCGCCGCTCTTCGGAGCGATGCCGGAGACGAACATGCTGGCGGAATTCCAGATCGCCCAGGAATACACCGGCCAGCAGAAGCATCTCTGCTATCTCGTTCCGCAATGGAAGGAGTCGCTCGACTTCGATACGCATGCGCGCGGCGAAGGGTCCTTCATCAAGGCGATCGCCAGCGGCAGGCTGCACGGCCGCGAAGCCGGAGGCATGGCGGCCGTGTCCAATATCGGGGACGACGACAACTGGACCGGCCATCTGCTCGCGCAGGCGAATCTGTACGGCTTCGGCAGGCTGGCTTGGAATCCGGAGCTGACGGCTCTGGAGATCGCGGAGGAATGGTCCGCGCTCGCCTTCGGGACCGAGGGAAAGGCGGCCGCGACGGTCGTTTCCATGCTGATGGAATCCTGGAGCATCTATGAAGCCTATACGGCGCCTCTGGGCGTGGGCTGGATGGTGAAGCCGAACCATCATTACGGACCCGACGTGGACGGCTATGAATATTCCATGTGGGGCACGTACCACTTTGCCGACCGGGACGGCATCGGAGTGGACCGCACGAGCGGAACGGGAACCGGATACGCATCCCAGTATTTCGCACCGAACCGGGAGCGCTACGAGCGGACGCAGACGACTCCGGATGAGCTGCTGCTGTTTTTCCACCACGTCCCTTACCTCCATGTGCTGCATTCCGGCAAGACGGTCATCCAGCATATCTACGACTCTCATTTCCATGGAGCGGAAAGAGCGGAAGAGCTGGCTGCGAAGTGGGAATCGCTCGAGGGCGAGATTCCGGAGCCTGCTTTCGGAGATACGCTCCTCCGCTTCCGGCATCAGGCCGAGCATGCCCGCGAGTGGCGGGATGTCATCAACACCTATTTCTACCGCAAAAGCGGCATTCCGGACGAGCAGGGACGGACGATCTTCTGACGGCCGGGACGTGACGGCGGACGGGGCGAATCAGTCTTCCTTGCTTGTCGAGGCTGCCGGCTGCGATTCGAGGGGGGAGAGGACGATGAGAACGGTCCGCCATGTGATGGATTGGCTTCAGGGAGCGGAGCAGCCTGCATCATCCGTCGACGGCTTGCTCGCCGGCAGCGCGGACGAACGTCTGAAGGGTGTGGCGGTCGCATTCAACGCCTCCCTGGCCGTGCTGGAGAAGGCGGCGGCGGCGGGCGCCAACCTGCTCGTCGTCCATGAAGGAATCTGCTACAGCCACGACGGCCGGGCGGAGTGGTCCGCCGGCAGCCGGGAAGCCGGCTTGAAGCGGCAATGGATCCGGCAGGCGGGGATGGCCGTCTATCGATCCCACGACGGTCCGCATCGGCGCGATCCGGATTGGATCACGGAAGGATTGGTATCGAGCCTCGGCTGGGGGGAAGCGGTAGAGACGTTGCTGCCGGCGGCGGCGGTCGTGCGCCTGCCGGAGCCGTCGACGGCCCGCTCCGTTGCGGAGCACGTCAAACGGAAGCTGAACATCCCCTGGCTGAGAGGGATCGGAGGCTTGGATACCCGATGCTGCCGGATCGGCGTCGCGGTCGGATACCGGGGAGGCGGATCCGTCGCCGTTCCTCTCTATGAGGAGCACGGCGTCGACCTGGTCGTCGCCGGAGAAGGTCCGGAGTGGGAAACGCCGGAATACGTCCGGGATTCCGTGCATCGCGGAGGTCGGAGGTCGCTGCTGCTGCTGGGGCATGCGGCCAGCGAGGAGCCGGGCATGCGGCTGCTCGCACAACGGCTGCGGGCGGCCGTTCCCGAAGTTCCGGTTCATTTTATCGAAGATGCCTATTCATTCGCCGTATTGTAGAGCCGGAAGGCATGCAAGGGCTGAAAGCGTTCAAAGGGGAGGCAGGAGAGCATGGGTCAAGCAGGCAACGGAGCGTTCCATACCGGGACGTATCGCAATCTGTTCATGGAAGCGGGCTATCCGTCCGATGAAATCAAATCGCGGGTGGAGGAGACGTGGAGCAAGCTGTTCGAAGGCGGCGAAGAGACGCGGATCTATTACGAAGCCGGGAGCGACAAGGGCTATCTGCTCGATACGGGCAACCTGGATGTCCGGACGGAAGGAATGTCCTACGGCATGATGATGGCCGTGCAATTGGACCGCAAGGACGTGTTCGACCGGATCTGGCGCTGGTCCTATGAATATATGCATATGAAGGAAGGCTGGGGCGAAGGGTATTTCGCCTGGTCCTGCAACAGAGACGGCACGCGGCGCTCGGACGGCCCGGCTCCGGATGGAGAGGAATACTTCGCGCTGGCGCTCTTCTTCGCCGCCAACCGCTGGGGAGAAGGCGAGCATCCTCTGGATTACAGCGCCAAGGCGAGGGACATCCTGCGCGCCTGCCTGCACAAGGGAGAGGAGGGAAGGCCCGGCGACCCGATGTGGAACCGGGACAACAAGCTGATCAAGTTCATTCCGAATTGCGAGTATTCGGATCCTTCCTACCATCTGCCGCATTTCTACGAATTGTTCGCGCTCTGGTCCGATCCGGAGGACCGCTCCTTCTGGAAGGAGGCGGCCGAGGCCAGCAGGGCGTACATCCAGCTCTCCAGCCATCCCGACACCGGACTTGCGCCGGAGTACGCCCATTATGACGGAACGCCCAACGACGAGCGCGGCTACGGCAAGTTTTTCAGCGATTCGTACCGGGTCGCGGCGAACATCGGCCTGGATTCCGAGTGGTTCCGCGCCGACCCGGGCCAAGCGTACATCGCGGACCGCATCCTGACGTTCTTCGCGGACAAATCCCCCGGGGACTACCGCCGCTACGAGATCGACGGCACTCCGCTGGACGAGAAATCGCTCCACCCCGTCGGGCTGGTCGCGACCAACGCCATGGCCGCTCTGGCGACCGGCGGGGAGCATGCGCTGAATGCGGTGCGCCGGTTCTGGGATACGCCCGTTCGCACCGGAGACCGCCGTTATTATGACAATTGCCTGTATATGTTCGCAATGCTGGCTCTGAGCGGCAGCTACCGCATCTGGATGCCCGAGGGAGATGCGGCCGCGCAGGACTGATCAACCCCGAGGAGGGATACGATGCACAAGGTCATGCTGGTCGACGACGAAGGATTTGCCCGGCAGGGATTGCGGAGCATGATCGATTGGGAAGCTTGCGGCTACGAGGTATGCGCGGAGGCCGAGGACGGGGAGGAAGCGCTCCGGATGATCGGGGAGCATGCCCCCGATCTTGTCATCACCGACATTCGGATGCCCGTCCTGAGCGGTCTGGAATTGATCCGTGCGGTCCGGGGAACAGGCAACCGCTCCGTCAAGTTCATCATTGTCAGCGGGTATGGTGACTTCAGCTACGCGCAGCAGGCGATCAAGTTCGGCGTCCGGGACTTCATCCTGAAGCCGGTGGACGATGCCGAAATGATGGAGGCGCTGCAGGGGCTGGCCGCCCAGATCGAGAAGGACGAGCAAGCCGGAGAGCGGTCCTCCCGGCAATCGCGGACGGCGCTCGAAAGCCTGCTGCGGGGGCATGCCTCCGGCGAAGAGCTGCGGAGGCATGGGGAGCTGCTGGGCCTCGATCCGGAGGTCCCATGCTGCTACCTCATCCTGGAAGCCAACGGCATCCTGTCGTTCGTGGGAGCGGATCAGCCCGAGCAGCGGGCGGGCGAGCTGCGCCTGGAAATCGCCGGCTGCGCCGAGCAGCTCGGACTGACTCCTCGTCCATGCGTTTTGCTGGAGCATAAGCCGGGCGTCTACGGCCTGCCGGTCGTTCTCCCTGCTACATCCGGGCTGTCCGCCGAGGAAGCCGCCGACCGTCTTGCCGAGCGGCTGAGGCGCCGTACGGGATTGCTGTTCACCGCTTATCTGGGCGAGCAGGGGGAAGGCTTCAAGGAGCTGCGGGATGGGTACCGCACCGCCCTCAATGCGATGCAGTTCAAGTTCGCGTATCCGGAGAAGAGGACCTTCGGCTACGCGAGGCTGAAGGGAGAGGAGCTGCGCCGGCTTGAATTCGAGCCGGCCGAGTACGCCCGGCTGCAGGAGCAGATCGAGGACTGCGATCCCGACAAGCGCAATGCCGGCATCGAGTGGATCTTCGACCAGTTCCGCAGCAAGAGGTATACGCCGGACGCGGTCCATAATGCCGTCAACCGCTTCGTGTTCGGCGCCATCGGCACGATCCGCTCCTTGCAGGGCGACGAGAAGGAGCTGCTCTCCTTGGATCCGATGCTGTCCTGGAGGGATTACCCGGTTTCTCCATGCGGGCTTAGAGAGCTGTTCCGCACCTTCGCCGAGGAAAGCTCGGAGATGGCAAGCCGGCTGCGCAAGAGCAATGCCAAAGGCGATATCGTCAAGATCAAGCAATACATCGACAGCCGCTACAAGGAAGACATCAGCCTCAAGAGCATCGCCGCCCGGTTCTATATGAATCCCGTCTATCTCGGGCAGCTGTTCAAGAAGAATTACGGCGTCTACTTCAACGACTATCTGCTGCAGCTTCGGGTCCACAACGCCAAAAAGCTGCTTCGCCAGACGGAAATGAGAGTGTACGAAGTCGCCCGCAGCGTCGGCTTCGACAACCCGGACTATTTCATCTGCAAATTCGAGAAGGTGGAGGGCAAATCGCCTACCGCCTACCGCAACGAGCTGTTGGCCAAAACATGACGGAGAGGGCAGTCCTATGCGATTCAGCTTAAACCATGTGCGGCTCCGGGACAAAATGCTGATCGTGTATCTGGTCTGCGTGCTGATCCCGATCGTGCTGACCGATTTTGTGTTCTATCAGGTGACGACGCATCACGTCAAACAGCAAAAGCTGAACGACATCTCCATGGCCATGGAGCAGATCCGGCGCGACTTCCTCGAACAGATGGATGTCGCGGCCGGAATTTCTTCTATTCTCTATACCGACGGCAAGCTGAACGAGACGATCGAAAAGCCGTATGACGGCGCATCCGAATACGTCGATTCCTACTATTCGGACATCAGTCCGACCTTGTTCCGGTATTCGCCGATCTACAAATCCGTCAGCAATATTACGATCTACACCGACAACCCGACGATCATCGGGGGCGGAGGTGTGCTTCCGATCTCGGAGGAGGTCGAGGCGACGCCTTGGTACCGCGCCCTGGAGATGCCGGGCAGGAGGGCGCCGGTCGTCGTCCGCAACGATGTGGAGACCTCGCGCGGCTTGGAGACGGTATACAGCTTTGTCCGCAAGCTGGACTACTTCCAGTCCCAGTACGCCCGCCATTCCGTCGTCAAGATCGACATCAGCTACGATGCGGTCGCGAGCCTGTTCCGGAACTCGACGCTGCAGGGCGACCTGTATCTGGTCAACGACCTGGAGCTGATCGATTACGCGTCCGGCTCCGCCCTGGACTGGCAGCATCGCTCGCTCGCCTATGCGAGCCATGCGTCGCCGAGCGACGGCATCGCGGTTACCAAGAGCATCGAGAACGTCGACTATTTGAAGGGCTGGCGGATCGAAGGCGTTTTTCCGGAGCATCGCGTTCTTCAGGATGTGTATAAATCCCGCAATTTCGTCGTTTATCTCGCCCTGCCGAATCTGCTGATTCCGACGCTGATCATCATCTGGTTCACCCGGTCGCTGGGCGTGCGGATCGTCCGCATCCTCAAGCATATGAAGAGGGTGAGGAACCATCACTTCGATACGATCAAGCATCCCGACCATCGCGACGAGATCGGCCAGCTGACGAACGAGTTCAACCGGATGACCATACAGATCAAAAATCTCATCGACGACGTGTATGTGGCCGACATTCAGCGCAAGGATCTCGAGATTAAGCGCAATCAAGCGCAGCTCCACGCTCTGCAGAGCCAGATCAATCCGCATTTCCTGTTCAACGCCCTGGAGACGATCCGCATGCGCAGCATCATCAAGAAGGAAGAGGAGACGGCCAAGATCATCCACAATATGGCCAAGATTTTCCGGCGCTCGCTGTCCTGGGACAAGGACTGGATGACCGTGCGGGAAGAGCTCGAGCTTGTCCATTGCTTCCTGGAAATTCAGAAGTACCGGTTCGGAGACAAGCTGATGTACGAGATCGACGTCGAGGACGAGGCGATGGAATGGCTGATTCCGAAAATGTCGATTCTGCCATTCGTGGAAAATGCCAGCATCCACGGCATCGAGCCGAGCAAGAACGGCGGCCTGATCCGGCTCGCCATCCGGGCGGAGGGCCGGCAGCTGATCGCCGAGATCGAGGACAACGGCGCCGGAATACCGGAGGAAGAGGTGGGAGCGATCGAACGGATGCTGGAGAGGGAGGAGCCGTTCGGAGAGCATGTGGGCATCCAGAATGTCTATCGCCGGCTTCAGCTGTATTATCGCGACCGCTTTACGTTCAAGCTGGACAGCGAATGGCAGCGCGGGACGGCCATCCGCATCGCTTTCCCGCGCGAGCCGGAGGAGCGTTCCGCATAACTCCTAAGTTTTTTGGGGTAACAGCTAAAGTTTGTCGGGTGTCGCGGCTCTCAGCCCTGACTTACAATGAAAGTGCTTACAGAAAAGGGTTACAATTCTAGACTTTCATTGGTGGAAGGGGACATGACCAGCATGGTCAAACAGAAAATGGGCCTTCTCGCCCTTGCCGTCGCCATGGCGGCGGTTGCGGGCTGCAGCGGCAACAGCGGCAACAATGCCGGAAACCCGGCTCCCGCGTCATCGCCGGAAGCATCGGCTCCAGCCAATACGGATGCGGGCGGCGAAGCGAAGGAAGAGTTGAAACCGGTTACGTTCACGTACTTCAATGCCAATTCCCAGGTGCCGAACATCGACTCCAACAAAACGGAGATCGGCAAAAAGCTGGAGGAGCAGACCGGGGTCAACTTCAATCTCCAATACCCGGTCGGCGACGTCAATACGAAAATCGGCACGATGATCGCGAGCGGCAATTACCCGGACGTGCTGGCTCCGGATACCGCGATCGACAAAGTGCTCGACGCCAAGGCGTTCATTCCGCTGAATGATCTCATCGAGAAGTTCGGACCGAACATCAAGCGCGTATACGGCCCTTATTACAACCTCATGAAAGCGGAGGACGGCAACATCTACTTCCTGCCGTTCAGCCCGGTGGTCGGGGAGTACATTCCGAGCCCGACGATCGATCAAGGCGCCTTCTTCATCCAGCGCCGCGTGCTGAAGGAAGCCGGCTATCCGAAAATCAAGACGATCGACGAGTATTTCGACCTGATCAAGAAGTACAACGACGCGCATAAGGCCGACAAGCTGACCGGCTTCAGCTCGCTGATCTACGACTGGCGGACGATGGGCATCTTCAACCCGCCGATGCATCTGGCCGGCTACCCGAACGACGGCGATGTCATCGTCGACATGAGCAGCCATGACGCCAAGGTATACGCCAACAGCGACTACACGAAAACCTGGCTGAAAAAGCTGAACGAGGTCAACTCCGAGGGACTGTACGACCAAGCCTCGTTCGTCAGCAACTATGACCAGTATCTGGCCAAGATTTCCTCGGGCAAGGTGCTCGGATTCTTCGACTACGGCTGGCAGGCGAACCAGGCTCTCCAGAACATTAAGAAAACCGGCAACGACGATCTCGACTACATGCCGCTGCCGATCGTATTCGACAACAATACGACCGACCAGTATCTCGATCCGCCTTCCTTCATCAACAACCGCGGCGTCGGCATCACGACGGCGGCCAAGGATCCGGAGCGCATCATCAAGTTCTTCGACACGATGCTCAAGGAAGAGAACCAGGTGCTGATCCAATGGGGCATCAAGGGCGAAACGTACGATGTGGACGACAAAGGGCGCTTCTACCGCACGCCGGAGCAGATCGAAATGCTGAAGGACAACGCCAAGCAGGAGAGCATCGGCTTCTCCTACTTCAACTACAGCTGGCCGATGTACGGCCAAGGCTCGACGCTTGCGGACGGCAACTCGTTCAATGCGGGACGCCAGCCTGAGGTCGCTCAAGCCTCCTTCACGGACGGCGACAAGCTGATCCTCGACAAATATGGAGTGAAGACGTTCTCGGAGCTGTTCGCCAAGCCTGAAGACCGTCCGTGGTACCCGGCCTGGAGCATCTCGCTCGAGCAGGGCTCGCCGGCGCAGATCTTCACGCAGAAATCCAAGGACGTCAAGCTGAAATACTTCTCGAAGCTCGTGCTGGCCAAGCCGGATCAGTTCGACGGCATCTGGGACCAGTATCTCAAGGACTTCAACAAGCTCGACGTGAAAGCGTACGAAGACACCCTCACCAAAGAAGTCGCCGCCAAAATCGCCAAAACGCAAGGCAATTAAGCCAGGCTGCTTCAGAGGGACCGGACCGGTCAGGCGACAGGGTCCGGTCCCTGCACGTTGGGTGCCTTGTTGGATAGGAGAGGAGAGATACGATGCGGGATCAAACCGCCGTCCCGGCGCCGCGGGCTGCAGAGCCCAGCGCCCTGAATCGCTGGTTCAAGACGCTTCTCAAGCAGAAAACGCTCATTTTCATGTCGGTTCCTTTCGTCATCTGGATTTTCATTTTCAAATACGTGCCGCTGTGGGGCTGGCTCATCGCCTTCCAGCATTATCGCCCCAATCTGACCATGTTCCAGCAGGAATGGGTCGGGCTGGAGCAGTTCCGCTTCCTGTTCTCGGACGATACGTTCATCCGGGTGCTCCGCAACACGCTGGTCCAGGCCGTCATCAAGCTCGTGCTCGGGTTCGTCACCGCGATCGTGCTGGCCATTCTCCTGAACGAAGTCCGCGTCGCCTTCTTCAAGCGGGCCGTGCAGACGATCAGCTATCTTCCCCACTTCATCTCCTGGGTCGTGGCGGCCAACATCATCTCGACGGCGCTGTCCATCGACGAAGGCGGCATCGTCAACGAAGTGCTGATGTGGCTTCACATCATCGACCAGCCGATCATGTGGCTCGGCGTCGGCCATTACTTCTGGGGCATTCTCGGCACCTCCGAGGTATGGAAGGACGTGGGCTGGAATACGATCGTGTACCTCGCCGCCATGACGATGATCGATCCGTCGCAGTACGAGGCGGCCGAGATCGACGGAGCGAGCAGGTTCCAGCGCATTCTCCACATCACTCTCCCTGGACTGAAGCCGGTCATCGTCATCCTGCTGATCATGAACCTCGGCAGCATCCTGGAGACGGGCTTCGAGCCCCAATACCTGATGGGCAACGGCATGAATGCCGACTATTCCGAAAACCTGGAAATTTTCGTGCTCAAATACGGCATCTCGATGGGCAATTTCTCGCTCGCGACAGCTGCGGGCATCTTCAAAACCGTCGTCAGCTTCATCCTGCTGTTCACCGCCAACTCCATGGCCAAGCGGTTCGGCGAGCAGAGACTGTTCTAGAAGGAGGGATGGATCATGGCCAATATCACCCGGCCTGCCGCTGAACCGGCTCCTCAGCCGCAGCAGCCCAAAAAAATGCATAAGCGGTTCCAATCTCCGGGAGACCGCATCTTCGATACGCTCAACGTCCTGGTGCTGTCGCTGCTCGTCGTCTTCACGCTCTACCCGTTCATCAACACGCTGGCCGTGTCGCTGAACGACGCGAACGATTCCATCAAGGGCGGAATCTACTTGCTGCCGCGGGACTTAAGCCTGGACAACTACAAGTACGTCTTCAAGGAAGCGACGATCTTCCATGCGACGCTGATCTCGATCCTGCGCACGGTGATCGGAACGATCGTCACCGTCTTCTGCTCGGCGATGGTGGCCTATACGATCAGCCGTCCGGAATTCGTCCTCCGCAAGTTCGTGACGATCATGTTCATCCTGACGATGTATTTGAACGGCGGCCTCATTCCGAACTACCTGCTGATGAGGGATCTCGACCTGATCGGCACTTTCTGGGTGTACATCGTGCCCGGCATCATCGGCGTCTTCAATATGATCGTCATCCGCTCCTTCATCGAAGGGCTTCCCGACGGCATCATCGAGTCGGCCCGGATCGACGGCGCCGGAGAGTTCCGCACCTTCATCCAGATCGTCGTTCCGCTCGCCCTCCCGGCGCTCGCGACGGTTGCGCTCTTCACGGGCGTCTACCAGTGGAACTCGTGGTTCGATGTGTTCCTCTACAACTCCGAGAAGGTGAATCTCAGCACGCTCCAGTACGAGCTGATGAAGATGCTGGCGAACTCCAACTCGAATTCCTCGATGACGTCGGCGTCGGCATTCGCCAACAGCGCGAACTCGAGCTCGAACTTCGTCACGCCGAGCTCCATCCGTGCGACGATGACGATCGTAGCCAGCCTGCCGATGATCATCGTGTATCCTTTCCTCCAGAAATACTTTGTCAAAGGCATGACCGTCGGCGGCGTGAAAGGCTGATACCGGCTTTCAGCCTGCTCGGTTCAAAAAAAGCAGCGGCAATCCGGATGAGTTCATGTCCGGTGCCGCTGCTTTTTATGTGGATGCATGCGGTTCATGCTGATTTGCGGAGCAAAGGGATCGATAGCGGCTTTCGTCGGCCTGAATAGGGGCGGTATTGTTCGTTGCCATGTACCCGCTGCGGATGGACCGGCTTGGGAAGATCACGCTCTGCTCGCCGCGCACGACCAGATGGCGGTTTTCCTGCGGTTCTCCCATGAAGTGGAAGACATTGCCGTCCTCCGGCATCTCGAAGCCGAAGCATACTTCGGAGCTGCGATTGTGCGTATGGCAAGGCATCGTGTACCACATGCTACCGTTCTTGAGCAGCGTCATGCCCATGACCAGCTGGCAGCTCCGGACGCCGGCTCCATGACGTACTCGGATTCCGTCTACGGTCGCTCACCGGCATGGCGCCGCCGACGATGAATCGGTCCACATGCGTGTAGAACAGAGCCAGGCGGTCGGCCTCGAACAAGCTCTCGATCAGAAACTCCTTGCGCAGGCGGCCGGTAAAAGCTGTCGCTTCCTGCAGGTGGGATGCGTACCGGATTTCTATTTGAATCCTCCTGTAATGTTCCTATTAGTCCGCTCTTTCAGAGGGGGAGCCGGCATATCGGAATGGGGTCTTTGGCCTGCATTGTGCAACGAGAGTCAAATGGGAGCGATAATCGGTCCATCTCGGTCAAGAGCTGCAACCGCTGCCATGATACAATCACGGCATGCCCCGTCGACAGGCGGGCGCAACCGAAGCATGGGGAGGCATTATGATGACGACTGAGCTGAGAATCGGAATTGTCGGGCTCGGCAATATGGGCACGGGCCATGCCGCGTATCTGGCGGCGGGCGAAGTGCCGGGAGGCGTGCTGGCTGCTGTGTCGGATGTCCGGGAGGAGAGGCTCTCCTGGGCGAAGGCGGCCTTCGGCGACTCCGTCAAGACGTACGGAAGCGCCAGGGAGATGTTCGATTCCGGCGAAGTGGACGGCGTCCTGATCTGCACTCCGCATTATTCCCATCCCGAAGAAACGATAGCTGCCCTCCAGGCGGGACTGCATGTGCTTGTGGAGAAGCCGGCCGGCGTATATACGAAGCAGGTCATGGAAATGAACGAGGCTGCCGCGGCCAGCGGCCGGGTCTTCGGCATCATGTTCAATCAGCGGACGAACCCTCTTTACCGCAAAATGCGCGAGCTCATCCAATCCGGAGAGCTCGGCGACGTCAGGCGCATCAATTGGATCGTCACGGATTGGTACCGTTCCCAAAGCTATTACGACAGCGGCGGCTGGAGAGCGACCTGGGAGGGCGAGGGCGGTGGCGTCCTGATGAACCAGTCGCCCCATAACCTCGATCTGTGGCAGTGGGTCACCGGTCTCATGCCGACTCGGATCCGTGCTTTCTGCGGCTTCGGCAAGCATCGGGACATTGAAGTGGAGAACGACGTTACCGCTTACGCCGAATATTCGAACGGAGCGACCGGGGTGTTCATCACGTCGACCGTCGATGCGCCCGGCACGAACCGGCTCGAGATTACCGGCGACCGCGGTAAGCTGGTCGCGGAGGACGGCAAGCTGACGTTCTGGCGTCTGAGAACGCCGGAGAGCGAGTTCAACCGGACATACGCCGGAGGCTTCGGCAGCCCGGAGACATGGCGGATCGATGTGCCGGTGCCGGGCGGCGAGCCCAATCAGCACCGGGCCGTGACCCGCAACTGGGTCGATGCCATCGCCGGACGCGCTCCTCTGGAGTCGCCGGGAGAGGAAGGGATCAAAGGCCTGGCGCTGGCCAACGCCATGCTCCTGTCCGCCTGGACGGACGGCTGGGTGGAGCTGCCGCTGGATGACGAGCTGTATTACCGTGAACTGCAGGCCCGCATCGCGGCTTCGACTGCCGGCAAGGATCAGGCGGCTGCAGGCCGTACGCTGGATGTGAAGGGCACTCATTAGAAGCTTGGGATATGCAAACTATCGTGTCGCGGCGGCAACCGACGCTGCGGATGCAAGGGGGAACCGCAAGTGAGCAAGGACGGCATGAATTATGCTCCGCAAGGGAAGCCGAGTCCCGTCGTCGGCAGGGGGGAGTTCGTGTTCGCCGCTGTCTGCCTCGACCACGGCCATATTTACGGCATGTGCAACGGGCTGATTGAAGCAGGCGGCACGCTGAAGTCGGTTTATGATGCCGATTTCGATCGGGCAGCCGCATTTGCCTCCCGCTACCCGGGCACGGCCATCGCCGGATCCCTGGAAGAGGTTCTTCAGGATCCGGAGCTGCATCTCGTCGCGGCAGCCGCCGTGCCGGACGAGCGCGGACCGCTCGGGGTCAAGGTCATGCGGCATGGCAAGGATTATTTTACGGACAAAACGCCGTTCACGGAGCTCTCGCAGCTGGAGGAAGCCCGTCGCTGCGCCGCCGAGACCGGTCGCAAGTATGCCGTCTATTTCAGCGAAAGGCTGCATGTGGAGAGCGCCGTATTCGCCGGAGAGCTTATCGCCGGCGGCGCGATCGGCCGGGTCGTGCAGGTGATGGGCACCGGCCCGCATCGGCTGAATGCGCCGTCGCGGCCGGACTGGTTTTTCGACCGGCGGCGGTATGGAGGCATCCTGTGCGACATCGGCAGCCATCAGATCGAGCAGTTCCTTCATTTTGCCGGCTGCCGCGATGCCAGGGTGCTCCACAGCAAGGTAGGCAATTACCATCATCCCGGCTATCCCGAGCTGGAGGATTTCGGCGATGCCAGCCTGCTGGGAGACAACGGAGCGAGCCATTACTTCCGAGTCGACTGGCTGACGCCGGCAGGCCTCTCCACCTGGGGGGACGGCCGCACGGTCATCCTCGGCACGGAAGGGTATATCGAGCTGCGCAAATACGTGGATATCGCCCGTTCCCCGCAGGGTGATCATCTCTATCTCGTGAACGGCGAGGGAGAGCATCATATGGAGCTGTCCGGCAAGGTCGGGTATCCTTTTTTCGGCAGCCTGATTCTCGATGTCCTGAACCGGACGGAGAAGGCCATGACTCAGGAGCATGTCTTCAAAGCGGCGGAGCTGTGCCTGCTGGCGCAAGCGGAAGCGATAAGGATCGGCGGTTTCAATTGAAGATCCGCCTTGGATGAGGCGCCTGCCTCCTGGAGGCGGGAAATAAATCAGATGACAGATCGGAGGCCATATCGACCATGACGATTCAGCTGTCCGTATTCACCGTGGCGACGCCGGAGCTCTCTCCGGAGGAGCTTGCCGCAGCCGCCCGCAAGGCAGGCCTGCACGGAATAGAATGGCGCTGCAAGGATGCTCCCGCAGAAATCAGGCAAGAGAAGCCCTCCTTCTGGGGCAACAATCTGGCGACGGTGCCGCAGAGCGCGGATGCCGGCGTGCTGGCCCGGTTCCGAAGCGCGGCGGAGAACGAAGGACTGAAGTCCATAAGCCTGACGCCTTATCTGCAGGCAGGCGATCTGGAAGGAACCGAGCAGGTGCTGGCTGCGGCGAGGGAGCTCGGGGCGGATTATATCCGTCTCGGCGTGCACGGCTACGACCGGTCGAGATCCTTCGGCGAGCTGTTCGGCCTGCAGAGGATCTACCTGCGCGAGGCTTCCGGCCTGTGCAGGCAGTATGGAGTCAAAGGCCTCATTGAGACCCATCACGGGACGATCGCCCCAAGCGCTTCAGCCGCCATCCGGCTGTGCGAAGGGCTGGACGCGGATGCCGTCGGGGTCCTCTACGATCCCGGCAACATGGTCCATGAAGGGTACGAGAACCATCGCATGGGCATGGAGATGCTCGGGCCCTATCTGGCTCATGTGCATATGAAGAATGCCGGATGGACATCGACGGCCGATGCCGATGGAAGCGTCCGGTGGAACAGCGGCTGGACGGGCATGAAAGGCGGCGTCGTCCGCTGGAAGGAGGTTGTCTCCGACCTCATCGCCGTCGGCTACGGCGGCTTCATCGGGGTGGAGGATTTCAGCGGGCAATACAGCTCGCCGGAAATGCTGGAGCAATACTCGCGCTATATGCGCGAGCTGCTGGAGACCAGCGGTGCCGCGTCCGGAGCCTGACCGTTCCTCTCTTATCAGAACGGATGGACGATGGTATGCTGAATCCATGGCGCATAGCCATGGAGAGGATGTGGCATGCATGTCCGGAAGCGGCGGTTATCCTGCCGGCCTGCTCGATTATACCTTTCGCGACGATGGGCAGGTCATGCAGGATTTCCATTCTCACCCTTACTATGAGATCTATTTCTTTCATGAAGGGGCTTGCACGTATCTGATCGGAAGCCGCATCTACCGGCTGGAGCCGGGCGACATGCTGCTTATGTACGGCATGACCCTGCACCGGCCCAAGGTCGATCCGAGCCATCCTTACGTGCGGAGCATCATTCATTTCTATCCCGATCCGCTCCGGGCCGCCTCGCCCTCCGGGGCGCAGCTGCCCGTCATGCGGCCGTTCGAGGAGCTCCGCAACTACCGGCTGTCTCTGCGGGAAGAGCATAGAGAGGAAGCGGAGCTGATCCTGGCCAGGATGGACCGCTTCAAGAAGCAGGGCGATGCTGCCGGCCTGTACCGCATGAAGCTGGCGTTCGAGGATCTGCTGGGGTTCATCTACGAGCGATGCCAGGAGCCGATGAATCTGGCGCCGGAACGGTCGAGAGACAAGGAGCAGATCGCGCAGGACATCATGGATTACATCGGCGGACATCTTTCCGAGGAGCTCACGCTGGAACGGCTTCAGAGCGAGCTCCATTTGAGCCGTTCATACCTGTCCAGAACGTTCAAGGAAGTCACGGGCGTGCAGCTGTTCGAGTATATCTACAAGCAGAGAATCAACCAGGCCAGGGTGCTCTTTCTGCTGGAGCCGGACATTTCCGTTACGGAAGCGGGCTTCCGCGTCGGCTTCAAGCATCCGGCCCATTTCAGCCGTCTGTTCAAGCAGACGGTCGGCATGTCTGCCGACAAGTACCGGCGCAGCCTTGCAGGCATGTGAAGCCCCCCGGCAAGAAGCATCCCCGAAGCATGTGACGCTGCCCGGCAAGAAGCATCCCCGAAGCGATCCCCACTCGCTCCGGAGATGCTTTTTGTTGTTTCAAGCGGAAGGGAATGGCGAGGGGAGCAGCGCCGTTAGGGGAGAAGGACGAGAAAATCGTTACGCTGCACAAAATCCGAAAAGCGGATTACAAGATGCAGAGCTCCATATTTACACGAAAAGTTATAAAATATAACATGAAATCAAATTTGAAGGAGCTGAATGAGAGCGGACGGCCGCATGTTGTCGGCGGAGCTCTCATCCTTTCGGCTGATTCCTTTGATCAACGGTCATGCAAGGATGCCACCGCGTCCGGAAAGGTATGAATGCTGCCATGAGCCTAGAGGAACTGAACGCGCGCGTCCGCAAGGATCTTGCCTATATTGCTTATGGAGGAAAGGATTGGGTTCGTCCCCGCATCCATCCGGACGGCCACGTCTATGACGTTGTGATTGTCGGCGGCGGCCAAAGCGGGCTCGGCACCGCCTTCGGCCTGCTGCGGGAGAGAGTGTCCAACATTCTCGTCATCGACGAGAACCCGGAGGGCAGCGAGGGTCCATGGGATACCTATGCCCGAATGGTCACGCTACGGACGCCCAAGCATCTGACTTCCATCGATCTCGGCATTCCTTCCCTGACCTTCCGCTCCTGGTGGGAAGCACAGCACGGAGAGGAAGGCTGGGAGGCGGTGGACAAAATTCCGCGCGGCGAGTGGATGAACTATTTGCGATGGTATCGCCGCATCCTCGCGCTGCCTGTACGGAACGATGCCAGGCTGAAGCTGGTCGAGCCGCTGCAAGGCGGCATCCATCGCCTTCATGTGGAGGGACATGGACCGTCATCCCCGCATCTGCTGGCGCGCAAGGTCATACTGGCTACCGGCATTCAGGGAGGCGGAGAGTGGCATGTTCCCGGCATCGTGGCCGACAACGTATCCCGCAGCCTATATGCCCATACTTCGGAGCCGATCGATTTCTCCAAGCTTGCCGGGAAGAGGATCGCTGTGCTGGGAGGGGGAGCATCGGCGTTCGACAACGCCAACCATGCGCTTGCTCAAGGAGCCGCCGCTGCGCATGTATTCGTCCGGCGCAGCGAGCTGCCTCGGATCAATCCGATCCGCCAGATGGAGTATTCGGGCATGATCGAGCATTTCCACATCCTCTCCGATGAGGAGAAATACGAGGCGATGGCTCATTTCTTCCTTCATAACCAGCCTCCGACCAACGACACCTTCCGGCGGGCTTGCTCCTGGCCGGGCTTCGGCCTCCATCTGGGAGCGCCGTGGCTGGCTGTCCGGGAGGAAGGGGGGCAGGCGGTCGTAACGACGCCTCAAGGAAGCTTCGCCTACGACTTCCTGCTCATCAGCACCGGCTTGCTGACCGATCCGGCGCTGCGTCCGGAGCTGAGGCTCGTGGAGAGCCATATCGCCCGCTGGAAAGACCGGTACCATGCTCCTGAGCCCATCGCCAGCGCGGTGCTTGACGCCCATCCTTACTTGACGCCTGGTTTTGCCTTCACGAGCCGAAGCGAGGAGGGGAACAGCCTGCTGCACGGACTGTTCACGTTCAATTACTCCGCGATGGTCAGCTGCGGCTTGTCGGCTTCCGCCCTTTCGGGCATGCGCTATGCGATTCCCAAGCTTGTATCCACCGTGTCGAGCCAGCTCTTCCTCGATGACCGCAAGCCGATTCTGGCCGGCTTTTACGCTTATGACGAGCAGGAATTCGCCGGACAATGGCCGGCTGCTTCAGAGGTTGCTGCAGATGGCGGCTGAAGGAAAAATGCGCGTGGAAATGAACAGATGCTCGCTGAGATGGAAGGGCAGACAGATGGAAATCTGAAGAGGCCTGCTGAGTTTTTTCGGCAGGCCTCCGGTTTTCAGGCCGAGTCGGGAGTTGTGAAGGTCAGGCAAGGGTTTTGGGCGGCGGCATCCTTGAATACGGATAGCAGGGCGGATGTCGTGCGTTCGCCAAGCAGCTTGAGGCTGTCTTCGATGGAAGTCCAATGAATGTTCAGAGGGGATCCGGAATAATCCGTCAGGCAATCGTAAAGGGCGTCGAGATTGCGGCCATAATAATCGGGGAAGTGCAGTCCGCGGCTAAGCGCATCGTGAAAAGCTTCGATCGTCGCCAGCTTGCTGCCGTCCAAAAGCAAGATTTTGTCCAGCCTTCTCATCTCCTTGGAGGGGGTTCCTATCTATTCCAAGAATAAGGGACTTGCTTGGAAAAGCAAGTCCCTTAAGCTGTTCACCACTTCTGGAAGCTGGCGTAATGGTCGCTTGTCGTGTAGTAGAGGCCGTCATTGGAATAAAGGACCCGGGAAGCGTTGCGGCATCCCGACGTGTAGTAGGCATCCGCCTCGCGCCAGGTGCGTCCCGACTTGGCCGGAAGCAGACCTTCGTAGTTGGAGAAGACATCCCCGCCGATGCTGTAGCCGGGTGCGACTGCAGCCAGATTGCATTTGCTGGACACCCAGCCTTTGCTTGTCGCCTGGCTTTTCGTCAGGAAGTTGGCCGGCAGCTTGCCGTTTGCCTTGATGTAGTTGATGATGCCGGCAAAATCGGTCGGTCCGGATACGGCTGCTTCCGCCACAGGGACAGCTTGTCCGATCAGCGGACTTACATTGCCCATCAGCAGAGCCAGCACGAGGGCGGCCGACGCTAAAAGCCTGACGATTGATTTCATTACATAATGCCTCCTTTTCGATTGGGAAGATGATTGCAATTGGATTATACAGGAAATAAATAGGCAGCGAATTATCGATTTCGTAAAAAAGGCTTGATTCTGTCGGCCTCTCCGACTTCCCTCAGGCATCCTGTCCAGTGGTCGTTGCTGAAGATGCGCTCAAGCGCCTGCCGGGGATCAAGTCGATTCACCCGGCATATTATGGAGATCTATATATGCGGCGATTGGGAAAGCGCCTGTACCGCCTTAGGGAAGAAAAAGATGCTTTCGGGCAAAAAAGGTCGGGCGATGAGAATTCGGTTTTTTCACTCCTCCGGCTTCGCTGCGGGATGCCGATGGGAGTACCTTTGGGACGGACGTAGGCTTGATGAATAGCTTCATGCTTGATTCACCGGACCGAGGGCGGCGGCTTTTGCGTCCATGCGGGCTGGACTTGCGGCTTCCGGATTGCAGCAGGGAGGCTTTCCGTCGGGCTGAGTCCAGGATCCGGTGCAGCTCCTTCGCCGATTGGGCGATTCGGCGGCTGCCGCGAACCAGAGAATCCGCGGAATTGTCTGGGCTGGGTGGGCCGCAAGCTTTTAGGACCGCTTTTTCCGCTCTCAGCAAGCGGCCGCTCGCTCTTTGGAGAGCGAGAGACCCTTGCAGCCATTCGTTCAACGCTTCCTGAAGCGGCTTGGGAGGAAGGAGGGCGGACAACGGCGATTCCGGCATGGTATTCATTCTTCACCTTCGTTGTGGCAGCACTCGCAGGTATCTTCATGCCCTGCCAATTGGATGATCCGGTCAAGCCGGTTCAACGCCAGCCATTGCTTGATGACGATTCCTTCTATGAACTGAGCTGTGTTCTGTTGAATCTGCTGCAGGCTGCGGGTCGGCAGGCAGCCTTCTTTCCTGGCGAGGCTGGCCAACGCGAGAATGTTGTCCGCCTCCGCATTGATGAGATTGGACAGAGCCAGCTCTTCCATAGCGATCGAACTGAGCAGCAGGGACAAAGCCTCTTTTTTGGTCACGCTAATGTTAGGGGTTATATCGGGAATGTTCGGTTGAGACACCGATCACCACCTCCAGTCAACACGCATATCTTCAGCCTTGCATCTTCAGAATGGTTCTTCTTCCGTCTGCATGAAGGCTTGAGTCACCCGATCCAGCTTGTTGAGAAGGATCAGATCCTTCTTGGTCAATTCTTTCAATGTTTCCAGCACGCTGCCGTTCACGTCGCAGATATCCTTGACCGTCCGAGCCAAAGGGCTGGTACCGTGGAGCGTTCCAAGCGCATGCTGGATTTTTTCGCCTTCCGCATTCAGTATATGCGCCATGCTCAATTCCTCCATGGCGAGGGAATAGAGGAGCAGATGAATGGTGTTTTCATATTTCGCTCGTCGTTTAACCCGATCTTCTTCGGAAGGAGGGGGGGAGGAAGCCATGTGAACCGCTCCTAGAGCTGCAAATTTTGAATCAAGTCATTTCGTGTATGGCCCAAGTCGTGACAGCCGTGCTGGCTCCCCCGAGATTGAGGTTGACTGTCAGTCCGTTGGCGACATAGTAGATCCCGATGACGTCGCCCGCATTGAGCGAGTATTCGCCCGTCATCGTGACGGTGGCGGTGCCCAGGATGACCCTAAGGGTGAGGACAAGGGCGACGTTGACGTCCAGAACCGGGAAGTTCCCCGTAACCAGATTGGTTGTTGTCGGCGATGACCGCATAATGACGAACTGGGGCGAGACGGACGCCCCGATACTCGCTGTCAGGCTTGCTGTCGTGCTGTAGCTGATGGTAGCCAGAATCGAATATCTGCCTGTGGTCGGAACCGTGTAGTTTCCTGTCGTGGCATTGAATCCGGTACCTGTGTAGAAAGGAGAAGCGGTGGTCCAGTTCGTCAGCTGTGTGCTTGCAGACACGGTGGTGGGTGCTCGTGTCGCCGAAAATCCTTGAGCGAGTATATTGGGCCCTGTAGCACCGGTGACACCTGTTACGCCTGTAGTTCCGGTAATGCCGGTCACACCTGTCTCACCTGTGGCGCCGGTAGGTCCTGTGGCGCCGGTAAGTCCTGTGGCGCCGGTAAGTCCTGTGGCGCCGGTAGGTCCTGTGGCGCCGGTAAGTCCTGTGGCGCCGGTAAGTCCTGTGGCGCCGGTAGGTCCTGTGGCGCCGGTAAGTCCTGTGGCGCCGGTAAGTCCTGTGGCGCCGGTAAGTCCTGTGGCGCCGGTAGGTCCTGTGGCACCGGTAGGTCCTGTGGCACCTGTGTGCCCGGTAATCCCCGTAACACCTGTGGCGCCTGTAGCGCTTGTGATGCCTGTAGCTCCAGTGGTGCCCGTAATGCCCGTGGCGCCGGTAACTCCAGTGGTGCCAGTCAATCCGGTCGTGCCCGTAGCTCCGGTGGCACCTGTAAAGCCCGTCGCACCGGTAGCTCCGGTAGTGCCAGTCAATCCGGTCGTGCCCGTAGCTCCGGTGGCACCTGTAAAGCCCGTCGCGCCGGTAGCTCCGGTAGTGCCTGTAAAGCCCGTCGCACCGGTAGCTCCGGTGGTGCCTGTAAAGCCCGTCGCGCCGGTAGCTCCGGTAGTGCCCGTAAAGCCCGTCGCACCAGTAGCTCCGGTGCTGCCCGTAACGCCTGTCGCGCCGGTAGCTCCCGTGGTGCCCGTAATGCCTGTTGCGCCGGTAGCTCCAGTGGCACCGGTAATCCCCGTGGCTCCCGTAGCTCCGGTGGAGCCCGTAATCCCCGTCGCGCCGGTAGCTCCCGTGGTGCCCGTAATGCCTGTTACGCCAGTAGCTCCGGTGGTGCCCGTAAAGCCCGTTGCGCCGGTAGCTCCAGTGGCACCTGTTGCTCCTGTGGAGCCCGTGAATCCTGTCGTGCCAGTAGCTCCAGTGGCACCTGTGGCACCAGTTGCTCCTGTGAATCCTGTTGCGCCGGTAGCTCCAGTGGTGCCCGTAAAGCCCGTTGCGCCGGTAGCTCCGGTGGTGCCCGTAATGCCCGTTACGCCGGTAGCTCCGGTGGTGCCCGTAATGCCTGTTGCGCCAGTAGCTCCGGTGGTGCCCGTAAAGCCCGTTGCGCCGGTAGCTCCAGTGGCACCTGTAATCCCCGTGGCTCCCGTAGCACCGGTGGAGCCCGTAATCCCCGTCGCGCCGGTAGCTCCACTTGCACCTGTAATCCCCGTTGCGCCGGTAGCTCCCGTGGTGCCTGTAATGCCCGTCGCGCCGGTAGCTCCACTTGCACCTGTAATCCCCGTTGCGCCGGTAGCTCCCGTGGTGCCTGTAATGCCCGTAATGCCCGTCGTACCTGTGGCACCAGTTGCTCCTGTGGAGCCCGTGAATCCTGTCGTGCCAGTAGCTCCAGTGGCACCTGTGGCACCAGTTGCTCCTGTGAATCCTGTTGCGCCGGTAGCTCCAGTGGTGCCCGTAAAGCCCGTTGCGCCGGTAGCTCCGGTGGTGCCCGTAATGCCCGTTACGCCGGTAGCTCCGGTGGTGCCTGTAATGCCCGTCGTTCCGGTAGCTCCAGTAGTGCCCGTAAAGCCTGTTGCGCCGGTAGCTCCGGTGGTGCCCGTAATGCCCGTTACGCCGGTAGCTCCAGTGTTGCCTGTAATCCCCGTAGCTCCGGTGGAGCCCGTAACGCCTGTCGCGCCGGTAGCTCCGGTGGCACCTGTAATCCCTGTTGCTCCGGCTGCTCCGGTACTGCCGGTAATACCGGTAATACCCATCGCGCCGGTAACTCCCGTTGTGCCTGTAATGCCCGTCGAGCCGGTAGCTCCGGAGTTGCCCGTAACGCCTGTCGCGCCGGTAGCTCCAGTTGCTCCTGTGATTCCTGATGCGCCAGTAGCTCCGGTGGTGCCCGTAAAGCCCGTTGCGCCGGAAGCTCCAGTGGCACCTGTAATCCCCGTGGCTCCCGTAGCTCCAGTGTTGCCCGTAAAGCCCGTCGCGCCAATAGCTCCGGTGCTACCCGTAATACCTGTTGCGCCGGAAGCTCCGGTGGTGCCAGTGATGCCCGTTGCGCCGGAAGCTCCGGTAGCTCCGGTGTTGCCTGTAATGCCCGTGGCTCCGGTAGCTCCGGTGGAGCCCGTAATGCCTGTTGCGCCGGTAGCTCCAGTGGTGCCTGTAATGCCCGTAATGCCTGTTGCGCCGGTAGCTCCAGAGGTGCCCGTAAAGCCCGTCGCGCCAATAGCTCCGGTAGTGCCTGTAAAGCCCGTCGCACCGGTAGCTCCGGTGGAGCCCGTAATGCCCGACGCTCCGGTAGCTCCGGAGTTGCCCGTAACGCCCGTCGCTCCGGTAGCTCCAGTGTTGCCTGTAATGCCCGTGGCTCCGGTAGCTCCGGTGGAGCCCGTAAAGCCCGTCGCGCCAATAGCTCCGGTGCTACCCGTAATCCCTGTTGCGCCGGTAGCTCCGGTGGAGCCTGTAAAGCCCGTCGCGCCGGCAGCTCCGGTAGTGCCTGTAAAGCCCGTCGCACCGGTAGCTCCGGTGGAGCCCGTAATGCCCGACGCTCCGGTAGCTCCAGTGTTGCCTGTAATGCCCGTGGCTCCGGTAGCTCCGGTGGAGCCCGTAAAGCCCGTCGCGCCAATAGCTCCGGTGCTACCCGTAATACCTGTTGCGCCGGTAGCTCCGGTGGAGCCTGTAAAGCCCGTCGCGCCGGCAGCTCCGGTAGTGCCTGTAAAGCCCGTCGCACCGGTAGCACCGGTGGTGCCCGTAATGCCCGACGCTCCGGTAGCTCCGGTGGAGCCCGTAATGCCCGACGCTCCGGTAGCTCCAGTGTTGCCTGTAATGCCCGTGGCTCCGGTAGCTCCGGTGGTGCCTGTAATGCCCGTTGCTCCCGTAGCTCCGGTGGAGCCCGTAAAGCCCGTTGAGCCGGTGGCACCTGAAATGCCCGTAATGCCCGTCGCACCTGTTGCTCCTGTGGCACCTGTTGCTCCTGTGGCACCTGTTGCTCCTGTGGAGCCCGTGAATCCTGTCGTGCCAGTAGCTCCGGTGGTGCCTGTGATGCCCGTCGTTCCGGCAGCTCCTGTGGCACCAGTTGCTCCTGTGAATCCTGTTGCGCCGGTAGCTCCAGTAGTGCCTGTAACGCCCGTCGCACCAGTAGCTCCAGAGGTGCCCGTAAAGCCCGTCGCACCAGTAGTTCCGGTGATGCCTGTAATGCCCGTCGTTCCGGTAGCTCCAGTAGTGCCCGTAAAGCCCGTGGCGCCGGTAGCTCCGGTGGTGCCCGTAACGCCTGTCGCGCTGGTAGCTCCAGTTGCACCAGTTGCTCCTGTGAATCCTGTTGCGCCGGTAGCTCCAGTGTTGCCTGTAATCCCCGTAGCTCCGGTGGAGCCCGTAATGCCCGTTGTGCCGGTAGCTCCAGTGGCACCTGTAATCCCCGTGGCTCCCGTAGCTCCAGTGTTGCCCGTAAAGCCCGTCGCGCCAATAGCTCCGGTGGTGCCTGTGATGCCCGTCGCACCAGTAGCTCCGGTGGTGCCTGTAAAGCCCGTTGCGCCGGAAGCTCCAGTGGCACCTGTAATGCCCGTCGATCCGGTAGCTCCGGTGTTGCCCGTAACGCCTGTCGCGCTGGTAGCTCCAGTGGCACCTGTGGCACCAGTTGCTCCTGTGAATCCTGTTGCGCCGGTAGCTCCAGTGTTGCCTGTAATTCCCGTTGCTCCCGTAGCTCCGGTGGCGCCCGTAATGCCTGTTGCGCCGGTAGCTCCAGAGGTGCCCGTAAAGCCCGTCGCACCAGTAGCTCCGGTGATGCCCGTAATACCCGTGGCACCGGTAGCTCCAGTGGTGCCTGTAAAGCCAATCGCGCCGGTAGATCCGGTGGAGCCTGTGAAGCCCGTCGCGCCGGTAGCTCCAGTGGTGCCCGTAATGCCCGTAAAGCCCGTCGCGCCGGTAGCTCCGGTGGTGCCCGTAATCCCCGTCGAGCCAGTAGATCCGGTGGAGCCTGTGAAGCCCGTCGCGCCGGTAGCTCCAGTGGCACCTGTAACACCAGTTGCCCCTGAGAATCCTGTTGCGCCGGTAGCTCCAGTGGTGCCTGTAATGCCCGTTGCTCCCGTAGATCCGGTGGAGCCCGTAAAGCCCGTTGAGCCGGTGGCACCTGAAATGCCCGTAATGCCCGTCGCACCTGTTGCTCCTGTGGCACCTGTTGCTCCTGTGGCACCTGTTGCTCCTGTGGAGCCCGTGAATCCTGTCGTGCCAGTAGCTCCGGTGGTGCCTGTGATGCCCGTCGTTCCGGTAGCTCCAGTGGCACCTGTAGCACCAGTTGCCCCTGTGAATCCTGTTGCGCCGGTAGCTCCAGTGGTGCCTGTAATGCCCGTTGCTCCCGTAGCTCCGGTGGAGCCCGTAAAGCCCGTTGAGCCGGTGGCACCTGAAATGCCCGTAATGCCCGTCGCACCTGTTGCTCCTGTGGCACCTGTTGCTCCTGTGGCACCTGTTGCTCCTGTGGAGCCCGTGAATCCTGTCGTGCCAGTAGCTCCGGTGGTGCCTGTGATGCCCGTCGTTCCGGTAGCTCCAGTGGCACCTGTGGCACCAGTAGTGCCTGTAACGCCCGTCGCACCAGTAGCTCCGGTGGTGCCCGTAACGCCTGTCGCGCCGGTAGCTCCAGTGGCACCTGTGGCACCAGTTGCTCCTGTGATTCCTGATGCGCCAGTAGCTCCGGTGTTGCCCGTAAAGCCTGTTGCGCCGGTAGCTCCAGTGGCACCTGTAATCCCCGTTGCTCCCGTAGCTCCGGTGCTTCCCGTAATACCCGTCGCGCCAGTAGCTCCGGTGGTGCCCGTAAAGCCCGTCGTGCCGGTAGCTCCGGTGTTGCCCGTAAAGCCCGTTGCGCCGGTAGCTCCGGTGGCGCCCGTAAAGCCCGTCGCGCCGGTAGCTCCGGTGATGCCCGTAATGCCTGTTGCGCCAGTAGCTCCGGTGGTGCCCGTAAGGCCCGTTGCGCCGATAGCTCCAGTGTTGCCTGTAATCCCTGTTGCTCCCGTAGCTCCGGTGTTGCCCGTAACGCCTGTCGTGCCGGTAGCTCCAGTGGCACCTGTGGCACCAGTTGCTCCTGTGAATCCCGTGAATCCTGTTGCGCCAGTAGCTCCGGTACTGCCCGTAATACCCGTCGCGCCGGTAGCACCGGTGGTGCCCGTAACGCCTGTCGCGCCGGTAGCTCCAGTGGCACCTGTGGCACCAGTTGCTCCTGTGAATCCTGTGAATCCTGTTGCGCCAGTAGCTCCGGTACTGCCCGTAACGCCTGTCGCGCCGGTAGCTCCAGTTGCTCCTGTGATTCCTGTTGCGCCAGTAGCTCCGGTGTTGCCCGTAAAGCCCGTCGTGCCGGTAGCTCCGGTAGTACCTGTGAAGCCTGTCGTACCAGTAGCTCCAGTGGTGCCCGTAATGCCCGTCGCACCAGTAGCTCCAGTGGTACCTGTAAAGCCAGTTTCGCCTGTGGGGCCAGTGGCTCCCGTGAGTCCCGTCGTGCCAGCAGCTCCCGTGGTGCCCGTAAGGCCCGTGGTGCCTGTCGCTCCAGAGGTACCCGTAAAGCCCGTCGCACCAGTAGTTCCGGTGATGCCTGTAATGCCCGTCGTTCCGGTGGTGCCCGTAATGCCCGTCGCTCCGGTAGCTCCAGTGTTGCCTGTAACGCCCGTGGCTCCGGTAGCTCCGGTGAAGCCCGTAATGCCTGTTGCGCCGGTAGCTCCCGTGGTGCCTGTAATGCCCGTCGCACCTGTTGCTCCTGTGGCACCTGTTGCTCCTATGGAACCCGTGAATCCTGTCGTGCCAGTAGCTCCTGTGATTCCTGATGCGCCAGTAGCTCCGGTGTTGCCCGTAAAGCCCGTTGCGCCGGTAGCTCCAGTGGCACCTGTAATCCCCGTGGCTCCCGTAGCTCCGGTGCTTCCCGTAATACCCGTCGCGCCAGTAGCTCCGGTGTTGCCCGTAAAGCCCGTCGCACCAGTAGCTCCAGTGGTACCTGTAAAGCCAGTTTCGCCTATGGGGCCAGTGGCTCCCGTGAGTCCCGTCGCACCTATTGCTCCTGTGGAGCCCGTGAATCCTGTCGTACCAGTAGCTCCGGTGGTGCCTGTGATGCCCGTCGTTCCGGTAGCTCCAGTGGCACCAGTGGCACCAGTTGCTCCTGTGAATCCTGTTGCACCGGTAGCTCCAGTAGTGCCTGTAACGCCCGTCGCACCAGTAGCTCCGGTGTTGCCCGTAACGCCTGTCGCGCCGGTAGCTCCAGTGGCACCTGTGGCACCAGTTGCTCCTGTGATTCCTGATGCGCCAGTAGCTCCGGTGTTGCCCGTAAAGCCCGTTGCGCCGGTAGCTCCGGTGCTTCCCGTAATACCCGTCGCGCCGGTAGCTCCAGTGGCACCTGTAGCACCAGTTGCTCCTGTGAATCCTGTTGCGCCGGTAGCTCCAGTGGTGCCTGTAAAGCCCGTCGCGCCGGTAGCTCCGGTAGCTCCGGTAGCTCCGGTAGTGCCTGTAAAGCCCGTTGCACCGGTAGCTCCGGTGGTGCCCGTAATGCCCGACGCTCCGGTAACTCCAGTGGAGCCCGTAATGCCCGTCGCTCCGGTAGCTCCAGTGTTGCCTGTAAAGCCCGTGGCTCCGGTAGCTCCGGTGGAGCCCGTAATGCCTGTTGTGCCGGTAGCTCCAGTGGTGCCTATAATTCCCGTTGCTCCCGTAGCTCCGGTGGCACCCGTAATGCCTGTTGCACCGGTAGCTCCAGAGGTGCCCGTAAAGCCCGTCGCACCAGTAGTTCCGGTGATGCCTGTAATGCCCGTCGTTCCGGTAGCTCCAGTAGTGCCCGTAAAGCCCGTGGCGCCTGTCGCTCCGGTGGTACCTGTGAAGCCCGTTAAGCCAGTTGTACCGGTAGATCCAGTGGTTCCGGCGAATCCAGTCGGGCCAGTAGATCCGATGACGCCAGTAGCACCTGTGAGACCGGTAGTGCCAGTAGCGCCAGTAGATCCGATGACGCCAGTAGCACCTGTGAGACCGGTAGTGCCAGTAGCGCCAGTAGCGCCAGTGGCTCCCGTCGCGCCAGTGGCCCCGGTAATGCCCGGATCTCCAGTGGCTCCCGTCGCGCCTGTAGCCCCGGTAACGCCTGTGTTTCCAGTGGCTCCCGTCGCACCCGGATCCCCAGTGACGCCCGGATCCCCAGTGGCTCCCGTTACGCCAGTCGCCCCAGAAACGCCTGTATCCCCAGTGACTCCCGTCGCGCCTGTAACCCCGGTGACGCCTGAATCTCCAGTGACTCCTGTTGCGCCCGTAGCTCCGGTAACGCCCAGGTTCCCAGTGGCTCCCGTCGCGCCTGGGGCCCCGGTAACGCCATTGTCCCCAGTGGCTCCCGTCGCGCCAGTGGCCCCGGTAATGCCCGGATCTCCACTGGCTCCTGTCGCGCCCGTAGCTCCGGTGACGCCCGGATCCCCAGTGGTTCCCGTCGTACCTGTGTCCCCAGTGACGCCCAGGTTCCCAGTGGCTCCCGTCGCGCCTGGGGCCCCGGTAACGCCATTGTCCCCAGTGGCTCCCGTCGCACCCGTGGCCCCGGTGATGCCTGGATCCCCAGTGGCTCCTGTCACGCCTGTGTCCCCAGTAACACCTGGATCTCCAGTGACTCCCGTCGCACCTGTGGCCCCGGTAACGCCCGGATCTCCAGTGGCTCCCGTCGCGCCTGTAGCTCCGGTAACGCCTGTGTTTCCAGTGGCTCCCGTAGCCCCAGTGACGCCCGGATCCCCAGTGGCTCCCGTTACGCCAGTCGCCCCAGTAACGCCTGAATCTCCAGTGGCTCCCGTCGCGCCTGTAACCCCGGTGACGCCTGAATCTCCAGTGGCTCCCATCGCCCCGGTAACGCCGGTTGCACCTGCAAGACCAGCAATGCCCGTCACACCCGTGGCACCGGTCGCGCCGGTCGCCCCGGTAACGCCAGGGTCTCCAGTGACCCCGGTCGCGCCTGTCGCCCCGGTAACGCCAGGGTCTCCAGTGACCCCGGTCGCGCCTGTCGCCCCGGTAACGCCAGGATCTCCAGTGACCCCGGTCGCGCCGGTCGCCCCGGTAACGCCTGGATCTCCAGTGACTCCCGTCGCGCCTGTATCCCCAGTGACTCCCGGATCCCCAGTGGCTCCCGTTACGCCAGTCGCCCCAGTAACGCCTGTATTCCCAGTGACTCCCGTCGCGCCTGTAACCCCGGTGACGCCTGAATCTCCAGTGGCTCCCATCGCCCCGGTAACGCCGGTTGCACCTGCAAGACCAGCAATGCCCGTCACACCCGTGGCACCGGTCGCGCCGGTCGCCCCGGTAACGCCCGGATCTCCAGTAACCCCGGTCGCGCCGGTCGCCCCGGTAACGCCAGGGTCTCCAGTGACCCCGGTCGCGCCTGTCGCCCCGGTAACGCCAGGATCTCCAGTGACCCCGGTCGCGCCGGTCGCCCCGGTAACGCCTGGATCTCCAGTGGCTCCCGTCGCTCCGGTCGCTCCGGCGATGCCCGGATCCCCAGTGACCCCGGTCGCGCCAGTCGCCCCGGTAACGCCCGGATCTCCAGTGGCACCGGTCGCGCCAGTCGCCCCAGTCGCCCCGGTAACGCCCGGATCTCCAGTGGCTCCCGTCGCGCCAGTGTCCCCGGTAACGCCCGGATCTCCAGTGACCCCGGTCGCGCCAGTCGCGCCGGTCGCCCCGGTAACGCCAGGATCTCCAGTGACCCCGGTCGCGCCGGTCGCCCCGGTAACGCCTGGATCTCCAGTGGCTCCCGTCGCTCCGGTCGCTCCGGCGATGCCCGGATCTCCAGTGGCCCCGGTCGCGCCAGTGTCCCCGGTAACGCCCGGATCTCCAGTGACCCCGGTCGCGCCTGTCGCCCCAGTCGCCCCGGTAACGCCCGGATCTCCAGTGGCTCCCGTCGCGCCAGTGTCCCCGGTAACGCCCGGATCTCCAGTGACCCCGGTCGCGCCAGTCGCGCCGGTCGCCCCGGTAACGCCAGGATCTCCAGTGACCCCGGTCGCGCCGGTCGCCCCGGTAACGCCTGGATCTCCAGTGGCTCCCGTCGCTCCGGTCGCCCCGGCGATGCCCGGATCCCCAGTGGCTCCCGTCGCGCCAGTGTCCCCGGTCGCCCCGGCGATGCCCGGATCCCCAGTGGCTCCCGTCGCGCCAGTGTCCCCGGTAACGCCCGGATCTCCAGTGGCTCCCGTCGCTCCGGTCGCCCCGGCGATGCCCGGATCCCCAGTGACTCCGGTCGCGCCAGTGACGCCCGGATCTCCGTTGGCACCTGTCGGACCGTCAGCGCCGGTCAATCCGGGGACGCCTGCTGGTCCCGCAGGCCCCACAGGTCCCATCGGCCCTAGCGGCCCTGTCGGTCCAGTCGGTCCCGGCAAACCTTTGATCAGCTCCGCGGAATGGAGGTGCATGAGGGATTCATCCGAGGAATTTAATGCTTCCAACAAAATATCGAGCTTGTATTGCAAGTGCATATCCCTGAAAGCCAGCTTCTGCAAATCTGCTTTCAAGTGGTCGTTGGCGGCAAGAATGTCTTGAAGAGACGAGGAGGGGTTTTTCAATACCTGATCGAGTTGTTTTCCTTGATGGTCCAAATATCGGCTCGATCGAAGCTCCTCGATTGATACCTCCGACAGCAATCGGGCGAGTTCATCGATCCATTTGTCCTTGTCATGGGAATCCCGCAACCAGATGCCTCCTCTCCAGCTTTGCAGACAGGCTTGTTCATGGATCAGCCTTGTATCTACTCTATGCGCAGGAGCCCAGAAAGGTTATCGGCTGACAGGCATGGTGATGATTTTTTTCGGATGCGAATAGATTTACTCGAGGAAGCTTGGGGAATTTCCGTTCCAGGAGAGGAGAGGGATGGCATGATCACGATCAGCCTGTGCATGATTGTTCGGGACGAAGAGGAGACTCTGGGGAGAGTTCTGGACGGCGTCAAGGATATCGTGGACGAAATCATCATCGCGGATACGGGTTCTGTCGACGGAACGAAGGAGCTGGCGGCATCTTACGATCGATGCCGAGTCGTTGATTTCGAGTGGATCGACGATTTCGCGGCCGCGCGCAATTTCTCGTTTTCGCAAGCCAGCATGGACTACATTCTATGGCTGGATGCGGATGACTGGTTCCGGGAAGAAGACAGGCAGGGGCTGCTGCGCTTGAAAAATACACTGGACCCATCCTATGAACGGGTGACCATGCCCTATAATCTTGCTTACGATTCCGCCGGCAACGCGATATCGAGCCTTCGGCGCAACCGGCTTGTGCGGAGGGACCGGGGGTTCAAGTGGATCGGCCCCGTCCACGAATATCTGGAGGCATGGGGCCAAGCATTGGACAGCGACGTCTGCGTCTCGCATGGGAAGGAAAAGGAATATTCGGACCGCAATTTGCGCATTTACCGCAACCGGCAGCAGGCCGGCGAAGATTTTTCCGTAAGGGATCTCTATTACTTTGCGAACGAATTGAAGGACCACGCGTTCTACGACGAGGCGGCGCTCTACTATGAGCAGATGCTTCGCACGGGACAGGGGTGGATCGAGGACAACATTCAGGCATGCCTGAAGCTGGCGGACTGTTACGGTCAGTTGGGGCATAAGGATCTGCAGCTGCAAGCCGCGCTGAGGTCGCTTTGTTACGACAAGCCCCGGCCGGAATCCAGCTGCGCGATCGGCAACGGCTTGTTTGAAAGGGAGTTGTACGAGGCCGCTCTCTATTGGTACGGGCTTGCTGCCGCCATGGAGCCCCCCGTTACGATGGGGATGACGAACCGCACCGCGTCTACCTGGTACCCCCATCTGCAAATGTGCCTTTGCCTCGATCGGCTGGGTAGATTCAGGGAGGCATTCGAGCATAATGAACAAGCGCTCGCCTTTCATCCGGATCATCCGAGCATGCTGCACAATCGGGAGTATTTCCGCTCGTCGCATGGAATGGTTCCCGATGCCGGCGTCCCGGCTGCGGTTGAAGGCTGATTCATGCAAGCAGAAGCATCCGGCGGGACGGATGCTTTTTTGTTTGCCCACCTGCCTTGGCAAAGCTCTATTTGCTGCGGTAAATCCAGTCCCGTCGCCGATCCGGGCATGCCGGAATTTGATGAGATAATTCTCATTTATTTCTAAGAAAGGCCTTGAAAGGCATGTCCCCCTTGGATTTCCGCTCTTCGTGGAAAATCTTAGGCCGTTTAAAATCTGCTACAGTTGGGTGAGACCAACAACCCGAGGAGGTTTTCACCAACATGAGCAATAATTGGTTCAACCGCAAGCTGATCGGAACGAGTCTGTGCGCCGCCGTCGCATTCACCGCTATCGGAGCCGTATACGTCCCGCCGACCCCTGCAGCAGCGGCATCATCTTCCTATGAGACCACCATTACATATGGCGTCAATATGCGCACTCAGCCAAGCACCTCCGCCGGCAAGATCCGCATGCTGAAAAAAGGCGAAGCGGTTCATGTCGTCGGCCAGGCCAACAGCTACTGGCTGCATGTCCTGACCGCCAAAGGAGAGAGCGGTTATATCTCCTCCGGAAGCCAGTACACCACATACACCGCCCCTGCTGCAGGAGGGGGCGGAGGAAGCGCGCAGCCGGGAGTCGGCGCGAAAGCGGATCAGGTCGTTTCGCTGGCGCAAAGCTACATCGGCAAAGTGTCGTACAGCTACGGCGTCCGCAATGAGAGCAAGCTGATCTTCGACTGCTCCGCCTTCACCCAGTTCATCTACGGCAAAGCCGGAGTCAGCTTGAAATGGGGGACAAGCTCCCAGAAATCCCAAGGAACCGCCGTCAGCCGGGCGAATCTGAAGAAGGGCGACCTCATCTTCTTCGAC
Organism: Paenibacillus sp. RUD330; assembly: GCF_002243345.2. Lineage (NCBI taxonomy): Bacteria > Bacillati > Bacillota > Bacilli > Caryophanales > Paenibacillaceae > Paenibacillus > Paenibacillus sp. RUD330. The sequence continues at coordinate 2,210,176 of NZ_CP022655.2, forward strand.
ACCGTCGGAACGAACAACGGCGTCATCAACCATGTCGGCATCTACATGGGCGACGGCAATTTCATCCACAACACTCCGTCCGCCAACGGGGTGACGGTCAACAGCCTGACATCCGGCTGGTGGAAAGACCGTTTTGTATCCGCGCGCAGCGTGCTGTAGAACCCGCTCGCAGCGTGCAGGAGGAACTCGCCTCGCCGGAATGCGCAGCAAGGTGTGGAAGCTCGCCTCGCATCATCGCGCATCATTCCCGGTGCCATGGATTTTCGCCTTGCCTGTCTGTCCGGCGACCGCCAGGGTTCCACTGCGCATCGCTTCCAGCCAGCGGCAAATGCCGCAATCGAAGAAAAGCTGCTCCTCCAGGAGCGGCTTTTTTGCGTTTTCCTGATTATTTTTACGTCTTTTTTACGCCGCGGCCGCCGATCTTTACCCCGTTTTTACGGCTGCCCGAAGTACCATTTCCCTATGCGGTAGAGGAAATGAGAACCATAAGGGAGAGTTGAAAATGTTCAATCAGGATTGGAGCCTGCTGCTGCTCACGGGACTCGCGTTTCTGGCGTTCCGAGGTCTGATTTCCTTCGCGGAGAGGTCATAAGGAGGGAATAAGCATGCTTGTGCTCGCTATCATCGCTTTTGTCTGCATGGTCTACCTGGGTTTTGTTCTGGTTTATCCGGAGAAATTTTAATGAACGCCGCAAGGGGGAGCTAAGACGTGGGAATGGGAATGCTTCAGGTCGCGGTTACGCTTGCGATCATCATGCTGCTGGTCAAGCCGGCCGGAACGTATCTGGTCGCCGTGTTCGACTACGGCAACGGCAGGACGAAGCTCGACAGATGGTTCGGCTGGGCGGAGAAGCCGCTGTACCGGATGGCCGGCATCAAGGAAGAAGAGAACATGGGGTGGAAGGGTTATCTGAAGGCGATGCTCCTCACCAACTTTATTATGCTCGTCATCATGTACGCCATTCTTAGATTGCAACAATATTTGCCTCTCAACCCTGACGGAATCGGCAGCATGCCGCCGGCTCAAGCCTTCAACACAGCCGTATCGTTCATGACGAATACGAACTGGCAATCGTACAGCGGCGAGAATGCGCTCTCCTATTTCTCGCAGATGGCGGCGATCACCTTCCCGATGTTCACATCGGCGGCGACGGGATTTGCCGTCGCGATCGCGTTCATCCGCGGAATCGCGGGCAAGGGCGATGCGCTCGGCAACTTCTACGTCGATCTGGTCCGCGCCGTTACGCGGGTATTTCTCCCGCTCAGCTTCGCGGCGGCGCTGTTCCTGGTTTTCCAGGGCGTTCCGCAGACGATCTACGGAGCGATAACGGCCACGACGCTGGAGGGGGGCCAGCAGACGATTGCGCGGGGCCTCGTCGCTTCGCTTGAATCCATCAAGCACCTGGGCACGAACGGCGGCGGCTGGTTCGGCACGAACGCGTCGCATCCGTTCGAGAATCCTACGCCTCTGACCAATCTCGTCCATATCGTGAGCATGATGCTTCTGCCGACCGCGCTCGTGTACGCCTTCGGCTTGATGATCCGCAACAAGCGCCAGGGCTGGGCCGTGTTCGGCGCCATGGGCTTCATCTTTGTGGCGATGCTTGCCCTCGTGATGGCGTCGGAATATCGCGGCGTGCCGGCTCTCGATGCTGCCGGGATCCACGGCAATATGGAAGGCAAGGAGGTCCGGTTCGGCATCGCGGAGTCCTCGCTGTTCACGGCAGTCACGACAGCGGCGACGACGGGCAGCGTGAACAATATGCATGAATCGCTGACACCGCTCGGCGGACTCGTGCCGCTGGCGGAAATGATGCTGAACAACGTGTTCGGCGGCAAAGGCGTCGGCCTCCTGAACGGCCTGCTGTACGCCATTCTGGCGGTGTTCATCTGCGGCCTTCTCGTCGGCAGGACGCCGGAATTCCTCGGCAAGAAGATCGAGGGCAAGGAGATCAAGCTGGCTTCCATCGCCCTGCTGGTTCATCCGTTCATCATCCTGGCCCCGACCGCGCTCGCGCTTCTGACGCCGCAGGCGGTCGCCTCCATCAGCAACTCCGGCATGCACGGCTTGTCCGAAGTGCTGTACGCCTTCACTTCGGGAGCCGCGAACAACGGCTCGGCCTTTGGCGGACTCAATGCCAATACAGACTTCTACAACGTGGGCATCGGCCTCGTCATGCTTGTCGGCCGCTATGTGTCCATCATCGCGATGCTCGGCATCGCCGGCTCGCTGGCGGTCAAGAAAACCGTGCCTCAAGGGATGGGGACGCTGCGCACCGACACCGGCTTGTTCACAGGCATTCTGATCATGATCATCATCGTCATCGGCGCGCTGACATTCCTGCCGGCTCTGGCCCTCGGCCCGATCGCCGAGCATCTGGCGATGCCATGACGTCCGCGAATACGGGAAGGGAGCTTCAAGCAATGGAAGAAAGCCGCAAGAAAACATGGTCCAGACAAATGGTGGGAAGGGCGATGCTGGACGCTCTGATCAAGCTGAATCCGATCGTCATGGCGAAAAACCCGGTCATGCTCATCGTGGAGGCCGGCACCGTGATCGCCCTGCTGCTGGCCATCGATCCGGGTTTGTTCGGAACCGGAGAAGCGGGCAGAGGCTACAATATCGCCGTCTTCTTCGTCCTGTTCTTCACCGTATGGTTCGGCAACTTCGCCGAAGCGCTCGCAGAGGGGCGGGGCAAAGCCCAGGCGGATACGCTGCGCAAGACGAAAAGCGAGACGATGGCGGCGCTGATCCAGAAAGACGGCTCGCTGAAGCAGGTCGCTTCCACCGCTCTGAGGAAAGGCGATCACGTGCGGGTAGAGGCGGGAGAAATCATTCCGTCGGACGGCGAGATCGTAGAGGGCCTCGCCTCCATCGACGAATCGGCCATCACCGGGGAATCGGCTCCCGTCATCAAGGAAGCCGGCGGCGACTTCTCCTCGGTAACGGGCGGAACGAGAGTCGCTTCCGACTGGATCGTCATCCGGATCATGGCCGATCCCGGGGAGTCCTTCCTCGACCGCATGATAGCGCTGGTGGAAGGAGCCAAGCGGCAGAAGACGCCGAACGAGCTCGCCTTGACGACGCTGCTGGCCGTTCTCTCCATGATCTTCCTGATCGTCATTGTCACTATGGTGCCGATGGCCGATTATCTGGGCATCAAGCTCGATCCCGCCACGCTGATCGCCCTGCTTGTGTGCCTCATCCCGACTACGATCGGGGGCTTGCTCTCGGCCATCGGCATCGCCGGCATGGACCGGGTGACTCAGTTCAACGTGCTGGCCATGTCGGGCAAGGCGGTCGAGGCCGCAGGCGACATCGACACGCTCATCCTGGACAAAACAGGCACGATAACGTACGGCAACCGGATGGCTTCGGAATTCATTCCGGTGAAGGGCGTCTCGGAGAGCGAGATCATCCATGCCTCGCTGCAGGCTTCCGTCCGGGACGAGACGCCGGAAGGCCGGTCCATCGCGGAGCTCGCCCAGAAGCTCGGCGAGAGCTGGGACGATCGGGATTACGCCGGTGCGGAAGTGATGGACTTTACGGCCGAAACAAGGATGTCGGGCATTGCGCTGCCAGGCGGGCTGGCCATCCGCAAAGGCGCCGTCGATTCCGTGCGGAGGGCGGTCGCGGAGGCCGGCGGTCTCATTCCCGATGATCTGGAGGAGAAGGCGGCCGTCATCGCGAAGTCCGGCGGCACGCCGCTCGCCGTCTCCTCCGGCGGCCGCATCCTGGGGTTGATCCACCTGAAGGACACGGTGAAGCCCGGTCTGAAGGAAAGATTCGCGGAGCTGAGGTCGATGGGCATCCGCACCGTCATGTGCACGGGCGACAACCCTCTGACGGCGGCTACCATCGCGCTCGAAGCCGGCATCGACGACTATATCGCCGAAGCGAAGCCGGAGGACAAGATCGCCGCGATCCGCCGCGAGCAGCAGCAAGGAAGGCTGGTCGCGATGACGGGCGACGGCACGAACGACGCCCCGGCGCTCGCTCAGGCCGACGTCGGCCTGGCGATGAACTCCGGCACGATGGCGGCCAAGGAAGCGGCCAACATGATCGATCTCGACTCCGACCCGACCAAGCTGCTGTCGGTCGTATCGATAGGCAAGCAGCTGCTCATCACCCGCGGCGCGCTGACGACGTTCTCGATCTCCAACGACCTGGCCAAATATTTCGCGATCCTTCCGGCCATGTTCATCACCGTGCTGCCGCAGCTGTCCTCGCTCAACCTGATGGGGCTGAGCTCGCCGTCCTCGGCCATCCTGTCGGCGCTCATCTTCAATGCCGTCATTATCCCGCTGCTTATTCCGGTGGCGATGAAAGGCGTCAAGTATCGGGCGCTCAGCGCGGACCGGATGCTGGCCCGCAACATCCTCGTCTACGGCGTCGGCGGCGTCATCGTGCCGTTCATCGGCATCAAGCTGATCGACATGCTGCTGTCCGGCCTGCATTTGATCTGACCACCTGGCTGCCATTCATACCATTCATTTTCAGCAGGAGAAGGAGCTGTACCTTATGAAAGCATTCATGACCGCATTCCGGCTGTCGGCGCTGCTGCTCGTCCTATGCGGGATCCTATATCCGCTCGCGACGACCGGAGCCGCGCAGCTTCTCTTCCCGAAGCAGGCCGAAGGAAGCCTGATCCATGTCGGGTCCGTACCCGCAGGCTCGGAGCTGCTCGCGCAGGAGACGGCATCGCCGGGGCGCTTCCAGCCCCGAGCATCCATGGCCAAGTATGATCCGACCGCGTCATCGGGCTCCAACCGGGCTGTCGGCACGAAGGAATATGTGGAAGAGACGCTGGCCAAGGCATCTGGTTGGCGCAAGCAGAACCCCGATCTTGCCGAGGTTCCGGCCGATCTCGTCACGGCCTCCGGATCGGGCTTCGATCCCGATCTGTCTCCGGAGGCGGCGAAAGCCCAGATTCCCCGGATCAGCCAGGCCAGCGGCATTCCGGCGGAGGACCTGACGAAGCTGGTGGACCGGCTGACGAAAGGGCGCCAGCTCGGCCTGTTCGGAGAGCCGAGGGTCAATGTGAACGCCCTCAATCTGGAGCTGTCCAAGCGGACTCCGTAGGCCGGGCATGGATTCTTACCGCAGGAAGTCCCCGGAGGAATTGCTGGAGTCGATCGACAGGCTGAAGCGCGGCCTGCTGACGGTCTATATCGGGCCGGTCAGCGGGGCGGGCAAGACGTATCATATGCTGCGCGAAGGCTGCGCCCGCGCAGCCAAGGGAGTCGACGTCGTCATCGGAGCGCTTGCCGCGCCGGTGTGGCCGGAGACGCTGGAGCAGGTCGGCGCGCTGGAGGAAATTTCGCCGCTCGTCTGGACGGAGAACGGCACGGGCATGCAGGATCTGGACATCGACCGCATCCTGGAGAGGATGCCGGAGCTGGTGCTGGCGGACGGACTCGCACACCGCAACCGCCCTGGGGCTCCGCGGCCGACGAGGCTCGAGGATATCCGCCTGCTGATATCCAGGGGCATCAGTGTCATGACGACAGTCAATGTCTATGAGCTGGACGGATACAAGGAGCTCGCGCAGAGGCTGACCGGCGTCGAGGTCCGCTGCACGGTTCCCGACGATACGCTGGAGCTCGCGGATGAGGTCCGGCTGATCGATGTGACGCCCGAGGCTCTGCTGAGCCGGATGGAGGACGCCAAGCGGAGAAGCGGCAAGGACGCTCCTCTGCTGCGCCAAGGGAATCTCGGCGTGCTGAGGGAGCTTGCCCTTCGCTTCGTGGCGGAGGAGGTGAACGAATCGCTGCGGCGCTATCGCCAGGGGATGGGGCTGTCGGGTCCTTCCGGAGCCGGCGAGCATATCCTGGTCAGCACCCAATATCATTGGAACGGCTCGCTGTATATCCGCCGCGGCGGACAGATCGCCAGGCGCCTCGGAGGGGCGCTTTCGGTCGTAACCTTCCAGGATCCCCGCAAGCCGCTTTCCAAGGAAGGGGCTGATTTCCGCCGCAGCATGCGGAAGCTCTCCTCCAAGCTGGGCAGCTCCTTCGAGGAGCTGCCGAGTCCGGGAAGGCGCCGCCTTGCGGATGAGCTTGTCCGCTACGCCCACGCCCATGGAGTGACCCGCATCATCATGGGCCATTCCCGGCAGAGCCGCTGGGAGGAATGGCGCAAGGGCTCGGTGCTCGGCACGCTGCTCAAGAAAATGCGGAACGTCGACCTCTATCTCATCGCCGACCGGGAGTCCGGCGACGGCAGCCGCATCGTGACCGGAGCGTCGAGGGAAGGCAAGCGGCAGGAGCCGCATCGGCGGCTGACGGATGATGAAGTCAAGGAGGAGATCGGCAAGATCGGCAGGGGGCGCCTCAAAGTGTTCATCGGGGCGGCTCCCGGCGTAGGCAAGACGTATGCGATGCTTCGGGAGGGCAACGATCTGCTCGATAAAGGCATCGATGTCCGGGTCGGGCTGCTGGAGACGCATGGCAGGCCGGACACGCAAGCGCAGCTCGGCCGGCTCCCGGTCATTGCCCGCGCGGCTGCGGAGGTGAAAGGCGCATCGCTGCAGGAGATGGACGTGGACGCTGTCATTGCCGCAAGGCCGGAGGTCGTGCTCGTGGATGAGCTGGCCCATACCAATATTCCCGGCAGCCGCAGCCGCAAGCGCTACGAGGATGTGCAGCGGATACTGGAAGCGGGCATTTCCGTGCTGACGACGGTCAATATCCAGCATCTGGAGAGCCTCAACGATGCGGTGGAGCAGATTACCGGCATCCGGGTGAGGGAAACGGTGCCGGACCGCCTGCTGCGGCTGGCGGATGAAATCCAGCTGATCGACGTCTCTCCCCGTTCGCTGCAGCAGCGGATGCGGGAAGGGAAGATCTACGCCATGGACAAAGTGGATCAGGCGCTGAACCACTTCTTCCGCACGGGCAATCTCATCGCCTTGCGCGAGCTCGCCTTGCGGGAGCTCGCCGACGATGTCGACGAGCGGCTGGAATCGCGGAGCGACAGCGGCTCGCTGCGCGGCCCGTGGCGGCGCAAGGAAGTCATCTTCGTCTGCGTCAGCGCCTCCCCGGGAGCGGAACGTCTTATTCGCCGCGGCTTCCGGACGGCTTTCCGGCTCAAGGCGGATTGGCATGTCCACTACGTGCGGGACGGCATGGACTCCCGAGGGGACGCCGCACGGAGGGTGGAGGAGCTGGAGAGGGTCACGATCCTTCTTGGAGGAGATTTCGTCGTTCACCAAGGCGGATCGCCTCGCGAGACCGCCGCTATCCTTGCGGCCGAAGCCGGGAAGGCGGAAGCGACCCAGCTCGTCATCGGGCAGCCGAGCCCGTCGTTCTCCAAGGAATGGAGGAACGGCTCGCTCGTCCGGAGCCTCCTCCGCGAGGCGAGGCATCTGGATGTGCTCATCGTTGCTGATTACGAGCCGGGACATGCGCTATAATAGGCAGAGCTGCAGGAGCGCGCGGCGCAAAGGAGAGATGCGGATTGTCAGTCAGCGGCAAGCCGGCGGATGGCGAGAACGTTCCTGAGAACGTCGGAGCGGAAGCGGGAGGGGGCGGCGCGAGCCGGAGACGGAACGCAGCCATGCCCTATGGAATCGTAGCCTTGTCGATCGGCGTGCTGTCGGTATGCCTTCATCTGCCCGGCTTGGCTTACGATACGGTGAACGCTGCCTTGCTCTTTCTGTTCCCGGTGCTGTTCGCCGCCGCATACGGAGGGAGAGGGCCGGCCGTTTTTGCGGCCGTCGCCGGCATACTGGCGTTCGACTTTTTTTTCATTCCTCCGGTATGGAGCTTTACGGTGGCGGATTTGCGCTATCTGATTTCTTTTGCTGTCTATCTGGCCGTCGCCCTCATGACGGCCGGACTGGCGGCTCGGCTCAAACGGCAGGCCGAGGCGGCTAGGCGGCAAGAGCGCGGCACGGCGGCGCTATATGTCATGAGCCGGCTGATGTCCGACGTCAGCGATGTCCCTGCCGTGCTCCGCGCGTTCAGCGGACATATCCGCGGCGCTTGCGGATTGGCCGCCGATTTTTATGTGCCGGACAAGGAAGGGGAGCTCCGGCCGTTCGGGCTGAATCCGCCGGACGGTTCCGTGAATGGGACGGTTCGAGGGCAGGAGCTGCAAGGCCAGGACCCCGTGCTGATCGCCCGCTGGGTGTACCGGCACGGGGAGCCTGCCGGACAGGGGACCGGCAAGCTCGGCGGCTCCGCCGGATGGTTCATGCCGCTCAAGGCGGAGGACCAGACGTACGGGGTGGCGGAGATTCATGCCCTCGGACAGGACATTTCCCCGGCCGTCGTCCTGCAGGTCGAGGCTTTGAGCGGCCTGGCCGGAAGCGCGCTCGCCCGCATCAAGCGCGGAGAGGATGCCAAGCTGGCCCAGCTGACCGCCGAATCGGAGCGGATGCGCACCGCGCTGCTGGATTCCGTCTCGCATGAGCTGAGAACCCCGCTGGCGGCCATCATCGGCTCCTCGACCGGCCTGCTGGAATCCGGCGCGCTGTTCTCCGAGGAAGACCGCTCCGAGCTGCTCGGCACGATTCGGGACGGCGCGCTGCGCATGAACCGGCTCGTGACGAATCTGCTCGGGATGGTGCAGCTGGAGAGCGGCATGATCAAGATGCGGCGGGAATGGCTGGATGCCGGCGAGCTGGCCGGAATCGTGATCCGCCAATTGAAGGAAGCGTTGGGGAGGCGCAAAGTGCGGCTTATGATCAGCGAGGATCTGCCGCCGCTTCCCGGAGATATCGTCCTGCTGGAGCAGATGCTGGCCAATATCGTGAGCAACGCCATCAAATATTCTCCCGATGGCAGCGACATCAGGCTGCAAGCCTTTGTCCGCGGCCGGAATCTGGTTCTGCGCATCGAGGACGAGGGCCCCGGATTGAGCGAGGAGGAGGGGCGGCGCATCTTCGACAAGTTCTACCGCTCGGAAGCGACTCGCCATATTCCGGGCACGGGACTCGGACTCTCGATCGCCAAGGGCATCGCGGACATGCACGGGGGTTCCATCAGTGCGGGGCCGGGGAGCTCCGGCAAGGGCGCGGCCGTGACCGTGCTGCTGCCGCTGGCCATGCCTTCCAACGCACAGCCGGCCGAATCATCAGATCCAGCGACAGAGAGCAGGGAATAGAGATGACAACCGAACGAACAGGAGCGCGGGTGCTGATCATTGACGACGAGCCGCAAATCCGCAAGCTGCTGAAGGTGACGCTGCAGGCGCATCAATATGAAATCTATGAAGCCGCCACGGCGGAGTCGGGAATGCTGGAGGCTTCCATGCACCATCCGGATCTCGTCATCCTGGATCTCGGCTTGCCCGACATGGCTGGCATCGAGGTGCTGAGACGGCTCAGGGAATGGTCGTCGGTGCCGGTCATCGTGCTGACGGCCAAAGACCGCGAGGAAGATAAGATCGAAGCTCTGGATGCCGGAGCCGACGATTACGTCACGAAACCGTTCGGCATGGGCGAGCTGGTCGCGCGCATGCGTGTCGCCCTGCGCCATGCGGCCAACAAATCCGGCGGCGAGCCGGTGCTGCGCTTCGGGGAGCTCGCCATCGACCTGGCCCTCCGCAGCGTAGAGCTGTCGGGCAGCCGCCTGAAGCTGACTCCGACGGAGTACGACCTGCTGAAGGCGCTGGCCTCCAATGCCGGCAAGGTCATGACGCAGAAGCAGCTGCTGCAGCAGGTGTGGGGCTCCAGCAATCTCTCCTCCGAAGGCCATTATTTGCGAATCTACGTCGGGCATCTCCGCAAGAAGCTGGAGGAGGATCCTGCGGATCCGCGGTATATTGCCACCGAGCCGGGAATCGGATACCGGTTTTTGACCGGGGAATGAGGGTTCGTCCCGATAGCTTCGGAGAAGCGGAAAGCGGCCTGGACTCCTGTGCGATCGAAGAACGCGCAAGGAAAGCCGCTTGAAATCCCTAGGGACAGACGGACCAGCCGCCTGCGCCAAGAGACCCGGCGCCTCGGATAGCGCCGGGTTTTCTTGCGTCTCAAGCGACCGGATATTCCGACTCCAGGCGGGCATTGGCATAGAAGGGCGGACGGATGGCGATGAGCGGCAAAGCGAATGCATAGGGGGCGTAAGCGACCTCGACCGTTTCCTTGGAATAGGGAATGAGCAGCAATTTGATGCTCTCGTCATAATAGTACTTCACATGGATCTCCTCCTGTAAGCCTTGTTCTGCCTGATACTATATTCCACTCGGGGCCATCCGGGCACATCGCAAAAGAGGGAGCCGGGTGGGCAGGCACGGCAGGCGCCCATAGCCCATAGGCTATGGATACAAGACGGTTCAGGAGGTAGGACGCGGCATGAGTGAAAAGAAAGACGACGGCCTCAGCGAAATCCGGGACTTGCAGGAATGGTTCGAGAACTGCAAGCAGAGCGGTTATCCGCTGTATCCGGCCTACGGCAGGATCACCCGCTACGAGGATGTGCAGATCAGCTTCCCGGAGCAGCGCCAGCTGTTCCAGCCAGGTCTGGAGAAGCTCATGGTGCCTCGCCCGATCATCGAGAACCCCCATTACAGAGGCAGCGGCAAGCTCGAGGGCAAGGTCGCGCTCATTACGGGCGGCGACAGCGGCATGGGTGCCGCTGTCGCCATCGCCTTCGCCAAGGAAGGGGCGGATGTCGCGATCTCCTATCTCGACGAGCATGAGGATGCCGGACGCACCAAGGCTCGCGTGGAGCATTTTGGAGGCCGGTGCCTGCTGCTGCCCGGCGACCTTCGAGACAAAGCTCACTGCAAGGATATCGTCGCCAGGACGGTCGAGGCGTTCGGCTGCCTGAACATTCTCGTGAACCATGTGGGCATCCAGTTCCAGCAGAACGAGCTGACCGATATTACGGATGAGCAGTTCGACGAGACATTCAAGGTCAACATCTATTCTCATTTCTATACGACGAGGGCGGCGCTCCCGCATCTGAAGGCGGGAGATGCCGTCATCAACACGGCGTCGGTCGTGCCCTATGTCGGGGAGAAGCTGCTCATGGACTACACCGCATCCAAGGCCGCTATCGTCGGCTTCACGCGGGCGTTGGCCAAAAACCTGGCGAAAAAAGGCATCCGCGTCAACGCCGTCGCCCCCGGGCCGATCTGGACGCCGCTCATTCCGTCGAGCTTCTCCGCCGATCAGGTCGCCGTCTTCGGAACGGACACTCCGATGGGGAGGCCGGGCCAGCCGTTCGAGCTGGCTCCGACCTGGGTGTACCTCGCATCGGACGATTCCCGTTATGTGACGGCGCAGGTGCTCCATGTGGACGGCGGCCTGTCGACGAATTCATGAGCCGCTGCGACTGCTGCTGCTGTCAGAGCGGCTCCCGCGCACAAGAAACAGCCGATCCAATCTTGGGATCGGCTGTTTCGTCTGGGATCGTGGCGGGGGTCAGCCTCGCTCCATGGCGGACTTCATGTCCTGCAGCTTGCCGGCGACGTCGTGGACGAAGGCGTCGGTTTCTGGTGGAGAGAGGAAACGGAACTCGTAATCGCCGCCCCAATGCTGCTGGAAAGCATGGCCGGTGTAATAGGCGGAGATCCGGTCGATCTGCTTCTGGATCTGTCCAGCCGGGAAGAGGTCCAGATAGTCGGGGAAATCGCGGACGCTGCTGAAGCAGCGGGTGAAGATGCTGGCGGGCTCCTTCTCCAGATACAGGAAGTCGGCTCCGTACCAGTCGCTTTTCAGCCGGGAGGAGCGGTCCGGCATTCCCTCAAGAGCTTGCGTGGCAGGCTCCTTTCTTTTGCGCTTCTGAAGCTCGATCCATTCGACGTCGGTCAGCAGATGGCAGTAGCAGCCGAGCAGGAATGCGGTTCGAGGATTCATGGCATCCGCTGTCTCCGCTCCTTCCGGCAGATACGCTTCCAGGAACCGTTCCGGGCGAATCCTTTTGTCGGCGTCGAGGAAATGGGTCGCGGTCTTGGGGGGCTGGAACTGCCCTGTGTCCGGATCGGGCAAGCCGCAATCCGGACCGATGTGGCCGACGACGAACTCCGGCACGCTGGCCTTGAATCCGTTCTTCAGCATTTGATCCGCGATTCGAAAATGGGTCATCCACGTTGCCATGTCTGCCTCCGAAAATCCCGATGCACGGGAGAATGATTTCATGACGAGGCTTGTCCGGAAAAGGTTCCGCGCTCTCCCAATTCTTTCTTGATTCACCTAGGAGTGGAGTGGCTGAAATGCTCCTTGGCGTACCGGATCCACTCCCGCGCGGCAAAGCTGAGGTATTGCCCCCGCCTCCAGATCATGACGATATTCCATCCGATCGACGGATTCACAAGGGGAACGGCCGCGACTCGGGAGGGGTCCAGCCTGCGGCAGATCGATTCCGGCAGAAGGGCGACGCCGAGTCCCTCGGCGGCCATCTCGTAGATGAGATCCCACTGCGAGCTTTCCATCAGGACGCGGGGGCGGAAGCCGAGCGCGTCGCATTGCTCGTAGATTTTTGCATGAAGGGCGAAGTCCTCCCGGTACATGACGAAGGCTTCCTCGCGCAGCTCCTGCAAGGACAGCTCGGTCGCTCCGGCGAGAACGTGGCCGCGCTCCATGACGACGAATAGATTCTCCTGCAGGATCGGGAAGGAGTCGAACAGATCCTCGCGGACCGGCGCCAGCACGAGGCCGGAATCCAGCAATCCCTCCGCCACATCCGATTCCACCCGGATCGCGCCATGCTCCTCCAGTCCGATGGACAGGCCGGGATGCTCCTGCAGGAACATGCGGACGACCTTGGGAAAGACTGTGGCGCCGACCATCGGGGGCAGGCCGATGCGGATCCAGCCGCTCTTGAAGCCGGCGAGGTCGGCGAGCTCCGACTTCAGGCTTCCCGCCAGCCGGACGATATCCTGCGATTGGGACAAGATGGCCTGACCGGCATCCGTCAGCTTGATTTTACGGCCATTGCGGACAAACAGCGGCGTTCCCAGCTCCTGTTCGAGCTGGGCGATCGTCTTGCTGATCGTCGGCTGGGTCACATGAAGAGCTTCGGCAGCTCTTGTGAAGCTTTCCTGCTTGGCGATTTCGAGCATGTATTCCAGATGGCGCAGCTCCATGGCTCCTCCTTTTGTCATAGACAGATGGAATGCGAGCGATTCCTATTATTCATTTTACGTATATTCGTATCGGGAATAAACTGGGTGCAGGAGGGATTTTACATGAATATCGCCAGCTTTCTGCGCGGAACCGCGCAGATGCTTTTTTTCGTCGCCGTATACGAAGCCATGACGCTGCTGTCTTCGCTGCTTTCACTTCCTGTCCCGGGAAGCGTCCTCGGGCTTGCCCTCGTCTTCATCCTGCTGCGCACCGGGATCATCAAGCTCGGCTGGATCGAGCTCGGAGCCGGATGGCTGCTCGCCGAGATGCTGCTCTTCTTCATCCCGCCTGCCGCCGGACTCGTTCAATTCGGCCCGCTGCTTGCCGGCAGCGGCCTTCAGATTCTGCTCGTCATCCTCATCAGCAGCGTGCTCGTCATGATCAGCGCGGGAGGGCTCGCCCAGCTCGCAGGCCGCCGCCGGGAGAGAGGGGGAGAACGATGAGCGCGCTCGCTGCGGCAGGCTTTATCTTCCTGACCGTGCTGGTGTACGGGGGGAGCAAGCTGGCGCATCGGCGCTGGAGCATCCTGATCCTGTCTCCCTTGATCGTGACGCCGGCAGCCATCATGGCTATTCTCGCTCTGTGCCGGATCCCGTATGAGACCTATAACGAGGGAGGCCGCTGGCTGAGCGCCATGGTCGGTCCGGCGACGGTCGCGCTGGCAGTGCCGCTGCATAAGAATGCGGCTCTGCTGAAGAAGCATAGCCTTGAGATCGCGGCCGGAGTCGCCGCCGGCTGGATGACGGGAACGGCGGCCGCGCTTGGAATCTGCCGGTTGTTCCACCTCGACCGCATGCTGGCGGATTCGCTCCTGCTCCGGGCGACGACGACGCCGATCGCGCTTGCCGTCAGCGGCATGATCGGCGGGATTTCGACCTTAACCGCCGTATTCGTGCTGATCACCGGCATTCTGGGCACGGTGCTCGGCCCGCTCGTGATCTCCTGGACGCGAATCCGCAGCGAAGTAGCCCAGGGGGTTCTGATGGGCAGCAGCGCCCATACGGCCGGAGCCCACAAAGCTTTCGAACTCGGAGCCGTGCCGGGCTCCATCGCCAGCGTCTCCATGCTTCTGAGCGCTTTCCTTTCCTTGTTCCTCATTCCCTTGGTGGCCGGCTTCGTGGCTTGACTGCAGGCGAGAGACGGCGCAGGCTGCGGGTCCGGACTCGTATCCGGAAGGCCGCCTCCATGGTACAATTTCACGAGAAGACAGGGGGCTGCATGCAAGATATGACGACGACGATTTATTTTTCATCGAACAAGCTGGGCGACGTAACCTCGGAGCAGCTGCAGAAGGCGCTGGACCGGTTCGCGCTCGGCCGGCTTCGAGGCTGTCGCCGCACGGCTAGCGGGGCCGGAGGCCAGACGCTGTTCCTGGAGTCGGACGGAGGGGAGTTCGTGCTGAAGGGAAATCCTTTATATGAAGGACAGCTGAACGAGGAACGGCATTTCGCGACGGGGCTGCTGCAGCGCGGACTTCCCGTCCCGGCTCCATACCGGCTGGATGAACGGACGGATATTTTCGGCTGGCCGTATGCCGTCATGCCGCGGCTGCCGGGCATCCATCCCCGGGATCTCGCGCTCGAAGACGAGGAAAGCCTGCGCAAGCTCAGCTGCCTGCTGGCGGACACGCTCCATCGGATGCACGAATGGAAGTCGGAGAGCAGCGGGGAATGGATACCCGCCTCGGGAGAAGTCGAGCCGTTTCCAGGCTCCTACCGGGAGTGGCTGTACAGCCGGATCCGCCGCTGGCTCCGGGATGCGGAGAATTACGCGCCGGTGGCGGCGGAGGATTGGGCGTGGGCGGAGGATATCCTGGATGCCGCAACGGATTCATTCGACCGCTTCGACCGGCCCGTCTATGTCATGGGGGACTTCAAGTTCGATAATCTGCTGGTCCGCCGCAACGGAGACCGGTGGGAGCTGAGCGGCCTGTTCGATTTCACGAACGGCTATTTCGGAGACGGGGCAGCCGATCTGCCCAAGGTGGCGACCCAGTTCATCGACCGCGGCAGATCCGATCTCGCGGAGCGGTTCGTTCTGGCTTATCGGGACGGACTGGACGATGTGGAAGGGTTCGATCAGAGAATCAAGGTCCATATGCTTCATCAAAAGGTACTGGATTGGGGCTGCTTCCATGCGATCGGCGCGGTCAGCTGGAATCCGGAATGGACGTTCCGGGAATGGGCATCCCGCTACATAAGACGCTAAACGGCTTGCTGTCCCGCGCGGCTTTGACCCGGCATGAACCCGCTCGCATGCGAGCGGGTTTTCTTTTTGATTCCCGGCTTGACGAAACAACCTAACGCCGTTATGATTGGCGCGAATTCAAGCTGTTGTTATCCTAACAAACCTAACAATCAGCCATTTTTGGGAGCGCTAATGCGCATAGGGAGGACTGGCATATGACATCGATCGTCATCGGAAGCTGGACGTTCAGAGCGGTTGACCGCGGGGAAGCATGGCTGGAAGCAAGTGTTCCCGGATGCGTCCACACCGATCTGCTGCGCAACGGAAAAATCGAGGATCCTTTCTATGGAACGAATGAACATCGGCTGCAGTGGATCGACAAGCAGGACTGGGAGTACGAGGCCCGGTTCGATGCCGCGGCGGAGCAGCTGGACGAGGACTTCGTGCAGCTCGCGTTCGAGGGACTGGACACGTACGCGGACGTAACATTGAACGGAACCCGCCTGTTCTCGGCGGACAATATGTTCCGCATCTGGAAGGCCGATGTGAAAGGCCTCCTCCTGGAAAGCGGCAACAAGCTCCATATCCGCTTCCGCTCGCCCGTCAACGAGGATCTGCCGAAGCTGGAGCGGCTCGGCTATGCGCTTCCGGCGACGAACGACCAGTCGGAGCTGGGCGGCCTTGGAGACAAGCGGATCAGCGTTTTCGCCCGCAAAGCCCCTTATCATTACGGCTGGGATTGGGGCCCGAGATTCGTGACGAGCGGCATCTGGCGTCCGGTCCGTCTGGAGAGCTGGTCGGGCGTCCGCATCTCGGATCTGTTCATCCGGCAGGACGCCGTCTCGGCCGAAGCGGCCGAAGTGACGGCCGTTGTCGCGGTGGAAGCCGCCGCCTCGGGTCCCTCGACGATCGCCGTGCATGTGGAAGGACAAGAGCATACGCTTGAAGCGGACTTGGAGACGGGAATCCAGACGCTGGAAATCCCTGTTCGGCTCGACAACCCGCGCCTCTGGTGGAGCCGTGGCCTCGGCGAAGCCGCTATGACGGAGTTCCTGGCCAAGGTTGAACAGCGGGGCGGAGCCGCCGACTGCAGGACGGTCCGGACCGGTCTGCGTTCCGTCCGTCTGGTGCGCGAACGCGACGAAGCCGGCACCTCGTTCTTCTTCGAGCTGAACGGCGTCGCCGTGTTCGCCAAGGGAGCGAACCATATTCCGAACGACAGCTTCGTCGCGGAAGTGACGGAGGACCGTTACCGCCATGAGATCCTGTCCGCGGCCGAGGCGAATATGAACATGCTGCGCGTATGGGGCGGCGGCATCTACGAGCAGGATATTTTCTACGACCTGTGCGACGAGCACGGCATCATGGTCTGGCAGGATTTCATGTTCGCCTGCAGCATGTATCCCGGCGACGAGGCCTTCCTCGACAATGTGCGCGCGGAGGCCGAGGACAATCTGCGCCGGCTGCGCAACCATCCGTCCATCGTGCTCTGGTGCGGCAACAACGAGATCGATTCCGCCTGGGCCCACTACGACGAGAACGGCGGCTGGGGCTGGAAGAAGGCGTTCACCCCGGAGCAGCGGGAGCGCATCTGGGCCGACTATGAGGCGATCTTCCACAGGCTGCTTCCCGAAGCGGTGGATGCGCTGGCGCCGGGCGTCGGTTATTGGCCGTCCTCGCCGCTGATCAGCCTTTCCGAGGATGCCGGCCAGCATGCCTTCCCGGAATCGGCGGCCGGAGATGTCCACTACTGGGGCGTGTGGCATGCCGTGGAGCCTTTCGAGAACTACAAGCTCAAGATCGGCCGTTTCATCAGCGAGTACGGCTTCCAGTCCTTCCCGGAATACAGATCGGTGCGCTCCTTCGCCGAGGAAGCCGATATGGAGCTGCTGTCCACCGTCATGCTCGCCCATCAGAAGAACGGAGCCGGCAACCGGCTGATCAAGGAATATATGGACATGTATTTGCCGGAGCCGAAGGACTTCCCGGCCTTCCTCTACGAAAGCCAGATTCTGCAGGGCGAGGCGATGAAGATGGCGATCGAAGCCCATCGGCGCCGCCGTCCTTACTGCATGGGCACGCTGTACTGGCAAATGAACGATTGCTGGCCGGTCGCCTCCTGGGCGGGCATGGATTATTTCGGCCGTTGGAAAGCGATGCATTATTACGCCAAGCGCAGCTTCCGGGACGTTCTGCTCTCCGCAGACCGGACCGGCACGGGAATCGATTTCCATCTGGTGAACGATTTGCAGGCATCCGTGCAAGGCACCCTCAAGGTGAGCCTGCTGGATTTCTCCGGTCTCGCGCTTGCCGAGCGCGAGGTGCCGGCTGCGGCGGCAGGCGGCCAGTCGCTGCTGCTGTTCTCGCTAACACGCGCAGAGCTGCTGCCGGAAAGCGCCGACTCCGATTCCGTTCTGGTGACGGCGGAGCTGATTGCGGAAGACGGCTCGCTGCTCGCCTCAGCGTCAGCCTTCTTCGAAGGAGATCGCCAGCTTGCGCTCGCTCCGGCATCGATCGATGTGGAAGAGATCGAGGGCAGCGGCGGCAGCCGCTTCCGCGTCAGCGCCAGCCGCCTGGCAAGAGCGGTATGGCTGCAGAGCGACAGCGAAGGCATGTTCAGCGACAATTTCTTCGACCTGGTGCCGGGACGGCCCGTGACGGTGGCGTTCATGGCGCTGAAGCCGGGCGCAGCCCGGCATGAGGCTGCCGACGCCGGTCGGGTGACGGCCTCGTCCATGGCGGATGCGGTGAAAGCCCTCGCGGCGAAAGGCTGAGCAGGAGCAGCCGGACCGGGCCGTTCCGCTGTCTCGATGACAGCGGAACGGCCTTTTCCTTCATCGATGCCAGAGGCGCGGAATTGCCGGAAACGCCAAGGCGAAAAGCTGCCGCGGCGTTGTCTGCGCCATGTCGAACATTGACGTTCTCTGACGAGTGGCGTTAAAATCCAGTAAGATCGGCTTGTTCTTTTTTTATGGCTGGACAGGTTCCCCCCCCGCGCGCTGACGCTGGGATGGATTCAAGGACTCCGGTTAAAAAGGAACGGAAGGCCGGAGCCGAGATGCGCTCTTGAGCAGGATGCGCATGGGACTTGCCGACTGGCCGTCCTATGCCGCCGGCGGCGGCAATCTCTTTCATTCGTCAGGTTTCCCTTTTGAGATGCAGGTAGTACAATGTTTGCACATACGAAAAAGTAGAAAAGGAGATCCTTATGAGCGAAGAGAGCCTCTTTTCCCCGATAGAACCTGACGGCAGGCGGACAAGACTCCAAGCGGAGAAGCCCGGACTGCAGCAGTACAGATCCGTCGTGCTTCATAATCCCCATCCGCTCGTCATGATGGATTCTTCCTGGAGAATCTCCATCGTGAATCCGGCGTTCACCGAGAAGCTCGGCTGGTCCCAGGAAGAGCTGGCGGGCATGGATGCGATTGAATTCCGAGCTCTGCTGATGCCCCAGACGGACATCGACCTGGAGCAGTTCGGCGCGGGCGGAGCGGAGCCGGTTTCCTACGAAAACCAATGCAGAAGCCGGAGCGGCAAAATTATCAGCCTGGAGGTCGTCTTTTACCCTTTGAAGACGGACAACGGGGATATTTGCGGGTACCTGTTCTCCCTGATGGACATATCCGCCCGCAAGGAAGCCGAGCTCAAGCTGCAGGAGACGATCGAGAGATATACCTCGCTCAAGAAGTACAACCATGATGCCGTCATATCCCTGGATCTGAAGGGATGCTTCATTCATTGCAACGCAGTCGCCGAGAGGCTGCTCGGCATGCATGCCGAGGAGCTTGTCGGCAAAGACTTTTCTCCCTATGTCAAAGTGCCGGATATCCGCTCCGTCTTGGCGGACTCGCATGAAGGGGACTCGGTCGAGCGGCGGATCAACGAAATCGTGAATCGCGACGGGAAGGCGGCGGAGATTCTCACCTCCGTCGCTCCGATCATCATCAACAAGCGGATCATGGGCTATTATCTGATCGCCAAGGATATCACCGAGCAGAAGAAGCTGCTCATCGAGAAGGAGGCCGCGGAGTCCACGACCCGCGCCAAGAGCGACTTCCTGGCGATGATGAGCCATGAGATCCGCACGCCGATGAACGGTGTCATCGGCATGACGCAGCTGCTGCTGGATTCGTCCGATCTGAGCGACGAGCAGCGCAGCTTTGTCGAGATCATCCGGCAGAGCGGGCAATCGCTGCTGACGATCATCAACGACATTCTGGACTTTACAAGAATCGAGGCCGGCAAGACGGCCATCGCCAAGGCTCCGTTCAGCATCCGTGAGCTCGCAGCCGAGACCGTCTCCGTCCTGATGCCGGAAATTCTCGAGAAGAGGCTGTCCGTCGATTCCAAGGTCGACGGCGATGTGCCCGACATGCTGCTCGGCGACGGGGGCAAGCTGAGGCAGGTGCTGTTGAACATCATCGGCAACGCCGTCAAATTCACGGATTCGGGCGGTGTCAGCCTCCATATCTCGCGGAAGCAGTCGACCGATTCCGGCGTCATGCTCCTCGTCAAGATCAGGGATACGGGAATCGGCATTCCCGCCGATGCGCTGCCGCTCCTGTTCAATCCGTTCAGCCGACTGGACAACTATATGACCCGTAAGGTGGAGGGGAGCGGTCTGGGCCTTGCCATCTCCAAGAAGTTCATCGAGCTGATGGGCGGAACGATCGGAGTGGAGAGGGTGGACGGGCCGGGAGCTTGCTTCGCCTTCACGGTCAGACTGGACCGCAGCTTTGAGCAGGCGGCTCAAGCCGAACGGACCGAAGCCGGAGCGGAGGATGCCCGTTCCTTCAAGATCCTGATTGGCGAGGACAACGAAGTGAACCAGATGGTTCTGCAGAAGATGCTCGTCAAGCTCGGCCACGAGGTGACGGTCGCCGGCAACGGTACGGAAGTGGTGGAGGCCTTCCGCAAGGACGGCGGCGGATACGACATGATCTTCATGGATGTGCTCATGCCGGTCATGGACGGGATGGAAGCGACCCGGTGTCTGCGCGGCCTTTCTGAAAACGCAGACAAGCCTTATATCGTCGCGGTTACAGCCAACGCCCTCAAAGGGGACAGGGAAGCCTGCCTCGCCGGCGGCATGAACGATTACATCAGCAAGCCGATCCGCAAGGAAGCGCTCTTGCAGGCGCTGGAACGCTACCGGCTGCAGAAGCCGAGAGGAGACAGGCATGGCCAAGACATCAACCGATACCGCCAAGTTTAAGCTGGAGAAGCCGAGACTTGCTGCGGCCGGTCTCGAGCAGCCCGCCCATCCCTTGTTTGCGGATTCAGGCAGCTATCACGAAAATCTGCTTGTCCGCGAAGCGGCCGTGGAGGAGCGGAATACGGAGCGCTCGGTCGCGGAACGGGTTCTATGGCAGCATGTCACGTTCGCGGACTGCCGTCTCGACAGGCTGGAGCTGACGGATTGCCGGTTCGAGAATTGCGATCTGTCCAACATCCGGCTTGACGGGGCGGTGCTTCATCGGGTAGAGTTCCACAGCTGCAAGCTGGTGGGCGCGGATCTGTCGGGGGCGGTGCTGCGCAATGTTCTTTTTGAAGACTGCCAGGCCGATTACGCCTCCTTCCGCTTCGGCAATTTCAAGGGGGTCAAGTTCAGCGGCAGCAGCTTGAACCATGCGGACCTTTACCGGTCCGAGCTGGCCAAGACGGCATTCGAGGACGTGCAGCTGGACCGGGCCCAGCTGTCCGGAACCCGCCTGTCCGGAATCGATCTCAGCACCTGCGAGTTCCATCATCTGGGCGTCGAGATGGAGGATCTGAAGGGCTGCATCATCGCGCCGGCCCAGGCGATCCTGTTCACGAGAATTTTCGGTCTCGTCGTCAAGGAGTAGCCTCCACGCCGAGACATGAAGAAGGACCGGGCGCGAGCAGACATGCTCGCGTCCGGTCCTTTTTTTTGGCGGGACGATTTCGATTTCCTTTAGAACGCCCAGTTGCCGCCGCGGAAGATCGGCTCCAGGGTGCCGTCCTCGAGGATGCCGTCGATATCCATTTCGGCGGAGCCGATCATGAAGTCGACATGGGTCATGCTCGTGTTCAGCCCTTTTTCCTTCAGCTCGTCCTGGGACATGCCCTTGCCGCCTTCGATGTTGAAGGCATAGGCGCTGCCGAGCGCAAGATGGTTGGAGGCGTTCTCGTCGAACAGCGTATTGAAGTACAGGATGTTGGAGCGGGAGATCGGGGAGTCGTAAGGCACGAGAGCGACTTCGCCGATCCGGCGCGCGCCCTCGTCCATCTCCAGCAGTCCTTCCAGAGCGGCAAGCCCTTTCTCCGCCTCGGCCTTCACCACGCTGCCGTTCTCGAACGTCAGCTTGAAGTTGTCGATGATGGTGCCGCCGTAGCTGAGCGGTTTGGTGCTGGATACATAGCCGCTTACGCCGTCGGCCTTGGCCGCCGTGAACACTTCCTCCGTCGGAAGGTTGGCGACGAATTGTTGGCCTTGGATATTGTGGCTGTCCGCCGCGACCCACAGATGGCCTTCCGGAAGCTCGATCGTCAGATCCGTTCCAGGGGCGGTGTAATGCAGCTTCTTGTATTTGCGCGAGTTGAGATGCTCCGACTTGGCGTTCAGGCTGGCGATATGCTCCTTCCAGGCGGCGACAGGATCGTCGAGATCGGCGCGCACGGCCTTGAGGATGGACGTCCACAGGCTGCTGTACTGCTCCTCTTCCGTCGATCCGGGGAATACCTTCTTCGCCCATGCTTTGGACGGCGCCGCGACGACGCACCAGCTGAATTTGTCGGACTGCATCATCTGGCGGTATGTAGAGAGGGCTTTGCCGTAGGTTTTCTGGTGGTTGATGATGCGCTCCTGGGAGACGCCCTTGAGCAGATCCGGATCGGAAGATACGACGCTGATGACAGCCGCGCCTTCCTGGACAAGCTCCAGCATTTCCCCGGCATACCATTTGGGCTCGTCGAGGAACGCTTCATCCGGCGCCAGCTCGTAGCGCAGGCGGGCAAGCGTGTCGTCGTTCCAGTTGACCTTGACGGTGCGGGCTCCTGCTCCGTACGCTTTTTTGGCGATCAGGCGAACGAGGTCCGCGGCGTCAAGAGACGCGTTGATGACCAGCTTCTGGCCGGGCTGGATTTGGACGCCGACCTGAACGATCAAATCCGCATACCGCTCGATTTGCTCTTTCAGTTTGGTCATGTTGATTCCTCCATTCATTGTGCGGGTTCCTGATTATTGTACACGATCTGTTCCGAAAAATGAAAACGCCATGCTATGATGGGAAGACCAATCCGCCTGCCGGCGCCTGAAAGGAGAGGGAAGGCTTGTTCTCCTGCCAACTGAGTCCCGACCTGGAGCTGAGGCTTCTGGAGTCGAGATATGCACGTCCTTTGTTCCGGACGGTCCAGCAGAACCGGGACTGTCTGGACAAATGGCTTCCATGGGTCAAGCATATCGAGAATGTCGACGATATGAAGGATTATATTGAATTCGAGCAGAAAAGAAGGGAGCTTCAGCAAGGCTTCTCCGCGATCATCCTCGAGGGCGGAAATCCTGCCGGCGTCGTCAGCTACCAGGAGCTCGACTGGCGCAACAGCAAGGCTTCGCTCGGCTATTGGCTGAGCGCCGACTGCCAGGGAAGAGGAATCATGACGCTGGCCTGCAAGGAAATGGTCCAGTATGCCATCGTGACGCTGGAGATGAACCGGGTCGAGATCAGATCCCGTTCGGACAACGTCCGCAGCCGGAGCGTCGCCGAGAGGCTGGGCTTCACGCTCGAGGGCCTGCTCAGGCAGGAAGAGCGGAGCGGAGCCTCCTTCTACGACCATGCCGTCTACGGCATGGTCGCCTCGGAGTGGGACCGGCAGAAGAGAGCCCGCCGGGAAGCGGCAGGAGACAGCCGCGGCGCCGCTGGCGCGACGTCGGAACAATGACTCCGGATGCGCGCAGCTTGATCGATGCGAGGCCGGCGAGTCAGCCGGCCGGATTCTGGCTGCTCATACTATCATCAGCCTGCCGCCTGAATGGGCGGCTATTTTCATTCCAGGAATTCGAGTCCGGTATTGCGCAGGTCGATATGGAATTTCATGCTGATTTTCGCGGAGCGGTACCGTTCCGGCCACTCCTCGTATTGATACGGCTGCAGCCTGCTGCGGAAGCGGTTCCCGAAGCCGAATATGTCCGCTCCGGCCTTCTGCGTTTTCGCGAACATGGACTTCGCCTGAAGCTCTAAATCTTCTTGAAGCTCCCGAATAACCTCCCTTTCGGTCATTTCATTCATCTGGGAGCTGTCCACGAGCGTGACGATCAGCGAGGAATCAACGCGGATGAGCGGCCGTCCGTTTGAGAGCTCGGTGTTGACACGCGTGCGGTTATGGACGATCTTGACGTCTGAACGGCTCATCAGCTTCACCTCCGAATCGTGGAAGCGGTGGGTGATGATCTCATAGATGAGCGATTCGTCCTTCGTCAGCTCTCCAACCATGCGGTCTTTGGCGAAGATGGCGTTCCCGTCCAGCTCGAAGGAATTCTGGGTGCCCTCCCTCAAAATCGGGATCAGGTTCGCTTGGAGCGGATTGTACAGCTTGGAATAGATTTCCCAAAGCATCGTCTTGTTCTTGCGGGGAATGCCGCCGGCATAGGGCTCGAAGAACAGCTTTGTATAGATGCCGGAAAACTCTCCGGTCGGATTGGGGCTCGTGAAGATCCGGCTCATCTTTCCCTTGACGACCGCCACGACGGCATCCAGCGGAACCGAACGCTCTCTGACCGCGAACTCCAGATAGGACTTCAAGCCGTAATGGGCCATCGATTCGTCAAGCAGCAGCGCTCTCGTGGAAGAGGCATCCAGCGATTTGGGCAGCTTGTATCGGGCTTGATTGATCGCATCGGCAACCGTCAGGCCGGACTGGCTCATCGCATAGAAATCCTTCCCTTCCGTGCTTTGAGCCGTCTTGGGCAGCGGAAACCGCATCCACACGTTGAGCGACTGGCCGGACCCTTTTTCCAGCCCCATCGCTCCCATCATCAGCCGGTTGTCCACATCCTTGGAATCCCAGCACCCGGACAGCAAGCCGAGCAGACAGCAGGCCGCAGCCGCACGGAGCCCCTTGCTCCCGCTCATGAGGCCGCCTTCTTTCTCCGCCCGCGGATCGCCAGCGCGGCCATGCCGAGCAGCGGAAAGCCGAAGAGCGCGTACATTCGCAGGCCGACGGTGAAAAAGATGGTTCCTTCCACAGCTCTCCATGACGGAAGAGCCGAGGCGGCAGCATAGACTAGCAGCACGATCGTCCCATAGATCCAAGCCGATTTGAGGCGGGGAAACAAGCATTTTAGGGATTCGCCAAGCGCATGCAGCTTCATGGCCATGATCAGCAGCACGTACAGCATCGTTACCGACACGAACAAGGCGGTCAGGTTCTCGAAGACAATCCAATAATGGTAGACCGAGTCCATCTTGGAGATGAACGGCAAGGTCAGATGGCGGCTGAGCTCCCTGCTGAACGTCAAGACAGGCAAGTAGATGAAGCCTGCGATCATGGGGAACGAAAAGGCCAGGGCAAAGAAATAGCTTTTCCGGTACCGGCTGGAAATGCGGGCATTGTAGCTTCCGATCAGCGCCGTGAACGCAAACCCCATCCAGATGAAGGAGCCGGAGTAGAAGTTTTTGTTCAGCAGAAAATCCCCGCTCGTGCGGAGCCATGGCCCTCCAAGAGTCCAATTGACATCGCTGAAGCCGACCAGCATCAGGAAGACGGATAGAAGGGAGCTGACCAGAAAAAGCACCCTTGCCGCTCTTGCGATGGGCATCATTCCGGCGAGGGCAAGCGCTCCGGGCGCAAGCAGCATGCCGTTGAGAAAGGTGATCGGAGTCGTCGGCAGCATCGTCATCGTAATCATTTCCGAATAGGCCCTCAGCATGACGACGAGAGCTCCGAAGATGAAGACCAGCTGCGGCAGGCTGACGATGAAGGCCGCTGGAAGGCCGATGGAGCGGCCGATGCGTTCAATCAGGCTTTC
Organism: Paenibacillus sp. RUD330; assembly: GCF_002243345.2. NCBI lineage: Bacteria > Bacillati > Bacillota > Bacilli > Caryophanales > Paenibacillaceae > Paenibacillus > Paenibacillus sp. RUD330. Next base: position 2,235,427 of record NZ_CP022655.2, read on the forward strand.
GTTTTCCAGCAGGCTGAGCAGCTTGCTGTAGAGCAGGCAGCTCAGCAGGGCCAGAGCCGCCCAGATGGCGATCGGGACCCAGTAAGCCCCTGTCGTGCTCCGGATGATCAGGCTCGGATAGATGAAGCCGGCCGAGGCTCCGAAATAGAGCACTTGAACGGCGAACATATTGTAGCCGGTCAGGGATGGGGGAGTTTTCACGACGGTGAAGCCTCCTTCTTGCGCAGCGAGGTCAAATATGGAGCGCCGAACGACTCCAGGCAGCTGAGGTAGAAGACGAGGCAGGTGAAGCAGAAGACGATGCCGAGCAGCCCGGCGACGGTCGCTCCGACAACGATGAAATACTTCAGGATCCGCTGGACGAGTCCCATCTGATAGTCGATGACGATGAAGTTGGTGATGGCGGTCGCGGCGACGATGATCACCAGCAGGTTGCTGACGATGTTCGCCTGGATAATCGCTTGGCCGAGCACGACGCCGCCGACCATCGTGACCGTGGAGCTGATCGTCTTCGGCAGGCGGATGCCCGCTTCGGTGATGAAATCGATGATGATCAGCATCAGGAAGGTTTCGATGAATACGGGATAAGGAACTCCTTCCCGGCTGGCGGACGCAGCGAGGCTGATCTCCAGCCGGTTCACGTCCACATTGACGGATGTCAGCGCCACATACATGGCCGGCAGGAACAGATTCATGAACATGGCCAGAAACCGGAGCGTGAGCAGAAAATAGGCGACATAGGGGTTGACGTAATTGTCCTCGGGAGAATGCCAGAAGTCGGTATAGACGGCAGGGACGGTCAAGGCGAACGGGGATCCGTCGATCATGACGACCATTTTGCCCCGGAGCAGATCCGCCGTGGAGTGGTCGGGACGCTCGCTCGATATCGCCAGCGGGAACAGGCCCATCTTCTTGCGGGAGATGAGCAGCCTCAGCAGCTGGCCGCTGTCCTGGATACCGTCGGTCCTGATATTCTGGAGCCGCTCCTTCAGCTTGGCCAGCAGATCCGGGTCGGCCGCGCCGGAGCAGTAGAAGATCGCGACCCGGGTCCGGCTCGTTTCGCCGATCCGCGTTTCCCACAGCTTCAGCTTGGGAGAACGGATCTGCTGCCGGATGAGAGCCGTATTGGCATCCAGATTCTCGTTGAACGCATACATCGGACCTTGGAGAACGCTCTCGGTTATCGGGGAGCCGATGCTCCGCTGCTGGGTTTCCGACAGGTCGACGAGGAGTCCGTTCTCGGAAACAGCGGTGCAAAGAACGGCGGAACCGTTGCAGATGGCCGTCTCGCAGGCTTCATGGCCGCCTTCCGCTATCGAGGTGCCGCTGTAGCGGCTCAGCTTCGCGGAGAACTCCTCGATGCCTGTTGTTCCCACCAGCAGATCCAGCTTCTGCGTGGAGCAGAGGGAAGCCAGGAAGCAGACATAGATCGTCTCGGAGCCGGAGGTTCCCACAGCTTCGGTCTTGTAGTCGGCCGAATCGCCGAAAGCATCCCGCAGCATCCCGAACAAGGCCCGGTTGCCGGAACCGGTTCTCAGACGATGGATGGTTTCAAGGATTTCAGCCATGGCTGCGCCTCCGATCTGGATGATGGTAACATTGCCAGTCTTATCCTGTCCGGAAGCGGGGAATCTCATGTATCGGCAGCGGGAAACAGATGCTCTGGAGCCTATGCCTCTGGTATACTTGGCACAACATCATGATAGAGTCGGGGGAATCAGCCGATGTCAGTTGAACGCAATATCATCGCTCCGGCCCATATCCGGGACCGTCCGCAGCGCCGTCTCCGCTTCGCGGAGCGGGACAGCCTGTTCTGGAGAAGGGCATGGGGCGGACTATGGGCGGGCGGAGCTTTCCTGGCTTCCGCATCCGCTATGGGCACTCCTACCGGATTGGGAGCGGCGCTGGACGCCATGCTGATGGTGCTGGCCGCGACGGCGGTCATGGGCTTGCTCTCGCTGCTGCTTGCCCTCGCATTCGCCTGGGTCCGCCTCCCGCTGCCCCGATTGTTTGCGGGCGGGGCGGCCGCTCTGGCTGCAGGCGCCTGCGCGGCTCTGAAACTATCGGGAGCCGGATGGACCGTGTCCATCCTCCTCGCAGCGGCATTCACGGCCTGCGGGACAGCGGCGGGAATGCTGTTGTCCGCCCTGCTTGCCGGGGCGGACAGGATCAGACGCCCCGGCAGCCGCACGCCTGCATTCAGAGTCGCCGTCTTCGCAGCGAGTCTGCTGCTGTTGCTGCCCATGGCTGTCCGGTTGTCCGAAGACATCGGCGAGCGGAGGGCGGGGGAGTCGGCAGACCGTGCTTTTGCTCCGCCATCAAGCGGGCAGGCGGGCTATCAGGTCTTCACTTATGGCAGCGGCTCGGACCGGAGGGAGGAGTTCGGCGAAGACGCCTTGCTTGTATCCGGCACGGCGGATGCGAGCTCTCTGCTGCCTTCTTGGACCTGGATCAAGAGCCTGTACTGGGGCTTCGATCCTTCCCGACTGCCGCTCAACGGAACGGTATGGCTGCCCGACGGACAGGAGCCGGCGCCGCTGGCGCTGCTGGTGCACGGCAACCACCTCGCCGAGCAGGATTCCGACAAAGGCTACGCCTATCTCGGCGAGCTTCTCGCTTCCCGCGGATATGCGGCCGTATCCGTGGACGAGAACTTCCTGAACTATTCCGTCTGGTCCGACATTCCGGAGGACGACATGCGGCTGCGGTCCTGGCTGCTGCTCCGCCATCTGGAGCAGCTGGCCCGATGGGCGGAGCAGCCGGACAATCCGTTCCATGGCCGGATCGACCTGTCCCGGACCGCGCTGATCGGCCATTCCAGGGGCGGACAGGCCGCAGCGATGGCTGCGGACGCCTCCCGCTGGTTCGGCGGCGGCGTCGATGGGGTCTCCATCCGGGCTGTAGCGGCTCTAGCGCCGACGGATACGATCACGGACGGAGAGCGCGCGCAGCTGAGCGGAGTCAGCTATCTCGTCCTGCAAGGCGGCCGGGACGCGGACTTGACGGATTTCTACGGAGAACGGCAGTACAACCGGACTTCGATCGAACCGGACTCCGATGATTTCAAAGCGGCCGTCTACATCCCGGAGGCGAATCACAGCCGGTTCAACAGCGATTGGGGCACGATGGACAATTCGCTGCCGGGCGGGCTGCTGCTCAGCCAGAAGGGGCTTCTGAGCGGGAAGGAGCAGCGTGCGGCGGCTTCCTATTTCATCTCCGCTTTCATGGACGCGGTGTTCCGCAGCGATGCGGAAGCGAGAGATGAAATTCGCAGTCCCCGTGGCAGCATCCCCGGCGTCCGGTCTCCCGGTTATTCCATTCAATATGAAGACGGGTCCTACCGGATGCTTCAGGATTTCGAGGATGCTGCCAGTCCGGCAAGCACGCCGGAAGCGGAAGCGGCTTCCGCCTTGACGGCGACCGTCGAGCCCGTTCCGAGCCGCAGCGGCGGAGGGCAGGGCAGCCTGGCCGGAGTCTTTTCCTGGGCAGCCGGCAGCGGAGAGGGGTATTACCGGCTTCGCTTGGAGTCGCCGCCGCTCCTTCAGCGCTCGGGGGGCTTCGCTTTCTCCGCCGCCAACCGCTCCCAGGAGCTGTGCGCGGCGGACGGCTCCCCCTGCCAGCCTCGGGAGATCTCCGCGACCGTCCGCGTGACCGATGCCGATGGACAATTTTCACAGGCTGCGGTAGAACCGATAGCCGCTGCCGAAGCTTCGCGCTACATGCGCATGTCCTGGCTGGCGGAAGGGTGGAGCAAAGGGAAATACAAGGCCGCCGCCGCTTCCGTCCTGCATTCCTACCGGATCCCGATGAAGCTGTTCGCCATGCTGAATCCGCGTCTGGACACGGAGGAGCTCGTCTCCGTCGAGATCCGCTTCCGATCGGCCGGCAGCGGACCCGGCAAGCTGATGCTGGACAATATCGCCTTTTATGGTCCGGATTTCTCCAAATCGTCGAATTCTCCCCCGGACGGATAGGTTTAGGGATCTTGACGCCCTTGTCCGCCGCTGGCTATACTTTAGTAAGTGCTGATTGAATTCATTTCCATAAATCGCAAACGATCCGGTTCTAGGGATCGCAGAAAGGTTGGACGCCCTTTTGAGCAAATCCTCCGCCAGCAAGAGCAGGAACAGGAACAAGAGCCAAGGCAGCAAGGCCTATGTCAATCCCAACAAGAAAAAAGGCGGCAACGGGGCGCTTATCTGGCTTTCCCTCGCCGTCGTAGCGGTAGCCGTCGTCATCATTCTCGGCATCAACAACCAATCCAAGACCTCGTCAGAGGCGTATGACTTCGATTATGCCGACCTGCCTCGTCTGGGCAGCGCGGACGCTCCGGCCAAGATCGTCGAGTTCGGCGACTACAAATGCCCGAGCTGCAAGACGTTCGCGGAATCGTACAAGCCGCAGCTACAAAAGGACCTCATCGACACGGGCAAAGCATCGCTTTATTTCGTCAACTACGCTTTCATCGGCAAGGATTCCATTACGGCCGCCGAAGCCGCTGAAGCGGTCCGGACGCAGAAGCCGGATGCCTTCTGGACTTATTATGATGCTCTATACGCCAATCAAGAAGACGAGAACATCGAATGGGCGACGCCTGAGAAGCTGGTGCAGATCGCCAAGGATGCGAAGCTCGACATCGATTACGACAAGATGCTGTCGGAGATTCAGAGCGGCGTCTACGCGGACCGGGTCAAGGAGCATAACGCCCTCGCCGCCAAGACCGGCGTGCAGGGCACTCCGTCGCTGTTCCTCAACGGCAAGCAGGTGAGCTTCAAGGACTACAACGACCTCAAAAGCCAGATCGAGGCCGCGAGCAAATAACCCTAACCGCCCTCAAGGAGTGACGGAGCCTACATGACACGGAGTGAAGAAGAAGAGCAGCCGGCCGAAGGCTTCTGGCCTCGTTACCGCTTTTATTTCGCCTGGATGGCCGCCCTCGTCGCGACGCTCGGCAGCCTGTACTTCAGCGAGGTCCAGGGGTTCATTCCCTGCGATCTCTGCTGGTACCAGCGCATCTGCATGTATCCGCTGGCCGTCATTCTCGGCGTCGCGGTATACAAAGGGGACAGAGGCATCGCTGCATACGCCCTCCCTCTGGCTGCCGCGGGATTCCTGATCGCCCTCTACCATAACCTTGAGATCTGGAATCCTTCCCTGGCGGGATTCGTGCCGTGCAAGTCGGGCGTGCCTTGCAACCGGGACTATCTCAATTGGCTCGGCTTCATTACGATTCCTCTCCTGTCGATGACCGCCTTCGCGGCCGTTCTCGTTTGCCTGTTGACAGGCAGGAAGGGGACGAGCCGGTCCTAGCAGGAGAAGCGGGAGTCCTAGGCAGGAAGGAGCCAGCGATGCCTGGACTTCCATAGACAAGCATCGAACCAGAGCAACGCCCTGCCGCGTTTTCCATTGTCCAGCCTGCATGCGATGCAGGCTTTTTTTATTTTAGGCCCGGTTTTGTTTGTCCGACTAAAGGCATGGGTATATGATTAAGGCGAGTCCGTTTATAAAGCGGTTACATGACGATTTTTATCTCCTTATCCGGATGTTTTGATATACTTGAAGGACTAGGCATGCCGAACATGACGACCGCCCCGAACAGCCCATTCCTCCGGAGGTGCCCCATGCCAATCGTACAAGATTTGCCGGATAAAGCATTCATGAAAGATCTCTATCTGTTCAACCGCGGGGAGGCTCATCACGCCTACCGCACCTTCGGCGCGCACAGCGCGCTCGAGAACCGCAGACGCGGAATCCGCTTCACGGTATGGGCGCCCAACGCCCGGGAAGTCCGAGTCGCAGGCGACTTCAACGGCTGGGACGGATCCTCCCATCCGATGGAGCCGGCAGGAGGAACAGGCTGCTGGTCCTTGTTCATTCCGGGCCTGAAGGCCGGGACGATGTACAAGTACGAGATCATGACGGCCGACGGCCGCAGGCTGATGAAGGCGGATCCGTTCGCCTTCGCCTCGGAACTGAGGCCGGGCACGGCATCCGTCGTCGCCGATCTCGGCAGCTACAAGTGGAAGGACGAGGACTGGCAAGCCCGCAAGCTGAGCTCATCTCCTTACGAGGAGCCGATGCTCACCTACGAGATCCATATGGGAACCTGGAAGATCAAAGGCAAGGAAATCTTTTACTCCTACGACGAGATCGGCGGCGAGCTGCTGGACTACGTCGTCAAGATGGGCTATACCCACATCGAGCTGATGCCGCTTGCCGAGCATCCCTTCGACAAGTCCTGGGGGTACCAGATCACCGGATATTTCGCTCCGACCAGCCGGTACGGAAGCCCCAAGAGCCTCATGAAGTTCATCGACCGCTGCCACCGCAAAGGAATCGGAGTCATCCTCGATTGGGTGCCCGCCCATTTCTGCAAGGATGAGCAGGGGCTCAGGCAGTTCGACGGCACGCCGATCTATGAGGGGGCGGACCCCAAGCTGGCGGAGAAGCCGCTGTGGGGCACCAACGCTTTCGACTACGGCCGGACCGAGGTCCGAAGCTTCCTCATCTCCAACGCGATCTACTGGATGGATGTCTTCCATGTGGACGGCCTTCGCGTCGATGCGGTCGCCAGCATGACGGATCTGACGATGGATAAGCCGCCGGAGATGCACAGCCTCAACCGGTACGGGGGGACTCGCAATCTGGAGGCGGCGGAGTTCCTGCAGAATCTCAACAAAACCGTGTTCCGATATTTCCCGAACGCCCTCATGATCGCCGAAGACAGCTCTTCCGAGCCCGGCGTGACGGCTCCCGTCCATGAAGGCGGGCTTGGCTTCAACTTCAAATGGAACATGGGCTGGATGAACGACATGCTCCGTTACATGCAGCTTGAGCCTTCCGAGCGGCCGAAACGGCATAATCTTCTTACCTTCGCCATTATGTATGCTTATACCGAAAATTTCGTGCTGCCCCTGTCCCATGACGAGGTCGTGCACGGCAAGCGCTCGCTTCTGAACAAGATGCCCGGCAGCTACGGGGAGAAGTTCGACGGCCTCCGCCTGTTTTACGGATTTTGGATGACCCATCCCGGCAAAAAGCTGCTGTTCATGGGAGGAGAATTCGGGCAGTTCGACGAATGGAAGGATAGCGAATCGCTGGACTGGATGGTGCTGGAGTACGACTCCCACCAGCAGATGCAGCACTATTCCCGCAAGCTGAACCATCTCTACCGCAAGCTGTCTTCTCTATGGCAAAAGGACTGCGATCCGGAAGGCTTCGAGTGGATCGACGCGGACAACGCTTCCCAGAGCGTCGTCTCCTTCATCCGAAGGGGCGAAGGCGGCAAGTTCACCGTGGCCATCGCGAACTTCTCGCGCAACAACTATGGGGAATTCCTAGTCGGAGTGCCGGAGAAGGGGCGCTACTCCCTTCTTCTGCACAGCGGCGATTCCATATACGGAGGCAGCCTCGCCGGGCTGCCGACCCATTATCTCAGCAAGCCTGAACCCATGCACGGACGAGATTACAGCCTTACCGTGGAATTGCCCCCGCTGAGCTTCCAGCTACTTGAATTCCGGCCGCGGGGAACACATTGACGAGGAGATGGGTACCATGGGCCACAAAGAGATGATCGCCATGCTGCTTGCCGGCGGAGAAGGCAAACGGCTGGGAGTCCTGACGAAGGATCTGGCCAAGCCGGCCGTCCATTTCGGCGGCAAATACCGGATTATCGACTTTACCTTGAGCAATTGCATGCATTCCGGCATCGACACGGTCGGTGTCCTGACCCAGTACCAGCCGCTTGAGCTGAACCGGTATTTAGGCATCGGAAGCCCATGGGGGCTCGACCGGAGCGACGGCGGAATGGCCGTGCTCCCCCCGTACGTCAAATCAAAAGGCGGCGATTGGTACAAAGGAACCGCCAATGCCATCTATCAGAATATGGGATTCATCGACCGCTATGAGCCGGAATACGTGCTCGTCATCTCCGGCGATCATATCTACAAGATGGACTACGAGAAGATGCTGGAGCATCACAAGGAGCTCGGAGCGGATGTGACGATCGCCGGCCTGGAGGTCGAGCTGAAGGAAGCCAGCCGGTTCGGCACGATGCATATCGGCGAGAACTGCCGCGTGACGGACTTCGAGGAGAAGCCCAAGCATCCCGTAAGCAATGTGGTCTCCATGGGAGTCTACATCTTCTCCTGGAAAGTGCTGCAGAAATACCTCATCCTCGACGAGGGCGACCGCAAGTCGAGCCATGACTTCGGCAAGGACATCATTCCGCGCATGCTGGAGGACGACATCAGGCTTCATATGTATCCGTTCAAGGGCTATTGGAAAGACGTCGGCACGATCGACAGCCTTTGGGAGGCCCATATGGACCTGCTCGGCGCCGAGCCTCAGCTCGATCTCGGCGGCGACGAGTGGAGAATCTATTCCGCCCGCCACAACCGTCCGGCCCACTATGTCTCTCCGGAGGCATCCATCTCCGATTCTCTCGTCACCGAGGGCTGCGTCGTCGAAGGCGTCGTCGAGCGGTCGGTCCTGTTCCACGGCGTGGAAGTCGGCGCCGGCAGCTTCATCCGCGAATCGGTCATCATGCCGGGAGCAATCGTCGGCGAGGGAGTGAAGCTCTACCGCGCCATCGTCGGCGAGGGAGCGGTCATCGAGCCGGGCGTCGTCATGGGATCACCGGACAGTCCGGACATTGCCGTCGTCGGCAGCGACGAGAAGATCAGCCGCAGTCCAAAAATGCAGGAGGTGGAGCAGCCATGATCAACAAAGCGATGGGCGTCGTGAACCTTATTCACGAGACGGATGAGCTGGAAGGCCTTACGTCATACCGCTGCCCGGCCACCGTCCCGTTCGGGGCCAGATACAGGCTGATCGACTTCACGCTCTCGAGCATGGTCAACTCCGGCATCCACAAGGTAGCCGTGTTCGCCCATACGAAGTACCGCTCGCTCATGGACCATCTTGGATCCGGCCGTCCTTGGGATCTGCATACGAGGCAGAGCGGCCTGTTCATCCTGCCGCCGGCTTCGGACAGCATCCAGGAGCTCAGCCGGGGAGACCTGTTCCACTTCTACCAGCATCGCGACTATTTCCAGCGCTGCAAGCTGGAGTACGTCGTCGTGACCCGCAGCCAGATGGTGTGCAACATCGATCTCGACGCGGTGCTCGATTACCACGAGCAGATGAATGCCGACGTCACCGTCGTCTGCAAGCAGCAGGCCGACATGCTCGGCGGCAAGACGCGCAAGGTCGAGCTGGCCTCCGACGGCCGCGTCGTCCAGATGCAGGATCATTTCGGCAACATGGACAGCTCCCTTCATTCCATGGAGATCTATGTCATGAAGAAGGATCTGCTCATGGATCTCGTGCAGACGTCGCTGGCGCAGGGCCAGGACCATCTTGTCCGCCATGCGATCCTCTCGCGCCTGGACAGCCTAAGGATATACGGCTATCTCTATGAGGGCTTCCTCGGCGTCGTGAACACGGTGGAATCCTACTACCGCACGAGCATGGAGCTGCTTCGTCCCGAGGTGTGGAGGGAGCTGTTCTTCCAGCCGGGGTCTGTCTTCACCAAGACCAAGGATGAGCCGCCTACCCGCTATCTCGAAGGAGCGATGACAGGCAATTCCCTGATCGCCAACGGCTGCAGGATCGAAGGGACCGTCATCAACAGCGTGCTGTTCCGCGGCGTCCACGTCGGCAAAGGCGCCGTCATCCGCAACAGCATCGTCATGCAGAACGGGACGATCGGAGCGGGCACCCGGCTTGACCGGGTAATATTGGATAAGGAAAGCAGCGTTGAACCCGACCGCGACATCCGCGGCGCGGAAAGCATGCCTTTCGTATCCGGCAAGAGAAAGACCATTTGATGGTCTTTTCTCTTATCGGGGCCTTCTCTCTTTAGGGAGAGGCAGGCGCATCCAGCCAAGGTCCGTCGTAATCTAGCGAATGCAGCTTTTTTCTCTGAAAGCGAATCGAATGACTCTTCCAAACCGATACTAGATGATAGAAAGACAGGCGGGCGGCCGGTACAGACATCACCGCCGCTTGCGCTGTCCAGGAGGGAACCTGCCGTGAATGTATTGTTCGTGACTTCGGAGGCTGTGCCGCTGGCCAAGACGGGCGGCCTTGCCGACGTGGCCGGCGCATTGCCCAAAGCCTTGCTGGAAAACGGGGTGGGAGCCAGCGTCATCCTGCCCAAATACGAAAGCATCCCTTGGAAGCATCTGCAGCATTTCGAGACGATCGACACGTTCTCCGTCCAGATGGGATGGCGGATCCAATATTGCGGACTTCTCCGGGGAGAGGTCGGCGGGGTCGTCTATTATCTGATCGACAACGAGCATTACTTCCGCCGTGGCGGACTGTACGGCTACGGCGACGATCCGGAGCGCTTCGTGTTCTTCAGCATCGCCGTGCTCGAGGCGGTCCGCAGGATGGACGTCCGCTTCGATGTGCTGCACTGCCACGATTGGCAGGCGGGGCTTGTGCCTTTCCTGCTCAAGCGCCGCTACTTCCAGGATGAGGTTCTGGGCGGCATCCGCACCGTGTTCACGATCCACAACCTGCGGTATCAGGGCATATTCGGCCAGCAGGAGATGATGGATATGATCGGGATGGGGCCGGAGATATTCAGCGAGGGCGGCCTGGAGTACCACGGAGCGGCGAGCTGCATGAAGGGAGGCCTCCTCTACGCGGACAAGCTCACGACCGTAAGCCCGAGTTATGCCGAAGAAATCAAGACCGCTTATTATGGAGAAGGGCTGGACGGCCTTCTGCGCTGGAGAGCGGCCGATCTGGAGGGCATTGTCAACGGCATCGACACGGCCGACTTCGATCCGGCTGCGGATGAGGCGCTATACGCCAAGCTGGACGGCTCCGCGCCGTACAAGCTGGCCAACAAGCTCGCCCTGCAGCGGGAGATGGGCTTGCCCGAGAGGGCGGACGTTCCGGTCATCGGCATCGTGTCCCGTCTTGTGGAGCAGAAGGGCTTCGACCTGATCGCCGCCGTATTCGGCGAGCTGCTCGAAGAAGACGTGCAGTTCGCGATCCTGGGATCCGGGGAATGGAAGTACGAGGAGATGTTCCGGCAGGCCTCGCATTCCCGGTATGACAAATGCAGCATCCGCACCGGCTTCGACGACGGGCTCGCTCGCCGCATCTACGCCGGCTCCGACTTGTATCTCATGCCTTCCCAGTTCGAGCCTTGCGGCCTCAGCCAGCTGCTGGCGCTGCGTTACGGGACGGTGCCGATCGTGCGCGAGACGGGAGGGCTGAAGGACACCGTCCAGCCGTTCAACGAATACACTGGGGAAGGCAACGGTTTCAGCTTCGCCCATTACAACGCCCATGACATGCTGTATACCGTCCGGAGGGCGCTGCATTATTACCGCAACGAAGAAGCTTGGAAGGTGATTCTCAGCAACGGCGAGAAGGACGATTACAGCTGGAGCCGTTCCGCCAAGTCCTACATCGGCCTCTACGAACAACTAGCACCTGAGCGGAAGGAGAAGGAATCATGGCCCGTCACCTTGTAATCGGCAACGGAAAAATGCTTCTCAACCTTGACCATAACAGCTATATCCGGGATATCTATTATCCCTACGTCGGACAGCTCAATCATGTCGGCGGCCAATATTGCCGCCTCGGCATCTGGACCGAGGGACAATTCAGCTGGCTGGAGGACTCGGCCTGGGAGTCCAAGCTCGACTATGTCGAGGATTCCCTCGTCACCAACGTCAGCGCCCGCCATGGCGGGCTCCAGACGGAGCTGCAGATGAACGACGGCATCCATCAGCGCGAGTGCATCTACCTCAAGCGCGTCGTCATCCGCAACCTGTCGGACAGGGAAAGGGAATACCGGCTGTTCTTCCACCAGGATCTCATGATCGACGGATCCGAGGTGGGCGATACGGCCGCCTACTACCCCGACAACCATACGCTGTTCCACTACAAGCGCTCGTCGTATTTCATGTTCAACGGTTTTTCCGACGAGGGCGGCATGACCCAGTATTCGACCGGGATCAAGCGGTTCCATTCGGCGGAAGGAACATGGAGGGATGCCGAGGACGGCATCCTCATGGGCAATGCGATCGCTCAAGGCTCTGTCGACAGCACGATCAGCTTCCGCACCGTCGTTCCGGCGGGCGGCGAGAAGACGGTCTATTACTGGATGTCGATCGGCAAGAGCCTGGAAGAAGTCAAGGAGCTGAACCAGTACGTCCAGGAGAACCATCCCGAGAAGCTGCTCAGCCGGATCGTCATCTACTGGAACCACTGGCTGGGACGGGCGGAGAGGGATCTGGGCGACCTGCCTCCGGAAGTGGGACGGATGTTCCGACTCAGCCTGCTCATGGTGCGGACGCAGACGGACGAGCGGGGAGCGATCATCGCGGCCAACGACACCGATATCCTGCAGTACAACCGGGACCATTACAGCTACATGTGGCCTCGGGATGGAGCGCTGGTCGCCGATGCGATGTCTCTGGCAGGCTATCAGAGCGTGATCGCGCCGTTCTTCCACTTCTGCTCGCAGGCGCTTACGCCGGAAGGATACCTGTACCATAAGTTCAATCCGGACGGCACGGTAGGCTCAAGCTGGCATCCGTACATGGTCCAGGGAACCAAGCGGCTTCCGATCCAGGAAGACGAGACGGCGCTTGTCCTGTTCGCGCTCTGGAGAGACTACAAGCGCCATCAGGTCATCGAGCTGCCCCAATCGCTGTACAGCAGCCTCATCCGCAAGTCGGCCGCCTTCCTGAGCAGCTATATGGAGCATTCCATGTCGCTGCCCAAGCCGAGCTACGACCTGTGGGAGGAACGCTACGGCATCTGGACCTATACGACCGCTTCCGTCTACGGCGGGCTCATGGCGGCGAGCTTCTTCACGGAGCTGTTCGGCGACTACGAGCGCAGCGACCATTACCGCCGGACGGCCGAGGAGATCAAGCAGGGCATGCTCACTCATCTGTGGGATGAGGACAGCGGCCGGTTCGCCCGCGGACTCGTGCAGAAGGACGGGCGCTGGGTGAAGGACATGACGCTGGAGAGCAGCCTGTTCGCCGTGCTGGAGTTCGGCGTCCTGCCGGCAAGCGACCACCGTGTCGTCGGCACGATGGAGGCGATTCGGGAAGGGCTGGCGGTGCGCACCGACGTCGGCGGCATCGCCCGCTATACGAACGATTATTATTTCCAGCAATCCGGAGAGATTGACCGGGTTCCGGGCAACCCATGGATCATATGCACGCTGTGGGTAGCCAACTTCGAGATCGAGTCGGCGACGAGCCTGGCCGATCTGGAGGCTCCGAGGCGCACGCTGGAGTGGGTCGTCCGCCAGTCGCTGGAGAGCGGCGTCCTGCCGGAGCAGCTCAATCCCTATGACGGCTCGCCGCTGTCCGTCGCTCCGCTCACCTGGTCGCATGCGACCTTCGTGCAGAGCGTGAGCAAGTACGCGGCCAAGTACAAGGAGCTTGCGGGAAGCGCAGGCGCTGTATAAACTGGATAGGATGGTTTCAGTCCCGGTTCCGCTATTGGAGCCGGGATTTGTTTGCGCCCTGAATACAGGAAGGATGATGAAGATGAAAAGACTGGAGACGGATCGATTGATTCTGCGGACGGCGGAGCCGGGGGATGCCGCTGCCGTGGCTTCGTATGCGCGCCGCAACCGCGAGTTTCTGGAGCCGTGGGAGCCGCTGCGAGACGAATCCTTCTACACCTTGACCGCGCAGCGGAAAATGCTGGAGGCGGACCGGGCCGAAATCGAAGCGGGCAGAATGTGCAAGCTGTGGATTTTCTTGAAGGAAGCTCCCGATACCGTCATCGGCTCGGTCGCTCTCAGCAATATCATCCGGGGCGTGTTCCAGAACAGTACGCTGGGCTATCGCCTGGACAGCGGACTGCTGGGCAGAGGATATATGCCGGAAGCCGTCAAGGCGATGGTCGACTACGGCTTCGGCGCCTTGCGGCTGCACCGGATCGAGGCCAACATCATTCCGCGCAACGAAGCCTCTCTCTCGGTCGTGCGCAAGCTGGGGTTCCAGGAAGAGGGACTGGCCCGCAAATATTTGAAGATCAACGGAAAATGGGAGGACCATTATCATATGGTGCTGCTCAATGAAGCTCTCGAAGCGGAAGAAGAGCGGGAAGCCGGCCGCTCCAGCCGCTAGGGAACGGCCGCAAGGATGAGCGGTTGGAGCGGTTCGATCCGGCAGCCGATGCTCACCTCTGGGTAAGTAGGTGAACGGAAAGTGCGTACTTCTGCGAACGGTTCGAGCGGGCTATACTCAAAGGCGTACCGACACAAAACCAGCTACGCTGCAGGAGGGCAACCCTATGAAAACACTTGTCGTCGTCACGCATCCCGGCATCGATACATCCGTCGTCAACCGGCGCTGGATGGAGGAGCTGCGCAAATACCCCGATCGCTACACGGTCCATGAGCTGTATAAAGTCTATCCGGATGGAGTTATCCAGGTGGACAAGGAGCAGGAGCTGATTGAAGCGCATGGCCATCTTGTCCTGCAATTCCCGATCTACTGGTTCAGTTCTCCGCCGCTGCTTAAAAAGTGGCTGGACGAAGTGCTCACCTACGGATGGGCGTACGGGTCGAAGGGAGACAAGCTGAGAAATCGGAAAACGGCCTTGGCCGTAACCGCAGGCGGAAATGAGCTCGATTATAGCGAAGAAGGAAAGAGCCGCTACGGGCTTGACCGGATTCTGTCTCCCTTCGATGTGACGTTCCGGTATTGCGGAGCCGATTATCGCTCTTTCCACGTCTTCTACGGCGCCGAATACGACACGGTGGACAATGCGGACTACTCAAAGAGGCTGGACGAAAGCGCACAGGGCTATATTGAATTTCTCGACCGGCTGTAACCGGCAGACAAGCAAAAAAGCAGTTCTTCCCGACATGGAGGGAGGGACTGCTCTTTTTTTTGCTTGGATGCCGCCGGCTATGTCGGAAGATGGCCGGCTTCCTCCTGCATGGCCGGCTTGCCGTTCTTCTCTCCCCAGCCGCACATCATATCCATCACCGGAATGAGCGACTGGCCTCTCTCGGTCAAGGAATACTCCACTTTAGGAGGAATCTGGGGGAATTCTTCGCGCCGGACGAGACCGTCCGCCTCCAGCTCCTTCAGCATGACGGATAAGGTTTTAAAGGATATGGATCCGATTCCCCGCTGCAGCTCGTTGAAGCGCATGACCTTATATTCGGAGAGCCAGTACAACAGGGTCATTTTATATTTGCCGCCTAGGACGGACAAGGTGTAGTCGAAGCCGGTGTCCTTCAGCTTGAAGCCGGACGGAGCGCAGTTTGTATCATCCATGCACGATTACCTCCTTATGGATCATCGACGGAAGGCCCTCCTCTCCGGTCAGGGCCTCGTTAATGTATGGAAACGCTGCTGCCGGACGAGTGGCGGTATGGACTCATGATACCATTTCGCAACGGACAGCTCAAAGCCTCGAAGGGTTTCTCGTTCGAGAGGCCCCTTGCTCTTGAACATCCTCCGCTTCCGTCTGATGCAGATGCGCTCTTGACCTTGACGCCGCGGCAAGGCGCATGATGGCTGCGGAGGCGATGACATGACTAGAGATGCACAGTACTTCAATCAGGGAGAAGCGTCCAATTACGACGCGCTCATCGGCGCCCAGCCGAGCCTGCTTCCGGTTTTGCGGGAGCTGGCTGATCCGAGAGGCAAGCGGATCGCGGATTTAGGCGCAGGTACCGGCCGTCTGACGCTTCAGGTTCTGCCCGCGGCGGCTTCCGTCGCGGCGGTGGACTCATCGGAGCAAATGCTGGACAGGCTTCGGGAGAAGGCGGGCCCGCAGCCCGAAGGCAAGCTGAAGCTGGCCGTGGCCGATCATGCCTGCACGGGGCTGGACAGCTGTGGCTACGATCTCATTTTAGGCGGCTGGTCGATCTGCTACGGCGTGGCTCCGTCACTGCCGGGATGGGAGCGGAGGCTGGCGGCGATAAGTTCGGAGATGAGCCGGATCGGGATCTCCGGAGGCGACGTCGTGCTGTTCGAGAATTATGGAACGGCTGTAGCAGAGCCTGCGCCGCCGGAGCATCTGCTGCCTTATTTCCGAAGCCTAGAAGAGCGGTACGGATTCAAGCGGAGCGTCGTCCGCGTCGATTACCGATTCGCGGATGCTTCGGAGGCTGCGGCGAGGACGGGCGCTTTTTTCGGGCCGGAGACGGCCGAGAAGGTCAGGCGGAACGGCTGGAGCACCGTGCCGGAATATGCCGGCGTGTGGCATCGCAAGCTGGAGTAGGGATAAGGTGGCGGGCCTCCCGGATGCAGGCTTGACGCAGACCGCTCAGAACCGCTATTTCGCCTGCTGCGGCGGGAGGCAAGCGCGATGGACCGGCTGATAGGGACAAGAAAAGGGGCTGCTCCCGGTCATTTTCATGACATTCGGAGCTGCCCCTACATGTTGGCTGCCAGGCTAGATGAAGAATGCGCGGGAAATGATGACCAGCAGGATGAACAGAACGAGAATGACGCCCATGCTGGCTCCCAGGCCTCCCCAAGACGGACCGCAGCCTGCGGCTGCTCCTGCAACAGGATAACCCATCAAGCATACCTCCTGTGACATGGATTCATTTGAAGCTGTCTCCATGGCGCTCTGGCGCCGTGCTTAAGCTTCACAATGCCAATGTATGCGGAGGGCGGGCTGATGGTCATGGTCATCTGTCCCGGGTCGTCGATATGGGCTCGGAATGGGCGGACGCTGCGGAATCCCCGCCCGGTGAGCTTCCGCCTTCTCCGTCGTTTTCGCTTTTCGCCGTCTGGATGGCTTCCGACAGGGCCGGGTCGGGAACGGTCGATGAGCCGAGGCTGTAGGCATACTGCCTGAAATGCTTGAGCCTGGATTCCATGAGCGCATCCATCGCATTGCCCGCAACG
This sequence comes from Paenibacillus sp. RUD330, assembly GCF_002243345.2. Taxonomy (NCBI): domain Bacteria; kingdom Bacillati; phylum Bacillota; class Bacilli; order Caryophanales; family Paenibacillaceae; genus Paenibacillus; species Paenibacillus sp. RUD330. The sequence continues at coordinate 2,252,301 of NZ_CP022655.2, forward strand.
ATGACCGAGGCTCCGCTGGAGGCGATGATGTTGATCGTGCCGACGCTGATGGAAGGACTGTGGTTGACGGTGCGGGTGACGACATCCGCCGCATCGGGGCTCTCTTCCTCTACGATGTTGAACGGCTTCTGAAAGAGGGAATATCCGGCATAGTCCACTTCTCCGCCGGCGCGGTTGTCGAGCTGCCGCTGGACGGCAAGCCCGGTCGAGCGGGCATTGATCGAAGCCGTGTCGCCGAAATGGACGACGGTGGCCAGCCCGACGCTGATCAGCTGAAAGGAGCCGATGTAAGAGGTTCGGACCGATGTGTCGGATACGATCATGTGTTCACCGTGACGGCCCCGGTCGGATTGAGGAAGTTGTTGCCGTTGCCGAACGGAATCGGCCCGCCGGGAGTGACCTCCGGCTGCACGGGACCGCCCGTTCCTGGTACCGGCACGACCGTCTGTCCGCCGCCGCTCTGGATGGCCCCGGCTTCGGTCTGACCGGCTTCAGGAGCGGGCAGGGGAGCGAACGGACCGATGATGACCGATTCCGGAGGCGTATCGAAGATGGAATATAACGTGATCGTATCGGTGTCGCCGATCTGAAGCAGCGAAGCGGAAGCGACGCCCACGAGCTCCAGGCTTCCCACGCACAGCAAATGATTGGTTATGTTCACGTTCATCGCCACTGCAATCATCCTTTCGGGTGTCTGGCCAAATTGTCCACATAAGCTTTCAGAGCGAGCTCGGCGTCGCGAATCGTCCGTTCCGAAGCCTTGCGCAGCAGCTGGCGCTCCTCGAGCCTGCTGCCGGGCGGCAGCGATGCCTGCTTGCTTTCTTCATCCGCCATGTAATGCCGGATCCGATCCGGAATCTGCCGGCGGACATCCTCGATGACCATCTTCTGATGATAGGGATCCAGTTGAACCTTGAGTCCTTTGGCAGCTCGGCTCATGACATCCTGGGCGAGCGTGTTCAAATAGGCGTCGACGGCGGCTTTCACGTCGCTGTAGCCGGCGTGCCGGGTATTGGCGGGAGGCACATTGACCGGGGACGGCGAGCCTTCGCCCGGCGGGATGATGGCCGGCAAGGGAGGGATGGCGCCGGCTGCGGACGGCGCGGCAGAAAAGCCGGGCACGAGAGACGAGGCGGGCGTTCCGAATCCGCCGGAGAAGTTCGTGAGCGCCGGAGCCATGCCCGCCCCGGGTCCGGGCTGAAGGCCTCCGGGCTGCGAGATGCCGGGGAATGCGGGCGTCTGCGCCGGAGCGGCGAAATTGCCGACGAGGCCGGGCGCCAGCCCCGTTCCCGGGGCATTGCCGAACGAGGGCGCGGCTGCCCCTGCCGGAGGCCCGGAAAAGCCCGGCGGAGCGAGGGTGCCGCCAGGAGGCGGCTCGCCCGGCAGCTCGATGCTGCTCCCGGCCAGGGAAGTGGACGGGAATACGGGGCCATGGCCCGGTATGGGGGGCTGCCCCGGAATGACGGTCGTGCCCTGCGACGTCGAGGAATCGTTGCTGTTGGACGCGGGAATGAGGCTTCCCTGCTGGCCCGGAGGGACGGAAAAGCCCGGCGGAGCCTGCGGCAGCCCTGGAGCGGACGGCGGCGCTGGCGCGTTCGGGCCTTTGTTGGCGGATGCCGGGATAGGCAGCGGATAGATCGGCGCGCCCCCTTTGACGACCTTCTGGGGAACCGACACCTGCCCGAATTCCTGCATCTGCGCTTCGGACGGAGCGGTCATGCCGATGTTCAGCGTGCCGTCCAGCTGCTCGACCTTCAGCTGGTCGAAGTTGTACTCCAGCTTCTCGATCGTATAGGTGGGCTGGTTCTCGGCCTGCTGCAGCCGGTTCTCCACGTCCTGGAGATACAGCAGCAGCTGTGCGATCTGCCTTTCCTGGAGCTGCCAGCGCAGCATCATGCCGGCCAGGCATGCCTGAAGGCAGGCGGGATTCTGCAAATCGCCGGAGCAGGCCGAGGCAAGGGCTGCCGCCGCTGCATCAGCAGGCCACTCGGCGGCATTGCCGTCTTGCGCCTGCTGCGAGTCGGACACGATGGGATAAGGTGGACTTGAAAACGGCCACCCCTGGTATTGCTCCCACTGGCTGACCCAGTTGGGGTCGACGGACTGAATGAGATTCGTAATGGAGGCCTCGTTGAAGCCGGGCGGAATTCCTTGCCAGGCTGCGACCGATTCCGGCGATTGGCCGGAATTGCCGGCAGGCGCACCGGACGCAAACGGCAATCCGGCGCCTCCCTGGACTGCCGGAATGCCGCCTGCCGCCGGAATCGGCAGTCCCCCGGGAAGCGGCGCGCCGGGCAAGAGGTGCACGGCCGGTTGGCCGGCTCCCGTGTCTGGAAACGGCATTCCCGAGAGGCTGGGCGGAGCCGGAATCGGCTGCCCAGGAGCCGCCCCGGCTTGCAGGGAGGCAGGCGGAAACGCGCCGGGAGGGTAGCCTAGAGGCGACCCTCCCTGGGGAAACGCGCCGGGGGGATAGCCTTGAGGCGATCCTCCTTGAGGAAGCGTGCCTGGAGGGTAGCTTTGTGGCATCCCTCCTTGAGGAAACGCGCCGGGAGGATAGCCTAGAGGCGATCCTCCTTGAGGATACCCGCTCGGAGGAGAGCTGCCCGGAGTGAATCCGCCTTGCGGATACGCTCCTTGAGGCCAGCCTCCCGGCGGCCCCCCCGCGGAGGGATGGACTCCAGGTATGGGGGAGCCGGAGGCTGCCGCGCTCCATGGATACGATCCACCCTTCATCGCATTGAGCGCAGGCACAGAGCCTAGGGATGGAATTTGGCCGCCAAGGCCCGGAAGCAAGCCGCCCATGCCTGGTATCGTTCCGCCCATGCCGGGCATCGTCCCTCCCATGCCCTGGCCGCTGAGCCCGCCGAGGCCCGGAAGCACGCCGGGCAGCTTCAGGCCGGGCCAGCTTCCGCCCGCGCCCGGCCATCCGAAGCCTTTGCCGAGCACGGAAGGCAGCATCCCCATGCCTCCGTAGGAGGAGCCGAATGGAAACGGGCGATTCTCCGGAAGCTGCGGCTGGCTGTCCGGCGCAGCGGAGGAACGGTCCTGGCTTTCCATGGCATGAGGCCTCCTTTCGGTCTAGCTCGGATTAGGCAGCGGCACGAAGCTCAAGGCATCCGCCCCTTCGTTCGCCGTCAGCTGCTCGGCCGGATGGTCGAATCCGCCGGAGTTGTAGAGCTGGGATACCGGCCGGATGGAGCCGGCGCTGCCGATCTGCAGCACGGAGCTGTTGGAGACGCTGTCCACGCGCAGCTGATGGATGGTGATGGACTGGTGGACGGTCAGGTTCATATAATATTCGCTCCGGATGCAACTTCGTTATTGGAGTTATCCTGAAGATCGGGGTCCAGGGTATTGGTGGCGCTGAGTCCGTTGTTGGCGTTCGTCAAGCCCCCGGTCAGGAACGATCCTGAACCTGCATAGGTTTTGGAGGAGCTGGAGGGCGATATCTGGACGGTGTCCCCGAACTGGACAACGCCGCTGGAACCGACGCTGACGATATTGACAAAGCCGACAGCAGCAGGCATGCTGAATCACCTCATTCTCGGTTGGATCGCGGCAGGCCGGGCGTACCGGGCTGCCGTCCATACCCCACTATATGCGGCATTCGCCCAAATGTTCCGGGATGCGCGGGCCTCGGCTCGAAATCTGTCACTTGACCGAGCCGGCCCGCATAGGCTGGAGCATAGCGGAGGGAGGTTCTGCCCGTGGGCAGCAAATGGGATCAGATGCAGGAATGGCTCGCTCGCCAGCAGCTGCCCAAAGGCTTCGAAGCGATGAAGGAGCCGGAATGGGTGGCGCGCATCGTCAAGCAGATGATGGAAGGCGCGCTCAGCGGCAGTCCGACAGCCGGCTTGTCGGGCATGCAGGATACCGCGGACAAAGCCAAGAAGGGCGAGAATTTCAAAGCGGGTATATCTTCGCTGGGGGCGGAGTGGACGGAGAACAAGGAGTACCTGCTGCTCAAGCTGCCTCTGCAGGGTGAAGCCGACGCCGAGACGCTCCGGGTCAGGGTGAAGGAGGAGCGGCTGCGCATCGAAGGCTTGCCGGGACGACGTCCGCAAAGCCTGCCGCTGCCGGCTCCCGTCCAGCCCCGTTCCACGCGTGCGATGATCAAGGGCGGCGTGCTCCGGGTTCGTCTGAAGAAGAAGTCTCCGTCGAAATACATCGATGTGTTCATCGAAGAAGGTCCGGACTAGGGATCCGGACCTGCGGCTTGTTGCGTTTGGCAAACGCTTCCCTTATGATTCTAGTGGACGGATTTTACATAAGGGAGTGTCGCCGGTGACCGCCGTTGATGTCAGCAATGTTTCTCCGGGATTGTTCGTGCTCGGAGCCGTATTCATCCTGCTTATTTTTTCCCTTCTCAGCCTTGGCGTGTTGAGGATGTTCCAGCAGCGCTTCCGCGCCGGATGGGTCTATTTCGCGGGAGGCGCAGTGAGCGCAGTCGTGATGTACATCCTGCTGGACCTATGGTATATCTAGCTGGAAGCAGTCGGGCCTTGAAGGCCCTTTTTTTGTCTGCGTCCCCGGAATACGGGGAGCAGCCTGGCAAGTCTTGCTAACGAAGGCCGGTTGAGGTAAAGTCGAAGCTAGTTTGTTCCAAGTGGTTGGAGCCGAAAAGGGGTAATGGGTCGTGTGGCAGAAAATATGGTTTGTCTCCAATATGGGGTTCGTAGCGATGCTGGTCTGGTACATGTTTCTTCAGAGAGCTTACGCGGATGCCTTGCATCGCGGTGCCGATACGGCGCAGGCGGCCAAATACCGGCGCCGCAGGCTGATGGCGGGAATCGCGGCGCTTGTCCTGTTCGTCGTCATGGCCGGAGCCTTCATAACGAACATGAGGGTCAACGGAACGCGCTGAGGCATGTGTCCAATTCATGGCAATTCCGGCCTGGAGCGCAACTTTCTCCTGAAATGACCGTCAAATGTCTACTGTACAGGGGCTTTGCCCCGTGAGCGGAAGCAGTTGGACAGACAGCAGTTGGACAGTTAAAGGAGACTAGCAATGAAATCGCTCAAATGGCTTTTGGTTTTGACCCTCTTCACCATGCCTCTGCTGGGAGGAATGGGGCGCGCGACGGCTCAAGGTGCATCGCAGACGCTCGTGATGACTAAAAACAGCAAAACAATGCTTTTGAACGGAACCGCCTTTACTGCGGCTCAGCCGTTCGTCATGAAAAACGGAGTATCCTACGCGCCGTTCAGCTCGCTGGCGGCGCGTTACGGCTTCCAGGTATCCTATGATGCCGCGGCGAAGCAATCGATCGCCCGCAGCGCTGCGGGAGAAATCCGCTTCAAGATGAATACCAGGGAAGTTGCCGCCTATGGGACCAAAATGACGGGCCAGGCGAATACGTATTCCGAGAACGGGTCGCTCATGATTCCGATCCGCACCTGGGGTCTGGCGACAGGGAGCCGCGTGAGCGCTTCGGGCGCTCAGGTCACCCTGCAATGGGATACGAAGCCGAGCGCGGCGTTCACCGTATCTCCGGCCAAGATCTACACGGGCGACTATGTCACCTATCTGGACCGCTACAGCTCTCCTTCCGGCCAGCCGATCATCAACGAGGAATGGACGGGGCGCGAGGAAGTGTTCTCCGAGCCAGGCACGTACACCATTTCCCGCATCGTTCAGGATGCTTCCGGGCAATGGAGCGATCCCTACACGGTGACGATCAAGGTGCTCGCACCCAACCAGCCTCCCGTAGCGGACTTCGCCACGGACAAGACGGTATACCGGATCGGCGAGAACGTCCGCTACACCGATCTCAGCACCGACGACAACAACGCGATCGCCAAGCGCAACTGGATCGGCCAAGCGGATGTCTTCTTCGAGGCGGGAGACAAGACGATCACCTTGGAAGTCATCGATGACCAGGGCTTGTCCTCCACGATCAGCAAGACGATCACGGTGTCCACGGAAGTCCTTTATACGAAGGACCAGTACGACAAGCTGTTCAAGCCGGTAGGCGGCGTATTCGGAGTCGATGCCAAGTCGGTGCTCGATATTCCGACCGTATCGTATGATTTCCACTCGGAGCCTTCCCGCTTGATCCGCAGCAACAGCCCGGAGCGGTGGACGAGCGAAGGCATCGCTTACGACGATCAGTTCTCTGGCGACATCCGCCTGCTGTTCCACAACGTGAACAATATCGGATATCCCGTCAAGATGTATCTGATCGCGACGAATGAAGGCAACTACACCGCGAAGTTCGGCGTGAAGAATTTCGGGGCTGGCGGACCGGACCAGTTCGAGGTCAATACCGGCAAAATGTCTACGGTCCGGTATTTGAACTCCGTCATCTCCCCGAGCCCGATTACGTACACGAGCATCAAGCCGGGACAGTCCGTGCAGGTGCTGAAGGAAATCTCCGCCTCGGCCATCAAGTCGAATCTGATCTATTCGGCCTACGCCGACGTGACCTCCGACCAGACGCTGCGGTTCCGCGTCGTCGTCGTGGCGGAGAAGACGGACCCGCTCAAGGTGCTCGAGAGCCTGCCGCTCATGGATGCGGACGGCAAGCATACCCGCGGCTCCTTCAACAACGCGACGCGCGCGATCGACGTTCCCGGCGTGCTCGGCTACACTCCGCAGCGCATCGTGCTGGGAGACAACAAGCTGGATCCGTATCTGGACGGGTACGACAATACGACGGGATCCCTCCAGCTCAACATCGGCAACTTCGGCGTTCTGTACAAAATGAACATCAAGCTGTCGCCGCGGACGCTGGTCGCCTTGAACCCTCGAGGCGGCTTGTATACGGGAGCGTTCGTCGTCAACGGGCAGCTGATTCCCGTGCCGGCATCCGGCGTGCTCAAGGATCAAGGCGAAGCCATGGTGCTGTACCGTTCCGGGGACAGCACCGAGACGATCAGCCTCGTCTATCTGATCGCATCCGGCAGCAACCTGCCGATCACGATGATCTTCCAGCCGCTGCCGGCATTGAAGAATTAAGCCGCACGGGCCATGGAGCCTCAGCCGCATCTCGATATAGGAGATGCGGCTTTTTTTTGCGGATATGTCCAGCGTGCGGGTGTACAATGGTTCCATGGAAAGCGAGAGGAGGGAATGACAGGGATGGAAACGACGGAAAAGGGAGATGGGTTCAGCGAATGCAAGGATCTCCTTGACTTGGCGAGCACCGAGCGGTTGCTGGGGGGAGAGCTATCGGGCGAGCGGGAGAAATCTGGCGGCGATGGTGAAGCCGATCGAGCGGTGCCTGGCCGTCAGACGATGCCGAAGCCGATGGAGCTGCTGTTCATCCGCCATGGTCAGGGAGTCCACAATACGGGCATCCCGGATCGGCTGAATGTCGAGCATCCGCCTTTGACCGCCAAAGGCAGGGAGCAGGTCGCGGCGATCCGCGATGCCGTCTCGATCGGTCCGAAGGATGTCGTAATCGCCAGTCCGACGGTCCGTACGCTGCAGACCGCAAGGCTGCTCGCCGACGGCAGGGCGGACTTGCGGCTGCTGGTGTCGCCCCGCGTCGGTCCAAGGATGTATCCGATGCCGGACAACCCTTCCGCCAGCGAGTTCAGATGCGACCGGATCTATCCACAGTCGGCGATTGTAGCCGAGTTCCCTGAATTCGGCTGTCTGAAGAGCGATTCGGCAGGGCTGTGGGACGGAAGGCTCAACACAATGGACCGCGAGGCATTCCGAACCGAGGCGCTGAAGCTTCTCCGCGATGCTCATGCGGCGATAGGCGAGGAGGGCCGAGGGAGGGCCGTAATCGTTTCCCATGACGGGACGATCACCTCGTACAGGGAAGCTCTCGGCGAAGAGCGGCTGACCCGCGCCGATTTTCTCGGCGAAGCCGGCATTCACATCATGAAGTGGAAGGAGTAAATCCTCATGAAGCTGGACGGCATCAACCACATCTGCTTTTCCGTGTCCGACCTGGACCGATCGATTGCGTTTTACGCCGAGGCATTCGGGGCGAAGCTTATGGTGAAGGGGCGGAGCCTCGCTTATTTCGATCTTGGCGGGTTGTGGATCGCCCTCAATGAAGAGAAGGAGATTCCCCGGGAGGAAATTCGGCTGTCCTATACGCATCTTGCCTTTTCGATGCAGGCCGTCGAGCTGGACCATGCGATCCGGCGCCTGAAGGCGATCGGAGCCGAAGTGCTGCCAGGGAGGGAAAGAGATGAAAGGGACGGCAGGTCGGTCTACTTCCGCGACCCGGACGGCCATCTGTTCGAATTCCACAGCGGGACGCTGCGGGACCGGCTGGATTATTACCGGGAGACGATGCCCCATATGGCGTTCGGCAATCCGGAAGGACCGGCGGAGTGAAAGGCCGATCGTGAAAGGCTGATCGTGAACGGCCGATCGGGACAAGGAGCCATCTGCTCCGCCATGCAAGGACTTCCCAGGCTTCGATGATCCATTCGATGCTGCCGGACGATGAAAAGCCTCGCGGCCGCTTGCATGCGGCTGCGAGGCTTTTCACGTTCAATCGGAATCCGGAGCAAGCTCATCCTTGCGCCGCCGCCGATGGCGATCCCATAGAGTGAACAGGATGATGGACCCCGACAGGATCACATTGATCCACAGCGCCATCATGACGACGGCATGCGAGGCGGAGCCCGGCTGCACGGCCGTCAAGCTGAGCAGGCAGAGCAGCAGCAGGACGAAGGACATGGACAGGACGATGCGGCCGAGCAGGCGCAGATCGTCCATCAGCTGTCTTTGGCGGCGCGGATCGCCGCCATCCTCTCCTGCCAGCCGGCCAGCGTCTGCTCGGCCAGATGGCAGGCGGCCTCGCTGGCGCCGACGGGGCGCAGCTGCGGCTCCTCCTGGGAGCAGAGCTCGATGGCATGCGGGCAGCGGGGATGGAAGCGGCAGCCGGCAGGCGGCCTGGCCGCATTCGGCATTTCGAGGCTGCGCAGAGGCAGCTCCAGCATCGCCTTGGCGATGTCGGGATCCGGCGTCGGCACGGCGGACAGCAGCGCCTGCAGGTAGGGATGCCTCGGCTGGCTCAGCACGTCGTCCACGCCGCCGAGCTCCATGACGCGGCCGAGATACATGACCGCCATGCGGCCCCGTTCGGCGATGTAGCGGGCCGTCGCGAGGTCATGGGTGATGTAGACGATGGCGATGTCCAGCTTGCGGTTCAGATCCGCCATCAGGTTGAGGATGGAGATGCGCAGGCTGACGTCGATCATGGAGACGGGCTCGTCGGCGACGATGACCTTCGGATTCAGCGAGATGGCTCTGGCCATGAGGATTCGCTGGCGCTGCCCGCCCGACAGCTGATGCGGATACTTGTCGAGAAAGCGGTCCGGCGGCGTCAGTCCGACCGTCTCCAGCAGCTCGATGACGCGGGCTCTGGCCGCCTTGCGCCCTTTGACGATTTTGCGCTGCACGATCGGAGCGGAGAGCGACTGATAGATCGTCCGCATCGGATTGAGCGCCGCATAGGAATCCTGCTGCACCATCTGCACGCCGCCGCGGAAGTCCTGGTAGCGCTCGCCTTTGAGCCCGGCAATGTCCGCCCCCTGGAACAGCACCCGACCCGAGGTCGGCTTCGCCAGCCCCGTCAGGACGCTGCCGAGCGAGGTCTTGCCGCAGCCGCTTTCGCCGACGAGAGCGATGATCTCGCCCGGGTAGATGTCGAGGTTGGCGTCGACGACGGCGCCGACCTGCTCCACGGGAGCCATCATTCCGCGGCGCCTCTCATAATACAGGCTCACGCCCTCCAGGCTCATCAACGCCTGCTGCTCCTCGGCGCGGGCCCGCTCCCGGCTGCGCCGAAGCGGCTCGCGCTCCAGCTCCAGTTCTCTGACGCTCATGATGTACGCACCTCCGCGATCGATACGGTATTGGAATCCGGATGCAGATGGCAGGAGGCCTCATGGCCTCCCGGCCAGACGACGCGGGACGGCGAAGCCGTCCTGCACGCGTCGAAGGCATGCTCGCAGCGGGGAGCGAACGGGCAGCCCGGGGGCATGCGCAGCAGATCCGGCGGAGAGCCCGGAATCGCCTTGCGCTCCGACAGGTCGTCGTACAGGCTGGGCACCGCTTTCATCAGCTTGGCCGTGTAAGGATGCCTGGGTCGCTTGAACATGTCGTAGACGCTGCCCGCCTCCACGATATTGCCGGCATACATGACCCCGACCCGGTCGGCGGCCTTGGCGACAACGCCGATATCATGGGTGAGCAGCAGCATCGTGATGTCCATTTCCTTGTGGATCTTGACCAGAATGTCGAAGATATACGCCTGCGTAATGACGTCGAGCGCGGTCGTCGGCTCGTCGAGTATGACGAGCTGCGGATCGAGCAGCAGGCTGAAGGCGATCATGACCCGCTGCTTCATGCCTCCCGACAGCTCGTGGGGGAACGCCTGCAGCACGCGGTCCGGCTCCAGCCGCACGTAATCCAGCAGGGCGCGGGCCTTGTCGAGGATCTGCTTCTCCGAAGCGCCGCTCCGGTGCGCCCGGTAGGTTTCAATGATCTGATCCTTGATCCGCACGACCGGGTTCAACGCGTTCTGAGCGGCCTGGAACACCATGGACGCGCGCTCCCACTTGTACGCCTGGAGCTGCTTGCGGCTCAGCGCCAGGATGTCCTCGCCGTCGAAGCGGACCGAGCCGGCCGCGATCCGCCCGGGACTGGGTACCGCCCGCATGACGGCGGATGCCAGCGTCGACTTGCCGCTGCCGCTTTCGCCGACGAGAGCCGTGATCTGGCCGCGCGGAATGGAAAAGTCGGCCTCGCGGACAGCCTTCAGCGTTCCTGCGCGCATCGGGAACTCGATCGTCAGTCCTTTTATCTCTACCAGATTGTCCATAGCTGCTCCTCCATTCTCAGGGTCTTCAGTTCGATCTCAGCCGCGGATTCAGCGCTTCCTCCAGACCGTTGCTGAAAAAAATGCAGGACATCTGGAACAGTCCGAGGCAGAGAATCGGCGAGATGAGATAGATGTACCCTTTGGGATTGAAGATGCCGCCCGTGTTCTGCACGGCCAGTTGGATCATCATGCCCCAGTTCGTCGGCGAATAGGGGGCGAGGCCGAGCATCATGAGGCCGACGCTGGCCACGATCGCCCCCTGCGCCGCCATGATGAAGTTGATGGCGAGATAGGGAGTCAGGTTCGGCAGGATTTCACGGGACAGGATGTACGGCATTCGCAGCCCCATGATCCGGCAGGCGACAATGAATTCCCTGTTTTTCAGCGACAGCAGCTGGGAGCGGACCGCCCGGGCGAGCGGAGCCCAGGACCAGACGGCGAGAATGAAGGAGAAGGCGACGGGGTTTTTGATCTGCACGAGCGCGGCCACGATCATCAGGACGGGGAAGCTCGGAATCGTGAGGAACAGGTTCGTGACGAACATGAGCGCCGTGTCCGTGCGCCCGCCGGCGAAGCCGGATACCGCTCCTACGACAAAGCCGATGACGAGCGTGAACAGGGCGGCGAACAGCCCGATCGTCAGCACATCCCGCGATCCGTAGACAAGCTGCAGGAAGGTGTCCCTGCCGCCGTAGTCCGTGCCCAGCCAGTGGGACCAGGAAGGGCTTGCGTACCGGTTGCCGAACTTGACCGTCATGTCCAGGCTGGCCAGCATAGGCCCGAAAATCGCCATGAAGATGAAGACGGCGAGGATGATGACGCCGCTGAACGACTTCTTGTTGCGATAGATCGTTCTCCAGAAATCCGCGAATCCTTGGCTCATGGCTTATCCCTCCTCCAGCTTGACGCGCGGATCCAGCCTGGCGTAGATCAGGTCCGAGGCCAGATTGGCGACGATGACCGCGACGCTCGTCACGAGCAGCAGCCCTTGCATGAGCGTATAATCCCGCTGCTGGGTCGCCTGGCCGATATAGTAGCCCATGCCGGGATAGCTGAAGACGTTCTCGATCAGCGGCGAGCCGCCCAGCATGAAGCCGAAGTTGACCGCCAGCGTCGTGATGAGCGGCAGCATCGCGTTGCGCTTCACGTACTGGCTCATGAGCGTGCGCTAGGAGACGCCGCGGATGCCGGCGGCGACGATGTAGTCCTCGCCAAGCACGTTGACGGCGCTGCCCTTCATCGTCAGCGCCCACGTTCCGAGCGTCGTGATGACATAAGTCAGGATCGGGAGCGCCCCGTGATAGAGCGCGTTCGACAGGAAGGGTAGATTGAAGCCCGGCTCCACGACGGGATCGTAAGCCCCGTTCACGGGGAACCAGCCGAGCTGGAAGGAGAACACGACGAGCAGCAGAATCGCGACGATGAAATTCGGGACGGACGAGGTGATGATGGCGTAGATGGAGACGATCGGATCCAGCAGGCTCTTCCTGCGGTACGCCATCATCGCTCCGAGATTGATGCCGATGAGGAAGCTGATGACGAGCGAGATGCTGAGGACGAACAGCGTCCAGGGCAGCGCGTTCGCGATGATTTCATTGACCGATACGTTCTGGTAGATCATCGACATGCCGAGATTGCCATGCAGCAGTCCGCCGAGATACCGGCCGAGCTGGGCCGGCAGCGGTTCGTTCGGATTGTAGTTGATCATGGCGGTGATCTGGCGGTATGCCTCTTCCAGGCTCATCCCGCGCTGGGTCGCGTAATCGCGCGCCCACGAGTCGATGGCGCTGCCTGGCGTCATGCGCAGCAGCACAAAGGTGAGTAGCATCGCGAGCAGGACGGTGACGGCCGACATTCCGATTCGTTTGGCAATTCCTCTGGGGCTCATGACTTGCACCTCCGTCGTTAGTCGTCAGCGGGGCCAGTATTCTCTTGGCATGAAGGTAGAGTTGAAGCCGTGGTTCAAATGGGTGACGGCCAGCCGGTCCGCGTCGGTTTCCGGCAGCGGCATATCCCGTCCGCTCTGGACGATCTGGTCCATCATCGGATAATTGCCGGCCATCGTGCGCGTGTTGATCCAGGCGCCGGTCACGTTCTGGAAGAAGTTGACCCCCCAGCAGTTCTCGTTGGCGATCCAAGCGAGGTTGTCGATGATCGCCTTGCGCTCGCCCTCATCCTGGACGTAGGGGAAGCGCCGCATCTCCTTGTCGACGTCGACCGTCTTCCCGTCGATGCCCGCCGTCTTGAGGTCGAGGCGTCCCGTATCGATCTCGGAGCCGTCCGCGCCTGTCTTCTTGACGTTCGGGAAGCCGACCTTCTTCTTGGTGCCGTCCCAGTAGACGACCTTGAGCGAGCTCCACGGATTCTGGAAGCCCCAGGAGACGTCTACCCAGTCCATGGACATGTCGTAGAGGCCCTTGTCTGCGTTGGCGAAATAGATCGTGCTGTCGACGGCCTTCAGCTTGGTCGGAATGCCGAACCTGGTGAGCTGCTCGGCGGCGATCTGCGCGGAGTTGACTCCCGGCACCCAGTTGTTCGGCGCGCCGATGATGAACGACGGCACATGGCCGCCGGGATCCCTCCAGAGGCCGTCCGCGCCTTTGCTCCAGCCGATTTCCTTCAGCAGGGAGGCCGCCTTCTCCGGATTGTGGGTGTAGTCGGTCATTTTGCCCAGCGCCTCCGCGCTGACCTCTTTCTCCAGAGAGGAAGGCATGATCCCGGTCATGGAGATCTTCGGATATTCCTTGCCGTAGTAGTTGCCGATCTCCCTCAGCTTGCTCTTTTCGAACACATAGGTGAGCGCCTGCCTGAACTTGACCTGCTCGAACGGCTCGCGGCGGATGTTGTACATGAGTCCGACGCTGGCGGGATCGTACATGCGGTAATGGAGCAGATCCGGATTCAGCTTGAGCAGCGACTCCAGGATGTCCTTGGGAGGCGTGCCGTCGTACCAGTCCAGCTTGCCGGACTTGATCAGGGCATATTGCGCGCTCAGCTCGGGAACGTTCTTGATCCAGATCTTGTCGTAGTTGACCGCGTCCGGCTGCCAGTAATCCGGATTGCGGCTCAGCAGCATGTCGGTGGTCGTCACCTTTTCGAACTTGAAAGGACCGGTTCCGACCGGAACAGCCGGTCCCGAACGGGTGAATTCATTCCAATTGAGCGCGATCTGCTTGTTGAGCTCGTCGGGAATATCGAGATGGAAGGGGCCGTCCTTGGAGCGGTCCGGCAGCGGTTTGGCCCGCTTCAGCAGCTCGTCGGCCTTGTCGACGTATTTTTGGTACAGATGATAAGGGATCTGGCCCTGCAGGTCTTGGGCGAGCAGCAGCTTCTTGAGCTCCGGGTACGGAGCGGGATCAAGCCAGCGGAATACGACCGTATCGTCGTCCGGAGTCTCGATGGAGGACAGGTATTTCGTTACGTCCGCACCGTTGTTGAGCCGGTAGTAGGCCCACACGTCCTTGCTCGTGAACGGTGCGCCGTCATGCCATTTCACGCCTTTATGGAGATGGACGGTCGTCGTGCCCGGTCCGTCCTCGGTCGATTCGGCGAGCACGTTGTAGACGTCGTTCGTCGAGCGGATGAAGACATACAGGCCTTCGAACATGTAGCGGTTGTTCGTGTCGCCGATTCCGCCCGACCCGAACGGGTTGCCCTGGTACAGCGGAGGCTTCGGCCAGCCGCCCAGCACCCGGAATATTTTCTCCTTGTTGAACTTCAGCTGATCGTCCGGCACGGGCTTCTGCATCCCCTGCAGCCCGCCGGCTTCGATGCGCGCGGCTAGCCCGGGCGAAGAGGCTCCGCAGCCCGACACCGCCGCGACGGAAACGGCCAAAGCAAGCGTGGCCCATGTTTTGCCGCTTCTCAAAAGGTTCACCTGATTCTCCTCCCATCTGGATCCACTTTCCTCCGGCTGCCCGTTGGAAGTGCTTTCATTGTATTCTTGGCCGAGGTCGACGTGTTGATAAAAACGCTTTCATTATTCTGCCGGAATAGGGCGGATATTGCTTGAAATGAACGGTCGGAAACGGTTGAGGCAAGACGGGAACAGGAAGGGGCGGCGGCAAAAGGGAGATGAGGAGAAGAGAGAAGGGAAGGCGGAGAATAATAGAAGAATGGGAGAATATAGGAGGCCGGGGGAGCAGGGAGATGGAATAAAAGAGTGTGCGTAGAACAAATGAGAGAGCGGGGAGCAAGGGAATTGGAAAATCAGGCAGAGCGCAGCAAAAGGAATGGAGAATCGGCAAGGATCATGAAGTTGAAAGGCTGAGAATGGGAAACCGGTGACATGCCCTGTCTGCCCTGCCGGCGGGGCGCAAGCTTCAATCCATGGCTTGGCGGGAGAAGGCATGCGGACGCAAAAACAGGCCGTCCGGCCAAAAGGACCGGACAGCCTGTCTCCATCGTTCAGCGGCTCGATCAAAACGGAGCCTGGAAACCAAATGCCGAAAGGATGCGGATAAAACGCAAGCCTCACTGGCCTTCCTTGCGCCACTCCAGAGGAGTCATGCCGACGTTCTTGACGAACAGGTCGTGGAAGCGGCTGGAGCTGCTGAAGCCTACCTCCGAGGCGATGAACTCGACCGGCTTCGGGGACAGCCGGAGCAGCCGCTTGGCTTCCTGCAGCCGAAGCGAGATCATGTATTGCTTGGGCGAGAGGCCGGTCCGCTCCGCGAACTTCTTGCGGAAGATGCTCTCGGACAGGTAATGGCTCGCAGCCAGATCCGATACCTTGAGCGACGTATGGTACTGCTGGTGGATCTGCTTGATCGCGTCCTTGATGAGCTGCTCCTCGCCGGTATCGCCGGACGGCTCCGCCACGGCGCTGCCGGCCGCGCAGACGTGGAAGGCCAGGAGCAGCGTCTCCAGGGAATTGCGCAGCAGATCCGGCAGAAATTCCTCGGAGCTCGGCTCTCGGCATTCCTGCTCCAGCTGCTTCATCGCCCCTGCTGCCCGCTCCAAGTGGACGCCGGTGAGCCTGGCTTTGAGAATGGGGCCGGTGCGCTGGGCGAAGGCTTGCTGGAACAGGTACTGCGGGTAAGCCGGCATCTCCAGTTCATGCAGATGCAGGGAATAGCCCTCCCAATGCTTGATGCATACGTAGCTGTGCGGGGCTGCCGCGGGGATGAGGATCATGCTCCCGCCGGACACCCTTGCGTTCTGCTCGCCGGAGGCATAGTACCCTTCGCCCTTGATCAGGAGCGTGATTTCTGCCGCCGCATGGCTATGGGACTTGAACTGGCCTATCCGATCCTCTTCACTCGGCGTGCGGGAGCTGAAGAATGTGACATCATCGATAAATCCGGTTCCCATGAGAAATCCCATACCTTTTCTTCGGAAATGGAGGCGCTGCCGTCCGCTGAACGGATCGAGCATCTGCAAGGATAGGGAGACGAATGGCTTCCTCGTAGCCTCAAGCGAGAGGGCGGCAGCAGCTTGGCCCGTCTAGAGCGCATCTCAGCTCCGCGTTTGGTAGGATAGGCTCAGACCGGCTCCGCCTGCTGGTCCTCGGGAGCTCCTCCGGCATAGTCCGGCACTTCGACGCTTACTTCCGCACGCTGCTCGGCGGAGCGGATGACGCCGTCGATGATCGCCTGCTGGATCAAGATCTGCTCGCCCGGAATCGGAGCGCCGCGGCCTTCGCGGATCGCATCGACAAAGTCCCGGACCTTCTCCCGGAACAGGTCGAGCTGATGGTCGACGAGCGGAATTCTCGTGCTCGTCTGGCCGCCCATGAAGTCGTGGAACATCTCGATGTTGCCGACGCGTCCGTCCCAGACGCCGGACCAGTTGCCCGAGCCGAACGGGGTGATCTTGAGTCCGGCGTCGGTGCCGAGGAAGTTGGTCGTGCCGAGAGAGTCCAGATGCATCGCCCAGCTGATCTTGAAGTGGAGCGTCAGATCGCCTTCAAAGCGGATCATCGCCGCTCCGAAATCCTCGACGTCGAACTTGTCGGCCTCGGCGTGATAGAGAGGATTGCGGCCGAAATGGTTGAACGTGCTGGCGGAGACGGTGAGCGGCTTCGGATAGTCCAGCGCGTTGAGGGCCATGTCCAGGGAGTAGCAGCCGATGTCGGCCATGGCGCCCGCGCCTGCCAGCTCCTTGCGGATGAACGTGCCTCCAGGCATGCCGCGCCTGCGGCCGCCGCCGGTCTCGACGTAGTAGACCTTGCCGAGCTTGCCGGAGCGCACGATCTCCTGGATCAGCTTCATGTTGGGGTCGTAGCGAGGCTGGAAGCCGATCGTGAGCATGCGGCCGCTGCTCCGCGAAGCCTTCACCATGTCCAGCCCCTCTTCCAGCGTGACGGACATCGGCTTCTCCAGCAGGACATGCTTGCCCGCGTTCAGAGAGTCGACGGTCGGCTGGCGGTGGGCCGTGTTGGGCGTGCAGACGCTGATGCCGTCGAGATCCATCGCGAGCATTTCCCGATAGTCGTCGAAGGGGGCGGTGCCGATGAGGTCATGCTTGCGGATGAACTCCAATGCTTTGCCGGGGATGGCGTCAGCGACGGCGGCGATTTCCACTCCCGGGATGGTTTTGTAGGCGGCGGCATGGGAGCCGGCGATGCCGCCGCTGCCGATGATGCCGATTCGAATGGTCGATGTGGACAAAGGGTTCTCTCCTTCCGAGTGGCGCCGCCAAGCCGGCGGCGCTGCGAATCTGCGATGGGCGGCCAGCTCTACACGGACTGGCTGCGCATTTGTTCCCGGTAGCGGCTCGGGGTCAGGCCGAATTTCTTGCGGAATACGTAATGGAGGTAGCTGCCGCTCTGGAAGCCGGTTTCGGCCGCGATCTGCTCGATGGAGCCTCCATTGCGGGCGAGCGCTTCGCATACCTGTTCGAGGCGGCAGCGCTCCAGATAATCGCTGAACGAGACGCCGCCTTGCTCCTTCATGATTCGCTGCAGCTGGCGGCTGCTGACATGGATGCGGTCGGCCGCATCCTGCAGCGACAGGGGACTGGAATAGTTGTCCCGGATGAAGCGGGTGATGAGCTGGTAGCGGTAGAGCGACATGTCCCGTTCGGGATGGGCGACCTGCGGCAGCGGCTGCAAAGGGGCGCGGGCGGCTCGGAGCAGAATTTGGATGACCGCCTGCTTCACCGTCGTGCCCCAGCCGGGCTCGGCCTCCTGGACGGCTTTGTAAGCCGTCAGGAACCAGGGCATCGCCTGGCAGCGGTCGGGGATGGGCTGCGGTCCGAGCGCATCCAGGGCTGCGATGCAGTTCGCCGCTTCCTGGCGCTCCCATTTGTCCTCCCCGGAGGCGGAGGGCTCATCCTCGATCGGAACGATGTCGATATGCAGGCTGAGCTCCTCCGTACCGTCCGGACGGCCCGCCAGCTGCTGGTGGAGCACGCCGGGGCCGGTCAGATAGAACATGCCCTCGCGGAATTCATGATCGCTGTCCTCGAGTGACAGCGTTCCGGAGCCGCGGGCGATGAAATGAAATTCATATTCCGAATGCTTGTGGTAGCGGATGAGACGATCCTCCGGGAAGGAGGCGAGATGAAAGTGCAGCACCCGAAGCCGGTATGCTCCCCAGCGGAACCGAAGCTCCAGCCGGTCCATGCCATCCCGCTTCTCCATCATCGGGGCGTAAGGAAACGGCTTGGAACCCGGCGTTCTCATTGCGCTGCGCCGGCCAGGTCGATCCGCTTGCCTTCGGCTGCGGAGCGGTTCGCCGCTTCCATCAGCCTCGTCAGATCGGCAGCGAGAGCGATGTTTTCCTCGCCTTCGGTGCCGTTCTCGATATGTCCGACCCATTGGCTGAACGCATTCGGCAGCTTGGCTCCGAGCGGAATCTCCTTCCACTGCTCTTCAAGCTTCGTGCTGCGCACGCTGATGACGTCGTCCGGATTGCCGTACAGCAGCGTTCCTTCCGTGCCGAACAGCTCGATCTGGAAGGGAGCATGCTTGCTGGCGAAGCCGGCCTCGACGACGCCGATCGCTCCATCCGCGTAAGAGAGGACGGCAACGGCGTTGTCTTCGACTTCGCGTCCGGTCACATGTCCGTACGTTGCGGTTAGGCTCTCCGGCATGCCGCCAAGGAACAGGCGGGTCAAATACATCGGATGGCAGCCGAGATCGATGAGCGCGCCGCCCGCCGTCTGCTGCGCCGAGTAGAAATGCTCCGGCAGCCAATTGGCCAAGGCGCCGTCATGCGCGAGGCGGACGCGGACAAGCGTGAGCTTGCCGAGCAGCCCTTGCTCCAGCACTTCGCGGATGGCGGTCGTATAGCCGTCGTTGAGACGGGGAAGGGAGACGGTCAGCTTGACTCCCGCTTCTTGAACCGCTTTCAAAATTTCGTCCAGCTCGGCGGACGTCGGAGCAACGACCTTCTCGGTGAAGATATGCTTGCCGGCTTTGGCCGCCTTGACCATCACTTCGGCATGCATTGTCGTCGGCGCATCCACGATGACGGCATCGACATCGTCGCGCGCGAGCACTTCGTCCAGGCTGCTTGCGAACGGAACGCCGAGCTTGTCGGCGGCTTCCTGGCCGCGTGAGGGCACTTCATCCCATACAACCGTAATTTGCGTGCCGGGATGCTCGTTTGCATAGCCCGTGTATTCCCAAGCGTGGACATGCCAGAAGCTGAGTTTTGCGATTCGAATCATAGCGGAAAGGTCCCCTTTCATTATGGAAGCAGACTATAAGAATGCGACATGGCTTTAAGGTAACATAGGATAATGACGACGAACAGTATACAAATATGACATTCGATATGCAAAATAGCGACACTGTCTCCGATTTGATTCCGGAATGGATATGCCTCAAAATAGAAGGAAGGCGAAATCTCCCCGGCAGGCGTTGAAGGCTGGGAGATGCTGACATCTGGGGAAGGAGGGCGGAGGCATGAGCATGAGAAGAGCCGTGCAGGCTCCCATTCATCTCTACCGCAAATTCATATCGCCGCTGAAGCCGCCGACCTGCCGCTTCTATCCGACCTGCTCCGAGTATGCGCTGGAGGCGGTCGAGAAGCATGGCGCGGCCAAGGGCTCCTATCTCGCGGCAAGACGCATCCTGCGCTGCCATCCGTTCCACCCGGGAGGCTACGATCCCGTGCCATGAGCTTCCTTGACATGCACAGGGTCGTTTCGGTATGATTACGACAAATACAGCTTACCCGATGAAGGGAAGAGTAGTTTCCGCAGCTGCCGCAGCAGAGAGCCGGGCAAGACGGTGCAAGCCGGCCGGGAGCGGGGAACGAAGATGGTCCCGGAGGATTCCGCTCCGAACGGCAGCAGCCTGGTGCTGAAGCCGCAAGGTACGGACGCGCGCAGCCGGCGTTAGCGGCTTGCCGTTCCTCCAGGAACGGCTTCACTAGAGCTTCCCGTCCGCCTCGAGCCCGAGGCAGGGAAGGAATTTGGGTGGTACCACGAAGCGCTCCCGCTCTCGTCCCATAGCGGACGGGAGCTTTTTTGCATGTCCATATCGATCCGGAGGGATTCCCATGCCAGAGAACAACAACAGCTATTACATTACGACACCGATCTATTATCCGAGCGGCAAGCTCCATATCGGCCATGCCTACTGCACGCTTGCCGCCGACGCGATGGCGCGCTACAAGCGGGCGCAGGGCTATGACGTCAAGTTCCTGACGGGAACCGACGAGCACGGCCAGAAGATCGAGCGCACGGCCAAGGAGCTCGGCATGACGCCGATCGAATTCCTGGACGGAACGGTCGGAGAGATCCAGAAGCTGTGGAAGAAGCTCGAGATCAGCCACGACGACTTCATCCGAACGACCGAGGAGCGCCACAAGAAGCCGGTCGAGAAGATTTTCAAGCAGCTGCTCGACCAAGACGACATTTATAAAGGAACGTACGAGGGCTGGTATTGCACACCATGCGAGTCTTTCTTCACGGAACGCCAGCTTGTGGACGGCAAATGCCCGGATTGCGGGCGTCCCGTGGAGCTGGTCAAGGAGGAGAGCTACTTCCTGCGGATGAGCAAGTATGCCGACCGGCTGCTGCAGTACTATGAAGAGAATCCGGATTTCATCCAGCCGGAATCCCGCAAGAACGAGATGATCAACAACTTCATCAAGCCCGGCCTAGAGGACCTGGCCGTGTCGCGGACGACGTTCGAATGGGGCATCAAGGTGCCTGGAGATCCCGAGCATGTCATCTATGTATGGATCGACGCGCTCTCCAACTATATCACCGCGCTTGGCTACGGCTCGGATGACGATTCCCAGTACCGCCGGTTCTGGCCGGCCGACGTGCATCTGGTCGGCAAGGAGATCGTCCGCTTCCATACGATCTACTGGCCGATCATGCTGATGGCTCTCGGCCTGCCGCTGCCCAAGAAGGTGTTCGGCCACGGCTGGTGGCTCGTCAAGGAAGGCAAGATGTCCAAATCCAAGGGCAACGTCATCGATCCTGTCGTCCTTCTGGAGCGCTATGGACTCGACGCTTTCCGCTACTTCCTGCTCCGCGAGGTGCCGTTCGGCTCGGACGGAACGTTCACTCCCGAGGCATTCGTGGAAAGGCTGAACTTCGATCTCGCGAACGACCTCGGCAACCTGCTGAGCCGCACGGTGGCGATGATCGACAAATACTTCGGAGGCGAGGTTCCGGCCTATGCCGGCGCCGTGACCGAATTCGACGGGCCGCTGCAGGCGCTCGCCGCCGAGGTCGTCTCGTCGGTCGAGGCTTCCATGGAGCGCATGGAGTTCTCGGTCGCGCTGTCCGCCCTCTGGCAGCTGATCAGCCGCACGAACAAGTACATCGACGAAACCCAGCCATGGGTGCTCGCCAAGGATGAAGCCCGCCGCGGCGAGCTCGCCTCCGTCATGTACCATCTGGCGGAATCGCTGCGCATCGTCTCCATTCTGCTGACGCCGTTCATGACCCGCGCACCGCAGGAGATCCGCCGCCAGCTCGGCGCGGAGAACGAAGCTCTAGCCGCGTGGGAATCGGTCCGCTCGTTCGGCGGCCTGCCTGCCGGAACCCGCGTCTCGAAGGGCAGCGCCTTGTTCCCTCGTCTGGATGCGCCGGAGGAGATCGCTTATATCGCCGACGCCATTCTTGGGGGAGGCGGCAAGAAAGAGGAGCCGGCAGGCGAAGCCAAGCCGGAATCCGCTTCCGCTCCGGCCGCTTCGGCTCCGGCCCCGGAGCCGAAGGAAGAGATCGGCATCGACGAGTTCGCCAAGGTCGAGCTGCGCGTCGGTCAGGTGATCGCTGCCGAGCAGGTGCCGAAGGCCGACAAGCTGCTCAAGCTGCAGCTGGATCTCGGCTACGAGCAGCGGCAGGTCGTCTCCGGCATCGCCCAGTTCTACAAGCCGGAGGAGCTGGTCGGCCGCAAAGTCATCTGCGTCACGAACCTGAAGCCGGTCAAGCTGCGCGGCGAACTGTCCCAGGGAATGATCCTCGCCGCATCCGCCGGCGACCAGCTGACGCTGGCGACGGTGCCCGACTCCATGCCGAACGGCGCCATCGTCAAATGATTCGAACCAAAAAGCAGGATGCGGGCGACAGCCCCGCATCCTGCATCCATTAAGGGAGGCTGGTCCAACCCATGTCCAGCGTGAACATCGGCTTGGCATTCGCCGCAGGCATCGCGTCCTTCGTGTCGCCATGCTGCCTGCCGCTCTACCCTTCGTATTTATCGTACATAACGGGCATATCGGTCACCGAGCTCAAGAGCGACAATCCCGGCCGCGAGGTGCGGCGCCGGACCATGAGCCATACGCTGTTCTTCATTCTCGGATTTTCGCTGGTATACTACACGCTCGGTTACGGGACGAACCGCTTCGCCGAGCTGTTCGCCGATTACCAGGACCTCATCCGGCAGCTGTCCGCCATCCTCATCATGCTCATGGGACTGTTCCTGATCGGGCTGTTCCAGCCGAGGGCATTGATGCGGGACTTCAAAATGCCGGTGAAGCTGAAGTCGGGCTATCTCGGATCGTTCATCTTCGGCATCGGCTTCTCCGCCGGGTGGTCGCCATGCGTCGGGCCGATTCTGGCGGCGATCCTGGCTCTTGCGGCTTCCGACCCGGGGACATGGTTCGGCCTTACGACCGCTTATGCGCTCGGCTTCGCGATTCCGTTTTTCGTGCTTGCTTTCTTCATCGGCTCGACGAGGTGGATCGTCCGCTATTCGTCCGTTCTGATGAAGATCGGCGGCGCCTTGATGCTGGTGATGGGCGTGCTGCTGTTCACGAACAAGATGTCGGTCATCACGATCTATTTAAATGGCATCACGCCGGAATGGCTGCGGTTCTGATCCTGTGATCAAGTGAAATAATCGATCGTCGCCTCAGGGAAGTGCTCGAAAATGCGCTCGGATATGAACATCCGCAGCGCATTTGCCTGTTCATCGGGGTAGACGTATTTGCCTTGGCCCCAGCGGCCCCATTTGTACTTGCGCTTTTCGATATCCATCTCGAGCTTCGTTTTCGGGTAGCGTTTCTCGATCGTCGCCTTGGCGGTCTTGGTGAAGCGGTGCTGGATGAGCTCGAAGGTCAGATCGGGAATCCCGGCGGGCAGCGTCTTGGCCAGGTTCTCCAGCAGCTCGGCGTAGCCTTCCTGCCAGCCCTCGTGCCAGATGATCGGGGCGATGATGAACCCGACGGGATAACCGGCGGCAGCGACTTTGCCGGCCGCTTCGATCCGCTGCTCGAATCTGGATGTCGCGGGCTCGAAGTTTTTGATGACATATCGGGCATTGACGCTGAAGCGGATGCGGGTATGGCCGTTGTGGCGGGCATCGAGCAGGGAATCGACATGGTGGAATTTGGTGACGAACCGCAGCCTTCCGCATTCCTGGTCCGCCATGAACTCGATCAGCTCGCGGAGGGAGCCGGTGATCGGCTCCAGGCCGACGGGATCGCTCGTGCAGGCGGCCTCGAAGCGGGTAAGCTGCGGCACGCGCTCCTCGATGTAGCCTTTGGCCGCGTCCATGATCTCGTCGGTATTCACATATACGCGGATGTAAGGCTTGGCGCCGAGCGTCGTCTGCAGGTAGCAGTAGTGGCAATGGGCCATGCAGCCCGTCGCGATCGGGATGGCGTATTCGGCGGAAGGCTTGGACTGGTCGAACTTGAGCGTCTTGCGGATGCCGACGACGAGCGTCCGCTTGGCGATCTTGTACTGCTCCAGCTCGGAATCGCCGGGCAGGTTGGTGATTCGGTTGTGGGATGTCGTCATGCGGATGGGCAGTCCTTGCTTGACCGCCCATTCATGGATCCGCTTCCCCTTGGGATAGTTCAGCGAGTCCGGCTCGAAATAGACCAGCTCGGGCACGAAGACGTCGGGCCGGTTGGTGCGTGGACGTTCCATGACAGTGCTCATAACGGCATGCCTCCTCGGGAAGGATGGATGATGGCTCGGGGTTAGTTTGGCATGGAAGCAAGCTTTTCAATAAGGGAAATCCCGGTGGCGCAAGTTGCAGGCGGCCGGGGCGCGTTGTATGATACTAAGGAGCGTGGCGCCGGAGCGTGGAGGCGCCCAGCAGGTTAGGAGGGTTTTCATGCCTACACCGAGCATGGAAGATTATTTGGAACGGATCTACAAGCTGATTGAGGAAAAGGGATATGCCCGCGTGTCGGATATCGCGGAAGGGCTGGAGGTCCATCCATCCTCGGTGACCAAAATGATTCAGAAGCTGGACAAGGACCAGTATCTGATCTATGAGAAATATCGCGGCCTCATCTTGACGGCCAAGGGCAAGAAGATGGGCAAGCGGCTGATGGAGCGCCATCATCTGCTGGAGCAGTTCCTGGAGGTCATCGGAGTCCAGGAAGCCAATATCTATCAGGATGTCGAGGGGATCGAGCATCATCTCAGCTGGGATTCCATCACCTGCATCGAGACGCTTGTGGAGTATTTCCGCCGGGACGAGTCGAGGCTGGAGACGCTCCGAAGCATCCGCAGCGAGCTGGAGTCCGAATAGAGCCCAAATCAAATAACGGCAGGCGGGAATGGGTACATTCCGCGCCTGCCGTTATTTGATTTCCTGTTCAATGATACTTGGGCATGCCGTCCTCGTCCTTGCCGCCGTCGATGACCCGGAACGGGGACGGCTTGCGTCCGCGCGCTTTGGCGGAGGCCGATTTGAAGCGGGAAGGCTCGTTGCGTCCTCCTTTTCCGGCATGGCGGGGGCTCGGCTTGACGACTCGTTTCTTGCGGGCGGGACTGAACCAATAGAAGGCGAAGATGCCGCCAAGAATGACGGCTGGAAGGAGAAGGCTGAACGGATTGCGGGAAAGGCTGCTCCCCAGTCCGACCACAACCAGCACGGCAATGACCGCCGTCCATATGTTGACCCTGTTGCGACGCATGCAAATCCGCCCTTTCTATTGACGATGCTCCCCTTCGGGATGCTCTCGGTCTCGAGACGGTCAGACAGCCGTCTTCACGTTGACTTCCCGCTCAAGCTCGCGCATCCGGTTGAAGGAGGCGATGGATACTTCGACCTGGTCGTCCGTCGGCTCCTTGGTCGTCAGCAGCTGCAGCCACAGCCCGGGATAGCCGAGATAGCGCAGCACCGGAACCTCGCGCAGGGCGTTCGTCCAGCGCAGCACCTCGTAGGATGCGCCGAGCACGACAGGAAGGAGAAGGATGCGAATGTAGATCCTCTCCCATAAGTTATCCCAACTGAAGAAGGAATAGACGATCACGCCGACGATGACGGAGAAAATGATGAAGCTGCTGCCGCAGCGGTAATGCAGGCGGGTATACTTCTGGACGCTGCGGACGGTCAGCTCCGCCCCGTCCTCGTAGGCGCTGATGACCTTGTGCTCGGCGCCGTGATACTGGAACAGGCGCTTGACGAGCGGCGTCAGGGATATCAGGTACAGGTAGGCCAGAAGCAGGATGATCTTGATTCCGCCTTCGATCAGGTTGTGCAGGAACACGCCGGTAAACATATGGCTGAACAGCCAATCCTCCAAAACAGCAGGCACAAGGGTGAAGATGAGCTTGCCGGCGGCGAAGCTGATAATGCCCGCGACGGCGACGCCGACGATCATGGAGAGGCTCCAGCCTTCCTTTTTCGGCGCTTCGTCCTTTGCCGCTCCGGCTTCCTCCGGCTGGTCCTCGGCATAGGCTTCCAGGGCGTAGTTCAGATGCTGAGAGCCCTTGGCGCTGGACTCGAGAATGCCGATGACTCCGCGTACAAACGGAATTTTCTTGAGCGGCTGGTACCAGGGCTTCTTGCCCGCGCTCGGAACCTCGTAAAAAGTGATTTCTTCGTTCTTGCGGCGTACCGCCGTGACATTGACGTTGCGGCCGCCGAACATGACGCCTTCAATGACAGCTTGTCCGCCGTAAATGGATGTGCTCGCTTCTGGCAACGGACATTCACCTTCCCTTTGTTCAAACTTCCGCCCGCTTCAGGCTGGGTGCAGCCTGCGGGGCAACTGGAATCCTGTTTCCATTGTACTTGATGGCAATGGGGAATGCCAGACTGCCTCTCTCGGCATCCGCTAACCTTCGCCGACCTGGAAGACGGTTAGCCGGAATGGAATTTGGCGCATACTAAGGCGGACATTTCAAGGAGGCGATCGAAATGAGCGCGACAGCGGCGGCATCGGACCGCGGAAAAGGCATGGACAAAAGCGAGTATGGCAAACATACGACCAACGCATGGACATACTGCCTGCAGCTCGGGTTTTGGGCCGGGCTGATATGGGGCTTCGCCCATTGGCTTCTCTATACGTTCCGGTTCACCAAGGTTCTGCCCGCCATGCTGGCGGAGCCGTTCTTCAAGCATTCCTTCCTCGTCACAGGCTGGGGGCATGCCGTCGGCATCGGGCATTTCATCGTTTTCTCCATTGTTGCCGCCTGCCTGTACAAGCTTCTGCTGGGACGCTTTTCCGGTCCGTGGGCGGGCTTTGTATACGGACTGCTCTGGTGGACGCTGCTGTTCCTGGCCTTCGGTCCGCTCCTCGGAATGGTGAAGCCGGTGACGGTTCTCGGTTGGAACAGCATCTTCACGGAGCTCAGCCTCTATGTGGTGTGGGGGCTGTTCATCGGGTACACGATCGCGTTCGAATTCACGGACGAGGCCTCGCGCGAGCCGAAGCGCAAGCCGGCGGGAGGAGGCTGACGGACGCGCACTTCCAAGGGCATGTCATTTATGGTAGAATGGCAAGTAGCCTTTTGGCTTTTGGAGGTGCGGTAATGCGCAAGATTCTCGTACTTAACGGTCCTAACCTCAACATGCTGGGAATCCGGGAACCGGGCGTATACGGAACGACGACGCTGGATGGAATCAAGGCCATGATGATCGAGGAGGCTTCCCGCCTCGGCGCGGAGCTGGATTTCTTCCAGTCCAACCATGAGGGAGGATTGATCGACCGCATCCATGAGGCTTTCGGCAGCGTGGACGGCATTCTCATCAACCCGGGAGCCCTCACCCATTACAGCTATGCGATCCGCGACGCGCTGAGCTCGGTGCCGGTGCCGTCGGTCGAGCTGCATTTGTCCAATATCCACAAGAGGGAAGCGTTCCGGCACCAGTCGGTGACGGCGGCATCCGCCGTCGGGCAGATCGCCGGCTTCGGCGCCTACAGCTACGTGCTTGGGCTGCATGCCTTGCTGAATCATTTGGACAAGCCGTCCGGCCAAGGCAGCTAAAGGCAGTTTGATTGGATTAGAGGAGGTAGCCGCGATGACGAAGCAACGAGTGGAGAAGCTGCGGGGCAAGCTTGAGGAACAGGGATTGGAAGCGCTGCTTATCGGCAGCCCGTACAATCGGCGATACATAAGCGGATTTACCGGATCTTCGGGCTGGGTGCTGCTCACGTCCGCGAAGAGCTGGTTTCTGACCGACTTCCGCTACACGGAGCAGGCAGCGGAGCAGGTGCAAGGGTTCGAGATCGTCGAGCATGCAGCCGATTATATGGAATCCGTCCGCGAGCTGCTGGCTGCGGAAGGCATAACGCGTCTGGGCTTCGAGCAGGAGCACACGGTCTACTCCAACTATGTCCGCTGGGGACAGGCTCTCGGTGCGATCGAGCTTGTGCCCGCAGCCGGCATCATCGAAAGCCTGAGGGCCGTCAAGGATGCCTCGGAGCTGGCGGTCATGCAGGAAGCGGCCGATCTGGCCGACGCGACCTTCGATTATATCAAAGGGCTGATCAAGCCCGGCATGAAGGAATCCGATGTCGCGCTTGAAATGGAAGTCTTCATGAGAAGCCGCGGCGCGACATCGTCCAGCTTCGACACGATCGTCGCCTCCGGCGAACGCTCGGCGCTCCCGCATGGGGTCGCGAGCGGACGCGTCATCGGCAGCAACGAATTCGTGAAGCTCGACTTCGGCGCCTTGTACAACGGCTACTGCTCGGACCTGACCCGCACGGTCGCCGTAGGCGAGCCGTCGGCCAAGCACCGCGAGATCTACGAGATCGTGCTTGAAGCCCAGCTGCACGCCCTGGCGAACATCCGCCCGGGAATGACCGGCATCGAGGCCGACGCGCTGGCGCGCGACGTCATCGCCAAGCATGGCTACGGCGACCAGTTCGGCCACAGCCTTGGACATGGACTCGGCATGGAAGTGCATGAGAAGCCGAACCTGTCCAAGCGCAGCGACAACGTTTTGACCCCCGGCATGGTGGTAACGGTGGAACCGGGCATCTACATTCCAGGGTTCGGAGGCGTCCGCATCGAGGACGACATCGTCATCACCGAGAACGGGATTCAAATATTGACAGCTTCGCCGAAGGAACTTATTATCCTGAGCTAGCCCGACAGCCGAAGCGGCATGCTTCGGCTTTTGGACACTAAGTCTCCCGATCGCAGCGTCCAAGCGGAAGCTTCGTTTCCGCATCACCCATTTACAGGAGGAATCACCCGTGATTTCAGTGAACGATTTCAAGACAGGCCTTACCATCGAAGTGGATACCGACATTTTCAGCGTCATCGAATTCCAGCACGTCAAGCCGGGCAAGGGCGCTGCGTTCGTCCGCTCCAAGCTGAAGAACCTCCGCAACGGCAACATCGTGGAGAAAACCTTCCGTGCAGGCGAGTCGCTTGGCCGCGCCCATGTCGAGAACCGCGAAGTCCAATACCTGTACAACTCCGGAACGGAGTACACGTTCATGGACAACGAGTCGTTCGACCAGTTCAATCTCGACAAGAAGCAGCTGGAATGGGAGATCAACTTCCTGAAAGAGAACATGAACGTCAACATTTCCAGCTACAAAGGCGAAATCATCGGCATCTCGATCCCGAACAGCGTGGATCTGAAGGTAACCGAAACCGAGCCCGGCGTCAAAGGCAACACGGCTCAAGGCGCTACGAAGAACGCGACGCTCGAAACCGGCTACACGGTTCAGGTGCCGCTCTTCATCAACGAAGGCGACCAGCTGCTGATCGATACCCGCGAGGGCCGCTACATTTCCCGCGCTTAGTTCCACTTCTCTGTCAAGGCCGCCGGCGGGCGGCCTTTTTTTTGTTTATCTTCTATCTCTTTAAAGCGTGAATGTGATATAATCGGTACTTGTATAATCAGCTAATGGTTGGGAGTGAACAGCGGTGTCGTTGATCGTGATGAAGTTCGGCGGCAGTTCGGTCGGCACGACGGAACGGATGCAGAGAGTCGCGCGGCGGATTGTGGAGAACAGGGATGCGGGGCATAAGGTCGTCGTCGTCGTATCCGCGATGGGGGATACGACGGATGATTTGATCGACAGATCCAGGGAGCTGAATCCG
The DNA here is from genome assembly GCF_002243345.2 of Paenibacillus sp. RUD330. Classification (NCBI taxonomy): domain Bacteria; kingdom Bacillati; phylum Bacillota; class Bacilli; order Caryophanales; family Paenibacillaceae; genus Paenibacillus; species Paenibacillus sp. RUD330. The sequence continues at coordinate 2,281,760 of NZ_CP022655.2, forward strand.
AACCCGCCAGCCCGCGAGATGGATATGCTGCTCACGACGGGGGAACAGATATCGGTCGCCCTGCTGTCGATGACCATACATGGGCTTGGCCGGCAGGCTGTCTCGATGACGGGGTGGCAGGCGGGAATCCGCACGGAAAGCGTCCACGCCAAGGCGCGGATCACGGATATCCGGCCGGACAAGATCCACCAGGCGCTCCATGACGGGCAGATCGTCATCGTCGCCGGCTTCCAGGGCATGACGGAGGACGGGGAGATCACGACGCTCGGCCGCGGCGGCTCCGACACGACGGCTGTCGCGCTGGCGGCCGCGGTGCAGGCCGATGTATGCGAGATTTTCACGGATGTGGACGGCATCTACTCGACCGACCCGCGCGTCGTCAAGAACGCGCGCAAGCTGGACGAGATTTCCTACGACGAGATGCTTGAGCTCGCGAACCTCGGCGCTGCGGTGCTGCACCCGAGGGCGGTCGAGTATGCGAAGCAGTACAACGTCAAGCTGGTCGTCAGATCCAGCTTCAACCACAACGAAGGAACGACGGTCAAGGAGGAAGCGGTCATGGAACAAGGAATCGTAGTGAGCGGCATCGCATTCGACAAGGATGTCGTCCGCATCAGCATTCTCGGCGTAGAGGATGTGCCTGGCGTGCTTGCAGGCGTGTTCGGAGCGCTTGCCGACGGCGGCATCAATGTCGATATCATCGTGCAGAGCGGAGTCATGGGCGGCAAGGCCGACTTCAGCTTCACGATCGGCAGAGGCGACCGCGACAAGGCTCTTGCCATTATCGAGGGCAACCGTTCCGCCGTTCCTTACCGCGAGACGACTTCCGAGGACGAGCTCGTGAAGGTTTCCATCGTAGGCGCGGGCATGGTCAGCAACCCGGGCGTTGCGGCCAGGATGTTCCGCGTGATGGCCGAGCTCGGCGTCAGCATCAAGATGGTCAGCACGTCCGAAATCAAAACCTCCTGCGTCATCGAGTCGGGTCCTCTGCAGGATGTGGTCCGAGCTCTTCATACGGCTTACGGCCTCGATACGGCCGACCAGGTTTTTGTCGGCGGCCCTTCCGAGCGCCGATAGCCATCGCCAGCCCGAACTCCCTCAAGCGGCCGCTTGAGGGAGTTTTTTTGCATTCAGCCTGTGGACGATCGGGCTGCCGCGCCGCAAGCCCGGTCAATCTGCCGATTCGGAGCTGCCCGCCGGTTCTGCGATTCTATCGGATGTGCTTTCCTTGAACAGCCCTTCAGCAAGCCCGATCGATAGAATGAACGGAAGCGTCGATAGATTCCGATTCCACTCCACGCCAACCATTCTCTTCCAGGCAAGCCTTGCCGCATTCTCCCTTCGCATGCAGCCCCTGCAATCATAGGCTCCGAAACGGCTGCCGCCTTCCTTCTTCTTTGAACGCTTCCACATGTCCAACAAAGCATAGGGCTTGCCATATTTGAAGACAAGCCGGCATAGGCTTGGTTATACGAAGATGGAAAGAAGGGGTCGGAATGTTGAATAAAGTTGTAGCTACGATGGCTTCGCTGCGCCTGCTGTCGGGCTCCATCGAGATCATGGCGGCTCTTCTCATGCTGCGCCTCAATCAGATCGATAAAGCGCTCGTCATCAATTCCTCGCTTGCGTTCGTCGGGCCGGTCGTTCTGCTCGCGACGACGGCGGTCGGGCTGATCGGACTGTCGGACAGGCTTTCGCCTGCCAAGCTGGCCTGGATCGCGGTCGGAATCGGCTGCCTGCTGATCGGGATTTTCAAGAAATAGTCTGCAAGTCTATGAACCCTCTTGATAGCAAGCGGCATAATGCGTCCAGACAAGCATACAAATAGGGTATAGGACATGCGGAGGAAGGAGTGGACGCCAATGTTGAAGCTGATTTCGCATCTGTTGCCGCCGGAGCTTTATGAGCGGCTTCGCCGGCTGCCTGATTCCGTGCATGCGGGTCTGGAAGAGATCCGGATCCGGGAGGAACGGCCGCTGGAAATCGTCAGCCAGGGCAGATCGGGATTTTTGACGGAGGACGGCGGATGGAGCAGCAACCCGCAGCAGGCGTTCAGGCCTTCCGGCGAGCTATGCCGCAAGCTGCTCGGCAGGCTGACCGGGCATTCGCTGTACGCGATGGAGGAAGAGCTCAGGAAGGGCTACATCACCGTGACCGGAGGCCACCGGGTGGGGCTGGCCGGCCGGACCGTCCTGGAGCGGGGCGACGTCAAGGCGATCCGGGATATCGGAGGCTTCAACATCCGGATCGCCAGGGAAGCGGTCGGCGCGGCAGACAAGCTGGCTCAGCAGCTGGCGGATCCGGCGAGGCGCAGCATCCATTCCACGCTGCTGATCGGTCCGCCGAGAATGGGCAAGACGACGATGCTGAGGGATCTCGCCCGCATCGTGAGCTCGGGCAAGTGGCCCGATCCCGCAATGGCGGGATGGCCGGGGAGAAGGGTGGCGATCGTGGACGAGCGGTCGGAAATCGCCGCTTCCGTCAAAGGGGTGCCTTCCTTCGATGTCGGTCCCAGGACGGATGTGATGGATGCGTGTCCGAAAGCGGAAGGGATGATGATGATGCTCCGCTCCATGTCTCCGGAAGTCATCATGGCCGACGAGATCGGCAGGGCGGAGGATGCGGCGGCCGTCCGGGAGGCGGCCCATTCCGGAGTCGCGGTCGTGGCGACCGCCCACGCCTCCAGCCTCGAGGAAGCGAGGGGCAGGCCAATACTCCGGGAGCTGCTGCATGACGGGGCGTTCAGCCGCTGCGTCATTCTCGGAAGAAGCCGGAATGGCTTCGAGGCTCGGGTCGTCGCGCTCCAGCACGCTGCGCCGACGGCCAGAGAGCCGACTGGGGCTCGGGCTCCAGAGGGGGCGGGAACATGATCAAGGCAGCCGGTGCCGTGCTTATCCTGCTTGCCGGCACGCTGATCGGATTTCTGCAGGCGGCCCGCTTCGCCAAGCGTCCGAGGCAGCTGCGCGAGCTCATCCACGGCCTGCAGCGCCTCGAGACCGAGATCGGCTACGGCTACACGCCGCTGCCGGAAGCGATGCGCCGTACAGGCGCCCATATGGCGGAGCCTGCCGCTTCGATCTTCCGGCTGACTGCGGACAGGCTGGAAAGTGCGGATGCCCCTGCTTTCGAAGCATGCTGGGAAGAAACGCTGGCCGGCTGCTGGCCGGGAACCGCGATGCGGAAGACGGAGCTGGCGACGCTGAGGCGGCTCGGCTCCACGCTGGGAATGAGCGACCGCGAAGACCAGCTGAAGCATCTCCGGCTCGCGCAGCAGCAGATGCAGGCGGAAGAAGACGGTGCCCGGGATGACCAGGCGCGTTACGAGAAGCTGTCCCGCTCGCTAGGCATTCTCATTGCCGCACTGGTCGTCATTTTGATGGTTTAGGGGTGCCGAGTACATGACCATGGATATCAGCGCCATCTTCCAGATCGCCGGCATCGGCATCATCGTGGCCATGATCCACACGGTGCTTAAGCAGATGGGGAAAGAAGACATGGCGCACTGGGTGACATTGATCGGATTCGTCGTCGTACTGTTTATGGTCGTCCGGATGCTCAACGAGCTGTTCCAGGAAATCAAGACGATCTTCCTGTTCCAGTAGCGGCGGCATTCCGCGGGTCAGGAGAATGGATTATGGAAATTGTGCAAATCGCGGGAATCGGGCTGCTCGCCGCGATTCTCATGCTGGTGCTCAAAGAGCAGAGGCCGCTGTTCGCTTTTTTGCTCGCCATGTTCACAGGGGTATTCATCTTTCTCATGATGCTGGGCAAGATCGATGCCGTCATCGGCACGATGCAGCAGCTGGCCGAACGCTCCGGCATCCCTTCGGTGTACTTGAAGACGATTCTCAAAATGATCGGAATCGCGTATATCGCCGAGTTCGCCTCGCAGATCATCCGCGACGCCGGAGCCGAGAGCGTCGCCTCGAAGGTGGAGTTCGCCGGCAAGGTGCTGATTCTCGTCATGGCCGTCCCGATCATCAACGTCATTGTGGAGACCGTGGTCGGCCTGCTGCCGGCGGGGGGGTGATGCGGCGATGCGGCTGCTGATGCGTTGGCTTCAGGCAATCGGAATCAGTCTCGTCATCTGGGTGGCCGTGTCGGGGACGACAGCCTGGGCGGCAAGCGGTCCGGCGGAGCCTTCCTTGCAGGAAGCCCGCCAAGACGACGGCTCCAAGGCGGCCGCGGACCTCAACGACAAGCTGGCCAAGGAGCAGGCGCAAGCCTACGGGACGGATACGGTTGAAGCGTACTGGAACAAGCTGGTCACGGAGTACGGCGGTTATTTTCCGGACGGATCCATGCCGAGCTTCGTCGAGATGATCACCCCCGGAGGCGATGGCCTCAAGCTCGGGACGGTGCTGAGCGGCTTGATGAAGATGCTGCTGCATGAGGTGCTCTACAACGGCAAGCTGCTCGTCTCCATCGTGCTCCTGGCGATATTCAGCAGCATCCTGCAGACGCTTCAATCGGCATTCGAGCGGAACATGGTCAGCCAGGTCGCTTACTCGGTCGCCTACATGGTGCTGATCGTGCTTGCGGTGAACAGCTTCCACGTGGCGATCGGATACGCCAGGGACGCGATCGAGTCCATGATCCAGTTCATGATGGCGATGATTCCGCTGCTGCTGACGCTGATCGCCAGCACGGGAAGCGTCGCGACCGTCACTCTGCTTCATCCGGTCATCATTTTCATGGTCAACACGGTCGGAACGCTGATCTATACGATCGTTTTTCCGCTCTTCTTCTTCTCGGCTGTCCTCCATATCGCCAGCTCTCTGAGCGACCGCTTCAAAGTGACGCAGCTGGCCAATCTGCTGCGGACGGCTGGAGCGGGAATACTCGGAGTCATGCTGACCATCTTCCTGGGAGTGATCTCGGTCCAGGGAGCCGCCGGAAGCGTGACGGACGGAATGACGCTGCGAACGGCCAAATTCATCAGCGGCAGCTTCGTGCCGGTCGTAGGAAGGACGTTCTCCGATGCGGCCGACACGGTCATATCGGCATCCATGATGGCCAAAAATGCGGTCGGGCTCGCGGGAGTCATCATCCTCCTGTTCCTGTGCGCTTTCCCCGCGATCAAGATTCTGGCGCTGGCCGCCATCTACAATGTCAGCGGCGCCGTCCTGCAGCCGCTCGGCTCCAGCCCGATCACGACCTGCCTGCTGACCATCGGGAAGACAATGCTGTTCGTGTTCGGAGCTCTTGCGGCGGTAAGCCTGATGTTCTTCCTGGCGGTCACCATCATACTGACGGCGGGCAATGCGATGATCATGATGCGTTGAGGCCGGCAGCGTGGATGAAAGGAGTCGAAGCCGATGCTGGGCTGGTTCAGCTCCTGGCTCAAGGATGTCATTTCCGTCATTCTGCTCGCCGCCATCGTGGACCTGCTGCTTCCGAACAAGTCCATGCAGCGTTACGCGAGGCTTGTAACCGGCCTGATCGTCCTGCTCGTCATTCTGACTCCTCTATTGAAGCTGGCGCAGGGAGACATCCAGGGGCAGCTCAGCGAGAGCATCAAGGATTGGGACCGCGAAGTGCAGGACTCCAACGTCAAGATGCCTTCTCTGGACGATATCCTGCGGAAGGCCGAAGAGACATCGGGCCGCTCCAGACAGCAGGCGGCGGAGCTGGCGCGGACGAAGCTCGAATCCGAGGTGAAGGCGGCTGTCGAGCAGCAGACCGGGCTCGGCGTCGCTTCGGTGGCTGCCACGGTGTCTTGGGATGGGAGCGGCAACGGAACGGTGTCCGGCGTCGTCGTCACGCTGGCGGCAGCGGGCGGGAATCCATCGTCGTCTCCAGCGGACAACGGCAAGGCTGCGGGAGCGGGCGAAGTCGCTCCGGTGGACATCAGGGTGGATCCCCTCCGCGTTCAAGCCGGGGATGCCTCCTCCGGCGGCGTCTCCTCGGAAGCGGCTATGGCTCCCTTGGAGCAGCAGCCGGGCGCTGAAGATGGCGGCACGATGCTTTCCGGGGAAGGAACAGAGGCTGGAAGCGGCAGTCCAACCGAAGCCCCGGCTCAGGCCGCTGCCGAGATCAGGAGACTGGTCGCGGCCGGCTGGGGATTGCAAGACCGGCAGATTCAAGTATGGGCGGAGACGGAATGAAGAGATGGATTGAGCATGGCGGAGAGGAGGGGCGATGGTGGGCAAATGGCTGGAAAAGCTGGAGCAGCTGGCCGGAGGCGGTCCCGCAGGGCCGGGCCGCGTCAAGGCGCTGAGATGGCTTCTGCTTCTGGGATGCATCGGAGCGGCGCTCATGATTGCCGGCAGTCTGCTGGATTTCCGCCAGGTCGGCACGACCGGCACCCATCAGGGAGCCGATCCGCCAGCTCCCGGCTCCGGCGGCGACCAGAGCGCCTTCATCGGCAAGACGTCCCCTGACGGAACGGACTTCTCCAGCATCGAGCAGCCTCTGGAGAACCGGCTGAAGGAGATATTGGAGCAGATTGTCGGCGTCGGAACCGTGAAAGTGCTCGTCACCGTCGATTCGACGGAAGAGATGGTGTGGGGCGTGGATCCGAACAACTCCCAGTCGGTGACGGATGAGAGCGACAAGAACGGCGGCAAGCGCCACATGACCCAGGTGACGAGCAGCGGCAAGATCGTCATGTATGAAGTGTCCGGAGAGCAGAAGCCGGTCGTGACCAAAATCATCAAGCCGAAAATCCGCGGAGTGCTGGTCGTCGCCAACGGGGCGGAAAATGCAGCCGTGAGGCGGATCATGACCGAGGCGGTGGAGAAGGGGATGGATGTTCCCCTCTCGGCTATATCGATCGTCCCGCGCAAGACGGGCTGATCCCGCCAGGACGGCCTGTGCCGGCGGCGCGAGCGCAGGAATCCGCGCAAGGACTGACGCTTGAGTGAATCCGGAACCAATCCGAGACCAGGCCAGATCAAAGGCCAGATCAAAGGCCAGATCAAAGGCCAAGTCCGGATCCGAACCAAAACCGGATCCGAAACCCAAACAAGATCCAAATCCAAAACAAGATCCAAATCCAAAACAAGATCCAAATCCAAATCCAAATCCAAATCCAAATCCAAATCCAAATCCAAATCCAGCCCCAATGGTACACCATTTTAAGGAGGTCAAAGACAATGAATTCGAAACGTCAAACGGTATGGCTCGTATCCATGCTCAGCCTGATGGTCATTCTCTCCGCTTACTATCTGTTCACGGACAATTCGGGACAGAGCGCCCTCAAGGACACGGCGCAAACGCAAGGAGCGGCTTCCGGCGCGACGGAAGTATCCGGCGCCGCAGGCGTTGAGGTGCAGGATGTGGTCGTCACGCCAGGAGATGAAGCTCCGGCTGCCGATTCCGCAGGCAAAACGGATGCAGGCGCGGCTGCGGACGGCGTCAAGGATTCCGGCAGCAAGGAAGGCACGGATGCGGCAGGACAAAAAACGGATGGACAGACGAAAGCATCCGAGGCGAAGGACGGAGCGAAGGAAACTTCTGCGGATGCGGGCATCAGCCCCGAGGACCAAGCGGTTCTCCAGCAATTCGAAGCGGGATCGGCCGCCGGCCAGTTCACCCAGCTGAGCGAAAAAAGCCAGGATAAAGTGAGCAAGCTGTATGACGGCATCATGAAAAAAGTAAACGATCCGAACCAGACGGCGGACGGCTCCGCCAAGGCGCTGGCCGAGCTCGACCAGTTCGAGAGCCGCCAGGACAAGATCGAGAGCCTGCGCAAGGATCTCGGAGCGAGCTTCAAAAACGTCGTCATCGACGAGAACGACGGAGCGGTGACGGTCGTTGTCCAAAGCGAGAAGCTGCAAAGAAGCGAGGCGGCCTCCATCATAGCGAAAGTGAGCACTTCGCTCAATGTCAGCGCGGGCAGCGTGCTCGTGAAGTACCTCCCATGACGGATCGCAAGAAGGCTTCCCGGATCGTTCCGGGAAGCCTTCTTTTTCTTTGCGGAGGGGAAGCTTCGCTGCCCGGCGATTGACCTCTCGTGTTAGAATAGGGCTTGTGCTATAATACAGTACGTCATGGCCGCATGGAGGGCTCAGCCCGCTGTTCCGTCCGGCAAGCAATTAGAGCCAGGGGTTATTCCGATCCCCGTACCCGCCCTAAGGAGTGAATTACATGTTCAAGCTTAGCGAAATCAAAGAACTGATCAAACTGATCGACCAAACTTCCGTGCAGGAACTTGAAATCGAGAACGAAGGAACCCGCCTGCTGATCCGCAAGCCCGGCAAAGCAGAAACGGTCGTTTATCAAAGCGCGCCCCAAATTCCTACATATACCCAGCCGCAAACGACGCCGCAGCCTGCCGCCGCAGCCGTTCAGGCTGCGCCGGACGCATCCGCGGGCTCCGCGAACGAAGGGGAGAAGCTCCACAGCATCGTGTCTCCGATGGTAGGCACTTTCTACACCTCCTCTTCCCCGGACAACCCTCCATATGTGACCGTCGGCAGCAAGGTCAGCGACAAGAGCATCGTCTGCATTCTGGAGGCGATGAAGCTGATGAACGAGCTGGAAGCCGAAGTGCGCGGAGAAATCGTCGAGGTGCTCGTCGAGAACGGCCAGCTGGTGGAATACGGCCAGCCGCTGTTCCGCGTCCGTCCGGAGTAATGACAGGTTCCGAGGAAGGAGACAGATCGTTTTGAAATTCCAGAAGATCCTCATTGCCAACCGCGGCGAGATCGCCGTGCGGATCATCAGGGCGTGCCGTGAACTCGGCATCGCCACCGTGGCTGTATATTCCGAGGCGGACCGCGAATCGCTGCATGTCCGCCTCGCCGACGAGGCGTATTGCATCGGGCCGACGCTGTCTAAGGACAGCTATTTGAATCTGACCAACATCATGAGCGTGGCGACCCTTACCGAGTGCGACGCCATCCATCCGGGCTACGGCTTCCTTGCCGAGAACGCGGATTTCGCGGAGATCTGCGAATCCTGCAACATCACGTTCATCGGCCCGTCGCCTTCCGCCATTACGAGAATGGGCGACAAGGCGATGGCGAAGCAGACGATGAAGGATGCGCGCGTGCCGATCATTCCAGGCTCGGACGGCCTGATCGAGGATCTGGACGACGCGATCCGCGTCGCGAGAGGAATCGGATATCCGGTCATCATCAAGGCTACGGCCGGGGGGGGCGGCAAGGGCATCCGCATCGCCGAGGACGAGGACACGCTGATCCAGCAGATCACGACCGCCCAGCAGGAAGCCCAGAAGGCTTTCGGCAACGCGGGCGTCTATCTGGAGAAGTACCTCACCGGCATGAAGCATGTGGAAATCCAGATCATGGCCGACCGCCACGGCAATGCCGTCCATCTGTTCGAGCGGGACTGCTCCGTGCAGCGCCGCCGCCAGAAGCTCGTCGAGGAAGCGCCTTGTCCGGTGCTGAGCCCGGAGCTCCGGGAACGGATGGGACAGGCAGCCGTGCGCGCGGCGCTCGCCGTCGAGTATTGCGGCGCCGGCACACTGGAATTCCTGCTCGGTCCTGACGGCCAGTTCTACTTCATGGAGATGAATACGAGGATCCAGGTCGAGCATCCTGTGACCGAGATGATCACGGGCGTCGACCTGATCAAGGAAATGATCTCCGTGTCGGAAGGCAATCCGCTGTCGATCCGCCAGGAGGACCTCAGCATCGACGGCTGGGCGATCGAATGCCGGATCAACGCCGAGGATTCCGAACGCGGCTTCATGCCTTCTCCCGGCAAGATCGGCTTTTACCTGCCCCCTGGCGGCATCGGCGTCCGCGTCGACAGCTCCGCCTATCCCGGCTACACGATCTCGCCGCATTACGATTCCATGATCGCCAAGCTGATCGTCTGGGCGCCGACCCGCCAGGAAGCGGTCAACCGGATGAAGCGCGCGCTGTCCGAATTCGCGATCGAAGGCATCAAGACGACGATCCCGTTCCACCTGAAGCTTCTCGAGCATCCGATTTTCCTTGGCGGCAGCTTCGACATCAAGTTCCTTGAGGATTACGACGTGAACAAGCCCTACGGCGACGAAGCTGCGGATGCCTGAATCCGTTTGTCATAAAACCCGTGGAATGCTATAGTATAGGAATATGAATCGGATGAGCCTCCGGTTGCGGACCGGAGGACACCTATCATCAAGCGGGAGGTGCGTCAAGGCACATGAGCATCATGGCAGCGGATTACGAGAAAACGGACATCGGCACGATCCAGATCGCGCCGGAAGTCATTGAGGTCATCGCAGGCCTTGCGACGATCGAGGTCGAGGGCGTCGCCGGCATGAGCGGCGGACTTGCGGGGGGCATCGCCGAACTGCTCGGACGCAAGAACTTGTCCAAGGGCGTCAAGGTCGAGGTCGGGCACAAGGAAGCGGCTGTCGACGTGTCCATCATCGTGGAATACGGCAACCCGATTCCCGAGATTGCGGCCGAGATCCAGCGCAATGTCAAGAAGTCGATCGAGATGATGACGGGACTTATCGTCGTTGAAGTAAACGTACATATTCATGACGTCTACTTCAAGTCCGGCGAGAGCCCTGTTGAAGAAGACTCTGCCCTAAGAGTCAAATAAATAAGGAACCGTCACCCCCTTGTGATTGGGCTGCCGCTCGGCGCAAGGGGGTTTATTCCGCTTTATGAGGAGGAACATCTGGTTGAGCCGAATTGTTGATCGTCTTCTTCTGTTTTTATTTTCCCTGGCCGTCATGATTTTGAGCGTGCTCGCGATCGCAATCGGCACTGGAGGAGTCGGCAAGGACTCCGCCTCGAGCTTTCTGGCCGATTGGATGAAGATCGGTACCCCCGTGAACATCGCCGTCATCATCGTATCCGTCGTCCTGCTGCTCATCGGCCTTCGGCTGTTCTTTGTCTCCATCCGCGTCAAGGGAGGCAGCTCTTCGTCCATCGACCAGCGCAACGACTTCGGCGACATCCGGATCTCGATCGAGACCGTAGAGAATCTCGTGCTCAAGGCAGCCGGCAGGCAGCGCGGCGTCAAGGATCTCAAAGCCCGAATCACGACGGCGGAATCCGGCCTGGATATCGCGGTGCGCGCGGTTGTGGACGGCGAGACGTCGATTCCTCATCTGACGGAAGAGATCCAGCGGGCGGTCAAGGATCATGTGGAGGAAATCACGGGCATTCCGGTTGCGGCCGTCTCCGTGTTCGTCGCCAATGTCATCTCGTCTCCTTCTTTCAAGAGCCGCGTAGAATAGGAGGCAGGCAACCATGTGGAGAGAATGGTGGGAACGATACGGAGGACGGGCTGTCGGCGTCGCCGCGTCGCTGTTCCTGGGCATTATCTTTTTGATATCCGGTTTTTGGGACATGCTGTTCGTCGCCCTGCTGCTGTGGGCCGGATATACAGCCGGCTACCGCAAGGATACCGGCGGAGAACCGCTGTTTCCATGGAGACGCCTGGCCGAATGGCTGGGAGAACGTTTCCAGCGATATCGCTGATTACTGTGGTCTCCTCCGTACTCCGGACAGCAAGCCCCTTCCAAGCGGGGCTTTTCGGAGCAGGGAGGAGATCATAGGTATTTTTGGGGGATTCCATACAAAGTCATTTCTTGCTCAGGAGGCATTATGAAACGAAGGTTAGCGCGTCAAATAGCGGTACAAGGTTTGTACCAGATGGAAATGAACGAAGTGACGGCGGAGGAAGCTGTCGTCATGCTTCTTGAAGAGGCACGCCAGGAAAATGAAATCGGCGCGGACAAGATGGAGGAGGGCGAGACCGGCGGTTTCGCGAAAGAGCTCATCCAAGGCGTCATCGAGCGCAAGGCGGCCATCGACGGCATGCTTCAGCAGTATTTGACAGGCTGGCAGGTGGAGAGGCTTTCCCGCGTCGATCTTCAGGTGCTCAGGCTCGCCTGCTACGAGCTCGTGTTCCGCACGGACGTGCCGCCCAAGGCGGCGGTCAATGAAGCGATCGAGCTGTCCAAGCATTTCGGGACGGACGAGTCCGGCAAGTTCGTGAACGGCGTGCTGGGCCGTCTGATTGCCGAGCTGGACAAGCTGAAGACCGAGTAAGGAAGGCTGCCAACGGTCGGGCCGCCTAGGCAAGACAGCTTGTTTTAGCCAACAACCGAGGGGAGAGATCGGCGCGTGAGTGCACAAGTCATTGACGGAAAGCGCATAGCGGGAGAAGTTCGTTCGGAAGTGAAGCTGGAGGCGGAGAGGCTGAGGGCTTCCGGCATCGTGCCGGGACTGGCGGTCGTTCTCGTCGGAGAAGATCCGGCTTCGGCCGTGTATGTGGGCAGCAAGGAGAGGACCTGCGCGGAAATGGGCTTCTATTCCGAGGTCCATCGCTTGCCTGGGCAGACGACCCAGGAAGAGCTTCTGGAGCTGGTCGGCCAGCTCAACCGGAACGGAAAGATCCATGGCATTCTGGTCCAGCTGCCTCTTCCCCCGCATATAGCAGAGAAAGCGGTCATCGACGCGATCAGCGTCGAGAAGGATGTGGACGGCTTCAGCCCGCAAAGCACGGGCAATCTCGTCATCGGCGACGAAAGCCTGCTGCCCTGCACGCCTGCAGGCATCATCGAGCTCATCAGGCGCAGCGGCCATGAGATTGGGGGCAAGCATGCCGTCGTGATCGGGCGCAGCAACATCGTCGGCAAGCCGGTCGCCATGCTGCTGCTCCGCGAGAATGCGACCGTGACCGTCTGCCATTCCCGTACGGAGAATCTGGAGGCGATCGCGTCCATCGCGGATATTCTCGTCGTGGCCATCGGCAAGCCCGAGGCGATCGGTGCCGAATGCATCAAGCCTGGAGCCGTCGTCATCGACGTCGGCGTCAACCGGCTCGACAACGGCAAGCTTGCGGGCGATGTCGATTACGAGGCTTGCCTTCCGGCGGCCGGAGCGATCACTCCCGTGCCTGGCGGAGTGGGACCGATGACGATCGCCATGCTGATGTACAACACGCTGAAGGCTGCTCGGCGAGCAGCGGGAGTGTGACCAGCCGATGGCCGATACACCGCGCATCTATTCCATCAAAGAACTGAACCGGTATATCCGGATGAAGCTGGAGGGCGACAGGCTGCTTGGCGATGTTTGGCTGCGAGGCGAAATTTCCAACTTCACCCACCATTCCAGCGGCCATATGTATTTTACGCTCAAGGACAAGGACAGCCGGCTCAAATGCATCATGTTCGCCAGCCATAACCAGCGGCTTCCCTTCATTCCCAAAGAGGGAGCCAAAGTGATCGCCCGGGGCAACATCTCCGTCTATGAAAGAGACGGCAATTATCAATTCTATGCGACCTCCATGCAGCCGGACGGACTTGGAAGCCTCTACCTGGCCTTCGAGCAACTGAAGGCCAGGCTGGAGGAGGAAGGCCTGTTCCGCGAAGAACGGAAGCGGGAGCTTCCCCGGTATCCGGCTGTCGTCGGAGTCGTCACTTCTCCTACAGGAGCTGCGATCCGGGATGTGATCATTACGCTGCGGCGCAGATATCCTGCCGCGGCGATTCTTGTCTATCCGGCGCTTGTCCAGGGGAAAGCCGCCGCCCCGTCCATCGTGAAGGGCATTGAAGCCCTCAATCGCCATGGGCAGGCCGATGTCCTCATCGTCGGCCGCGGCGGCGGCTCGCTCGAGGAATTATGGGCGTTCAACGAGGAATCCGTGGCCCGTGCGATTTCGGCCTCCGGCATTCCGGTCATTTCAGCGGTCGGACATGAGACCGATTTCACCATCGCGGATTTCGTAGCCGACAAGCGTGCGGCTACGCCGACGGCCGCCGCAGAGCTCGCTGCGCCGAATATGGCGGAGATTGGCGAGTATCTGGGCAGGCTGAACCAGCGCCTCGCCGCAGCGGCCCGAAGCACGGTCGGCCGGCGCAAGGAGCGGCTGCTTCGGGCACGGAGATCGCCCTATTTCGTCCATCCGCGCCGATATCTGCTCGACCAGGCGCAGCGGCTCGACCGGCTGAGGGAGCGTCTGGAGGAGAAGATCCGCCGCCAGCCCGACAAAGCCGGGGACAGGCTGCTGCGGCTGCGCAAAGTCCTGCAGGCGCATGATCCGAGCGGAAGGGCGGCCGCTGCCGCCAAGCAGCTGGACCGGACGAAGGCGAGGCTGGAGAAGGCGATGCGCATGGCCGTCAAGGACAAGCGCGGGCAGGCCGCAGCTGCCGTCAGACAGCTCGACTCGCTCAGCCCGCTCAAGGTCATGGCCCGGGGTTACGGCCTTGTCTTCGACGAGAGCGAGAACCGCATCATCCGTTCCGTCAAGGAGCTGTCGCCGGGCGATATGGTCCGCGTGAAGCTTCAGGATGGAAAAGCACAGTGCCATGTATGGGCGATAGAGGAGGAGTGAGCCGCATGAAGGCTGACAATAATCAGGAACCGGCCATGAGCTTCGAGGAAGCGATGGAGAAGCTGGAATCGATCGTCGATCGTCTAGAAGGCGGGGACGTTCCGCTGGAAACGGCGATCGACCTGTTCCAGGAAGGGATGAAGCTGTCCCAGTTATGCGGCGGCAAGCTTGAGCAAGTGGAGAAGCGGATTGAAACGCTGCTGGAGTCGGGTTCCGATTTCCAGACCCAGCCTTTCTCGGCTGCCCAGAACGATCGGGAGGATGTCCTGTGATCGATACGACGACGTTCAAGGAGTATTTGTCCGCATCGGCCTTGCTGGTCGAAGAAGCGCTTGCGGCGAGCCTGCCTCCTTCATGGGATGTGCCGGGCGCGCTTCGCGAATCCATGGCTTATTCCCTGTCTGCCGGAGGCAAGCGCATTCGTCCCGTGCTCGTTCTGGCGGCCGCGGAGGCCGCCCGCGGAGATGCGCGCGACCAGGAGGCTGCGCTGTCCGTAGCATGCGCGGTAGAGCTCATCCATACGTACTCGCTGATCCATGACGATCTTCCGGCCATGGACAACGACGACTTCCGGCGCGGCAAGCCGACCAACCACCGGATCTACGGCGAAGCCATGGCGATCCTGGCCGGCGACGCGCTGCTCACGCATGCCTTCTATTTGACGGCGGCGGCAAGGAGCAAGGGAGCGGATCCCGGCGTTCTGCTCGACATCACCGCCGATCTGGCGAGGTTCTCCGGCGCGGCGGGAATGGTTGGCGGGCAGGCTGCCGATATGAACGGCGAGCAAGGGGTAACGACGCTCAAGGAGCTTGAATATATCCATGAGCACAAAACCAGCGATCTGATCGTATTCTCCATTCTCGCCGGAGCGCGCCTGGGTGGCGCCGGCGAAGAGGCATTGAAGCATCTGGCCCTGTTCGGGCGCAACATCGGGCTCGCGTTCCAGATCCAGGACGATATTCTCGACCTGATCGGCGACGAGCAAAAAATGGGTAAGAAAACAAACAGCGACACGGCCGCGGGCAAAGTCACGTATCCTTTCCTGATCGGCATGGATGAAAGCCGCCGCTTGATGGAGCAGCTGACGAGCGACGCCAAGGAAGCTCTTGGCCGCGCCGGGCTGGCAAAGCCGGCAAGGCTGCTCGAAATGGCGGACTACCTGCTGAAGCGGGACCGCTGACCCCGCTGGGTTCGTGTCGTCTTGTATGATATAATGGTGAATAATGTGTATTGACGGAGCGGCGATCGATACCCGCTCAGGAAAGCGAGGAACCTTATCGTGCTGCTCGACAACCTCAACGGACCTCAAGATCTCAAGAAGCTGGCCTTGCCGGAACTGGATCAGCTCGCGGCCGAAATCCGCGAATTCCTTATCCGCAAGCTGTCGGCGACCGGCGGGCATCTGGCTCCCAACCTTGGCGTCGTCGAATTGACTCTTGCGCTCCACTATCTGTTCAACAGTCCCGAAGACAAGTTCCTGTTCGACGTCGGACACCAGTCCTACGTCCACAAGATCTTGACCGGCCGCATGGACCGCTTCGACAGCCTGCGCCAGCAGGGCGGGCTGTGCGGCTTCATCAAGCGCAGCGAAAGCGAGCATGACGTATGGGAGGCAGGCCACAGCAGCACCTCCCTCTCGGCCGCGATGGGCATGGCGCTGGCGCGGGATCTGCAAGGCGGCAGCAACAAGGTCGTCGCGGTCATCGGCGACGGCGCCCTTACCGGCGGCATGGCGCTCGAAGCGATGAACCATATCGGCCACGAAAAGAAGAACCTGATCGTCATCCTGAATGACAACGAGATGTCGATCGCCCCGAATGTCGGAGCGATGCATCAGTATCTCGGCCGGATCCGCACGGACCGGCATTACCAGAAGGCGAAGGAAGAGCTCCAATCCCTTCTCCAGAAAGTTCCCGCGATCGGCGGCAAGCTGGCGAAGACGGCGGAGCGGTTCAAGGACAGCGTCAAATATTTGCTGATGAGCGGCATCCTGTTCGAGCAGTTCGGATTCCATTATCTCGGTCCGGTCGACGGCCACGACATGGGCCAGCTGCTGGATGTGCTGCAGCAGGCGGGCAACGTGCAGGGTCCTGTTCTCGTGCATGTCGTCACGGTCAAGGGCAAAGGATATACCCCGGCCGAGAACGACTCGTTCAAATGGCACGGGGCGTCTCCGTACAAGATCGAATCCGGCCAGATGCTCAAGTCGGTCGGTCCGCCGATGTATACCGAGGTGTTCGGCGACGCGCTCATCGAGCTGGCCGAGCGCGACGAGCGCATCGTGGCGGTCACTCCGGCGATGCCTGCAGGATCCGGGCTGATGAAGTTCGCGGCCCGCTTCCCCGGCCGGATGATCGACGTCGGCATTGCGGAGCAGCATGCGGCGACGATGTCGGCGGCGATGGCTATGGAAGGGATGAAGCCGGTATACGCCGTCTACTCCACCTTCCTGCAGCGCGCCTATGATCAGGTCGTCCATGATATTTGCAGGCAGAACGCAAACGTCATTTTCGCTATCGACCGGGCTGGCTTCGTCGGTCCGGACGGCGAGACGCATCACGGCGTGTATGACATCGCCTACCTGCGCCATATTCCGAACATGGTGCTGATGATGCCCAAGGATGAGAACGAGCTTCGCAACATGATGAAAACGGCCGTTGATTACAACGAAGGTCCGATCGCGATCCGTTATCCGCGGGTGAACGGAACGGGAGTCGAGATGGATCCCGTCATGACGCCGATTCCGATCGGCACCTGGGAGACGGTCCGCTCAGGCGAATCGGCCGCGGTCATCGCGGTCGGACCGATGGTCCAGGCAGCGGAAAAGGCCGCCGAGCTTCTGAAGCGGGAAGGCCTTTCCCTGCGGGTGATCAATGCCCGCTTCATCAAGCCGCTGGATCACGCCATGCTTGATTCCTTGGCGGAAGAGGGCATTCCGCTTCTCGTCATGGAGGAAGGCTCGCTCCAGGGCGGGCTTGGAAGCGCCGTTCTGGAGCATTATGCCTTGAGCGGGCGCAATGGCGTCCAGGTCCGGCTGATCGGCATACCGGATGAATTCATTGAGCATGCTTCCATTGAGGAGCAGCGCGCGGAAGTAGGGTTGACGCCGGAGCGTCTGGCGGCCGAGGTCTTGGGACTGCAGCCGAAGCGCAAGCGGGCGACGAACCAGCTTTGACGGCAAAGGCCTGCGGCGTTCTCACGCTGCAGGCCTTTTTTTCGGTCAGGGAAACGAATGCGAATCCATAATCATAATCATAATCATAACAAGCAGAGGAGAAAGCAATGGCGTCTTCCAAAGAACGAATCGATGTGCTGCTCGTGGAGCTGGGATTTTTCCCGAGCAGGGAAAAGGCGAAGGCGGCGCTGATGGCCGGCCTTGTGCTGGTGGACAACGAACCGGTGGACAAAAGCGGGATGAAGGTGGACCGCGAATCCGACATTAAAGTCAAGGGAAGCGTCCATCCTTACGTCAGCCGCGGAGGTCTGAAGCTGGAGAAAGCGATCCGTGATTTCGGGCTTGATCTCACCGGCCGCACGATGCTGGATATCGGGGCTTCGACCGGGGGATTCACCGACTGCGCGCTGCAGCATGGAGCCGGGCATGTCTACGCGATCGATGTCGGGTACAATCAGCTCGATTGGTCGCTCCGCCAGGATGCGAGAGTGACCGTGATGGAAAGGGTCAATTTCCGCTTCATGACTCCGGAGGACATCCAGGGAGCCCGGCCGGATTTCGCTTCCATCGATGTATCCTTCATTTCGCTGAAGCTCATCCTGCCTCCGCTGTCGCAGCTGCTGGATGAGGGAGCGGATGTCGTGGCGCTGATCAAGCCTCAGTTCGAGGCCGGCCGCGAGAAGGTCGGCAAAGCCGGCATCGTCCGGGAGCCGGCCGTGCACAGGGAAGTGCTGCATTCGGTGCTTGAAGCTGCGGACGCATGCGGCTTCGCTCTCGTCGACCTCACTTACTCGCCGATAACCGGCGGCGAGGGCAATATTGAGTTTCTGGCGCGCTGGAAGCGGTCAGGGGAGGAGAAGGACGGCGCTGCGGGTGCGGCCGGATGGTCGAGCGAGCAGATCGGCCAAGTCGTCCGGGAAGCCGGGGAGAGATTCGGCTCGGGCAAATAATTTCTTCCAGTCCCACTTTACAGACAAACGCATGTTCTGGTATTCTGGAAACAACAAACAAACGTTCGGGGATGTTTCTCTCTCTCCAATGAAGGAAATGCGGCAGAAAAATCGAATTCATCCCTCACCGCCGCTTGCGGGAGGAGGGAAGATCGTGGATCTGTTCGTCATGGTTGCGGCAGCCCTGTTAATATTCTATTGGGGGTACCGCGCCTTCTACAATTGGCTCCATCAGCCGCGGGGGATGAAGCGGCTTGTGCTGGGAAGAGGAGAACTGCTTGAACCTGACGATGCCCATGTGCTCTTTCTGGAATCACGAGGATATGAGGTATTGTCCGGCAAGCACAAGGTTCCGATCGCCGTGGAATTGGACGGTCAGGAACTGTACAGCCGCCTCTACATCGACTATGTGGCGGAATGCGATGGACTTATGTATGCGGTGAAGATCAGCCGCGAGCGCCAGCCCATGGATTGGACGGGCAGCGGACTGCGCGATCGGCTGCTGGTTTTCAGCCTGCTGATGCCGGAGCTGGAAGGCATTCTGGTCGTGGATCCGGCGGAGCGGTCGATAAGAACGGTCAAGTTCGATTTAGAGGATACCAAGAGGCCAAGAACAAGGGAGGCATAAGGGATGAAAGGTCTTCGTCATGTCAAGATCAGGGAGATCATCGGCAGGAGCGTCATCGAAACCCAGGACGAGCTGGTGGAAGCCCTGCGTGCGGCCGGGCTGCAGGTGACCCAAGCAACCGTGTCGAGGGATATCAAGGAGCTGCAGCTCATCAAGGTGCCTGCCGAAGACGGCAGATACAAATATTCATTGCCGCAGGAGCAGCGTTTCGTTCCCGTCAACAAGCTCAAGCGTTCCATGCTGGACAATTTCCTCGGCGTGGATCAGGCGGACAACCTCGTCGTCATGAAGTGCTTGCCCGGGACAGCGAACGGAATCGCTTCCTTGCTGGACGGCATGGAATGGCCGGAGATCATGGGAACGATTTCCGGCGACGATACGATTCTGATCATCTGCCGCAAGAAAGAAGGCGGCAGCAAGATCGTCGACCTGCTGCTCGGCATGATGAACTAATACCTACTTTTACGGAACGAGGAGTGTGTCTTTATGCTTCGCGAATTGTCCATCCGCAATTTAGCCGTCATTGAAGAAGTCACGGTCGGTTTCCATGATGGTTTCCATGTATTGACCGGCGAGACGGGGGCCGGCAAGTCCATTTTGATCGATGCGCTCATTCTTTTGATCGGCGGCAGAGGTTCCTCGGACATGGTCCGATACGGATGCGACAAGGCGGAGATGGAGGCGACATTCGATCTTCCGGCCGGCCATCCGGTATGGAGGGCGCTCGAGCGGCTTGGGCTTCATGGCAGCCCCGAGGACCTGCTCATCATCCGCAGAGAGCTCTCCGCTCAAGGGAAGAGCTCTTGCCGGATCAACGGCAGCATAGCCAATCTGACGATGCTGCGCGAGGTCGGAGAGTGCCTGGTCAACGTTCATGGGCAGCATGAGCATCAATCGCTTTTGAAGAGCGAGCATCATCTCGAATGGCTCGACCTGTTCGCAGGCGAGAAGGTGGCCGGCTTGAAGCGCGAGTATCAGGCCGCCTTCTCCCGCTACGGCGAAGTCCGGCAGGCGCTCAAGAACGCCCAGGATACAAGCCGCCACAACATGCAGATGCTCGACCTCTACAAGTTCCAGCTCCAGGAGATCCGATCAGCCGGGCTCAGGAAGGATGAATGGGATCAGCTGCAGGAAGAGAAGGAGAAGCTTTCGCACTCGGAAAAGCTGATGTCCCATGCTTCGGCCGCATACGGGCTGCTGTTCGATGGCGGGTCGCTTGAGGCGATCAGCTCGGCGATCGCCAAGCTTGAAGACATCAAGGCTTACGATTCGGCTGTGCTGGAGCCTTTGCTTGAACAGCTGAAGGGAGCGTTTTACCAAGCCGAAGATGCTGCGCATCAGCTTCGAGGCTATCGCGATTCCGTCCAGAGCGATCCGGAGCGGCTTGATGTCATCGAGGACAGGCTGACAGTCATCGGCGGCCTGCGCCGCAAGTACGGAGACACCGTTGCCGATATTCTGGCTTATTACAAGAAAATCAAACATGAAGCGGATCTGATCGAAAACAGGGATGAGCATATCCGGCAGCTGGAGGCGTCCCTGCATAGCGCGCATGCGGAAGCGTCGGCGCTCGGGGAAAGCCTTTCGCATGAACGCATGGCCGCCGCTGAGCTGCTGTCGGCATCGGTCGAGCTTCAATTAAAGGACCTCGGCATGAGCCGAACCGTTTTCCGCGCCTCCCTGCAAAGACAGCCGCAGGGCGACGGTTACCGACTCGGCCTCAACGGCATCGACGAAGCCGATTTCCTGCTGGCCCCCAACCCGGGAGAGCCGCTCAAGCCGCTCAGCAAAATCGCTTCCGGAGGCGAGATGTCCAGAATCATGCTGGCGCTCAAAAGCATTTTCGCGGAGATCGATCAGGTACCGGTACTTATCTTTGACGAGGTGGATACCGGCGTCAGCGGCAGGGCAGCGCAGGCAATAGCGGAAAAGATGTCGCAATTATCCGGCAAATGCCAGGTGTTCTCGATCACCCATCTGCCGCAAGTCGCCTGCATGGCGGATTATCATTATGAGATCAGCAAGGATGTCGTGCGCGACAGGACGGTCACATCGGTGAAGGAGCTGAGCGACCGCGAGCGGATCGAAGAGCTTGCCCGCATGCTCGGAGGCGTGGAGGTGACGGACAAAACCCGCCATCATGCACAAGAAATGCTGGTGCTGGCAGATCGTCAAAAAGGGGCCTGATCAAGGTATTCAGGGAATGTTTTATCGGACATAAATCAGGGGGGGCGGGGTACCTTATAGGTACGCAATTGGCGATTACCTTTCTCGTCAAGCGATGGAACTACAGGGAGCGTGAGATCATTGAGCGCCAACCAGCGGAAGCGGTGGTTCGGGTTAGTTCTTGTATTCTTCGTTTGCATGATCGGCATCTCCAGTCCGTTCCTGAATTATGCCTCATTCCCGAATGAGCTGCGTTTATTCTCCGGGCAGATGAAACGACTGGATTACAACATGCCCGTTCGTGCGGACATGACCGTGGACTCCAACCTCATTCATGTGAACGGAAAATCCGAAGGAAGGCAATCGCTTGATTTGAACCAGCCCATATCCATTGCCGCTTCCAAAGAAACCGGCAAAGCCACGATGTCCTTGAAACTGTTCGGCGCTATTCCCTTCAAGACGGTTCATGTCGATGTCGTTCCCGATCTGAAGGTCATTCCAGGAGGACAGACGATCGGAGTCAAGGTAAAATCCTCAGGCATTCTTGTTGTCGGCCATCATCTCGTTAAGGAAAGTCCGCAATCCAAAGTTTCTCCCGGAGAGCTTGCAGGCATTCGTTTGGGCGATTTGATCATGGAAATCAACGGGCAGCGCGTACGTGAAGTAAAGCAGGTCGCGGAATTTACCGAGACAGCAGGAGTTAGCAAGGAACCGCTGCGACTGAAAGTCAAAAGGGCTGGGAAAATGATGGACATCCAGCTAAAGCCGGCTTACGATGCCGATGACCGTTCCTGGCGAATCGGCCTTTATATCCGCGATTCGGCTGCGGGCGTAGGCACGCTGACGTTCTACGCGCCGGATCAAGGCGTGTACGGCGCTCTGGGACATGTCATTACCGATCTGGATACCGGCACAGCCATTGAAGTCGGGGACGGCCAGATTCTCCAGTCCAATGTGACTTCCATCAACAAAAGCTTGAGCGGCGAACCGGGCGAGAAAAGAGCCCATTTCGTGAATGAAAGCCAGATCCTCGGCAACATCGAGCGCAATACGCCTTTCGGCATCTTCGGCAAGATGAAGGAAATGCCGGGCCATAGCTATCAATCCGAAGCGGTTCCGGTCGCTTTCTCGGAAGAGGTTGCAGAAGGGCCGGCCGAAATTCTGACCGTGCTGAGCGGACAGAAGGTCGAGCGGTTCAAGGTCGAGATTTCGCATGTGAGCCGTCAGAAAAGTCCGGCGACTAAGGGCATGGTCATCAAGGTTACAGACAAAAGGCTTCTGGATTTGACGGGCGGCATCGTTCAAGGCATGTCGGGAAGTCCCATCATGCAGAACGGCAAGCTGATTGGAGCGGTGACGCATGTATTCGTAAATGATCCTTCTTCCGGATATGGCTGTTTTATCGAGTGGATGCTTCAAGACGCAGGTGTTCTTCTCCAAACCTCGAACAGAGACCTTAAGGCAGCTTGATGCCTTGAGGTCTCTGTTTTTGTCGAATGATAAGGAACGGGGTCGCTAAATGTAGTAAAATAATTATTATACATTTATCGTTAGGAAAAATAAAGAAAAATAATATTCGACAGAAGGATTTCAATTGAAACTGTCGAAACGTTATAAGAGCAAAATGAGCAGCCGACCATCTCAGTTCAATTTGGAGGAGGACCAATCTTGGCTAAAATCGAAGTTTTGTTAGCGGATGACAATAGGGAATTTACGAACCTGCTTTCGGAGTACATATCGGAGCAGGATGATATGGAAGTGTCCGGCATCGCATACAACGGCGAAGAAGTATTGCGTTTGCTCAGTGAAATGGAACGCATTCCGGACGTGCTTATTCTCGACATCATCATGCCTCATCTTGATGGTCTCGGCGTTTTGGAACGTCTGCGCGAGGCCGGAATCCAACCGATGCCTAAAATAATCATGCTGACCGCTTTCGGCCAAGAAAACATCACGCAAAAGGCAGTACAGCTGGGAGCATCCTATTATATCCTCAAGCCGTTCGACATGGAGATGCTGGCCAACCGCGTTCGTCAGCTTGTGGGCAATTCGGCGGTCATGGCATCATCCGGCTCCTCGTTCTCCGCATCCTCGGTCATCAAGTCGAACGTGGTGCCGATTGCAAAAGGGAAAAATCTGGACGCCAATATCACCAGCATCATTCATGAAATCGGCGTTCCTGCACATATTAAAGGATATCAGTATCTGCGCGAGGCCATCACGATGGTGTACAACAACATCGAGATTCTCGGCGCCATCACCAAAACGCTGTATCCTGCCATCGCGGAGAAGTTCAAAACGACTCCTTCCCGTGTCGAGCGCGCTATTCGCCATGCCATTGAAGTCGCTTGGACGCGCGGCAACATCGACAGCATCAGCCATTTGTTCGGCTACACGATCAACATCAGCAAGTCGAAGTCGACAAACTCCGAGTTCATCGCGATGGTGGCGGACAAGCTCCGGATCGAGCATAAGGTCAGCTAAGAAGACCTTCCCGGATGGGCTCGACTGTCGCTGCTCCTTGCCGCTATGCAGCATGCGCATGGACAGCCGCGCCTAAGGGTATTGATCCTCAGAGCGGGCGCAAGAAAGGCTCGGATGGCTATGCCTCGAGCATCAAGGCTCAACATGGCCATCTTGACGCAAAAGCTCATCCTGCCCTTGACCACATCTGAGCCATCATACCTTGATAAAACTAAGAAGACCGTTGGGCATTAAGCCGCAACGGTCTTCTTTTCCCCCTCGGGATGAAACGCAGCCGCATGGTTCAGCGCGCAGCTTTTCCGGTGGAAGTTATTTCTTTTTGGAACGGTGCTTGGAGGATTTCTTGGCCCGGGAGATGCTGGAACGATTGCAGCCGCAATTCTCGTGATGTTCATGGTGCTCGTTGTTGGCAGAGCCTACATGCTCATCGCGGCAATTGTAGCGGTAGACGTCGCAACGGACGGGCACGCAGTGATGACGGGTGACGATATCGATGTTGTGGACGACTCTGACGAGCTGCGGATGATAGACATCGCGGTATACCGTTTGAGTAGGGTCGACAACTGTCTCTTCAGGGCAATATGGACGGTTCGGATGACAGGACATGCTTGCAACTCCTTTCCTTACTGGATACTTGTATAGTACGAGTCAGGAAAGGCGATTGCTTGTGCCATCGCCTTGCGGGTCAAACGTTGGGTCTAGGCCGCTTCTTCTTGAATCTCGGAGCGACGTAATTATGCTTGCGGTCGCGGAAGAAAATCCAGCCGCCAATGAAACCGATTCCGAGAGCAAACATGATAAACCCGCCAATGAACGGCAGCCATTTGAAATGCGGAATGATGGAATCATTGCCGAGATCGGCAAAATATTCGAACGTGGAGCTCTTCATCTGCAGAAAGCCGTAACAGGCTATGATTCCGGGAATGACAAGAATAAGAATAGCAATAAACCTGGATATGACCATTCTCATGGTGTTCTCTCCTTAATCAGGCCCAAACTCGGCATTATTCCTGACAAAGTTGCCTAAAATAAGCCTTTTTTAATGATACCGTTAAACGGCATGCTTGTCCATGCAGTGTTATTCGTGTTTTAAAAAAGGTACAATGGAGTCATTGCACTTTGATTGAAGGGGAAGCGATACGATGACGATTCAAGTAGATATTGCCGTGCTTGGCGGAGGACCCGGCGGATACACGGCTGCAATTCGAGCGGCGCAGGAAGGGAAATCCGTCGCGATTGTGGAGAGGGACCGAGTCGGCGGGACATGCTTGCATCGAGGCTGCATTCCAAGCAAAGCCCTGCTGCGAAGCGCGGAGGTGTACCAGTCGCTCCTGCATGCGGATACATATGGAGTCAAAGTGGACAAGAGCGGCGTAAGCTTGGATTTCGGAGCCGTTCAAAGCCGCAAGGAAGGAGCCGTCGATCAGTTGTACCGCGGGCTCCAGCAGCTGATGAAGAAACACGGCATCCAGATCGTACATGGCAGCGGGCGCATTGTCGGTCCGTCCATCTTCTCGCCCAAGAGCGGCACGTTGGCCGTCGAATTGGGTGACGGGGATACGGAATCCGTCGTGTCCAAGCAGCTGATCATCGCGACAGGCTCGCGTCCGAGGATATTGCCGGGCCTGGAGCCGGACGGCGGGAATGTCTTGAACAGCGACGATGCGCTCCGTATGGAGTCGCTTCCGGCTTCGATGATCATTGTCGGAGGAGGCGTCATCGGAGTGGAATGGGCTTCCATGCTGACTGATTTCGGCGTCGACGTGACGCTTGTCGAGACAGCCTCACGCATTTTGCCGGGAGAAGATGCCGACGTATCGGCAGCTTTGGCCAAAGCATTGAAGTCTCGTGGCGCCGTCATCCATACCGACGCCGTCGTCCTGCCTGAGACGCTGAATCGCCTGGCGGCGGGTGTTGCCGTCGATGCGCGAGTCGGCTCCGCGACCGTCAAGCTCGAAGCTGAGAAGCTTCTGGTGTCGGTCGGCCGAGTAGCCAACGTCGAGGGCATCGGCCTGGAGAATACCGATATCCAGGTCAGCGGCGGCTGGGTCAAGGTGAACGGCAGCCTGCAAACCTCGGAGCCTCATATTTACGCCATCGGCGACGTTACCGGAGGGGTGCAGCTGGCTCATGCCGCCGCTCACGAAGGAATCGCGGCCGTGGAGCATATTCTCGGCGAAAAGACGGCTCCGCCGGCTGCGCATCGAATTCCGCGCTGCGTATACAGCCATCCGGAGACAGCATCGATCGGATATACGGAGGAGCAGGCCCGGGCGCTGGGGCATGAGCCCAAGACGGCGCGCCTTCCATTCGCGGCAGTCGCCAAAGCGATCGTGCAGGGAGATACGCAGGGCTTTGTCAAGGTCATCGCGGATTCGACGACAGGAGATTTGCTCGGCGTCCATATCATCGGCGCCCATGCGACGGAGATGATCGCCGAAGCGGCGCTCGCTCAGCTCGTGGATGCCGTGCCATGGGAAGTCGGAGCGAGCATCCATCCTCATCCTTCCCTGTCGGAAGCATTAGGTGAAGCCATGCTGGCCGTGGACGGCAAATCCTTCGCATTCTGACCTTCCAGCCGCTTTTGGGCGGCTGGAGTTTTCTTTTGCCCGAGACCGAGTTATAATGAATATGATCAAGTATTAGTACCTGGTATTAAAACTAGGAGCAGAAGGAGGTTCATCCTATGAACCAACCACCTGTAGGCAGCTTGGCCCGTCACCGCGAGCTCGGATTGTCGGATGAAGATGCTGTTCAAATGTATGCGAAAATGCGCACGGCCCGGATGTTCGACGAGAGAGTCCTCTTGCTGCAGCGTGCCGGCAAAATCAATTTCCACGTATCCGGTATCGGCCAGGAAGCCGCCCAAGTGGCCGCAGCCTGGGCCCTTGACCGGGACCAGGATTATTTCCTCCCTTATTACCGCGATTACGGATTCGTCCTCTCGGTCGGCATGACGCTGCGCGAGCTGATGCTGTCCGTCTTCGCCAAGGCCGAGGATCCGACGAGCGGCGGCCGGCAGATGCCGGGCCACTTCGGCCACAAGCGGCTGCGGATCGTCACCGGATCTTCTCCCGTGACGACCCAGGTTCCCCATGCGGTCGGCATCGCTCTGGCCGCCAAGATGAAGGGCGAGCAGAGAGTCAGCTTCGTGACGTTCGGGGAAGGATCGAGCAACCAGGGCGATTTCCATGAAGGCTGCAACTTTGCGGGCGTCCATAAGCTGCCGGTCATCCTCATGTGCGAGAACAACCAGTATGCCATCTCGGTGCCGGTCCACAAGCAGCTGGGCGGCAAGGTGGCGGACCGCGCCATCGGCTACGGCTTCACCGGCCTGCGCGTAGACGGCAACGATCCGCTTGCGGTCTACGGCGTCGTCAAGGAGGCGCATCGCCGCGCGCTTGCCGGCGAAGGGCCGACGCTTGTCGAGGCGATGATGTACCGGGTGTCCCCCCATTCGACCTCGGACAATGATCTTGCGTACCGGACCAAGGAAGAAGTCGATGAGAACCGCGCCAAAGACGGCGTGCTCAGCTTCCGCCAGTATCTGATCGATGCCGGCGCCTGGAGCGTGGAGAAGGACGAGGAGCTGACGGCGGCCATCCGGCGGGAACTGGACGAGGCGACGAAATATGCCGACGAAGCGCCTTTCCCGGAAGCGGAGAGCACGCTGCTCCATGTCTACGCCGACGGAAGCGAAGGAGGAAAGTAACCGATGCCAGTACTCGACTATATAGAGGCGATCCGGCTTGCCATGAAAGAAGAAATGGAGCGCGATCCGGATGTGTTCGTGCTCGGTGAGGATGTCGGCGTCAAGGGCGGCGTGTTCACGACGACCAAAGGCCTTCAGCAGCAGTTCGGCGAGACCCGCGTCATGGACACTCCGCTGTCGGAATCGGCGATCGCCGGAGTCGCGATCGGCGCGGCCATGTACGGCATGAAGCCGATTGCGGAAATGCAGTATTCCGACTTCATGTTCCCGGCGACGAACCAGATCATCAGCGAGGCGGCCAAAATCCGTTACCGCTCGAACAACGACTGGTCCTGCCCGCTCGTCATCCGCGCGCCGATCGGCGGCGGCATCTTCGGAGGCCTCTATCATTCGCAATGCCCGGAATCGGTCTTCTTCGGAACGCCGGGGCTCAAAATCGTCGCCCCGTATACGCCTGCTGACGCCAAGGGCCTGCTGACGGCCGCTATCCGCGACCCCGATCCGGTCTTGTTCTTCGAGAACAAGAAATGTTATACGCTCGTGAACGGCTCCGTGCCTGAAGGCGACTATACGGTGCCGATCGGCAAGTCCAACGTGCTGCGGGAAGGCGACGACATTACGGTCATCAGCTACAGCCTGCCTCTTCATTTCGCCCTGCAGGCGGCCGAGGAGCTCGCCGCGGAAGGGATCGGCGCCCATATTCTGGATCTGCGCACCCTTCAGCCGCTCGACAAGGAAGGCATTCTCGAAGCGGCCCGCCGCACGGGAAAAGTGCTGATCATCCACGAGGACAACAAAACCGGCGGCATCGGCGCGGAGGTGTCCGCGATCATCGCCGAAGAGATGCTCTACGAGCTGGACGCCCCGATCCGCAGACTGTGCGGTCCGGACGTGCCGGCGATGCCGATCAATCCTCCCGGAGAAAAGTTCTTCATGCTGAACAAGGACAAAGTGCTCGCGGCCATGAGAGAGCTTGCTCTTTACTGATCCCGATGCTTTGCGATTACGAGCCATGAGGCCCCTGTTCCAAGCAGGGGCCAGGCAAGGAGCGATATGATGAAAGTGACCGTACAAGAAATCGTGATGCCCAAGCTGGCCGAGTCGGTCGTAAGCGCCACGATCGAACGCTGGCTCAAGCAGCCGGGCGAGCAGATCGGCATGTACGAGCCGGTATGCGAAATCATTACGGACAAAGTCGGGGCGGAGATTCCGTCCACGATCGCAGGCAAGCTGGTCAAAATCCTGGTCGGAACCGGAGAGACCGTCGAAGTCGGTACTCCGATCTGCCTGATCGAGACCGAGGCCGAAGCCGGATCGCCGGCCGCCGATGCGGCTCCGGCAGCAGAGGCGAGATCAGCCGCGCCGGCAGCTCCGGCGCAGCACGCGCGTCCTGAAGGAGCGATGCGCGGCCGGTACTCGCCGGCTGTCCTTCAGCTGTCCGCCGAGCATGGGATCGACCCTGCCGACGTTCAAGGGACGGGGACTGGCGGCCGGGTGACCCGCAAGGACATTCTGGCCCATGTCGAGGCATCGTCCAACAAGCCGGCGTCCGGCACGGCGGCATCGCCATCCGTGCTTGAGCCGGGCGACCGGATCGTCGAGTCGCGCGGACCCGTACGCTCTTCCGGGCTGCATCTCAGCGAAAGCCCGCGCATCCCTTCGGTGGAAGCGGAAGGCCAGGCGATTCCCGGACGAGGCGAGTACTTCATCGATGTGACCCCGATCCGCAATACGATCGCGACCCGGATGCGCCAAAGCGTCACGGAGATTCCGCACGGCTGGATGATGATCGAGGTGGATGTGACGAATCTGGTCGTGCTGCGGAGCAAGATCAAGGACGAGTTCCGCAAGCGCGAAGGAACGAATCTGACCTATCTGGCGTTCTTCATCAAGGCGGTCGTCAATGCGATCAAGGACTTCCCGATCATCAACTCGGTATGGGCGGTCGATAAGATCATCGTCAAGCGCGACATCAACATCTCGATGTCGGTCGGCACGGAGGATTCCGTCATCACGCCGGTGATCAAGAACGCCGACCAGAAAAACATCGCCGGCCTCGCCCACGAGATCGACACCCTCGCGCGCAAAACCCGCGAAGGCAAGCTGCGTGTCGACGACGTCCAGGGAGGCACCTTCACGATCAACAACACCGGCTCGTTCGGGGCGATCCTGACCCAGCCGATCATCAACTATCCGCAAGCCGCCATCATCACGTTTGAATCCATCGTCAAGCGGCCCGTCGTCATCAACGACATGCTCGCCGTACGTTCCATGGCGAACATCTGCCTGTCGCTGGACCACCGGATTCTGGACGGCGTCATCTGCGGACGCTTCCTGCAGCGGGTCAAGGAGAACCTGGAAAGCTTCAGCTCCGAGACGCATCTGTACTAGAACGAACGAATTCCACGACGGGGAGGATCCCATGGACAACAGGCAGCCATCCGGCAGGCCGCTCCTGGCTCGGTATATCGACTTCATAGAATATGGAGAAGCATGGGAGCTGCAAAAGGAATACG
The DNA here is from genome assembly GCF_002243345.2 of Paenibacillus sp. RUD330. Lineage (NCBI taxonomy): Bacteria > Bacillati > Bacillota > Bacilli > Caryophanales > Paenibacillaceae > Paenibacillus > Paenibacillus sp. RUD330. Next base: position 2,311,647 of record NZ_CP022655.2, read on the forward strand.
TAGCGGAAATCGACCGGGGGGAGAGAGCGGAGACGCTCCTCCTTCTTCAGCATCCGCCGACCTATACGCTTGGAACGGACCGCCATCCGGAGCATTTGCTGCTGAGCCCGGAAGAGCTCGGCAAGCAAGGCATCGGCGTGTTCGAAATCGATCGCGGCGGCGATATCACGTACCATGGACCGGGACAGCTTGTCGGCTACCCGCTCATGTATCTCGATGCCAAAGGGCTTGATCTGCACGGCTTCCTGAGGGAATTGGAGCAGGTCATCATCGACTGGCTTGCCGATTACGGCATCGAAGGCGGACGCAAGTCCGAGTATACGGGAGTATGGGTCGGCGATGAGAAGATCGCCGCCATCGGCATCAAATTCAACAAAGCAAGGAAACGCAGAGGGTTCGTGACCAGTCATGGATTCGCCTTGAACATCAAGGCCGGCATTGCGGAGCAGGGGTTCAGCGGAATCATTCCTTGCGGCATTCAGGAGTACGGGGTGACCTCGTTCGAGGATCTGACCGGCATCGAGATGAGCCTCGAGAGGGCGGCCAGGGAAATCCTGCCCCACTTCATGGGCAGGTTCGGCTTCGATCCGGCGTCTGCGGCCGGGGAATGAGGAGATGAAGGGAGCCGGCCGGCTAGGCCGGCCGCTTCGTCAAAGCAGCCAGCCGATGCTGGACAGGACGGTCGTGACGAGCAGAGTAATCAACACGACGTAGACGATGACTTTCATGATGCGGTTGGGATTGTTCATCAGCTCTTCTCCTTCCGGGGCGGCTGCCCTCCGCATAGGGGGACAACCCGTACCGCTATTGTAACGGATTCGGAAGCAGATCGAAAGGAAGCGATCGGAAAATGGTACATAAAGACAGGGTTGTGAAAGAGTTCATGGAGCTTGTCCGGATCGACAGCGAATCCCGCAATGAAGGCGCGATCAGCCAAGAACTGAAAAACAGATTTTCCGCGCTTGGACTTGAAATCGAAGAAGACGATGCGGCCGCCGCCACCGGTTATGGCGCGAACAATCTGTTCGCCACGCTCAAGGCTTCGCCGGGCGTCGAGGCGCCTGTCATCTTCTTCACCTCCCATATGGATACGGTGAAGCCGGGCATCGGCATCAAGCCCCGTCTCGACGACGACGGCTATCTGCGCAGCGACGGCACGACCATTCTCGGAAGCGACGACAAGGCGGGATTGGCCGCGATGCTGGAGGCGATCCGGCTGCTCCAGGAGAACGGAATTCCGCATGGAGAAGTCCAGTTCGTCATTACGATCGGAGAGGAGACGGGCCTCGCCGGAGCCAGGGCGCTGGACCGCAGCAAGCTGCGCGCCGAATACGGCTATGCGCTCGATTCCAACGGACCGGTCGGTGGCATCGCGGTGGCGGCCCCGGCCCAGACGAAAATCTTCATCCATGTCAACGGCCGCTCGGCGCATGCCGGCGTCAATCCGGAAGACGGCATCAGCGCCATTCAAGTCGCCTCCAAGGCGATCTCGCGCATGCCTTTGGGACGGATCGACCATGAGACGACGGCGAATATCGGCCGGTTCGAAGGCGGCAACGCCACGAATGTCGTCTGCGACTACGTCCGCCTGGAGGCCGAAGCCCGCAGCATCGACGGCGCCAAGCTGCAGGCGCAGATCGCCGCCATGAGGCAGGCGGTCGAAGCCACTGCTGCCGATTACGGGACGACAGCGTCGCTCGAGGACAACCTGATCTATCCGTCCTATCTGCATGCCGATGACTCCGCCGTCGTTCAAGCGGCTTCGGCGGCGATCCGATCCATCGGCCTCTCTCCGTCGACCTTCCGCTCCGGCGGGGGCAGCGACGCCAACATCTTCAACGGACTTGGCGTGCCGACGGCCAATCTCGCGGTCGGCTACGAGCATATCCATACGACCAAGGAGCAGATCAAAGCCGACGATATCGCGAAGCTGGCGGAGCTCGTCACGGCCATCATCCGCTTGAGCGGCCAAGCGTAGCAGAGCATTCCGCCCATGCCGGGATCTCGTCAGCAGGCCGCCAAGCGGGTACGGACAGCCTTGAATCAGGCTTTGCCGTCAGGAACGCTTGGAGAGGAACATTTCCAGGCTCTTTTTTTCCGGGGAGCCGGCATCGCGGCTCAGCTTGCGGAGGGTATGGCGGATTTCCCACGCTTTTCCGACCAGCTTGAGCTCCTTGGCTCCAACGTACATTTTCATGGATACGCACATCCTTATCACGAAGGTTATGCCTGAGCATATGAAGGAATGGGACAAGTTATTCCGGAGCGCAGGTGCGCATGCAGGCAAGCTCCAAACGAATAGGAGGCTGATAGGCAAATGAACCAACCGGACGGACCTGAAAAGCTTCCCGGCGCGGAGACGACCGTTTCCTCCGAAACGATCTTCGAGGGCCGCATCATCACGCTGCAGGTCGACCAGGTCCAGCTTCCCGGCGGCAAGCTCGCCTCGCGGGAAATCGTGCGCCATCCCGGCGCCGCGGCCGTGATCGCGCTGCTGGACGGCAAGCTGCTGACAGTCGGCCAATACCGCAAGCCGATGGACAAATACCAGGTCGAGATTCCCGCAGGCAAGCTGGATCCCGGCGAGGACCCGGCGGCATGCGCCGCGCGCGAGCTGCGCGAGGAGACGGGGGTAAGCGCCTCGGAAATGAAGCTGGTGGATGCGTTCTACACATCGCCCGGGTTCGCCGACGAGAAGGTGTATCTCTACGCCGCCGAAGGACTCAGCCAAGGCGAAAGCCAGCCTGACGACGATGAGGAGCTGCATGTCGAAGCCCTGACGATGGAGCAGGCCGAAGCCTATATCCGCGAAGGGGTCATCGGAGACGCCAAGACGCTCATGGCGGTGTATTTGTGGAAGCTTTATCTGCACACCGGCGTCATGGGCTTCCGCAGCGAGAAGTAGCAAGTCGGCATGAACAGGACCTTCCCGGCATAGATTGTCCATACGCGGACAAGCCTGGAAGGAGGAAGGCGAATGCTTGGCATCTTCAAGGCACCGGACAGGGAGAGCAGGATGCTGCTCTTGTTCGTCGCGGTGCTTTTTGCTGTAGGAGTCTTATTCGGCGCCATACTGGCAAGCTCGCTTCCCGCCGGGCAGCAGGAGAGCCTCGGCGAGGAGCTGAGCGTCTTCATGGGCTCGCTGTCCGCCGGTTCCGGCCCTGATCCTGCAGCGGCCTTCTGGAGCGCGCTGTGGCTGCACGGCCGCTGGCTGCTCGCGATCTGGCTGCTGGGCTTGACCGTAGTCGGGATGCCGTTCATTCTGGCGCTCGATTTCTTCAAGGGCGTGCTCGTCGGATTCGCGATCGGAACGCTCGTCAGCCAGCTGTCGTGGAGAGGCTTCGCCTTCTCCCTGCTGTCCGTCGTTCCTCCGAATTTGATCGGCGTCCCGGCATACCTGGCCGTCAGCAGCGCATCGATCGCTTTTTCCCTCTATGTCATCCGCAACCGGTTCATCCGCAGGAAAGGCTCCCTGCTGCCTCCCGCGGCAGCGCTTGCCGGCACGGCGGCGGCGATGTTCCTGGTGCTGGCGGCCGCTTCGGCGGTCGACGCCTGGCTGTCTCCGTCCTTGATGAGATGGGCAGCGGACTGGGCGGCGGCAAGCCTGAATCATTGACTTCCTAGAAGTTTTCCAACTATAATAGATTCATAAGCGCCGGCGGCAAGCCGGCTTTCTTGTAGTAGGGGGGAATTATGGAATCCCGCATTGATGCCATTAAGCAGCAGCTCCAGTCGCAGGGCTACAAGTTGACCCCGCAGCGCGAAGCGACCGTTCGCGTCCTGCTTGAGAATGAAGAGGATCATCTCAGTGCCGAGGATGTGTTCATGCTCGTCAAGGACAAGGCTCCCGAGATCGGCCTTGCCACCGTCTACCGCACGCTTGAGCTCCTCAGCGAGCTTCACGTCGTGGAGAAGATGAACTTCGGAGACGGCGTAGCCCGTTACGATCTCAGAGCGGACAACAGCAAGCATCACCATCATCATCTGATTTGCGTGCAATGCGGCTCCATGGAGGAGATCAAGGACGACTGGCTCGGACCTCTGGAAGAACGTCTCGAAGCCGAGTACGGATTTTCCGTTCTGGACCACCGGCTTGATTTTCAAGGGATCTGCAGGCGCTGCCGAGATCTGAGCGACGCAAAAAAGCCATGACAGCTCTGCATTCGTTTCCGGCCCCCGGCGGGGGAGGGGAATGGAATGGCAGAGCTGTTTCTGCTTTTCAGCGGACAGCGGTGAGGCGGGACTTTGCCGGCGGCAGGCAGACGGAGCCGATTCGGCCGAGCCGGAGCAGACCGGCTCCTTGGGAGCGGCTTCCATAACCCGGCAGCCAGCGCGCCCAGCGCTTGAGCACCGATGCGGCTCCTGCCGGCGGCAGGCCGGGATGGGCGGAGAGCAGCAGGGCTGCGCCGCCGGCGACATGCGGGCAGCTCATGCTCGTGCCGGATTCGACGGCGTACTTGCCGTTCAGCCATGCGGAGCGGATTCTGTCGCCGGGAGCGGTCAGGCCGAGTCCTTTTCCGCGGGAGCTGAAGGAAGCGATCCGTCCTTTTTTCGTCGAGGCCGCGACGGCGATCGTTTCGGGATACGCGGCCGGAAGATCGAGTCCGCCGCTGTTCCGGCCCATGTTGCCGGCTGCTGCTACCAGCACGATTCCGGAACGGCCGGCTCGCCGGATGACGCCGCGCAGCGCCTTGCTGCGATATCCCGGAGGCACTCCAAAGCTCATGTTGACGACATGCATACGCTTGGCGATGCACCAGTCGATCGCCTCGATGATATCCGACAGATTGCCGTATCCATCGGCATCCAGCGCCTTGACGGCGTAGAGAGACACGGCCGGAGCGACGCCGGGGGGACCTCCGGAGCGTCCTTTGCCGGCTGCGATTCCGGCCACATGCGTGCCATGCCCGTTGTCGTCCCGGTACGATGCGCCGCCGATGACGTTCACGCCTCCCCGGATGGACAGATCGGGATGGGGACCGGATCCGGTGTCGATGACAGCCAGCCGCACCCCGCCTCCGAGCGTGCGGATCCAAGCTGCCGGGGCGCCGGCCTGCCTGATGTTCCACGGAAGCAGGGCAAGGGAGCCTTGCCGGCTTCCGGGGGCGCGAGGCAGCCGGATGCCTGGCGCAGCGCCGCCCGCGCGCTTGCGGCTTGAGCCGAGAGCCCGGATGCGGACATCCTTTTCGAATGCCGCTACATCGGGATGGCGCTTGATGGTGCTCCAGTCGGACGAGGCATCGAGATGAAGGCAGAGCATCCGGCTTCCGCGCACGGCCTTGGCCGGAGTTATTCCCTTCCGCTTCAGATGGTCCAGCGCCTGTTCATACGGCTTCCTTCCGGTCAAGATGACGATCCTCTTGGCCGTTCCCGGACCAGGCTGACGTGCTGCGCATCGATACAAGCAATATCCTGCTGACGGCATCGTATCATTCCTCCTGCGGCTGTCCTTGTGCCTGCCATTGTATGAAGGAGGCGGACCGGCCGGTGCGGCGCCTGCCTTGCGTGGAGCGATAATGGGCATAGAGCGTCATCGGCGAGCATAGGTTGTCACTGTAAAGGAGGCGCCTGTCCATGATTCTTTCCATCCGAAGCTGGCTGTCGCGGCTGGCTTTCATCGCGCTGTTCGCTGCCCTTACCGTCGTGTTCTACGAAGGCTGCCGCCTGGCCGAAAGCTGGGTCGCCCCGGTCGATCCTTATGCGCTGCCCCGAGGGCCCGCCCTCAAAGTATTTCAGCATCACGGGGCGCCGCCGGAGGGCGGCACGATCGCCGACAGGCTGCGCTGGTTCTACTATAATGGGGAATGACTTGGGAACGGCGGAAGAGCCGGCACGATGCCGGAGCTTCCGCCGTTTGCCGTAAAGGGGGTTCACCGTCTATACTGACAAGCGAGGGGGAGGTTGGAATGGAGCTGAATCAATGCCTGTTCGCCTATCTGGAAGAGCTGCAAAACGGCAGGAGAGTATCGGCGTCCACCTATGATGCCTACCGCCGCGACCTGGAGCATGCGCTGGCGTATCTGGAGGGACAGGGCCTCTCGTCCATCGGGAGCGTCCAGAAGCATCATCTGGTGCGTTATTTGCAGCGCATCAAGGAGGAGGGCTGCCGCCAGTCCACCGTATTGCGCCGGCTCGCTTCGATTCGTTCCTTCTACCGCTTCCTGACGCGGGTCGGCTATACCGACCGCGATCCCTCCATGCATGTGGAGCTGTCCCGCAGCGAGCTGCCGAGACCCGTGCCCTTGACGCTGGACGAGGTCGAGCTGCTGATGAACGCTCCGGAGACGGATTCTCCGGCCGGACTCCGGGACAAGGCGATGCTGGAGCTGCTCTACGGCTCCGGCATCCGGGTGTCGGAGCTGCTCGGCATGAGCGTGTCCGATGCCAATACCGGCATGGGCTACGTACGGGTCGTATCTCCCCGGTCCAGGGAGCGGATCGTTCCGCTCGGCCATATCGCCTCCGGCTGGATGGGGCTTTATTTGCGGGAAGGACGGCCGAGGCTTGCAGAGCAGGCCGAAGCCGGGGAGGGACTTTCAAGCCGGCGGCCAGAAGTTCGCGGCCGGGAGGAGGAAGCGCCCTTGTTCCTCAATCCGGCCGGGGAAAGGATGTCCCGACAAGGTTTCTGGAAGCTGATCAAGAAGCATGCGCGCCATTCCGGAATCGACGATCCAGAGAAAATAACGCCGCATTCGCTGCGGACCTCGTTTGCCGCCCATCTGCTGGAGCGGGGCGCCGACATGCGCGCCGTGCAGGAGATGATGGGCCATGCCGGAATCGTGTCCACGGAGCGTTACGCCGGCACGGAAAGGCCTCGGGTGAAGGACGTATACGAAAGAGCGCATCCGCGCGCAGGCAATCCCACAGATGGTTTTTGAGACAAGAAAGGAAGATGAACAATGACGACAGCAGCACCGACGGCCGTAAATATCCGGGAGGCGGCGGACTATATCGCTTCCAAGACTTCGATCAAACCGCAGGTCGGCCTCATCATGGGCTCCGGCCTCGGCATTCTCGGGGATTACATCGAGGAAGCGGTCACGATCCATTACAGCGACATTCCCCACTTTCCGATCTCGACCGTAGAAGGCCATGCCGGCGAGCTGCTGGTCGGCAAGCTTTCAGGCGTGAGCGTCATCCTCATGAGAGGGCGCTTCCATATGTACGAAGGCTATGGCGCCGAGCTGACGGCTTTCCCGGTCCGCGTCATGAAAGCGCTTGGAGCGGACAAGCTGCTGGTCACCAACGCGGCGGGCGGAATCAACACGAACTATGAAGCGGGCGATCTGATGCTGATATCCGATCAGATCAACTTCACCGGACGCAACCCGCTCATCGGACCGAACGACAGCTCGATCGGCGTCCGCTTCCCGGACATGTCCGAAGGCTACAGCCGCAGGATGCGCGCCGTCGCGAACGAGATCGCTTCCCAGCAAGGCTTCGCCCTGCGCGAGGGCGTCTACCTGGCCGTTCTCGGCCCATCCTACGAGACGCCCGCCGAGATCCGCATGATGCGTACGCTTGGAGCGGACGCCGTCGGAATGTCGACCGTAACCGAGGTCATCGCGGCGCGGCATTGCGGCATGGAGACGGTCGGGATTTCCTGCATCACGAACATGGCTTCGGGCATTTTGGACCAGCCTTTGTCGCATGAAGAGGTCATCGAGACGACAGAACGCGTCAAATCTCGCTTCCTTGGGCTTGTGCAGGCTCTCATTCCGCGCCTTTAGTCCCTTCCCGCCTCCAAAAATGATTCTTTTGGCTCGACGCGGCGCGACAGCATTTTTAATTCGCGTGGCGTATGATGACCGTGATAAATCATGAAATTTGGAGAGGAATGTATGAACGAGAGGGTTCCGCTGAATCAACAGATCGAACGGCTGCGCGGTCAAATGGTGCAGTCGGCTGCAACACAGAATACGCTTCTGCACCGCGAAGTGCTGCGGATCAGCCAGTCTCTGGACCGGCTCATCGTGCAGGTACAGGAAGAGCGGATGACCAAGAGTCGCAAATACTAGCAGCTATTCGGACCTGTCGAACGGGAGCCGGGCTGCCAATCGCAAGCGGGCCATGCGGGCCATTCACCGGAGAAACGTCTTCGGAGATGGCCGCATGACCCGCTATTTGTGTTGAGCGATAGAATATCCTCCTCTTAATTGGGTGATACTGGAAGAATGTTGTGCGCCATCCTGCCTGCATGCCAGGACAGGCCGCCAGACCTATTAGGAGGGAAACGAATTGAAACGATCCGGTAAGAAATGGGTAGCGATCATATTAGGCTTGCAGCTGATTCTGGCCTTGCCGGCCGCGGCAGCCGCCGCGCCCGCGCTTCAGCCGCTGACGCCGGGAACGGCGCTTGAAGCCGATTCTTCGGCCAATCCTGCGGCATCGACAGGCTCCGACCTGGCTCCTTCCGCCCGTTCGGCCATCGTCATGGATGCGGACAGCGGAACCGTCATCTATGAAAAGAACAGCCACGACAAGCTTCCTCCCGCAAGCATTACCAAAATCATGACGATGCTGCTGACGATGGAAGCTTTGAAGGACGGCAAGATCAAGCTGGCCGACAAGGTGCGGACGAGCGTTTATGCGGCTTCCATGGGCGGTTCCCAGATCTTCCTGGAGCCGGGGGAAGAAATGACGGTGAACGATATGCTCAAGGGCATCGCGATGGCGTCAGGCAACGACGCTTCGGTCGCGATAGCCGAGAAGCTCGGAGGAACCGAAGCGGAATTCGTCGCGATGATGAACGCCAAGGCTGCCCAGCTCGGACTCAAGGATACGCATTTCGCCAACTGCAACGGATTGCCTGCGGCGGATCATTACTCATCGGCACACGACATCGCCGTCATGTCCAGGGAACTGCTCAAGTACGGCGACATCACCAAATATACCGGCCAATACCAGGACTATCTCCGCAAGGATTCGGCCAAGCCGTTCTGGCTCGTCAACACGAACAAGCTGGTGCGCTTCTATGACGGCGCCGACGGCCTCAAGACCGGCTACACGACCGAAGCGAAGTACTGCCTGTCGGCGACGGCCGTCCGCGACGGCATGAGGGTCGTCGCGGTCGTCATGGGAGAGCCGAACACGAAGACGCGCAACGCGGAAGTGTCGGGACTGCTCGATTATTCCTTTGCGCAGTACGCCAACTATCCCATCCTGAAAAAGGGCGAGAGCATGGGGATGCTGACGATCGAGAAAGGCGTGAAGAGCAAGCTTCCGCTGACCGCGCAAAACAATTACAGCATCCTGATGAAGAAGGGCGCCGCGGCGAAGGATATCCGCTTCGAGCTCAAAATCGACGGCCCTGTCAAAGCTCCGGTCAAAATCGGCGATCCCGTCGGCAAGCTGATCGTCTATCAAGGAGACAAGGTGATCAAGGAATTCCCGGTCGACATGCCGGTATCCGTGGAACGCGCCGGCTGGTGGAAGCTGTTCAAGCGCTCGACCGGAAGCCTGTTCTCCTGAGCGAGAAATGTCATAACCTAGCGTCCTGCTTCTAGTTTTGTCGCCAGGCAGGAAAGGCGCTCCGCCATGGAGAATCCCTCTGACATTCAACGGGAGGAGTGTGCAGAGCAATGAGTCTTCATGTCGATCTGGAACATCAGCGCCATATCCTGATCGTCCGCCTGCAGGGAGAGCTGGATCACCATACGGCGGATGAAGTCAGGGCCAGGATGGAGGATGCGATCCTCAGGGGAAACAGCACCCATGTCATCCTCAGCCTCAAGGAGCTGGCCTTCATGGACAGCTCCGGGCTCGGAGTCATCCTCGGACGTTACAAGCTGCTGAAGAGCCGGGGAGGCAAAATGGTCATCTGCGACGTCAGTCCGGGAGTGTACAGGCTGTTCGAGCTCTCGGGCCTGTTCAAGATCATGCCGATTCACGACAATGAGCGCGACGCGCTCTCAAGCCTGGAGGTTGCCCTATGAATGCGTCCCGGTCCAATACCATGCAGCTCAGCTTCAGCGCCCGTTCCGAAAACGAAGCCTTCGCCCGAGTCAGCGTGGCGGCGTTCGTCTCCCAGCTCGATCCGACGATGGAGGAGCTCAACGACCTCAAGACGGTCATTTCCGAGGCGGTAACCAACTCCATCATCCATGCCTACGACTGCGACGAATCCAAGATGGTCCGAATCGAAGCCTCCATCGAAGGCGATTCCGTGACGATCATCATTTCCGATGAAGGAAGCGGGATCGAGGATCTGGAGCTGGCGCGGCAGCCGCTGTATACATCCAAGCCTGAATTGGAGCGTTCAGGCATGGGCTTCACGATCATGGAAAATTTCATGGACAGCTTTGAGGTTACCAGCGAGCCCGGTCGCGGTACCCAGATCGCCATGACCAAGCGAATCGAATCCAAAAAGGCGCTCTACAATTAGAGCGCATAGGGGCTGAATCATGGATGCCGAGTTGAAGAAAAACGCGGGTCCTTACCTGGACGATTCGGAAGTCAAGCGGCTCATCGCTCTGAGCCAATCCGGAGATTCCCTTGCCAGGGATACGCTGGCCCGCTGCAATATCCGTCTGGTCTGGTCGGTCGTCCAGCGCTTCATCAACCGCGGCTACGAGCCGGAGGACCTGTTCCAGATCGGCTGCATCGGATTGCTCAAATCCGTCGACAAGTTCGATCTCAGCTATGACGTCAAATTCTCCACTTATGCCGTTCCGATGATCATCGGCGAAATCCAGCGCTTCCTGCGGGATGACGGCACGCTCAAGGTAAGCCGCTCCCTCAAGGAAACGGCCAATAAAGTGCGCAAGGCGAAGGACGAGCTGTCCAAGACGCTCGGCAGGCTGCCGGCCATCTCCGAGGTGGCCGAATTTCTCGGCATTACGCCTGAGGACGTCGTCTTCGCCCAGGAAGCCAATAAGCCTCCGACATCGATCCACGAGACAGTATTCGAGAATGACGGGGATCCCATTACGCTCATGGATCAGATCGCCGACGAATCCGGAGAGCGGTGGTTCGACCGGCTGGCGCTCAACGAAGCGATCGGCGGGCTGACCGAGAGGGAGCGCCTGATCGTATACCTGCGTTATTACCGGGATCAGACCCAGTCCGAGGTGGCCGGCAGGCTCGGCATCTCGCAGGTGCAGGTGTCGAGGCTCGAGAAGAAAATATTGCAATCGATCAAGGACCAGATCGCCCAATAGGGCGGCCTGGCCTTTTTTTTTCCGGGCGGACCTGCCGGTGGAGTGCGGGGATCGATTTGTCCCGGGACGAGTAACCTCATTCATCCTGTCCCATACTATCCATGCACAGGCAAATGCGGAAGGAGGCGGGAGAATGAAGGGCAAGCCGGCTGATCCGACGGAGACGAAGGTCTACCTGCGGATGAAAAAAAGAATAACGGTTCCGCCCGGAAGCACGGTCCGCCTCGGAGCGGTCGCACGGCTGCTCGCCGAACCGCCGCTGCTGGAGCGGCTGCAGCAGCTGCCGCTATACACCCACTGCAAGGAAGACGGCAACCGGGTCGTCATCGACGTGCTGCAGATCATCAAGACGCTGCGGGAGCAATCCCCGGCCACGATGGTGGAGACCTACGGCGATCCCCAGGTGCTCATCATGGTCGAGGAGAACGGGGCATCCGCATCGCCGCGCGCCGCCGTTCTGGTCGCCGCCTGGCTGCTGCTTTTTTTCGGAGCGGGTCTGGCCATCATGAACTTCCATACGGATGTCAGCATGAAAGAGGTCCATCAGCGGCTCGCCTTCCTGCTTACCGGCAAGGAGACGCTCCATCCGCTCTGGTTCCAGATTCCGTATTCGTTCGGCGTCGGGCTGGGGATGATCATTTTCTTCAACCGCATTTTCCGCCGGCGGTTCAACGAGGAGCCCAACCCGCTGGAGCTGGAAATGTATACCTATCAGGAGAATATCAACGCCTACGTCATTGCCGATGAGATGCGGAAGAAAGCGGGGAGAGTGGAGGAGAAAAGCGATGGCTGACCTGTGCGCGGGAATGTTCATGGGCGTGCTCGGCTTGGCCGGGGGCATCGCGGTCGGGAGCGGCATGGTGGCGCTGCTGATCGTCTTCGATCTGATTCCGAGGCTGGCGCAGCTTGCCCGGGCGTTCAGCAAAGCCGCCGTGTTCGAATCGGCTGTCGTCGGGGGCTCGGTGTTCTGGACCTGGGCGGATTTCTTCGAGTGGCGGATGCGCCTGCCGGTAGTCCTCGCCCTACCATTGCCGGGACTGCTGTGCGGCATCTTCATCGGCATGCTGGCCGCCGCCTTGACGGAAGTGATGAATGTGCTCCCGATTCTGGCCAAGCGGCTGCGGTTGACGGCATTTCTGGGCGCGCTCGTCATGGCGATGGTGATCGGCAAGACGGCGGGCTCTTTGTTCGATTGGCTCGTTTATCAGTGGTAGCTTGCACGTTGGCAATGCTTGGCATTGCTCTCATTCGGAACGATCAACATCATGACACGGCGGTGATTGCATTATGACGAAATGGCAGCGAGTGAAGCGGATCGGCGGAGAGGAAGGAAAGCCGGCGGAGAGCCGCGGAGAAAAAAGGGATATGTCCATCGACGAGGACTGGATGGAAGCTTTCCTGCTGGAGGGTGCGGGAGAGCTCGGAGATTTCGGCGAGCGGAGCGATGCTGCGGAGGAGGATCTGGCCGGAGCGCTTGTACCCGAAGCGCCGGATCGGGACGAACCGTTCAAGTCGACGGCGGACCGTCCGGCAAGCAGGCGCGAAGCCGAATCCGCAGACGAGGATTGGGCCAGCCTGCTGGCCGAGGAGGATAAATCCTTGCCGGCGAGACAGGCCGATCCGCATGCAGGAAGCAGCGGCAAGCCGCTGAATCATGGAGAGGCGGCTGCCTCCGATGGCCATGAACGGAAAGAGCTTGCCCCAGCAGAGGAGCATGAGGAAGCAAAGGTGCCGTTTGACGGCCCGGATGCCGGAAGCGCGCCCGATTCCAGCGGCAAGACGAAGCGCGGCAGGCTGGAAGCCGCCGATTCCGTCGAAGCTGATTTTGAAGAAGAGCATTCCGGCAAAGGAGATGCTGGCATAAGGGATTCGGGGAAAAGGGATTCCGGCAAAGGAGATTCCGTCGTAGGGGATCCGGAGAAGGGCAAGTCCGGCAAGGGCAAGCAAGCCGGGAAAAATTCCGCGCCTGGAACGAACGGAGATGCGCTGGAGCCGATCCCGGACGATATCGAGGAGTTCGTCGAGCGCCTGAAGGAGGAGGCCGGCTACAAGACGAGCTTCGACGTCATTGTCCGGCAGATGACCTTGGGCGGCAAAAAGACGGCTTTCTTCATGCTCAACGGCCTTTCAAGCGGCCAGCTGATGACCGAGATCCTCGAACGGCTCACCTTCCTGCAAGCGGACGCGGTTACGTCGCATGCGCTGGAGTCGTTCATGAATCTCTTCGTTCCGGCTGTGCAGGTCGAGCAGGAGAAGGACTGGAACATGATGATGACCGGCGTGCTGAGCGGCTCGACGGGCATGTATATCGACGGGGAATCGACGATGCTCATCATCGATACGAAGATGTTCCCGATGCGCGGTCCGGAGGAGCCTTCGCTGGAGCGCGTCGTCCGCGGCTCGCGCGACGGGTTCGTCGAGACGATGCTGATGAACGTGTCGCTCGTGCGCCGCAGGCTGAGGGATCCGATGCTCCGCCTGGAAAACATCCGGGTCGGAGAGCGGACAAGGAGCGACGTCTGCGTCGCTTATATCGACGACATCGCGGACAAGGAGCTCGTCGAATCGATCCGCGACAAGATCACGGCCGTCAAGCTTGACGGCATTCCGCTCGCGGACAAACAGCTGGAAGAGGCGACAGTCAAGCGCGGATGGAACCCGTACCCGCTTGTCCGTTATTCGGAGCGACCGGATGTGGTCGCCGCGCATTTGCTGGAAGGCAACGTCGCCGTATTCGTCGACACCTCTCCGAGCGTCATGATCCTGCCGACGACCTTTTTCGATCTGGTCCAGCATGCGGAAGAGAACAGGCAGACGCCGTTTATCGGAACTTATTTGAGATGGCTCCGCTTTTTCGGCATCATGGCTTCGCTGTTTCTCGTCCCGATCTGGCTGCTGTTCGCCATGAATCCGCATCTGCTTCCGCCCTCGCTGGCTTTCATCGGGCCGGCTAAGCTCAGCAAGCTGCCGCTGTTCGTCCAGTTCCTGCTGGCGGAAGCGGGCATCGATCTCATGCGGATGGCCGCGATCCATACGCCTACGCCGCTGGCGATGGCGATCTCGCTCGTGTCCGCGATTCTTGTCGGGGATATCGCCGTCCAGACCGGCCTGTTCATCAACGAGGTCATTCTGTACATGGCCATCGCCGCCATCGGCATGTTCGCCACGCCGAGCTACGAGCTCAGCCTCGCCAACCGGATCGTGAGGCTGCTGCTGATCTGCTTAGTGGCGGCCTTCCATATTCCCGGTCTTGTGCTGGGATGGACGGCCGTGTTCGTCCTGCTCGTCATGCAGCGTTCTTTCAACCGGCCCTACATGTGGCCCTTCATCCCATTCGATCCGAAAGGGATGATCAACATCATTCTGAGGATGCCGGTCATGAAAAACAAAAAGCGTCCCAACCTGCTTCGTCCGCAGCAGCGGGACAAGATGCCCGATGCCGAGGGAGGCTGAGGCGGCAGGCTTTCGGCGGAGCCGGTCGAAAATGCAACAAATGCAAATGAAAGGACACAAAATCCATTTCTCCTCCAAACGGGGGTCGTTTATACTTGGATCACATTGATAAACGATTCCCTCCGGCGGAGGGCGGAAAGAAGGTGCTCTTTTCATGTATTTGCACGGAACAGCCCAAGTCAACGAGCAGGGCCGCCTGGAAATCGGCGGCTGCGATACGAAGGATCTGGCGGAACAGTACGGCACTCCGCTCTATATTGTGGATGAGGCACTTGTGCGTCAGCGTGCAAGGGAATATGTCGACGCATTCAAGGCTTCCGGCTTCAAGTTCCAGGTTGCCTACGCAAGCAAGGCGTTCAGCACCGTGGCGATGTGCGCTATTGCCGAGCAGGAAGGGATGTCTCTCGACGTCGTATCCGACGGAGAGCTGCACACCGCTCTGCAGGCCGGCTTCCCGGCGGAGCGCATCCACTTCCACGGCAACAACAAGACGCCTTTCGAGATCGAGATGGCCATCGACGCCGGAATCGGCTGCTTTGTAGTGGACAACTTCACCGAGCTCGAGCTGCTGAACGCAATCGCCGGGTCCAAAAGCCGCAAAGTCAGCATTCTGCTGCGGATCACACCGGGGGTAGAAGCGCATACCCATGACTACATCTCCACGGGACAGCAGGATTCGAAGTTCGGCTTCGATCTTGCGGCCGGTGCCGCCTATCGTGCCGTAGAGACAGCGTCCAAGCTCGAAAATCTCGTGCTCCTGGGCATTCACTCCCATATCGGCTCCCAAATTTTCGAAGTGGAAGGATTCCGCATGGCGGCTGCCAAAGCGGCTGAATTCGCTGTCGAAGTCCGAGACAAGCTGGGCCATATCTTCCGCGTCATCAACCTCGGCGGCGGCTTCGGCATCCGCTACACGGAAGAGGATGCCCCGCTTCCGGCCGGAACTTATATCGCCGCGATCACCGATGCGATCCGCTCCAACTTCTCCGCAGCCGACTACCCGCTGCCCGAGATCTGGATCGAGCCGGGCCGCAGCATCGTCGGCGATGCCGGCACGACGCTGTACACCGTCGGCACGTTCAAGGAAATTCCCGGCGTGCGCAAGTATGTTGCCGTCGACGGCGGCATGACCGACAATCCGCGCCCTGCGTTGTATGAGTCCAAATACGACGCCGTGCTTGCGAACCGCGCTTCCGAGCCTGCGAGCGAGACCGTTTCCGTAGCGGGCAAATGCTGCGAGAGCGGCGACATGCTCATCTGGGACCTGGAGCTGCCGAAGGCGGAGAGCGGCGATCTGCTGGCTGTATTCTGCACAGGCGCCTACAACTACGCCATGGCGAGCAATTACAACCGCATCCGCCGTCCGGCTGTCGTTCTCGTCAAGGACGGACAGTCCGACCTCGCCGTGCAGCGCGAATCGCTGGAGGACATTTCACGGAATGACCTTCTGCCGGAGCGCCTGCGCAAGGCCGGCGTCCAATCCTTCTCGTAAAAGCAAAGCCCTTCGGAGAAACCCGCGTTTCAAACGTCGGGCTTCTCTTTTATTTTGTAATTCCGTCAGCCTCTCGATCTCCAAGGATATTACCGGCCGCCGGCCGTTTTGCTTTTCGAGAATAGAACCCGCGTAGACCCGCGTCTTCTCTCTACTCCTGCGCAAACGGAGCTGTCCTACATCTCGGCCGGCGGCCGTTTTGCTTTTCGAGAATAGAACCCGCGTAGACCCGCGGCTTCTCTCTACTCCTGCGCAAACGGAGCTGTCCTACATCTCGGCCGGCGGCCGTTTTGCTTTTCGAGAATAGAACCCGCGTAGACCCGCGTCTTCTCTCTACTCCTGCGCAAACGGAGCTGTCGTACATCTCGGCCGGCGGCCGTTTTGCTTTTCGAGAATAGAACCCGCGTAGACCCGCGTCTTCTCTCTACTCCTGCGCAAACGGAGCTGTCCTACATCTCGGCCGGCGGCCGTTTTGCTTGGAATGCTGTCGTAGTGTATGATAGAATCCGTACATACCGTTAGAGGACAAGGAGTGACTATCATGGCAAAACAAGCAAAAATCACGCTGGAGAACGGCGGAGAAGTGGTTCTGGACCTGTTCGATAAGGACGCCCCGAACACGGTTGCCAACTTTGAAAAGCTCGCGAACGAGGGCTTCTACAACGGCCTGAGCTTCCACCGCGTCATTCCGGGATTCGTCGCTCAAGGCGGCTGCCCGAACGGCACCGGCACCGGCGGCCCCGGCTATACGATCAACTGCGAGATCAACCCGAACAAGCACGAGCGCGGTTCCCTCGCGATGGCGCATGCGGGACGCAATACGGGCGGCAGCCAGTTCTACATCTGCTACCAGCCGCAGCCGCATCTGGACGGACAGCATACCGTCTTCGGCAAAGTTGCCAAAGGCATGGAGTATGTCGATGCGTTCAACAACGGCACGAAAATGGCCAAAGTCGAAGTTTCCGAGGCTTAAGGAAGGCTTTGCCCGAATAGGCTGGCGGAGGGGGAACCCTCTGCCGGCCTTTTTTCGCCTTTTCCGCTGCCAAGAGGCTGGAAAGGCTTCAATTCCAAGCCGCCGACTTGCAATTTGGCTGGAGGCGAGGTAAGATGCAGAAGGAACAGTTATCATTCCGGATACAGTTTCACTCCGGCATGATCGTTCGACAGGTTTGAACCAAATACAGCGGTTTCCTTCGGGGTCGGGTGAAAGTCCCAACCGGCGGTGATCCGCCTGCGAGCGCAAGAGCACATGCTCCGCCTCCGCAGCGCGGCAAGTCCGTGACCCGATTGCCATTACCCCCAAGCTCTCGAGAGCCTGCGGCGCAAGGCAAGCGGTGGACCTGGTGAGATTCCAGGACCGACAGTATAGTCTGGATGGGAGAAGGAGCCGCTTTTGATGCTCGCCATGCCTTGTTCAAAGGCGTCTATTTGGCATCCGTCAGCGAAGGCCATCCCTCGGAATGGAGGATGACCGGCTTATTCGCGAACGCTTTTGCCAAGACTGCTGCTGATGCGGAGGCATGCATGCGGGAACAGCGACGGATGCCCGTCTGCTTTCCCCTGCCCTGGCAAGGAATCTTCTCTTTCCTTGCCGGCGTGATCATCCTAAGCGGACTCGATTTGCCCTCCACACCCCCGAAGGTTTAGCGTCGGGGGTGTTTTTGCGTTATGGAACGAATGGACGACGGATTTTATATGGATCTGGCCCTGGAGATGGCTGCAAGGACGACGGGCCAGACCTCGGTCAATCCGGTCGTCGGCTGCGTCGTCGTCAACAGCAGCCGCATCGTCGGCATCGGAGCGCATCTGAAACGGGGAGAAGGCCATGCCGAGGTTCATGCGCTCCATATGGCCGGCGAAGAGGCGGAAGGCTCGACCGTCTATGTGACGCTGGAGCCATGCAGCCACTACGGCCAGACGCCGCCTTGCTGCGACCGGATCATTGCCGCCCGCGCGGCCAAGGTCGTGATTGCGGCGATCGACCCTAATCCCGCTGTCGCGGGAAGCGGAGCCCGCAAGCTGCGCGAGGCCGGCATCGAGGTCGTCACCGGAGTCCGCGAGGCGGAATCCAGACGTCTGAATGAAGCGTTCAACAAATTCATTACGACCGGGCTCCCGTTCGTCACGCTCAAGACGGCTTCGACGCTGGACGGCAAAATCGCAGCGAAAAGCGGAGACAGCCGGTGGATTACCGGACCTGAATCGCGCGAGGCGGTCCATGCGCTGAGGCATCGGCATCAAGGCATCATGGTCGGGATCGGAACCGTGCTGGCCGACGATCCTTCGCTCAGCGCAAGGCTTTCCGTGCCGGCGCTCCAGCCGGTCCGGATCGTCGTCGATTCCACGCTGCGGCTCCCGCCGAAGGCCAAGCTGATGGATGGCGCCGCCCCGGTCATCGTGCTGGCGTCCGGCGCAGCCGACCCGGCGAAGCGGGCGGCTCTGGAAGCCGCCGGCGCCGAGGTGATCCTTTGCGGCAATGGCCGTACGGTCGACCTGAAGCTGGGAATGAAGCTGCTCGGCGAGAGAGAGATCGGCTCGATCCTCCTCGAAGGCGGGGGCAGGCTGAACGGCGGCATGCTGGACAACAGGCTCGTCGATCGGATCAGGCTGTTTTTCGCTCCGAAAATCATCGGAGGGGGAGCCGCTTCGCCGGGAAGCTTTGATTTCGGCGGGTTCCTGCGGATGGAAGAGGCGATAACCCTCGGGGATACGGAGATGGAGCGCTTCGGCGACGACTGGTGCTTGTCCGGAGCGCCGCTTTACGAAAGAGAAGGAGGCTGAGCGATGTTCACCGGCTTGATCGAAGAAATAGGCACTCTGCAGAGGGTGTCCCAGAGAGGCGAGGCGCTCTTGCTCACCATTGGAGCCTCCAAGGTTCTGGATGGCGTAGGCCTCGGGGACAGCATTTCCGTCAATGGAGTGTGCCTGACGGTTACTTCCTGGGACAGTCGAAGCTTCCATGTCGACGTCATGCCGGAAACGTACCGCCATACGAATCTGAAGGACCTCCCGGCCGGAAGCCCCGTCAATCTGGAACGCGCGATGGCGGCTGGAGGGAGATTCGGAGGGCATATCGTTCAAGGGCATGTGGACGGCACCGGCATGATCACGCAGCGCAGGGTCGACGCCAACGCGGTCGTGTTCCGGATCAAGCCTCATGACGACGCGCTTATGCGGTACGTCATTCCCCAGGGATCCATTACGGTCGACGGGATCAGCCTCACGGTAACCGGTACGGACGGCGGCGGGCTCGACGTATCGATCATCCCCCACACGCTGGCCCAGACGGTGCTTCAGCATAAAAAAGCCGGAGACACCGTCAACCTGGAAGGCGACATTGTCGGAAAATACGTGGATCATCTGCTTCATTACGGCAGCCGATCCGAATCCTCGCCTTCCGAGTCCCGTCCCTCCGGCGGTCTAAGCGCCGCATTCCTTGCCGATAATGGATTTATTTGAGACGCTTGAAGGGAGAGGACAGAAGTGGAACACTTTGACCATCAAGAAGGAGCGACACCGTTCGATACCGTCGAGGAAGCGATCCAGGAGCTGCTTGCAGGCAAGCCCGTCATCGTCGTCGACGACGAGGACCGCGAGAACGAAGGGGATCTGATCGCGCTGGCCGACAAGCTGTCTCCGGCCGTCGTCAATTTCATGATTACGGAGGCCCGCGGACTCGTCTGCGTGCCGATTACGGCGGCGAGAGCCGAGGAGCTGGAGCTGCCTCCGATGGTGTCGCAAAATACGGACTATCACGGGACGGCGTTCACGGTATCCGTCGACCACATCTCCACGACGACCGGAATATCCGCCCATGAGCGCGCGGAGACGATCAAGGCGCTGGTCGACGGGACGGCCAAGGCGGGCGACTTCCGCCGTCCCGGCCATATTTTCCCGCTGATCGCCAAGGACGGCGGGGTGCTGCGCCGGGCGGGACATACGGAAGCTGCGATCGATCTGGCCCGGCTGTGCGGCTCCAAGCCCGGAGCGGCGATCTGTGAAATCATCAAGGAAGACGGAACGATGGCCAGGCTGTCCGATCTGACCGCATTCAAGGAAAAGCACGGCTTGAAGCTCATAACGATTCAAGCTCTGATCCAGTACCGCCATCGCCGCGACAAGCTCGTCGAACGGGTGGTAGAAGTGAACATGCCGACCGACTTCGGTGTTTTCCGGGCTGTCGCCTACACCAACGAGACCGACGGGAAGGAGCATGTGGCCTTCGTGAAAGGAGAGATCGATTCCTCCAAGCCGACGCTTGTCCGCGTCCATTCGGAATGCTTGACGGGCGACGTCTTCCATTCGCGCCGCTGCGATTGCGGTCCGCAGCTGGCGGCGGCTCTCCGTCAGATCGAGGAAGCCGGCAGCGGCGTCCTGCTCTATATGAGGCAGGAAGGCAGAGGAATCGGGCTCATCAACAAACTCAAAGCCTACAAGCTGCAGGAGCAGGGATTCGATACCGTCGAGGCGAACCTGAAGCTCGGCTTCGGGGCAGACCTGCGCGACTACGGCATAGGAGCCCAGATCCTGCGCGACCTCGGCATTGCCGAGATGCGCCTGATGACGAACAATCCCCGCAAAATCCGCGGCCTGGAAGGCTATGGACTGAGCGTCGTGGAGCGGGTGCCGATCCAGATGGAGCGCAATGAAAGCAATGCGAACTATCTCCATACAAAAAAATCGAAGCTCGGCCATCTGTTGGAGTTTGAAATTTAAGCCGATTATCATAGAATAGAAAGGTGTGTTCGGTTCCATGACGAAATATTATGAAGGACATCTGGTCTCGCAAGGTCTCAAGTACGGGGTAGTCGTCGGCAGGTTCAACGAATTCATCACTGGCAAGCTGCTGAGCGGAGCGCTGGATGCGTTCAAGCGCCATGGCGCCGGAGAGGATGAAGTGGAGGTGGCCTGGGTTCCGGGAGCGTTTGAAATTCCCTTGATCGCGCAAAAAATGGCCGAAAGCGGCAAGTACGATGCGGTCATAACGCTCGGGGCTGTCATCCGGGGATCAACGCCCCACTTCGACTATGTATGCAGCGAGGTGGCCAAAGGGGTGGCGGCCATCAACCTGAAGACCGGAGTGCCGACGATCTTCGGCGTCCTGACGACGGATTCCATCGAACAGGCCGTGGAGCGGGCCGGAACAAAGGCAGGCAACAAAGGATGGGAAGCGGCGACGGCAGCCATCGAGATGGCGAATCTGACCCGATCCATCCAGGGCTGAGCAAGGAAGCGACCTTGCCGGCGCAACGTTCCGCCGTCCGATGCTCATGCTGACGAACGGGACGACTAGACGGAGGGTGAAGCGGCATGTCCGTGCACTACAAACTGGAGTCATTTGAAGGGCCGCTGGATCTGCTGCTTCACTTGCTCGACAAAGAAGAAATCGAGATCTACGACATACCGGTAAGCCGAATTACGGACCAGTATATGGAGTATCTTCATGCGATGCAGGAGATGGAGCTGGATGTGACAAGCGAGTTTCTCGTCATGGCCGCCACCCTGCTCGCGATGAAGAGCGGCCAGCTGCTGCCGAGGCCACCGGTCATGGAGGAATACGAGGAGTACTGGGATGAGGACGAAGGCCTTGACCCACGGGACGAGCTCGTGCTCAAGCTGGTGGAATACCGCAGGTTCAAGCAGCTTGCCGAGCAGCTTCGCGACCGCGAGATGGCCCGAAGCCTCGTGTACAGCAAGGAGCCGGAGGACCTGACTCCTTATTTGAAGGAAGACGACACCCATCCTCTGGAAGGGCTTGACCTGACCGACCTCATGGCCGCCTTCCGCAAAGCGCTGCGCAAGGCCGTCCGCCGCAGCGCCGTCGCTACGGTGCACAGGGACGAGATCAGCGTGAAGGACCGCATCCGGGACATCTCGGAGCTGCTGCGAGAGCATGAGACGGTCCGCTTCTCCCGGCTGATCGGCGGGGGCCTGGAGCGCCATGAGATCGTCGTGACGTTTCTGGCCATTCTGGAGCTGATGAAGATGAAGCAGGTCCGCGTGTTCCAGAACAGCCTGTTCGACGATATCGTCATCCATTGGAGAGGGGAAACGTCTGAAAGTGATGTATCAGCAACTGAAATCGATTATTGAGGGACTCCTGTTCATGGCAGGAGATGAAGGACTGAACGCCCGACAGCTGGCGGATATCATGGAGATCGACGCCAAGGCCGCGGCGGACATCGCCCGTTCGCTCCAGGCAGATATGGAGAAGGACGGGAGGGGAATCCGCATCGCCGAGGTGGCCGGAGCATTCCGGTTCACGACCCATCCCGGCCATGCGCCCTACTTCGAGCGGATGGCTTACAGTCCGACGCGGTCGAGCTTGTCCCAGGCGGCGCTTGAAACGCTGGCGATCGTAGCCTACCGCCAGCCGATCACGAGAGTGGAGATCGAGGAGATCCGCGGGGTCAAGAGCGAGAAGGCGATCCAGACTCTGGCCGCCAAGGATCTGATCGAAGAGAAGGGCAGAGCCGAGCAGATCGGCAGGCCGATCCTGTACGGGACGACCCGTTCCTTCCTCGACCACTTCGAGCTGTCTTCCTTGGATTCTTTGCCCGAGCCGTCCTCGGTCAGTCCGGATACGGATCTGGACGAGCAGACCCAGCTGCTGTTCGAGCGGCTGGAGCAGCGCCAGATGACGATAGACGACGCGGACAGCGAAGGAAGCGCCTGACGCGGAAGGCAAAAAAGATCGGCATCAGCCGGTCTTTTTTGTCATTTCTGGGCATGATAGCCATAGGCGCGGCCGCTGGAGAACAGCCAAGGCTGCCCCTCAAAGGTGGTGCGAATATGCTTGGCTACCCCTATGGCTGGCTTGCGGCGCTAGTTCTGCTTGCAATCGCCGTCACCTCCGCTTGGCTGGCTCCGCTGCGGATCCGGGCGGAGTTCGAGCGGACAGGCAAGGATGACAATATCGTCGTTGAATTCAGGACCTTGTTCGGGCTTCTCCATTACAAGTGGTCCGTTCCGTTCATCCGGCTGAGCGGCGGCGGTGTCGATGTCCGCAACCAGACCAATCTGGACGAGGGCGTCCTGGACACGGAGACACGCAGAGACGGCAAGGTCACGATGGAAAGCGTGAACAAGTGGATTGAGAGGGCTAAACGGATTCTGAGACAGACAGAGAATCTCACCGGCCTTGCTCGCCAAACGCTTTCGAGGGTGGAGGTGCGGAAATGGGAATGGAATTCCTCCATCGGAACCGGGGACGCGGTATGGACCGCAATGGCCACGGGAATGATATGGTCCATCAAGTCGACCCTTCTTGGCGCGCTCTCGCAGCTGACCCGGCTCCAAACCAAGCCCGCCGTCACGGTTCAGCCCGAATACCGAGGAGCAGGGTTCACAACGAGTTTCTTGTGCATAGCCCAAATCCGCTTTGGTTATGCTATCCTTGCCGGACTGCAGCTGCTTGTCCGGAAGAAGAAAACGGGAGGAGGCGTCAGATTATGGCAGAACATCCTATTCAAGGCCTAATGCAGACCGCCATGGAGAACATCAAGGAAATGGTGGACGTCAACACGATCGTCGGCGATCCCGTGCAGACGCCGGACGGCAGCGTCATCATGCCGATCAGCAAAGTCGGCTTCGGATTTGTCGCGGGAGGAAGCGATATCCGTTATGACGGAGCAGACCATAACACGCATTCCCACACGGAGGGAAGCTCGGCGAACATATCGCTGCCATTCGGCGGCGGCAGCGGCGGCGGGGTATCCATTACGCCGATCGCGTTTCTGGTCGTCGGCAGCCATGGCGTACGCGTCGTGCCGCTAGACAACCAGACGCATCTCGTCGAGAGAGTCATCGATTCGGTGCCGCAGGCGTTCGAGAAGATTACCGGCATGTTCCGCAGCAACAACGGGACAGAGCGTGTGGAAAGCACTCTTATCGACACCGATCATCTCATTTGATTTCCGGGCCAATAGGCCTTGCCGCTGCCCGCGAGACGGGCAGTTTTTTTTCTTGGAAGAGAGCTTGTTCATAATTGCGGGACAAGACACATAATCTATCAACAGGGAGTCGGCCCTTGGCTGATCCTCTCAAGGAGGATGTACGAATTGAAGGCAAAATCGGCATTCAAAACGTGGGGAGCGGCGCTGCTGTCCTGCGCTCTTGTCCTGACGGTCCGGACGGGAGCAGCGGCGGCCGAGCCCGCTCCATTGTCCACCAGCGCCAAGGCAAGCGCATTGATCGATGTGCAGTCCGGAAGGATTCTGTACAGCGAGTCGGGCGACGACCCGATGCTCATCGCCAGCCTGACCAAGATCATGACCGCGATCACCGCCATTGAAGACGGGAACATCAAGGATACGGTGACGGTTGGCCCGCGGGCCGTGGGCAAGGAAGGCTCTTCGATCTATTTGCGCCTGGGCGAGAAAATGAGCCTGCACAATATGCTGTACGGCCTGATGCTGCGTTCCGGCAACGATGCCGCGACGGCGATCGCGGAGCATGTCGGAGGCTCGGAGGAAGGCTTCGTCCGCATGATGAACGAGAAGGCGGAGTGGATCGGACTGGAGCATTCGCATTTCGAAAACCCGCATGGGCTGGACCAGAAGGGCCATCTCTCCACAGCGAACGACCTTGCGAGGCTTGCCGCCTATGCTCTGCACAATCCGGTATTCGCGGACATCGTCAAGACCAAGGTCCGCAAAGCGCCTAATCCCAACGATCCGTGGGACTACAGCTGGGCGAACAAGAACAAGATGCTGGCCTTCTATGAAGGAGCGGACGGAGTCAAGACAGGTTATACGAAAACGGCTCTGCGCTGCCTGGTGAGCTCTGCGACCCGGAACGGCCAGCAGCTTGCGGCCGTCACCTTGAACGACCGGGACGATTGGAAGGATCATCAGAATATGCTTGATTGGGGATTCCAGCATTACCCTTTGCGTCAGATCGCCAAGAAAGGCGAGGCTGTCCAAGGCTATCCTCTGGCGTCCGGGAGAAGCTTCAGCTACCCGCTTGCCGAGGGCGAGGAAGCCGGACTGAGCGCGAAGCTTATTTTGCTGGACTCCGCGAAGCAGCCGACGCGTTATGCTCTCGGAGAACGCGGCAAGCTGGAATGGTCGCTGGCAGGCAAGCCGATCGGCGGGTCTCCCGTCTATGATGCCGGCAGCCCGAGGCTCGGAATGCCAGACAAGCCTGCCGGTTCGTTCCGCCCGGGCGGCATGTTCCCGACCCGTTCCGAGAGATTCGCGGCTGCGCTCAAGAAGACGGAAGAGGTATTGTTCGGCAAGTAGAGCGGAAGGAGCTGAGGCCGGTTGGTCAACTGGATCTGGCTGTTTTTCATCGTGGTCAGCATCGCGGCGGCGGCATTCACAGGCAGGATGGACCAAGTCACGCAGGCGGCATTCGACGGAGCCAAAAACGGAGTGACGATCTGCTTCGGTCTGATCAGCATTCTCGTATTCTGGATGGGACTCATGAGAATCGCCGAGGACGCCGGGCTGCTGAAGCGGCTGGCCAAGCTGCTGAGCCCTCTCGTGCGCCTGCTGTTCCCGGATGTGCCGAGCGGACATCCGGCGCTAGGGTATATCATGAGCAACATGAGCGCCAACATCCTCGGACTGGGCAATGCCGCCACGCCGATGGGAATCAAGGCGATGCAGGAGCTGCAAAAGCTCAATCCGAGGCCGGACACGGCCAGCCCGGCGATGTGCACCCTGCTTGCCCTCAATACATCCAGCATCACGCTCGTCCCTACGACCCTGATCGCAATCCGGATGAACTACGGCTCTGCGAATCCGGCGGAGATCGTCGGCACGACGCTGGCCGCTACCGCTGTCGCGACTGCGGCCGCCATCGCCCTGGACCGCTGGTACAGGCGCAAGCAGCCGCCGGCGGAGCTCATGCCCCCTGCCTATCCCACTGACAGCGGGCTTCGTTCCAGCGGCAGGAGCCGCTCCTCCGGAACGGCGCCGCCCGGCGCTGCCCGGCCTCCGGCGTAAACAACGGGAAGGGGAGAGAAGTCCATGCTGCAGATGATCAATATCCTATCCGCCTGGATGATCCCCGCGATCATCGCCTTCATCCCCCTCTACGGCGCCTACCGAAAAGTTCCCGTCTACGAGACGTTCACCGAGGGCGCCAAGGAAGGCTTCGGGACGGCGATCGGCATCATCCCTCATCTTGTCGGCATGCTGGTCGCGATCAGCATGTTCCGCGCTTCGGGAGCGATGGATGTCCTCGTAGGGTTCATCCAGCCTCTGCTCGGGAAGGCGGGCATTCCGGGCGAGGTGCTTCCGCTCGCCTTCCTGCGTCCGCTCACCGGCGCCGGCTCGCTCGCCTTCACGGCCGACCTGATCCAGACCTACGGGCCGGACAGCATGATCGGGAGAATCGCCTCCACGATTCAAGGGAGCACGGATACGACGCTGTACGTCTTGACGGTTTATTTTGGAGCGGTCGGAATCCGCAAAACCCGTTATGCCCTGAAAGTCGGCTTGGTCTCCGATCTGGTCGGTTTTCTCGCGGCGGTGTTCATCTGCCTGTACATATTCAACTGAGCCGCGCCGCTCGCCAGGCCGTCCATCGATCAAGTCCGCCTCTCCGGAGGGGCGGGCTTTTTTGCGCATCGGGCAGCATCGCTCCGCCCAGCTTGTGCTTTTGTCCTGCAATCGGTATGATGAGGGGTGAGGTGAAGGAAGTGGAACGTTTACAGAAAATCCTGGCCGCTGCCGGCGTGGCATCGCGCCGCAAATGCGAGGAGCTCATTACGAGCGGGGCGGTCGAGGTCAACGGGGTCGTCGTCAAGGAGCTCGGCACGAAAGCCGATCCGGCCAACGACGTCATTGCCGTCAAGGGCAAGCCGATCGCATCCGAAAAGAAGATCTATTTGATGCTCAACAAACCGAAAGGCGTCATCACGAGCGCTTCGGACCCGAAAGGACGCAAGATCGTCAGCGACTTCCTGCCCGGCATCAAGGAGAGGGTATACCCCGTAGGCCGGCTGGACTATGATACGGAAGGCCTGCTGCTGCTTACGAACGACGGCGAGTTCGCCAACCTCCTGACGCATCCGAGCCACCACGTGCCGAAAACGTATCTGGCGACCGTGAAGGGCGTGCCGCACGGAACCGCGCTGGAGAAGCTGCAGAACGGCATCAAGCTGGAGGATGGAATGACCGCCCCTGCGGAGGTCGAATATCACGACGTCGACATGGACAGCAAGCAGTCCACCGTCCAGATTACGATCTACGAGGGACGCAACCGGCAGGTGCGCCGCATGTTCGAGGCGGTGGGACACCCCGTAACGCGCCTGAAGCGGGTCAAGTTCGGCCATCTTGGGCTGGAGAACATGCAAAGAGGCAAATTCCGTCATCTGACGGTCTCCGAGATCAAGGAGCTTATCGACGCGGCGAACAGCAAGTCACATAAAGTTCATAAAAAGTGAGAGGCAGCCTGCTGCTGGAAACTTTTCCGCGCTATAATGAATGATAAGAAACGCTTTCATTAGGATGGTGAACATCATGAGGGGCTCTGCCCGCAGACCCGTTCAAATCATAATCCTTCTCGGCGTCTTGCTCCTGGGCGGTTACGCCATCGGCAAGACGCTGTTTGCGTCGAAGGAAGGATTGCCGTCGCCGGGCGACACGCCGCCGGCCTTCACGCTGTCCACTCTCGACGGCAAGACGGTCTCCCTGGAAGAGTACAAGGGCAAGCCCGTCGTGCTCAATTTCTGGGGCAGCTTCTGTCCTCCATGCGTCAAGGAAATGCCGGAGTTCGAGCGTCAGTACGAGAAGTGGAAGGGAGAAGGCCTGGAAATTCTGGCCGTCAACCTGAGCGAGGACAATCTGACCGTGCAGAATTTCGTCGCGGGCATGGGGCTTACCTATCCGATCCTGCGCGATGTGGACAAGGACACGGAGCGGCGGTACAAGCTCAGGCAGTATCCGACCACGTTCTTCATCCGTCCGGACGGCAAGATCGGGGAAGTGTACGCCGGAGGAATGAAGGAAGCGGACATCGACGAGCGCGTGCAGCGGCTGCTCCAGGACTGAGGTCCATCCGCCGCAGCGCCGCAGCACACAGCTTCATGACAGGGGGATACATCGGTGTTCCAAAACACCAAATGCGAATGCGGCCACCAAAACCCGACCGGCACCGTGTTGTGCGAGGCTTGCGGCAAGCCGCTCGACGAGAAGGAAGCCGGCGGCACCGATTTGCTGGAGATGCGCTACGACGGAGCGGCACGCCGTTCCCAGAAAGCCGATCCATCGATCATCGACCAGGTCTGGAATTTCTTCTCTTCCGTCAAGATCGCCGTTTACCTGATCATCATCACGCTGATCGGGGCATCGCTGGGCACGATCTATCCGCAGGAGGATATTTTCCTCTCCAACATGGACATGCCTTCCTATTACAAGGATACATACGGAACGCTCGGCAGCATCTATTACAATCTGGGATTGTCGCATACATACGAATCCTGGTGGTTCATCCTGCTGCTCGTCATGATCGGCACCTCGCTGGTCATCTGCAGCCTCGACCGCGTCCTTCCCTTATACCGGGCGCTCAACAAGCAGCAGATCCGCAAGCACGAGTCGTTCCTGCTGCGGCAGAAGGCCGTCTATACCGGAGAAGCCGACCAAGGCCAGGACTTCATCGACTTGTTCGCCAAGCAGGCCAAGAAGCGCCATTACAAGGTGACGCGGACCGAAGACGCCCTGCTGGCGGAGAAGAGCCGCTTCAGCCGCTGGGGACCGTACATCAATCACATCGGCCTCATCGTTTTTCTGCTGGCGGTGCTGGCGAGAGCGATTCCGAGCTGGCAGCTGGACGAGTACGTGACCGTCCCGGAAGGGGATACGGTGAGGATCGAGAATACGGACTTTTTCGTCAAAAACGAAAAGTTCACGGTCCAGTACTACAAGGACGAGGAGCTGCCGGCCGAGCTGCGGGGAACGAACCGCGCCAAGCTGTACCGGACCGATGCGGTCCTATACCGCTGCCTGGCGGACTGCGGGCCGTCGTCGCCGGAACCGAAGCTGGAGCAGGTCGCTTCCCATAACATCGAGGTGAACAGCCCTCTGGAATACAAAGGGCTCAAGCTGTACCAGTTCGACTATGACAACACTCCTGTCCTGCGCGAGGTCAGCCCCATGCTGATCGACAAGCAGACCGGCAAGCAGTACGGACCGTTCAAGCTGGCGATGAAAAATCCGCAGACCAACTACGAGCTCGGGCCCTACAAGCTGGAGCTGAGGCAGAACTTCATGGAGTTCGCCATCGGCGAGGACGGCAAGCCGATCACCAAGTCTAGGGATCCGAAGGCTCCGGCGTTCATCTTTCTCATCAAAGGACCCGGCTTGTCGGAGGAAGGGGAGCCGTATATCTACTTCCCGATGCAGAAGGACAAAGCCGCGTTCAGCCAGGACAAGCTCAACCAAGGCATCGCCGACCGGTTCGAGATCAAGGTTGGCAGCATGACGGACGTCAAGTTCGTGGAGTTCACCACGTTCCTCAACGTCCGGGTCGACAAGGCGATGCCTTACATCTGGACCGGCCTGGCCATCTCGATGATCGGCCTGATCATGGGCGCCTACTGGCAGCATCGCCGCATTTGGCTCCGTCTGGACGGCAACGCCGTCACGATCGGCGCGCATACGAACAAAAACTGGTACGGCATGAGGGCCGACCTGGCCGCTGCGCTCAAGGCAGCAGGAATCCAGGTTGATCCCAAGAGCCTCGACAACGGAGGGAACCGGACGTGAATTGGCTTGATTTCAGCAGCTCTGCTTTCGTCGCTGCTTTCTTTCTTTACTGCTTCGGATTTTTATTTTTCGTAACGGCTATCGTCGGCCGCAGATGGAGCCACGGCAACCCGGAACGGCATGAGAAGCGATGGGGGAAAATCGCTTTTCTCGTGTCCGTGCTCGGACTGGCCGCCCATATCCTGTTCTTCATCACCCGCTGGGTCGGAGGAGGCCATATTCCGATCAGCAACATGTATGAGTTCATGACCTTCCTGGGCATGGCTATCATGGTGGCCTTTACCATTATTTATCTCATCTACCGCAAGCCGATTCTCGGCATGTTCGCCCTGCCGCTAGTCGTGATCATCGTCGCGTACGCGTCCGTATTTCCGCAGGAGGTGCAGCCGCTGATCCCAGCGCTCAACTCCTACTGGCTCAAGATCCACGTGACGACGGCTGCGCTCGGCGAGGCCTTCCTGGCGGTCGGCTTCGCCGCGGGGCTGCTCCATCTGCTCCGCACGATCGATTTCAACGGCAAGTCCGAAGACTCCCGCAAGGAGCGCCTCTGGATCGAAGTGACGATGTTCATGATCGTCGTCGCCGTCGGATTCATCGTCACCGTATTCGCCTTCCGTGCGGCGGGGTATGAAGCCCAGTTCACCCAAGAGAACGTGCAGGTCAGCCAGGCCGGCGAGGAGAGCTCCAAGGTGGAGACCGTGAAATACTCCATGCCTCCGATCGTCAAGCCGTTCAACAGCACGCTCGTCCATATGGACAGCTTCCTCGGCATCAAGCAGCCTGTGATGGAAGCTCCATCGTGGATGAACGGCATCAATGCGGGCCGCAAGCTGAACACCGTCATCTGGTCCTTCCTTTCAGGCTTGATCCTGTACGGCATCCTGCGTCTTGTACTGAGGCGGACGCTGTCGGCAGCCATCCATCCGTATACGACGGATATCGATCCCGACGATCTGGACGAGATCAGCTACCGGGCGATCGCGATCGGCTTCCCGATCTTCACGCTCGGAGCGCTCATCTTCGCGATGATCTGGGCGAGCATCGCCTGGTCGCGCTTCTGGGGCTGGGATCCGAAGGAAGTATGGGCGCTCATCACCTGGCTCTACTACAGCGCCTACCTCCATCTGCGGCTGTCGCGCGGCTGGCACGGCAAGCGCTCGTCGTGGCTGACCGTCATCGGCTTCCTCATCATCATGTTTACGCTCGTAGGCGTCAACCTGGTCATCGCCGGGCTCCACTCCTACGCAGGCGCCTAATTCGTTATGGGATCAAAAGGAGCTGATACGGAGTGAACGAATATTTGCATCGCATCCTCGTCGTCGACGACGAGGAACGGATTCGCCGCCTGCTCAAGATGTATCTGGAGAAAGAAGGGTATCAAATCGAGGAGGCCGAGGACGGGGAGACGGCTCTGCGCATGGCTTCCAGCCAGGATTTCGATCTCATCCTGCTGGATGTGATGCTTCCCGGCATCGACGGCATCGAGGTGTGCAGCCGGCTGCGCCAGATCAAGGCGACGCCGGTCATCATGCTGACGGCCAAAGGCGAGGAGATGAACCGCGTACAAGGCTTCGAAGTCGGGGCGGACGACTATGTCGTCAAGCCGTTCAGCCCGCGCGAGATCATCTACCGCGTCAAGGCGATCCTGCGCCGCTCCTCGGCGACAGCGTTCCTGTCGCGGGAGACAGCCGCCAGCAGCAACATCGTGTTCCCGCATCTCGTCATCGAGCATGACGCGCACCGGGTAACCGCCGGCGGGCAGGAGATCAGCCTGACGCCGAAAGAGTACGAGCTGCTCCATTACTTGGCCGTAAGCCCGGATAAAGTGTTTTCCCGGGAAGAGCTGCTGAAGGATGTATGGAACTATGAGTTCTTCGGCGATCTGCGGACGGTCGACACCCATGTCAAGCGGCTCCGCGAGAAGCTCAACAAGGTGTCACCCGAAGCGGCCTCGATGATTACGACCGTCTGGGGAGTCGGCTACAAGCTCGAGGTTCCGAAGTAAGGATGAGATGGCTGTGGAGAAGCGTCGTCGGCAAGCTGTGGATCACGATCATGCTGCTCGTGGCGGTCGTTCTGATCATCCTGGGCATGTTCCTGCTCCAATACATCGACATCGCCTTCGAGGATTCATTCCGGGTCAAGGTGCTGTTCGTCTACATCGGGATCATCGGATTCCTGCTGTCTACATTTTTCGCTTTTTTCTTATCCAGCAAAATCACTCAGCCGCTCCTTCAGCTCAAGGACGCGGCTGACCTGATTTCACAGGGCGAGTATCGGACCCGGGTGCCGATCCGCTCATCCGATGAAATCGGCGAGCTGGCAGGAACCTTCAACCGGATGGCATCCGAGCTGCATGAGCTCATAACGGATCTCAACCATGAGAAGGAGCATCTATCGAGCGTCCTGCGCAGCATGGCGGATGCGGTCATCACGCTGGATGCGGGGGGCAACGTCGTTCTGGCGAATCCTCCCGGAGAGCTGCTGCTGGAGCGCTGGAGAAGGGTGGACTGGAACCAGGACGAGGATCCGGAAGGGCTTCCCCTGGAGTCGGCGCCCCGGCCGCTGCGGGACCTGTTCCGCACGGTGTCGATCGAAGGCAGGGATCTCAGCCAGAAGCTGCAGGTCCAGAGCGGGGTCTGGTCGGTCGTCATGGCCCCTCTCAAGTCGGAGGACACCGTGCGCGGAGTCGTGGCCGTCATGCGGGATGTGACGGAAGAGCATCGCCTGGAGAAGCTGAGGCGGGATTTCGTCGCCAATGTGTCCCACGAAATCCGGACGCCGCTGTCGATGCTGCAAGGATACAGCGAAGCGCTGCTCGACGATATCGCCGGCTCGCCGGAGGAGCGGCGCGAGCTCGTTCAAGTCATACACGACGAGTCTCTGCGAATGGGCAGGCTCGTCAAGGATCTGCTCGATCTGGCGCGGATGGAAGCCGGCCATGTGGAGCTCAACTTCAATTCCGTGGATCTGGACGGGCTGGTGAGCCGCGTCGTGCACAAGTTCCAGGTGTACAGCATGGACCGGGACATCAAGATTGAGTACCGTTCTCCGGAAGAGGCTGTCATCCTGGCGGAGGCCGACGAGGACAGGCTGGAGCAGGTGCTCACCAATCTGCTCGACAACGCCGTGCGGCACAGCTCCGACGGGTCAGCCATCCGGCTTACGCTCGGACGAACGAATGATGCCGGCGGCACAGCTGCCGTGCTCAAGGTAGCCGACGAAGGCCAGGGAATTCCGGCGGATGACCTCCCTTACATTTTCGAGCGCTTCTATAAGGCCGACAAAGCCCGCAAGCGCGGCGCGGGAGGCGGCACGGGGCTTGGGCTCGCGATCGTGCGCAACATCGTGGACGCCCATGGCGGCACGATCCGCGCAGAGAGCACCGAAGGCGTCGGAACATCCTTTACGCTGCTGCTGCCTGTCGAAGGCCATCGCGTTATGTCTTAACACCCTCCGATGGAGGGTGTTTTTTTGTTGAATCCGGGGCTCTAATCTTGTTGCTTGTGAAACATTTAAGGCGAATAGGAGGAGGAGCCTGCCGGAATGCCGAAAGGTTCGAAACAGGATGGTAGACGAAGGGAGAGGAAGGCTGGAATGAAAACCGTATATTTGATCCGCCATGCCCACTCCGTTTATACACCCGACGAGCGCGGCCGGCCGTTGTCGGATGCGGGGAAAATGGATGCCGGGCGAGTGGCGGATTTGCTGGAGCATGAAGAGATCGCGGAAATCTGGTCCAGTCCTTATAGGAGGTCTGTCCAGACCGTGGAGAAGCTGGCCAGCCGGCTGGCGCAGCCTATCCGGCTGCAGGAGGGCTTCAAGGAGCGGCTGCTCTCTGAAGCGCCTGTCCGCGATTTCGAAGCTTCCGTGAAGCGGTTGTGGGAAGAGCCCGAGCATGCCTTGCCTGGAGGGGAATCCAACCGCATGGCGACGCTCCGCGGGATGGAGGCGCTGAGGGGAGTGCTGGAAAGCTCCCGTTCAAGCCGCATAGCCGTCGGAACGCATGGCAATATCATGGCGATGATGATGAACGCCTTGGACGGCAGCTTCGGCTACGAGTTCTGGAGAGGGCTGGAGATGCCGGATATCTATAAGCTTTCCTTCGGAACAGAGGGAAGATATAAGGGAGCCGAGCGCATATGGAGCCGATAAGCCGCGGGGAGGACAAGCTTTCATCTCTCGTGGTTCAGAGAAGAGGATACGGAGCCGATGGAAAAACCCCGCGGGCAGCCGCCCGCGGGGTTGCTATGAACCTGGAGGAATCAATACAGCGTGATTTCCTTGGCTGATTTGAGCTCGTCGAGCTGTGTCATCTGTCCGAGCACGTTTTTCGGCACGCCTTTGTCTACCGTCAGGACCATGATGGCGGCGCCGCCTTCGGCTTGGCGTCCGACCTGCATCGTCGCGATGTTGACTTCGTTCGTGCCGAGCAGCGTTCCGATGCGGCCGATGATTCCAGGACGGTCATGATGGGAGATCAGCACCAGATGGCCGGACGGAGCGACGTCAACCGGGAAGTTGTCGATCTGCACGATGCGCGGGCCGTATCCGGTCAGCAGCGTGCCGGCGACATGGCGGCTTTCGCCGGAGGTGCGCAGCGATACGGTGACGAGATTGGTGAAGTCCTTTGCCGCATGGGACTGGTTGATGACGACATTGACTCCGCGTTCCTTGGCCAGATGCAGGGAGTTGATGATGTTGACCTGATCGCTTCCCAGATGGTGTCCAAGCACGCCTTTGATGACATAGCGGGTGAGAGGCTGGGTGTCTACTTCGGCAAGATCGCCGGAATAGCCGACCGTGATTTCGGCGACCGGTCCTTCCGTGATCTGGGCGGCCAGCGAGCCAAGCTTCTCTCCGAGCTCGAAATACGGCTGCAGCTTGGTCATGACCGCTGCGGCGACCGGAGGCATATTGACCGCATTCACGAACGGCTCGCTGCGAAGGATATGAAGCACCTGCTCCGACACGTCGATGGCGACGTTCTCTTGAGCTTCGACGGTCGAGGCGCCAAGATGCGGAGTGACGATGATTTTGGGATTGTTCAGGAAAGGATGATCCGCTGCAGGAGGCTCCGATTCAAAGACGTCGAAAGCAGCGCCGGCCACGATGCCTTCGTTGACGGCATCGACGAGGGCATATTCGTCCACGATGCCGCCGCGGGCGCAGTTGACGATCCGCATGCCCGGCTTCATGACCTTGAACTGCTCCGCTCCGATCATGTGGCGCGTTTCCGGCGTAAGCGGGGTGTGGACGGTCATGAAGTCCGCGCCGCGCACGATATCGTCCACGCTGGCCAGCGTGACGCCGAGCTTGTCGGCCTTCTCTTCGGTGAGGAACGGATCGTATCCGAGAATGTCCATGCCGAACGCCTTGGCGCGCTTGGCCACCTCGCTGCCGATCCGGCCCATGCCGACGACGCCGAGCTTCTTGCCGCGCAGCTCTACCCCCAGGAAGGATTTGCGGTCCCATTCCCCGTTGACGGTCTTGGCGTAAGCCTGCGGGATGTGGCGGGCTACGGCCATCATCATGGCGAAGGTATGCTCGCAGGTCGTAATCGTATTGCCGTCCGGCGCGTTGATGACGATGATGCCTTTGCCGGTAGCGGCCGGAAGATCGATGTTGTCCACGCCGACTCCCGCCCGGCCGACGACCTTGAGGGAAGCGCCGGCTTCGAGCACTCGGGCCGTCACGCGCGTTTGGCTGCGGACCAGCAAGGCGTCATATTCGCCGATGATGGCTACGAGCTCGTCCTCGCTGAGGCCGGGCTTCTTGTCCACCGATACGTCGGGAGCGTCCATCAGCTGCTGGATGCCCAAATCGCTGATAGGATCGGATACTAACACTTTGAACATGGGATTGCCTCCTAGCAATGGGGTGTAGGCATACGGTGCTCTGCAGCGCCGCCTTCATGGAAGCGGCAGCCGTATGCGCAGGAACATCATGCAGACTATCGTGGTTCAATATAGAAAAAAGCCCGTTCCGACGATGGGAATGCCCAGCCGGGACGGGAATTTCTGGAGAACTGCCCGGGCTTGATGTAGCGGGCCGGGGATGGAATCGCCTTGGTCCTGTCGTTTGAAACCATATGCTGGTGCTGGCTGACCTCTACTATTCTAAAGCGGTGAAGTCCTAATTGCAATGACAAAACTTGATGGAGGCGCTTTTTTTCGCTATCATTCTTCCTACCAACACTAGGGGGAGGAAGAACATCCCATGTCAGCATTGCAACAGCCTTCCAATAGGGAAATCCAGCCCGCGGACCTGCTGGAGAGGGTCCGTTCCGGAGCCGTCCGGATGGATCAGATCATCGACGTGAGAGAAGAGGGCGAGTGGGAATACTACCGTCTGGAAGGCTCCCGCCATATTCCGATGAATTCCATACCGGAGCATCTGCCGGAGCTCGACGCCGGACAGGAATGGTTCCTCATGTGCGGTCATGGAGTGAGGAGCCTGTATGTCCTGGACTATATGCGCAAGCAGGGATATCACCATCTGCTGAACGTGACGGGGGGCATCAGCGCCGCCGCGTCCGAGCTCGGCTTCAGCTACGATTAAGGCTAATTGTCCGGCGGCAGGAAGAACGGCAGCTGAGGCAGCGTCTCCTTGCCGTACAGACGGGACTTCATGGTCCAAAAGTCGCCGCCTCTGACGGCTCCCGTGCCGGTAACGACATCGGCAAGCTCATTGATGGATGAAGCATGCAGGCGCTGCGATTCTCCGGATTGGAGGAGAGCGTCGACGGATCCCGCAAGATCCTGGGGATAATAGTCCGTCCATCTCCCGCGCTTCTCGAGCAGATCGGCCATCAGCTTGATCTTGACGAGGAGCGGGTAGGAGCTCCAGGCGCTGCTCTGGACCGTGCCGGTCAGGACGGCTTCGGATGGAATGCCGCCGTCGACGCCGGATGCCCACTTCAGCATGGAGGAATAATAATCCTTCTGGGCGGCCAAGCCTTTTCGGGCGGCATCCTTATAGGACTGCTGCTTGCGGAGGGAGGAGAGGAAGCTGTCCGCCGGCTGCCCTGACGCCACCTTGGCCGCCGCGGCCGAAGCCTGCGAGATGGAGTCGAGGCTCGCCAGATAACCGATTCTTGCGCTGGCCAGAAGGCCTGTGTCCGGGACGGAGCGCACCGACTCGATCTCCTTGCGCTTCTCGTCCGCGAGATCTCCGAGGTCCTTGAGAAGAGAAGAGGAAGCCGGTATGTTCCGCGACTCCACCTTCTTCTCCATGGCGAGCCATTCGTTCTGAAATTCACGGTAAGGGGAAAATACGGTATGATAGAACGATACCAGATCTTGCTGGGAGTACGAGGTTTTGGCGGAAGCGGCGGAGGCCAGCAGCTTCTTGGCCTCGTATCTTGATTCCGTGCGGCTTGATCCCACTTCGACGCCGGCGAAGAAGGCGCCTACCGCCGCGACGAGCATGAAGATGAAACCGAGGCTGAATAGCATTTGATAGCGGCTGAGATGTTTGTCCATTGTTTTCTCCTCGATGATAAAGATTAACGGATTTCGATTCCTTCAAGACAGGCGGGACTACATGAAAAAATTCGACATCCGCAACATTCGCGTCCGGAGCGTTTCGGTAGACGAGCTCGACGACCGGATGCTGCTGCTCAACTTGTACATGACGCAGGCTATTACCCTCATTATCGGCTTGGTCTGGTGTTTTTTTCAGGGCCGCAATTCGATTGCGCTGTTCCGATGGCCCGACAGCCTGACCTTTTTATATTGGGGCTTCGGTTTCGCCCTCCTGATTCTCGCGGTAGACCTGTTCATTTCCCGCTGGGTGCCCGAAGAGGCTGCCGATGACGGCGGCGTGAACGAACGCATTTTCCGCAACAGGCCGGTCTGGCATATCGCCCTTTTGTCCCTGGTCGTCGCCGTATGCGAGGAGCTTCTGTTCAGGGGCGCGATCCAGCACTCGCTGGGAGCTTATTGGACCAGCATCCTGTTCGCCGCTATCCATGTCCGGTATTTGAAGCATTGGATTCCGACCGCGCTCGTCTTCGGCATCAGCTACGGTCTGGGCTGGATCTATATCCGCACCGGAACGCTTCTGGCTCCGATCGCCGCCCATTTCGCCGTCGATTTCATCATGGGCATGATCATCCGATACAGGAGACAGCCATGAGCAGGATCGAGAAATTCGGAAGACGAAGGCCGGAGGTGCAGAAAACGGCTTCCGCTGAAGCCGGAATCGAGCTTGAAGGCGACGGCTGCCCTCCGCGGCGGGAAAAGCATCCTTCCCTGCAGCCCAAGCTCACGAAATGGCTGGTCAATTCCTTGATGCTGCTGTTCATCGTCCTGGCCTGCACGCTCTTCTTCTGGGGGCGCAGCTTGTTCGCCTCGCATGATGGCGCCAACGATGCGGCAGAAGCCTGGAGAGGAGCATGCCTTTGCGCCTCTACCTGATCCTGTCCATCCTCGTCGTCGCTGCTGCATGGCTGGGAGTCCGGCTGATCCGGCGGATGATGGCCGAAGCGGCCAGCAGCCGGATCGAAGCCGAGACGGTCGCTCTCGAGCGGTTGCCTGAAGCACTGGAGGGATATCGCATCCTGTACATCAGCGACATCCACAGGCGCATCCTCACGGAAGACGTCCTCCGTGAAGCACGGGGCAGGGGAGGAGCCGACATCGTGCTGATCGGCGGAGACATGAGGGAGAAAGGCGTTCCGCTTCAAAGAGTGGAGGCCAACATGACTCTTCTGGCTGCGATAGCTCCCGTCTACGCGGTGTTCGGCAATCACGACCACGACGAGGACATCGAATCCTTGGCAGAGCTTCTGGAACGCTGCGGAGTCGCCGTGCTCGTGAATCGGCATGTATGGCTTCAAGCCGGGGCGGAGCCGTTCAAGCTGGCCGGAGTCGATGACCCCCGCTTGGGCAAGGATCGTCTTGAGGCTGCGCTTGAGACGCCGCTTGAAGACGCGGCGTCCCCTGGAGACAATCGGCCCGCTGCTCCCTTTACGATTCTGCTTGCCCACGATCCCATCATCGCGCATCGCAACCCTGCGATCGAAGCCGATCTCGTTCTGTCGGGACATACGCACGGCGGGCAGATCATCCTACCATGGATCGGCCCGGCGATGAGAACGGCGAGCGTCCGAAGGTTTCCGTCCGGATGGTTCGATCTTGCGGGCTGGCGTAGAGAAGGCCAGCACAAAAAAGGACCCGAAAGGGTCCGCATGCTGGTGAGTCCTGGATACGGCACGTCCAAAGCGCCGATCCGCTGGAATTGTCCGCCTGTCATCCATCTGCTGTCGCTGACCCGGCGCGATCAGCCCTGCTTCAGGTCGATTGAGGCGGGGTCGATGAAGCCGTAGCCTTTTTCCTCGAGCTTCGTCAGAAGGCTGTCGAGGGCTTCCTTCGTCCACGGAAGCTCGTGCATCAGGATGTTGGCTCCGGGATGCAGCTGCTCCAGCACGTTTTTGATGACGAGCTGGGGATCTTTCTTCGTCGCCTTGAGATCCCAGTCAAGGGAACCGTTCGACCAGGTCATGTACAGCATGCCGTCTTCCTTGGCGACTTCCTTGCCGACATCTCCTCCGGTTCCGAATGGCGGCCGGAAGAACAACGGCCGTTTGCCCGTCAGCTCCTCAACCAGATCCGATACATCGCCGAGCTGCTTCTGCACCTCGGCTTTGCTTTTTTTATGGAGATCGATATGGTCCCAGGAATGGTTGCCGATCGTCTGTCCGCGTTCGTCGATCAGCTTCAGCAGCTCGGGGTTTTGCTTCACCCGGTACCCGTTGACGAAAAAGATCGCCTTGGCGCCGTGCTTGTCCAGCGTGTCGAGCATGGAGGTCAGCTCTTCCTTTTCCTTCGGCCCGTCGTCGAACGTGAGCAGGACCGCTTTGTTCGACGTTTCCGAGTCGACGGGGGAGAAGCGGAATGTTTTCGAGCTCATTTTGAACATGGCTTCGGCCTTCTGCGGAGTTGCCGGCGGCAACGGCGAGGGTGACGGCGACAAGCTCGGCGAGGGCGCTGCCGCCGACGGCGCCGGAGAGGCCGATACGGAAGGCGGCGAGGAGGGAGCGGGAGTTCCGGATGCGCTTGCGCCGTCCGTCTTCCCTCCGCAGCCGGAAAGCAGGACGGCTGCCGCGGCAGCAAGTCCGATGGACTGGAGTGCATAGGATTTCATGTACGTTTCAACCTCCACAAGCAAAGCTGTATTCATGGGGATCCGTCCTTCCCAACACCGGGAAATACGATCCAAGACACCCATTTTATCATATTAAACCTTGCTTCGCTTACCCAATCGGAATGGATGAGAAGGAGCCGGCCGGGCATACTACTCCCATCATGAACAGCCGGATATCGGCGCTTAGGAGGCAGATGAAATGAAACTGGGAGGATTTATTGCCGGAAGTCTGATTGGAGCGGCGGCAGCCATGTACGTGGCCCGCAAAAGGCCGGGTGCGGCAGCGGCAGCGTCGGGCATCGCCGGAGAGCTGTGGTCCAAGGCCGCCGGAAGAGCGATGACGGGAATGATCCGCAACAAAAGCGGCTCGGCGCCGCGCCGAGGCCCGGTGAGCGCCTCATCGGCGAAAGGCTCCGGCCGGGTCGCGGACAGCGGTTCCTGGGAGCGGATCGCTGCGCTCGTGAACAGCGATCCGGAGGTCAAAAAGGAATCGGAAAAGATCATCGCAGAAGCTTCATCGTCCCCGACAGCCCATTGAATCTTGCCGGCCGCATCCCTCTATGGGGAGGCGGCTGTTTTTTTGGCCTGCCCGTGCATTCCTCCTTCATAGATGGTAATATAGTTATATGGCACGTATGCCGCACATTATGGCTTGCGCTTCATACGCTGTTATATCCGATGCTGCAGAGGAGGATCCTGTCATGAAGATCGAACGGTTGGGGCAAGACAAAATTCGCATTTTTCTGACGTTCGACGACCTGCTGGAGCGCGGGATCCAGAAGGACGACATGTGGCGCGAGATACCGAAAGTGCATGAGCTGTTCAGCGAGATGATGGACCAGGCCTATTCGGAACTCGGCTTCGATGCGAACGGCCCGCTTGCGGTCGAAGTCATCGCGATGCCGGCTCAAGGCATGGTGGTGATCGTCACCCGCGGCAAGATGAATGTGAGCTCGGACGCGGGACGTGCCGACGAGGACGATGCGGACGAGGATATGTACGAGATGGAAGTGACGCTGGAATCCAGCGACACGATCATGTACATGTTCAAGGATTTCGAGGATGTCATCTCCGCAGCCAAGCAGCTTTCGGCCTCGGAACTGACGGAAGAAGGAAGACTGTACGCATACAACGGACGCTGGATCCTCGCTTTTGATACCGCCTCGGCGGAACCGGCGGGACAGAATGCGATGATCGCCATCCTGGCGGAGTTTGGAGACGCGACCTCGGTGACCTATGCGGTTCTGGAGGAATACGGCAAGATTGTCATGCCGACCGATGCTGTTCGCGGGCTTTGCCATCATTTTAAATCCTAGCCCCAGTTGCCAAGAGCATTCGCGATCCATCGGGAATGCTCTTCTTTTGTGCTGAACGGGGCTGAACCTATACTTTCATCAACAAGAAGGAGGCAGGGGATCCCTTGCTGCTTTTCTCGATATTGACGGCCGCAGTGGCTCCGGGCATCTCGCTGCTTACCTATCTGTACTTGAAGGACCGCTACGACAGCGAGCCCATCCATCTTGTCTTCAAGCTGTTCGTCACCGGCATGCTGGTCGTCGTGCCGATCATGGTCATCCAGAGAGGACTGGAGCTCTGGCTCGGCAGCCATCCGCTTCTGTTCTCCTTCGCCTTCTCCGGAGGCGTAGAGGAGATTTTCAAATGGTTCGTCCTCTACCATATCATCTACAACCACATGGAATTCGACGAGCCGTATGACGGCATCGTATATGCGGCCAGCGTCTCCCTCGGCTTCGCCACCCTGGAGAACATCATGTACGCCGTATTCTATCCGTCTACTTTCGGAACGATGATGCTGAGGGCGCTGCTGCCCGTGTCGGGACATGCCTTGTTCGGCATCATGATGGGCTACTATTTCGGCAAGGCGAAGTTCGCTCCCAAGCGCCATATCCGCAGGTTCCTGCTGCTGTCGCTGCTGCTGCCTGTCTTGTGGCACGGCTTGTACGACTGGATCCTCACGTCGACAGCGAGGGAATGGGCATGGATCATCGTGCCGTTCATGGCGGTGCTGTGGATCTGGGGCCTCCGGAAGATCGGCAGGGCCAATTCCCGCTCTCCTTTTCGGATCGTGGGCAGGGAAGAAGAGGTTAAGCTTTGATCGTTCCGTCCATACTTGCTTGTAGAGACAATCGCTCAACGCGGGAGGAAGCAAGCATATGGATGAGGCAAGAGTGAAGATCAGCATCCGCTGCCGGCTCTGCGGAGAGAAGTTCGTTCTTCGCGGCCGCAGGGACCAGGGCCGTGTCGATACCGGCTTCAAGCAGTGCCTGTGCAGCAATACCGATGACTTCGAAATCGAAGAGCTGCCGGTATAAAGTCATAGCCCCATGCATAAAGCTCCTTTCCTTCAACCAAACTAACACCAGGTTTGGCATAAGAAAGGAGCTTTTGCCGTATGTACCAACGTTTAAGCCGTGTGCTTTTTCCCGTCATGACGCTGCTTTTTGTCGGCGCGATCTATTGGGGCTATCAGGAGCATCAAGAGAAGAATTCGGTCTTGGTCAAGGCGGAGAACCAGTATCAGAAAGCATTCCATGAATTGAGCTATCATGTGGACCAGCTCCATCACCAGCTCGGCAGCACGCTGGCCGTCAATGCCGCCTCCCAGGGCTACCAGCGCAAAAGCCTCGTCAATGTGTGGAGACTGACCAGCCAGGCGCAAAGCGAGATCAACCAGCTGCCGGTCAGGATGATTCCTTTCCAT
The DNA here is from genome assembly GCF_002243345.2 of Paenibacillus sp. RUD330. Classification (NCBI taxonomy): domain Bacteria; kingdom Bacillati; phylum Bacillota; class Bacilli; order Caryophanales; family Paenibacillaceae; genus Paenibacillus; species Paenibacillus sp. RUD330. Next base: position 2,354,337 of record NZ_CP022655.2, read on the forward strand.
AAAACCGAGGACTTCCTGTCGCATATTTCGAATTTCGCCTACAAGGCATCCATGCGGGATCTGACGAAGCAGCCGCTGAGCGACGGCGAGATGAGCACGATGAAAACCTTGTATGCCAAATCGGCCGAGATCGCGCAGGAGCTGGGAAAGGTGCAGGATAAAGTGCTGCAGGACAAGCTTCGTTGGATGGATGTCGAATTGGCGATGGCTGCCGACAAGCAGAAATCCGGCAACGTCATCGTCGACGGATTCAAGGGCGTCGATTCCCGGATGGACAAGATGGCCTCGATCGACTGGGGACCGACGGTAAGCGGCTTGTATGAGAAGAGATCCGTGAGCATGCTGAGCGGCAAGCCCGTTACGGCCGAGGAGATCAAGACCAAGGCGGCCAGGTTCCTCGGCATGACTTCGACGGAAGGCATCCGGGTCGTCGAGAACGGCAAGGACACCAACTACAAATCCTTCTCTGCCGTCGTCAAGGAAAAGGCGACAGGCAAGAACATCGCGATGGACTTTACTTCCCGCGGAGGCGACCTGATCTGGTTCGTCCATCCCCGCGATGTGGCCGACAAGAAGATCGGCATGAAGGAAGCCCGCGGCAAAGCCGACGAATTCTTGGACAAGCACGGCTACAAGAAAATGACTCCCGTCACCTATGACGAATACGGCAAGGAAGCGGTATTCACTTATGTAGGTAGCGACAACGGCGTGCTGATCTATCCCGACAAGCTCAGCGTGAAGGTCGCGCTGGACAAGGGTGATGTCATCGGGCTGCAGGCAAGCGACTATGTCTTCTCGCACAAGGAGCGCAAGCTCGGCAAGCCGGCGATGACGGAGGCCAAGGTGCGCGGAGGCCTGAGCGAGGCGATGAAGAAGTCGCCGGCCAAGCTTGCCCTGATCAAGAACGATGACAACCAGGAAGTGCTCTGCTACGAATTCAAAGGCGAGAGCAACGGCACCAAATACCGCATCTATCTGAATGCGGACAGCGGTCTCGAGGAAGCGGTGGAGGAACTGCCGGGAGAGAGCCGCTCCTAGACCGCTAGGACAGGCAAAAAAGCCCATTTTTCGATATGGCTCCCCATCATCCGACATGCTATAATCATGGCATTACGGGAGGGGGAGCCTATTTTGCTGCCTAGGGTTAACGAAAATCTGTACATACAAGTGGCTTCTTCCGATGAAGAAGAGGCTCAGATGGTCTTCAAGTCCCGGATCGCGGACGAGGACGCCGAGGCCATCTACATTGAAATTCCGCTTCATGAGCCCAGCCGCAAGCTGAAGAAGCTGTACATCGGGGACGAGCTTTCGGCCCATGTCATCAGCTCCGAAGGCATCAAGCATTATTTCAACTCCCATGTTCTCGGCTTCCGGGAAGACGTCATCCGCCTGGTTCGGATCCGCAAGGCCGATCCCGACAGCATGACAAAAATCCAGAGGCGCAGCTTCCTGCGGGTGCCGGCCGATCTGGAGCTTGCGGTGTCCATCCGCGGGCGCGTCCGGTTCGTGGCGATGACGGACGATATCGGCGGCGGCGGCATCTCGTTCCTCTGCGATCAGGCCAAGCCGGTCGAGCAGGGAATGGAGCTGGAGTGCTGGCTGCTCGTGCCTTACAAGAACGGGACGCTCGAGCATGCCTTCTTCAAGGGCGAGGTCGTCCGTGTCGACTTGACGGAGACGGGCAAGAAGCAGGCGATGCTCAAATTTACGACGATCTCGGAGCCGGACCGGCAAAGAATCATCCGATTCTGCTTCGAACGGCAATTGGAATTCCGGAAGTAATCTTATTCTTGGCGCGTACATAACGGTCTTTCTAATGGGCAACATAGGCCTATATTCCTAGGACTGGAAGGGATGGGCGGATGAGGAGGATGGAGGACAAGGTCACCTGGGGGCTTGCCGCATGCGCTCTTCTTCTGTTCGCCGCCTTGCTTGCTGTGCAGGCTTCGGCATGCATGCATAGCGACCGGGGGGATATCGCCGGCCGCCGCAGCCAGGAGGGGGAGAAATTCCGATAGACGGTTACTGTTTTGCATCCAACAGTCGACTGTGATATAATTATTTGGCAGGCACAGCCTGCTTTTTTACTGATTTTGAACGAGAAATTCTCATGGACATCGCTTGGAGGAACGCCCTTTGAGTACCCATCACGACGGGGTAGGCGAGCGCATCAACATCGCGATCGACGGACCCGCCGGTGCCGGCAAGAGCACCGTAGCCCGGAGCGTTGCCGAGGCATTAGGCTATATTTATATCGATACTGGCGCCATGTACCGCGCAGTTACATGGAGCGCGCGTTCCGCCGGCATCGACATCGGCGACGACGGCGCGCTGGCGGAGCATGCGGAGGGGCTGGACATTTCCTTGGCTCCGGGACTCGACGGCCAGATCGTCTTGCTGAATGGAGAGGATATTACAGCCTTGATCCGTTCCCGGGACATCAATCTGAATGTTTCCCAAGTCGCGGCCAACGATCGGGTCCGGATGCTGCTGGCGGACAAGCAGCGCAAGCTGGCGGACGGCAAGGGCGTCGTCATGGACGGCCGGGACATCGGCTCGCATGTGCTGCCGGATGCCGAGCTCAAGATCTACCTGACGGCCAGCGTCGAGGAAAGGGCGCTCAGAAGGTTCCGGGAGACGGATCCCGATTCGGGGCTGACGCTTCAGCAGCTGGAGAAGGAGATCGAGGAGAGGGACCGCAAGGATATGCAGCGCGCCGTATCGCCTTTGATCCGCACGCCGGATCATATTCTGGTGGATACGACCGGCATTCCCGCCAGCGGGGTCATCGACACGATCGCATCGCTCAGCCGCAAAAAACTGGCGGAGGCGAACTTGTCATGATCTATACCTTTTGCCGCGCTGTCCTGAGAGGCGCCTACGCCTTGCTGTTCCGTCTCGAAGCCAGAGGACTGGAGAACATACCGGCCGCAGGGCCCGTCATTCTCTGCTCCAACCACATCAGCAATTTTGATCCGCCGACCGTCGGCATCAAGCTCAGCCGCAAGGTCCACTACATGGCGAAGGCCGAGCTGTTCGACGTGCCGCTGTTCGGCCCCTTGATCAGGGCTCTGGGCGCATTCCCCGTCAAGCGCGGCGGAGTGAGCAAGGACTCCATCAAGACGGCGATAGCTCTTCTCAAGGAAGGCAATGTCATGGGCATCTTCCCCGAGGGAAGCCGCAACAGCGGAAGCGACGCAGCCAAGAAAGGCGCGGCCATGATCGCCATGCGCAGCGGAGCGGTCGTCATACCGGTCGCCATCTCGGGGTCCTACAAGCTGTTCCGCAAGACCGTCGTCTCCTACGGCAAGCCCGTGGACTTATCCGAATTCATGTCTTCATCCGGAGATGCGCTGGAACAGGTGACTAGAGCCATCATGGTGCGAATCGAAGAACTGCGCAAGCAAGCTTAAGCATGTTTTATTCCCTTGTTCCTGTCAGGGTAGGGATCCATCGGGAGCCCAAGTTCCCGCCCTTCCGTTTCAATGGTGCAATATGGGTTTAAATAAAGTTGGGGTATGAACTGAGGAGGTTATTTCAATGTCAGAAGAAACAAAGATCCAGGACTCTGTCCAAGAATCTCAGCAAGGTCTTAGCCAAGATGAGCTTGAGAACATCGTTTCCCTCAAAAAGGGCGACATCGTGACCGGCACGATTGTGAAAGTTGAAGACAACCAGGCAACCGTAAGCCTAGGTTATAAATATGACGGTGTCGTTCCGCTGCGCGAGCTCAGCTCTGTACAGCTGGACAACGCCAACGACGCGGTGAAGCTCGGCGAGGAAATCACGCTGAAGGTCATCACGATCGACGACGAGAAGGAGAAGCTCGTCCTCTCCAAGAAAGCCGTCGACGGCGAAAAGGCTTGGGATTCCCTGCAAGCCCAATTCGAAGCCGGCGAAGTTCTTGAAGTTACCGTTGCCGACGTCGTCAAAGGCGGTCTCGTCGTTGACGTAGGCGTGCGCGGCTTCATTCCGGCTTCCATGGTCGAGCGTCATTTCGTCGAGGATTTCAAGGACTACAAGGGCCGTACCCTTAATGTCAAAATCAAAGAAATCGACCGCGAAAACAACAAGATCATCCTGTCCGCGAAAGATGTTCTGGAGCAGGAATTCGAAAAGAACAAGCAAAACGTCATCTCCGGCCTTGAAGTCGGCCAAGAGCTTGACGGCACGGTTCAACGCCTGACTCCGTTCGGCGCATTCGTCGATATCGGCGGCGTAGACGGTCTTGTTCACGTTTCCGAAATGTCCTGGCAGCATGTCGCGCATCCGAAGGATGTCGTAACGGAAGGCCAATCCGTTCGCGTCAAAGTCCTCAAGCTGGACCCTAACGCCGGCAAAATCAGCCTCAGCATCAAAGCTGCCCAACCGGGACCTTGGGAATCCGTAAGCGGCCAATTCAAAACGGGCGACATCGTAACGGGTACGGTTCGCCGCCTCGTTACCTTCGGAGCTTTCGTTGAAATCGCTCCTGGAGTGGAAGGCCTCGTTCATATTTCCCAAATCGCTCACCGCCACGTGGCGACTCCTCAGGAAGTGCTCAAGGAAGGCCAAGAAGTTCAAGCCAAAATCCTTGACTTCAACCCGTCCGAGAAGCGCGTAAGCCTGAGCATCAAAGAAACGGAGGAAGCTCCGGAGCAAGCTCCGCGCGCCGAGCGTCCTCAGCGCGAGCGTTCCGACCGCGGCGGATTCAAGGAGAAGATCGACAACCCGAACGTCTCCCTGAGCAACCAAAGCATGAGCTTCAACCTTGGCGAGCGCTTCGGCGACAAGCTGAGCAAATTCAAGTGATCAAGGCGTGCAGCCCCACGCGCATCGCGCGATAGGGCCGCATCGTCTCGAAAGCCTTTCCGATTCAGGTCGGAAAGGCTTTTTTATTTGCTTTCGCCCCGCGATTCAAACCTCGTCACTTCGCGCATAATACGCGGAGGAGGTGCAGGCAATGAGTGGAATGGAAGAAGGATTTCTGGCATTGGAGCTCGCAGCCGTCTGGCTGATCCTGCTTGCGACCGGCTGGAACAAGGAAGCGGCTGGAGGACTGGGCTGGAAGATGGCGATGGCCGGCATCGCCGGCATGATCGTATTGTCGCGGTTTGAGCTTGACCTGCCGTGGGGCTTCAAGGCGAGCGCATCGGCCGTCGCCTTGCTGCCGGCATGTCTGGCTGTGTGGATGCGGGGAGTGCCGCGCGGAGACCGCTTCTACACGGCGGGCTGCGCCCTGCTTCTGGGACTGCTCATGGCATGGATGAACACGCTGTATGCTTCGAGCCCGCTGCTGACCGTCGTGAGGGCGGGCTGGGATATTCCCATCTTATGCGGCCTGCTCGCTGCCCTGCTATCTTTGCGGGCGGCCAGCCAATTCGTCATTATCGCAGCCGGATACTGGATTGCCTCGGTTTTTCCCGCCTGGCTTCCATCAGCGATTGAGCCCGCATCCGTTATCGGCAAGGCCGGCTGGTGGGACGGCTTTGCCGCAGCCGCAGCGTCATGCCGTCTTCTGACCGTCGTCATTGCCGCGGCTGCGTCCGGATTCTCGCGCTTATTCGTGCAGCGGATGGATAACAGGGAAGGGGATGCCTGAGAATGGACGACTTGTCGATCTACTTGCATGAGCATCGCATGGTCGTCGGCGTGATGGCCGGCATCGCCTTTGGATTGCTGGCCCGGATCCTGCTGCTGCGCACGGATTACAGGCAGTACCCCACTTACCCGCATGGCCAGATCATCCATATCTCTCTTGGAGTCATTGCCTCGGCGCTTGGGGCGGTGGCGGTTCCGGCTCTCTACCAGAAAAACCTGACGGCCCTGACCTTCCTGACAGTCGCCGCCCAGCAATTCCGCGAGGTGCGCAATATGGAAAGGGAGACGCTGAGCAAGATGGATTCCATGGAAATCGTCTCCAGGGGGACTTCGTACATCGAGGGGATCGCCATGGTCTTCGAAGGCCGCAATTATCTGGTCATCATGGCCGCCATGGCCGCCAGCCTGTTCGCCGTCGCTTTCAATCTCTGGATCGGGATAGCGGGAGGATTGCTGTCCCTGATCGTCGTTTGGAAACTGAAGTCGGGCAAGTCGGTCTCTGCGATCGCGGACATCATTCCCGGCGAGGTCAGGATCGAAGGGCCGGATCTCTATGTCGACAACATCTATATCATGAATGTCGGCCTGCAGAGCAACCGGGACATCATCGCGAAGCATGGCCTTGGACTCATCGTCAAGCCCCGCAGCGCGAACGGCCGGGTCACCTTGTCGAATCTTGGACAGAGGCAGGCGATCCTCTACGATCTGTCCACGATTCTCGGCCTTCACAGCGACGAAGGGGAGCCGGCCCTTGTCCCTCTGGCCAAGCTCGATCTGGACAGCGGCTGCCTTGGCGTCTTCATTATTCCGCATGAGCGCGACCTGTCCAAGGCGTGCGAGATCGCCGGGCGTGTTCCGCTGCTGGAGATGGCCGTCCGAATGCCGTCCAAAGCGGGAGTCAATCAGGGGGAGGGCGGATCGAATGGCTAGCATCGTCGCCATTGTCAGCACCAGCCATGAATCAGTGGCTGGCGGAGCGCCGATTTTTATCGAGGAAGACGCTGGAAAAGCCCAGCAGACGGCATTTTTCCTGGAGAAGATCCTGGACGCGACCGCACATGATTTAAAAAACGGATCGTTCATTCTGGTGGACAGAAGCCGGTAGGCGAACCTTGCGTTTCCATAGGAAACCATTGAAAAGTTAGCCAACGAGGCTGTTTTTTGCTATGATGAATGGCGTGAGTATTTTTGAGAGGGTGTATACTATGGCAAGACCCGTTATAGCCATCGTGGGCAGGCCTAATGTGGGGAAATCCACGATCTTCAACCGGGTCATAGGCGACCGCCTGGCTATCGTTGAGGATAAACCTGGCGTCACGCGTGACCGGATCTATGGAACCGGTGAATGGAATGGAAGATCGTTCAGCATCGTCGATACAGGCGGCATCGAGATCGACGGAGAAGACGAAATCATGAAATCAGTCCGGATGCAGGCTGAACTGGCTGTCGAGGAAGCGGATGTCATCATCTTCATGGTCGACGCCAAAACCGGACTTACCCTTGCGGATGAAGAAGTGGCCCAAATGCTGTTCCGCTCGCGCAAGCCGGTTGTCGTAGCCGTCAACAAGGTGGACAACCAGGGCCGGATGGAAGACATTTACGAGTTCTTCGGGCTCGGCTTCGGAAGCCCGATCGCCATTTCCGGTTCCCATGGCACCGGCATCGGCGACCTTCTGGACGAAGCCGTATCGAAGCTTCCCGAATTGGAAGAAGATCATTACGACGAGGATGTCATCAAGGTTGCCTTGATCGGCAGGCCGAATGTCGGCAAGTCCTCGCTCGTCAACGCGCTGCTCGGCGAAGAGCGCGTCATCGTCAGCGACGTGGCGGGAACGACCCGCGACGCGATCGACACCCCGTTCGAGAAGGACGGCCAGCGCTATGTCCTTATCGATACGGCCGGCATGCGCAAGCGCGGCAAAGTGTATGAAACGACGGAGAAATACAGCGTCATGAGATCGCTCAAGGCGATTGAACGGGCGGATGTCGTCCTGATTCTGATCAATGCCGAGGAAGGCATCATCGAGCAGGACAAGCATATCGCAGGTTATTCCCATGAAGCCGGCAAGGCTTCCATCTTTGTCGTCAACAAGTGGGACGCGGTGGACAAGGACGACAAGTCGATGCAGCATTTCACGCAGAACATCCGGGATCACTTCCTGTTCATGTCGTATGCGCCGATCGCTTTCCTGTCCGCTCTGACGAAGTCGCGCCTGCACAAGCTGCTTCCGGTCATCAACCATGTATCCGAGCAGCATTCCCTGCGCATTCAGACCCATCTTCTCAATGACGTCATTTCCGATGCGGTCGCGATCAACCCTCCTCCTACGGACAAGGGCCGCCGTCTGCGCATCAATTACGTCACGCAAGTAGCCGTGAGGCCGCCGACGATCGTCATTTTCGTCAATGCGCCGGAGATCATGCACTTCTCCTACGAACGCTACCTGGAGAACAAAATACGCGCCGCGTTCGACTTCGAGGGCACGCCGATCCGTCTGTTCACGCGTCGGAAGTCGGATGAGGACTAGGGGAGAAGAACGTTGCTCATATCCATCCTTGCGATTGCAGCGAGCTATCTGCTCGGCTCGGTTTCCTTCAGCATCCTGATTGGCAGGTATGTGAAGGGCATTGATATCCGCCAGCATGGAAGCGGCAACGCGGGAGCGACCAACACGCTCCGCGTGCTCGGCAAAGGCCCCGGCATCGCCGTCTTCCTGCTGGACATCGCCAAAGGCGTCTTCGCCGTCCTGCTTGGGCAGCTGCTCGTCCCGGAATCGGACTGGGTGCCCGCCATTTGCGGACTGGCCGCGATCATGGGCCATAACTGGCCGCTCTATTTCCGCTTCAAGGGAGGCAAGGGAATCGCCACGACGGTAGGAGCTCTCGTCGTCCTGTCGTTCCTGCCCTGCCTGATCGCCGGGATCATTGCGATCGCGGTCATCGCCCTCACCCGCTACGTTTCGCTCGGCTCGCTCGTCTTCGCTCTGTTGACGCCATTATTCATTTTCTTCCTCGAAGGCGCCGAGCCGGCGTTATGGGCAGCGATGCTGTTATGCTTATTCGCTTTTGTCCGCCATCGGACCAATATCGTCAAGCTGGCGCGCGGCCAGGAAAACAAGCTCGGATCGAAGAAAGGGTGAGCACCACAATGCCGACAAATGCGGAAACCAACGGGCGCCGGCGCCTCCGCGTAGCGGTGCTTGTCGCAGGCAGCTGGGGGACGGCGCTGTCTTCGGTGCTTGCGGACAACGGCCACGAGGTGACCATATGGACCCGCAGCGCGGGACAGGCGGACGAAATCAGCCAGCGCCATACCAACGCCCGTTATTTGCCGGACATTCCGCTGGCGTCCACGCTCCGCGCGACGACGGATATGCAGGAAGCTCTGCGCGGAGCCGAGCTGGTGCTGTTCGCGGCTCCTTCCTCGGCGATGCGGGAAGTAGCGGCCGCCGCGGCGGGGGCGATCGACCCGGACGCCGTCATCGTCCATGCCACCAAAGGCTTTGAAGCGGAGACGCTGGAGCGCATGTCCCAGGTGCTGGCAGGCGAGCTTGGAAGGGATGAGCGCGAGATCGTCGTGCTCTCCGGACCGAGCCACGCCGAGGAAGTCGTGCGCAAGCTGCCGACGACGGTTGTCGTCGCTTCGATATTCCCTGGACCGGCCAAACGGGCGCAGGACGCTTTCATCAATTCCTGCTTCCGGGTCTATACCAACCCCGACGTCATCGGAGTCGAGGTCGCCGGCGCGATCAAGAACATCATTGCGCTTGGAGCCGGCCTCTCCGACGGACTCGGCTTTGGCGACAACGCCAAGGCGGCGCTGCTGACCCGCGGCTTGGCTGAGATCGGCCGCCTCGGCTCCGCGATGGGGGCGACGATGATGACGTTCGCCGGGCTGGCCGGAGTCGGCGACCTCATCGCGACCTGCACGAGCCCGCACAGCCGCAACTGGAGAGCGGGCTCGCTGCTCGCCAGCGGCCTGTCTCTGGACGAAGTGCTGGAGAAGGTCGGCATGGTCGTGGAAGGCGTGCGCACGACCCGCTTCGCCCGGACGCTCGCGGCGCGCTACGGCGTCGAGATGCCGATCACGGACCAGCTCTACGAGGTGCTCTTCGAGGGCAAGGATCCCCGCGAAGCGGTGGAGATGCTCATGCTGCGGGACCGCACCGGCGAGCTGTAGTCCGCCGTATGCATCCGCCCTTACCCGGCATCCGCCCTCACCCCGAGCGGCTCCTCCTCATAAGATGATGCTAGAGCGGTTATGCCGCCGGCTTCGGCCGGCGCTAGCCCCATCATTACTGGGGAGGCGACAATGGTGAGCAAACATTCGCCGAAGGACATTCTTGGAGCAGTCAACAAGAAAACCGGCAAAAACATTACGGAGAATCAGGTCAAAAAAATCGCCAGCGGAGTCACTCCGGAGACGATCCAGAGCGAGGAAGAGCTTCGCAAGCTGGTTAAGCAGGTTGCCTCCATGGCGAAGGTGCCGGTGTCGGAGCAGACGATGAACGACATCGTCAAAGCCGTCAAGGCGAGCGGCATGAACATGGGCAACCTGGAAACCCTGATGAAAATGATGATCAAGAAATAAGGACGCATCGTTCCTGGAGCGGCCTCGGACCGGCTGAGCTTCGGCTTGCCGGTCCGTCGTTCCGGAGCGGCCGGGGACAAGCCTTTTGCAGGACGGCGGCATCGCTCGGAATAGGTCCGGAGGAATGGAGAGGCAGAGCAAATGCAACCGAGTCCGATGACCGTAATGTGGATCTCGCTGGCCGGAATCGGCCTGATGGTCATATCCGCATTGGTGATTACGTTCGCCCGCATGAAAACGAAGGGGATCCTGCGAGGCGTTCTGTCGCTGGCCGCATTCGCCATGCTGGTATTCGGCTTTATTCTTGGCGTGTTTTCGATTATCGTCTGACCGGAGGGAATGCAACGATGATTACGCTCATCGGCCGCACGCGCTCTACGGACGCGGATGCCGTGAAAGGCCGCACGCTGCTTCAGCATGCGGTGGAGACCAAGGCGGAGTGGGGCTACAACTGCAGCCGCGGAACATGCGCCCGCTGCCGCTGCCATGTCGATCAAGGCATGGAGCATCTGGAAGACGTCACCGACGCCGAATGGGATCGCCTGGAGCCGGAAGAGCTGGATCAGGGCTTCCGTTTGTCCTGCCAGGCGGTCGTGAGCAGCGACGATGCTGTCATTGTCGTCCGGCACAAGCCTTATTTCTAGTTAGACAGCCTACATACAGGAGGCGGCGCGATCATGGCAGAGGCGACCTTTTGGCCAGCCGGCAAAACCGTCAAGGTCAGGCCGGGCACGACGCTTCTGAGCGCTGCCAGGCAGGCGGGGCTCAGCGTTCCCGTCCGCTGCGACGGCAAAGCCGCCTGCCTCATGTGCAAGATGTCGCTGCTCCCCGACCATGGGGAACAGGGGCTTTCCCGCCTGAGCGAGGTGGAGCGCCGCAAGCTTGGAACCGACGGACTTCAGCGGCTCGGCTGCCAGAGCAGGATTACGGGCGACTGCCATGTCAGCATACCCGAAAGTCCGCTGAAGGCGGCTGTCAGACGTCAATTGGAGCGTCAGGCCGCTGAAGACGATGACGATTGGCTGCGGGGATTCCGAAGCTAGTCCGAAGCAGGAGGATAGCATGATGTTGAATAAAGGAACCCTTGGCCGCCCGGCGGAGGGGCGCAAATGGCGAGGTCTCGCAGGAGCCGCGGCCGCCATGATGCTGGCGGCAAGCTTGTCCGGCTGCATGTATCCCCGGGAACGCATGGCCGAGAGCCAGGCTCCATCGATGGACGTCGTCGCCGGAGTGCAGGCGGTGGTCGATCTTTATCAGCAGAAGAAAGGTCTTCTGCCGATCAAGAACGCCAACCAGGAAACGCCGGTCTACGAAAAATTCGTCATTGATTTTCCGAAGCTGCAGCGGGAGAACTTCATGTCGGATCTGCCGGCGGCTTCATTCGAGAAGGGCGGCAGCTACTACTTCCTGATCCAGAACGAGGAGCAGGATCCGACCGTGAAGCTGATGCCGCTGACGATCTTCCAGTCGGTGAACGACGTGCAGGGCTGGGTCGACCAGTACGGCCGCAGCCATGAAGGCGTGCTTCCGGCCGCCGGCGAAGCCTATCCGGGCTACAGCCGGATCGACTTCAAAAAACTGGGCCAGCGGGAGCCTTCCGTCCGCAGCCTGTATTCCGGCGGCGCCTTGCCGTTCATGATGAGCGATGAGGGGCGGGTCTACGCGGATTACGGAAGCGACATGATGCGCTTCGCCCAGAAGCGCGGCCTCGACAAGGTGGGAGCGGAGCTCGACCTGCGGCAGTTGCTCGCGGAGGACACCGACTTCGTGCCGGTCAAATCCCCGCCGTTCAAGCTTGTCGGCGGGGAGCCTGTGGCACAGCCCGAATAACAGCTATAGGACGAGAACCTTCTTGTCCCTTTTTCGCGAAGCGCGAGAGGGACGGAAGGTTCTTTTCTGCTATCTGGGGGCATATCAATCTATCTTGAAAGGGCTATGGATATCCGGACCGGGATGCAAGAATGTTGGACGCAACCGTCATAATCCGGAAGGATGGACAATAAGCTATTACTAGTCCACAGCATGTACGAGTTGCGTCGCTTGCCTACCCTCTTGACCGGTGGAAGGCGACGAACCGGATATTCGATTGGGAGGGGATCTGAAAGTGGAAAAAGTGGATATTTTCAAGGACATCGCGGAGCGTACCGGCGGAGACATCTACCTCGGCGTCGTCGGTGCGGTCCGAACAGGCAAGTCGACGTTCATCAAGCGATTCATGGAAACGACCGTACTTCCCAACATTACGAGCGAGGTGGACCGCGTCCGCGCGGTGGATGAGCTTCCGCAAAGCGCGGCAGGCAAGACGATCATGACGACGGAGCCCAAGTTCGTTCCGAACCAGGCTGTCCGCATTCATGTCGCCGAAGGCCTGGAAGTCAACGTCCGCCTCGTCGATTGCGTCGGATACGCTGTGGATGGCGCCAAGGGCTACGAGGACGAGAACGGCCCGCGGATGATCACGACGCCTTGGTTCGAGGAGCCGATTCCATTCCAGGAAGCGGCGGAGATCGGAACCCGCAAGGTCATCCAGGAGCATTCCACTCTCGGCGTGGTCGTTACGACGGACGGCACGATCGCCGAAATTCCCCGCAGCTCGTATGTCGAATCCGAAGAACGCGTCATCGCCGAGCTGAAGGAAGTCGGCAAGCCGTTCGTGCTCATCATCAACTCCACCCGTCCGAAAAGCGATGAAGCCCTGCAGCTCCGCGGCGAGCTTCAAGCCAAATACGACATTCCGGTCATGACGCTGAGCGCGGCCGCCATGGGCGAGGAGGAAGTGACCTCCGTCCTGCGCGAGGTTCTCTACGAATTCCCTGTGCATGAGGTCAACGTCAACCTGCCCAGCTGGGTCATGGTGCTGAATGAAAGCCACTGGCTGAGAAGCAATTTCGAGAATTCGGTCCGCGATACGGTCCAGGACATCCGCAGGCTGCGCGATGTGGACCGTGTCGTCGCCCAGTTCATGGAATACGACTTCATTTCCAGAGCCGGCCTCAGCGACATGAATATGGGGCAGGGCGTTGCGGAGATCGACCTGTACGCTCCGGATGAGCTGTACGACCAGATCCTGATGGAAGTGGTCGGCGTCGAAATCCGCGGCAAGGACCATCTGCTGCAGCTCATGCAGGATTTCACCCATGCCAAGCGCGAGTACGACCGCTTCGCGGAAGCGCTGGAGATGGTCAAGACGACCGGCTACGGCATCGCGGCTCCGACTCTGGCCGAAATGCAGCTCGACGAGCCGGAGCTGATCCGCCAAGGCTCCCGCTTCGGGGTCAGGCTGAAGGCGACCGCTCCATCCATCCACATGATTCGAGTGGACGTGGAATCGGAGTTCGCTCCGATCATCGGGACGGAGAAGCAAAGCGAGGAGCTCGTGAGATACCTCATGCAGGATTTCGAGAACGATCCGATCAAGGTATGGGATTCAGACATGTTCGGCCGCTCGCTGCATTCCATCGTGCGCGAAGGCATCCAGGGCAAGATTGCGATGATGCCGGACAACGCCCGCTACAAGCTGCAGGAAACGCTGGGCAGGATCATCAACGAAGGCTCCGGAGGCCTTATCGCCATCATTCTCTAATGATTATTGTTCTGCACCGGGGGGGCTTGTCGCCCTCCGGTTTTTTGCGTGCGCAGGACAGAGCGAGGCTGGACGAATAGCTGGAATATTTTGGGGCGACAGCGCTTTAAACAAAAAAAGCTTGAATATTATTCGTGAAGTTCTATAATTATCCCTATCCAAAATATTCGAGCAATTTCGACGTCAAATCACTTAAATCCGATTGACATGCTTGGATAAGATGCTATGATGTTGCTTAACAAGCACATTCAGGGAGCTTGACATGACGGGGGAGGAAATACAGAGATGAACTGGGGCAAAAAATCACTGATCGTTCTTGCAGCGGCTGCTATATTGGGTACGGCCGCATGCGGGCAGAAAGGCAATAATTCCGAGGCGGACGGAGCTGGAGCGGGCGGAAGCGCGGCAGCCGGCAAATCCAACGGAATCCTCGCCACGCTCGGCGATGGCAATGATTCGCTGAAGGGCAAGAAGATCGCGCTCATCATGCAATTCAACGAAGGGGCGTTTTCCGCCCAATACGTTGCCGGCGTGAAGGAGCAGGTCGAGAGCTTCGGAGGCACGGTGCAGGTGCAGGCCTCGGGCAACAATCTGGCCGAGATGTCTTCCAAGCTCGAGGCGGCGGTCAACGGCGGCGTAGACGGCATCCTGACCGACCACGGCACGGCGGAAGCGCTGAAGTCCGGCGTAGAGAAAGCGGCCAGCAAGGGAATTCCGGTCGTAGCGTTCGACGCCGACATCGCGGTGCCGGGAGTCACGGTGCTGCAGCAGAACGACCAGGATATGGCGGACAAGTCGCTGGAGAAGCTGAAAACGGATATCGGCGGCAAAGGGAACATCGTCAAGGTTTGGGTCGCAGGCTTTGCGCCGATGGAAAGACGCCAGATCTCGTACAAGAAGTTCATGGATGCGAACCCGGATATCAAGGAAATCGCGCATTTCGGCACGGCGGACAAGCCTGCGCTGGATACGCAGAACCAGATGGAAGCCATTCTCAAGCAATATCCGAACAAAGGCGACATCGCAGCTGTATGGGCATCGTGGGATGAATTCGCCAAAGGAGCCGTCCGCGCCATCCAGCAGGCGGGCCGCAATGAAATCAAAGTCTACGGCATCGACATGAGCGACGAGGACCTGCAGATGATCCAGGATCCGAATTCGCCTTGGATCGCCTCGGTCGCCGTGGATCCGAAGGACATCGGCCGCGTGCAGGCGCGGTATCTGTACCAGAAGCTGCATGGCGACAAGACCGACGACAAGGTCGTCCTTGATGCGGTTGCCGTAACCCGCGACGCATTGCCGAAGGACAAGAAGATCAACACGACCGAGCTCAGCGAGTATGTCGAGGGATGGGGCAAGAGCGAGCAGGGAATCGCCGATTGGATGGGCAAGACGGGCAACTAAGGAACAAGCAGGGACCAGCAGCAATAAACAGCAATAAGCAAATAATAAGCACGTGATAAGCAGGGAACAAGCAAGGAAGATTGCAACCAGATCGATGAACGGGAGGGATGAAGCTTGAGCCAGCCAAGCATGCTGTGCATGTCTGGGATATGCAAGTCCTTTTCCGGAGTTCCGGCATTGAAGGACGCCGGCCTTGAGGTGGCGGGAGGAGAGGTCCATGCTCTTCTCGGCGCCAACGGGGCGGGCAAAAGCACCCTGATCAAAATACTTTCCGGCGCGTATGGGGCCGACTCGGGCAGCGTGGAGATCGACGGGGGACCGGTCGCTCTCGGCAGTCCGGCCGAAGCGAAGGCCTTAGGCATCCACTGCGTCTACCAGGAAGTGGACACGGCGATCGTGCCGGCACTCAGCACGGCGGAGAACATCCTCCTCGACCGCCATGCAGCGAGCGGCGCGGGACGATGGGTGAACTGGAAGGCGATGGCCGAGGAAGCCGGAGCCGCGCTGCAGCGGCTCGGCGTGGAGCTTCCGCTCCATAAGCCGGCCGGGGAGCTGTCCCTTGCGGAAAAGCAGTTGGTGCTCATTGCCCGCCTGCTAACGGAACGCGCACGATTCGTCATTCTGGACGAGCCTACGGCGCCGCTCAGCCTGGAGGAGGCTGAGCGGCTCTTCCGTGTCATCGAAGGGCTCAAGGCAAGCGGAATCGGCATCATCTTCATCACCCATCGGCTGCCGGAGGTGTTCCGGGTCAGCGACCGCATCACCGTCATGCGCGACGGCATGCGGGTCCTAACCGCAGACAAGAGGGAGCTCACCCCCGAAAGCGTAGTGGAAGCGATGCTCGGACGCAAATTCGAGGAGGAGTATCCGAAGCTGGAGGCAGCTATCGGCGAGGTCGTCCTCGATGTAGACGGACTGCGGAGCGGGAGCCGGGTGAAGGATGTCAGCCTGAAGGTGCGGAGCGGCGAGATCGTCGCGGTCGTAGGGCTTGTCGGAGCAGGCAAGACCGAGCTGTCCCGGGCTCTCTTCGGCGCCGATTCCGTCGACGGCGGGACGATCAGCGCAGGCGGCAGACGCCTCAGGCTGAATCAGCCGGCCGACGCCGTAGCGGCGGGAATCGCCCTCGTGCCCGAGGAGAGAAGGCGGCAGGGCATTGTCGCGTCGGATTCCGTGCTGCGCAATCTCAGCCTCCCTTCCTTGAAGCGCTGGACTCGGCTCGGATTTTTGGCTGGGCGCAAGGAGGAGGAATCGGCCTCGGGCCTGATCTCTTCGCTTGGAATCAAGACGGCGGGCTTCCAGCAGATCATCGCGACGCTGAGCGGAGGCAACCAGCAGAAGGTCAGCATCGGCAAATGGATTCCGACGGAAGCGTCGGTCTATCTGTTCGACGAGCCGACCAAGGGAGTGGACATCGGCGCCAAAAGCGATATCTTCCGCGTCATCGGCAATCTTGCCTCGCAGGGCAAGGCGATTCTGTACCTGACTTGCGAATTCCAGGAAGCCGTCGGCATCGCCGACCGGATTCTGGTCATGTATGACGGGGCTATCGTCAAGGAGTTCCCGAGAGGTCAAGCCTCTTTGGAGGAGCTGCTCATCGAAGCCAGCGGAGGAAGAGGAGGAACAGCATGAATTCCAGATCGGCCGATTTCATTTTCAAATATGGATCGCTTTTGGTCATCGGCATTGTCATTATTTTCTTTTCTTTGTGGGACAAGCATTTCTTTACGTACGACAACCTGGCCTCGATCCTGCGGGCGATCTCGATCACGGCGTTCGTGGCGATCGGCGTCACGTTCTCCTTGTCCGTGGACGGCTTCGACCTCTCGGTCGGCTCGACCGTATCGATCGTCATCGCTTTTTCGACGGCGCTCATGGTCTGGTATCAGATGCCGCTCGCGGTCGTCATTGTCGGCTCGCTCCTGCTCGGAGCGGCGGTAGGGCTGGTCAATTCGCTCCTGATCGTGCGGGTGCGGATTCCGGATCTGCTCGCGACGCTCGCGATGATGTATGTCGTCTCGGGCATCCAGCAAATATTCACCAAAGGCAATTCCATCTACAGCAACATGATCATGCCGGACGGCTCGACCGCTCCGGGTACGATTCCTTCGTCCTTCCTGTGGCTGGGACAGGGCGAGCTGCTCGGCATCCCGGTTCCGGTCGTGCTGATGGCCGTCGCATTCGTCGCCGTATTCATCTTCTTCAAATACACGCGGATCGGACGCCAGATGGAAATGACCGGAGGCAACGAGGAAGCGGCTCGCCTATCGGGCGTAAGGGTGAAGCGGATCCGCACCGCGGCTTATGTGCTGTCGGGATTGTTCGCCGCCATCGGAGGCCTGCTCTTCGCAGCCCGTACCGGCAGCGGCCAGTCCGGCGCCGGCGCGCCGATCCTCATGGAAGCGGTGGCGGCCGTATTCGTCGGCTATTCGGTGCTTGGCAAAGGGCGGCCCAACATCGTCGGCACCTTCTTCGGAGCCGTTCTGATCGGCGTGCTGCTGAACGGACTGACGATGATGAACGTTCCGTACTATTCCAACGACTTCATCAAGGGCGCCGTGCTGGTGCTCGCGCTGGCGATCACATTCATTCACCTGAACCGCAAGCGGGCTTGATTCCGCTACTATGAAACCGGTTTTCAAGCCGCTCTCCAAGGGCTTTGTCCTGCCAAAAATAGTCTTGTATTCCGCTTGTTGCTGGTATAGTATAAGTTTGTTCCGCTACAAAAGGTATATTTTTGCAGGAAACGGCAAAACAAGTGATAGGGTTAGTACCATTGGGAGGTGAGATCATTGAACAAGACCGATCTGATTGCCAAAGTATCCGAGCTGACCGAGCTGTCCAAAAAGGACGCGACGAAAGCGGTTGACGCGGTGTTCGACGCCATCTCCGACGCCCTTCAGGCAGGAGACAAAGTCCAGCTTGTCGGCTTCGGCAACTTTGAAGTACGCGAGCGCCAAGCACGCAAGGGACGGAATCCGCAGACCGGGGAAGAAATCGAAATCCCTGCGAGCAAGACGCCTGCCTTCAAGCCGGGCAAGTCCTTGAAAGACCTCGTATCCAACTAATCCCTCCTTGCAGGGAGCCGTCCGAATGCTTCCATTCGGACGTTTTGTTTTTTTCGGCCCTGGAATTCAAGGCGGGACCGGAGTGCCGGAGAGAATCCCTGAACGGCCTCAAGAACGGTTGCAACCCCCTGTGCGAGGATGCTATAATCTTTTCTGTGCCGAAGCGAAGGATGTCGTGACTCATTCTTTTTCTTCTTGCGGATCGCATATCCGCAGCGCGAATGCAGCCGACGCAAGGCAGACCGATGTTGTCGGGGTATGGCGCAGCCTGGTAGCGCGCACCCTTGGGGTGGGTGAGGTCGCAGGTTCAAATCCTGTTACTCCGACCATACATATGTATCGCAAGCTGCTTTCCTGGATCGTCCGGGAGAGCAGTTTTTGATAGAAGCCCTGATGAAATGAACGGGGAAGGAGGCATGGACATGGAAGCTCTCGAAGGGGATTACATCGTCATCAAGGCGAAGGATCAAGGCGTAACCGTCATCGGCCTCACTCGCGGAACGGATACCAAGTTTCATCACTCCGAGAAGCTGGACAAGGGAGAAGTCCTCATCGCCCAGTTCACGGACCATACATCCGCGATCAAGATCCGCGGCCGCGCGACGATCATGACGCGGTACGGCACGGTCGAAGCCGGAGAATGAAGGACAGGCGGGAGCCTGTTTTTTTTTGCCATGTGGAGACGGAGATTCTCTGAGACGCCGATGGAATCCGGAATGAGGAAGGCCTTGATGGCCCGGAGTACCCGATTGCGGCCGCTGCTTGGACATGATTTGCGCCTGTTGCCCGTATACTGATCTCATAAGCGCTTGGAGGATCGGGCGCTTCAGGCCGACAGGGCAGGAGGTGCGCGCTCATGCGTGCGGGAATCGGAATTCGGCTGGCTGCGGCCGGCTGCGCAGCTTTGGGGGCTGTTCTGTTGCTGTCCATCTTCCCTTCGCCCGGCGGAGTTGCCGCGGATAAGGAGAAGGCCGTGTTCCGCGTCCAGCAGCCTGCTCTGCTGGATCAAGGCAGCCTGGTGGACCGGCTCAGCGCGATGAGCCTGACGAGGCGGATCACAAGGGTGGAATGGACCGGGTCGGTCCTCAAAATCGATCTTGACGGTCAAGGAGCGGCTCCTGGAGGCAGCGGCTGGCTCGACGATATCCGCCAGCTGGCCGGCCTGAGCTTCGTGCAGGCGGCCAATGTGAGCCGGCTGCTTGTGCGTGTCGAGGACAGCGGGGGGACGCTGCTCGCAGCGGCGGACATGAGGCGGGAGGATCCGTGGATGAATGCGGAACAGCTCAAGGACTGGAGCGGCATCAATCCGGCTCAGAACAAGCTTTGGGCGTCCAGGCTCCGCCTTACCTACCATTCGGAATGGGCGGCCGACTCCGCCGTCAGGCAGTGAACCCGCCTTGACGGCTCCGCCTGTGCTTAAACAATTCGATTGTGGTATAATAGTTTAGATTATTGAACGGTCAACTATCGGCCGTTATGTTCGGAGGCTTACCCGATGACACGATACCGAATTCCTGAACTTGCCAGCAAATACATCGACCATGAGATGATCAGGCGCCACGCGGCCTTGCCGGATTTTCCCGACAGCCGGATCCGCCTGCTGTTCGGATTCCTCAGCCAGCACAGGTTTGCGGCTGCCGCAAGCGAGCTCTATTCGCTTGCGGTTTCTCTCGTGCAGCTCGGGCTTGACACCCATGACCGCGTCGATACCGAAGCCGGGGATCGCGGCATCAAGGATATGCGCGAGCGCCAGCTGCGCGTGCTGGCCGGCGATTATTTCAGCAGCCGCTTCTACCAGCTGCTGGCCGGAGCGGGCCAGATCGATATGATCCGCCGCCTCAGCGGCTCGATCTGCGAGGCGAACAGGCTCAAGACCAGCCTGTACGTGCAGGCGAAGGACAACTCCCTGACGGCGGAGGAATACCTGGATCGGCATGCCGGCATCCGCAGCATCCTCTTTGACAGCTTTACGATTTTGCTGGAGGAAAAGATTCGTCCCCTATGGAACGAGCTGCTCCTTACGCTGGCGCGAATGGAAGTCCTGCACGAGGAGTGGTCGCTTTCGCTTCGCGGGGAAGCGCTCGCGGGAGGCTGGGGCTACTGGCATGTGCTCGAGGCGGGTTCAGCGGAGGACCGGGAGCTGCTTCTGCAGGCTTCCGCTCCGGATTCCGCCGCAGCCCGGGACCTGATCGAGCGCTATCGGATCCAGGCGCTGCTGGCGGACAAGCTTGCCGCTTGCGCGGACAAGTTCAGGACGCTGGCTGGGCGCATTGAGTCGGATCGCCTGGCGCAAGAAGTGCTGCTGATCGGCGACCGGCTGATGGCGGCTGCCGTACCGACTTCCCCAATGACCGGCGAGATGAGGTGACAACGAGAATGGAACAGAATGAAAAAGCCAAACATGTTCACGGCGTATTCGAGAAGATCGCTCCCAAGTACGATCTGATGAACGATGTGCTGAGCTTCCGCCGGCATAAGGCCTGGCGGAAATTCACCATGCGCAAAATGAACATGAAATCCGGCCAGACCGCGATCGACCTCTGCTGCGGCACTTGCGACTGGACGCTCTCCATTGCGGAGGCAAGCGGGAGCGGACGTGTCGTCGGGCTGGATTTCAGCCAGGCGATGCTCGATGTCGGCAAGCGCAAGGTTGTCGAGGCGGGGCGGGGACACCAGATCGAGCTGATCCGCGGCAATGCCATGGAGCTGCCGTTTCCCGACGATTCCTTCGATTTCGCAACGATCGGCTTCGGCCTGCGCAACGTGCCGGATTTCGAGCAGGTGCTGCGGGAGATGAAGCGGGTGGTGAAGCCGGGCGGCAAGGTGGTCTGCCTGGAGCTGTCGAAGCCTACCTGGCAGCCGTTCAAGGGCATTTATTATTTCTATTTTCAGCAATTGCTGCCGCAGCTCGGCAAGCTGTTCGCCAAGTCGTATGAGCAGTACAAGTGGCTCCCGGATTCTCTCAAGCAGTTTCCAGACAGGCATGGATTGACGGAGTTGTTCCGCAAGACAGGGCTGGAGTCGGTGAGCGCGGACGCGCTGACCGGGGGCATTGCAGCGCTGCATATCGGAACGAAGGGGACGGAAGGAAAATGATTCGCAAACTCCGCATTTTTCTAGAAATGATCAAGGTTGAACATACGATTTTCGCGCTTCCATTCGCTTATATGGGCATGCTCCTCGGCTCCGTCACCATGGAAGGGCATCTGCCCTCCTGGGCGGAGGCGGGATGGATCACGCTGGCGATGATCGGGGCGCGCAGCACGGCGATGGGGCTGAACCGCCTCATCGACAAGGCGATCGACCTGCGAAATCCGAGAACGGAAAAGAGGGCACTTCCTGCCGGTCTGCTGAAGACAGGAGAGGTTGTGCTCTTCGTCATCCTTTCCTTCGTCCTCTTTTTCATCGCGGCTTCGCAGCTGAATCCGATCTGCCTGAAGCTGATGCCGATCGCGATTTTCTTCCTCGTCATTTATTCGTACGCCAAGCGGTTCACCTGGCTCTGCCACGTCATTCTGGGGCTTACGATCGGAC
The DNA here is from genome assembly GCF_002243345.2 of Paenibacillus sp. RUD330. Classification (NCBI taxonomy): domain Bacteria; kingdom Bacillati; phylum Bacillota; class Bacilli; order Caryophanales; family Paenibacillaceae; genus Paenibacillus; species Paenibacillus sp. RUD330. The sequence goes on from NZ_CP022655.2 coordinate 2,376,094, forward strand.
TTGCGCCGCTCGGCGGCTGGGTGGCCGTCACCGGCTCCTTCCATCCGGGGGCATGGGTGCTCTACGTCGCGATCGTGTTCTGGCTGGCCGGCTTCGATACGATCTATGCGCTTCAAGACATCGATTTCGACCGCGAGGAGAAGGTCTACTCCATTCCCGCGCGGTTCGGGGTCAACCGGTCGCTTACGATCGCAAAGCTGTTCCACGTCATCACGGCTGCCTGCTTCCTGCTGCTGTTCGTCATTACGGATCTCAGCTGGCTGTACCTGGCCGGCGTCGTCATTTCCCTCGGCATCCTTTTCTATGAGCATCTCATTCTGAAGCCGACGGACATGAGCCGCCTGCAGACGGCTTTCTTCACGATGAACGGTGCGCTGGCCATAACGATGCTGGCCTTCACGATCCTTGATCTGGCGGTGATTCGGGCATGGAGCTAGATACCGGAGGAAAGACGGCTGCAGCTCCTAGGCGCTGGGTCGTCGGCATCACGGGAGCGAGCGGGGCTGTCTACGGGGTCCGTCTCGTGGAGGAGCTGCTCCGCGCGCGCGTGCAGGTGCAGCTGGTCGTCACGGATTCGGGCTGGCGGGTTCTGAAGGAAGAGCTGGGCTGGAATGCCTCCAAGCGGACGGAAGCCCTTGAGCTGGCGTTCGGCGATGCGTTGTCCGAAGGCCGGCTCCGGCTCTATCCCAATGGGGACATCGGGGCCAATATCGCCAGCGGCTCCTACCGGGTGCAGGGCATGGCGATCGTGCCCTGCTCGATGGGGACGCTGTCCTCTGTCGCCCATGGCTCTTCCGACAATCTCATGACCCGCGCCGCGGATGTGATGATGAAGGAAGGACGCAAGCTGATCCTCATGCCGAGGGAAACCCCCATGCATGCGGTACATTTGGAGAATATGCTGAAGCTTTCCCGTATGGGAGTGTCCATCGTGCCGGCCATGCCGGCTTTCTATTACGGTCCCCGGACGATGGAGGACCTGGTCGACTTTCTGGTCGGTAAGCTGATGGACGTGATGGGACTGGAACACGACTTGTTCCGGAGATGGGGAGATGATGACAATGGCTCACAGCGGACCGATTAACGTCGGGAGAATCGATTACACCAATGCATGGCCGATGTTTCATTATGTACCGGATACCGACGAGGCGTATGCGATCGTCAAGAAGGTGCCGTCCGATCTGAACCGGATGCTGCAGGCCGGAGAGCTCGAGGCGTCTGCCGTATCGTCCTTCATCTATGGAATGGATCCGGAACGCTACCTGCTGCTGCCGGGCCTGTCCGTCGGCACGGTGGGACCGGTCCAATCGATTCTGCTGTTCATGAAAAAACCTCTGAAGGAAGTGCTCCGCGGCCGGATCGCCTTGACCCGCACATCCGCGACTTCCATCAATCTGCTCAAAATGATTCTGACCTTGCGGTACGACGGCAATCCGGCGTACTCGGTCATGGAGCCGGACCTGGATTCCATGCTGGCGGAGCATGACGCCGCCCTGCTGATCGGGGACAGCGCGATCAAGGCGTCATGGGACCATCACGGGCTCGAAGTGATGGATCTCGGCGAGGAGTGGCATCGCTGGACCGGACTCGGCATGACTTACGCCGTCGTTGCGGCGGACCGCGGCGCAGTGGGCCGGCATCCGGACAGCCTGGCCAAGCTGCACCGGGACATGCTGGAGAGCAGGCGGCGCAGCCTGCGGGATCTGACCCCGCTCGTGGAGCGGGCGATGGCGTCCGTAGGCGGCACGTCGGCCTACTGGACCGCTTATTTCGAAGGGCTGCGCTACGACTTCGGTCCGGAGCTGCAGGCGGGACTGGAGCTGTACTACAAGCACGCGCATACGATGGGGCTTATCGATCGGGAAGTGGCGCTTGAATTTTGGAACTCGCAATCATTCTCGGGCAGGTGAATTCATGAAACTTCTTGATTTGTACGCCAAAATGAAGGGCGATCTCAACGGAATCGAACGGCAGCTCGAGCTGGCCGTCGCGGAGGACAGCAGTCTTCTCGGAGAAACCTCGCTCCATCTGCTCCAGGCTGGAGGCAAGCGGATCCGCCCTGTATTCGTGCTGCTTGCCGGCCGGTTCGGAGATTACCGGCTGGAGGAGCTGCAGCGGGTAGCCGTCACGCTCGAGCTGATCCACAGCGCCAGCCTCGTCCATGACGATGTCATCGACAATGCGAGGACGCGCCGCGGCCAGCCGACCGTCGGCTCCAAGTGGGACAACCGCATCGCCATGTACACCGGGGACTACATCTATGCCAAGGCGCTGGAGCTGATCACCTCGTTCTCCAATCCGGAGCTGCATCAGATTCTGGCCAAGGCGATGGTCGAGATGTGCATCGGTGAAATGGAGCAGGTGCGCGACTTCTTCAACACGGAGCAGTCGGTTCGCAACTACCTCAAGCGGATCCGCCGCAAGACCGCCCTGCTCATCGCCATCAGCTGCCAGCTCGGCGCCGTCGCCGCAGGCGCGGACCGCCGGACAAGCGGACAGCTGTACCGGTTCGGGTACAACATCGGCATGACGTTCCAGATCCGGGACGATCTTCTCGATCTTCTCGGCACGGAGAAGCAGATCGGCAAGCCGCCCGGCTCGGACATCCGTCAGGGGAACATGACGCTTCCGGTGCTGCTGGCTCTGCAGGAGCCGGAGCTGCGCGAGCCGCTCCTGCGCGAGATCGGCGTCATCCGCGAGAACGAAGGCCATTCGGATACGCGAAGCGCCATCCAGCTCGTGCGCTCGAGCGCCGGCGTAGGCATTGCGGAGCAGATGGCGGAGCGATTCATGGCAAAAGCTTTGCAGGCTCTGGAAGGACTTCCGGATTTGCCGGCGAAAAAGAACTTGACCGACATTGCCCGTTTCATCAACAAACGCAGCTATTAACGGCAATTGGCCGGCATACGACTGCAATCAGGAGGGAATTCGCATGGAAAGAACGTTCTTGATGGTCAAGCCCGACGGAGTGCAGAGGGGCCTGATCGGCGAAATCGTCACCCGATTCGAGAAAAAGGGACTGCAGCTGGCCGGAGCGAAATTCATGCGCGTGAGCAAGGAGCTCGCCGAGCAGCATTACTACGAGCATAAGGGCAAGCCCTTCTATGAGCCGCTGCTTGCTTTCATAACCGCAGGGCCGGTCTTCGCCATGGTATGGGAAGGGAACAACGTCATCGCCCTTACCCGCGCCCTCATCGGCAAGACGGACGCCGCCGAGGCGGCGCCCGGCACCATCCGCTCCGATTATGCCGTACATACGAACCTGAATCTGATCCACGGTTCCGATTCCCCGGATAACGCCAAGCGGGAGATCGGCCTGTTCTTCAGCCCGGAGGAGCTTATCGACTATGACCGGACCATTGCCCGCTGGATCTGACAAGATGACGGCGGAGGATGAGGATTTCCTTCGTTTTGTCGGACTGATCCGCTCATCGACCCGAATCGACCTGTCCCAGTACAAGGAAGCCCAGATGCGGAGACGGCTGACCACTTTGCGCCATAAGCACGGCTATGCCACTTTCGAGGCTTATTGGAAAGCACTGTCCGGAAGCGGCGTATTGATGGACGAATTCCTGGACCGGATGACCATCAACGTAAGCGAGTTCTGGCGCAATCCGAGCCGCTGGGATGTGCTGGCGAACCGGTTCCTTCCCGAGCTGCTCGGCGAAACGCCGAAGCTTCGCTGCTGGAGCGCCGCATGCTCCACCGGAGAAGAGCCCTATACGCTGGCCGTTCTTCTCCACGAAGCCGGCGCGCTGTCCCGCAGCCAGATCGATGCGACGGATCTGGACCGGACCGTGCTTGCCAAGGCCGCACAAGGCGCTTATCCGGCCCGTTCCGTCAAGGATGTGCCGAAAAAGGTGCTGGACAGCTATTTCGAAGGCTCGGGAGACAGCTATCGGATCCGCAAGGATATCCGCGAGAAAATCTCCTTCCGGCAGCATAATCTGCTCGACGATGTCTTTGGAGGTCCGTACGATCTGATCATCTGCCGCAATGTGATGATCTATTTTACCGAGGAGGCGAAGTCCGGGCTGTACCGCCGGTTCGCCGAAGCCCTGAGGCCGGGAGGCATTCTGTTCGTGGGCAGCACGGAGCAGATCTTCTCCCCGGGCGACTACGGGCTCGAATCGGCGGACACGTTCTTCTACCGCCGCAGCCACGCATGATTCCGCCGGCTCCCCGCGAGCCGGTTTTTTTGCGTCCGTGCGACATGGTTCCCGTCCTCAGTCCAAGCGCAGGCGTCCGATTCATTGCGCGGGGACCGCTCCGCTCTTTCTTGTCAAAGTGGATGGGCTATACTATAATGGGCAAAGAAACTTGGACGAACGGCGAAGAATCGCAAAGGGCTGAGCGCTGCCCGGACAGGTCATTCCTTCCGGCTGCGCCCAGTCCGTCTTGTCGCAGTATGGCACTTGCATTCTTAAAAGCGTTGTCGTATTAAAGCGAGCCCGGCGCCGCCGGGGCTTACCATGATGAGGGGGAGTTAGTCTTGAGTCTACGTTACCTGACAGCGGGAGAAACACACGGCCCCCAGCTGACGGCCATTATCGAAGGGTTGCCGAGCAATCTCCAGCTTGATTTCGAGGAGCTGAACTTCCAGCTCCACCGCAGGCAGCTCGGCTACGGCCGCGGCAGACGGATGCAGATCGAGAAGGATACGGCCGATATCGTCGGAGGCGTCCGTCATGGCCGCACGACCGGCGCCCCCGTAGCGCTCGTCGTCGCGAACAACGACTGGAAGCATTGGACTTCCGTCATGAACATCGAGCCGATCGAAGGCGGCGACGAGGCCAAGCGCCGGGTCCACCGTCCGCGTCCGGGCCATGCCGATCTCAACGGCGGCTTGAAATACAACCTGAAGGACCTGCGCAACGTGCTGGAGCGCTCCAGCGCGCGCGAGACGGCTGCCCGCGTGGCGGTCGGCGCCGTCGCCCGCCAGCTGCTGGCGGCATTCGGCATCAAGGTGGCCGGCCAGGTCATCCGGATCGGCGAGATCGAGGCGCCGCCGAACGACCTCTCTGCCGACGAGCTTCGCGAGCTGACGGAGCAATCGTCCGTACGGGTCGTCGACAAGGCGACGGAGGAGAAGATGACGGCTTACATCGATCAGATCAAAGCCGAAGGAGACTCGATCGGAGGCATCGTGGAGTGCATCATCGAGGGAGCTCCTGTCGGACTCGGCTCGCATGTGCAGTGGGACCGGAAGCTGGATGCGCGCATCGCCGGCGCCGTCGTCAGCATCAACGCGTTCAAGGGCTGCGAGATCGGCATCGGATTCGAGGCCGGTGTGCTGCGGGGCTCGCAGGTGCATGATCCGATCCTCTACAGCGAGGACCGCGGCTACCACCGCGCCTCCAACCGCGCAGGCGGCTTTGAAGGCGGCATGACGACCGGAGAGCCGATCGTCGTGCGCGGCGTCATGAAGCCGATCCCGACGCTGTACAAGCCGCTTGCAAGCGTCGATATCGACACGAAGGAGCCGTTCACCGCGCAAGTGGAGCGCTCCGACAGCTGCGCGGTTCCGGCCGCGAGCGTCGTCATGGAGCATGTCGTCGCCTGGGAAGTGGCGAGGGCGTTCCTGGAGAAGTTCGGCGGCGATTCCATGGAGGAGATCCGCGCCAACTACGACGCCTACCTCAGGCAAGTAGGGGAATACTAGCATGCGCGAGCTCACGGTCAACCTCGGGGACAGATCGTACCCCATCTACATCGGCCAAGGGCTGATCGCGCGCGCCGGCGAGCTGTTCGCCGGGAAGGGAATCAGCCGCAAATCCCCGCTCCTGATCGTCACCGACGAGAATGTCGCGGACAGATGGCTGGATCCGCTCGCGTCGGCGCTGGAAGCTTCGGGCTATGCCGCGGCGCGGCTCGCCGTTCCTGCCGGGGAAAAGTCGAAGTCGCTGGACATGTTCCAGAACATCATGACGGCCTGCCTCGAGGCCGGCCTGGACCGGAAGTCCGCCATCGTGGCGCTCGGCGGCGGCGTTGTCGGCGATCTGGCGGGTTTTGCCGCCGCATCCTATATGCGCGGCATCTCCTTCGTCCAGGTGCCGACGACGATTCTGGCGCATGACAGCAGCGTCGGCGGCAAGGTGGCGGTCAATCACCCGCTCGCCAAAAACATCATCGGCGCATTCCATCAGCCGGAGCTCGTGCTGTACGATCTGGACACGCTGCTTACGCTGCCTCCGCGCGAGGTGAGCAGCGGCCTGGCCGAAGTCGTCAAGCATGGCTTGATCCGCGATGCCGGGTTCGTCGAATGGATCGTCGGCCATGCGGGGCAGCTGCTCGCCCTGGAGCCGGACGCGCTTGGCCATGCCCTGCACACGGGCTGCGCCGTCAAGGCGGATGTCGTCTCCCGGGACGAGCGGGAGAACGGCCTGAGGGCCATACTCAACCTGGGGCATACGATCGGCCATGCGCTGGAGGCGGTCGCCGGCTATGACGAGCTGCGCCACGGAGAAGCGATCTCCATCGGCATGATCGGCTCCGCCATGCTCGGCGTCGAGCTTGGAGCGCCGCTGGAAGTCTACGAGACGACAAAGCGCGCGCTGGAATCGGTAGGGCTTCCGGTCGTTCTGCCGGAGCATTACGATACGGATGCGGTCATGGAAGCGATGATGCATGACAAGAAGTTCGGCGAAGGCCGGATGACCTTCATCGTGCCGACGGCCGTCGGCTCGGTCGAGATTCGAAGCGGCATCGAGTCAGGCATGGTGAGAGCCATCGTCGAGAGGCTGAAGCGTGAGGAGAGATGGACATGAGCGTAAGAGGAATTCGGGGAGCGATCACGGCGGACTCCAACGAGGAGCGTCCCATTCTGGATGCGACGCTGGAGGTTCTCCAGGGAATCGTAGCCGACAACGGAATCGATCCGGAAGACATATGCAGCGTCATGATTACGGTAACGGCCGATCTCGACGCCGCCTTCCCGGCGAAGGCGATCCGGGAAATGGACGGCTGGGAGCTGGTGCCTCTCATGTGCTCGGTCGAGGTTCCGGTGAAGGGCAGCCTGGAGCGCTGCATCCGCTTGATGCTGATGGTCAACACCGACCGGACGCAGCGGGAGATCCGCCATGTATACATGAAAGGCGCAAGGGCGCTGAGACCGGACCTGAGCGGTACATCGGCTCCCTGACAAGGTGAGGCCCGAGGAAGCTCGAGGAAGCTCGAGGAAGCTCGAGGAAGCTCGAGGAAGCTTCCAGCCTTCATTCCGTAGATTCGGCGCCTGACGGCCCATCCTTTCTTCTTGACGTCCGCAAGGAACGTCCTGTATAGTTGAGGCAGTTAAGCAAAGTCCGAGTGGGACTTTCCAAGGTAGTCTTCGCACATGTCCGGCGGCAAGAGGGCCGAGAGTGGCGAAGAGCCTTAGATGAGACTAGACGAGTTGAGTTCGAGCTGAAGCATGGAGGACAGCCGCTGCGCTGCTTCATCGCGGGTTCCGTATTTCCAACGCGGAGTTCGTGCATGATTCCTTGCCTGCCATCGTCTTTTTTGTCTTATCTATTGGAACGCTCCCGCGCTTGCGGGAGCGTTTTTTGCTTTTCTGCCATCCTGGATTTCCAGAAGGAGACGATAAGCGATGAATCAAGAGCTTGAGACGGTCAAGTCGATGGCAGGACGCTACAATCTTATTCCGGTCGTGAGGCAGCTGCTGGCCGATACGGAGACGCCGATCCGGCTGTTCCAGCATTTTGCCGGCGAGAAGCGCGCCTTCTTGCTGGAAAGCGTAGAAGGCGGAGCGAAGTGGGCGCGGCATTCCTTTATCGGCATGGACCCGTTCATGATGATCAGCGGCAAGAACGGCTCCATGGTGATGGAAACGGATGGAGAGCGCATCGAGCTTGAGGGCAAGCCGCTGGAAGCGCTGAAAGCGAGATTGAGGGCATACCGAAGCCCCGAGCTTGCGGGACTTCCTTCCTTTACCGGCGGGGCGGTCGGATTTTTCGGATACGATCTGCTCCACTACTACGAGAATCTGCCGAGGCACAGGCAGGACGACCTGCAAATGAACGATCTCCAGTTCATGTTTTGCGATACGATGATCGTGTTCGACCACTTCAAGCAGCAGATTCAAGTGATCGGCAACGTGCATATTCCGGAAGCCGCCACGGACAGCTGCATCGAGCGCATGTACAACGCTGCGGTGGCCAGGATCGACACCGTGCTCGACCGGATCCGGCAGCCGGTGCCGCTTCCGCTGACGTCGGGCGGAGCTCTTCCGGAAGATCCCGATCTCGGCGATATCCGCTCCAATGTCACGAAGGAGCAGTTCCTCGCGAACGTGGACACGGCCAAAGAGTACATCCGCGCGGGAGACATCTTCCAGGTCGTCCTGTCCCAGAGGTTCCATGTCGAGACGGAGGTGGATCCGCTCCATGTATACCGGGTGCTGCGCACGCTGAATCCTTCTCCGTATATGTATTATCTCAAAATGGATGAGGAGGTCATCGTCGGAACATCGCCCGAAGCGCTGGTGAAGGTGTCCGAAGGCAAGGTGGAGACGAGGCCGATCGCGGGCACGAGGCCGCGGGGCAGAACGGCCGAGGAGGACCTCGCTCTCGAGGAGGAGCTGCTCGCCGACGACAAGGAGCGGGCGGAGCATTTGATGCTCGTGGATCTGGGCCGCAACGACATCGGCCGCGTGGCGGAGTTCGGCACCGTGAAATGCGATTCCTTCATGCAGATCGAGCGCTATTCCCATGTCATGCATATCGTATCCAACGTGACGGGCAAGATGCGCGGCGACCGCGATTTCTTCGATGCCTTCATCAGCTGCCTGCCGGCCGGAACGGTGTCGGGAGCTCCCAAGCTGAGAGCGATGGAAATCATCGCCGAGCTCGAGAACGAGGCGCGCGGAGCTTATGCCGGAGCGATCGGCTACTTCGGCTTCAGCGGCAAAAGCATGGATACATGCATCACGATCCGGACGATCATCTTCAAGAACGGCAAAGCTTATGTCCAGGCCGGAGCGGGGATCGTCTGGGATTCGGTGCCGGACAAGGAATACGAGGAGACGGTGAACAAGGCCAAGGGCATGCTCAAGGCGATCCGCATCGCCGAAGCGGCATTTCCGCCGGCCGCGAAGCGCGTTCCCGAGCTGCAGCTCGTCAACAGCGACTATTACGCCGATACGATGAAGGAGGCGCGGACATGATGGAAGCCATGCAAGGAGTTACGATCACCGAAGCTCTCGGCCGCCTGATCGGCGGCGGCAGCTTGAGCCGCGAGGAAGCGGGAAGCGTAATGCGCCTCATCATGGAGGGAGAGGCGACCTCGGCCCAAATCGGCGGCATCGTCACCGCCCTCCGCATGAAAGGCGAGACCGTGGACGAGATCAGCGGCTTCGCGGAAGTCATGCGCAGCTACTCCGACCGCGTCAGCACGACCCGCGACGGCCTGCTCGATACTTGCGGAACGGGCGGTTCGGGCATCCATAAGTTCAACATCTCCACCTCTTCCTCCATCATTGCGGCGGCTGCCGGAGTGCGGGTCGCCAAGCACGGCAACCGCGCCATGTCCGGCAAGGCCGGCAGCGCGGACGTGCTGGAGGCGCTTGGAGTCGACATCAGCCTGACGGCCGTGCAGGCTGCCGAATGCCTCGAGGAGATCGGCATCTGCTTCATGTTCGCGCAGCTCTACCATCCATCGCTGCGGCATGCGGCGGTTCCGCGGCGCGAGCTCGGCGTGCGCACGATCTTCAACATGCTTGGACCGCTCACCAACCCTGCGGGAGCCGACCGCCAGCTGCTCGGGCTGTACGACCGCTCCCGCACGGAATCCGTTGCCCGCGTCCTCGGCGGGCTCGGCCTGAAGCGGGCGATGGTCGTCTCCAGCTACGACGGATTGGATGAGATCAGCATATCCGCCGCAACGCAGGTATCGGAGCTTGCCGTGGACGGAACGGTCCGTACGTACGATCTGACGCCTGAATCGCTGGGGCTGCGGCGCTGGCCGCTGGAGGCGATATCCGGAGGCAGCCCGGCGGACAACGCGGAGATTATCCGCTCCATCTTCGGCGGTCAAGAGACCGGAGCCTACCGGGATATCGTTCTTTTGAACGCAGGGGCTTGCATCTATGTCGGAGACAAGGCACAATCGCTGGAGGAAGGCGTCGAGCTGGCGCGCCGCATCATCGACGGAGGAGCCGCAGCAGCCAAGCTGCAGCAGCTGATCCGCAAGACGGGAGAATACAGCCATGTTTCTGGATAAGATCGTCCATACCAAAAAAGAAGAGGTCTCGGAGCTTGCTTCCCGATTCAAGCTGGGAGAAGCCGAGAAGGAAATTTCGCGGATGGAGCCTGCGAGGGGATTCATCCATGCCGTCACCGCCGGACGGAAGCGCTCCGTCGGGCTGATCGCCGAAGTGAAGAAGGCGTCTCCGTCCAAAGGGCTGATCCGGCCGGATTTCCAGCCGGAGAAGCTGGCCCGGTCCTATGAAAGCGCCGGAGCGGACTGCCTTTCGGTGCTTACCGACCAGGACTATTTCCAGGGGGCGAACGATTATCTGACCGCCGTCTCCAAGGCGGTGAAGCTGCCTCTGCTGCGCAAGGACTTCCTCATCGACTTCCGCCAGGTCTACGAGGCCAGGCTGATCGGAGCCGACGCCGTCCTGCTGATCGCCGCCATCCTGAAGCGGGCCGAGCTGAAGGAGCTGCATGAGATCGCCGAGTCGATCGGGCTCGACGTGCTTGTCGAGGTTCATGACGAGCGCGAGATGGACATGGTGCTGGAGCTTGGCTTGGCCAAGCTGGTCGGAATCAACAACCGCAACCTGCATACCTTCGAGACGGATCTCCGCACGACGGCAAGACTGGCGGCGATGGCGCCGCCGGGCGTGTCCCTGATCAGCGAGAGCGCGATCTCCAAGCCGGAGGACGTCGAGTACGTCGCCTCCGCCGGAGCTTGCGGCGTTCTGGTCGGCGAGCATTTCATGCGCCAGCCGGATCCCGGGAAGGCAGTCCTCGACTTGATGGAAGCGGCCGCGGCGAGATGACAGGCGCGGGATATGCGACACGGCGGGAGCATCCTCTGCTCAAAATATGCGGCATCAGGGACGAAGCCGCGGCGAGTCTCGTCGGCGCGCTTCCCGTGGATTACGCGGGGTTTATATTCGCCCGCAGCCGCAGGCAGGTATCGCCGGAGCAGGCGGGGGCATTGATTGCCGCGCTGCGTGCGGGCGCCAACCAGGCTCGCGGAGATTTCCCGTCGCCGCAAGCGGTGGGCGTGTTCGTGGATGCATCTCCGCAGGAGCTGGAAGCGGCGCTGAGGCATGCTCCGCTGCAGGCGCTGCAGCTGCACGGGAACGAAGAGCCGGAGCTGTGCCGGATCGCAGCCGGCTTCGGCGTTCCGGTCTGGAAGGCTCTGCATGCGGATCCGGACGGGAACCCGGCCGGCATCAGCCGCATGCTCGGACAGTTCGCGGAGGCGGGAGCGGACGCTTTCCTGCTCGATACGGCAGGCGGCGGCACCGGCAAGACGTTTGACTGGAGCGTCATACCGGCCTATCAGGCTGCGGCGCGGAGCATCGGGAAGAGGCTGTTCATAGCCGGAGGACTTCATGCCGGCAACGTATCGAGTCTGATTCAGCAATTTTCGCCAGACGGCATCGACGTCTCGAGCGGCGTTGAAGCCGCCGGCGTCAAGGACCCGGAGCTGATCCGGGCATTTACGGAAAGGGTGAAGCAAGCATGAATCAAGTACCAGACGCAAGCGGACGATTCGGCAAGTTCGGCGGCCGTTACGTTCCGGAGACGCTGATGAACGCGCTCCTCGAGCTCGAGGAGGCGTACAAGCATTACTCCCAGGACCCTGATTTCCAGGCTGAGGTGAACGAGCTTCTCCACAACTATTCCGGCAGGCCGACATCCTTGTATTTCGCCGAGCGGCTCACTCGGCATCTGGGCGGAGCGAAAATCTATCTCAAGCGTGAAGACCTCAACCACACAGGCGCCCATAAAATCAACAATACGATCGGACAGGGCGTGCTCGCCAAGCGGATGGGCAAGAAGAAAATCATCGCCGAAACAGGCGCCGGCCAGCATGGCGTCGCTTCCGCCACGATCGCGGCCTTGCTGGGGCTCGAATGCAAGGTTTTCATGGGCGAGGAGGACATGAAGCGCCAGCAGCTCAACGTGTTCCGGATGCAGCTGCTTGGAGCGGAAGTGGTGCCGGTGCTCTCCGGCACGCGCACGCTCAAGGATGCCTGCAACGAAACGCTGCGCTACTGGGTCAGCAATGTGGACGACACGTATTACATTCTCGGTTCCGTGACGGGTCCCCATCCATATCCGATGATCGTCAGGGATTTCCAGCGCATCATCGGAGACGAGGCGCGCGAGCAGATTCTGAAGGAGGAAGGACGGCTTCCGGACTGCATCGTGGCCGCCGTGGGCGGAGGCAGCAACGCCATGGGCATTTTCTACCCGTTCGTAGGAGACGAATCCGTCCGTCTGATCGGCGTCGAAGCGGCCGGGCGCGGCGTGGATACGGAGGAGCATGCCGCCACGATGACCAAGGGACGGCACGGCGTCTTCCAAGGCTCTCTCAGCTACGTCCTGCAGGATGAGACCGGCCAAGTGCAGCCGGCGCATTCCATTTCCGCCGGACTCGACTATCCGGGAATCGGCCCCGAGCATGCGTACCTCAAGGACATCGGACGGGCGGAATACTTCCCGGTCACCGACGCCGAGGCGCTCGAAGCCCTCCAGCTGCTGTCGCGGACGGAAGGCATCATTCCCGCCTTGGAGTCGGCCCATGCGGTCGCCCATGTGATGAAGCTTGCGCCGTCCCTGCCCGCCGGCCAGACGATCGTCGTCAATCTTTCGGGGCGCGGAGACAAGGACGTGGAAACGATTATGGGATATCTCGGAGGGCTGAAGCATGAATCCAATTGATCTCGTCTTCGAGAGGCTCAAAGCGGAGCAGCGGACGGCGCTCATTCCATTCATCACGACCGGAGATCCCGATCTGCGCACGACGGTCGATATCGTCGTCGAGCTGGAGAAGGCCGGAGCCGACATGATCGAGCTCGGGGTGCCGTATTCCGATCCGCTAGCCGACGGTCCTGTCATCCAGAAGGCCTCCGAGAGAGCTCTGCGCAATCCCATTACGCTGGAAGCATGCGTCGATGTCGCGGCCAAAGCCCGGGAAGCAGGCGTCACGATGCCCTTCATCCTCTTTACTTACTACAACCCGGTGCTTCAGTACGGCCTCGAACGGTTTTTCACCTTGCTCCACGAGCAGGGCATCAGCGGCCTGATCATCCCGGACCTGCCGATCGAGGAGGATGGCGAGGTGCGCGAGATGGCGGCGGAAGCGGGCGTCCATCTCGTGCCGCTCGTGGCGCCGACCTCCAAGGCGCGCGTCCAGCGGATCGCCGCCGAGGCCCAGGGCTTCGTCTATTGCGTGAGCTCGCTCGGCGTGACGGGCATGCGCAGCGAGTTCCATGCCGGCCTCGAGGGCTTCCTGGAATCGGTGCGCGAGGCGACGCCGCTGCCAATCGCCGTCGGCTTCGGCATCAGCAGCCGGGAGCAGGTGGAGCGGATGAGCGCCAGCGCGGACGGAGTCATCGTCGGCAGCGCCATCGTCCGCCAGGTGGAGGAAGCTCTGCCGCTGCTCTCCGACGAAACGACTTACCGGCAGGGCATCGAGCAGATCGGCCGCTTTGTGGCCGGATTGCGGGTGTAGCCTGTTCGGCAGCCTTCCTTGATTTGCTTTGCCAAGAGCATCGGCTTCCTTCGGGGCGCCGATGCTCTTTCTGATAGTGCAACGCTTTAAAGTGCTTCCATCTTTCCGCCATCTGTGAGACAATAGATGCCATAACGCAACACCCAGGCGGAAATCAATTATTGAGGTGACGATCCTATGCAAGCAAAGCGCAACATCCTACATCTGCCCGTCTACCAGCCCGGCAAGCCGGTGGAGGACGTCAAGAGGGAGCTTGGACTGGATGAAGTCATCAAGCTCGCCTCCAACGAGAATCCTTACGGCAGCTCGCCGCTGGCCCGTCAGGCCATCATCGCCGAGATCGAGAACAACAGCATCTATCCCGACGGAGCCAGCATCGAGCTGACGGCGGCCATGGCCGCCAATCTTGGCGTGCAGCCGGAGCAGCTGATCTGGGGCAATGGAGCGGACGAGATCATTCTCATGATCGCGCGCTCCTTCCTGGAGCCGGGAGACGAGACAATCATGGCCAGCGAGACGTTCTCCCAATACCGCCACAATGCCGTCGTGGAGAACGCCGCCATCATCGAGATTCCTCTCGTCGAAGGCAGGCATGATCTTCCCGCGATGCTGGCGGCCGTAACGGACAAGACGAAGGTGGTCTGGATCTGCTCGCCGAACAATCCGACAGGCGCGATCGTGACGCAGGAGGAGCTGTCCTCCTTCATGAACAGCATCCGCAGCGACGTGCTTGTCGTGCTGGACGAGGCTTACTGCCATTTCGTCGACGATGTGGACTACCATGACAGCCTGGAGCTGCTGAAGCGCTTCGACAACCTGATCTCGCTCCGCACCTTCTCCAAGATCTATGGACTCGCGGCGCTGCGGATCGGGTACGGAATCGCCCACCCGTCGGTCATCAACAGCATCAACCTGGTGCGGGAGCCGTTCAATACGGCCCGAGTCGCCCAAGCTGCCGCGAGGGCGGCGCTTGCCGACCAGGCCTTCGTCGACGGCTGCCGCGAGAAGAATATCCGCGAGCGCGATTACCTGCAAGGGGAATTCGACCGTCTTGGGCTGAAGTATTTCCCGACACAGGCGAACTTCATCTTCGTCGATGTGCGGATTCCTTCCAAGGACGCTTTCGACGCCCTGCTCCGCAAAGGATTCATCACGCGGGCCAACTGGCCGAAGTCGCCGAACTGGCTGCGGATCTCCATCGGCAAGGCGGAGGACAACCGCAAGCTGGTCGCGGCTTTGGAACAGGTTCTGAGAGAAGCGGCGGTGCTCGGGTAAGTTGGATACTAGAATCGCAGTTATCGGAGCCGGCCTCATCGGCGGCTCTCTTGCCCTTTGCTTCAAAGGAATGGAAGGATTCCATGTTACAGGATACTCCTACAGGCAGGAATCCGCAGACAAATACTTGAAGCTACATGTCGTGGATGAAGCGACGACTTCGCTGGAGGCGGCCGTCCAGGGGGCCGACTTCATCTTTCTGTGCGTGCCGGTGGGCTTGATCGGCGGTTATCTCGCCCAGCTCGGCAAGCTGCCGCTCAAGCCGGGCTGCATCATTACCGATGTGGGCAGCACGAAGGCCGGCATCATGGATGCGGCTTCGCAATGCGATCTGGGACGCGCCTTGTTCATCGGCGGCCATCCGATGGCCGGCTCCGAGAGAGCGGGAGTCGAGGCCGCTTCCAGGCATTTGTTCGAGAATGCCTTTTATATCCTCACTCCTGATCCGGCCGTGCCGGAGGAGGCTGTCGGGAGGCTGAGCGGCCTGCTTGCCCTGACGAACGCGAGAGTCGTGTCGATGGACCCCGTCCAGCATGACCGCATCGTCGGAGCGATCAGCCATCTGCCGCATCTGATCGCTGTCGCCCTGGTCAACCAGGTGCAGAAGCGGAACGAGGATTCCGGCATGTACGCCATGCTGGCGGCAGGAGGATTCCGGGATATTACGCGGATTGCTTCCAGCGATCCGACCGTATGGAGGGATATCCTGCTGGACAATCGCGATGTTGTGCTCGACCTGCTGGACGAATGGAAAGGCGAGATGAGCCGTTTCGCCGATATTCTGAGGGCAGGGGACGGGGAGGCTGTCAGCGAAGCGTTCAGGAGCGCGGGCGAATTCCGCGATTCGCTGCCGGAGAGGCGCCGCGGCGTGCTGCAATCCGTCTATGAATGCTACATGGACGTGCCGGATCATCCCGGCATCATCGGCAAGATCGCCACGGAGCTCGGCAATCGCAGGATCAACCTCAGCAACCTGCAGATCATCGAGAGCCGCGAGGATGTGCCGGGCGTGCTGAGGCTCAGCTTCCGCACGCAGGGCGATCTGGATCAGGCCGTCGGCGTGCTGGAGCAATTCAAATATACCGTCAAGTTCTGAATGGACGAAAGATCCCGGGTTCCGGGATCTTTTTCTATTGGGGAGACTGGTGAGGGGCGAACCGCGAACCTTCCCTTCAAAGGGATTCCATCCATGCGAAAAGGCTGTTTTTCCTCCGCCATAATAAAAAATGAAAACGCTTATTGACAAATTGAAAACGGATACATTATACTAGCACTACAGTATGGTTTCTCTCCACTCCTATCCAACTCCATCGCACGTCTTGTGCGGGCCGCCTTTTATAAGGCGGCTTTTTGTTTTTATCCTTGAGCCGCCGGCGGCGGTTGCGGATGCTGCCATCTCCTGCATCATGTTCAAAGGCATGATTGGGAGGAGAGACCCCCGATCCGCAGCGGCTTCATTGCTCCCATCGAGCAAGCGGGACCCATGTGCCTTGCGACCGCCTCCCACAGAAGCGGCCTTTGTTTTTCTTAAACTTTCCTCATTTTCCGATTTAACCTCCGAGCCCATGCTACAATACAGTGAGTTTTGGTCCATCCAATTATTGGGTAATGATTCTTGTCGAAGGCGGCAGGATTATGAGGTTCCTTATCGAATTGGAATCTATACAGAATGAGATCCGCCATTCCGAAATACTCATAAGAGGCCGCCCGAACTTTTTTTCTTCAGACAGCGCAACTTTCTGCAGCCGCTCCGGTACAATTGTTTAACCGGAACGGAATATTTGCAGGTGAGGAGGTACTACCGCCTGTCATGCTTGATTCCGAACTTATCCGGCAAATCAAAGACGGAAATATTGAGCTCTATTCCGAATTAATGAGGCGTTACCAGCGCAAGATCATGTCCTTCATCCTTCATATGCTGCGAAGCTCCAAGATGGAGCTTGCCGCGGAGGACCTGTGCTCCGAAACCTTCTACAAGGCCTATCGAAGCCTGAGCTCCTTCCGTGAGGTGGATGCCCAATTCTCCACCTGGCTGTACACCATCGCGCGCAATACGGTGCTCAGCGAGCTGCGCAAG
Organism: Paenibacillus sp. RUD330; assembly: GCF_002243345.2. Classification (NCBI taxonomy): domain Bacteria; kingdom Bacillati; phylum Bacillota; class Bacilli; order Caryophanales; family Paenibacillaceae; genus Paenibacillus; species Paenibacillus sp. RUD330. The sequence goes on from NZ_CP022655.2 coordinate 2,393,138, forward strand.
CAGCGCAGCATACATATCCCTCTCGAAGAGAGCGGGCTGATGCCGGCAGCGCCGGAGGAAGCCGCTCCCGAGCAGCAGATCCTTCAGGGGGAGCGCATGACGCTCGTGAGAGATGCGATCCGCACCTTGCCCGAGAAGCAGCGTTCCGCGCTTGTGCTGAGAGAATATGACGGGTTGGATTATCAGGAAATCGCTGATATTCTTGGAGGCACGGTCAGCTCGGTCAAATCCTTGCTCTTCCGCGCCAGAAGCAGCGTGAAGGTGCAGCTGGAGCCTTACTTCGAAGAGGTTGCGAGCGAAGATTTCGAAGGGATGAAGCTGCGATGAAATGCGATGAAGTGCAGGAGGCGCTCGGCCTTTACTGGGATCTCCCCGAAGGCGATCCTTTGAAGCTGTCCGTCGACCTGCATTTGAAGCATTGCATAGCTTGCAAGGAAGATTTCCGCTTGTGGGAGGAAAGCGAGCTGCTGATCAGGCAGCTCGCGGAGGAAGATGAAGCTGCTTCCTGGGAATCCGCTGAGTCAGTCAACCGACAGGTTATGGATCGGATTTATGCGGAAGACGGGTACAATCCCAAGCCGCGCCTGTTTCATCCGCTGGGCAGGCATCTGAACAACCGGGTTTCGGCTGCTGTGGCAGCTTGCCTGGCGATGTTTACGACCAGCTTGTTATATGTGCTGTTAAGCCGCGGCGACGCGGATTCGGAAACGGTTACCCAGACCGGATTGATGGAGACCGCAAGCGCCTCATCGGGCACGATGTTCAAGGCGAGCTTTTCTGCCGACACTCCCGTTGCCCAGGTCAGCGATCCGTTCATACTCAATATCGTGCCGACAACGCCGCAATACTGGATCATCTTGTCCATGCTGGGGCTGGTACTGATTTTGTTCATGCTGAATTGGCTTTCGCGAATTCGCAAATAAGGGTAAGACCGTTTCCGGCTGCATTTGCGGCCGGATTTTTAGGTTCAGAACGAAGGAGAGAATGGACAAGATGATGAAGCTAGGGCTGATCCGTCACGGGAAGACGGATTGGAATGCAGAGGGACGAATTCAAGGCATCACGGACATTCCGCTAAACGGAGAAGGGCGGGATCAGGCCGGAAGGCTTGCGGACAGGCTGCTCAGGGACGGCGACAAATGGGATGGAGTCGTGACCAGTCCTTTGGCGCGTGCGCGGGAAACCGGACGAGTTATCGCCGAGAAGCTGGCCATTCCGCTGCTCGATCCGGAACCGCTTCTGTCGGAGCGCAGCTTCGGTCTTGTGGAGGGAACCAAGGAAGCGGAAAGGATAGAGCGTTGGGGAGCGATGTGGCGGACCCATCCCGATGCGGGCATCGAGTCGGATGAACGCGTGCAGGAGCGTGGTCAAGCGTTCGTCGCCCGCATGGAGGAGCAGTACCCTGATTCCAGGCTGCTCGTCGTCACGCACGGAAGCTACCTCGCCCAGCTGCTGGAAGTTCTCTGCGACGGACTCAGCCAAACCTATCTCAACAACATGTCCTATTCCATTCTTGAGTTCGACGGCAGCAAGTGGACGCCGCTGCTTCATAATTGCACCCTCCATCTCGAGAACTGAGCCGAGTCCGGTTTCATGTCACCTTCGCCTTCCGGCGAAGGTTTTTTTTCGTTCCCGCCATGTCTTAAACTCCGAGGATCTTCCCATAATGGTACTAGCAAATGGCAGGAGGGAAGAGAGAATGAACTTCGCGGATATGCTGGGTTACGCCGATATCGCCCAGCTCAGTCGGATAGCGGACGTATACCAATGCGAGTGCAACGGACATTCCAAAAACGAGCTGATTCAGTCGATCCTCTCCAAGGTGGGATCAAGGGAAGTATTCGAGGCTCAGGTGGGCAGCATGCGTTTGGAAGATTTGCGTTTCATCAACTCTCTGCTATTCGACAAAAGGGAATTGTTCAGCCTGGAAGAGTTGATCGCACGGGTGCAGTCGAGCAAGCTTCAGGACGATGAGGCGTCTGTCGGGGGGCGGATCGCGGAAACGAAGCGTCCGCTTGCGGACAGCGTTCCGAAAAACCGCCGCAAGGGCAAGGCTCAGTCCGTGCCTGAATCGGGGCCCAGGGAAATCATCTCCCGCTTCAAGCAGCAAGGCTGGCTGTTCAACGGAATAAGCGGCCCGGAGCGGTATTTGTTCCAAATCCCGAAAGATCTGAAGGTGAAATTCCGAGATACGCTGAGACGCCGCTTCCGCGAGAGCCTCATCTATGCGGGAGAGCCTTCCGTCTATAGGGATGAGCAGGAGCTGCTCGGCGAGGACGTGCATGCCTTGCTCTCCTATGTCCGCCATCACGAAGTGCCGCTGACGAGAGACGGATATATGCACAGAAGGACAGTCATGCAGATCATGGAGAGCTTCGGCGTGCAGGAAGAGCCCCCGGCCAAGGCGGCATTCCGCTTCGGTTACGGGCGCCGGTTCCGCGAATATCCCGAACGATTCTCGCTGGTCTATGATTATTGCTTCTATAATAAGTGGATCGTGGAAGAAGAGGACGTGCTCGTCTTGTCGGAGAGGGGAGCCGAGGCGCTGTTGGACAGGCGCGCGGCGGCTGCCGAGCAGCTCTACCGCTTCTGGCTCCGGCTGTATAAGGGAGCAGTGCCGAATCTTCTGTCCCTCGCCCATTGGATCGACGATCTGGCGGACCGCTGGGTGACGGCGGATTCGCTCCGCGCCGTCCTGCTTCCCTTCATCAAGCCTTATTACTACGATACGGCCGATGCCGTGATGGACAAGCGGATTCTCATGATGCTTCTGCATCTGGGCATGTTGCGGATCGGGGAAGACGAGAAGCTGGGCACCGTCGTGAAGATGACCAAGCTGGGTAGCGCGGTCGTGGCAGGCGTCCATGTGGAGCATCAGGACGTGCTGCATGTGGAAGCGGGCGGCGGTGCCGTACTCTAGCAAGTCGCGCTCGGGCTGCCGCACATTTGATTGGGGCCGGGCTTCTGTAATCTTCCCGCCGAAGTCCGGCGGAATAGAATGATAGCAGGAAGAATGGCAGCGGGCAGTCTCAACATCTGTACGCTCTACCTGAAAGGAAACTAGCAACGGGCATCAAGAAGATCTGGGAGAGAGCTTGTATAGGTGCACGGATGATTCGATACGGAGGTGTATCCTATGATGGACAAATTGAAAGCGAACTATGAAGTCATGCTGGGTCTGACAGCTGAAATGATCCTGGATGAAGCCTTGCTTAAATTTCGCAGAGCCAAAATCTATGCAGCCATAAACGATGCGCTCGAAACCGGAGACCGGGATCGCTTCCAGAAGCTGTCCGAGGAGTGGAACGCTCTCCGCCGCTGAGCAGTCCCGCTTCACGTCGGCCTTCGGTCCGGCCGCTTCGGCGGCTGGCCGGAGGCTGTCGTTTTTTGCCGCGGCGGAAAGGCCGCAGACACGCAGGCAGCTGCGGCCGAGGAGCGGATATCCGGAGCGGAGCGCTGAGGATGTTGGCAAAAACGTCCCTTCAAGGTAACATAAGGGAGGCGAAAATAACGAAGGAAGTGGAACAGCATGAAATTCAGCGAAATCGAACGTCAGCGCTGGCCCGAGCTGCAGCCGTACATGGACACCTGCCTGCTTCCGGTCACCGGTCTTTCCGGCACGGAATCTCCTTGGCAGGCGGCTGAGGCGCTCGAGAAGCTGCGCGATCTGCTTGACGCGGCGGAAATTCCGTTCAAGGGCAGAATCATTTCTTATCCGGCCGTGCAGTACCGCCTTAGCGATGACCTGTCCGAGCTGGACGAGCTGTGCAGAAAAGTCAAAAGCGGAGGCTTCCGCTACGTCATCGCCGCATCTGCCGCCGTCGACCTGTCGCGGCTGGAGGAGGCGGACCTCGCGCTCGGCCCGGACGACAGCGGCGCGCTGCCTGGGCCTTCCGACATCTCCTTGCGGATCCGGGAGTTGTGGAAAGCCTAAACGAATGGAATGAAGCTTACTCGACGAAACGGATGCATAATTTCTTTTCGCGAAGGGGAAACCATTTGTCAGGGAATGATTGTAAACTCGCCCCGTGCGATCGCCCTCAAATGTGACAAATTAGCAACAAACATGGGAGCGATTTTTGAACAATGAACTTCCAAATTCTTGACGCTCCCAAACGTCTAAAGTATGATAGGAATTGCTTGGTTCGACACGGAATGTCTGGCGGACAAGGCATCCGATATGGTTGCAAAGGGGGTTGAACAGATGAGTACTCACGAAAATCAAGAATCCGCACACGCTCCCGTGAAGCGCAAGGAAATGTCGAGAAGGCAGTTTTTGGCTTACACCCTCGGAGGAGCCAGCGCATTCATGGCCGGCGGCGCCGTCCTGCCCATGATCCGGTTCGCCGTTGATCCGCTGCTGGAGAAACGCTCCGCAGGCAGCTTCGTCAAGGTCGTGGAAGAGAGCAAAGTGAAGGTCGGCGAGCCGACGGAGTTCAAGTTCAAAATCCATCAGGTCGACGGGTGGTATGTAAGCGATCCCGAGCAGGCCGCGTGGATCATGAAGGACGACAACGGCAAGATTTTCGCGCTTTCTCCGATCTGCAAGCACTTGGGCTGCACGATCGGCTGGAACACCGAGAAAAACAACGAATATGTGTGCCCATGCCACGGCGCCCACTACACCGTAGACGGCAAAAACCTGTCTGTAGCGCCGGCTCCTCTTGACGAGTATCAGATCAAGATCGAGAACGGCTTTGTTTACCTGGGCGATATCGTTCCGAACACAAGGGTTTAGGAGGCGTTAATTCAGATGTTTAAAAGCGTATACAACTGGATCGACGAACGTCTTGACGTGACGCCCCTGTGGAGGGATGTTGCGGACCATGAGGTGCCGGAACATGTCAATCCCGCGCATCACTTTTCAGCCTTCGTCTATTGTTTCGGAGGATTGACGTTCTTCATTACCGTTATCCAGATACTGTCCGGCATGTTCCTCACCATGTACTACGTTCCGGATATTATCAACGCTTACGCGAGCGTGGATTATCTTCAGCACAAGGTGCCGTTCGGCTCGATCGTACGCGGCATGCATCACTGGGGAGCCAGCCTCGTTATTGTCATGATGTTCCTACATACGCTTCGCGTCTTCTTCACCGGATCCTACAAGGCTCCGCGCGAGATGAACTGGGTCGTCGGCATGCTGATCTTCTTCATCATGCTTGGACTCGGCTTCACCGGTTACCTGCTTCCTTGGGATAACAAAGCGTACTTCGCAACCAAGGTCGGCATTCAGATCGCCGATTCGGTGCCTTATATCGGGGAGTACATCAAAGTCTTCCTGCAGGGAGGAGACATCGTCGGAGCGACTACGCTGACCAGGTTCTTCGCGATTCACGTGTTCTTCCTTCCAGGCGCCCTGCTGGCTCTGCTGGCTGCGCACTTCTTGATGATCCGCAAGCAAGGCATCGCGGGTCCTCTATAACGGTAGAGGAGGGACTCACATGGCGCACGGCAACAATTCAAACGAAAAAGTCGTTTATGTCGGCGACTCCCGTGTTCGCAAGCGCGAAACCGTCAACAGCATCCCGCCGGACTACACTTCCTTCCCGGGACGTTCGGAAGCCTTCATCCCGAACTTCCTGCTGAAGGAATGGATGGTCGGCTGCGTCGTGCTCGTCGGATTCCTCGTTCTTACGATCGCAGAGCCGCCACCGCTCGGATATCCGGCGGATCCGACCAACTCGGCGTTCATTCCGATGCCGGACTGGTACTTCCTGTTCCTGTACCAGCTGCTGAAGTACCCTTGGGTATCCGGTTCGTACGTTCCGCTCGGCGTTATGGGCGTACCGGGCGTCGCTTTCGGCTCGCTGCTGCTCGCCCCGTTCCTGGATACGGGCAAGGAGCGCCGCTTCTACCGCCGTCCGATCGCAACGGCTCTCATGCTCTTGTCGCTGGTGTCGTGCTACTATCTGACCAAGGTCAGCTGGGACCACTATCAGCATGAGCTCGAGATCACCAATACGGTGCCGGAGCATATCGAGCGCGAGGAAAAAGCCCGCGAAGCGGCCGCTTCCGGCGAGGAACCGCCTTCGGCAACAAAGCCGAAGGAGGACGTCGCTCTCGTCGATGCCGACAACGCCGGTGTGAAGACGATCATGGAAAAGGCCAAATGCATGACTTGCCACGGCACGGACCTCAAAGGCCAAGCCGGAGCGAAGATTCCATCCCTGCACGGCGTCGGCGATCTGCTCGACAAAGCGCAGCTGACGGATATCGTCACCAACGGCAAGGGCGGCATGCCGGCCTTCAAGGACACTCTTTCCGCGGAAGAGATCGATACGCTCACCACTTGGCTCGCCAAGCAAAAAGCGGCTCAATAAGACAACCAGCCTGATCGTTCCCGGACGATCAGGCTTTTTCGTCAACCGACGCTTGTTAGGAATAAAAGGGCGACATGCACGCTAACCAAGGAGGCTCATCGTCTTGTTTTCGAATTTGTTCAGCCGCTATGCTTTGCTGAATCGCCGGTTTCTGTGGCTGCTGCTCGTCGTCAATGCGCTCGGCACCGTGTACGGATATTATTGGTACAAAGGACAGCTGGAAGCGACCGTCGACGCCGGCAATCCGCTCTGGCAGCTTGTTTTCGTTCCGGACAGCCCCACGGCCAGCCTTTTCTTCACCCTGAGCCTGCTATATCTGCTCTTTCCGCCTGTAGATCAGGGACGTCTCGGCAAGACGGTGCGTGTCTTGATCGAAGGTCTTGGAACCGTCACATCGGTGAAATACGGCATCTGGGCGACCACGATGATTCTCGCCGGCGCGGCCCGGGGAGACATGCTGGAGCCTGCGCATTTCATGCTGATGGCTTCCCATCTGGGCATGGCGCTGGAAGCCCTTCTCTATGTCCGTTTCATGGCTGTGGGCAAGATCGCCGCGCTGGCGGCGGCCGGCTGGCTGCTGCTCAACGACTATTGCGATTATCACTACGGCATCTACCCCTATCTGCCAAGCACGCTTGAAAACGATGTGCCCGCAGTGCGTACATTCACGATCGGACTGTCGATATTCAGCCTGCTGGCCGTCTGGCTGGCGCAAACGATCGGGCGCAGGAGGCAAGGGCGCTGACTTCCAAACCCATGGGTGACGATTGGACTCAAGCGCAAAAGGCGGCCGCGCCGAATGATGATTGGACTCAAGCGCAGAAGGCAGCCGCTCCGATTGCCGAGAATCCCCTTCAAGCGTACAAGCCGTACATATCTCCCTATCCGCAAGCATAGTAGTAGGATAGACAGGAGGGATAGGCATGTCCGGCAAATGGACTGGAGTGTGGATCGGATTACTGGCGGGGGCGGCTGCCCTGCTGCTGCTGCATGGTGCGGTGTTCGCATCGGGCAGCGCATACATCGGCAATTCGGAGATCGGCTCGGCGGCCGAGCCCGCGCAACGGTTCCGGAGCACCGCGAACAACCTGTACACGGCCGTCGTGAACGGGGACCGCAGCGGCTCCTATTACGAGCTCGTCAAACTTGCGAAGCTGGCCGGCGACCGCGGCTTGCGCTCGCATGGATATAGCGCCGGCTGGGCGGCGGTCGACAAAAGCCTGTCCGATGCCAAGGCGGCTCTGTCCGCAGGGACGGAACCGGACAGGCTGCTGGAGGCTGCGTCGAGGCTGAGGCTGGCGGCGGACAGCTTGGCGGGAGGCCGCGAGGCGTTGTGGCTGCAGTACGAGCCTCTGCTCAAGGAGGATGCCCGGCAGGTCGCGATCGCTTGGACGACCAGCGGCAGCTTGGCCAAGTCTGCGGCGGCGGCTAGGCTTGCCACTCTCGAGCGGCACTGGGAAGTCATCGAGCCGGCCGCGCTGCTGAGCCGCGATCCGCTTCAGGCCGAGGCGATGAGGGAGGCTGTGGCCTACAGCGGGAAGCTTCTGAAGGCGAGCGGCGACCCTCAGTCCGCTTGGATCATCCAATCGTTCCGTTCCGTTTCGGAGACGGCGGACACGCTCTTCCGCGCCGAAGGGCCGGAAGGCAGGAATGTGGCGGAGCCTGCCGTCGCGCCGCCGGCGAGCCCGATCATGCCGGGAGGCTGGATGCTGTATACGCTCGTGCCGCTCATTGCCGCCGTGCTGGGTTATGCCGGCTGGAGCAATTACCGCGGCGGCCAGCATGGAGTCCGTGTCCATCCGGCCAAGGGAGAGCCGCCAAGCCATAACGGGGTCGCCCGCAAATAAAAGAAGAAGCCTGGCCGGCAACCGGTCAGGCTTCTTCTTTGAATCCTTCTCCAAGCACGTCGTGGACGTCGTTGATCACGATGAATGCCCGAGGGTCGATGCTTCGGACGATCATGCGAAGAGTGCGGATTTCCTGGCGCGACACGACGCAGTAAACGACTTGCTTGTCCGTTTTGGAATAGGCGCCGACGGCGGGGATAAGCGTGACGCCGCGCTCCATCTCCACGGTGATCCTGTCGGCGATCGCCTCGCCGTGCTCGCTGATGATGGAGAACGCCTTGGCCGCATAAGCGCCTTCCTGAATGAAGTCGATCAGCTTGGAGGCGATGAACACGGCGACGAGCGTGTAGAGCACCTTCTCCTTCGGAATGTAGATGAGCGACAGGCCGATGATGATGGCGTCCGACGCCAGGATGATCTGGCCCATGCTCCATCCTTTGGAGCGGGTGAGGATGCGCGCGGCGATATCGACGCCGCCTGTCGTGCCGCCGAAGCGGAAGACGATGCCAAGGCCCATGCCGAGCGTGACGCCGGCATACAGGGCAGCCAGGATGAAATCATGCTCGGCGTAGAAAGGCGCCATCCATCCGGCCGAAATCGCCTTTTCGAAGATAGCCAGAAATACGGATAGGCTGACGGTTCCGATGATCGTCATGACCATGGACAGCTTGCCGAGAATGCGGAGACCGACCAGGAACAGCGGAATGTTCAGGACAAGCGTCGTGATGGACAGCTTCCATCCGAGCGCATAGTTGAGAAGGATGCCGATGCCGGTGACGCCGCCTTCCATGAGCTGGTTCGGGAGGACGAAGTATTGCAGTCCAAAGGCGTAAATGGCGGTTCCCAGCATGATCGGGAAGATGGTGCGATAAATGTAGTTCCATTGAATCCTGGATAATTTGGACATAGACGGTTTCTCCTTGACGATCGCTTGGCTTGCCTGCCGTGGGCGAGGGCCGTTAGTAGGCAGGGGCTTAAATATTGTGTTCAAAACTGCTTTAGGATAACATAGGTAAAGATACCTTGCAAAGAAGGGAACTTGTCCATGAGCGAAAAATCTCTTGCCGCCATCCAGCGGGAAGTCGACGATTACATAAGCCAATTCAAGGAAGGCTACTTCAGCCCCTTGTCCCTCATGGCCAGACTCACGGAGGAATGCGGCGAGCTGGCGAGGGAAATCAACCATACGTACGGAGAGAAGCCCAAGAAGCCGGACGAGGCGGACAATTCCGTCGAGATGGAGCTGGGGGACATCCTCTTCATCCTGAATTGCTTCGCCAATTCGCTGAACATCGATCTGACGAAGGCGCATGATTCCGTCATGCACAAGTTCAATACGAGGGACGCGGACCGCTGGACCCGCAAAAACGGCGAACCGCAATAAAGCCCCAGGCATATGCTGTACCATCATCCTCTGAGAAGGAAGGTGGGCGGATGGACGGGGAAAGCTGCATCAGGAAAGCATACGAATCCATACTCGGCGGCGACTTCGACGGCGCGATCGGATGGTTCCGGCAAGCAATCGACCTGGAGCCTGACAATGCGTCTTTTCATTATAAATGCTCCGTCTCCTGCACGCGCAGCGGCAGATGGGAGCTGGCCCTTCATCATGCCAAGCTTGCCAGCGAGCTGGACCCTGCTCATGCGGAGTACCGGTTCCACTTGGATGTCGTGGACTCCCGCAGGCTCGTCTCGGATGCCAAGCTGCTGCTGGCTGCCGGCGCTGCCCATGCCTCCGAGGCTCTTCTGTTCGCCCAGGAGGCCCGGCTGCTGGATCCGCTCAACGCCGAGGCCAGCCTCGCGGCGGGACAGTGCTATTACGTGCTCAACCGGCTCCAGGATGCAAAAGATTGCGTGATGGAAGCATGCAGGCTGGATCCTTCCTCCGAGGAAGCCCGAATCCTGCTGCGCAAGCTGAACCGGGCGATCAAGCCGACGAACAAGCCGCGCTGAAGCGGTATGGAGCAAGCCGACTATTTAACTCGAGGTGATCGATATCATGAATACTCCTATCAAAGTGGCGGTAGCCGGCGCTTCCGGAAGAATGGGCCGAGAAGTCGTCAAGCTGGCCCTGCAGGATGAAAGCTTCCAGCTGACGGGAGCCATGTCCCCGTCGGCCGGCGCTGTCGACGCGGGCCGTCTTGTCGGTCTCGAGCCATGCGGCGTGACGGTGTCTCCATCGCTGGAGGCGATGCTGGACAGCGGAGAAATCGACGTTCTCGTCGATTTCACCGTGCCGCAGTCCGCTTATTCCAACACGCTGGAAGCCGTGACGCGCGGAATCCGGCCCGTCGCCGGCGTGACAGGCTTTACTCCGCAGCAGATCGACGAGCTGGACGAGCTGTGCAAGCAGCAGGGAATCGGCGGGCTGATCGCTCCGAATTTCTCCGTCGGGGCGATCCTGATGATGAAATTCGCCGCGGAAGCCTCCAAACATTTTCCCCATCTTGAAATCATCGAATACCACGGGGACCAGAAGCTCGACGCCCCCTCCGGCACTTCGATCAAGACGGCCGAGCTTATCTCCGAGGCGCGGCGCGAGCTGAAGCAGGGCAATCCCCGCGAGGAAGAGACGATCGAGGGCGCCCGCGGCGGCTACTACGACGGCTTCAGAATCCACAGCGTGAGGCTGCCCGGCGTGTTCGCCCAGCAGGAGGTCGTCTTCGGAGCGTTCGGGCAGACGCTCAAGATCCGCCACGATTCCTATGACAGAGCCGGCTATATGCCTGGCGTCGCCCATGCGATCAAGAAAGTGATGACCTATGAAGGCCTTATCTACGGATTCGAACATATCATGGAACCGTGACTGCGACAGAACAAACGCATCGAACATGAAGGAGTGAGAGCGATGCTTAGCATTGCATTTATCGCGCATGACCGCAAAAAAGACGAGATGGTCAACTTCGTCACCGCTTACGAGGAAGCGTTCATCGGCAACAAGCTGTATTCGACAGGCACGACGGGCTCGCGCATCATGGAGAAGACCTCCCTCAACATCCACCGCTATATGTCGGGTCCGCTCGGCGGAGACCAGCAGATCGGAGCGCTCGTCGCCCAGGACGAGCTCGACCTCATCATTTTCCTGCGGGATCCGCTCATGGCACAGCCGCATGAGCCTGATATCATCGCCCTGCTGCGCCTCTGCGATGTCCAAGGCATACCGGTAGCGACCAATATCGCGACCGCGGAGCTGCTCGTTAAGGCGATGCAGCGAGGGGACTTCGCTTGGCGCGAGCTGGTCCACAAGTACAAGCCGGAGTAAGAGGATGAGACAGCAGACAGACATCCTCGTCTTCGGCGCCCATGCGGACGATGCCGAGATCGGCATGGGCGGCACGATCCTGAAGCATACCGATGCCGGAATGACGGTCGGAATCTGCGATTTGACGGAATCGGAGATGAGCTCCAACGGAACCGTCGGGCTGCGCAAGCAGGAAGCCGAGGCTGCCGCCAGAATACTCGGTCTGACCGTCCGCAGCTGTCTGGGGCTTCCCGACCGCGGCCTGACGGGGGAGACATCCCAGCTGGCCGCCATCACCAAGGAAATCAGGCTGCGCAAGCCTAGAATCGTGTTCGCTCCCTATTGGCAGGACCGCCATCCGGATCACAACGCGGCCAGCGCCATGGTCGAAGAAGCGGTATTCAACGCCAAGCTGAGACGATATTTGCCGGATTCGGACCTGGAGCCGGTCAACGTGGAGCAGCTTGTGTTTTATTATATCAATGACCAGCGCGACATCGCCTTGACCGTGGACATCAGCAGCTTCATCGGCCGCAAGCTCGAAGCGCTCTCGGCGTACCAATCGCAGTTCGCCCCGGCAGCCGCAGGCGACGGCAGGGTCGACACGCCGCTGACCCAAGGTTATGTCAAGCGGGTCGAATATCGCGACTACCTGACCGGACAAGCGGCGGGCTGCTCGCATGCGGAAGGCTTCGCGCTCAAGAAGCCGCATCCGGTGTCGCATTTTATCGGCTGATGCCTAAAGCCCCGGTTGGGGGAATACATATGGAAGCAGAGCGCCACGAGCGGGAGGAACCCACATGACCAGAAAACTGAAAATCGGGATTACCTGCTACCCGACCCTAGGCGGATCGGGCGTAGTCGCGACGGAGCTCGGCAAGCTGCTGGCCGAGAACGGACATGAAATCCATTTCATCACGCACAGCATTCCTTTCCGGCTGGGCCAGTTCCACAAAAATATTTTCTTCCACGAGGTCGAAGTCAACAATTATTACGTCTTCCGCTATCCTCCCTACGATCTCAGCCTGGCCAGCAAGATGGCTCAGGTCGCGGAGATGCAGAAGCTCGACATCCTGCATGTCCACTATGCGATTCCTCATGCCGTATGCGCGTTTCTGGCCAAGCAGATCCATGGCAAAGGCCTGAAAACGGTGACGACGCTCCATGGCACCGACATTACGGTGCTGGCGCAGGATGAGTCGCTGAAGGACCTGATCCGTCTCGCCATTCACGAGAGCGACGCGGTGACGGCCGTCTCCCAGGATCTGATCCGCGAGACGAGGGAGCTTCTGGACATCACGACTCCGATCGACCTGACCTACAACTTTGTGGACAAAAGAGTCTATTATCCCCGGGATACATCCAGCCGGAGAGGCGATTACGCCGCGCCGGACGAGAAAATCCTGATGCATATCTCCAACTTCCGTCCGGTCAAGCGGGTCGGCGATGTCATCGACATCTTCCGCCGGGTATCGGAGCATGTCCCTTCCAAGCTGCTGCTCGTTGGAGAAGGGCCCGAGCTGTCGCGCATCCAGTGCCAGATCCGCGAGATGGGCATGGAGGACAGGGTGCATTTTCTCGGCAAGCAGGAGGATGTGGCCGAAGTCATTTCCCTGGCGGATCTCATGCTGCTTCCCTCCGAGAAGGAAAGCTTCGGCCTTGTTGCGCTTGAAGCGATGGGCTGCGGAGTTCCGACGATCGGGTCCACGGCAGGAGGCATTCCCGAGCTCGTCTCGCATGGAGAGACCGGCTTCCTGTCGCCGATCGGCGATACGGCCGATATGGCGCGCAATGCCGCGAGGCTGCTGACGAACCCGTCCATGTACGATCAATTCCGCAGCGCGTGCATCCGGCGCGCTTACGGCGAATTCTGCAACGAGAGGATCACGCGCGAATACGAGAAGATCTACTACCGGGTGCTCGGCATGGAGGCGGAGCTTCCCGTTCCGGCTTGCGAGGGATGAAAGGGGAGACCATCATGCCTCTTCCTGCAGAGATGCGGCATGCGGCTCCTGTGCTCCTGAGGCTGCAGGAGGCCGGCCACACCGCCGTATTCGTGGGCGGCTGCGTCCGCGACATGCTGCTTGGGCTGCCGCTCAAGGATGTCGACATCGCGAGCTCCGCTTCTCCGGAGGAAGTGATGGAGCTGTACCCGAACAGCATTCCGACCGGCCTTCAGCATGGAACCGTGACCGTGCGGCATGGGGGAGAGCTGTACGAGGTGACGACCTTCCGCACGGAGGGGGAGTACGCCGACCACCGGCGTCCGTCCGAGGTATCGTTCATCCGGGAGCTTGCAGGCGACCTGCAGAGGCGCGACTTCACGATCAATGCGATGGCTCTGCATCACGACGGAACTCTGGAAGATCCGTACGGCGGCATGGCGGATCTCAGGCGCGGTCTTATCCGCGCGGTAGGGAATCCCGAAGCCCGCTTCGGCGAGGACGCGCTGCGGATGCTGCGGGCGGTACGGTTCGCGGCGGTCTACGGCTTCCGGCTGTCCCACTCGACCTGGCGGGCATTGCTCGGCCATCGAGGCAGCCTGAAGCATGTCGCGATGGAAAGAATCGGCCTGGAGCTTGACCGCATCGCCGAGAAGGGGAGCATCCGATCCGGCGCTTCCTGGCTATATGCTAGCGGACTCCTGGAATGCTTGAAGGAGCCTCTGCCGCTCCCCGGTCCGGCCCATCAGCATGTTAAGCCGAAGCACGGACAAAAAGAGGCGGCCGACAGCCTGCTCGGCAGGCTTGCCGCCCTGGACAAGCTCGCGGACGGGGAGCAGCGCTGGCAAGGGCTGTTCATCGTTCTCGGGATGGACAAGGACTTGGCCGGGGAGTGGTTCCGGCGGCTGCGGTATTCGCGTGCCCGCAAGGAGAAGCTGGAATCCGTGCTTTCGATCCATCGCCGGATGGCCGGCTCGGGTGACAAGCCCGCCGCTGCGGAATGGCATGCCGCTGTGCTCGGCATCGGAGCGGAGGCGGCCGAGAGCTGGCTTCGCCTGATGGAGGCGGCGGCTTCCGCAGGACTTGGACTTGATTTCGAAGCGCTGCCTACCGGCTGCGAATCTGCCGCCGCGGAGATCCGGGTCTGGATGGAGCGGATGCCGGTGCGCGGCATCGGCGGCTTGGCGGTGGACGGCAAGGACATCCAGCAGGTGATCGGGACGCGGCCGGGACCTTGGATGGGCAGGCTGCTGGAGCGGCTGGCCCTTGAGGCTGCCGGAGGTGCGGTGCCGAACGAACAGAAGCCTTTGCTGGACCGGGCGGCAGAGCTGCATGAACAGAAGCAAGGAGGCGCGCCGTCATGAATACGGAAAAACTGCTTCGATTATTCGAGGAGAGCGGCGGCGAATTCCTTTCGGGGGAAGCGGTCAGCAGGGAGCTTGAGGTGAGCCGGACGGCCGTCTGGAAGCAGATCCGCAAGCTGGAGGAGGCGGGCTTTGTCTTCGAGGCTTCCCGCAAGCGGGGATACAGGCTGATATCGAAGCCGGACCTGTTGACGGAGGAGCGGATAGCCGCCCATCTGCAGACCCGGGAATTCGGCCGCAGGCTGCTGCTGATGGACAAGGTGGATTCAACCCAGAACATCGCAGCCAAGCTCGCTGAACAAGGAACAGAGGAAGGGACGCTCGTGCTGGCGGAGCAGCAGCTGAGCGGCCGCGGCCGGATGGGCCGGGGCTGGGTGTCGCCATACGGCAAGGGGCTCTGGATGAGCCTGGTGCTTCGTCCGCCGCTTCCGGTCAGCAGCGCGCCGCAGCTGACCCTGCTGACGGCGGTCGCCCTGTGCCGGGCTCTCAGGCTGCAGACGGGGCTGGATATCGGCATCAAATGGCCCAACGATCTGCTGCATGAAGGCAAAAAGCTGAGCGGCATCCTGCTGGAATCGGCAGCCGAGGACGAGCGGATCCGCCATATCGTGGCCGGCGTCGGCATCAGCGTCAACCTGGCCGAAGGCGACTATCCGAATGAGCTGCTGGAGCGTGCGGCATCGCTGCGCATCGCGGCAGGCCGTACATTCGACCGGGCGATGATCGCCGCCGCCTTCCTGAACGAATGGGAGTCGCTGTACGAGGTTTATCTGGCGGAAGGATTCGCTCCGGTCAAGCTTCTGTGGGAAGCCTTGTCGGTGTCGCTTCATCGCAAGACCGTCATCTCCACGCCTCAAGGAGAGATCCGGGGAACGCCTTCCGGTCTCCATGAGAGCGGAGCGCTGCAGGTCGAGCTCGAGGACGGCACGATCAGGGCGTTGTTCTCGGCCGAGATGGGCGAGCCCGTGCCATCCTGATCGTTCAAGCCGGTCCTGCAAGGGGCCGGCTTTTGGCTTCGTTTACGGAGATGGATGGATCTGTTATACTGGTGGTGACCGGGCGGTATCGACAAGATCCGAACCGCACTGGCACAGCCGGGCAGAAGGTCGGTACATCTGCCGTTTCACAGAAGGAATGTTGCATGACCAGCAGTGCGTTGACTTTTGCTCTGAGCCGCTTCAGGACCGAGACAAGAGGAAAGCCCGCAGGCGTTTTTGACATCCTTTTTCGGGCTGGATCTTTTAGCGGCGGCTAAAAGGTTTTTTTGTGTTCACACTAACCTGGATGGGTACCGAAAGGGGAACAACGCGAAATGAAACAAGCGCTAACGATTACGAAACTGCAAAAAATGAAGGCAGAGGGAGAGCCGATCACGATGGTGACGGCATACGATTACCCGTCGGCCAGACTGGCAGAAGAAGCGGGAATCGACACCATTCTCGTCGGCGATTCGCTCGGAAATGTCGTGCTCGGGTATGACACGACCGTACCGGTGACGCTGGACGATATGATATATCACGCGCGGTCGGTCGCGCGCGGAGCGCAGAACACGTTCCGCATCGTCGACATGCCGTTCATGACGGCGCGCATCAGCCGGGAGGAGACTCTCCGGGGGGCGGGCCGGCTCATGCAGGAAGGCCATGCCCATTCCGTCAAGATCGAGGGCGGCGAGGAGATCGCCGAGCATGTCGCCGCTTGCGTGCAGGCCGGCATTCCCGTCATCGGGCATATCGGCCTGACGCCCCAGTCCGTGCACCAGCTGGGCGGATACAAGATCCAAGGCAAGCTGGAGGCCGAGGCGGCCCGCCTCGAAGCCGACGCGCTCGCCCTGCAGCAGGCAGGCGCTTATGCGGTCGTCCTTGAGCTCGTCACGGAACCGATCGCGACGGCCATCTCCGGCAAGCTCACGATTCCGACGATCGGAATCGGAGCCGGTCCCGGCTGCGACGGGCAAGTGCTCGTCTACCACGACCTGATCCAGTACGCATCTCCATACCGCGCGAAGAAATTCGTGAAAACCTACGCCGATGTCGGATCGACAATCCGCGAGGCGCTCGGCCAGTATGTCAGCGAAGTCAAGGGCCGCAGCTTCCCTGCGGCCGAGCACACTTTCGGAGCCGCCGCGGCCGCGCCGGTCGGCGCTCTGTACGGAGGCGAGCGGAAATGAGCGCAACGGCTGTGAAAACAGGTCCTCTCGTGCTGAGGACCATTTCTTCCCTCCGGGAGGAGCTGTCCGCCCGAAGGGCGGCCTTGCCGCAGCTCCAGACCGGCCTTGTGCCGACGATGGGCTATCTCCATGACGGACACGGCAGCCTGATCCGCCGCTCCGCGGCGGAAAACGGCCTGACCGTCCTGAGCATCTTCGTCAATCCGCTGCAGTTCGGACCGAACGAGGATCTCGACCGCTATCCGCGCGACGAGGAACGCGATCTGCTCCTCGCGCGCCAGCAAGGCGCCGATATCGTCTTCATGCCGAGCGTAGAGGAGATGTATCCGCGCAAGCCGCTGACGAGAGTGCTGGTCTCCGAGGTGACCGAAGCTCTTTGCGGCGCTTCCCGTCCCGGCCATTTCGACGGGGTCGGCACGGTCGTAAGCAAGCTGCTCCATCTGGTGAAACCTCAGAAAGCCTACTTCGGGTTGAAGGACGCCCAGCAGGTGGCGGTCGTGCAGCAGATGGTCGACGATCTCAACATCGACGTCGAGATCGTGCCCTGCCCGACGGTCAGGGAGCAGGACGGATTGGCGCTGAGCTCGCGCAATGTCTATCTGACGCCGGAGCAGCGCGAACAGGCGCTCGTCCTTTCCCGGACGCTGCGCGCCGCTGCCATCTGGGCCGAGGAGCCCGGCATGACGGCCGGCGGTCTGGAAGCGCGGGTGAGGTCGGCTATCGCCGAAGCGCCGCTTGCCGCCATTGACTATGCGGAGCTGAGAAGCTATCCTTCATTGGAGGCGCTGCTTCCCGGCCGCAAGCTGAGCGACTTCGGACAGCCGATGCTGCTCGCGCTTGCGGTGAAGTTCGGCTCGACGAGACTGATCGACAACGCTATACTCCACTGACAGGAGGTCAGGACTTATGTTCCGGACAATGATGAAATCCAAGCTGCACCGCGCGACGGTGACGGAAGCGAACCTGAACTATGTAGGAAGCATCACTATAGATGAAGCTCTGATGGAAAAGGCGGATCTCTGGGCGAACGAGAAAGTCCAGATCGTCAACAACAACAACGGGGCCAGGCTGGAGACGTATATCATTCCAGGTCCGCGGCATTCGGGCGTCATCTGCCTCAACGGAGCGGCGGCCCGCCTCGTGCAGCCGGGCGACAAGGTCATCATCATTTCCTATGCGGCCATGTCCGAAGAGGAAGCCCGCGCCTACAAGCCGAAGGTAGTCATTCTGGACGACCACAACCAGCCGGTCCAGGTTATGGATGAAGAAGTTCACGCCGTCATCATTTAATCCTTATCCTTACGTCTAAGGGAACTGTTCCGCAGGGTATACAAAAGGGCGCCAAAACACAGAATGAGGGTACCGGAGAGAGCTTGACCGGTCATTGCTGTCATTTGAATAGCCTTTATTCCCTGTGGAAGGCGGGTGTCCGGGATGTTTCAACAGCTGTTTGCCGTTATGAACGATCTGCTGGACGACATCATGCTGCGTTACCCGCATTGCAGCTCCGAAGAACGCAAAGAGATGCTGGAGCAGCTGGCCCAGCTGCGAGGAATCAGCGACCAGTTCATTGAAGAATGGCTTCGCCTGGAAGAGAAGATGGCGGATTTCCGCGAGGAGTTCCCGGCAGCGGCGGCATCCGCAGGCATAACGGCCGGTTCATCCTCGCCTTTGCCTGGAAACACGGGTGCTGGAGGCGCGCAGTCCGCTTCCGCCGCCGCTGTCGGAGCTTCCGACAGCCGGTTCGCAGGCGCCGGCATGGTCACCGCGGCCATGAAGGAAGTTCCCTGCGGTCCGGCGATCGGCAGCGGTGCGGACTTGGCGGCCAAGCCCCAGCAAGGATCGTTCGCCATGGATGTGTCCGGAGACAATGTGGAGAGGATCGCCAAGGGCCAAGGCTACTTCAAGCTCTTCATGTTTCCGCAGGCGGCCAGGCATTTCCAGGAAGCGGTGGAATGCTCCCCGGAATGCGATCTGGCCCGCATGTACTTGGCCATGACGCTGATGCATCTGCAGCAATGGAGCGATGCCGAGCTTCATTTCAAGCTGCTGGTCAGCCTCACGGACCATCCCCGCTGGCAGGCGATCGGTTTCAATGCGCTCGGCTGCATTCAGGCGGTGCGCCTCAACATGGACCATGCGGAGATGCTGTTCCGGCAGGCGCACAAAATCGATCCGGCCTTTGAGGATCCAATAACCAATCTCAAGTCATGCCGGCAGACTCCCGGGCCTTTATCCCTTTATTTCGGGAGTGCGGAGCTGACTTGCCTGTGAGAGGAAGTTTTGCTTCGAATGATCTATGCCGTACTGGATTTAGAAACGACCGGAACCAGCACCGAGGATGAAATCATACAAGTCGGCCTTGTGCTGATGGACGAGGAGTTCAATGTCTTCCAGACACTGAACTCCTTTGTGCGCCCCAGCGGACCGATCCCAGTCTTCATCACCCAGCTTACCGGAATCGACGACGCGATGGTTGCGGATGCGCCCGAGCCCGACGATCTTCTGCTGGAGATGATTCCGCTGCTTCAGGATGCCGTGCTGATCGGCCATAACGTATCCTTTGATGCCGGTTTCCTTAATATGGCTCTCGACAGGGCCGGCTATTCGCCGTTCGACGGCAGGAAGCTCGATACGGTCGAGCTGCTCCGCATGCTCTATCCTTCCCTGAGCTCCTATCAGCTCGGGGCTGTATCCGAGCAGTTCGGCATCCGCCACGATCAGCATCATCGCGCGGACAGCGACGCGATGGCGACGGCGATCCTGTTCGCCGAATGCGTGAAGAAGCTGCGCAGCCTGCCGCTGTTGACGCTGCAGCGGTTCGTGATGCTGAGCGCCGACAACGATCTCGGGTGGTTGCTGCGCGAGGAGCTGGCTCTCCGCGAAGCGTCCACCGCTCTGGATACCGACAGCCACCGCTATTTCCGGCAGTTCGCCATGAAGGCCGGAGAGTGGACGGAAGAGGAGCCCCCCCGCGACGAAGGCAACGAAAAGCCGCTTGAAGGCGTCAGCTTCGAGGACTATCTGGAGCAGGTGCGGGAAGGCTTCACCGCCTTGTTCCCGGACTATGAGGAGCGCGAAGCCCAGCAGACGATGTTCCGCGAGGTGAACGACGCCTTCGAGAACAATCGGCATCTGCTGATCGAAGCCGGGACAGGCACGGGCAAATCGCTCGGCTACTTGATCCCTTCCCTTTATTTCGGCGTCAAGAACGAACGGAAGATTGTCGTCAGCACCCATACGATCAATTTGCAGGAGCAGCTCAGGCAGAGGGATTTGCCGCTGCTCAGGCAGGTGCTTCCTTTCGACTTCCGCGCCAGCGTGTTCAAGGGGAGAGGCAACTACATCTGCCTCCGCAAATTCGAAACCAAGATTCAGTCGCTCGACTTCGCCGCAACGGCCGAGGAGCGGCAGACGGCGTCCCAGATGGTCGTCTGGCTGGGCGAGACGGAGACCGGAGATCAGGAAGAGATCAACTTCGGCAACCGCGGAGGGGAATTCTGGAATACCGTATCGAGCGACGCCGATTCCTGCTTGAACCGGGCATGCCCGTGGTTCAAGCGCTGCTTCTATCACCGGGCCAAGCAGGAGGCGAATCTAGCCGACGTCGTCATCACCAACCATTCGCTTTTATTTACCGATATCAGAGCCGATCACCGCCTTCTTCCGTCTTATGAGTATCTCGTCATCGACGAGGGGCATCAGGTGGAGGAAGTGGCCGGCAAGCATCTCGGACAGCAGCTCAGCTTCTACTCGTTCCTGAACCTGGCGAACCGGCTTGCCAAGGATTCGCGCAGCGGCCTGCTGCCGCAGCTCCGCTCCCACATCCAGGGGGAGAGCGAGGACGAAGTGCCCAAATGGACGGAGCAGCTGGACGAGATCATCCCGCGCTTCGGCTCGCTCAAGGACAGCTGGGAGACGGTCTTCGAGCAGCTCCAGTCGCTGGCGTCCGCCTCTTCCGGCGGAGGCCAGACCGAGACGGGGCAGAGCGTCCTGCGCCTCAAGCCGGGCAGCCTGCCGAGCCAGTGGGAGCCGATCCAGAACGAGGAAGGCATCTACTTCAAGGAAATGAACCGGACGATCAAGGTTCTCGACAAGATGCTCTCGGACATGAAGGACAAGCTGGACGATACGGCGCTTCAAGGGATGCTGACGGATCTCGCGGGAGCGGTCAAGGATGCCGGACGCATCCGGGACGAGCTGCGCGTGTTCGTGCGGGCGGACAAGCCGGAGATGGTATACTGGATCGAGTCCAACCCATCCGCGCGGACGAAGAGCATCCAGCTCAATACGGTTCCGGCCGATGTCAGCGGGCAGATCCGGGAATATTTCTTCGACAGCAAGAAGAGCGTCGTCATCACGTCCGCCACGCTGAGCGTGCAGAAGTCGTTCCAATACGCCGCCGAGCAGCTGGGACTGAACATGGCGGACGAGCGCCGCTCGCGCACCGTCCTGCTGCCCTCGCCGTTCCATTACCGCTCCCAGGCGCTCGTCATGATTCCGCGGAACTTCCCCGCGGTCAAGGGAGCCGCGGCCGATCCGGCCTACCTCAGCGCCCTTGTCGCCTCCTTGTCGGAAGCGGCCCGCGAAACCGGTGGGCGGATGCTCGTTCTGTTCACAAGCTACCGGATGCTGAAGCAGGTGTACGATCCGCTGAAGGAAGCCCTCCAGGGCTCCGGCATTCAGGTGCTGGGACAAGGACTCGACAGCAGCAACCGCAGCAAGCTTACCCGCCGCTTCCGGCAGCAGCCCGAATCCGTGCTGCTCGGGACGAGCAGCTTCTGGGAAGGGGTCGACATTCCCGGCGACGCGCTCATCTGCCTGGCCATCGTCCGTCTGCCGTTCCAGCCGCCGAACCATCCGCTTCAGGAAGCGAAGGCGGAGATGCTTCAGGAATCCGGGCAGAATCCGTTCATGAAGCTGTCCGTGCCGCAGGCGGTCATCCGTTTCAAGCAAGGATTTGGAAGGCTGATCCGAACTTCCCGGGACAAGGGAATCGTCCTTATTTACGATACGAGAGTCATCGAGACGTTTTACGGGAAACACTTCCTTTATTCGCTGCCTGGACCTAAAATTGAACATATGCATGCGGATCAGTTCGTTCCGAGAATGAGGGAATGGCTGTCCGAAGACTCCAAGGAGGCGGTCCGGCAATGAGCAAGCAGGGTAAGGCGATATCGGAGGCGGTCGTCCGCCGGCTCCCCGTTTATTTGCAAGTGCTGGGCGAGCTTCATGTGCGCGACGTGCAGACCGTCAGCTCGCAGGAGCTCGGCCTCAAGCTCGAGCTCAATCCGGCTCAGATTCGCAAGGACCTGGCCTATTTCGGGGAATTCGGGCGCAAGGGCGTCGGGTATGACGTCAACTACCTGATCGAGAAGATCAGAGGCATCCTCAAGCTCGACCAGGTGATGCTCGTCGCGCTCGTAGGGGCCGGCAATTTGGGCCATGCCTTATGCAACTACAGCACGTATTTGAAGGACAATATGAAAATCACGGCGGTGTTCGACGCCAATCCGGCCAAGATCGGCACCCGGATCAACTCGCTGGAGGTGCAGCCGATCGAGCGGCTTCAGCAGGCCGTACAGGAACAGGATATTCAGATCGGCATCATCACGGTGCCGGCAGCGGAAGCTCAGAACGTCGCGGACCGGTTCATCGCGGCCGGCGTCAAGGGGATCCTCAATTTCGCCCCGGTCGTGCTGAAGGCTCCGGAGAAGGTCCGGATCCATTACGCCGATTTTACGACGCAGCTGCTGAGCCTCGCTTATTACATGGATAAGGAAGGAACCGAACATGAGCAAATGGTGGATTGAAAACGGAACCTTCGTCACGATGGACGAAAGACGTCCCGTACTGAAGGGACATATGGTCGTCGAGGACGGGCTGATCGCCTACATAGGGGAAGAACGCCCGGCCGATGCCGACGATATGGCAGTCAAGCTCGACGGGAGCCGCCTCGCGTTCATGCCGGGGCTGATCAACACGCACGGCCACGCGGCGATGTCGCTGCTTCGCGGTTATTCCGACGACGAGGCGCTGCAGACATGGCTGCAGGATTACATGTGGCCGATGGAAGCGAAGTTCCGGGACGAGGACGTCCGGTGGGGAACGTCGCTGGCCGTGCTGGAAATGCTCAAGTCGGGTACGACGACATTCGTCGACATGTACGACCGGATGGACGAGGTCGCCAAAGTCGTCGAGCAGTCCGGTATGAGAGGCGTCCTGATGCGCGGAGCCATCGGGCTGTGCCCGGAGGACGTTCAGCTCCAGAAGCTGGATGAAGCGGTCCGGTTCGCCAAGGATTGGAACGGCCAGGCGAACGGCCGCATCAGGACGATGATGAGCCCGCATGCTCCGTACACTTGTCCTCCGGCGTTCATCGAAAAATTCGTTCAGGCGGCGCATGATCTCGATCTTCCGATGCACACGCATATGTCGGAGACCGCAGCCGAGGTGGAGCAGAACGTCCGCGAATACGGCCTGCGTCCGGTCGAGCATCTGGACCGGCTCGGCTTCTTCTCGCGTCCCTCATTTGTCGCCCACGCCGTCCATCTCACGGATGCGGAGATCGGGCTGCTTGCAGCCAGAGGCGCGGCCGTATCGCACAACCCTGCCAGCAACCTCAAGCTTGCGAGCGGCGTCGCCCGCGTTCCGGATCTGCTCCGGGCCGGCGTCACCGTGTCGCTCGGCACCGACAGCGCCGCCAGCAACAACAACCTCGACCTTTTCGACGAGATCCGGCTTGCGGCTCTGATCCACAAGGGAGTATCCGGAGATCCGACTGTCGTGCCGGCGGCCGAAGCGCTGAAGCTGGCTACTCTCGGCGGAGCGGCTACGATCTCCCAGCCGCTGCTCGGCGCGCTGCAAGCAGGGATGAAAGCCGATTTCATCGCGATCGATACGGATCAGCCGCATTTCTATCCTCAGTCCGATCTGGTCTCCCATCTGGCCTACAGCGGCTCCGGCCGCGATGTCGTCCACGTATGGGTGGACGGCGTCCAGGTCGTCAAGGACGGCGTCAGCACGCTGCTTGACGAGGAACGGATCAAGCATGAAGCCCAGGCCTGCTATGCCAGGCTGACGGGGAACTGATGGCGCGCCGGCGGCGCGGCCTCATGAGCAGGCGCGGCTGGACGCTGTGGATCTCCGCGCTCGTTGTGCTGCTGCTCGTGTATCTGCATGCCGAATACCGGAGCTTCCAGCGTCCGATCTGGGCTGCGGAGCTTCAGGCCGAGAAGCTCGCCCAGCAGAAGGCGGGCCTCAAGGAAACCTCCTCGGCAGAGAAATATGTATGGGATGCCCCGGTATGGGTCGTCCGCGGCAAAAATGCCGAGGGGCAGGAAGTGATTGCCTGGCTTCCCGAAAAAGGGGAGCCGCTTCTGCTGGACATGGCGTCCAGCCGCAAGGAAGGCGACATCCGCAGCAGCTTCAAGCAGCGCGTTCCCGACGCCGACATCCATCATGTCCGGGCAGGCATGATCGGCGGACAGCCGGCATGGGAAGTGTTCTATACCCGCAAGCAGGGACAAACCCGCTATTACTATGATTTCTATCGCTATCAGAACGGCGAGTATATGACCACGTATTCGCTGACGACAAAAAAAGCTTCCTAAAGTTGTAACGATTGCCGCCTCCTCTATGAATATCGATGTGATATACTCTTCGTATAGCAAATGTGATATACTAATCCGTATACGCATGAAGCAAAGTAGACGAAGAGGCTGGCTTTGATGCCGTCGCTTCGATTTTCATAAAGGGGGCTTTTGCTTTGATCAAAGTAAGGCTTGTGCCTTTCTTGTCGACGATCGCCATCTCCGCAGCCTTGCTTTTCGGCGGCTGGTACGCCTACGACCAGGCCGTCGTGGAGCGTCCGCTGCAATCTGCGGTGGATTCGCTGCCGGGCGTCGTCTCTGCCGTCCCGACCCTTTCCAAAGATTCGCTGACCGTTCGCCTGAAGCTGGGCGCCGGAGCCGATCTTCGGGGCATTCACGACCAGATTGCCGACCGCAGCGCCAAATGGCTTGAAGGACGCAAGCTTGTCATTACGGTCGATCAGAGCTCTCAGCCCAAGCTGGATTCCATCTGGACAAGCCAGCTGTTCACAGTCGCCGAAGCGATGGAGAACCGCCGCTATTCCGAAATTCCGGATGCATTGAAGGAAGTCGAACGCGCGACGCCGGGCCTCAAGACGGCCACCTCGATCGACGACAGCAACGTATATGTGACGCTGGAGCTCGGCAGCGATACGAAATATGTGATCTTGCCTAGGATCGGCGAGCGAATGGGGGTTTGGACGAATGCCTAAGTACAGCATCGAGATAGGCGGGGGAGTTCTGGTCTCGCTGTTTGTGTTTCTGTTGTTCCGCGGCGTGAATATCATTCCTCTTCTGCTTGCGCTTGCGCTCGCGGGCGTGATGCTGTTCGCGCTCAAGTCCAAGGGACAGCTGGCAGCGGCCGGAGGCCGCAGAGAGGCTCGGGTAAAGGGCTCGACGCCGTTCTCCTTCGACGATATCGGAGGACAGGAACGCGCCAAAGGGGAGCTGGTCGAGGCGCTCGACTTTCTGGTCAAGCATGAGGAGATCAGCAAGCTAGGCATCCGCCCGATGAAGGGCATCCTGCTTACCGGCCCTCCCGGAACAGGCAAAACGCTGATGGCCAAGGCGGCGGCCCATTATACGGATTCCGTCTATCTGGCCGCATCGGGCAGCGAATTCGTGGAGATGTACGTCGGCGTCGGAGCGGGCCGGATACGCGATCTGTTCAAGGAAGCCCGCAAGAAGGCCGGCAAGGAAGGCAAGAAGAACGCGGTCATCTTCATCGACGAGATCGATGTCATCGGCGGCAAGCGCGACGGCGGCCAGCATCGGGAGTATGACCAGACGCTCAACCAGCTGCTGACGGAGATGGACGGCATCCATACGAACGAGGCGCCCCGCATTCTCCTCATCGCGGCGACGAACCGCAAGGAGATGCTGGATTCGGCGCTGCTGCGCCCAGGACGGTTCGACCGCCATATCGGCGTCGATCTTCCGGACAAGAAGGGCCGTCTTCATATCTTAAACATCCATGCCAAAAACAAACCGCTTCATGATGAAGTGAACATGGAAAAGATCGCCGAGGAGTCGTTCGGATTTTCCGGCGCCCAGCTCGAAAGCGTCCTGAACGAAGGCGCGATCTATGCGATGCGCGAAGGATTGGCGCTTGTCGAGCAGCATCATTTGACGATGGCGATCGACAAGGTCATGATGGGCGAGAAGACCGACCGCGAGTCCACCAAGGAAGAGCGGGAGCGGGTGGCGATCCACGAGCTCGGCCATGCGATCGCGGCGGAGCTGCTGCGTCCGGGCAGCGTATCCCAGGTCGCGCTCGCGCCGCGCGGCGGAGCGCTCGGCTACGTGCGCCACAACCCGAGCGACGACCATTATCTGTATACGAAGGATTATCTGGAAGCCCAGATCATGATCGCTCTTGCCGGCGCGGCCGCGGAGGAGATGTTCTACGGCGGCCGTAGCACGGGCTCCCGCAACGACTTCGAGCAGTCGCTCAATATTGTCCGGACGATGGTGGAATGCGGCCTGACTGAAGTGGGCATCATTGAGGACAGGATGATGACGCCGGACCGCTGGGCCCAGATATCCGGCAGCGTGCTGGACGGCCTCATGAGCCGGATCAAGGAAATGCTGGCCGCAAGACGGCAGCTGTTCACGCATTGCCTGAACATCCTGATCGACCGCGAGACGCTTGGCGGCGAGCAGTTCCGCAAGCTCATGACCTCCGAGGAGAGCCTCAGCGCTTGACGGGAGCGGCGGTCATGCATGCAAAAAAAGAGACGGAATATGCCGTCTCTTTTTTCATTTGCATCGATTCGGCGGCTAGATGGGAACGAATGGTTGAGTGGAGCTGGCAAGGTTTATAGCGGAAAAGAACGGTGTCAAGTTGTGTCGGCAGCCTTCGGAACGTTATAATAAAGGGTACTTTAGAGATACAGGGAATAGGAGAGACCATACTGTGAATTACAGAAAGATCGGCGTGATCGGCGCCGGCACGATGGGACAGAGCATCGCCGAGATGCTGTCATACAAAGGGTTGGACGTCTATCTGCTGGAATTGTCGGAAGAAAGGCTGAAGTCCGGCCTGGACAATATCGGAGTCAGCCTCGACAAGCAGATCGAGAAGTGGGCGCTGACCCAGGCGGAGAAGAAGCTGATCCTGGGACGGATCCATGGCGTGTCGGCGATTGAAGACCTGTCCCAATGCGAGCTCATCATCGAGACGATCACCGAGGACCTCGACGCGAAGAAGGAAGTGTTCCGCGCCGTCGACAAGGCTTGTCCGCCATCGGTCATACTGGCGAGCAACACGTCGACGCTGTCGCTAACCGAGCTGGCCAGCGTGACCGCGCATCCGGAGCGGGTGATCGGCATGCATTTCGTTTATCCGGTGTTCAAGGTAGATCTCGTGGAGATCGTGCGCGGACTCCGCACCTCGGACGAGACGTTCAAGGGCACGAAGGATTTCGTGGAGCAGGTGATCGAGAAGAAAGGCGTCATGGTGTTCGAATCCCCGGGATTCGTCACGACCCGCCTCATCTGCCTCTTCATCAACGAAGCGCTGCACATTCTGGAGGAAGGCACCGCGTCCGCGGAGGACATCGACAGCGCGATGCGCATCGGCTATTCATTCCAGCACGGTCCGTTCGAGATGGCCGACCGGTTCGGGCTGGATTCCGTCCATGCCGCGCTCTCGTCGATGTTCCGGGAATACGGAGAGCTGAAATACCGGCCGTCCTTCATTCTCAAGAAAATGGTGCGCGCCGGCCAGCTCGGCGTCAAGAGCGGGACCGGATTTTTCAGCTACGACAAGGACGGTGACCGCGTATGAACATTCTCGTCATCAATGCCGGCAGCTCCTCGCTGAAATACCAGCTCTACGACATGAGGGACGAATCCGTCCTGGCCAGCGGCCGCGTGGAGCGGATCGGCATGGATACCGCGATTCTGACGCATGAGCCTGCCGACAAGCCGGAAGTGCGCATCGTCGACGAGATTCTGGAGCATACGAGCGCGATCAAGCGCGTCATGGACATGCTTGTCCATCCGGAGCATGGAGTGCTCGGCTCCGTATCGGAGATCCATGCGGTCGGCCATCGGGTCGTGCATGGCGGGGAGTCGTTCAAGGAATCCGCTATCGTGACGAGCGAGACGAAGCTGGAGATCCGCAAGCTGTTCGATCTTGCGCCGCTGCACAATCCGGCGCATATGATGGGCATCCTCGCCGTCGAAGCGGTGCTGCCGGGCGTTCCCCAGGTCGTCGTGTTCGATACGGCCTTCCATCAGACGATGCCGCAGGAATCGTACCTGTACCCGATTCCGATGGTGCTCTACCGCCGCCACGGCATCCGCCGTTACGGCTTCCACGGGACGAGCCATGCCTATGTCAGCGAGCGCGCGGCTGAAGTGCTCGGCCGTCCGCTGGAGGAGCTGAAGCTCGTCAGCTGCCATATCGGCAACGGCGCGAGCGCGACGGCCATCCTGAACGGCAAGTCGTTCGACACGAGCATGGGCATGACTCCGCTCGAAGGGCTCATGATGGGCACGCGCAGCGGCGATCTCGATCCGGCGATCGTGCCTTACACGATGAACAAGGAAGACCTCACGCTGACGGAGGTCAACTCCATGCTGAACAAGCACAGCGGGCTGCTGGCCATATCCGGCCTCAGCAGCGACATGAGGGAGATTACGGAAGCGATGTTCGATGGCGACAAGAACGCCCGTCTCGCTTTTGAAATGTATACTTACCGCGTACGCAAATACATCGGCGCTTACGCGGCCGCAATGAACGGCATCGACGTGCTTCTGTTCACCGCCGGAGTCGGGGAGAACTCCGTCGTCCTGCGGGAGCGGGTATGCGAGGGGCTGACGTTCCTCGGCATCGAGCTCGACCGCGAGCTCAACGCCCAGCGCAGCAAGGAAGCCCGGATCATCTCCACGCCGGAATCCCGCGTGAAGGTGATGGTCGTGCCGACGAACGAAGAGCTGCTGATCGCACGCGATACGTTCAAGCTGGCCGCGCAGCAACCGAAGGGAGAAACCGAAGCATGATTGAAAATCTCGTTACCATCAAGCAAGTATCCGCCCATACGGGCGCGCGCGTCACGATTGGAGCCTGGGTGCACGGCAAGCGCTCCAGCGGCAAGATCGCCTTCCTCCAGCTTCGCGACGGAAGCGGTTATATCCAGGGCGTAGTCGCCAAGAACGACGTCTCCGAGGAAACATGGGAGGCGGTTGGCAAGCTGACTCAGGAGAGCTCTCTGTATGTGTCCGGCACGGTCAAGGAAGAGCCGCGCAGCGCTTCCGGCTACGAGCTGCTCGTGGACGGCATCGAGATCATCCAGGCTACCCAGGAATATCCGATCACCCCCAAGGAGCATGGCGTCGACTTCCTGATGGACCATCGCCATCTGTGGCTGCGTGCGCCGAAGCAGCGTGCGATTCTGACCAT
This sequence comes from Paenibacillus sp. RUD330, assembly GCF_002243345.2. Classification (NCBI taxonomy): domain Bacteria; kingdom Bacillati; phylum Bacillota; class Bacilli; order Caryophanales; family Paenibacillaceae; genus Paenibacillus; species Paenibacillus sp. RUD330. The sequence continues at coordinate 2,422,524 of NZ_CP022655.2, forward strand.
CCGCGCGGAGATCAAGCGCGCCGTGAACGAATATTTCGATACGAACGGCTTCACCCAGGTCGATCCTCCGATCCTCACGCCGACATCCGCAGAGGGAACGACCAACCTGTTCCATACGAAATACTTCGACGAGGACGCCTATCTGACCCAGAGCGGACAGCTGTACATGGAAGCCGCCGCGATGGCACTCGGCAAGGTATACAGCTTCGGCCCTACGTTCCGTGCGGAGAAATCCAAAACCCGCCGCCATCTGATCGAGTTCTGGATGATCGAGCCGGAAATGGCGTTTGTCGATCTGGAGCAGAGCCTCCGCATCCAGGAAGCTTTCGTGAGCCATGTCGTGCAGAGCGTCGTCAAAAATTGCCGTCCTGAGCTGGAGACGCTTGGACGCGACATCTCCAAGCTGGAGGCGATCCAGGCTCCGTTCCCGCGCATCACGTACGACGAGGCGATCGAATTCCTGAACAAAAACGGCTTCGAAGTCCCTTGGGGCGAAGACTTCGGCGCTCCGCACGAGACCGCCATCGCTCAGGAATACGACCGTCCGGTATTCATCACCCATTACCCGGCCTCCATCAAGTCGTTCTACATGAAGCCGGATCCGAACCGTCCGGAAGTCGTGCTGTGCGCGGACATGATCGCGCCGGAAGGCTACGGCGAGATCATCGGCGGCTCGCAGCGGATCGACGATCCGGAGCTGATGGCGCAGCGCTTCGAGGAGCACAACCTTCCTCTGGACGCTTACCAGTGGTACATGGATCTGCGCAAGTACGGCACCGTGCCGCATTCCGGCTTCGGCCTCGGGCTGGAGCGCACCGTCGCCTGGATCTGCGGCCTCGAGCATGTGCGCGAGACGATCGCCTTCCCGCGCACGCTGTACCGTCTGTATCCGTAAGACAGCCTTGCCCGCCATCGCCGCCGGATTGTCCGGCGGCTGTACGTAAGTTGCAGCGATCAGGAGGAAGGTGAGCCGCTTGAAGGAGAACAACCAGCATGAATACACGAGAGCATTGGCTTCCCTGATGGGAGAACGGGGAGTTTTCCTTCCCGCGCTCCTTCTTCGCAGCTATCGGGAGCTGGGCCTCAGCGACAGCGACATGATGCTGCTTCTGCAGCTGATGATGTTCCGCGATTCGCTGCGCCAGGATTTCCCGACGCCGGACGAGCTCGGCCGACTGACCGGCGCGACCGCCAAGTCGGTCCAGCAGCAGCTCGGCCGTCTGATCAAGGAAGGCTTCCTGACGATCAACGACGCTGTCGACGCCTCCAGCGGCATCCGCTACGAGCGGTACGACTGGCAGGGCTGGCTGGAGCGGGCGGCCGCTTGGGCGGCCGCCGAACGCCCTGAGCCCGCTTCGCCGGAGCCGGCTGCCCGCCAGACGGCTGCAATGGAGCTCAACTTGTTCTCGGTGTTCGAGCAGGAGTTCGGAAGGCCGCTGTCTCCGATGGAATGCGAGCGGATCAGCAGCTGGCTCGATCTTGACCAGTACAGCGACGAGCTCATCCGCTTCGCGCTCAGGGAAGCGGTATTCGCAGGCAAGCTCCACTTTACGTATATCGACCGCATCCTTCTGGAATGGTCCCGCAACCGGGTATCGACGCCGGAGGAAGCGAAGGTTCATTCCCGCAAGTTCCGCGGGACGTCGAAAAACTGACGGGATGAGGCGGGGCCGCTGAAAAACGGGCGGAGGGTGCGGACTCGTTCTGGAGAAGCGAACGCGGTCGCCTTTGTCACCGGATTTCAACCGTAAAAACGGCAAGAAATCTGAGAAATACGGGGACAACAGCGATCGGAAGAACGATCCGCGCACGCAGCGACACCTTTTTCAGTGGCCTTGACGAGGCGAGGAGGATGGCCGGATGAAAATCCGTTTTTGCCGGCGCAACCTGAAGAACGGGGCGAAGCCCGCCTACCGCAAGCTCAAGTCGGAGGCGGGAGCCAAGCTGGTCAAGGAAGACTGCCTCGGCAGCTGCAGGCTGTGCAGGGAAGCCTGCTTCGCCGTCGTCAAGGGGAAGACCTTATCGGCTTCCGGCCCCGCCAAGCTGCGGCGCAAGATCAAGAAGCGGTTGAATAAGCGATGACTGTATGACGATGAGGCTGCTGAAAAACAAGCGATAGGCGCGGAATCGTTCTGGAGAAACGCCGGAAGAATGATTCGTGAACGCAGCGGCAGCTTTTCAGCCGCCTCCATGAAGACAGGGGGATTCACAGGTGAACGATCAATTGGCGACCGCTCTCAACGAGCAGATGAATTTCGAATTCTATTCCGCGCATGTCTATCTGGCCATGGCGGCCTATTGCTCCGGAGACAGCCTGGAAGGCTTCTCCAACTTCTTCCTTGTCCAGGCGGAGGAGGAGAGGTTCCACGCGATGAAAATGTACCGGTTCCTCAACGACCGCGGACGCCGCGCGACGCTGAAGGCGCTGCCGGAGCCGAAGAACGAATACGATTCCATGCTGGACGTATTCGAGCATGGCTACCGCCACGAGCAGCAGAATACGAAAAATTTCTACGAGCTCGCGGATCTCGCGCTTGATTCCAGAGAGCATGCGACGATCTACTTCCTCAAATGGTTCATCGACGAGCAGGTGGAGGAAGAAGCGCTGTTCGACGGCATCATCCAGAAGCTGAAGCGCATCGAGAGCGACAGCAACGCTTTCTATATGCTCGATGCGGAGTTTGCCGGCAGATCCTTCACGCCTCCGGCGGAGTAGCATAGCCTTTTCAAGCACCTCTTATCGCGTCATTGGACAACATGCCGTTCCAATGATTGCGAAAGGGGTGCTTTTTTGGTATCCGCTCCCATTCCAGTTCGATCGCGATGCTCCGCTCTCTGCAGGAACCGATAGGCGCAGGATTTCGGTTCATGGATATAAAACAAAACAGGCCGGGACCTTTTCGGTCCGGCTTGATTGGCTTGTGGAAGGAAGTAGGAAACATAAGCAGAATTCTGGACGTATAGGTCTCATCTAGGAAAGGAGAGAAAGGGATGCCGATTTATTTCAAAGACAACTTTTTCAATTCGGGACCGACGGAAATCATGGACGAGGATGGAAATGTCATCGGCCATGTCGATCTCCGCAGCATGTTCGGAGCCTCGCTGGAGGTATTCGATTCGGAGGGAGCGGCCTTGTTCCAGGGCAGGTTCCCCCTGTTCTCCCGAAGATGGTCTGTGCTTGGACAGGGCGGGAGGGAAGCGGGGGAGCTCAGGCAGCGGCTGGCATTCCTGTCCAGAAGATTCGAATATGACAGCTTTGGCCGAGGTGTTTTTGAAATCGCCTCTCCCGCCTTTTCCGACGACTACGAGATTACGGATGAAGCGGGAAACATGGCGGCCGGCTTCCGCAAAGTAAGCGGCTGGGTGCTTCCGTCCGCCTACCGGCTGGAAACCTACACAAGCTCTGTCGGCGAAATGGAATGGGTGTGCGTCATCCTGGGCATGAACGCGATCCAGAAGGCGGCCCGTTCGTCGAACTGATGCTCATCTGCGGGGACTCCGATCAAGCTCCACTTCTTCAATGGTCGGCACCTCCGTATTGGGCTAGCGGCGGGTATCGGCAGGCAGGGAAGCGGCCGCCGTTACGGTCCGCGAATATTCCGACGGCGGCATTCCGGTCGCTTTCTTGAAATCCCGGGAAAAGTAATGAAGGCTGGAATAGCCGAGCCGGTCGGCGATTTCCGTATACGTATGGCGCTGCTCCCGGATGAGCGTCTTGGCTTCCTCGATCTTCATCTCCTTGAACGCATCCATGACGCCCATTCCGGTCTGGGACAAAAAGATTTCCTTCAGCCGGCTCCGCCCCAAGTGGACCGCCCGGCATAGATCGTCCAGCGCCAGAGGCTCGGACAGCCGCTGCCTCATGATCTCGCGCACCCGGCGCACCGTATCCTGCTCCAGCCGGGCGGCCTTCGCCGGGACGCTGCGGCGCTGCTCGGCCAGCTCGCCCAGAGCTTCGGAGCGGGCGCTGCGGATCTGCCCGATCAGCAGCAGCTCCAGCAGCAGGCGGAATGCCTGCTGACTCGCCGCCGGCGCCTGCGGGTCGCGGCGCAGCTCATGGCTGCCGGGTGTATGGTAGGGCGGAAGGAAGCTGGCGAATCCCTCCTGCAGCAGCAGGGCGAGCCAGCTTCTTTCGCGTTCGCCGGGGTACGATACCCGGTTTTCAAGTTGGTGCATGAGCGGGCTCGAACAGCCGAAAGCGATGACGATGAGATTGGGCGGCCGATGTCCGGCATCCACGCGCACGGTGTGGAATTCCCCCGGCTTGTGGAAGATGAGCTGGCCTTGCTTCAGCGTCAGCAGCCGGTCGTCCGCCCGAACCTCGACCTCCCCCTTGTCTACGTAGAGAAGCTCCCAGAAGTCATGCGATTCCCCTTCGAACAGGAAGCCCGTCGGATATTCGAAATAATGAAAGGAGATCAGGCTCTCCACCTGTACGGGCGTCTCCAAAATCAAGCGGCTGAACGGCATGGATGCATCTCCTCGCGGCCTAGATATACGATAGGCTTCCATTTTACCATGGTTGAGTGCAAATTTAACGGCTGATGTCATAAATCCATCCGGCTGGGAGATTGATATAATCGCAGCAAGGAAGCGGATACACATTCCGAAGGGAGCTGCATGACATGAAAAAGGGAATCAATGCCTGGTCGTTCCCGGCGGGAACGGGCATCGGGGAAAGCATGGACCTGGCGCTTGCCGCCGGCTTCGAAGGCATCGAGCTTGCGCTGGAGGAGAATGGACCTCTGAGCCTGGAAAGCACGGACCGGGATATCATCGGGATCCGCAAGCTGGCGGAGGATAAAGGCATCGAGCTGGCCAGCCTCGCGAGCGGCTTGTACTGGAATTACCCGATCACGAGCTCGGATGCAGCCATCCGCAGCAAGTCGTCCGACATCGTCAAGCGGCAGCTGGAATGCGCCGCGCTGCTCGGCGTGGACACGATACTCGTCGTGCCCGGCGCAGTCGGAGTCGACTTCATTCCGGACGCGGAGGCCGTCCCTTACGACGCCGCCTACGACCGCGCGCTGGAGGGCCTCTCGAGGCTCGCCAAGGACGCCGAGGCGGCCAGGGTGGCGATCGGCATCGAGAACGTCTGGAACAAGTTCCTGCTGTCTCCGCTGGAGCTGAGAGGATTCATCGACGAGATCGGCTCCGATTACGTCGGCTCCTATTTCGACGTCGGCAACGTCGTGCACTCCGGCTATCCGGAGCATTGGATCCCGATTCTCGGCAGCCGGATCAAGAAAGTCCACTTCAAGGACTATCGCAGGCAGGCGGGCGGCTTGCACGGCTTCGTCGACCTGCTGGCCGGCGACGTCGACTACCCGGCCGTGGTCGGCGCGCTGCGCGCCATCGGCTACGACAGCTATGTAACGGCGGAAATGATTCCTCCTTACGCCCATCACGGCAGCCAGATCATCTTCAATACTTCGGCGGCTATGGACGCCATTCTCGGAAGGAGCGGGCGCGCATGATCAGAATCGGCATCATCGGACTTGGATTCATGGGAAGGGCGCATCTGGAAAACTACGTCCGGCTGGCCAAGGAGGGCGTTGCCGTGCAGGTGACGGCGATCTGCGACGCGGATCCGGCCAAGCTTCGCGGCGAAGGCGGCGGAGGCAACCTGGATGCGGGCACTTCACCGCTCGACCTGTCCTCCTTCTCCCTTTATACGTCGCTTCAGGAAATGCTGGACAAGGAGCAGCTGGACGCCGTCGATATTACGCTGCCGACGCATCTGCATCGCAGCGTGACGGTCAAGTGCCTGGAAGCGGGCCTGCATGTGCTGTGCGAGAAGCCGATGGCGTCGAACGAGGCGGAATGCCTCGAGATGCTCCAAGCTTCCGAGAGAACGGGAAAATCGCTGATGATCGGGCAATGCCTGCGTTTCTGGCCAGCTTATGTATACTTGCGGGATCTGATTGCCGGCGGAACGTACGGCAAGCCGACGTATGCGTACTTCTACCGCGGCGGCGGCACGCCGGACTGGGGCCCTTGGGTGCTGCAAAAGGATAAGGGAGGCGGCGCCCTGCTCGATATGCATGTGCATGACACGGATGTCGTCAATTGGCTGTTCGGCATGCCGGAGGCGGTATCGACGCAGGCTGTCAACGTCATTCCGGGCAGCGGCTACGACATCGTGTCCACCCATTACCGGTATGGCGGCAGCGAGGTCGTCCATTCGCAGGTCGACTGGACACTGAACGGCGACTTCGGGTTCGAGATGGGCTTCCGGGTCAACTTCGAGCGGGGCAACGTCCAGTTCAGCGGCGGCGCCGTGAAGGTGAATCCGAATGATGCGCCTGGCTTCGAGGCGGATCTGGCGGAGGATCAAGGCTATTACTACGAGCTGAAATACTTCGTGGAGAAGCTGCTGGCCGGGGAACCGATCGAGGAAGCCCATCCGGCGAGCACGTTGTCTACGATCGCCATCGTGGAGGCGGAGCTTGCTTCCGCCGACAAGCGGGGCGAGTGGGTGAGCCTGGCAGGAGCGGCGGTTAGATAAGAGCTTAGCGGAAGCTCCGCTAGGGAATCAGGAGGCTGCCTTAGGGCAGCCTTTTGGTCATGGAACGGGTTTTAAGCCATCCTCTTGCTTGTTGGTTAGGGAGTAGTGTTGTGGAGCCATATTTACCTGTTAGAGTCCGAACATATTACCGTGAGACGGAATAAATGTTCCCTTCAAACTGCGGATCAGCCAAATCAAAAGCATTGATAAAAATCATTGATATTCATATTGATATCTGTTATATAATAAATATAACAGATATTACACATTTGAGGCGGTGCACGTTTGTTACCATTCTTTTATCGTAAGTATAGGTTATTGATTTGGCTTGCACTGTTTATCCTGTTCGAAACAGGTGCGGTTTCCAAGTCCTATCATGCAGATGCCTGGGAAGTGTGGTTAAATGCGGTTTTGGGTATTTTATGTCTATTTATTTTTCTTACACTTGCTTTACGTAAAGGGATTAAAACACAGCAGGAAGTTCATCGTTTGCAGGAGAATACGAATACGCATAAAAAACAAGGGCGACTGGTACTGCTATTTACCATTCTTGGCGGTGTGGCGGCGACGGCTTTATTGCCCTATTTGATGCCTGTTATCCAGGATAGTTTTAGCGGATTACCTCTCCCTTTGGCAGACAAGGCCATCATTACTGTTATTCAAGTTACTCTGATGACTTTAGTGACTTGTGCATTGGGATTAAACTTAGCTTCCAAAGTCGGCCTAGGTGCGCCATTGTTGCATTATTGGCTATACGGCGGGAAGAAAGTCACAATTTCATTTCGATGGCTTGGTATTGGAGGGCTAGGTGCTTTGGCGGGTACTGCAGTGATTGCAGGAATGGAGAAGATGGTTTTTCAACCGCGTTTTCCAGCACTGACTTCCAGCCCGCCCGTAGCTTTGTGGAAAGGTGCTCTTACTTTTCTGTATGGAGGAATCGTAGAGGAAGTCCTTCTCCGTTTATTCGTAATGTCACTGATGGTCTGGTTATTTACTCTAGTTAGGAGAACACGTTCAAATATACCGACCTATTATTTTGTTTGTTCTATCGTATTGTCGGCTGTACTTTTCGGATTAGGTCATCTTCCAGCAACTATGAGTATGTTTGGTGAGATTACTCCTTTGCTTGTTGTTCGGGCGATCCTCAATAACGGTCTGCTGGGAATTTGGTTCGGATATCTCTTTTGGAAAAAGGGACTGGAATATGCAATCGTATCTCATATGTTTGCAGATGCTTTTCTACATGTTTTGGCTTCTTGGATATTATTATAAATTCGAAAATTAGAAATAAATGAATAAAAAGAGACTTTCAATCTGTTTATTGAACTTGCTGCGCGATGTGTTTGCTAGAGGGGATGGGACCGCTTCATGCATCAGGACACAACTGCCAGCAGCATCCCGTCCCCGCAGCTGTATATTTCGCAGCTGTCAGCGGCCAAAGGGCGCCGGAGCCTTTGGAGCTCCCTGTCAGTCAGCGGAGCCGCGATCGCCAGCCTGCCGCCGGGCAGGAGCACACGGCGCATTTCCTGCAGGGCGAGGAGGCGTTCATCATGCCGCAGATGCTGCAGCACGAAGCTGCTTGCAGCGAAGTGGCAGCTACGATCGGGAAGCGGCAATGCAAGCAGATTGCCTTGCCGAGTTTCGATCTGCGGCAGCGAGCGGGCCAGCAGGGAAAGCATCGACGAGGAGACGTCGACAGCGATCAAGCGGGCTCCGCCGGCGGTGAGAAGCCTCGTCAGATTGCCGGTTCCGCAGCCGAGATCGGCGCCGGTTTCTCCTGGCAACGGGTCGAGCCAATCAGCCAGCTCTTCAAGCGTCGCTCTATACCGCTCTAACGAGTACCCGGCAGGCAGCGATCGGACCGGCGCTTCCTCTCCGGCTACCGCCGCCATCACGTCCCAACCGATCCCGTCGGTCCAGCTGCCGCGGGTTTTTCGCTGTTGCTGCAGCTCCCGAGACAACTCGTTCAATTGATCCAGCGAAGGGAGTTCGGCGCGGCTCTGCCAAGCCGCCATTCCCTGGTCCAGCGACTTCAAGGCGGCTGAGGCGTCCAGCCATTGCTCATACAGCGATTGCCTCGCTGCTCCAGCCGCCAGCAGGAAAGCTTCCCGGTCTCCAAGACTGTCCAGCATGCCGGCAATGGAGGAGAGCGGAATGCCCCATTCACGCAGAGCCGCAATCCATCTCAGGCGATCGATGTCATCGCCGCTATAGAATCGGTAGCCGCCTTCGGTACGGGCGCTTGCCGGCAGCAGGCCCGTCTGTTCGTAATAACGGATGGCACGGGGAGTAAGGCCGGTCATGGCGGCTGCCTGACGGATATGCATAATTACGTTCTCCTTTTCTACGTTCCGGAATTTCGGTCTGGATGTCGGAATGCCATTCTATCGCTATCATTAAATCACAGATTGACATCGCTCATTAAATTTCAACGGTAGACATTTATCCTAAAGATCAATAGCAGACACCTATGGCAAAGATACCGTAGACATCTGTGTCTAAGATTAATGCAAACATAGATACAACCATCAGTCGCATCTATTTATCGCAAACACCCAGCCCAGAAATACCCGGATTTTCGATTCTCTCGTTGATGCGGTTGGCTACATCTTACACCTTGACGCAGGGAGAAGGTCAAGCGTCCCTTAAGCACAAAAATCCAAATGGTCGGCACCGCAGTTCTAGAGAGGATATCTCCAGGCAGGTACAATGAAAGCAGAACGATAACCTTCCTAAAAGGCGGTATGTGGCATGACTAAAATCAATAATCCTATCGGCGTCATCGTGGACAGCTTCCAGCTCGGCGTTCGTCAAGGGCTGCTGAAGGCCAAGGAAGTCGGAGCGGACGGCGTGCAGATCTATGCGGTGAAGGGCGAAATGGATCCCGATGTGATGGATGCCGCCCGCCGCAGGGAGCTGAAGGAATATGTGGCTTCCCTCGGCTTGCAGATTTCCGCCCTTGTGGGCGATCTGGCGGGACACGGCTTCCAGGACGCCAAGGAGAACCGCTGGAAGATCGACAAGTCCAAGCGGATTCTCGATCTGGCGATGGATCTCGGCTGCCCGATCGTCACGACCCACATCGGCATCGTGCCGGATGACGAGAACGGCGAGATCTACCACACGATGCAAAGCGCCTGCGATGAGCTGAGCAGCTATGCCAGCAGCATCAACGCATACTTCGCGATCGAGACCGGTCCAGAGCGGTCCGCCCATCTGAAGAAGTTTCTCGATACGCTCAGTACGAACGGCTTGTCCGTCAACTTCGACCCGGCCAACATGGTGATGGTGACAGGCGACGATCCGGTTCAAGGCGTCTACACGCTGAAGGATTATATCGTCCACACTCATGCCAAGGACGGCATCCGGCTGCGGGAAGTCGACCCGCGCAAAGTATACGGCATGCTCGGCTACGAGGCGATGAGCCATGAGGCGCTGGCGGCTTCGGCCGAAGCCGGCGAAGACTTCCGCGAAGTTCCGCTGGGCCAAGGCGGCGTGGATTGGCCGAATTATCTTCAGGCGCTTCAGGATATCGGCTACTCCGGCTACCTGACGATCGAGAGGGAAGTCGGCACCCAGCCTGAGCAGGATATCGCCGAAGCGGTCCGGTTCTTGAAGAGCTTCAAGTAATCTCCATAGCCAGCACACTCAGCACAGAAAGCGAAGAATCCATTCCGGCATCGGAGTGTATTCTTCGCTTTTTTGGCTTCAAATCTAATTCACATCCATCAGACGGACTCGGACTCGGACGCCCGAATGCTGCTGCCGGCCGCTTCAACAGCCCGGCTCCTGCGGGAGGAAGCATATTCCTTCAGCTCGGGCAGGCGGGGAATGACGATGCCGGCCAGCACCAGCAGGCTTCCGCCCAGCGAAAGCAGGGACAGCCGCTCATCCTGCAGAAGCGCGCCGAGACCGAGCGCGATGACGGGGGAGATATACAGCCAGGTGGACGGGAAAAAGGCGTTAGTCGCCTTGATCAGCCACGCATAGAGGCTGTGTCCGAGCATGGAGCCGACAACGGTCAGGTAGATCAGCGATCCGGCTGCCGGCAAGAAGTCGATTGGCTGCGCCGAGGGCCTTTCGGCAAACGCGGAGAGAATCAGCAGCCCGATGCCGCCATATATCATCTGCGCGGCGTTCAAGGCGACCGGAGGCAGATCCGGAGAGCGATGCAGCGTCCGCCGAGTCAAGAGACTGCCTGCCGCATAACCGAGCTCGCCCAGCAGGACGAGCAGGCAGCTGACCAGCCAGATCACATTCGCCTGAGCATGAAGCTCCGGCAGCATGAGCGTGACGACGCCAAGCAGGCCGATGCCGCAGCCTGCTCTCTCCAGGAAGCCGGCTCGCTGCCGGAGCGCCACGGATTGCATCAGCAGAATGACCATCGGGCCAGTAGCCGACAGGATGGCTGCCATGCCGGAGTCGATATGCTGCTCGGCCCAGTAGAGTCCGGCAAAGGTGGCGAATGTGCTGCCGGCGCCGATGAAGGCGAATTCCTTGCGGAACAGCATCGAGAATTGGACCTTGCGCCGGGCCAGCATCCAGCCGTACAGCAGCAGCCCGGCGGCGGCGAAGCGGATTCCTGCCGACAGGAACGGGGGTAGGCCGGCAGCCACGCCGATTTTGATGACGAGAAAAGTCGTGCCGAAAATCGCGCACATGAGCAAGTAATTGAATGCAACCATCCGCGTGCCTCCTCTTTTTATTTACTATAGTGGTTGACGGATAGAACAGATGGGATAGGATTAGACCAGATAGGCTGATCGGGAGGAATGGAAGTGGAGAACAATATCGCTGCCGCGGCTCGGAGCAGCAACGCCGTCACCAAGCTGGCGCTCGTTCAGGACGAGGTGAGAAGCGGCATGAATCGGGGAGAATGGAAGGCCGGGGAGAAGCTTCCATCGGTCAGGTCGATGGCGGAGCGGCTCGGGGTGCACCGGCTGACCGTGCTCAAAGCCTATCGGCTGCTCGAAGAGGAAGGCATTCTTTCCTCCAGGTACAAAAACGGCTATTACGTTCGTGCCCGCGAGGACGCGAGGACGATCTCTCCGGATGGAGAAGCCGCTCCGGGGTGGGCTTACGCAGCCGCTCCGGGCTACGTCAACCGCAGCCGGCTTTCGGACATCCACAGCGTTCAGGTCAGCCATCCGATGTCGGAGGCTTTGATCGATCCGGCTTTGCTTCCGAACCGCTTTTTATCGAATCATGTGAAGCAGGTGTTGGATCTTCATCCGATGGTTCTAAGCACGTATTCCACGGTGCTCGGCGATCCGGAGCTTAGGGAGGCACTATCGGCGTTTTTTGCCGAAGCCCATGGAATCGATGTCGAGGCGGGAGAATTGCTCATCACGTCGGGTTCGCAGCAAGCGATCGATCTTGTGTCGCGTTCGCTGGTCAAGCCCGGCGACCGCGTCTTGATCGAACGGCCGACGTACAGTCCTGCGATCGACGTCTTCCAGCAGCAGAACATCGTTCTGCTGCCGGTCGAGCTGACGGCGGAAGGATATGACCTGGACGCTGTCGAAGCGCTGATGGAGAAGGAGAAGCCCCGCCTGTTCTATATGAACCCGACCTTCCACAACCCGACGGGTTATACGGTGCCGGCCGAGCAGCGCAAGCTGCTGGTGGAGCTGGCGGAGCGGCATGACTGCATCCTGGTGGAGGATGACGTCTACCATGATATCTATTTCGACCAGCCCCCGCCTCCTCCGCTGTTCTATTACGATACGGAGGGGTATGTCGTCTATATCCGCAGCTTCAGCAAATATATCGCTCCCGGCCTGCGGATTTCCGTGCTGGCCGCGCGCCCTTCGGTCATGGAGGGCATCCGGCCGCTCAAAGCGTTGTCCGACAGCGGATCTCCGCTGCTCAACCAAAAAATATTCCAGCATTACTTTTTCTCGAGCCGCATGCAGGAGCATGTCCAGAAGCTGAGAACGGCGGTCCGCATGCGCAAGGATGCGATGGAACAAGCGCTTGCCCGCACAGGCTGGAGCTGGGACAGCCCTGCCGGAGGGCTGAACCTGTGGATCTCCCTGCCGGATGGAATCCCGGCCGATCTGCTGCTGGAACGATGCTTGGCGCGATCGGTCGCCTTTGTGCCCGGCAGCATCTGCGATCCGCTGGGCGACATGAATGCGAGGATCCGGCTCAGCTATTCCTTTCTGAGCGAAAAGCGGATCGCAGAGGCCGTCGAGCAGCTCATACAGGCGGCGGAAGAGCTCCGGCGCTGAATCTGCGTATGTTGTTCAAATCCGCGGCGGGAGCGGCATCTTTCTGAATAGGCCGAAGAGAAGCGAGGAGATCAGCATGGAATCGATTGCCGAAGAAGAACCGATAGGCGCCTCCATGGCATTGCCGCCTGCGGAGCCAAGCCAGGCTGCGGATGACGAACGCAAGCTCGCGGAACGGGCCAGAGCGGGTGATGCCGAAGCTTTCGGGGAGCTGTTCGAGCGTCATCGCCAGAAGGCGAAGGGATTGGCGCAGCGGCTGACAGGAGACGTCCATATGGCCGATGACGTCGTGCAGGAGGCGCTCATCCGCGCCTTCCTCCATCTTGGGACGCTTGCCGATACGAGCCGGCTGCTGCCGTGGTTTTACCGGATCGTCCGCAACCAGGCCAACATGAAGCTGCGCCGGGGCGGACCGTACCGCAAGGAAAGGCCGTTCAACTCGCTTGCCGCTCCTGTCGGGCGAGAGGCCGCCGCCGCGGACTGGGAGGATCTCGACAGCATTCTGTCCCACTTGGCCGGTCGGGCGAGCCAGGAGGCGGCTCTCAGCCGGGATCCGGCAGAGCTGCTGCTTCGCAAGGAGACGTTTGAAACGATTCATGCGCTGCTCCATTGCCTGAGTTCCAAGGAAAAAGGGATCTTCAAGGCTTATTTTTTCCGGCAGCTCCGTCCGGAGGAAATCGCCGGGATGTACGGGATGACGACGGGATCCATCTACACGTACATCCACCGTTCCAGGCAAAAGCTGCGCCAGGAGCATATCCGGGCTTCTCTCGGCCTGATTCCGGAAGCGAGGAGAGGTGTCGGAATGGGGAACGGCAAGCTGCTTGAGCTTGCGGCAGGGATGGGAGAACAGCCGAGGCTGTTCACGCTTGCGGGCAGTCTGGGGCGGATCCTCGCGGCAAATGGAGAGCCGAGGAGCGGCGCGGAACTGATGGGAGACTCGGGAATGGCTTTCCGCATGAGCATTTCGGAGAAGACGACGTTCTCGGACGGGCTTTACATCTTCGATTGGCAGGCGTCGATACAAGAGCTGATGGCCGGATACGGGTACGAGACGGCGTTTTGCTGCGGGCAGCTGGCCGGATCTCCGGTTCCGCTGCTCGGGGCCGTGGAGAGCTTCCCGGTCGTCCTGCCGATCGAGGAAGCCGTCCTGCCGTTCATCCGCAGCCGGATCGACGCCGGAATGCCTGTGCTTTATTTCGATACGCAGGCTTCTCGGCCGTTCGTCCATGAATGGTCCGTCATCCACGGTTATGACGAGGACCGGCGAATCGTGCATGTGACCGATCCTGTGCTTCCCGAAGGGAAAACCTTGCCCTACGAGGATGTAGCCGGCAATCCCATCCGGTTTCTGGCCGCTTTCTCGCGGAAAGGATGCAGCGGGACGGCCGGGAGGAAGGCAGGGAACAGCGAGGCGGAGGGCAGAAAGGCGAAGTCCCGGTTCTTCCAGGCTCTCCGCAATGGAATTCATTTCGCCAATGAAGGATCGCAATACCGTCCCCGCACCTCGTATTTGAGCTATGCGGCGGGGCTTGCCGCTTACGAGGCTTGGATCCGCCATCTGGCCGATTGCGATACGGCGCCGAACCGATACGGCATGGGCCAGCTTGCGACCGCCTATGCCGAAGCGAAGCGGTATGCGGCCGCTTACTTGCGGACGGCACCTTTGCGAGGGGAGGACATGAGGATGGCTCTGCTGGCATCGGAGGCTTATGAGCAGGCGGCGCTTGCGCTGGAGGAGCTCAGCCTCCGGGTTCCTTTCGTCAAAACGGCGGAAGTGATGCCTCCAAGCCTGCGGGATGGCTGCATACCCCTGTTGAGGAAGGCCAAGCGCTTCGAAAGCGCCGCCGTGGGCTATATGGAACTAGCATTGAAGCTGCAGATCGAGGAGAGGGGTGTTGAAGATGAGCAAGCTTAGGTTCATGAGCGAGTTCACGAATTTGAAGCGGATCATGGAGGCCAAGGAGTCGTTCGAGCGGCTGCATCCGGAGGTCGAGGTCGTCATCGAGCAGTCGGCGGATCATTTCGAGTCGCTCAGCGCCTGCCGCTCGGATGAAGCGCCCGACATCGTCGAATCGGGAGGCTGGGCGCTGTTCAACCGCGAGGGGATGTTCGTCGACTTGAACCCGTTTGTCGAGCAGTCGGGGATGGAAGCGGATCTCTATACGGGGCCGCTGGCGATCGCCCGCCATAACGGCACGCTGCCCGGACTTCCCGTCGACATGAGCGTTCCGCTGCTCGTGTTCAACAAGGAGATGTTCGACAAGGCGGGCCTGCCTTACCCGGAGGATGACTGGACATGGGAACGATTCGTTGAAGCGGCCAAAAAGCTGACGATCCGCGGCGAAGACGGGGTGGCGGTCCAGTTCGGCTTCGGTATCGGCGTGGACATCGAATGGTACGAGCCGTTCGTATTCCGGAATGGCGGATCGTATCTATCACCCGACGGCCGGACAGCCAGAGGGTATGCCGACAGTCCGGCGACCATCGAGGCGATGCAGAAAATCATCGACGCTTACCGGGTGCATGGCATTATCCGCAAACCGAAGGAGCCGTCATCCGCCGGGCAGCTTCATGAAGGCTTTGCCATGATTTTCGGCTTCATGTGGTTTGCCGGAGGTCTGATCCACCACGGCATCGATCATCGACGATTCGGGTTGGCGAGGCTGCCGCGACTGGCGGAAGGAAGAGACGGAAACATGATCTATATGGGCGGAGCGGGCATAACGGGCAAATGCCCGCAGCCAGGCTTGGCCTGGGATTTCCTGCGGCATTATCTCATCGACAGCCCTTCGTGGCCGCTGCCGTTATCCCGAAGCCAGGCGGAGGAGAGAGGCTTGCATGAGCACAGGATCTGGTCCCGCTATCTGGAGGAGCTTCAGCATGCGCAGCCGAGCGGCTTTTATTTGAATGAGAAATGGAACTCTTCCCGCCAGCTGATCAACGAGGACATCGAACGAATGATTGTCGGCGGAGCGGATGTGGCGAAGATGCTGCGTTCATGGACCCGGTATGCCTGAGCCGCACATGGAAGGGCAACAGCAACGATGCGGGAGGCTGCTGGGATGCAGAGTTGGAGGCAAGCTGTACGGAACAATGCATTTTGGGGACGGAATCGTTTGCGATGCCCTCGGCATCGAGCATGGGTGCGCAGGGAAGGTAGGCCGACACGGACTCAAGCATCGGCATTCTACCCGGACATGGTTACGCCGACCAGCGATGCGGACCCGGCAGCAGCGCAAATGAATGCCGAAGACCGGAAGAGAACCTTCATCAGCTTCGCTTCCCTTAACCTTTTTCCTCTGCTGCGGGTTTATCCTGGCATCGATCTTGTCGGATATGAACGGGACAGCGATTTGAGAGCCGACCGGCAATCCGGCCGGAAGGAGCCCGCCCCTATGCGAGCATGGAAACGGGATTCCTGATGGAACGGCTTGAAGCCGCGGTCAAGAATGGAGCAGCGCCGCGGCTTCAAGCTAGCGAAAAAAACATGTTGACAGGACAAAGGAAGGATCGTTATATTTTTAGTTGACGGAACAAGTCAATCAACGATTGAAGATCTCCAATTTCGTAGTCAGATGGACAGAATAAGCGTCATTTTTTTTGGATTATTATTGACTGAATTAATCAATCAAAAAAAGAGGTGAAAAAAATGAACGAATCGGCTCCACAAGCAGACATGGCAGAACAGCTGGCAGCTTCGAGTTTCAATACCGCTTCCAGAGCGATAGTCATCGGAGGGAGCATGGCGGGCCTGCTGGCGGCGAAGGTGCTTTCTGGCCATTACGAGGAAGTTGTCATCATTGAGCGGGATGAGTTCCAGGAACGCCCGGCGAATCGGCCCGGAGTGCCTCAGGATCATCATCCGCACCGGCTGCAGGATCTCGGCAAAGGCATTTTGGAGGCACTGTTTCCCGGCTGGAGAGAGGATCTGCTCGCCCAAGGAGCCTATGAACGCGAAGGGAAAGAGATGCATCTGATTTCCCCGCTTGCGGCGCTCCAGTTTCCGTACGAGAAGGATGAAGGCTGTTCCCGTCCTCTGCTGGAATGGGTCATCCGGCGCAGAGTGGCGGCCGAGCCGCGCATTCAGGTGCTGCAAGGCCATGTAGCGGTATCCCTGCTGACCAAGAAGGCGGGCAGCAAGCTGGCCGTATCGGGAGTCGAGGTGAGGAAACAGCGGAGCGGCGGCAGCCGGGACCTCGAGGCCGCGCTCGTCGTCGATGCCTCCGGACGTTATACGCGGCTGCCTGAATGGCTGGAAGAGCTTGGCTTCGGCAAACCCGTTGCGGAAATCCTGCATACGCGCCTTGCCTACAGCACCAGGTATTACCGCATCCCGGATTCTTTGAAAGACCGCTACAGCACCGTTCTTATCGAAGGCGATCCATCGCTTGCCGAAGGCTCGGGCGTCTTCAGCCCGATCGAGGGCGGGGTGGCGGAGACGACGATTTACGGCGCCGGAGGGCATTATCCGCCGGTGGATCCGGAAAGGTACGAACGGGCCGCGGCCAAGCTGATTCATCCCATGCTCGCGGAAATTATCGCCCAGCTCGAACCGGTCGGAAATCCGAGAGGGTTCCGCGTGTCGGAGTGCCGGCTCAATCAGTATGGAGAGATGCCGGAATGGCCGTCCGGGCTGCTCGCGATCGGCGATTCGGTCTGCAACTTCGATCCCATTTACGGTCAAGGCATTTCCGTGGCGGCGGCGGAAGCGATGGAGATGGGGAAAGCTCTGCGGAAGGCGGCCAAGGAAAACGGCCCGATACGGGAGCATGAGCTGCAGCGGCGCTTCGGCAGGATCATTTTGCCGGCTTGGTGGACGATTGTCGTCGCCGACTTGAGATGGCCGGGCGTGACCTATGAAGGCTCCTTGTCCGGACGGGGCATACGTTTTTGCCAGGAGTACCTCGACATTGTGCGCCGACAAGCGCTGCAGGGCGGGGACATGGAGCTGTTCGGCCTGCTGATGGGCGTGCAGGGCTTGGATGCGCCGCCTTCCTCTTTGTTCGGAGAAGAGGCGGTCCGTATGGTTGTGAGCCGCAGCAAGCAGGACGCCTGGCTGGAGAAACAGCTGGAGGCAGGGGAAACATTGGGAGATTTCCTGGAGCGGAGCTTCCCCGTGTTCCACCCGGCAAGCCATTCCGAAGCAAACAGATGATTGCTCCCCATGAAGGATTAGGGTAAGGTAAGGAAAAACAGGCATTAGTCGGATTGAGGTAGAAAACGCATGGCTCCTTACAACGAAGACCAGCTTAACCAGATTCGCGACGAGCGCAGGGAGCAGATTCTCGCGGCCGCCCTGGGCGTATTCGCCCGTCGCGGTCCTGCGCTGACCAAGATGAGCATGATCGCGGCAGCCGCAGGCATCAGCCACGGCCTGCTGTACCACTATTTCAAATCCAAGGATGAGCTGTTCACCGAGCTGGTGCGCAGAGCGATGGAAGGCGCGAGCGAAGGGGTCGGGGATATGCTGGACCATCCCGGGACCGTGACCGACAAGCTGAGGCATTTTCTTCAGGATGCGATGACGGAAGAGGCGAGGCTGTCCTTCCTGCTGATTCATCAGACGCGGGCTTCGGAAGGCGTTCCCGAGGAGGCGCGGACGATCATCGGGGATTATTCCATCCTCTGGTTTGTGGAGAGGCTCAGGCCGCTGTTTCTCGAAGGCCAGCGAACCGGCGAAATCGCAGAAGATGACGCCGGCCTGCTCATCTCGGGGCTGCTGACGGCGATGAGCGGATCCATGATCCTGCACGCGAGCGACGAGCAGAACATCCCGCTGCTGAATCCCGATCATTTGCTCCGGATGGTGCTTGCACCCGCACATATCCAGCCTTTGTGACCAGCGCCATCCATCGGAAAAACGG
Organism: Paenibacillus sp. RUD330; assembly: GCF_002243345.2. NCBI lineage: Bacteria > Bacillati > Bacillota > Bacilli > Caryophanales > Paenibacillaceae > Paenibacillus > Paenibacillus sp. RUD330. The sequence goes on from NZ_CP022655.2 coordinate 2,441,132, forward strand.
CCGTCCAACCGAGCTTCGCTCGCAGGACGGCCGTTTTTCACTTTCATCGGACGGGCTGGGGGGTCAGGAACGTCCTTTGTTCAGCAGTTCCCAGCGGTAGGCGTATTCGAACAGAAACTCGAACGATTCCAGATGGCGCTTGGCTTCGAAGGCATCCGCTCCCCATGCGTAGATGCCGTGCTTGCGCAGCAGGATGCCCGGCAGGCGCGGATTCAAGTGATCTGTCACTTCGGGCACGATGCGGGGAATATCGGCGAAGTTAGGCACGATGGGAATGTCGATATGCGCCTCTTCCTCCCAAATGCCCAGCCCTTTGATCAGCTCGACTCCGGTCACCGGGACGCTCCGGCGCTCCCAGAAATATTCCGAGATGAGATTGCTGTAGACGGAATGGATATGGAAGATCGCGCCGCAGCCGGTGAGACGGTAAATCTCGCAGTGGATCAGCGTTTCGGCAGAAGGCTTGAGCGAGGTCGCTTCGCTGGCCTTCCCGTTTTGATCCACGAGCAGGAAGTCCTCCGGCGTGGACTTGGACTTGTCCTTGCCGCTCGCCGTGACGGCGAACTGGAAGCGCCCCGGATTGAAGTCGCCTACGCGCACGGACAGATTGCCGCTTGTGCCGGGGAACCAGCCCCGTCCGGCGAACAGCTCCTTCACTTCGGAGAGCTCGGCGAAAGCTCTCTGCTTGTCCTCGAGTGTAATCGGGGAATCCATGTAATCGGTCATGGCCGTTCACCTGCTTTCTGAAGTTGCTGCCGCTCTTTGAGACTGGCGACCACATCGTGGAAAGTAGTGAATTCCACATGCGGGAGGCCAAGCTCGCGGCATTTGGTCGTGAGATGGGAGCGGGAGAAGACGAGATCGGCAAGCTTGGCGCCTTCAAAGTCGGTCACGCTGTCCCCGATCAAGATCCGGTCGTGCTTGTCGCCAGCGAAGCGGCGGATGACGGCTGTTTTGCACATGCCGCATTGTCCGTTCGGACATTCCTCATCGCAGCTGTGCGGCCAGACAATCTCGATGTTCTCTCCGCTGAAATCGCTGCTGTTGCAGTAGATATGGTCTTCCGGAATGCCGAAGCGGGAGAGCAGCGGATAGACGAAAAAGTCGATGCCGCCGCTGGTGACGAAAAAGTCGATGTTCTCCGCCTTGCAGTAATCGAGCAGCTCCTGGAAGCCGGCCCGAATGACGGCGTTGGAGATCGAGTAGGCGACCACTTCCTCCTTGAGCGAGGCTGGCAGGAGACGGAACATTTCGCCGACTCCCTGCTTGATCGACTTGCGCTGGTCGATGGTATCCTGGGCGATCTGCTCCCAGCCCTCAGGATTGAAATGGCGGATGATGGCGATGATGTTGTCGTTCTCCGTTATCGTGCCGTCGAAGTCGCAGAAAATAACCGGCCTGCGGGCTGCCCCGGCGTTATGGGAGGCAGAGAAGCCGGATTCGGTCAGGGATGAGGTCATGAAGACGAGCCTTCTTTCATGCGGGATTGTTCTCGAAGAGAAGGATGCCTCGGGCAGCCTCCGCATTCGACTCCAGGGAAGGGCTTCGCACGGCAAACGCGTCAAAGCCTTTCAAAGCCTGTACAAGAAGAAAGCATACCACAAGCTTGTCTTCTTCTCCACGCCGAAATGGCCGCCTCTTGAAGACGGCGGCCATTTCGGCGGAAAGGAAAGTCAGGCTTCGCGAACGCCCCAGGCCTTGATGGCTGCGGCCAATTCTTCTCGTCCGGAAGCGGAGGCCGCTTCCTGGAGAGACACTCCCTCCAGCGACGCGTCGATCGCCTGCCGGAATGCGCGGCCGCCGGCGGCCGCTCCCATCGGATGGCCATGGACGCCGCCGCCGGCGTTCACGACGACTTCGCCTCCGAAGTCTCTCAGGATCAGCGGCACGAGTCCGGGATGGATGCCCGCAGACGGCACGGGGAAGCTTGTCCTTGCAGGGACAGAAGGATCCAGCAGCGCTTCCTTGATCGCCATGTTCTCCTGCTTCGGCATGACGACGGAGCCGTAGGGCGAAGGGAAGAGGACCAGGTCCGCGCCCGCCAGCCGCATAAGCTTGCCCAGCAGCAGCGAAGCGGAGATTCCGTAGTGCGGGGACGGGTAGAAAGCGCCTGCCAGCGCGGGATGCGCCGCGATCGGAACGTTGATGTCCGGATCGCCGCTCAGCTCGCGAAGAACGTCGTAGCCGTAGGAGAGGACGTTGAACAGCAGGGCGTTGGCGCCCTCCGATATTGCGGTGCGGGCCTGTTCGGCGAGCTTGGAGGTCGGTCCGGTCAGGTTGACGGCGTACAGCAGCTTCTGTCCGGTATGCTCCGACGCTCTGCGCGCGGCTTCCATGCAGACGGCGACACGGCGGCGGATGCCGATCTCCTCGTTCTCGAACAGAATCTCATCATCCTTGATGAGATCCACTCCGCCGAGCGCCTGCTGGTAGAACTGCTCCTCCAATCCTTTCAGGTCATGGCCGATGACCGACTTGAAAATGCTCATCAGCAGCGGCCGGTCATGGACGCCAAGCAGCCCCCGCACGCCTTCGATGCCGAACTTCGGTCCGGGGAAGGCGCTTCTGAAGCTCTCGGACACATCGAGATCGAGCAGCCGCACGCGGCCGTCCATCGACAGCTTGCCGAACACGGTGACAAGCAGGGCTGGAATGTCCCGGCTGAAATTGATGTCGGGATAGGCAATCCGAATATCGGCATAGCGCGTGCCCGGCGTGCCGTCGCCTTCATGGACGTCGATGGAGACCGTGCGTCCCAAATGCTTTTCCATATCGGCCTTCCGTGCGTCCGGAAGCTCGGTCCAGCTGCCGACCGTCAAGCCTACGGCGATGGAGTCCGCTTTTTTGCTGAAATCCGCCTTGTCGTCATGGACACGGTAAAGGGCGGTGCACATGCCTGGAATGGCGAGGTTACTTCTGCTCTCGTTCACCAAGAACGCTCCTTTCGATCTCGCGGCCGATCTCGTCCGCACGCTGCGCGGACTTTTTCATTCCGGCCTTGAAAAATTCGGCGACGCGATGCTCCTGCATCAGCTGGATCGCCGCTTGAGTCGTGCCGTTCGGGCTCGTCACCTTGCGCCTCAGCTCGGCCGGCTGCTCGCCGGTCACCCGCATCATTTCGGCGGCGCCGAGCACGGTCTGCACGGTGAGCTCGCGCGAGGAATCGCCGTCGAGTCCCATTTCCATCCCGGCTTCAATCATGGCCTCCATAATATAATACAAGTAGGCCGGTCCGCTGCCCGACAAGCCGGTGACGGCTTCCAGCAGCCGCTCCTCGACGACCGTAATGAGGCCGATCGAGCGGAACAGCTGCTCCACGGCAGCACGCTGCTCCGAATCCGTCTCCGGGGAATAGCTCAGCGCCGTCGCGCCGAGGCCGATCGTGCTGGACGTGTTGGGCATCGTCCGGGCGACGGCGGCTTTCGTCCCGACCAGAGCTTGGATCGTTGAGATCGACAAGCCTGCGATGAGGGAGACGATCAGCTTGCTGCCGTCGATGAGATGGGAGATGGAGCGCAGCGCTTCCTCGGCGTCCTTGGGCTTCATGCTGAGCACGATGACGTCCGCGCCGGCCAGCATCGCTTCTTTTTCCTCCGGAGTCTCTGCGGTCAGGACGCCGTATGCCGAGCGGAGCTCGGCCAGCCTGGAGCCGCCGCTGCGGTTGAACATGCCGATGCGCGAGGCACCGCACAGTCCGCGCGATATCATGCCGCGGGCGACCGCTTCGGCCATGGAGCCGGCACCGAAGAAGCAGTAGCTCAGCGTTTCCGGCTGGGCGAACAAGGCGGGAGTTCCCGCCGATGATGGGAATGGGGTAGTCAATAGTAGTCCTCCTTAACGTTCCTTGACGGCTGTCAGCCTCTGATCTGGCCGGTGCCCTGGATGCGGTATTTCGTCGATGTAAGCGCCGGCAGACCCATCGGTCCCCGTACATGAAGCTTTTGCGTACTGATCCCGATCTCGGCTCCATAGCCGAATTCGAAGCCGTCCGTGAAACGGGTGGAGGCGTTGTGATAGACGGCCGCGGCGTCCACTTCATTCAGGAATCGCCCTGCGGCATCGGCATCGGGCGTCACGATGCACTCGGAATGGCGGGTGCCGTATCGCGAAATATGGTCCAGCGCCTCGTCCAAGCTGTCCACGACGCGAATATTGAGAATATAGTCGTTGTACTCCGTCGCATAGTCGGCTTCGCCGGCCGATGCCATTGGGACCGCGCTTCCCGCTATGCGGCGCGCTTCGCCGCAGCCTCTCAGCTCGACACCGGCTCCGGCAATCGCAGCTGCCAGAGGAACGAGGCCATGCTCGGCATAGCGGGCGTTGACGAGCAGCGTCTCCATGGAGTTGCAAACGGATGGACGCTGGGCTTTGGCGTTGACGGCGATGGAGGCCGCCATCGCCGGATCGGCTTCCGCGTCGACATAAGTATGGCAGATTCCCGCCCCCGTCTCAATGACGGGCACGGTGGCGTTCTCGATGACATTGCGGATCAGAGCCGCGCCGCCGCGAGGAATGATGACGTCGAGCAGGCCGTTCAGCTTGAGCATGGCGTCCGCCGATGCGCGGCTCGGATCCTCGATCAGCTGGAGCGCTTCCGGCGGCACGGCAGCAGCTTGCAGCGCTCCGCGAAGCACTTCCACGACGCGCCGGTTCGTATGGAGGGCGGCGCTTCCTCCGCGAAGAACGACGCTGTTGCCGGTTTTCAGGCATAGGGCCGCGGCGTCAACCGTGACGTTGGGACGGGCTTCGTAGATCATGCCGATGACGCCGAGCGGCACGGACACCTGCTCGATGTGGAGCCCGTTCGGGCGCTCGATCGTCTGCACGGTCCGTCCGACGGGGTCTTCAAGGGCGATGACCTCCCGGACTCCTTGGGCGATCGAGGCGATCCGCTCGGCATTCAGAGCGAGCCGGTCGAGCAGGGAAGGGGCGGTTCCGGCTTCGCGTCCGCGCTCCAGATCCAGGGCATTGGCTTCCAGAATGCTGTCCGTCTCCACGATCAGCGCGGCGGCCATCGCCTCCAGCGCCCGGTTTTTCTCGGCCGTGTCCAGGCTGCCAAGCTTGCGGGCGGCTTGCTTCGCGAGCGCGGCTTTGACGGCCGCTTCGGATGCGGCGGTTTTTTGTTCTGTCGTCATGTTTCATTCTCCTTTCGGGTATGGGGCTGCTGCTCGGAATGTTGCTGCCGCTTCGCAGGGCAAGATGAGCTTGCAGCTTCGCTTGCAGTCCGCTTGAAGTGCGCTGCTGCGGGTGGCATCTGCTTGAAGTGCGCCGCTGCGCTTGCAGTCCGCTTGAAGTGCGCCGCTGCGCGTGCAGTCGATCTTCCGATCGCTGTTCCCGTCGGATTCCCTGATTCTCAATGTTAGAGGAAGGAATCCCCTCCGGCAAAGGCGACCGCAGACGCTTCTCCAGATTCGGCTGGCACGCTGCGCGGGCCATGTCGCGATGCTCGCTGCGCGGGCAAGATGTGCGTGCCGCTTCGCTTGCAGTCCGCTTGAAGTGCGCCGCTGCGCGTGCAGCCGATCTTCCGATCGCTGTTCCCGTCGGATTCCCTGATTCTCAATGTTAGGGGAAGGAATCCTCCGACAAAGGCGACCGCTGACGCTTCTCCAGATTCGGCTGGCACGCTGCGCGGGCCATGTCGCTATGCTCGCAGCGCTCGCTGCGCGGGCAAGATGTGCGTGCCGCTGCGCGTGCAGTGCGCTTGAAGTGCGCCGCTGCGCGTGCAGCCGATCTTCCGATCGCTGTTCCCGTCGGATTCCCTGATTCTCAATGTTAGGGGAAGGAATCCTCCGGAAAAGGCGACCGCTGACGCTTCTCCAGATTCGGCTGGCACGCTGCGCGGGCCATGTCGCTATGCTCGCTGCGCGTTGGGCGGGTGGAGCTGCGTTATTTCACTCGGCTTGGAGTGTCAAGTTTACGACAGCCTAGCCGGCAGAGGCCGGTAGAGTCTCCGCGAAGCGGATTCTTTATCGGAATAGTCCCAGCGTAGCGAGCCGGTCAATCCATAGAAGCGCCAGCGTTCGCCTTTGCTGATGTATTCTGACCACTGACCAAAAAATTCAGAGAATACATCAGCAACAGCGATCGGAGGATGGCCGGCCCGCGCAGCGTTCAGAATTGTTCCAGAGGATGGCCGGCCCGCGCAGCGTTCAGAATTGTTCCAGAGAATGGCCGGCCCGCGCAGCGCTCATAATTTTCACGGGTGGCCGCGCAGCGCCCCGAACTTAGCCGCGCCGCGCAGAGCAGGCATCGCTCATTTCAGCGTAATCCACTCGTCCCGATGAATGACCTCGATCCGCTGCACGTCGATGCGCCGCCTCGCTTCCTCCGAGCCGAGGCCGGCGACAGCGCGAAGCTGCCAGGCGGCATAATTGACGATGCCGCGGCCGACCAGCGAGCCGTCCCGGTCCTGCACCTCGATGACATCGCCGGGATGGAAATCGCCGGCGACGTTCGTCACGCCGGCGGGAAGAAGGCTTCTGCCGCCCGCCACCAGAGCGTTGGAAGCGCCCTCGTCGACCTTGATGCTGCCGGACGGCATGGAGTGGAAGCCGAGCCATTGCTTCTTTACGGGAAGACTATGCTCGTGGGAGGTGAAATAGGTGCCTTTGCCGCGTCCCTCGGCCGCGAGGACCAGATCTCCCGGCTCCGACACCCGTCCGATGAATGCCGGCACGCCGCCGCGCATCGCGATGCGGGCCGCCTCGATCTTGGAGCGCATGCCTCCCGTGCCGACGGCGGAGCCGGCGCCGCCGGCCAGGCTCATGAGCTCGCCGGTGATTTCCTCGACCCGCTCGATCTTGCGGGCATCCGGATTATGGCGGGGATCGGCGGTATAGAGGCCGTCCGTGTCCGTTATGATGACCAGCTTGCGGGCCTTCACGAGATTCGCGACGAGCGCCGACAGCATGTCGTTGTCCCCGAACTTCAGCTCGTCGGTCGAAACCGTATCGTTCTCGTTGATGACGGGAACGACCCGCTGGCGCAGAAGCTCCTCGATCGTCATCATGGCGTTCCGGCCCCGGTCGCGGCTGCTGAAGTCGTGGCGGGTAAGCAGCACTTGCGCGCATGTGACGCCCCCGGTCGCAAAGGCTTCCTGATAGGCCTGCATGAGCAGCGCCTGGCCGACGGCTGCGGCCGCCTGTTTTTCATGGAGCAGCTTGGGGCGCGACTCGTATCCGATGACGCTGAAGCCGGCTGCGACCGCGCCGGAAGTGACCAGCAGCACCTCGTGGCCCTGGGCATGAAGCTTGCCCAGCTCGCCGGCGTAAAAGACCATGTTTTCTTTATTGAGTCCGCCCTCGGGGCTCGTCAGCGAGCTGCTACCGATCTTGACGATGATTCTTTCCTTCGGCATCCCCCGAACCTCCTGTCTATCCGTGCCGTTCTTGTGATCAACCTGAATGCTAGGCGAAAAACAAATAGGCCTCCGTCCTCAAAAAGGACGAAAGCCTATGCTTCCGCGGTACCACCTTCGCTTGGGCGGCATGAATGCCGTCCCACTCCGGACCCTTGTAACAGAGGGCGCTGTCCGGCTCGTCGCCGGCCGCTCCGGGATGGGTGCAGGCGATACGGCACGATAGCCTCTCCCAGCCGATGGAGGCTACTCTCTGGCGTGCCGCTGTGACGCCTGGCGGTTCCCTTCATTGCGAATGTCGGTTTTCAGTTGCACTTAGAATACCACGCCTCTTTGCTGCTGTAAAGCGGCGGACCATCCTCCCTAAGAGAACAGGCCCAGCTTGCCGATCCGGAGGATCGCTTCCCGCAGCCGCTCTTCGCCGCTCAGCAGCCCGAGCCGCACGTAGCCCTCGCCATGCGTGCCGAAGCCGATGCCGGGAGCGACGACGACATCGGCCTGCTCCAATAGCAGGTCCGCGAACGATTCCGATGTATGGCCGTCCGGGACGGGCAGCCAGCAGAAGAAGGAGCCGCCCGGCCGCGCAGCCTTCCAGCCGATGTCGTCCAGCGCGGAGAAGACGGCCTCGCGGCGGGATTGATAGAGGGCGTTGAGCTCCGCCACCGACTGCTGCGATCCTGTCAGGGCAGCGGATGCGGCTTCCTGGATGCCTCCGAACAGGCTGCAGTAATAGTGGTCCTGGATCGTGTTGATCAGCTCGACGACGGTGCGGTTGCCAAGCGCGAAGCCGACTCTCCAGCCGGCCATGTTGTACGTTTTGGAGAGGGTGTAGAATTCGACTCCCACCTCTTTGGCGCCGGGAGTCTGCAGGAAGCTGACCGGACGCTTGCCGTCGAAGCCGAGGGCGCCGTATGCGAAATCGCTGGAGACGACGATGCCGTTCGCGGCGGCGAATTCGACGGTCTCCCGGTAGAATTCCGGCGTCGCCACCGCTCCGGTCGGATTGTTCGGGTAGTTGATGAACATGAGCTTGGCGTCGCGGCGGTCCTGCTCGGATACGAGGCTGTAGTCCGGAAGGAACGCATTGCCTTCGAGCAGCGGCATGAACGACATCCTCGCGCCCGCGAGGGAAACGCCGGACCAATAGTCCGGGTAGCCCGGATCCGGAACGAGGCATAGATCGCCGGGATTGAGCAGGCACTGGCTGATCTCGATCAGGCCTGTCTTGCCGCCGAACAGGATGGCGACCTCGGTCTCGGGATCAAGCTCGACTCCGTAATCCTCCTTATAACGCTTCGCCACCGCTTCCTTCAGGAAAGGAAAGCCGCGGAAGGGAGGATATTTGTGATACTTCGGATCGGCCGACGCCTTCTGCATCGCTTCCACGATATGGGGCGGGGTCGGCGTATCGGGATTGCCTTGGCCGAGGTTGATGACGTCGCGGCCTTTGGCCGCCTGGGCGTTCGCCTTGCCGACCAGCTTGGCGAAAAATTGTTCAGGCAGCCCTTGCAGCCGCTCGGCGGGCTGAATATCGATCAGCGCGCGGCTGCCGACGGGGTTGGTCATGTACGGTCACTCCAATTCAATATGCTTCGGGACGGTCCGGCATAGCCGCAGCCGCCGCTTGTATGAAGCCATGGTATCAGAGAGGCTGCGGCATGTCGAGAAATCCTTCCCGGAATAACCGGATATCGACATCAGGATTTGGGCTCGAAGCCCGCCAAGGCGAGGAAAGGCCGCAAATCGGTATTGACCCGAAGCAAATAAGGCTTGTTCTTCAGATCGAAGGCGAGCATCTCCGGCTCTTTGCCGCGGCAGTAGAACAGAAACACTTCCTGGACCTCGAAGCTGGCCTTCTCGAGCTGCACTTTATGCACTTCCTTGAGCGGGATCCGGAATACGTATCCGCAGCGGTCGTCCGGCGTGAAGTTCGGCGACATGCCTTGGACGTCGTGCAGCCATTGCCGGGCTACGGCCTGGAATTCGGCCGAATTAGCCAGCGTACGGACGACCTGGCCTGCCGCTACGTCAAAAATCTGAACCGGCCGCTCCCCTCCCGATGATAGGGGAGGAAGCGTCGTTGAAGCTTCCGGAGAAAAAACTGGCGATGCTGGAGCCGCCGATAAGGCGGTTCCGCCAAAACAGGCCATGACGGCGAGCAGAACGGTTGCGGCGAGGCTTAGCGGTCGGAACATGGGATACCTCCATTGGTCTTTTCCAGTTAAAGGGGATGCCTATAAGCTGTCCAACTTGACAGACTTCCATGAGGAAGTATCATAGTAAAGACAATTTGAGGCGGCCCTGCCGCGTCCGGAGGTACCTGCCCATGGAGAAATCTTCTGCCAAACTTCGCATCGCCCTTTTGCAAATCCCCGTACAAGCCGGTGATCCCGAAGCCAATTACCGGCTCGTGGAACAACGGCTGCGGGAGGCTTCGGAGCTCGTTCCGAAGCCTGATGTCCTCGTGCTTCCCGAAATGTGGAATACGGGCTACGCGCTGCAGCAGATCCGGCAGCTGGCCGATGCCGACGGGGCTCGGACCCGCAGGCTGATCTCGGATTTCAGCCGGAGCACGGGCATCCATGTCGTAGCCGGCTCCATCGCCGAGAAGCGCGGCGGCGAAGTCTACAACACCGTCTATGCCTATGACCGGGACGGCCGGCAGGCCGGCTCCTATTCTAAAATCCATCTCTTCCGCCTGATGGAGGAGGAAAAGCATTTGTCCGCAGGAAGCGAGCCGGGACTGTTCCCTCTTCAGGACGAGCAGGCGGGCATGATGATCTGCTACGATATCCGCTTCCCCGAGCTGGCGCGCAAGCTCGCCTTGGCTGGAGCGAAAGTGCTGTTCGTGCCGGCTGAATGGCCGCATCCGCGCCTGCATCACTGGAGAACGCTCCTGACGGCGCGCGCGATCGAGAACCAGATGTATGTGGTCGCCTGCAACCGGACCGGCGCCAGCGGCAAAGACGTCTTCTTCGGCCATTCGATGGTCATCGATCCATGGGGGGAGATCCTTGCCGAAGGCGGGGAAGAGGAGGCCATCCTCGCCGCCGACATCGACCTCGCCCTCGTGGACGAGGTGCGCGCGCGGATTCCCGTATTCGAAGACCGCAGGCCTTCCCTCTACTGAGGGAATCCTTCCTTGTAATGCCTGCTCACCGCAGCCTTCATCGTCTCGATGAAGGCTTCTGCCGCTTTGGACAGGTAGCGTCCCTTCCTGCTGGCGATGACGAGCGTTCTCGAAGGGCTCCCTTGGATGGAGCAGTAGCTCGGCATGAACTCGCTGCGCGCCCCGCGGGCGATCATGTCCGGGATGAAGGCAAGCCCCATTCCGGCCGCCACGAGCGACTGCACGGTCTCGATATTGCTGCTTTCAAAGACGATGCGCGGCTGGAAGCCGGCGCCGGCGCACAGATCGAGCGCGATCTGGCGGAAGCCCTGGCCCTTCTTCAGCACGATGAAGGGCTCCTCCGACAGCGTTTCCAGGCTCACGGGAGCCTTCTCGCCGGCAAGGCGATGGCTGGGCGGCACGGCAAGGGAGATTTCTTCCCGGATGAGCGGCTGATAGACGAGCGTGGAATCGATCAGAGGCAGCGAAAGAAGGCTGATATCCGTCTGTCCGCTGGCGGCCAGCTGCTCCAGCTTGGCCGTCGTGTCCTCGACGAGCACGATTTCGATCTCCGGAAAGGCGGCACCGAATTCCGGGAGCACGATGGGGAGGATATGGGAACCGGTGATCGGAAGGCTGCCGATGACGAGCCGGCCTCGTTTCATATGGGCCATGTCCTCCATCTCCGTCCGCAGCTGCTCGATGCTGCCCAGGATGGATTGGGCTTTGTCGACGAACACTTCGCCGGCATGGGTAAGCTCGACGGAGTTCGTCGTGCGGCGGACGAGAAGGACGCCGATCTCCTTCTCCAGCTTGGACAGCTGCTGGCTCAGCGATGGCTGGGCGATGTGGAGCTTTTCCGCGGCGCGGGAAAAATTGAGTTCTTTTGCGATTTGAATGACGTATTGCAGCTGGCGGAGCTCCATGGCTGCCATCCCCCTTTGGTTATTATCTATACCTATAACCATTATAGATATTATATCTTGGAACAATCAAGGAAAAGCGGGTATGCTGGATTCAATCATTAGGAAACGGCAATCTACTGAACTTATACGGGGTGATTCGCATGGCGAAGCGTACAATGTTTGAAAAGATCTGGGACAATCACGTCATCCATTCGGAGGAAGGCAGTCCGAGCATCATCTATATCGATCTGCATCTCGTGCATGAGGTTACTTCTCCGCAAGCGTTCGAGGGGCTGCGTCTCTCGGGACGCCAGGTGCGCCGTCCGGACCGGACGTTCGCGACGATGGACCATAACGTGCCGACGAAGGACCGCTTCAACATCAAGGACCCGATCTCCAAGCAGCAGGTGGACACGCTCACGAAAAACTGCGAGGATTTCGGCGTCAAGCTGTTCGACCTCAACAATATCGACCAAGGCGTCGTGCATGTCATGGGGCCGGAGATCGGCCTGACCTGGCCGGGCAAGACGATCGTATGCGGCGACAGCCATACGTCGACGCACGGCGCGTTCGGAGCTCTCGCATTCGGCATCGGCACTAGCGAGGTGGAGCATGTGCTGGCGACCCAATGCCTGCAGCAGTCCAAGGCCAAAACGATGGAAATCCGCTTCAACGGAAGCCGCCGTCCCGGCGTGACCGCCAAAGACATGATCCTCGGCCTCATCGCCAAGTACGGAACGGACTTCGCGACGGGTTATGTGCTCGAGTACACCGGCGAATCCATCCGCAGCCTCAGCATGGAAGAGCGCATGACCGTCTGCAACATGAGCATCGAGGCGGGCGCCCGCGCCGGCCTGATCGCTCCCGACCAGACGACGTTCGACTACCTGCGCGGCCGGGAATACGCTCCTCAAGGAGCGGATTACGACAAAGCCGTCATCGCCTGGAGCGACCTGGCTTCCGATGAAGGCGCCGAGTACGACACGGTGCTCGAGTTCGATGTCGACGCCCTCATTCCGCAAGTGACCTGGGGCACGAGCCCGGGCATGGGCACCGACATTACGGCTGCCGTCCCGAATCCGGCGGAGCTTCCGACGGAGAACGAGCGCAAAGCGGCCGAGAAGGCGCTGGAATACATGGATCTGAAGCCGGGCACGCCGATGGCCGAGATTCCGATCGACTATGTGTTCATCGGCTCCTGCACGAACGGCCGCATCGAGGATCTGCGCGCCGCAGCCGAGATCGCCAAGGGCTACAAGGTCAGCGACCGCGTGACCGCGATCGTCGTGCCGGGCTCCGGCCGCGTCAAGATGCAGGCGGAGAAGGAAGGGCTTGACGCCATCTTCACCGAGGCCGGCTTCGAGTGGCGCGAGGCGGGATGCTCGATGTGCCTCGCGATGAACCCCGACGTGCTGCAGCCTGGGCAGCGCTGCGCATCGACCTCGAACCGCAATTTCGAAGGCCGTCAGGGACGCGGCGGACGCACGCATCTCGTATCCCCTGCCATGGCGGCCGCGGCTGCGATCAAGGGCCGCTTCACGGACGTGCGCGACTGGAAGATCAATCAGGAAGTGGCGAACTAGAAGACAAGGCGCCTGCCTAGAAAAGGGGAGTACCGAACATGCAAGCATTTGAGACCTTTACGGGCATCGTAGCCCCCGTCGACCGCGTCAACGTGGATACCGACGCCATCATCCCGAAGCAGTTCCTGAAGCGCATCGAGCGCAGCGGCTTCGGCCAATATTTGTTCTATGAGTGGAGATTCGACGAAGAGGGCAACGTGAACCCGAACTTCGAACCGAACAAGCCGCGCTACAAGGGCGCTTCCGTGCTGATTTCCCGCGCCAACTTCGGCTGCGGCTCCTCCCGCGAGCACGCTCCCTGGGCGATTCAGGATTACGGCTACAAAGTCGTGATCGCGCCTTCTTACGCGGACATCTTCTACAACAACTGCTTCAAGAACGGCATTCTTCCGATCAAGCTAAGCGAAGAGCAGGTCGAGGAGCTGTTCAAGCGCACCGCTGCGGCCGAAGGTTACGAGCTGACTGTGGATCTGGAAAGCAAGACGATCGCGGACAATCAAGGGCTCCGCATTCCGTTCGAGCTCGACGAGCACCGCCGCCAGTTCCTGCTGCAAGGATTGGACGACATCGGCCTGACTCTCAAGCATGCGGACGAAATTACCGCTTACGAAGAACGCCGCCAGGGCTCGTTCGCTTAAAGCCGGCCAGAGCGCATCCGCGTCGGACCAGGGAGATGCGTCCGGAATTGAACGGCCGATCCCGGCCGCTATAACTCTCCCGGCGTTTCCCCGCAGAATCCGGAACCGGATGTCCTGCCGAGCATGGACTATGGACCACAGAGGGCTGTCCCATCCGTCATATCATGACCAGGGACAGCCCTTTTTTTGTTTCAGCGGACACAAAGAAACCGTCTCTCGGAAATGGCCGCGGCTTGCATTCCAAAGAGACGGTTTCATATTAATTCCAGTTATTTCGGTTAGTTCATTTATTCCGGACTATCCCGGGCTGTCCATGAGGGCGCTGTCGGGATCAGCCTGGCCGCAGACCGCGTCAGGCCCTGATGTAGAACACAAGCTCGCGGCCGTTTTTTTCCGGCTCCATCTCCATCTTGTAGCCATGCTTGACGACTTCTTCAGGAACGTTCCTGAACGAGGCGGGACAATCGGCCACCACCTGCAGCAGCTGCCCCTTCTGCAGCTGGGTCAGCGTTTCCAGCGTATAGATGACCGGATAAGGACAGGATTCCCCTCTGACATCAAGCGTATAGTCAACGGTTGGCGGTTGTTTTTGCGACATGGTCGGTCGCTCCTTTCTTGAAGCCGTCTTTGAACCGGTAATGCTTCTGCCAATACACGGCTACGAGGAACGCGGCCGCGAGGACGATCAAGGTCGCTGCAAGCGCCGCTCCCGGTCCCATGGCATCGATGAGGTTGATCTTGGAGCCGCTCTTCACGAGCGTGTTGTACACGCCGAGATGATCCCACGCGTATGCGAGGGCGCCGGCGCCGATCACGTTGCCTATGAACACGGGCAGGAAGACGATCTGGCCTTCCATGAGCCGATACATCATGCCCGTCTCGCAGCCGCCGGCCATGACGATGCCGAGGCCGAACAGCAGCCCGCCGACAAGGGTGCTCAGCCCGGCGACCTTCGTGATGGGCTCCATGCCGTTCAACAGAATGATGGCGAGCGTTGCAACGGAGCTTACGGCCATGCCCACGATGATGGCTTTGGTCATCGTGGCGCGCCCGCTGATCCACAAGTCGCGGAACGCCGAGGTGAAGCAGATCTGGGCGCGTTCGATGAGAATGCCGAACAGGGCGCCGAACAGCGCGGCGACGCCGAGCATCTTATGTCCGCTGGCGAAGAAATAAACGACCAGGCCCGCATAGGCGGCCGCGGCGGCTCCTCCTAGAATCGGCTGGACGGCCGAAGGCTTCGCGGCCTTTCGGGCGATCGGGCCTTTCGTTACGACCGGCTTGCCCTTCCACCAGGACATGCCCACCAGCTTGGCTCCAAGGAAGGTGCCGCCAGCCGTCGCGATCATGAAAATCCAGGCATGGAGCGAGAATTGGGGCACGCCGGTGAAGAAGGCGGCCAGGTTGCAGCCGAGCGCCAGCCGGGCTCCGAATCCGGCGACGATGCCGCCGGCGAACGCTTGCAGCCAGCGGCGCTTTTGCCGCGGCACGGTGATTTTGAAGCTGTTGTTCAGCAGCACCATGATGAGGGCGCCGGCGAACATGCCCCATACGATCCAGCCGTCCGTGCGGGTAAAGGAAGTCCCCTTCATGCCGATAAGATTGAAGTAGCCCCAGTTCGAGACATCGGCCCCGAACAGCGCCATCACATGCCCTGCGAGCCGCGTGAACTCGCCCGTCACAGCCCACACCGTATGCGTGATTCCGAAATACAGCGCGCTGAGAACGCCGGCCAGCGCCATGACGAGATAGGGATTCCAGTAGTTCTGAAACAGCTTTTCGTACAATGATTTCATTTCCATTTCCTTTCTATCTGTCTGATTCAATCTATTCTACTATAAATATCGGGTCGCGTGGCCGGTAGAACAAACATTAACAAGGAGGGATCGTCATCTTGCCGGAGACAGCAGCCGAAAGCCGCAGCATCCGCTTCATGACCTACAATATCCAGCATGGCATGGGAATGGACGGATCCATAGACATCCGGCGGACGGCAGCCGTCATCGCGGGAGCCGGACCGGATATCGTCTTTCTTCAAGAGGTCGACCGATTCGTGTCCAGGAGCGGCGAAGCCGACCAGATGATGAGCCTGGCGGAGCTGACGGGGCTGGCCCATGTCCAGTTCGGCCGGTCCATCGGCCTGGAGGGCGGCGAATACGGCAATGGGATCCTTTCCCGCTATCCGCTCCAGCGGCTGGCGCTGCTGGAGCTCCCGGGGGAGGAGCCACGTTCGGCGCTCGTGTGCAGGGCGGATCTTTCTTCCGGCCAAGAGGCCGGATTGGGGCTGCATCTCATCGCAACCCATTTGGATTACGGCAGCGGGCGCTGCCAGCTGGATTCCGCGGCTTCCATTCGGCAAGCCTCCACGCTGTGGCAGGGAGCGCCTGCCGTGCTGGCCGGAGACTTCAACGCCATAGCCGGCAGTCCCGTGCTGATGGAGCTGCAGAACGATTGGAGGACCGCTCCGGGAGGGATGGATATTCCGACTTATCCTTCGCCCAAGCCGGACTGCCAGCTCGATTATCTGTTCCTCAACCATTCGGAGAGGTGGGGAGAGACATCCGTGCAGGCTTGGCCCGGGAGGGAGGCTTCCGACCATTTGCCGATCGTCATGGATGCCGTTCTCCATCCTGTCCGCCGCTAGGGCATCCGGAAAATAAAAAAATGGCGGATGATCCATATATTTGCAACCTATTCCGGTAGAATACGTCTGTTTTTCTGTTCGGCATTCCAGCCATAGACGTTAATGAGCGGCAGGCTTGGAGGACAATCCAGATAGCTGAGGTGGACGATGAAGAAAACAGCAACGCTGCTGGCGCTGGCAGCCATGCTCCTGGCTGCGGTTCCGGGACATTCCGCCGCCGCCAAAGCTCCCAAGCTCTATTTGGACGGTACGGAGCTTACGGCGGCCGCTCCGAGGATCGACAAGGATACGACCTATATTCCCATCCGGACAGTCGCCGAAGGAATGGGCTTCGACGTCGATTGGGACAAGTCTTCCAAAAAAGTAGGCATCCATAACGGCACGAGCGTCATCGAGCTCACAATCGACAAAAAGACGGCTCTGGTGAACGGGCAGGAGGCTGCGGTTCCGGTTCCCGCGCGGATCATGGGGACGCCGGCAAGCGCAACGACGATGGTGCCGCTCCGTTTCGTAAGCGAGAATATGGGCCTGAGGGTTTATTACGACGCTCCGGCCAAGTCCGTGTACTTATACCAGCCTTACACGGCCGAAGGGGGAGAGCAGGCTCCGACGGACGGCCGGAACGGCGATCCGCAAGGCGGGACGACCGGCTCCGGCGGGGCGGCTTCCGGCGCCGGTTCCCAGCAGCCCGGAGGAGCAGGACCCGCCGGCCAGGCCGGAGGCGGCTCCGGACCCCCCGTGTCGGCCGCAGGCTCCGTCACATCGATCCTATATGACGGGACCGGCACGACAACAATAGCCTATCAAGGCACCATCACGGCTGCGGATCCGTTCCTCATGACGGGGCCGGACCGGATCGTCCTGGATATGCCGGCTTCATCGTTCGCGGACTCGTTCGGCATCCAGGCGGGCTCCAGCCAAGCCGGCGAACTGTCGGTGGACGGACCTCTCTTGAGCAAAATCAGGTATGCCTATTTGACGGATCAGCCGTCGACGGTCAGGGTGGTGTGGGATGTCGCGCCAGCGGTGACCTACACGCTGCTCAAATCCGACGGAGTCATCCAACTGGGGCTGCTCGGCCCGGGGCAGGATGCTCCCGCCAGTCCCGCGGCTCCATCCGGCGACCGCATCTACAAGGTCGTCATCGACGCCGGCCATGGAGGCCGCGCGCCCGGGGCGGTCAGCCTGACCGGCAAATTGGAGAAGGCGTTCAATCTGGCCGTAGCCCTCAAGCTGAACGCTCTGCTGGCTGCCGATCCCCGCATCCAGCCGATCATGACGCGCACGGACGACGCCAGCATCGATCTGAAGCCGCGGGCGGAATTCGCCAACCGGATGGGCGCCGACCTGTTCCTGTCGATTCATGCGAACTCGCTGGAGATTCCGGCATCGGGGACCGAAACCTATTATTACCGGGCCGACAGCAAGGCGCTGGCGGATATCGTGCACAAGCATCTGATCGCCGCAACCGGCTTGCCCGACCGGAAGGTGAAGACGGCCGCCTATGTCGTCATCAAGGAAACGGTTATGCCGGCCGTGCTTACGGAGTCGGGATTCCTCACCAATGCCAGGGACGAGGCCATCCTGTTCGACGAGCAGAGCCAGAACCGCATCGCCCAGGCGCTGGCGGACGGAATCAAGGAATACCTGCAGCTGCACTGACAGGTTTTGAAGGACCCTGGCGGCCTTGGCCTTGTGTCCGCATGCCAGGCGTAAGGGAAAGCAGGCCGTCTCCGGCAGGGGACGGCCTGCTTTGTTCGCGGAATGAATCATAAGAAGACTTCAAAAGTCAACCCTTTTTGACGAAAAAAAAGGTGGCAAGGTTCCCTTTATTTCGCAACTTTGCTTGGCGAATGACGTCTAATTTTCTGCCTGACTTCATGACAGCGGAGCCGCCGGCTGAGTGAAGGAAGGGTCAATCCAGGTTCTAGAGGTGAATGATGAAGAAAGCTGCAATGATGCTGGTGTTTTTGGCTCTGTTCGTAACCGCGTTCGCAGGATCCGCATCCGCCGCCTCGAAGACTCCCAAGCTGTATTTGAACGGCCAGGAGCTTCAGTCGGCATCGGCGCCCCGCATCGAGAAGGATACGACGTATATTCCGATCCGGACGGTAGCCGAGGGGATGGGTTTTGACGTCACTTGGGACAAGGCGGCAAAGCAAGTAAGCATACATAACGGCAAAAGCATGATTGAGTTGACCATCAACAAAAAGATTGCTTCGGTGAACGGCCTCTCGGTCGCGTTGCCGACTCCTGCCAAGATTATGGGTGCTGGCTCGACAAGCACGACGATGGTTCCGCTTCGTTTCATCAGCGAGAACATGGGGCTCGAGGTCTACTACGACTCTCCGTCCAAGTCCGTGTATCTGTATCAGAATGATGCTTCCTCGGGCAATGGAGCGGGCGGCGCTACTCCTACCCCAACGCCAACGCCGACCCCAACGCCAACCCCGACGCCTACGCCGACGCCGGGCAACGGAGGGACGGGAAGCGAAACTCCGACACCGACACCGACGCCGGGCAGCGGCGGCTCTACGGCGCCGGCAGACGCGACGGGACTGATCACTTCGATCAGGTACGACGGAATCGGAACGACGACGATCGCCTACACAGGCACGGTCGGCGATTCGCAGCCGTTCCTCATGACAGGTCCCGACCGGATCGTCATGGATATTCCGGCAGCGTCGTTCGCGGCGGACTTCGCCAACGGCTTCACGGCGACAAGCGCCAAGATGGGGGAAGTGGTCATCGACAGCCAGCTGCTGACGAAGGTCCGCTATTCCTATTACTCGGACAAGCCTTCGACGGTCCGCGTCGTCTGGGATCTTCAGGCTGCGGCCGAGTATACGGTGACGAAGGGCGAGGGCATGATCCAGCTCAGCCTGCTCGGCGCGCTGGAACCTGTGCCGACAACGCCGACGACTCCTTCGGGCGACAAGATCTACAAGGTTGTCGTCGATGCGGGCCACGGCGCCCAGGATCCGGGTGCGATCGGAATCAGCAAGAAGACCGAGAAATCCTTCAACCTGGCCATCGCCCTCAAAGTGAACGCCCTGCTGAAGGCCGAGCCTCGCATCCAGCCGATTCTGACCCGCTCGGACGATACGTTCATCGCGCTGGACGAGAGAGCGGCGATCGCCAACAGGCTGAACGCCGATCTGTTCATTTCCATCCACGCGAACGCCCTGCCGGGGTCTTCAGCCTCCGGCACCGAAACCTACTACAACCGGGCGGACAGCAAGACATTCGCCGACATCGTCCATAAACATCTCCTGGCGGCGACGGGACTGCCGGACCGCAAGGTCCAGACAGCCGGATTCGTCGTCATCAAGAAGACGACCATGCCCGCCATCCTGACGGAATCCGGATTCCTGACGAATTCGAAGGACGAGGCGATCCTGTTCAACGAGCAGAAGCAGAACGAGATCGCGCAGGCATTGGTAGACGGAATCAAGGAATATTTGAAATTGAGCTGAGGAGGCTTGAGCGCCTATGAACCGACGCATGAACAAGACAGCGGTGCTCTTGACCGCCGCCGCGATCGCACTTAGCCTATCGGCTTGCGGAGCAAGGGAAACGGCTGGACCGGGGACGGCGGCATCCGGCAATGCGGGAGCTTCCGAGCCCGCGGCCGTATCTCCATCGCCTTCCGCCTCTCCTTCTCCATCGCCGGCAGCTGCCGAGGGCAGCGGCGAGGGCTCGAGCGCGGCAGGCGGCATTGGAGCCGTCAAGGAGTCCGATCAGGTGAAGCAGGAAATCTCGATCTATCAGACCGACGATCAGTTGCTGGAGCTGAAGGCCGTCAAGGCCGAAATCAGCTACGGCAGCGCCGAGGAGAAGCTCGCAGCCGCTCTGGAAGCGCTGGCCGGAGACGATCGGGAAGGAACCATCTCCCTTTGGAAGGGAGTGGAGTTCAAGAAGGTGACGCTCAAGGACGGCGCCGCGACAGCCGATATCCATATTCCGGACGAATCCCGTCTCGGAGGAGCCGGCGAGGAATTCGCCCTTGAGGCGATCCGCAAAACCGTATTTCAGTTCGATGATGTTCAGACCTTCGATCTTCTCGTGGACGGTCAGGCTGCCGAAACCCTCATGGGGCATATGGAGCTTGAGCATCCCATGAAGAAGAGCAATCCATAATCCATACTTGTTGCTAAGGGAGAGACGGGAAATGCATCGTTCGCCATCCTATCATATCGCTACGGGCATGATCGCCCTCTCCCTCCTGGCAGGAGGACCGGCCGCTGCAGCTGCAGCGGCTTCTTCTGCCTCAGGGGGGACGGCTGTATCTGCAACCGCGCCATCATCGTTTTTTGCCGATGTCAAGCAAGGCCATTGGGCTGAAAAGAGCATCGTCAAGCTTGCTCTGCAGGGAATCATCGTGGGAGAAAACGGCAGCTTCAGGCCTGCGGCCAACGTAAGCCGCCAAGAAGCGGTCGTAATGGCTCTGCGGTTCATGGGCAAGGAAAAGGAAGCCGACCTGCAGCAGGCGGTCATCTTCCCGGAATCGTTCAAGGTGAACAATTACTATAAGCCTTACATAGCGCTGGCCATCAAGCTCGGATTGCTCGAGGAAACGGCCGAGTTCAAGACGGCGGAATCCGCCAAGGGCGAATGGGGAAGCTCGCCCGCATCGCGGGAATGGCTGACGAAGCTGATCGTCCGGGCAGCAGGCAAAACAAGCCTGGCGCAGGAGCTTGCTTCCCGAGCATCCGCTTTCCAGGACGGAGCCTCGATCGGCGCCGGTTATGTCGGCTACATCAATGCAGCAGGCTCGCTCGGCATGGTCACGGGCGTCACGCCGACGCAGTTCCAGCCGGCGGCAGCCGTCAACCGGGCGCAGGCGGCCACGCTGTTCAGCAGGGCGCAGCAGGTCGCTCCGGTCGCTTATCCGGGTGAGACCGGCGGCATCCTCACGGCGGTCAACGGGGCCAGCGTATCGGTGTATACCGACCAGGGAATCCAGACGTTCAATCTGGCGGCGGATTCCCGCTTCTACCGCTTCGATTCGGACGCTTCCCTCAAATCGTCCTCGGAGCTGACGCTGTATACGCATGTCCGCATTCTGGGCGGAGGCATGGACGCCCTCTACGTCGAACAGACGGATCCGGACCAGCAGGTCAAGACGATCGAAGGAACCGTGTCGAGAGTCGTGGCGGCGCAGAACAAGATCTGGCTGTGGGTCGGCGACAATCCGGTCGAAATCCAGTACGATTCGTCTCTCGCCGTCAAAAAAATGGACGGAACGAAGCTCGGACTGGCCGATCTGACGGTGGACAGCCAGGTTCAGGTGAAGGAGGATGCCTTCCGGGACAAGCCGATGGCGCTTGAAGTCATCGTGAAGTCGGCGCCGGTATCGAAGGACGGCTCCGGAACCGTGGCCGCCGCCGGCAACGGCGCGCTGAGCGTCAAGACGGCCGCCGGTGCGGACGAAACATGGACGGCCTCTCCAAGCCTGGCCGTCATCGGCTGGGACGGCAGAGTGCTCGAGGGGGGCCTCGCCGGCTTGAAGGCAGGCGATGCCGTCACCTATACGGTGAAGGACAGCGTGCTTGTATCCGTCAAAGTGACGACGGCGGGAAGCGCATCCGTCCAAGGAAAATTCAGCAACATCAGCGACGGAATCCTGACGGTGCTGGCGGGCAATTCCCTGCAGTCCAACTATTTGTCCGAATCTGTCACTCTGGTCATTCCTGGCGTGGAGCAGCCGGTGCTGGGCGATCTGTACAAGGACGACCAGCTTGAGCTCGTCCTCGATGCCGGAGGCAAGGTGACGAGCATCAAGGTGACGAACCGCTCGCTCAGCACGCTGACGGGAGCGGAGATCCTCAGCTACAGCAGCGATCAGAAGGCATTGACGGTCAAGGGGACCAACGGCAAGCTCGCCGCCTTGCAGCTGTCGGACAAGACCAAGTTCGAGATGAACGGAACGACGCTCAATCTCGCCTCGGCCGCGCCTCTGCTCCGTCAAGGACAGCGGGTTACGGTCGGTTATTCCGGCAGCGACGCCATGCTGGTGCGGGTCGTCTACCAATATACCGGCTCCGTCGTTCTGCTGAATACGGCCACCAAGACGCTGGCCCTGTCGCTGGATGACGGCTCGTCGGTGACGCTACCGTTCGATACGCTCGGAGTCGAGTGGTACGGCCGCAGCGGGACCGGCGTGGCGGATATCAAGAACGGCATGCGGGTGACGGCGCTCCTCGACGCCAGCCAGACCAAGGCAGCTGCGCTGCGCGTCAACCAGAATGTCCAGTACAAAATCACGACGGTCGACGCGGCAGCCAAAGCGCTCTCGCTGCAAGCAGCCGACGGAAGCCGGACGACGGTGTCTGCCGGCAGCCTGGTCCTCAAAGGAACGGATGGAAGCGCCCTGGCGTTCGCCGGCTTCGCCGCGGGACAGACGGTCAACGTCACTTATGCGGGCAGCGCGCCGACAGCCGTCTCGCTCGTCAAGGTGACCTACGGCAAAATCGCCGCTGCCTCGGGCGACTCCATCACGCTGCAGGAATACGGCGGCTCAAGCCAGACGCTTCCGCTCGGAAGCGGCTTCTCCATCGTCAAAGGAGGAAGCGCGGGATCGAGCGCTTCGGCTCTGGCTGCCGGCGACCGGGTTGAAGTGAAGAAGAATGCGGATGGTGCCGTCGTCGTCACGGTCAATGCCGGAGCGGCGAAAACATTCTGGAAGGTGGATGCCGCAGCCGGCCAGCTTCTGATGAGGAAATCGGGTGTCAACGACAACGATTACCGCTTCGCTTATTCAGCGTCCACGCTCATTACGGCGGGCGGCCAGCCGGTTGCTCCCGAGTCTCTCAAGGACGGGGACAGCCTCGTTCTGTATTTGTTCGAAGGCAAGCTGCTAGAGGCTGCCAAAGCCTGACGCTCATGGCGGTTTGATGAATTATTGAAAAAAAGACCCCCCGCGGGGTCTTTTTTTCGTCCACAGGGATGATTTCCGGTTGCATGGAGCGTGGATATTCGCTAAACTTTGAACGATAGTGCAACTAGGGAGAGTTAATGACCATGAAGGCTTCGGATAAGATGCGGCGCATTCTGGACACGATGGCCGAGATGTTCCCGGATGCCCATTGCGAGTTGAACCATGCCAATCCGTTCGAGTTGACGATTGCCGTCCTGCTGTCGGCCCAGTGCACGGACGAGACCGTGAACCGGGTGACGGCGGACTTGTTCCAGAAATACCGCGTGCCCGAGGATTACTTGGCCGTCGACCTGGAGGAGCTGCAGCAGGATATCCGGCGCATCGGGCTGTTCCGCAACAAGGCGGCCAACATCCAGAAGCTGTGCCGGATACTGCTGGACCGCTACGGCGGGGAAATTCCCGAGCGGCATGACCAGCTGACCGAGCTTCCCGGCGTCGGGAGGAAGACGGCCAATGTCGTCGTCTCCAATGCATTCGGCGTTCCCGCCATCGCGGTCGACACTCATGTCGAGCGGGTATCAAAGCGTCTCGGCTTGGCAAAGCAAGAGGATAGCGTCCTTGAGGTCGAGAAGAAGCTGATGCGCAAGGTTCCCCGAGAGGAATGGACGCTTACGCATCATCGGTTCATCTTTTTCGGCCGGTACCATTGCAAGGCGCAGCAGCCCAAATGCGACATCTGCCCGCTGCTCGACATGTGCAAGGAAGGCCAGCGCCGAATGAAAGCTGCCTGCACGACAACGAAATCCGCAGCGGCCTCTAACAAGCGGGCCGCCGCTTCCAACCCCCTGAGCAAAGGATGATGAAACGATGAAATGCATCAGCGTATTCACGAATGATTTTGGCCTGTTCTCCGATATTTACGAGCAGGTCATGGAATCTCCTCCGGGAGAGAACGAGGATCTCGTCATTGAAGGCGTAACGGTGAGCGGCTCCGGCGATCTGCCGGCCCAGTACCTGGAGCGCATGCGCCAGAAGCCCGAGGTTGTCGTGATGCGCGAGAAGCAGCGCAACATTACGATCCTTCAGCACGGCAACGTGTTCGAAATCTGCATTCCGACGGATGAGGACGACGAGGCTCCGGCGGTTTAAGCAGGGAGATGCTCCGAATCAAGTGAACAAGCAGCCGTCCTTGCGTTCAAGGGCGGCTGTTTGACGTATCCGGCCGCGGCCCGCAGAAGATGCCAGCCTCCCTCCCGCAGGAGGGCAGGCTGGCGGCCGATGCGGCCGGCGACGGATCGCGGGAAGGGGGCTGGCCCAAAGCTTGGGCCGCTCCGATCAGAGGAAGACAGGGAGAGAGAATCATGAACGGACTACAAGAGAGCAACAGGACCGCGGCGGCTGACCGCGAGGCGGCATTGGCACGGGCAGCGGCCAGCCTTCAGGCCGGATTCGACTCGGCAGGAGACCATGGCAACGCGCAGCGCGCGGAGCAGCTGTCCGCCAAGCTGGAGAGCGGGCTGCTCACGGTCGCTTTTTGCGGCCACTTCTCCGCGGGCAAATCGACGCTGGTGAATGCGCTGTGCGGGAAGCAGCTGCTGCCTTCGAGTCCGATCCCGACAAGCGCCAATGTTGTGTCCATCCGCAGCGGCGAGCCGGCCCGCGCGATCATCCGGGCGCTCGCAGACGGCAAGGAGACGACCTTCGAGGCCGATCCGCTGCGTCTGGACGACTATTGCAAAAACGGCGAGGAGTTCATCTCCGTCGATATCGTTTATCCGATTCCCCGACTGGGCTCTTCGACCGTTCTGCTGGATACGCCGGGCATCGACTCGACGGACGACGCGCACCGGATGGCGACGGAATCGGCCCTGCATCTGGCGGATGCGGTGTTTTATGTGATGGACTACAACCACGTCCAGTCGGAAATCAACTTCGAGTTCGCCAAAGGATTGAAGGATTGGGGCAAGCCCCTCTACTTGATCGTCAACCAGATCGACAAGCACCGCGAGGAGGAGCTGCCGTTCGAGGAGTACCGGAACAGCGTCGAGGAGGCATTCCGCAGCTGGCATCTGGAGCCGGCCGGCATTCTTTATCTGTCTCTGCGCGAGCCGGATCATCCCGGCAGCGAGTTCTCTTCCCTCGAAGGGCTGCTGAAGGAATTGGCGGAGGAGCGCGGGGAGCTGTCGCAATGGAGCGTGGACGCCTCGCTGCGGCATTTGGTGCGGGCTTCCCTGCGCTCTGCCGCCGAAGAGGAGGAGGCGCAACGGCAGAAGCTTCGGGATGAAGCCGGCAGCGACGAGGAAAGGGCCGCGCTTGCGGAGAGGATCGCGAGCCTGGAGGCCGAGGCGGAGGCAGCGGACGGCAGGCCCGCTGCCATGGAAGCATCCTTGAAGGCCGAAATCGTCAAGCTGCTGGACAACGCCAGCCTGACGCCGGCCGCCACGCGCGATCTCGCGGCCGAGTTCCTCGACAGCCGCAGGCCGGGCTTCAAGACCGGCCTGCTGTTCGCGGGCGCCAAGACGGCGGCGGAGCAGCAGCGGCGCGCAGAAGCGTTCCGCGATGACCTGATCCGCCAGATCCAGGCGGCCGCCGTATGGCATCTGGGGGATCTGCTCCGCAAGGCTGCCGACGAAGCCGGCCTTGCAGGGGCAGAGCGCGAAGCATGGGAGCATGCGCTCGAGGAAGGGCTCAGCTGGCGTCCGGACATCGATTGGCTGGCCGGGCGCGTGAATACGGGAGCCGTATTAGGCGGCGAGTATACGCTCGTCTACACGCGCGAAGCGGCCGTGGAGATCAAGGGGCGGCTGCGCCGCGCCGCCGGCGAGGCGGCCGAAGCGCTCGCCGCCTGCGCTGCGCCGGCGGCTGCCGCTGCCGCCGCCGAGGCGCGGGCGCGCCTGGCGGCGCTCGGCGCCCGCGTCGGCGCGCTGGCGCAGCTGGCGGCGCTGGACGCCGCCGCAGGCGAGCGCGCCGCGCGGCTTGCGGCGCAGCTGCCGCCGGCGCCGCAGCGCCCGGCGCTGCCCGCGCCGCGCCGCGCCGCCGCGCGGCTGCGCCGGCGGCGGCCGCCGTGCCGGCTGCGCAGCCGGCCGCGGGCGCTGCGCCTGCGGCGCCGGCACAGCGCGCCGCGGCGAGCCCGCCGGCGCCGCAGGCGCGCTCGCGCCGCAGCGGGCGGCCGCCGAGCGGCTCCGCGCCGCGGCGGCGCTGCTGGCGCCGCATCCGGCGCTTGCCGGAGCGGCCGACGCGATGCTCGCCCGCGCGGCGCGCCTCGGCGCGAGCCGCTTCACGATCGCGCTGTTCGGCGCCTTCAGCGCAGGCAAATCCTCGCTCGCCAACGCCTTGATCGGCGAGCGCGCGCTGCCGGTGTCTCCGAATCCGACGACGGCGGCGATCAACCGCATCCTCGCCCCGACGGCGGAGCAGCCGCATGGAACGGCCCGCGTCTCGATGAAGTCGCGGGATGATCTGCTCGACGACCTGCGCTACTCGCTGTCGCTGCTCGGCGAAGACGCCTCCGCCTCCGGCGAGGAGGAGCTGCTGCGCCGGATGGGAGCCTTGCAGCCGGACGGCATCCACGCCGCCGGCCGGCCGCATTACAGCTTCCTCAAGGCGGCGCTCGCCGGCTGGCCGGAGCTCTCGCCGCTGCTCGGACAGGAGCTGCGCGTAGGCGAGGAAGAGTACAGGCGTTACGTGGCGGAAGAAAGCCGCTCCTGCTTCGTGCGCGAAATCGAGCTTTATTACAGCTCGCCGCTGACCGACCAGGGCATCGTGCTCGTGGACACCCCGGGAGCCGATTCCGTCAACGCCCGCCATACGGGAGTGGCCTTCAACTATATCAAGAATGCGGACGCGATCTTGTTCGTCACCTACTACAATCACGCGTTCTCGCAGGCCGACCGGCAGTTCCTGATGCAGCTTGGAAGGGTGAAGGACCAGTTCGAGCTCGACAAAATGTTCTTCCTCGTCAACGCGGCCGATCTGGCTTCCTCGGAAGCGGAGCTGAAGGACGTGCTTGGCCATGTGGAGAGCAATCTGCTGCAGCACGGCATCCGGTTCCCGCGGCTGTATCCGGTCTCGAGCCTGCATGGCTTGCAGGGCAAGCAGTCCGGGGACAATGGGAAGCTGGAGACATCGGGCATCCCGGCCTTCGAGCGCAGCTTCCTCTCCTTCACGCGCGACGAGCTCGGCTCGCTGGCCGTGCAGGCGGCGGACATGGAGATCAGCCGGTCCGTCTCCGTCATCGACAGCTGGCTCGCCGCTGCCGAAGGCGACGCAGGCAGCCGGGCTGCGGAGCTCGAGCGGCTTCAGGAGCTTGCATCCAAAGCGCGGCAGCTGCCGCGCGAAGCCCGCGAGAACGTGCCGGCCGCAGAGCTGGACAAGGAGCTGCAGGAGCTGTTCTACTACATCCAGCAGCGGATCCAGTACGGTTTCGGCGAGTTCTACCAATACGCCTTCAATCCCGCCAGCCTGCAGGACGACGGCCGGGATTTGCGGCGCGCGGTATGGACCTCGTGGCTGGAGCTGCAGCGGATGCTGCAGATGGAGCTCTCCCAAGAGCTGCTGGCGACGACGCTCCGGCTGGAGAGCGCCGTCAATTCGCTCATCCGCAAACGCTACGAGGAGAGCGCCGCGAAGCTCAAGGACCGTCTTCCCGGCTTCATGCCGGAACCGTTCGATAGCATCGCCTTTCCGGCTCCGCCGGAGCCTTCCCCGTGGAAATGCGATACCGTGGAGGCCAAGTGGCTCTATGGAATGTTCCGCAATCCGCGGAGCTTTTTCGAGGGAGAGGGCAAGAAGAAGCTGCGCGACGAGCTGGAGGCGAAGCTCGGAGCGTCCATCCGCGTATGGATGGATGCCGCCGGCCAAGACTGGAAGGCGGCTTATGCCTCCCGGCTTGCATCCGGCCTTGAAGAGGCCATGTCGGCTTTGTCGGAAGCCTTTATCCGATATTCCGACGGAACGAGGCTGTCGCTCCAGGACAACAGCGGCCTCGAATCGCTGCGCGAGATGCGCGGCGGATTGGATCGGCTGCAGGCTTCGATATAACCGCCATCTTTTTTTCCGCACGGCCTCCATTCGGAGGCCGTGCTTTTCTTTGTCGGCGCAGCCCGGCCAAGGAAGGCTTTCTTCTCGGGTGCGCAGCCCGGTTGTAGCCCGCATTAACTCTCGTCAGCGAAGCATCTCCCCTGCATTCCATTCCGCTTTTTGCCAAGCAAACTCAGCTGCTGTCCCGCCAAAGCGGGGCTTCAGGCTGACGAAGCTTTATCGAAAAAGCCGTATAAACCGGCTGAAACCGGCCTTTTCTCCCCATCCGAACAATGCCGCTTCATTCATTCCGGTAAAGAACAAATTAATCCGTTTTCAACAAAAGGACTCTCTATAAGCATGTTTTGGCGGAAATGTGTCCTGCGAGTGACAATAACGTGATTATTCGGAGAATACCCCCCTTCGGGCTTCCCTCATTATCGCTGAGCGGGGCAGAGGTGGATATTCGGCTTCTGATGGCGTTTGCGGGAGGAGAGGGATGCTGTTAACATTCATCCATATTGCAAGGATTTCCATCACCAAACCTAACAAATGGGGGAGACATCAACTTGGAGGTTTTCAAGAATCTCAAACCGTTCTACTGGGTCGAGCGAAAGTTCATCTTCGCCTCGATCCTGTGCCTGGCCTGCGCGACGGCGCTCGGCCTGGTGTATCCGAACCTGCTTCGATATCTGATCGACGACGTCATCCAGACGAAGAATTGGGGAGTCGTGCCTGCGCTGTCCCTGACCGTCGTTGCCGTCGTGTCGCTGAAGGGATGCCTCAACTTCCTGAGCGGCTTTTTCGGCGGCAGGCTCGGCAACCGCGTCGCTTACCGGATGCGGAATGCATCCTATGCCAAGCTGCAGGAGCTCAGCTACCCTTATTACGACACGGCCAAGACCGGAGACCTCATGTCCCGCCTGACCGCGGACCTGGAGGCCATCCGCCAGTTCGTCGGCTTCGGCTTCGCCCAGATCCTGAACACGGTGCTCATGATCCTGTTCGGCGGCATCATGATGCTGAGCATCGACTGGCAGCTGACGCTGATGACGCTCGTCACGATTCCGCTGCTCGCCTTCGCGGCGATCCGCTTCGAGAAGAACATCCATCCCGCCTTCCGCGAGATGAGGCAGGCGCTCAGCCATCTGACGACGGCGGTCCAGGAGAACATCACCGGCGTCCGCACGGTGAAATCCTTCGCCAGGGAATCGCATGAGGTGGAGAAATTCTCGGTACGCAGCACCGCCTATCAGAACAACCAGGTCGGAGCCGCGGCTATCTGGGCGCGCTTCTTCCCGCTCATGGAGCTGCTGGCCAATATCGGCGTCGTCATCCTGCTCGTGGCCGGGGGGCTGCGGGTCATCGACGGCCCTCTGACGCTCGGGGAGCTTGTCGCCTTCTTCAGCATGATCTGGTACATCATCGGTCCGATGTGGAACATCGGCTTCCTCATCAACAACTACACGCAGTCCAAGGCTTCCGGGGAGCGCGTGCTCGAACTTCTCCATTCCTACGTCCATGTGAAAAGCGTCGAGGACGCGGTCGTCCTCGAGAAGGAAACGATCAAGGGCCATGTCCGGTTTGAGAACGTCACCTTCTCTTATGCGGACAAGGAGCCTGCCCTGCGGGACATTAGCTTCGACGCCCCTCCGGGCAAGGTGATCGGCCTGCTCGGCGGCACAGGCTCCGGCAAGAGCACGATCATCCAGCTGCTGATGCATGCCTACAACGTCAAGCAGGGCCGGATCACGGTCGACGGCTTCGATATCCGCAACGTCGACGTGCAGAGCCTGCGCAGCCAGATCGCGACCGTCTTCCAGGAAACCTTCCTGTTCTCGGCCTCGATCCGCGACAACATCGCTTATGCCGACAAAGACGCCAGCATGGAGGAGATCGAACGCGCGGCCAAGCTGTCCAAAGCCCATGAATTCATCATGGAGCTGCCGCTCGGCTACGACACGCTCGTCGGCGAGCGCGGCATGGGCCTCTCGGGCGGCCAGAAGCAGCGCATCGCGATCGCCCGGGCCTTGATCCGCAATCCGCATATCCTCGTGCTCGACGACGCTACCAGCGCGGTCGACATGGAGACCGAGCATGAGATCCAGGCCGGCTTCAAGGAGCTGATGCAGGGCCGGACGACGTTCATCATCGCCCACCGCATCAGCTCGCTCAAGGACGCCGACGAGATCCTCGTCCTCGACGGAGGCCGGATCACCCAGCGCGGCACCCACCAGCAGCTGATCCGCCAGCAAGGTCCTTACCGGGACGTCTACAACATCCAGTACGCCGACCGTCCGCAAAGCGGCGAAGACGAACCGGCCGTGAAGGGAGGAACGGCATAATGGCAAGCAAGAAGAAGGACATCCTTCCGGAAACCGGCCAGGCGGGAAGCCTGGACGAGCAAATGGAGGCCGCGGCGGAATCCCAGCGCCAGCGCTTCAAGTACCAGGATGACGACATCATCGAGAAGCCGTTCAACTGGAAGCAGATCGGGCGCCTGTTCGGCTACATGAAGCCGTATTACCGCCAGCTCATCCCGATGGTGTTCATGATGCTGCTCGGCACGTTCACGCGCCTGGCCGCACCCGCCGTCATCATCCTGGCCATCGACGACGCCATCGGCAAAAACAACAAGAACATGCTGCTCATGTACGGCGGCATCATGCTGGCTCTCTACATCATCCAATGGATCGCGAACGCGATCCGGATCAAGTATACGAACATCATCGGACAGAAGGTCATCTTCGATCTTCGGCAGCAGCTGTTCGAGCATATCCAGAAGCTCAGCTTCCGCTTCTTCGACAAGCGCCCGGCCGGCTCCGTGCTCGTGCGCGTCACCAACGACGTCAACTCGCTGCAGGACCTGTTCACGAGCGGAGTCGTCAACCTGCTCATGGACTGCATCCAGCTCGTCGGCATCGTGGCGATCCTGCTCATCTGGAACTTCAAGCTCGGCCTCGCCGTCATGATCACGGTTCCGCTTATGTTCGTCGTCTCGACGGCGCTGCGCAAGCGGATCCGCTTCGCCTGGCAGGACGTCCGGATCAAGCAGTCCCGCCTTAATTCCCATCTCAACGAAGCGATCCAGGGAATGAAGGTGACGCAGGCTTACGTCCAGGAGAAGGAGAACTACAAGTTCTTCGACAATATGAACACGGTCAACCTGAACAGCTGGAACCGCGCGTCGGCGCTCAACCAGACGTTCGGCCCGGTCATCGAGATCACCTCGGCGATCGGCACGCTGATCCTGTTCTGGTACGGCTCCCATCTCATCCAGGCCGGAGCGATCACAATCGGCGTCCTCGTCGGCTTCGCCAACTACGTCGGCAACTTCTGGGATCCCATCAACCGGCTTGGCCAGATGTACTCCCAGCTGCTCGTCGCGATGGCGAGCTCGGAGCGGATCTTCGAGTTCATCGACGAGGATCCGACGGTCAAGGAAAGCGGCCGCGCCCGCCTGCTGACCGGCATCAAGGGCGATGTCGGCTTCGAGGATATTGTCTTTGAATATGAAAAGGGCCGCCCGGCCTTGAAGGGCATCTCGCTGCAGGCTCGCGCCGGCCAGTCGATCGCCCTCGTCGGCCATACGGGCTCAGGCAAAAGCACGATCATCAATCTGCTCTGCCGCTTCTACGATCCAGTGGAGGGCAGGGTGACGATCGACGGCACCGACATCCGCGACGTCACCCTAGAAAGCCTGCGCACTCAAGTCGGCATCGTGCTGCAGGACACGTTCATCTTCTCCGGCACGATCCGCGACAACATCCGCTTCGGGCGGCTGAACGCGACCGACGAGGAAGTGGAGATGGCGGCGCGCGCCGTTCATGCCCATGATTTCATCGCCAGCCTGCCCGACGGCTACGACACCGAGGTCCAGGAGCGCGGCAGCGTGCTGTCGATGGGCCAGCGGCAGCTGCTCAGCTTCGCCCGGGCGCTGCTCGCCGATCCGTCCATCCTCATCCTCGACGAGGCGACGGCGAGCATCGACACGGAGACGGAGCTCAAGATCCAGGAGGCGCTCAAGACGCTTCTGGCCGGCCGCACGAGCTTCATCATCGCCCACCGTCTCTCGACGATCCGCCACTGCGACAATATCATCGTGCTGGATCACGGACGCATCGTCGAGCAGGGCGACCATGCCCAGCTGATGCAGCATGGAGGCGTGTACCGCGGCCTCATCGACGCCCAATACCGATTCCTTTCCGCCTGATCCTGCGGGAAGCGGAGCGGGAAGCCGGTTCCCTTTCGGGAGCCGGCTTTTCTTATCCGGCCGGAAGGACTTCATCCGGTCGGAAGGTCATGCGAGGCATCGATGTCGCCGGCATCGACGCTATCGTTCCGGGGGCTCACAAGGCTCGCCAGCATAAGGTTATCCATAAGGGAAGCTTGATTTTTCGATAGACAGCATCCACAATAAGATGACATTCGTCTCGGTATTCATTGCCATGGAGGCAGATGCCATCAACGCCATTATATAGGGGGTATCATCATGTCCTACGGTTCTCCGCTCACTTCGCGGGCTCGCAAAATGCTTCTGCTCGGTTCTGGCGAGCTCGGCAAGGAAGTGATTATCGAAGCGCAGCGTCTGGGAGTCGAGACAGTCGCCGTCGACCGGTACGCAGACGCTCCCGCCATGGGCGTCGCCCATCGCTCCCATGTCATCGATATGCTTGATCCGGAGCAGCTCCGGAAGCTGATCAAGCTGGAGCAGCCCGATCTCATCGTTCCGGAGATCGAAGCGATCGCCACCTCCACTCTGGTCGAGCTGGAGCAGGAGGGCTTCAAGGTCGTTCCGACGGCGCGCGCCGCCCGGCTGACGATGGACCGGGAGGGCATCCGCAGGCTGGCGGCCGAGACGCTGCGCCTGCCGACCGCGCCGTACCGGTTCGCCGATTCCTACGAGGAGATGCGCGACGCCGTGCTGGAGCTCGGACTGCCCTGCGTCATCAAGCCGATCATGAGCTCTTCGGGCAAAGGCCAGAGCGTCTGCCGCTCCGAAGCGGAGATCGCCAGCTGCTGGAATTACGCCATGGAAGGCGGACGCGCCAAGAAGAAACGCGTCATCGTTGAGGGCTTCGTCCATTTCCAATCCGAAATTACGCTGCTCACGGTCCGTTCGGTATCGGGAACCGTCTTCTGCGAGCCGATCGGCCATGTGCAGAAGGACGGCGATTATATCGAATCGTGGCAGCCGCACGGCATGAGCGCCGCCCAGCTGGAGCAGTCGGAGCATATCGCCAGGCAGATCACGGACGCTCTCGGCGGCTGGGGCTTGTACGGAGTCGAGCTGTTCCTGACGGAAGAAGGCGTCCTGTTCAGCGAAGTGTCGCCGCGGCCGCATGATACGGGCATGGTCACGATGGCCACGCAGGACCTGTCCGAATTCGCGCTGCATGTGAGGGCGATTCTCGGCTTCCCGGTTCCTTCTGTCCGTCTGCTGTCCCCGGGAGCGAGCCATACGCTCAAGGCGGCCCGGGACCACCGCGATTTCACGATCGAAGGCCTGGAAGACGCTCTAGCGGTACCTTCGACCCAGGTCCGGGTATTCGGGAAGCCCGACACGAAAAAGGGCCGCCGCATGGCGGTCGCGCTCAGCACCGCCTCGGATGCCGAGCAAGCGAGAGCTCTCGCCAGATCCGCCGCCGAAGCTTTGTCCCTTCGCTACAACGATTGATTTCCCGGCGCCGCTGGTCGTCCGGCGCATGCATGGCCGTTCCGGTTCTCCTGCTTCAAGGAGAGTTCCGGAGCGGTTTTTTATTGCGGCTCCCGATGCCGGGCCGGAGTGTGCGGAAAGCCGGAAATCATTGTGCTGGCTTTATTTGCAAATTCTTGTCGAAAGCCTTATTTTTAAGTACAAAGCGTCGAAAATTAAAAAACGGTAAATGAGTCAAGGGGGATAAGAGAATGGATTCCAGCCGGTTATGGCGGATTCTCGGCACGGGCTCGCTTGCAGCCACGCTGCTGCTGGGCGGAGGCTTTGTCTATGCCGTACAGGATATGCTCGGCAGCGGAAGCGGCCTGTCGGCTCCGGCAAAAAAACCCGTCCTCGCGGAGACGGGCGGCTCTTTCGCGGATGCTTCAACCATCTATGTGACCGCGCTGGGGGATTCCTTGACGAAAGGAGTCGGGGACAACACCGGTGAAGGGTATGTGAAGCAGGTTCTCAAAGGTCTCGGCGAGGAGACAGGGAAACCGGTTCAGCAAATCAACAATCTGGCTGTCGCCGGCCTGACGGCCAGCGAGCTGGACGAAATGCTGGAAAAGGACCAAGGGATGGCCTACCCGATCCGGCAAGCGAACCTGATCCTGCTGACGATCGGAGGCAACGACCTGTTCCGGACGGCATTGTCGCAAGCGGAGGACGGCAATGCTTCCGATATTTCGGTGGAAAGCGTCGCGTCGCGCATTCCGGATGCGATCGCATCGTTCAAGAGCGTGATCGGCCGGATCCGCGCCATCAATCCGGACGCGACCATCGCTTATACCGGACTATATAATCCATTCTACGACATTCCGGAATTGAAAGAAGGAATCGTTCCCGTACAGAAATGGAACGAAGAGGCATTCGCCGTGCTGAGCAAGGACCCGCATGCGGTTCTGGTCCCGGTGCTGGATCTGTTCCAGCTGCACGGCTCCGGCTATTTGTCATCCGACCATTTTCATCCCAATCACGAAGGCTATGAAAGGATTTCAGACCGCATCGTCCAGTCGCTGAGCTGAATGGAGAGCTCGCCGGACGGTTCAGAATCAGGGAATGGATCAAGCTATAGAGACAAGGATCAGGGCAGGAGGCGGACATCGTGACGATAGAGTACAAAATCAGGAAGCTTGATCAGGAAAAGGAGGTCCTGCCGCAGAAGTCGGAGCCGGAACCGGACGGCAGGGACAAGCGGCTGTCCGAAGCGGCGACCGTGCTGTCCGTGCGCGGACTGAAGAAGAAGATCCGGGGAACATGGATCATCCATCAAGTGGATTTCGACGTGAAGGCCGGCGAGATTTTCGGATTTCTCGGGCCGAACGGCTCCGGCAAGACGACGACGATCCGCATGCTCGTCGATCTCATCAAGCCGACGGAAGGCGAAGTGCTGATCGGAGGGCACAGCGTGCAGCGGAATCCCGAGCGGGCGCTCGCCGAGGTCGGCTCCATCGTCGAAAATCCGGAGATGTATCCGTTCATGAGCGGATGGGAGAATTTGGAGCATTTTGCGCGCATGCAGAGAGGGATCGACAAAAACCGCATCCGCGAGGTGGCGGAGATCGTCCGGCTCGACGACCGCATCCATGACAAGGTCAAAACCTACTCGCTCGGCATGCGCCAAAGGCTCGGGATCGCGCAGGCGCTGCTGGGGCGTCCGAAGCTGCTCATTCTCGACGAGCCGACGAACGGCTTGGATCCGAAGGGCATCAAGGAGCTGCGCGAATTCATCCGGATGCTGGCGGACAGCGGCATCAGCCTGTTCATCTCCAGCCATCTGCTGAGCGAGATCCAGCTGATGTGCGACCGGGTCGCGATCATCGCCGGCGGACGCGTGCTGTCGGTCGGGCGGGTGGACGAGCTGGTGGCGCAAGCCGGCTCCTACGTGCTGTGGAAGACCGACCGGCCTGAGGAGGCGGAGAGGCTCCTGCTCCAGGAGCCGCAGCTGCGTATTCTGAGGGAAGGCGAATACCGGATGGACGAGAGCGCGCTCGCCCATCTGGAGGGTGCGGTCGTCACGACCGTCCCTGAGGCTGCGCTGCCCGGACTCGTAGCCCGCCTGGCGGGAGCAGGCATCGCAATCCATGCGGTGCAGCGCGTCGCGCCCACGCTCGAAGAGATGTTCCTGACGCTGACGGAGGAGAATGAATCGTGAGAGACCTGCTGCCGCTGATCCAGAATGAAACCTTGAAAATTTGGAAAAAGAAACGGTTCTATGTTATCCTTCTTATTCTACTGGTGCTGATTCCGATCTTTACTTATGCGCAGATGAGGGTGTCGCAGACCAACGCCGTCCACTTCAAGGATTGGCGCAACCAGATCCAGCAGCAGATCACGGATCTGCAGAATACGCTGGCCAGCGACAGGGTGCCCGAGGAGTGGAAGAAATACGACCGCATCGAGATTCTCCGCCTGCAGTATTATCTCGATCATGACGTGAATCCAAGCAGTCCGGACGCCGTATCGTTCACCAGGCAGTTCATGGCGAGCTCCGTCTCGCTCTTCTTCCCCCTAATGATTTTGGCGATCGCCTCCGATCTAGTATCGGGAGAGCGCTCCAGCGGCACGATCAAGATGCTGCTGACGCGGCCGGTGAAGCGCTGGAAGATCCTCATGAGCAAGCTTGTCGCGCTGACGCTGTACGTCTCGCTCGCGATCGTAGCGACGGGAGCGGTCTCCTACCTGATATCGGGAGCCGTATTCGGCTACGGAGGCTGGAGCATGCCGGTGTTCACGGGCTTCGGCGTCCAGGGCGGCACGATCGACGCCAGCGGCGTGCATGCCGTGCCGCAGTGGCTGTACCTGTTCATGCAGAGCGGGCTGATCTGGGTGTCCTGCATGACCGTCGCCGTCCTGTCGCTCATGGTTTCCGTGCTGCTGAGAAGCACCGCCGCCAGCATCGTGACGATGATGGCGGCCGTCATTTCCGGCACGATCCTCTCGGGCATGACATCCTCCTGGGAGAGCGCGAAATATTTGTTTTCGGTGAACATCGACCTGACCGATTACCTCGAAGGCGTGCCGGCGCCGATCGACGGCATGAATCTCGTTTTTTCGCTAGGCGTGCTCGCGGCTTGGTCCGCGGCGGCTTTGGCCGTATCTTTCGGCATCTTTACGAAACAGGACATCTTGAATTAAAATAGCTAAGATTCTCGGAAGCGCATCGATTCCCGCCCGGCGGGACGCTCCGGGCACAGGCTTCACAACGAAAAGGGGGACGCGTATGGCCGAACAACTGGACCTCTACGCAACCGAAGCGGCGAATACGGCGACAGGCAGCCCTTCCTATGACGCGGACGACATTCAAATCCTGGAGGGGCTGACCGCGGTGCGCAAGCGCCCCGGCATGTACATCGGCAGCACGACGAATTCAGGTCTGCATCATCTCGTCTGGGAGATCGTGGACAACGCCGTCGACGAGCATTTGGCCAAATACTGCACGGATATCAACGTCACGCTTCACAAGAACGGATCGGTGACGGTTCACGATAACGGCCGGGGGATTCCCACCGGCATGCACAAGACCGGCATTCCTACGCCTCAGGTCGTCTTTACGATCCTCCACGCCGGAGGCAAGTTCGGCGGCGGCGGGTACAAGAAGTCCGGCGGCCTCCACGGCGTCGGAGCCTCGGTTACGAACGCGCTTTCGGAATGGCTCGAGGTGGAGATCTTCCGCGACGGCAAGGTACATAAGCAGCGCTTCGAGTACTGGGTGGACAAGGACGGCAAGGAGCATGTCGGCGAGCCGGTCACGGGACTCGAGGTGACGGGGACGACGCGCCAGACGGGCACGAAGGTCACGTTCAAGCCGGATTCCCGCGTGTTTCACGGCAACACCTCGCTGAGCTTCGACACGCTCTCCGACCGGCTGCAGGAGATCGCATTCCTCAACTCCGGCCTCAAGGTCGTGCTCAAGGACGAGCGCACGGGCAGCGAGAACGTCTTCCACTACGAAGGCGGCGCCAAGCAGTTCGTCGAGTTCCTGAACGAGGAGAAGTCGGTGCTCCACGAAACGGTGCATTTCAGCGCGGAGAAGGACGACATCGAGGTCGAAGTCGCGCTGCAGTACAACGACGGCTATACGGAGACGATCGTCAGCTTCGTGAACTCGATCCCTACCCGCGGAGGCGGCACGCACGAGACCGGCTTCAAGACCGCGTATACCCGCGTCCTGAACGATTATGCCCGGCGCACGGCGATGATCAAGGAGAAGGACAAGAACCTAGAGGGCGGAGACCTGCGCGAAGGCATGATGGCCGTCATCAACATCAAGATGTCCGAGGTCGAGTTCGTCGGCCAGACGAAGGACCAGCTCGGCAGTTCTTCCGCGAGAAGCGCCGTCGACGCGGTCGTCGCGGACAAGATGGCCGTATTCCTGGAGGAGAACCCGCAGGTCGGCCAGATGCTCCTGAAAAAGGCGATCCAGGCTTCGAAGGCCCGGGAGGCGGCGCGCAAGGCGAGGGACGAGATCCGCAGCGGCAAGAAGCGCAGCGAGAGCTCCAACCTCGGCGGCAAGCTGACGCCGGCCCAGTCCAAGGACTCCACGCGCAACGAGCTGTTCATCGTCGAGGGCGATTCCGCCGGCGGCTCCGCCAAGCAGGGACGCGATTCCAAGATCCAGGCCATCCTGCCGCTCAAGGGCAAGCCGATGAATCCGGAGAAGGCCCGCTTGGCCGACATCCTCAAGAACGACGAGTACAAGGCGATCATCGCGGCGATCGGCGCTGGAGTCGGACCTGAATTCGAAGCATCCGAATGCAATTACAGCAAGATCATCATCATGACGGATGCCGACACCGACGGCGCCCACATCCAGGTGCTGCTGCTGACGTTCTTCTACCGCTATATGAAGCCGCTGATCGACGCCGGCAAGATCTACATCGCGCAGCCGCCGCTCTACAAGATGAGCCGCAAATCCGGCAAGCTGGAGACGGTCCGGTACGCTTGGACCGACGAGCAGCTGCAGAATTACAGCAAGGAAATGGGCAAGAACTACGAGCTGCAGCGGTACAAGGGACTCGGCGAGATGAACCCCGACCAGCTGTGGGAAACGACGATGAATCCGGACTCGCGCACGCTGCTGCAGGTGCGGATCGAGGACGCGGCCAAGGCCGAAAGGCGCGTATCGACGCTTATGGGCGACAAGGTCGACCCGCGCAAGCGCTGGATCATCGACAATGTAGACTTCAGGGAATACGAGGAATAGGGGGATATACCCATGAGCACGAGCGAGCAGTTTTTGCCGGCTTTCCTCGAGGAAGTCGTCGGCGACCGATTCGGTCGCTATTCCAAATATATTATCCAGGACCGCGCCATTCCGGATGTCAGGGACGGCCTGAAGCCGGTGCAGAGGCGCATCCTGTACGCCATGTACGATTCCGGCAATACGCCGGACAAGCCTTACCGCAAATCCGCCAAAACCGTCGGCGACGTGATGGGCAACTATCATCCGCACGGCGACTCCTCGATCTACGAGGGCATGGTGCGGATGGCGCAGCCTTGGAAAATGGGGCATACGCTCGTCGACGGCCACGGCAACTGGGGCTCGATCGACGATGATCCCGCGGCGGCGATGCGCTATACGGAAGCGCGCCTGTCGAACATCGCGATGGAGCTGCTGCGCGACATCGAGAAGCGCACCGTCCTCTTCAAGGACAACTTCGACAATACCGCCAAGGAGCCCGTCGTGCTTCCCGCCCGCTACCCGAATCTACTGGTCAACGGAGTCAGCGGGATCAGCTCGGGCTTCGCGACGGAAATTCCGCCTCATAACCTCCGCGAGGTGATCGATGCCTGCATCGCGCTCATGCTGGACGGCAGCCTCGAGGTCGCCGATCTGATGAAGATCATGAAAGGGCCGGATTTCCCGACGGGCGGCATCATCATGGGCGAGGACGGCATCCGCGAGGCGTATACGAACGGCAAAGGCCGCATCCATCTTCGTTCGCGGACGGAAGTGGAGGAGCTGCGAGGCGGCAAGAAGCAGATCGTCGTCACGGAAATCCCTTACCAGGTCGTCAAGTCCCGTCTGGTGACCGCGATGGAGAACATCCGCCTGGAGAAGAAGGTCGACGGCATCGCCGAGGTGCGGGACGAGAGCGGCCGCGAAGGCATGCGCATCGTCATCGAGCTGAAGAAAGACGCCGACGCCGAAGGCATCCTGGCTTATCTGCTCAAAAAGACCGACCTGCAGGTGACCTACAACTTCAACATGGTCGCGATCGTCAACAAGGCTCCGCGCCAAATGGGGATCAAGGAGATTCTGTCCGCCTATATCAACCATCAGAAGGAAGTCGTCACCTTCCGGACGCGCTTCGAGCTGGAGAAGGCGGAAGACCGCGCCCATGTGCTGGAAGGGCTTGTCAAGGCGCTCAACATCCTCGACGAAGTCATCGCCAGCATCAAGGCGTCCAAAAACCGCTCGGATGCGCAGAACAACCTGATGCAGCAGTTCGGCTTCAGCGAGCGCCAGGCCGACGCGATCCTGACTCTCCAGCTGTACCGGCTGACGAATCTGGAGATTACATCGCTGGAGAAGGAGCTGCGCGAGCTGGCCAAGAAGATCCAGTACCTTCGCTCCATTCTGGATAGCGAGCGCAAGCTGATCAAGGTCATTCAGGACGAGCTGACGGAAATCCGGGAGAAATACGGCATCGATCGCCGCTCGGAGCTCCGCGGCGAGGTGGAGGAGCTCAAGGTCGGACTTGAAGTGCTCGTGAGCGCGGAGGATGTGCTCGTGGCGATCAGCCGCGAGGGCTATGTGAAGCGCACCGGCATGCTCAGCTTCACCCGCTCCGGCGGCGAGATCGATGCCTCCGGCGTCAAGGACGGGGATTCCATCCGCCACCTGCTGGAGGCGAGCACGATCGACAGCCTGCTCGTCTTCACCCGCAAGGGAAGCTACTACATGCTTCCGGTCCATGCGATACCGGAATTCAAATGGAAGGATGCGGGAACCGCGATCGTCAACGTCATCCCGATTCCGAAGGATGACGG
Organism: Paenibacillus sp. RUD330; assembly: GCF_002243345.2. NCBI lineage: Bacteria > Bacillati > Bacillota > Bacilli > Caryophanales > Paenibacillaceae > Paenibacillus > Paenibacillus sp. RUD330. The sequence goes on from NZ_CP022655.2 coordinate 2,481,961, forward strand.
CATCGCAGCGGTCATTCCGGTCAAAGACATCCAGAAGCCGGGCGAATCGCTGTTCTTCTTCACACGAAGAGGACAGGTGAAGCGCACGGAGCTCAAAGAATACGCGACGAACCGTTCGACGGCCATAGCCGCGTGCAAGGTGGCGGACGGAGACGAGATCGTAGCGGTCGTTCCATCCCGCGGCGAGAGCCATCTGCTGCTCGTCAGCAAGCTGGGCTCGGCCATCCGCTTCCCGGCGGAAGAAGTCAGTCCGATGGGACGCGTCTCCGGAGGCGTGCGCGGCATGCAGTTCAAGGAAGGCGACGAACTGGCCGCGGCGCTTGAGGTGAGCCGGGAAGACGAGGGCGAGATTCTCGTCATCAGCGACCTCGGCTACGGCAAGCGCAGCCTGCTGGCCGACTATCCGGTGCAAGGGCGCGGCGGCAAGGGCGTGCAGTCCTTTGAATTCAAGGAAGGCAAGCGGGTCAAGCCGAACGGCAGCCGCCTTGCCGGCGCCTGGTACTGCCGTCAGCCTCGCGAGCTGAACGTGCAGCTCGCGAGCGGTGCCGTGCAGCGCTTCCTGACGGAGAAGACGCCGATCGAAGACCGCAGATCGATCGGGCGGCAGCTCGCTCAGGTCGAGAAGAGCGACTCCGTGCAGCAGCTGTATGCCCGTCCAGAGCTTGGGCAGAGCTGATTCAACGACATGGCGGGATGAGAATAGCGAAGCCCGACCGGCTGAACGAGCCGGTCGGGCTTTTTTTTGATGCCAGGCCATCTCTCTTGCCTGCGCTCAGTCGAACGGCCGGTCCTCGGAAGGGTCGAGTCGGTCGATAACCTGTAAAAGCGCATCCAGCAGAACCCACATCGGAACCGGCTCATCCGGCTTCTCCAGCCAGACCGAGTCTTTGATGATTCCGTATGCGCGTATTTTGCGGATCACGGATTCCTTATGCTCTTCCACGGTTACCACCCTTTCGCCTTCGCTCGAAGTTCTTCTCTGCAGTCTATGTCAGAGTGTGTCTAATGGTTCGGAATGATATCGATTAAGGTCTGCAATTATTAATCCGATTAACCTTTCTTTCGACATTTTCAGATGGTATAATTTAGGATAGGAATCAGGAAAAGGACTTGCCCGGGCTTCCTGCGGACGAGCCTGGCCAACTGAACAGATTGGGGTTGAAGTCGTTGTCGGTTATGATTACGGAGGATTTCGCCAAATTGTGGATGAAGCTTTCAAGGGAATGGAAAACCCATCTGGAAGACAGCCTGCTGCCGAACTTGACGGAAGGCCAGCTCAACGCGCTCGAGCTGCTGATCAAGCATCAGCCGATGAAGCCGTCCGAGCTGCTGCAGCATCTGCATACGACGCCGGCTGCCATCACGACGCTGCTCGACCGGATGGAGCGCGGCGGCTTGATCGAGCGGGGCCGGGATCTGGCCGATCGCCGGATCGTCTGGGTGACCGTCACGGAGCATGGGGAGAAGGAAGCCGCGCGCGGCACGGAAGTCAGGGAAGCCTTCATCCGGGGAGCTCTGGACAGGATCTCATCCCATAACCAGCAGCTTCTCGTGTATTTGCTTGGAAAAGTGGCGAACGCCGGCTGATTGCCGGCGTTCGTTTTCTTTTGGCCCGCATGGGAGGCTGCCTCCCGCTGTCTAGCTTCAGGAATTCGACGGCAGCAGCTCGACTTCGATAGGACGCGAGCCGCTTTCCGCTTTTACGGTGAAATAGCCCTTGCCCGGCTCCAGCTTCACCTTCGTTCCATCCGCCGAAGTTCCATATGCAGGCATGGAGAAGACAGCGTCATAGGCTCCGAAAACAAGCTTTCCCTTGAAGATCGCCACATTCACATTTGTTGTTTTGGCTTTGAGGGACGTCCAGTAGACGATCAAATCGCCGGCCGCCGCTGTGTCGCCGTTTTTTCCTTTCAATCGGACCTTCTGGCCGATCGCCACCGGATTGGGGGAGATGTCGATGAAAGGCAGCACCTTCAAAGCAAGGAAGTCCTTGAACGCCGCTGAATCATGCAGAACGAGGCTGTCCTTTCCTCCGGCCGCTCCGTATACGAGCTTGCTGCCGGCATCGGCATAGAGCGCCGTGCCATCGCCCTGGCTGAATTCGATGCTCATGCCGTGGAAAAACTGATCGTCGGGAACCTTGGCAACCGTCTCCCGGACTCCTTTTGCTGCGAACTTCTGCAAGATGCCGCAGACGGTGGCGATAGAGGCCTTATCGTTCGGGTTGGCTCCGTTGAGGGAGATGTAGGCCGCATCGGCATCCTGCATGTAGACGGTTTTGACCGTCTCGCTGGAGCATTCGGCGGCGAGCTCATCGACAGCACGCGGCTTCGGCAGGCTCTGCCGTTCCTTTTCATAGGATGGGCGGTAATAGGACAGCCGGTCATGGCCGCCGCCATTGAGGTTGTTGTAGAAGAAATCCAGCTGCCCGTTGCCCATATCGGCGGCCGCTGCAAGCCCGTCTGCCTTGGAAGGCATGCTGTGGGCAGCTTCCAGCTCCTTGCCCGAAAGAAGCTGGTCGGCCAGCGTTGTGACGGTATGATCTTTGAAATCGATCAGCGTCAGCAGTCCGGTCGACATCGGCCGGACAATCATATAGTCCTGCCCGATGGCATGGACGAAATAGCTGTCTTCCTTGCCGGCAAGTTCGGCCATGTCGTATGTCCCGGCGGGTTGAGCCTTTTCATCGTAGAGGGTGGCGGTTCGGCCGTCTGTCAAAACGGCGTAGGGGCTCATGGAACCATCCGCCTCTTCGATAGAGGCGGAGCTTGAGTTCGAGTCCAGGAGTCCTTCATAACCGGCTTTGGTCTGGACGGCGATCCTGCCGTCATGGAGCAGGAGGCTGTAGACGTCATAACGGCTCCTCTCGGCCCCATACCGGTCGACGACAGTGATGACGCTGCCGTCCCGGAAGGATCCATCCCCTTGGAGTGAAACGCTGCCTTGGAATGCCGCCTCGATGCGGCCGATGGGGACAGCCGGAGAATAGTCATCCCTGGACAGGTAAAGCTCGCCGCTGCCGCGGCTGAGCCATATCCGGTCGTTGGGAATAGTGCGCTTGACATACTCTTCGCTTCCGTTCAAGTGCAAGGAGCGGCTGGGGGCGTCCCACCAGATCTTGCTGCCGACGGCTTCGGACAGGAAGCGGAGCGGCACATAGATTTGGCTGTCGACTATCCGCAGCGGCTCGCTCAGAGGCACGGATTGTCCGTTGACCGTTGCGGCGGCCGCGTCGTAGGCCATCTGGACCGTTCTCTTCGGGTATTGCAGCGTAAAGGTTTTGGACGCGGAGTCCCACGATACGAGGCAGCCAAGCAGCTCTCCGGACAACCGGAGGGGGAGATACGCCGTCCCATTCTCCAGAAAGGGGGCGGTATCCGTTTTGACGATCTTCTCATTCACAATCAGCTTGATCGGCGCCGGGTCCGGGGTGGAGCCGGCAGCCGCAGCAGCGGACGGAAGCAAAGCGAAGCCCAGCAGGGATGCGGCCAGCAGCAGGCCGCTTCGGAAGCGGAAAGGCATGGATCGGATCAACTCGCTTTCATTGGAACAGAATGGAAACAAATCTCATCCTGTTCGACGCTGTCAATCCCAAAAAGTTGCATGGCTGTCCTTGCCAGGCTGCGTGATGCCCAGCTGCGCCAAGGACGGGAGCGATCCGAAAACGAGCAACAGCGGCAGCCTTGGAGAAGCTTGCTCTCCTTGGCCTGCCGCTGTCGTTCGTGTCGTCTCTGGCAACTATCGGGGTTCCGTCTTCCCTGCTTCCGCTCCGAATTCCGTCTCCAGATGCAGAGCGGCTCCGTCGAGCAGGCTGTCCTCCCAAAGGTTCCACGGATAGGAGCTTGGCGGCCGGGAAGCGAAGATCATCCACTCCTTGCTGACCGGATGCGGAATGCCTGCTGCCGCCGACCAGAGCGCGATGTCCGCATGGCCGCTCTTGGACTTGTCTACGCGCGGGACGGGAGCGCCGTATTTCAGGTCGGAATGGAGCGGACAGCCGATGGCGGCCATCTGGACGCGGATCTGGTGAGGCCGGCCGGTATGGAGGCGGACGGCCGCCAGCGTCAAGCCTTCCGCCTCGCCGAGCACGGCATAGGAAAGCCTTGCTTCCTTGGCTTCTCCCCGAGGCTTGTCATAAGCCGCGACGACGTTGCGCTTCGGGTCCTTGTCCAGATAATGCTTCAACTGCCCCTTGGACCGGGGCGGCTTGCCGTTCAGAACGGCCACATACGTCTTGCTGAAGGTCCTCGTCCGTACGGAATCGGACAGCCGCCCGGCAGCCTTGGACGTCTTGGCGAACAGCATGACGCCTCCTACCGGACGGTCCAAGCGGTGGACGAGCCCGAGAAACACATTGCCGGGCTTGTCATGCCGAATTTTCAGGTCCTGCTTGAGGAGCGTGAGCATATCCGCGTCGCCGCTCTCGTCGGCCTGAGACGGAATGCCCGGCGGCTTCACGACCGCGAGCAGATGGTTGTCCTCGTAAAGCACGGGAATGCCCCGGGAGGCCGCCATGCTCTCAGGCCTCCCAGCGGCCAAGGATGCCGCATGGCAGCACGAGACCGGACGCGCCGATCGGAAGGCCGATCTCGCCGCAGTTGATGCTGCCGCCGAAGCGCTTGCCTGCGGTCATATGGAGCAGGTTGTGGAGCACCTGCGGCGACAAGCCCGTCGTATAGGAGTTGATCAGGAGGAAGAGCGGGTTGTCGGTCAGGATTTCCATGCAGGATTCCAGGAAGGGGAACAGGCTCGATTCCAGCTTCCACATTTCTCCGCCCGGACCTCGTCCATAGGACGGAGGATCCATGATGATGGCATCGTATTTGCTGCCGCGGCGCTGCTCGCGCTGCACGAATTTGAACACATCGTCCGTAATATAGCGGATTGGCCGGTCGGCGAGGCCGGACAGCTGGGCATTCTCCTTGGCCCATTGGACCATGCCCTTGGCTGCGTCGACATGGCAGACGTCGGCTCCGGCCGCTCCGGCTGCAACGGTGGCTCCGCCTGTATAAGCGAACAGATTGAGCACGCGGACAGGGCGGCCTGCGCCGCGGATCTTCTCCATCATCCAGCTCCAGTTGACCGCCTGCTCGGGAAACAGTCCCGTATGCTTGAAGTTCGTCGGCTTGATGTTGAACTTCAATTCTCCGTAGGAGACGGTCCATTTGTCCGGAAGCTGCTTGCTGAAATCCCATTGCCCTCCGCCCGCCGAGCTGCGGTGGTAGTGGCCGTCCGCGTTCGTCCAGCTGCGGCGGTCGCCCCGGTAAGGCCATATGATCTGCGGATCCGGCCGGCGCAGGGTGACATCCCCCCAGCGCTCCAGCTTGTCTCCGTCGCCTGTATCGATAAGTTCGTAGTCTTTCCATTGGTCTGCAATGTACATAGTGGTCTGCTTGGCCCCTTTGCTTCAACAATCGTCCACTTATTATATCGGGTGGCCGTTGGGGAAGCAATGAAAGCGGCAAGGAGAGGGGACATTCGGAGGAACTTGAAAAGAAGAGGAAGATTCGCCTGATCCATGGGGAAAATGGACCTCGTCAGCGAAGCCGGTCTGGGGAGCTTGGGCGGAAGAGAGAATGCGGGAACTGGCAGAGGAAGAGAATGCAGGAACCGGCAAGGAAAGCGAATGCAGGAGCTGATTAGGAGTGGAGGCGGGCAGGAAGGCTTGCGGCGGCAAATCGGACGGGGCGGATAAGCAGCCATAAAAGGCATCCGGGATACCCTGGCAGGGAAGCCGAAGCGCCTGCCCCTCCCGCGGCATGAAGGCAGGCGCCTATTCGGCTTGCTTGAGCACATCCATCATCCGGTCTATGGAACGCTGACGCTTCTCGGCATCCATTCCGTTCAGAATCCTCAGCATTTCAACCGTTTCCGGAGCGACCTGGGCTTCGCTTTGATTTTGCTCTCCGCCGATCATATAATCCAGGGAGACTTCAAAAAACGCGGCTAGCTTGATCAGGGTTTCATAGACAGGCTGGCGGTTATTGATTTCATAATGACTGTAGGCGGAGCGGGTAATGCCGATCTTTTTCGATACCTCCTCCTGGGACATGTTTTTGTTAAGCCGGAGTTCACGCAATCGATCTCCCATCGTCAGGGTCATGTCGGGCCGCTCCTTACTTCATTCTAAGCGGCAGTGCCGGTTGAAGATTGCGGGCATGCGGCGGCACGGCCTCAATCAAACTTTATGATACAATATGTATCATTGTCAAGCGAACGCACGGAGATCCTGTCGGATAACGCGAATCGCAAACACGAATTCAACGCCCGGAACCTTTGCGGGCCACATCGGAAGGAGAGGGAAGGATTGATTCAAACTACGAAGCTGTGGATAGGCGGAAAATGGGTGGAAGGAAGCCGAACCGAGCCGCTCCATGCGCCTTATGGGGGAGAGCGACTGGCGGAAATCGGCTATGCATCGGAGGAGCAGGCCGCGCAAGCCGTCATCGCCGCAAGGGACGCTTTCCGCGATTTCCGTGCCGAGCCCGCCCATCGCAGAAGCTCGATCCTGTATCAGGCTGCCGATCTGCTGGAGCGCCGCAGCGCCGAGGCGGCCGAAATCGCCGCCTTGGAAGCGGGCAAGCCGATCAAGGCGGCGCGGGCTGAGATCGCGCGTACGGTTCAAACCTATCTGTTTGCGGCGGAGGCGGCGAGAAATCTGAGGGGAGAGACGATTCCGATGGACGCGGCTCCCCGCGGCGAAGGACGGAGGGCGATGCTCGGGCGCGAGCCTGTTGGCGTCGTTAGCGCGATCACGCCGTTCAACTTCCCGTTCAACCTCGTCGCCCACAAGGTCGGCCCGGCCATCGCGGCGGGCAACGCGATCGTGCTCAAGCCTGCCGAGCAGACGCCTCTGTCGGCGCTGTTGCTGGCGGAGCTGTTCGAGGAGGCCGGGCTGCCGGACGGCGTGCTGAACATCATTCCGGGCAGCGGCAAGGAGCTCGGGGAGACGCTCTCCTCGCATCCCGATATCGCCTTCGTCACCTTCACCGGCAGTCCGGAGGTGGGCAGGCAGATCCGGGCGCAGGCAGGCCTGCGCAAGGTCACGCTGGAGCTCGGCAGCAACTCTCCGCTGCTGGTCGACCGAGGCTTTTCTACGGAGGAGCTGGTCCGCATCGCCGATGAAGCGGCTGCGGGAGCTTTCGCCTACAATGGACAGGTGTGCATATCGGTGCAGAGGGTGCTCGTGCATGAAGAGCATGTTGAGGAATTCACGGAGCTGCTCGCGGAGCGGGCGCGCAAGCTGACTGCAGGAGATCCGCTCGACGAGCGGACGGACATCACTCCTCTGATCAACAGGCGGGCCGCGGACCGCCTCAAGTCCTGGCTCGAGCGGGCCAAGGAAGGAGGTGCCCGCGTACGCTGCGGCGGCAGCTTCGACGGCTCGCTGATGATGCCGGCCGTGCTCACCGATGTGCCGGAGAACGCGGAGCTCAGCTGCGAGGAGGCGTTCGGTCCCGTTGCGGTGGTGGCGCCTTTCGGCAGCTGGGAGGAAGCCATCGCGGCGGCCAACCGGTCCAAGTTCGGCCTGCAGGCGGGCGTATTCACGAAGAACATGGAGCATGCCCTGCAAGCCGCCGACCGTCTGCACTGCGGCGGCGTCATGATCAACGATGTCCCGACCTTCCGGCTGGACCATATGCCCTACGGAGGGGTCAAGGACAGCGGCAGCGGACGGGAAGGGGTCCGGTACGCCATGGAGGAGATGACGGAGCCGAAGCTCGTCAGCTTCCGCAGCGGATTCTTCGAGAACTGACATGCCGTGCCTGGAAGCCTTTGCAGCTGCGTTCGTCGCAATTTACGAAAGGTTGTCGACAAACATTGAATAAGCGCCGCGTTTTCTTTATAATAGAAGCACAAACGAAGCCGATCCTGTTCAATGACTCCAAGGAGCCGGGATCTTTCCCGGGCCTCCTTGACTTTCAACCTGCCATTGTCAGGCCGCCGGTTACCAAGCCGGCGGCTTTTTGCCGGGCTGATGCTTGCGAGGCGGCTTCATTGTTATCATCCGTACCAACCTTTTTCACTTAACGGAGGTAGTTGGCAAATGACCGACGAATCAAACACTAAACGGCAATGGAATGATTACTTCGGACCCAACCTGGGCTACGTCCAGGAACAGTACGAGCGCTACAGCAGCGATCCCGAATCCGTCGATCCCTCTTTCCGCGACCTGTTCGCGGAGCTGGGCGAACCGCCGGCGGACTTTGCTCCTGCAGCGGTTCACAGTGCTGCTCCGTCCGGCCAGGTTTCCGTCGACGTCTCGCTTCTGAAAAAGCTTGCCGCCGCGGAAAAACTGGTAGGCAACATCCGCACCTACGGCCATCTGGCCGCCAACACCGATCCGCTCGGACTTCGCGCTTCCTCGGATACTCGCCTTGTCGAGCCCGCGACTTTCGATCTCACCGAGTCGGACCTCAGCCGGTTCCCGGCTTCCATCCTCTGGGATCATGCTCCCGCCAGCGTCACGAACGGCTGGCAAGCGATCCAGCAGCTTCGCAAGTCTTACACCCAATCCATCGGATTCGAATTCAGCCACGTCCATACCGAGACGGAACGGGACTGGCTCAGCGCCAAGGCTGAATCCGGCATTGCCAACTCCTCCCTGAACCCGGATGAGCGGAAAGCTCTCCTTGACCTGCTTATTCATGTGGAACAATTCGAAGCGTACTTGCACCGCACGTTCGTCGGCCAAAAAAGGTTCTCCGTGGAAGGCGTCGACATGCTCATTCCGGTCATCGACGAAATCGTCCGCCAATCCGTTCAGAACGGAGCCGAGCATGTCCTGATGGGCATGGCGCACCGGGGCCGCCTGAACGTGCTTGCCCATGTCCTGCGCAAGCCGTACGCGAAGATCTTCTCGGAATTCCATCATGCGCCGAACAAGGAGCTCGTTCCTTCGGAAGGCTCCATGGGCATCAACTCCGGCTGGGCCGGCGACGTGAAGTACCATCTTGGCGCGGACCGCTCCATCGAGACCGGCGCCCGCATCCTGCTGGCCAACAACCCGAGCCATCTGGAGTACGTCAACTCGGTGGTCGAGGGCTTCTCCCGCGCCGCTCAGGAAGACCGCAGCAAAGCGGGCTACCCCGTGCAGGAGCTCGACAAGTCCATCGCGATCCAGGTCCATGGCGACGCCGCGTTCCCGGGAGAAGGCATCGTTGCGGAAACGCTTAACTTCACCGGCCTCGACGGCTACCGCAATGGCGGATCCATCCATATCATCGCGAACAACCGCATCGGCTTCACGACCGACAGCAAGGATTCCCGCTCCACGCATTATGCGAGCGACCTCGCCAAAGGCTACGAAATTCCGATCGTGCATGTCAACGCGGACGATCCGGAGGCCTGCATCGCGGCCGTGCGCCTTGCCTGCGAGTACCGCAACAAGTTCAAGAAGGACTTCCTGATCGATCTTGTCGGCTACCGCCGCTACGGCCACAACGAAATGGACGATCCGGAAGGCACCCAGCCGCTCGTCTACGAGAAGGTGCGCAAGCACATGACCGTTGCAAGCCTGTACGCCGAGCGCCTCAAGGCGGAGGGAGCCCTCTCCGGAGACGAGATCAACAAGCTGATCCAGAATACGCTGCAGGAGCTTCAAGACGCCTACGACGTCATGAAGGAAAATGCGGCGAACGGCAAGCATGCCGACACAGGTCCGATTCCGGTTGCTCCGGAAAATACCGAGACGGCTGTTCCGCTCGACAGGCTGCGCGAGATCAACGCCGAGCTGCTCAAATATCCGGAGGGCTTCACCGTCTATCCGAAGCTGCAGCGCATCCTGCAGCGCCGCGGCTCCATGCTCGACCAAGGCGAGAAGGTCGACTGGGCGCTCGCCGAAACGCTGGCGTTCGCGACGATCCTTGCCGACGGCAAGCCGATCCGCATGAGCGGCCAGGATGTCGAGCGCGCGACGTTCTCGCATCGCCATATCGTGCTCAACGACCATAAGACGGGCGAGAAGTTCTCTCCGATGCACCGCTTCCCGCAGGCGAAGGCATCGTTCGCGATCCACAACAGCCCGCTGACCGAGGGCGCGGTGCTCGGCTTCGAGTACGGCTACAACGTATTCTCGCCAGAGACGTTCACGATCTGGGAAGCCCAATACGGCGACTTCGCGAACTCCGCGCAAGTCATCTTCGACCAGTTCATCTCGGCGGGCCGCACGAAATGGAAGCAGCGCTCCAGCCTCGTCATGCTGCTGCCCCACGGCTACGAAGGCCAAGGTCCGGAGCATTCCAGCGCCCGCCTCGAACGGTATCTGCAGCTGTGCGCGGAGAACAACTGGACGGTGGCGAACCTGTCCACGGCGGCCCAGTACTTCCATCTGCTCCGCCGCCAGGCTGCCTGGACCGAGCATGAGGGAGCGCGTCCGCTCGTCATGATGTCGCCGAAAAGCCTGATCCGCAACCCGCGTGTCCTGTCGCCGGGCGAGGATCTTGCGAACGGCAGCTTCAAGCTCGTTCTGGAGCAGAATGGCCTTGGCGCGAAGCCGGCTGCGGTCCGCCGCCTGATTCTGTGCTCGGGCAAGGTCGCCGTCGATCTCGAGGAAGCACTGGAATCCGCCGGAGACCAGGACATGAGCTGGCTGCATATCGTGCGCGTGGAGCAGCTGTATCCGTTCCCGCAAAAGGAAATCGCCGAAATCATCGCCCGTTACGGCAAGCTGGAAGAAATCGTATGGGTACAGGAAGAGCCGAAAAACATGGGCGCCTGGACCTTCATGGAATCCCGCATCCGCGAAGTGGCGGGCGGCAAAGCTGTCCACTATATCGGACGCCCGGACCGTTCGAGCCCGGCAAGCGGCCACCAAGACGTTCACGCCGCCGAACAACAATCCATCATCTCGCTCTCGCTGCAGCAAAAAGCGTTGAACACGATTTTACTTGGGAGGTAGAAGCAAGTGTCTGATATCAAAGTGCCTGACTTAGGCGAATCCATCTCGGAAGCAACGATCACCAAATGGCTCAAGAAAGAAGGGGAAGCCGTAGCCCAGGGCGACCTTCTTCTGGAGCTCGAAACCGATAAGGTCAACCTGGAAATCAGCGCCGATTCCAGCGGCGTGCTGAACAGCATCGTCAAAGGCGAGGGCGACACCGTCCTCGTCGGCGAGACGATCGGCGTCATCGGAGAGGGCGGCGCGGCCGCATCCGCTCCGGCCGCCGCTCCTGCGCAGCCGGTACAGACGGAAGCTCCGGTAGCGCCTGCATCCGCTCCGGCCGCAGCTGCCGCACCGGCGCCGGCGCCTGCGAACGCGAGCAGCGAAGGCTCCGCCATCGCCTCGCCGTCCGCGCGCAAGCTTGCCCGCGAGCGCGGCATCGATCTGAACCAAGTCAAAGGCACGGATCCGAACGGCCGCATCTACAACCAGGACGTGGCGAACCATGGCTCCGCTCCTGCGGCTCCAGCCGCCGCGCCGGCCAAAGCTCCAGCCGCTCCGGCGAAGCCTGGCTTCACCGAGCAGCCAGGCAAGCCGGTCGAGCGTACGAAAATGTCCCGCCGCCGCCAGACGATCGCCAAGCGCCTGGTGGAAGCCCAGCATACGGCGGCCATGCTGACGACGTTCAACGAAGTCGACATGACGGCGATCCTCGACGTGCGCAAGCGCCGCAAGGACGCCTTCAAGGAGAAGAACGAAGTCGGCCTCGGCTTCATGTCCTTCTTCACGAAGGCTGTCGTCGGCGCGCTGAAGAAATATCCGCTGCTCAACGCGGAAATCGACGGCGACGATCTGATCCTCAAGAAATACTATGACATCGGCATCGCCGTCGCGGCTCCGGACGGCCTCGTCGTTCCGGTCGTGCGCGACGCCGACCGCCTCGGCTTCGCCGGCATCGAGAAATCGATCTCCGAGCTTGCTGGCAAAGCCCGCAAAAATACGCTGGCTCTCTCCGATCTTCAAGGAGGCACGTTCACGATCACGAACGGCGGCGTCTTCGGCTCCCTGCTGTCGACTCCGATCCTGAACGCTCCGCAGGTCGGCATCCTGGGCATGCACAAGATCCAGATCCGTCCTGTAGCCATCGACGACGTGCGCATGGAGAACCGTCCGATGATGTACATCGCCCTGTCCTACGACCACCGCATCGTGGACGGCGCCGAAGCGGTCCGCTTCCTCGTGACCGTCAAGGAACTGCTGGAAGATCCGGAATCCCTTCTTCTCGAAGGCTGATGCAACCCGGTAAATAGACAAGCCCGGAGATGCCATGGCATCTCCGGGCTTTTTATATGGTTCCTTGATTATCCCTTACATCTTGCGGTTGCAGTACAGGAGCAGAACGACATACCCGGCCCCGATGCAGACGAGGAGGTAGGACATTTCGGGAAGGTTGATGACGCCGACAAAAAAAACGACGACGCTGGCGATGAGATTGTACATGGCGATGGTCCGGTACAGCTTGTCGCGGTCCCGGATGCGGCCGGGCGCGAATGCGGCGAGCAGCCATGGGGTGCGTCTGACGCCGGTGAAATAGGCGACGGCATAAATGATCAGAGCGAGCAGCAGCAGATACACATTCATGGTGGCTGTATCCCCTTGTTGATGAGCTGGATCAGGCGGCCGGTGAGCGCGCTGTATCCTATATTATACGTCGGCATTCCAGGATGTGGGAATGGTTTTTATTGCGAAAAATCGGAATAAAGCCGGCCGCTGCCGCATAGGAATGTACGGGGAGCCAAGCTTGAACCGCCTGTTCATGGGAGAGGATGCCGGCCGATGGAAGCATGTCTTCGGGAGGCGGCACTTATGGGCACGGACACTTTGATTGCGCTGCTGGCGCTGGTTGTATCGATCATCCAGCTGGCCGGGCGCAACGGCAAGCTGTAACGGCTGCACCGCAGGCGGGCAGGGAACCAGCGTGGTTCCCTGCCCGCTTTTTGGCGCGGACGGGTGCGCGCCGCATTGTCGGGCGGGGCCCGGATTGGACGGATTTCGAGGAAAGGCATTCCTATGGTATACTTGGGATATCCTATGATTGTTACGCGGAAAGGAAGACTTGCGATGGCGGGAACGAAGACGAACGGAACAGCCAAAGTGATGCTGGATGCGATGTCGAGGAGCGGATGGAGAATTACCGATCAGCGCCGCAAGCTGGCGGATATTTTCTCTGCGACCGAAGGTTATTTGTCTCCCAAGGATGTGTACGAGGCGATGGCGGTCTCTTACCCCGGCGTAAGCTTCGATACGGTGTACCGCAACTTGCGGCTCATGAGCGAGATGGGCGTGCTCGAACAGTTCTATTCCATGGACGCCGGGCTCAAGTTCAAAGCCGCCTGCTTCCATCACCACCATCATCATCTCATCTGCACGAACTGCGAGAAGACGCTTACCTTCGACTATTGTCCGATGGAGCAGGAAATGCGGCTGCCGGGCAACTTCAAGATCATGAACCACCGGTTCGAAGTCTACGGCATTTGCGAGCACTGCCAAAAGGAGCAAGCGGGGAGCTGATTGCCGGCTTGTTCTTTTTTTGCGGAGCTGCTGCTGGATGACGGTATCCTGCAGGGCGGCTTCCGGACATTTTCCGGGCAGGGCTCCAGCTTTCATCCATGCGCAGCCTTCTGAAGAGAACCTCTCATCGGTCATTGACTTTGAGAACCGACCCTGATAGAATTGTCTGGGTGTAATGATTACTATTAAGCACGAACTTACGGCGATAGGCGGGGACGGCGCCAACCTATCTACTAAATATGTAATATTTACGATAGAAGAAAGAAGGTGGGATGGCCATGCTTCTGGCATCCTTGAAAGACGTGGACTTCGGATACAGCGATGTGCCGACGCTCCACAACGCCTCCCTCGAGGTGCACAGCGCCGAGTTCGTCGCCGTGACGGGACCGAACGGAGCGTCCAAGACGACGCTGCTCAAGCTCATGCTCGGCTTGCTGAAGCCGTGGAAAGGCAAGGTGCAGCTGGCGCGGAGACGGGATGACGGAAGTAGGCTGACCGTCAGCTATGTGCCGCAGCAGATCGCCGCCTTCAACGGAGGCTTTCCGAGCAACGTGTACGAGTTCGTCCTCTCCGGCGTCCACAGCCGCGGCTCCTGGCTCCGCAAGGTGACGGAGAAGGACCGGGCAGCGGCGGAAAAATCGCTTCGCCAGGTCGGCATGTGGCAGCTCCGCAGCCGCCGCATCGGCGAGCTGTCCGGCGGGCAGAAGCAGCGCATCATCATCGCGAGGGCGCTGACCCAGCGGCCGGATCTGCTCATCATGGACGAGCCGACGACAGGCATGGATCAGGAAAGCCGGGCCGGATTTTACGAGCTGATGCGCCATATGGTCGAAGTCCACGGCATGGCCATCGTCATGGTGACGCATGGCCTGGATGAATGCCGCCCTTACCTGGACCGGATCATTGAGCTGGAGAGAAAGGGGGAGGGCGGATGGAAATGCTGCAGTACGACTTTATGCAACGGGCATTTTGTGCCGGCGGGCTGATCGCGGTCATCGCTTCCGTGCTCGGCGTGTACCTCATGCTCAGACGGCAGGCTCTCATGGCGGACATGCTCTCCCATGTCTCTCTGGCGGGAGTCGCCGCAGGGGCATACCTCAATTGGAACCCGACCCTGTCGGGCTTCCTGACTGCCATCGTGGGGGCGGTAGCGGTCGAATATGTCCGCCGTTCCTACAAGACGTACAGCGAGATATCGGTCGCGATCATCATGGTCGGAGGGCTCTCGACGGCGGTCGTCCTCATGAGCCTGAACAAGAGCATCAGCAAAAGCTTCACGTCGTATCTGTTCGGATCCGTCGTCGCGGTCGATCAGACCCAGCTCATCCTGATGGCGGCCGTGACGGTCATCGGCGGCTTGTTCTTCTTCCTGCTGCGGCGTCCGCTGTACCAGATGACCTTCGACGAGGAGACGGCGCGCGTCAGCGGCCTTCCCGTCGGGCTCATCTCGATGATGTTCAGCGTGCTTACCGGTATGATCGTCGCCGCTGCGATGCCGGTCGTCGGCGTGCTGCTCGTCTCCTCGCTGATCGTCCTGCCGGCATCGCTGGCGATCCGGATCGCCAGCCGCTTCAGCGCCGCGCTGCTGCTCGCCGTCGTCATCGGCCTGACAGGCGTGTTCACCGGCCTCACGGCCTCTTACCAGCTGAGCCTGCCTCCGGGCGGCACGATCGCGTTGGTTCTCCTCGCTCTGCTGCTGATCGGCGTCGGACTCAAGAAAGCGATCCGGTTCGTGCGCTCCAAGAGCAGCCATGTGGCGGCTGCCGATACGGAGATGCATACCTACGGCCCGATTCCAAGGTTGAGCGAGGATTCACATAACCATTAATCAAGCGGAAAGAAGGGATGTACCATCATGAACAGCAAGTGGATTCGAAGCACGGCTGCCGCCGCTGCGTTGGCGCTGGTCCTAGCGGGCTGCGGCACCAAGACGGACGGGAACGCCGCTTCCCCCGAAAGCGCAGAAGGCAAGCTCAAGGTTGTCGCCACCTTTTATCCGATGGCGGAATTCAGCCGTCAGGTCGGCGGGGATCTCGTCGATGTCACCGCTCTCGTCCCGGTCGGCACGGAGCCCCATGACTGGGAGCCGAGCGCAAAGGACATGTCCAGGATCAGCGATGCGGATGTGTTCGTCTACAACGGCATCGTGGAGGAATGGGCGGAGCGCGCGCTGGAGAGCGCCGGCAGTACCAAGCGGGTTGCCGTCGAAGCGAGCAGCGGCATCGAGCTGCTGGAAGGCGTCGAGGAGGATGGGCATGAAGGCCACGATCATGAAAGCGGCAGCGCCGAAGAGTCCCATGGACACCCCGTCGATCCCCATGTGTGGCTGAGCCCGGCTCTGGCGATGAAGGAAGTGCGCAGCATCGAAGCGGCATTCAGCAAGGCCGCCCCCGAGCATGCGGAGCAGTTCAAGCAGAACGCGGATGCTTACGCCTCCAAGCTCCAGGAGTTGGATGGAGAATTCAAATCCGAGCTGTCCGATGTCAAGCGCAAGGACTTCATCACGTCCCATGCGGCCTTCGCTTATCTGGCCAAGGAATACGGCTTGAAGCAGGTTCCGATAGCGGGATTGTCGCCGGAGCAGGAGCCTTCGCCGGAGCAGATGGCTCAGGTCGTCAAGTTCGTCAAGGACAACAACGTCCGCACCATTTTCTTCGAAGAGCTGGCCGACTCCAAAATCGCCGATACGATTGCGGCCGAGACGGGCGCAGGCACGGATGTCCTCAATCCGCTGGAAGGCTTGACGCAGGAAGAGACGGCGGCGCAGGAGGACTATATCTCCATCATGAAGAAGAACCTGGCTGCATTGAAGAAAGCTTTGAACGAGTGAAAGCCCGCTTTCTTTTTTTTGAATAATCGTAAATATAACTACTTTGCCGGATTCGTCCGGCTTTATCCTTCCTATTAAATCGTAAAAATTACAAAAAGGTGAGTGGATCGTTTTGACTATGGAGCCCCGAGAGACGAAAGAAGCCGGCAGCAATGCGAATAAGGAAGGAAAAACGGAGAGCAATTCCGGAAGGATCTTGCCGGTCACCGTACTGAGCGGCTACCTGGGCTCGGGCAAGACGACGCTGTTGAACCATATTCTGGCCAACCGGGATGGAATGCGGGTGGCGGTCATCGTCAACGACCTCAGCGAAGTCAATATCGACGCAACCTTGATCAGGGATGGAGGAGGGCTTTCCCGTGTGGATGAAAAGCTCGTGGAGATGTCCAACGGCTGCATCTGCTGCACGCTCCGCGAGGATCTGCTGCGCGAGGTCGAGCGGCTCGCTCAGGAGAACCGCTTCGATTATATCCTGATCGAATCGACCGGGGTAGGCGAGCCGGTGCCAGTCGCCCAGACGTTCTCTTATGCCGACGAGGAATCGGGCATCGACCTGTCCCGCTTCTGCCGGCTCGATACGATGGCTACGGTCGTGGATGCGAGCCGCTTCTGGCATGATCTCGGTTCCGGAGATTCGCTGCTGGCGAGGAAGCAGGCTGTCGACGAAAGCGACAGCCGGGATGTGGCCGACTTGCTGATCGACCAGATCGAGTTTTGCGATGTGCTGATCTTGAACAAATGCGATCTGGTTCCCGAGCAGGAGCTGGCGAAGCTGGAAGCGGCGCTGCGCCGTCTCCAGCCCCGGGCGAAGCTGGTCCGCGCCGAGCATGGCAGGGTGGCTCCTGCGGAGCTGTTGAATACCGGGCGCTTCGATTTTGAAGAGGCGAGCTCGTCGGCGGGGTGGCTGAAAGAGCTCGAGCAGCCGGTCCATGTTCCGGAAACGGACGAGTACGGCATTTCCAGCTTCGTCTACGAACGCGCGCGCCCCTTCCATCCGCGCAGGCTGGAGCAATGGATGGGGGATTGGCCGGAGCAGATCGTCCGGGCAAAAGGCTTCATGTGGCTGGCGAGCCGGATGGACACGGCGCAGTCCATCAGCCAGGCGGGACCATCCATCACCTTCGGGCCGATGGGATACTGGGCAGCGGCGCTTCCGGACGAGGAGCTTGACATGCTCATGAGCGAGCAGCCGGATCTGAAGCAGGACTGGCATCCGCTCTACGGAGACAGGATCAACCGGATCGTCTTCATCGGAATCGGGCTCGAGGCGGACAAGGTTGCCGCTTCCCTGGACGGCTGCCTGCTTACGGATGAGGAAATGGCGGACGATTGGAGCCGGCTGGAAGATGACTTGCCGGGAGCGTCCTAGTCTCTGCAGACCCTCTTTGCAGACCCTCCGCGAGCTCAAGCCTGCGCAAGGCAAAATCTAGCAAGCCAGAACCCGGCAAAGTCGGCAGCACGATTTCCTGCAAACCGGCAAGGCCTGCGAGGAGCAAAGCCAGCCTTCAATTGCATAACATGAACGAAGGAAAGGCCAGGCTGAGCAGCCCGGCCTTTCCTTCGTTTCAAGACAGCTTCAGCAGCTTCCATTCCTCGGCCAGCCTCTGCTCGGGCAGATCGGTGCCGATCAGCACCAGGTAAGGCTTGCCGGGGTAATTGGATGGACTCCATTCCACCCTCCCGCTGCTGAATTGCAGCAGCAGCATTCGGCCGCCGGCGACGAGATGTCCTTTGGCGCGGAGCAGACAGGCTTCGTGGCGGGCCAGGAAGGCTTCGACCGCTTGGGCGTCCAGCTGCATCTTGTCGGGCATAGAAAGGGTCAGCGAACGAATCGCTGCGGCTGGATTCCCTTCGGGATGCCCGTGATGGGCAGCGGCGGGGGACGCCATTCGAAAAGGAGCGGGCGTCGCTGCGCGGGAAGGATGCAGCGCGCCCGCCGGCTGCATCGCCGTCCCGGCAGCCGGCTGCCGGGGATCCGGCGCCTTAGGACGGGGATGAACGGAGTGGAGCAGCGAAGCGACGTCCATGGAACAGCGGACGGACGGCAAGAGAGCCGCTTTCCCGTTCAGCTTGCGCAAGGATTTATGGACTTTGTCGAGCTCGCCGGCCGGAGCCAGATCGGATTTGTTCATGAGTACGATATCGGCCTCGCTCACCTGGCTGCGGAGCAGGCGCACCAGCTGCCTCTCCGCGGAGAAGCGGCTGTTGTGCTCCAGGAACCGGGATGCGTCCACGACGGTCAGGACCCGTTCGAGCTGGAGTCCGGGAGGAAGCTCGTCATTCGAGGGGGAGAACATGGCGACAAGCTCGGCAGGGTCCGCCACTCCGGTCAATTCCATGATGATCAGATCCGGTTCTCCGGCCGCCAGCTGTTTCAGGCTTGCCTCCACCTCGCTTCTTTTGGTGCAGCAGATGCAGCCGTCCAGCAGCTTCTGGACCGGCAGGCTGATCTTCTCCTGCACGATCGCGCCGTCCACATCCTCGCGACCGAGCTCGTTCATCAG
The DNA here is from genome assembly GCF_002243345.2 of Paenibacillus sp. RUD330. Taxonomy (NCBI): domain Bacteria; kingdom Bacillati; phylum Bacillota; class Bacilli; order Caryophanales; family Paenibacillaceae; genus Paenibacillus; species Paenibacillus sp. RUD330. The sequence continues at coordinate 2,500,748 of NZ_CP022655.2, forward strand.
AATTCCCGGCTTCAAGCCCCGCCGCTCCGTCTCAACGAGCAGGTTCAGCAGCAGGGTCGTCTTGCCGCTGCCCAGAAATCCGGTCAATATATATACGGGAATAGACATATAAGCTCACCTCGCATCGATGGGTATTACAAGAAGTACTCTTGTCCGGCATATCTTAGAACGAGGCGTTTTGATCTTTTTTGGCGATTGAGGTACAATCAAATAAGAATGATTCTAAACAATAGCGCAGGACAAAGGGGGATCAGATTCATGTCCCAGCATGCGATTGCACTCATGGATGCTGTCAACAGCATGGTCGTCGGAAAAGGGTACAGGCTGACCCCGCAAAGGCGGGCGACGCTGGAAGTGCTGATCGGGAACGAGAGCGACCATCTCAGCGCAGAGGACATCTATTTGAAAGTCAAAAAGCTTCATCCGGAAATCGGCCTTGCGACGGTCTACCGGACGCTGGAGCTGCTGAGCGAGCTCGCCGTCGTGGAGAAGATGCATTTCGGCGACGGGGTTGTCCGCTATGATCTGCGGGCGTCGGGCCAGGCACATATGCATCATCATCTCATCTGCAGCCGATGCGGGCTCGTCAAGGAAATCCAAGACGACTGGCTGGCTGAGCTGGAAGCCAGAGTGGCGAGGGAATACGGCTTTGCCGTAACCGACCACAGGCTGGACTTCACCGGCACGTACATGCACTGCGGCCGGAAGAGCTGCCGGCGCAAAGCCGTTTCGTGAGAGGACGATAGGATGGAGAAGGTCCGGTTTAAGGACGGCAGCGCCTTCAGGGAGGCAGGCTCGGAGACCGATTTTTTCTGGAAATTCAGGGAGGTTCTGGCCAGGAACGAGTCTTATCTCCAGGAATATGATTCCTTGAAGCGGAGATATGAGGGCTGCGGCATGGACGGGCATCGGGCGGAGAAGAATGCATTCTTCGAGCGGCTGATGACGACGGAGGCGTTCAAAGAGCTGGAGTAGCGCCGGCTCGGCGGCAATTCCGGCAAGAGCCCGTTGAGCAAGCTGCGGACGGAACGGGAGCCCCTTTCATAGGGGCTTTTTTTGCGTTGCCGGCCTCAGGCTGCGGGATTCGTTCCCGAAAGGATGAAAATAGAAAAATGTAGATTATTGTCGAAATCTATTAAAAGAAATAAGATAGGTCTAATAGTGAACCGGGTAACAATACATAACGTGTTACAGAGAGACGCATTTCGGCAAGTTCTTCATGAATGAAATGGCTCAATGAACAGAACGAGGGTGGGCAGGCAGGCATGAGAAAATTTCCAAAACCGGGAGCCGCAGCGGCCGCGGCCGCTGCGGTCGGGATGCTGCTGATCGTCCTTCTCTTCACCAAGCCTTATGCGGGCATGGCGGACAACGGAGATTTCTTCCGGGAAATCCATAATCCGGGCCTGTATTATTTGACGGACAGCTTCGAGGACCGGCATTTCGGCTATTTCAACCGCGAATTCGGCATTCGGGAGTACCCGTACGACCAGAATTCGCGCTTTGTCTCCTCGCTGTCGCTGATGATCCGGGCCGCGCTCGGAATCGATCTTGCGATTACGGGAGACAACCGGTTCGACCTTCGCTTTCTGGCTGCCATGTATTCCGTCCTGTTCCTGGCCGCCATCTATTTGATCGTAAAGGAAGCGGCAAGCAGGCTGAAGCCGGGCATGGCGGCTTTCGCCGCGGCTGCCGCGGCTTTCATTCTGGCCGATACCGGGTATACGGTCTATTTCAATTCCTTCTACGGCGAACCGGCCTCCTATATTTTTCTCCTTCTGTCGCTGGTGCTGATGATGAGGCTGCCGGAGCGCAAGGCGGGATGGACGGCGTGGTTCATCGCCTGGGCGGCATGCGCGGTTCTGTTCGCCGCGGCGAAGCAGCAGAACGCCCCGGCTGGAATTCTGCTCGCCTTGATGGGGCTCAGGCTCTCCTTTCGGATGGATAAGGGCAAATGGCGGCGTGCCGCGCTCGCCGGAACGGCCGCGATCGCGGCCGCGTCCGTCGGCGTCTATCTGTTCATGACGGATGACATCAAGCATATCAACCAGTATCATGCCGTCACCCGCGGAATACTGGAAGGCTCCCTGAATCCGGAACGGGACCTCAAGGAGCTCGGTCTGGACCCCAAGTTCGCGGTTCTTGCAGGGACGACCTACTATGACAAATATCAGCTCGAGCCGGTCGAGTCTCCGCTGATGGAAAAAGAATTCTACTCGAAGTTCGGATACGGAACGATCATCGGCTATTACCTCCGCCATGCCGACCGGGCTTTCGAGAAGCTGGACATGGCCGCATCCCAGGCCTACTCCATCCGTCCGGATGCGATGGGCAACTACGAGAAGAGCGCCGGCAAGCCTTATGGAGCCAAGACCTCTTTCTTTTCCGGCTGGAGCTCGCTGAAAAAGGCGATCTTCCCGGACGGTTTCCGCTTCATTCTGCTCTATTACGGCGTTTTTTACGGCGGGCTGGCCTTCTATTACGCCCGCGCATGGCGGCGGCGCCTGCATGCGGACATGTTCCGCCTGGAAGTCATGGCTCTCCCCGGCGTCATCGGCTTGTCGCAGCTGGCGATCGCCTTTCTCGGGGCGGGAGACGCGGACCTCGCCAAGCATCTCTTTTTGTTCAATGTCTGTTTCGACCTCATGTTCGGCGTCATGCTCGTGCATGTCGTCCGACACTCGGCCGCTTGGCTGACTATTCGATGGAAGGCAGGAATGCATCGGTGGAAATCAAGAAACTCGATATCTGGATGATGGCTCTCATCATCCTTGCGTACGGAATCGTCAACTGGTTCGCGCTGCTGCCGAAGGAAACCTATCTGGAGAACGCCATTCTGATGAGCGTGCTGTTCGCCATCGTGCTGGTCTCTTATGTGAGCAGCCTGGTCGTCGCTCTATGCGTATCGGCAATCGCCATTTTCTTCTACGGCAGCTATGTCATGTACGGCGCCGTCGTCCTCGGGAGCGGCATCGAATCCCATGTCTACTACTGGCTGGTGCTGCTGCCGGCCGCCGCGATCATGACGGCGTCCGCGGGACAATCGATCCGTTCCATCCAGCAGGAGAACGGACGCCTGCGGGAACGCTATTCGGAATACGTGACGATCGACGAGAAGACGGGATTGGACAACGCCAAAGTGTTCCACGCGGTCCTGCATCAGTATATGGGCTTGTCGAGACGCTACAAGCTTCCCTTGTCGGTCATGCTCGTCCGGCTCGATTATTATGACGATATCCGCAGCATCGTCGGAAACGAAGCGATGGGCGACGTCGTCCGCTGGATCGGCAAGCAGCTGGTCGACAGCACCCGCACGGAGGACTCCGCCTATATGCTGGAAGACGGAAGGACGTTCGCTCTGCTGCTGCTGGGCAACGCCGAGGGCGCCCAGATCGTGAAGCGGAGAATCAAGGAAAGTATCTATGCCTACGAGCTGGAGCGCTCGGCCAAAACCGTCTCTGTCCGGCTTGAGCTGAGAATAGGGGTGGCGGAATACGACTCCGGGCAAAACCAGGATGCCATCATGCTGCGGCGCATGGCGGAAAAGGATATGGAATATGACGTGTAGGACTCGGCTGCTTGCCCTGCTGGCAGCGGGGCTCATTGCCGGCGCGTGGAGCGCCGCTCCTGCCTCCGCGCTGACAATCGCGGGCAATGTCAGCAGCCATGCCGCTCCTCCGGCCTCGGAGCGTTCGGACAAGGTCATGCTGCTCTACGGGAACGATGTTCCCAGAGACAGGCTCATGGCCCAATACCGGATGCTGAGATCGACCCATGGCTCCGTCGCCCTTCAGCTGGCCGGCCAGGAGATGCCGGGTGATCGAGCCGGCTTGGCAAAAGCATACGCGACCGGCGGCCAGGCAGAGGCGGCCGCCTCCGCCTGGCGCAAGCGTTTCGCGGAAGAAGGAATCGGCCTGGAAACGCTGGACGGGCCTGGGGAGCCGAAGCCGGGTGTCATGGGGACGACGGCGGGCCTTTCCTATTTCATGCTGAAGGATGTCAATCCCTTCCTGGATCTCAGTGAGCTGGAGCGCAAGGGCGAATGGCTGCAGGAGAGGAGCATCTCCTTTTTCGTGGAGCTTCGTCCCGTATTCGTGAACGCGGAATCGGAAGGGATACAAGCTTATTTCGCAGAGGTCAGAAGCCTGCTGGAACGAGGCGGCATTCCGCTGCTCGCTCCGCTCAAGGGCTGGTCGCCTCCGGATGAGTGGCAGTCCTATGTGGAAGGCTCCATGCTCGCGGGAGTGACCGATTCATTGGAGCCCGAACGGCTTATGAAGCAGGCATGGGATGCCTATGCGGAGCAAGGAATCTTCATCGCCGGAATGTCCGGGCCGCTCGATCTGCTGTTCGATCCGTCCTGGAAGCCGATACTCGGACGCGCCGGCCTGTTCGTCGAGGACGGAGCATGGCAAGGGTATTCCCGCGATATAGGCGCGGAGGAGGCCTGGAACGGCATCTATCTTCCCTATCGGGAGGGACTGGAGCCGGAGGCTTCCGCGGAGCTCCCCCCGGCGGCTTCTCTCGTCATCGGGCTTGAAGCCGGAGCCGATGCTGCAGCGATGTCGTCGATGCTGGAAGAAGCGGCCAGCGGCGGCACCGTATTCGCCGAGGCTTCCCTTGTAGACGGCCGGATCCAATGGGACCGCGACGTCCGGCGGACCGGAGGGAGGCTGCTCGTCGACGGCAATCCGCCTGCCGAGTACAGTCCCCCCGGCGGCCAGACGGCTGTTCCTGCCCAGCCGGAAGCCGACACCTCGCTCACGCTGGTGAACAAAAGCATCAAATCGGCCATGGTCGTGCTGCTTGTCGTTTCCATCCTCGTCGCCGCGGCGTTCGCCACCTTTTTCGTCGTCGGCAGGCAGATCAACCGCAGAAAGTTTTTGAGGTGAGGCCATGAACGGGCAGCTTGGGGTTGTCGACTATCTTTTCCTATATTGCATGATATGCATCTGGGTCATGCTGCTCATCAATATCGTGCTCACGATCGGCGGCTATATTTATTATCTCAAAACGCTGAGGATGCGGGTGGACGAGCCGCTGCAGAGCTATCCCTCCGTATCCGTGCTGATTCCCGCCCATAACGAAGAGCGGGTGATCGGCCAGACCGTATCGGCCCTCATCCAGCTGGATTATCCCCGGGACAAGCTGGAGATCATCGTTGTGAACGACAATTCCTCGGACCGTACCGGCGACATTCTGGCCCGGATGCAGGCCGACCATCCCGAGGTGAATCTGCGCGTGCTGACGACCGATGCCGTCTCCGGGGGCAAGGGGAAATCGGGAGCGCTCAACAACGGATATCTCGCCAGCACCGGGGAGGTTCTGGCCGTATATGACGCGGACAATACGCCGGAGCGCTCTGCGCTCAAAATCCTGGTCCACGCTCTGGAGCGGGATGAGCGGCTCGGTGCCGTCATCGGCAAATTCCGCACCCGCAACGTGTCCAAAAACTGGCTCACCCGCTTCATCAACATCGAGACGCTCGGATTCCAGTGGATGGTGCAGGCGGGGAGATGGCAGCTGTTCGGACTGAGCACCATTCCGGGAACGAACTTCGTCGTGCGGCGCTCCATCATCGAAGAGATGGGCGGATGGGACACGAGAGCGATCGCCGAGGACACCGAGATCAGCTTCCGGATCTACCGGCTCGGCTACCGGATCCAGTACATGCCGCTGTCGGTCACCTGGGAGCAGGAGCCGGAGACGGTTCCGGTGTGGATCAAGCAGCGCAGCCGGTGGGTGAAGGGCAACATCTACGTGCTGCTCAAAAACCTGGGCCTTCTGTTCTCCCGCGATTCGCGCCGGATCCGGTTCGATCTGCTTTATTTCTGCACGGTCTATTTCCTGTTCCTGAGCTCGGCTCTGCTCTCCGACGTCATATTTGTGCTCGGGATGATGGGGCTGATCGAATACAATGTAGCCGGAAATACAGTGCTTCTCTGGTTCATGGCTTATCTGGTCTTCATCCTGGAGATGGCGATCGCGCTCAGCATGGAGAAGGGACAGAGCCGCCCGCGCAATATCGGACTCATCGCCGTCATGTACTTCACCTACTGCCAGCTGTGGCTCGTCGTGGCGGTGATCGGATTCTGCCAGTATGTCCGCGACGCCGTGCTGCGCAAGGAAGCCAGATGGTACAAAACGGAACGATTCTAGGAGGATAATGAAATGCACATAAAAGCGATCGCCGCCTTGTTGCTGGCGTCCATCCTGCTTGCGCCATTCGCCGGCGAGGGCAGCGCCGGAGCGGAGCCGGCGGCCCATGCGGCGCAAGCGCCTGCTGCCGTCCAGACGCCCGCAGGCGCGGCAGGAACGCCTTCCGCCGCGGAGCCGGCGGCCACTGCAGCGGAAGCGCCGTCCGCCGGCCAGCCGCGCTATTATGCGGACGCGACGCTCGCGGCCAAGCTTCCGTACCCGCAGGAGCTGCGGCTTCAGGGCATCTACGCCTCCCAGGCATCCTATTTCAATCTCGGCACCCGATGGTCGGTGCAGCAGTCCGTGCTGCATCTCGATATCCGGGCAAGCCGCAAAGCCTCGCTCAGCTCCTTGACCGTCGAGATCAACGGCAAGCCGGTGCATTCGGACGCTTTGAGCGGTTACGGCGAGACCGGCAAAAGGCTCGATGTAGCCGTGCCGGCCGATGCCTGGCGTTCAGGCAGCAATGAGATCCGCTTATGGCTCGGCAACAAAGAATTCGGTGAAATCGGATTTTGCGTCGACGAGCGGGACAAGGACAATTGGGTGACCGTCCAGAAGAGCTCCTGGCTGGAGATCGGCTACCGCTCCGAGCTGCCTTCCCTGGAGCTGTCGCAATTCCCTTATCCCTTCCTGAAGGATGCAGGCGATACGTCCGGCATCGGCGCCTCCATCGTCCTTCCCGACCAGCCGGACGACGGGGAGACGGCCGCCGCCCTTCAGGCCGCCGCTTCCTTGGGCTCTTATGCGCCGGACGGCCTGGTCGGACTCCATATGGACAAACATGCGGCAATCGTTGCCGGAGACCATCGGAACGATCATCTCATCTACGTAGGCCGGCTGTCCGGAATGCCCGAGGAAATCCGTTCCGCCGCGCCGCAGGAGGCGGTATCCCGCATCGGGGAAGGTCCGGTGCTGTTCCGCACCGTATCGCCCTACAATCCGAACCGCATCCTGATGGTCATCGCCAGCGGAGACGATTCCTCCGTTCTCGACACGGCGGCCCGGCTGCTGCAGAACAAGGACATGACCTCGCAGCTTAGCGACTCGTCCGCGCTCATTCCGGCCGGCACGGACATCAATCCGGCATCCGGCCGCTTGACCGGCGATACATGGACGCTGGAGCAGCTCGGCTACGACAACGGGCTGGAAGTAAGAGGGCCGCTGCGCCAGCAGACGACGTTCGACATCAAGCTTCCCTCCAACAAGCTCGTCGTTCCGGGAGCCAAAGCGAAGTTCCAGCTCCGGTATGCCCGGAACCTGAATTTCGGCCAGTCCCTCGCGACGCTGTATGTGAACGGAATTCCTGCCGGCAGCAAAAAGCTGGATGCCTCCAAGGCGGACGGCGATTTGTGGGAAGTCAACATTCCGAGCCGCGCGGCCAAGCTGTCGTATCTGGAGTTCTCGGTCGCGTTCGACCTGCAGATGAACGATTTGAGCTGCGCGCCGATGGGAGAGCAGACTCCGTGGGCCTATATCGACCCGTCCTCCTCCGTCAGCCTCCCGGCCAAGGATGAGCGCTCGATGCTTCTGGATTATTATCCTTGGCCCTTCATCAAGAACGGCAAATGGAACGATGCGGCTTTCGCGCTTCCTTCCGATCCGGACGGGGACGACTACTCGCTTCTGGCTGCAGCCGCATCTTATCTGGGCCGTTCCCTGACCGACAACAGCGCTTCCCTGAAGGTGCTGTCCGAAGGAAAGTGGAATCCTTCGCGCGACAAGGGCGTCAATGTCATCGCGGCCGGCACGCCTGCCAGCCTCCCGGCTCTCAAGGCGTTGAACGGCAACTTATGGTTCCGCTACGATTCCTCCTTCAGCTATTTCATGTCCAATGAAAAACGCAGGCTGTTGCCCGATTTCGCGAAGCAGCTCGTTTCCCTGCAGCTTGTGCCTTCTCCGGCAGACCCGGCAACGGCCGTGCTGGCCGTCACGGCGCCGGACGAGCGGAATCTGGCGCTGGCAGGCAAGTTCCTGGCGCAGGATAAAAATGCCTCCGGCCTGATCGGCAACGCCGTCCTGATCGACCGCTGGGGAGAAGCGACCAACCATGTCTTCAGCGGCGACGACAGCTACAGCCTGAGCGAAAAAGTGAACCTGAGCACGGGACAAGCCCGGCTGTTCACGATTCTGTTCGGCACGGTGCTGCTTCTCCTGATCGCGGGAATCGTCTTCTATCTGCGCAAATACCGGAGGAGGTAACGCCTTTGTTCCCGATAGGACGGCTCGTGAAGATGCTGCTCGCAGCGGGTTTGGCTGCAGCGGCTTTTGCCGCCGCGGTATGGATGTGGACGTCATCCCAACCGAAGGAGAAGACGGATTTCCTGAGCTTGAAGGTGAAATCCGCCAACCTGTCGGTCGATTACAATCCGGAACAAGTGCTGGAGGATGTCGGCAGGCTCGGCCTGAACACGGTCAATGTTCCGGTCGCCGTCGAAATAAGCAGCGTGCGCTCGAGCGACATGGCGCTTGACGAAGCCAGCCTGAACAAGGCCGTCGAGCTCATTCCCCGGCTCCAGAGCCGGGGCTTGCGGATCATCGTGGAGCCTTATCCATGGATCGATCGGGGCAGCGAGGCGGAGACCGACTGGAATCCGGACGATGCGGAAGCCTTTTTCGAGCATTGGCGGAGCAGAGTGCTTGTTCCGCTCGCACGCCGGGTTGCCGAGCCTTATCACGCCGATGTCATGATCGCCGGCTCCAATCTCGTGCATCTGGAGAGGTTCAGCGGCGAGTGGAGCTCCATGCTCCAGCAGCTGAGACGCGAGTACAGCGGACTTCTGACGTATAAAACCAATTGGTGGTATACGGCTGAATGGGACGAGGCCGGCACGGCCGCTTACGAAGCCAAGCGCGACAACCCGCTATGGGCGGACACCGACTTCATCACGGTCGCGGCCTATTTCGAGCTGGCGGAGCGGCCGGTCAATACGGCAAGGCAGCTGTTATCGGCCTTGAGCTCAACCGAGGTGAACGGCCGCGGCCAGGATGTCGTGAGCGAAGTGATGGCGTTGTCCGGCAAATGGGGCAAGCCGGTCTACTTCGGCGAGCTCGGGTTTCCGGCCCGCGAGTATGCGGCCAAAGAGCCTTGGAATCCATCGCCTTCGGACGTGAAGGACGGTGCCGAGCAGGCGAGGCTGTTCCAGGCCTACGGGAAAGCTTTCTCCGGCAAGCCGGGGTTCCTGGGCTTCTCGGTATTCGCGGTCGGCGAGAAAAGCGAGGACAAGCACTATTATCCTTCGGACGACAGCGCGGAAGCGATCCGCGCCTGGTAAGGCTCGCCATCGACCGGGCTTGGACGATGCATACATCGGGCTTTTTGACAAGTTATATTTGTTACTGTTTTTGAGGGGAGCGGTTTCGATATAATGGAAGCACCGAAAGGAGCGCTTACACCATGCCTATTCAAATCATCACAGACAGCGGTTCTGATCTCCCGACCGACTTCATTGCAGCCCATTCCATAAAAATCGTTCATCTTCCCGTCTCGTTCCAGGACGAGCTCATGCCGGATGAGACCGACGCCGCAAGCTTTTATGCCCGCATGCGGGCATGCCCGGAGCTTCCGCGGACCGCGAGCCCAAGCCCGAATACGTTTTTGGAAGCTTATAAGGGCGTAGAAGCCGGCCGAGACATTCTCGTCGTCAGCATGTCCTCGAACATCAGCAGCACCTATCAGTCCGCCTTGATCGCCAAGGGGCTGTACGAGGACGAGGGCCTGCCGAACCGGATCGAAATCATCGACTCCAAAACCTTCTCCGGCGGTCTGTCCCTCGTGGTGTCCCAGGCGGCCGAGTGGGCCCTCGCCTGCTCCAGCCTTGACGAGCTCAAGGACAAGGTCGGCGGGCTTGCGCTCGAGACAAGCGCCTTCTTCACGCTCGACAGCCTCGAGAACGTCATCAAGGGCGGAAGGCTGAGCAGGCTTGCCGGCGGCGTGGCATCGGTGCTCAACATCAAGCTGCTGCTCAAAATCAATGAAGAGGGCGTCGTCGAGGTCGAAGAGAAGACGCGCGGCTTCCGCAAAGCGCTGAACTCTCTGCTCGCAAGGCTCGAGGACAAGCAGCATGACTACGAGAACGGTTTTGTCGCGATCGTCCACAGCAACTGCGAAAAGCTCGCTCTCGAGTTCAAGGATCGGGTGCTGGAGAAGCATCCGTTCAAGAAGGTGCTGTTCTCCAGCATGGGACCTGTCATGGGAACTTATGCCGGCGAAGGCGGCATCGGCGTCGCGTTTTGATGCCAAGATATAGAGGGAATTGAAGGGATGCGGCCGCCGCTCCCTTTTTTGGCTTGAAAGGCTTTAATGACGGCTGCAAGGCGGTGCCGCAGCGGCCATGAGAAAGGAGGCCGGGAGGATATGCTGGCCAGACAGCGCTACGTCAGGATGGAGCGGGTGTTGAACGGCTCCGGGATGGACACCGTCGTCCTCGAGCTGGACTTGCTGCTGGACCGGGAAGCGATAACGGCGGAAGGCAGAAGCTTCCTCTTGAAGGACGTCTACGACATTTCATACCGGATCGTCGGCGGACAGCTTGGCATCCTTTACCTGCATACGAGCTCCGGAGTGTACCCGTTCAACGTGGAAGAGGATCCGGCCGCCTTCATCCTCGCTTTTAAACAGACGGCTCCGCGGCGCTAGAGCAGGCCGCCTTCTCGGCTGCGAATCGGCTCCATGACCGATTCCGCCGGCCGCGGCATATCCGCCCGGCCGTCTTCATTTCGCCGGCTGGGCTGCCGATGTTTCTTTCAAAAGGCAATCGGCGGAGCACTCCGGTGCGGCGGCCATGCGACGAACGAGAGGAGACGTAAAATCGTTGATGCGGCATAAACGGCTTAGCCGTAGAATCATGCTCGCCGCCGTACTCTTGGCAGGCTTGGCGGCTCTCGTCCTTTCCGTTACGGGTGGAGCAGCCCGTCATACGGGACCCCGGCCGGACAACGGAGTCCTCGATTTGAGCCGGCTGGACCTCGCGAAGGAGGGAGTCATCCGGCTGAACGGGACGTGGGATTTTCGTTGGGGAACCGATCGGCGACCGGCGCGCAGCTCCATTCCTTCGGCATCGGCTGTCTGGGATACGGCGCAAGTCCCGGGGGAATGGACGACTTCCGGCAAGCCGGGCAAAGGGTATGCCTCCTATCGGCTGAAAGTGGTCACGGACGGCCGGCAAGGCCAGCTCGGAATCCGCATCCCTGCGGTCTCGCCTGCTTATGTGCTCATGGCGGACGGCGAAGTGATCGCCAAGGCGGGAAATGCGGTGCCCGACCTTCAAGACGTCCAATCCGCGTATCGGCCGCAGACGGTTTATTTCACTCCGCGTACCCCGGAGTTCGTGCTTACTCTTCACGCGGCCAACGCCTTGTATCCGCGCGGAGGCATCTGGTACAGCATCACGATGGGGTCGGCGGAGGCGATCGCCGCCGCAGACCGCCAGCGGATGATGGCGGATATGGCCGTGTTCGGCGGCTGCGCCTTGCTCGGAATGTACCAGATATCCCTTTACCTGCTGAGGCGGGTGGAAAAATCAACGCTGTATTTCGGGATCTGCTGCCTGCTCGGAGCGGCGAGGGTATGGGTCGTCGGAGGCATGTACCTCACGGAATGGCTTCCGTCGGTTCCGATCGAAGCCCTTATCCGGACGGAATACATCACCTACTATGGCGGCATTACGTTCGCCGCGCTGTTCGTGCGCGAGCTCTATCCGGCCGAGTTCAGCTCCAGAGCCGTCAAGGCGTTCGCGGCTGCGGGAGGCCTGTACATCGCCAGCGTCGTTGTCCTGCCGCCGGAAGCGTTCACCCGCGGGATGGATTCCTTCAAGCTGCTGTCGCTGGCTGTCCTGGCTTATATTTTATGCGGCTTCTCGCTGGCGGTCTGGAGAGGGAAGAGCGGGGCATGGCTGCAGCTTGCCGGATGGCTGCTGTTCATCGCCGCAGCTGTCCATGACATCCTCTACAGCAGCGGCAAGCTGATCTGGATCGATCTTCAGCTTGTTCCCTACGGATTTTTCCTCCTGGTATTCATCGAAGCGCTGGAGCTGGCAAGAAGGTTCACCCATGCCTACCGGGTCATCGGAAAAATGTCGCAGGAGCTGATGGACGCCGATCGGATGAAGGACGAGTTTCTCGCCAATACGTCCCATGAGCTGAAAACCCCGCTGCATGGCATCATGAACCTGTCCGCTGCGCTGAGCGAAGGCAAGTCCGGACCGCTCAACTCCCGCCAAAGAGAGCAGCTCGACGCCGTAGCGGAGGCGGCTGGGAGGCTGTCGGGCCTCATCAACGACATCCTGGACCTCTCACTCCTCAAAAACAACGGCATCAAGCTCCATATGCAGCCGGTCGATATCCGGGCCGCCCTGTCTTCGCAGAGGGAAATCTATCTCCACTACATCGGCGAGAAGCCGGTCGAGCTGCGGATGGAATGGCCGGAAAGCCTCCCAGCCGCATGGGCCGATGAGGGACGGTTCCACCAGATCATGTACAATCTGATCGGAAACGCCATCAAGTTCACGCCTGCAGGAGAAGTCAGCGTCAAGGCAAGGGCGGCAGGCGGCTTGATCCTGATCGAGGTGTCGGATACCGGAATCGGCATTCCCGCAGACAAGGTCGAGGCGGTATTCCGCTCGTTCGAACAGGTGGGAACATCCGCAGCGGCCGAATACGGCGGCACGGGACTCGGGCTCGGCATTTCCCGGCGTCTCGTGGAGCTGCACGGAGGGACCATGGCCGTCCATTCGGAGATCGGCAAGGGCTCGGTGTTCACGGTCACACTTCCCGTCAGCACGGCAGCCGGACAGTTTTCTCCATCCCCTGCGGCCGCTGCTCCCGCCGGGGAGAGGACGGGAGCCCGCAGCCGGAAAGCCCCGTTCATGAACGTTTCCGACGGCAGCGGAGCAGGCAAGCAGGCCGCCGTCATCCTGGCGGTCGACGACGATCCCGTCAATCTCAACGTGCTCAAGGCTATTTTCGCCGACCAGCCCTACGAGATCGTCACGGCAGCGAGCGGCAGAGAGGCGCTTGAGCTGCTGCGCGCCCGCAGCGGCGACATCGGGCTGGTCCTTCTGGATGTCATGATGCCGGGCATGTCGGGCTACGAGGTCTGCCGGGAAATCCGCAGCAGGCATGACCTTGCCGAAATTCCGATTCTGCTGACGACGGTCAGGAGCGGGCCGGACGACATCATGCTCGGCTTCGAAGCCGGAGCCAACGATTACTTGACGAAGCCTTTCCAGGCGTACGAAATGCGCGCGCGCGCCAAGACGCTGCTGGCGATGAGGCATTCCGCGGAAGCGGCGGTTCGCTCGGAGATGGCCTATCTGCAAGCTCAGATCAAGCCTCATTTTCTTTTCAACGCGCTCAATACGATCGTGGCCCTCTCGCTGGACGAGCCGCAAAAAGCCCATGATCTGCTGCTTCATTTGAGCCGTTATCTTCGCGGCAGCTTCGACTTCAGGAACAAGGACCGGCTTGTGCCGCTGCGCAAGGAAGTCGAGCTCGCGGAAGCCTACCTCCGCATCGAGTCCGCCCGGTTCGGCAGCAGGCTGCGGATCCTTCTCGACATCGGCGAGGATATCGACTGCCTGCTGCCCCCGCTGACGCTGCAGCCTCTTGTGGAGAATGCGGTGAGGCATGGAGCGACCCGCAAGGAGGAAGGCGGCACGGTGACCGTAGCGGCTCATGAGCACAACGGAAGCGTCAGGCTCGTCGTCGAGGATGACGGACCGGGAATGAGCGATGCCGCGCTGCGGAGATTCGCCCAAGCCGAGCAAGAGAATCAGGACGGGCGGGGAATCGGCCTGCGCAACATTCACAAGCGGCTGCTTCGCCAATATGGCAGCGGGCTGGAAATCGAAAGCGAGGCCGGCAGGGGAACCCGCATCGGGATCTCGGTTCCGAAGAAGGCCGCCGCTGCATCCGGAGGGGAGAGATCGGCATGATAGGAGTAATTGCAGCGGATGACGAGCAGCTGGCCCTCAGGCGGACGGGCCAGCTGCTGGAATCGCTGGAGGGAATGGCGGTGCTGGGGCTGTTCGATCGGGCGAACGCGCTGCTGGACTACGCGCTCACGGCGTCCGAGACGATTCACTTGGCCTTGCTCGACATGGAGATGCCGGGCATGCACGGGCTTGAGCTCGCCCGCAGGCTGAAGGACATTTTTCCGGAAATACAGATCGTATTCCTGACCGCCCATGATGAATATGCGCGGGATGCTTTCGAGGTCGAGGCGCTGGACTATCTATTGAAGCCGGCCACGCTTGAGGATATGGAGAAGATGAGGTCCCGCTACGGCAAAAGGACGAGGACGTATGAAGCTCCCGCCATAACCGCGCATGGACAGGTGTCGGTCCGCAGCATGGGGCCGTTCAGCGTTGCCGCCGGCGGCGGAGAGCCGCTGCGCTTCCGCAATTCCAAATCGCGCGAGCTGCTCGCCTACCTCCACGCCCACGAAGGCAAGCCGGTGAGCAAGGCGCAGATCATGGACGCGCTATGGTTCGGACGGGACATCGAGCGGACGCAGGCGAACCTGCATACGACCGTGTACCAGCTCCGCAAGGATATGGAGGCAATCGGCCTGGGGGACGCCATCGAGCATGCCCGAACGGCGGGAGGCAGCTACATGCTCCGCTGGAAAGCCGCCTTCGACGATATCGGCGCTTATGCCGCCGAAAGGCGCCTCTACAAGGAGACCCGCTCCCTCGGCCATCTGATGCGTGCCGTGACGCTGTACGGCAACGGCTATTTGGCGGGCAGCGGTTATGAATGGGCGGCGCCGCGCCAGGCGGAGCTGGAGATCGGCTACATCGATCTGCTGGAGGACATGGTCGGCGTATATGTGCGGCAGCAGCGATACGAAATCGCTCTGAATCCGATGCAGACCTGGGCGCAGCTCATGCCGCTCAGCGGAAGGCTGCATGCCAAGATGATCGCGCTGCTGCTGCTGCTCGGGCGTGAGGAGGATGCGCGGGACTATTGCGGCCTTGCGCAGGAATGGCTGGAGGATTCCGAGGAAGCCGGCTGGCTGGACATCGATTCCATCATTGCTTCCCCTGCCGCCATGTTCGCGGCCGCTCCTCCGCTTCAATCCGGCGCGCCATTCCAAGATTAAGGAAAGCTGCAGCCAGACTTCGCTGGATGTCCTAAGCGGACCCATATCTTCATGGCCGCCAAGACGATGGTCTTCTGGCCCCTTACGTATTTCGTTTAGACGGAAGCTGGAAAGATCCCGCCCAATCCCGGCCAAGGGATGTGGAGCGGGATCTTTTTTCATTTCTCCAGTTCGATGTATTCCCTCGCCAGCTTCCACTGTCCGTCCTCCAGCCTCCATACGAACATGAACCGAGCCGGATGCGGAGTGCCCTCCACCAGATTGATCTCCCTGCCGAGGACGAGAACTTCCCCGCCTTCCCTGCGCTCCTGGATAGCCGAGATCTCATAGCTCTTCGAAGCTTCCCCGTACTGGCTGAGAACGCCTTCGAGATCATAGCCGAACCCGTACTGATCCGGCCGCTCCAGTCCCGAATGCGCCCAATAACCGGCAAAGCCCGGCGACATCATGGCACGGATCGCATCGGCGTTTTTGCTGACGAAGCCGTCGTTCCAGGCCTGGAAATACTTGTCCATCACGGAATAGATCCCATGCAAGCTTATCCCTTCTTTCATTCCATTATATTCCATGAGTATAACATGGATTCTCCGCCGAAGGCCCGGCTGATTGGCATGGAATGTCGGATATTCTGGCATGCCTGCTCCGGCAACTTCATTTCCGCTGCGGATGGATGGTTTTGGAAATAAAGCGCATACTACGCCTGACGACAAAATCAAGGAGGAGCAGACTGTGAAGCGTCAGCTGAGAAAGGAATGGCTGGATGAAGAGGAGGCTCTGTCGCAGGAGGAGCTGGAGGCCAGCTTGCTGGAAGTATGGGCGGTCAATCGCTGGCTCGGGGGCAATCCGCCTCTCTTCCGGCATCTGGGACGGCTGCTGACGGGCTCGAGAGGAAGCTCCGCTCCCGTCCGCGTGCTCGATGTGGCGACCGGCATGGCCGATCAGCCGCTCGCTCTGTGCCGGTGGGCGGAGAAACGGGGCATTCCGCTCGAGGTGACCGGAGTCGAGATCAGTCCGTCCATCGCGAAGCTGGCCCGCAAGCGGATCGGAGCCCACGCCTCCATCATCATCCATGAGGGGGATGGGCGCAAGCTTCCCTATGGCGACGGAGCTTTTGATATTGCGTTCAGCAACCTCGCCCTGCACCATATGACCGACGAGGATGCCGTGTCGATGCTGCGGGAGATGGATCGCGTGGCGAGAAAGGGCTGGATCGTCACGGATCTGGAACGGAGCCGCACGGCATACGGCCTCGCGAGGCTGCTCGCCAAGGTGGTGTGGCGAAGCCCGGTGACGCGGCATGACGGTCCGTTGTCCGTCCAGCGATCGTTCACGGCGGAGGAGGCGCGGCGGCTGCTTGCCGCTGCAGGGCTTGAAGCGACGGTCAAGCGCCACTTTCCTTGCCGGCTGGCGCTGCTCAGCCGTGTATGACGTGCTCGTGGCGGGAGCAGGTCCTGCCGGAAGCGCTCTTGCGTGGACGCTCGCGAGAGCCGGGCTGAAGACGGCTCTGCTGGAGGCGCGGCGGCATCCCAGAGGCAAGCCCTGCGGAGAGTCGCTGAATCCAGGCGCGGCAGCCGCCTTGGAAAGGCTGACCGGGAAACGGCGCGAGGGCGGGGCGGCAGGTCCGGCCGAGACGTTCGGGCATCCGCTTCGCGGCTGGCTGCTGCACTGCGGGACCGCAAGCATGGAAGCGGAGTTCCCTGGCGGCGCGGCCGGGTTTTCCTGCCGCCGCGATCAGCTGGACGGCTGGCTGCTGGAGCAGGCGGAGCTTGCCGGTGCCGAAGTGCTGCAGGAGCATCGCGTACGAAGGGCGATGCGCGACGATGAAGGCGGCTGCCTCGTGGAGGGGGAGGCGGGCAGCGGCAGCTTCCAAATTCGAGCCCGTTATGTGGCCGGCGCGGACGGCATCCGCTCCGCCGTCGCCCGTTCATCCGGACTTGGAGCTCCATGGGGAGCGCTGCGCAAAATCGCCATTACGGCGCGGATGAGCGGCATCGAGCAGCTTCGCGACAGGGTGGAGCTGCATCTGAAGGAAGGCTCGACGCTTGGAATCGCCCCGCTCAAAGGAGATGCCGCCAATGTGACGCTTGTTCTGCCGGCAGGCTCGGCATGGGCGGAGGAAGGCAGGAACAAGAGCGCCGCCATGCTGCGGGAGTTGTCGAGGCGCCCCCAGCTGGAGGAGCGCTGCCGTCAAGCCGTCCTAGAGGACGAGCCTCTCGCATGCGGTCCGTTCCATCAGCCGATTCCGCAGCCGGCCTCCGGACGCATCGTGCTTGTCGGAGATGCGGCCGGATATTACGATCCGCTCACCGGCCAGGGCATCTATCGGGCGCTCAGGAGCGCCGAGCTGGCCGCGCCGCTGCTGCTGCGGGCGGTCGAAACCGGAGACGAGCGTCAGCTCGGCGTGTACGGCCGGCTCTATCGGAAGGAATTCGCGGCTGCCGCGGCCCTGCAGCGGGTGATCGAATTCGGGTCGGCGCGGCCCCGACTGTTCGAAGCTTCCATCCGCGTATTGGGCCGGACGCCCGGAGCCGGGAGCCGGCTCGCTGCATGGATCGGCGATTGCGGCGGCGTTACTTGACCCGATCAGACAGCCCATCCCGAAGGAGGAGTGCAGCTATGCATACGTATAATGAAATTTACATCGACAGAGCGCCCGACGAGGTGTTTCCTTTCGCTAGGGACGTCGATCAGTGGCCGGTTCATTTGCATCACTACCGCTCCGTGTCGTTTCGAACCGGAGCTCCTGAGTACGGCATCGTGAAAATGGCCGCATGGAGGCATTTCGGCAGGCTGCGATGGCCGGTGTGGTGGGTGAGCAGGATGGAGTCGAGAGAAGACGAGCGCCGGGTATTGTACCGGCATATCGAAGGGGTGACGAAGGGGATGGACGTGGAGTGGAAGCTGGAGCCGAGCGGCGCGGGCACGAGGGCGTCGATCGTGCATGAATGGGATCGTCCGCCGGTAGGCGGCCTGGCTGCGAGAGGCATCATAGGACCGGCCTTCGTGCAAGTCATCGCGGACCGGACCTTGGCAGGAATCAAATTCGCGGCGGAAGCCGCCGGAATGGGGCATCGTTCATGAGCGACCGCAGGGCAGTCATTACGGGGATCGGATGCGTGACGCCGATCGGCACTGGAGCCGAAGCTCTTTGGGAAGGGGTGCGCCGGGGAGAAAGCGCCGTCGGGCCGATCGACCGCTTCGTTCCGGAAGGCTTGAAAAGCCGGATCGCAGCCCAGATCAAGGACTTTCGGGCCGAAGACTATATGGACCGCAAACGGGCGCATCGCACGGACCGGTACTCGCAGCTGTCGATCGCATCCGGCCGGATGGCGCTGCGGCATGCGGGCATCGAGGCCGGAGCGCTGGATCCGGAGCGGACGGGCATCTTCATGGGAAGCGCGCTGGGAGGCATCTCCTACGCCGAGGAGCAGTGCAGCCAGTACATGGCCGGCGGTTACCGGAGCGTATCGCCGACGCTCGGCTTCTCCGTCTTCGGAGGAGCTTCCTCCTGCAACATGGCGATGGAATTCGGCTTCAACGGACCGAACGAGACCAACGCGATGAGCTGCGCCTCGGGCGCTGTGGCCATAGGCAGGGCGCTCCAGGCGATCCGCCGCGGCGAAGCCGACGTCATGCTCGCGGGAGGCGCGGAGTCTCCGCTCTCTCCGCTGTCGTTCGGAGCCTTCGACCTGCTGCGCGCGATGTCTACGCGCAACGACGAGCCGGGAAGGGCCAGCCGCCCGTTCGACCGCACGCGGGACGGCTTCGTCATGGGGGAAGGGGCCGCCGTGCTCGTCATCGAGGAGGAAGGCCATGCCCGAGCGCGGGGAGCCCGCGTCCTGGCGGAGATCAGCGGCTTCGGCGTGACGAACGACGCCCATCACATGAGCGCTCCGCTCCCTTGCGGCACGCAGGCCCAGCGGGCGATGAGGCTTGCGCTGAGCGACGCCGACATGCTGCAGGAGGAGGTGGGCTACATCAACGCCCACGGCTCTTCGACGCTGCTCAACGACGTGACCGAATCGAAGGTCATCCGCAGCGTATTCGGCAGCCGTCCGGTGGCGGTCAGCGGCACGAAAGGGCTGTACGGCCATCCGCTCGGAGCGTCGGGAGCGATCGAGGCGGCCATTACATGCATGTCCCTGCATCATGGATGGCTGCCGCCGACGGCCAACCTGACGGAACCCGACGAGGCGGCCGATCTCGATCTCGTCTACCGGCATGGACGGGACAAGAGACTCGATGCGGCGCTGTCCAATTCCTACGGCTTCGGCGGCATCAATGCGACGCTCGCTTTCCGCAGCAGATAGTTCCATCGGAACACGAAAAAAAGCTTCCCCTGACCATCTCATCCGAGATGAAGGGGAAGCTTTTTCGGCTTGGAGCTCTATTCGGCGATATCCGCCCAGAACTCTTCGTCGGCGTCCAGCGTAATCTGGGAACGATAGACGCGCATGCCGTACTCCTTGAACATGTACTGCTCGATCGCTTCCTTGAGGTTGGCCTCGACGAGGTAATGCGATCGGTCGCCGATAAATACTTCGGCGGAGAAGCCGTATTCCTCGTCCCAGCCGAGCTGCACCTCGACCTGCGAGGGCTGGAGCCCGCGCCGGCTGGATTCGCTGAGGCATACGGCGTTGATGATTTCGTCCGTCAGAATCCGCATCGGCGATCAGTAAGGCCCGCGGCGGTCGTCGGTCGCGGCCTTGCGCTTGTTGCGGAAGTGGACGACGATGGACCGGATGACCATGAACAGGATGTAGATCGCGAGCAGGTTGATGATCAGGCCGAGGAAGTCGCCCATGAAGCCCATGCCGGAGAACATGCTGCCGAACATCAGTCCTGCCAGGCCGCCGATCATGAGGCCTTTCATCATGCCGCCGCCGCTGAAGAAGCCGCGGTTCGCCGTCGTGCCGGCTGCCGCGCCTGCGGCCGGGGTTTTATTGGTGTCCGCCCGCTGTACGTTCTCGGTCGATTTTTTTGGAGTCTGCGTAAAGCTCTGGCGCGGAGATTTCATGCCGCCGCGCTTGGCGTCAACCGTTCCCGCCGCCGTGAAGGCGAACAGAACCGTAAAGGCCAGCATCAGAATAAATCCTTTTTTCATGTCGTGAAGAGTCCCCCTCCGAGTGGTAAGTGATGGTATGAACGCCGGGTTCTCGGCATGAACCTCCATTGCGTTTGGGTGTGTATACGTCTATGATGATAGTCAGGTTTCATTTTTATGTAGATGTGCTTGAGATTTATTTCACAATCTGCCGTCGGCAGGTTGGACCATAATAGATAGGAAGGCTGGCGAGCATGATGCTGATCTCCCACAAATACCCCGATGCCTATATCCGATATCTCGCCGAGTTCCACGGGACGAGAGATTACTTCGAATGCCACGAGATTCTGGAGGAATACTGGAAGGAGCATCCCGGTGACGAGCAGGCCCAGCTCTGGCACGGACTGATTCAGATTGCCGTCGGCCAATACCATCTGCGGCGAGGCAACCGGGAGGGAGCCCGCAAAATGCTGCGCTCCGCCTGGCAAAGGCTGTCGCCGCCGCTGCTGGAGCAGGCGGGCCTTGACGGCGGCTTGCTCCGCAGGCAGCTGGACGAAGCCGCCTCGCTGCTGGAGCGGGGCGAGGGAATTCCTTACTCCTGCTGGACGCTGCCGATCCGGGACCGCGAGCTGGCGGCTGCCTGCAGGGAGCGCTGCGCCGCGGAAGGGCTGGATTGGTGCGGCGATATCGTGGCGGGCGACGAGCTGGTTCACCGCCATCTGACGCGCGACCGCAGCGAGGTCGTACAAGCGCGGGAGCAGTCGCTCCGACTCAAGAGAGAAGCGGCGCGAGGCGGAGGCTGACCGCTTCGATGCGGAACCAAAAGGCTTATCCGAATCGGGCAGCGGCCCGATATCGGATAAGCCTTTGTTGGTTTGAGGGTTATTCCGCGGCAGGCTCCGCGTTTCTCAAAAATTCGTACCCTTCCGTCACGAGATCAAGCTTGCCTGTCTGAGGATGGATGATCATGCCGTGCACGGGCGTGCCAGGGGGGAGCAGCGGGTGGTTGCGGACGATGCTCACGCTCTTCTCGACGCTCGACCGCACATTGTCGAAGCCGGTCAGCCAGCGGGTGAAATCGACGCCGGAATGCTTCAGCGTGCGGATCGTCTGGGATGGCACTCCCCGATCCACCATCTTGCCGATCATGCTGTCCGGGTTGATGCCCGTCATGCCGCAGTTGTAATGGCCGATGATGAACACTTCATCCGCGTTCAGCTCATAGAGCGCGACCAGGATACTGCGCATGATGTTGCCGAATGGCTGCGTGATGATGGCGCCGGCGTTCTTGAGGATCTTGGCGTCGCCGTTGCGGAGATTGAGCGCCCTTGGCAGCAACTCCGACAGCCGCGCATCCATGCATGTCAGGATGACCATGCGCTTGTCGGGGAATTTGTCGGTCAAATATTCCTCGTACTTCTTGTCCTCGACAAATTTTTCGTTATAGGCAAGCATTTCCTGGAGATTGTTCATGATGCTCCCGACCTCTCTTTCGCGCAGTGGTTTTAGAAGGTGGCAATTCCTTGCGGGAAGAACCGCAGGTCATGGCTGTAGATCTGGCTGTCGCTGGCAAGGATGAAGGCTTGTCGAGCCGGGTTGTAGTCCAGCTTCAGCTCGGGCTCGAAAAACACCTCGTATCTTTCCTCGTAGAGGAAAGGAAACGGATCGCCTTCGCCGATGACATCGCCGGGACTCGCTTGGGCGACGATATGAAGGGCGGACACACCGCTGACGACGCAGCCGCAGCCCTCCGTATCGTAGACAAGCTTAAGGATGCCCTTCCCGTCCTCGAGATAAGGCTTCAGCGCCTCGACGGCGGCTGTCTTGAATGTGATGCGCATCTTCCGTCACTCCTTTGTCCGCGGCATCCGTGCAGCCGGCGGCCCCGTTTGATTACCGTTGATTATAAGGTCTGTCCCCGCTATGATCAAGTATAGGACGTATAGAAGAAAGGGTGACGACCTGTGACGACATCTACATACGAAAAGACTTTGGCCGATTTCCGCGCTCTGGACCGGAAAATCCGGAACTACCATGAAGCCCAGGCTGTTCTCGCCTGGGATTTGCGCACCGGCGCCCCCCGCAAAGGAATGGACGCCCGCTCCGAGGTGCTCGGCCAGCTGGCCGGCGAAGCGTTCAAGCTCTCCACCTCCGCCGAGATGGGAGAGCTGCTGCAGGCTCTCGAGCAGAAGGAGGCGCAGGGCGGCCTGGGCGGGATCGACCTCAAGCTGGTCCAGGAAGTCCGGCGCCAGTACGACCGCAGCGTCAGGATTCCGGCCAAGCTGTACGAGGAAGCCGTCGTCCTGATCTCGCAGTCGGAATCCGCCTGGGAGGTCGCCCGCGGCAACAACGACTTCGCTTCGTTCGAGCCGTTCCTGGACAAGGTGATCGGCTATACGAACCAGTTCATCGATCTATGGGGGCCGAAGGCCACCCGGTATGATACGCTGATCGACGATTACGAGCCGGACATGACGGTCGCCGAGCTGGACTCGATCTTCAGCTCGCTGCGCGACGAGCTCGTCCCGCTGTCTTCGGCCATCGCGGACTCGGCGCACAAGCCTTCCCGCGAGTTCCTGAACCAGCTGTTCGACAAAGGCGCACAGAAGGACTTCAGCCTGTTCATGCTCGGCCAGATGGGCTACGACTTCGAAGCCGGACGTCTGGACGAAACCGCGCATCCGTTCGCTACGGGAATCAATCTCGGCGACGTGCGGATCACGACCCGCTATCTGGCCGATGACGTGACAAGCGCTTTGTTCGGCACGATCCATGAGGGCGGCCATGCGCTGTATGAGCAGAACGTCTCTCCGGAGCTCGCCGGAACATCCCTGTGCGGCGGAACGTCGATGGGCATCCACGAGTCGCAGTCGCGCTTCTGGGAGAACACGATCGGCCGCAGCCGCCCGTTCTGGCACCGTTATTTCGGCGACCTCCAGAGCCGCTTCCCCGGCCAGCTCAACATCAGCCCGGAGGAATTCTACCGTTCGCAGAACACCGTCCAGCCTTCGCTCATCCGCATCGAGGCCGACGAGCTGACCTACAACCTGCATATCATCATCCGCTACGAGATCGAGAAGATGATCTTCAACGAAGGAGCGAAGGCATCCGACCTCCCGGCGATCTGGAACGACAAGTACCGGGAATACCTCGGCATCACGCCGCCGAACGACGCGCAGGGCGTCATGCAGGACGTGCACTGGAGCGCCGGGCTGTTCGGCTACTTCCCTTCCTATTCCCTCGGCAACATGTACGCGGCGCAGATGGCCGACACGATGGAAGCCCAGCTTCCGAAGCTGTGGGAGCTGGTCGCGCGCGGCGAGCTGGCGCCGATCAAATCCTGGCTGACAGACCGCGTCCACAAATACGGCAAGCTCAAGACGCCGAAGGAAATCATTCTCGGAGCGACGGGCAAGCCGCTGGACCCGAGCTATCTTGTGAAGTATCTGCGGGCCAAATACACGGACATCTACAAGCTGTAAAGATCGAGCTGCGCCGAGCCGCAGCGGCTCCAAGGCAAGTATGCCTTGCCGGCTTCAAGCTCCGGCGCGCTTGGCCCTTAGAGCTTGAACCAAGCCGAACCCAAACCTGAACCAAGCCGGACCCAAACCTGAACCAAGCCGGATCCAAGCCGAACCAAGCCTGACCCAAACCTGAACCAAGCCTCTCCTTCAGCCGTTCACATGGCGGAGGAGGGGTTTTTTTGCCATGCCCTATCGTTGCTGGATCTGGACCGCGGTCTTGGCAGATGCCGCTCCGCCTGCCGTCGAACGCCTGCCGTCTCCCGCGATTCACCACCTGGCCGCCGCAAGCATAGGCTGTAGCACACAAAGGTCCACATGGGAGGAAACATCCATATGAAAAAACAAGCTATCGGAGGCCTGCTGCTGGCTGCTTCGCTGCTTCTGACGGCATCGCTGTCCGGCTGCGGAAGCAAGAGCGGCGGTCCGGTGAAGATCCGCATCGGCGAAGTGACGCGCTCGCTCTTCTACGCTCCGGAATATGTCGCCTTGTCCAAAGGGTTTTTCAAGGACGAAGGGCTTGAAGTCGAGCTGCAGACGACCGCGGGCGGCGACAAGACGATGACCGCCTTGCTGTCCGGCGCGATCGACGTCGCTCTCGTCGGCTCCGAAACGTCCATCTATGTCTATCAGCAAGGCTCCGACGATCCCGTCATCAACTTTGCCCAGGTGACACAGACAGACGGAACGTTCCTCATGTCCCGCACGGGTGCCGCCTTCGACTGGAGCGGCCTCAAGGGATCGACCTTCCTCGGCCAGCGCAAGGGCGGCATGCCGCAGATGGCGGGCGAATTCACCCTCAAGAAAAAAGGCATCGATCCGCAAAAAGACCTCAAGCTGATCCAGAACATCGACTTTGCCAACATTACCGCGGCCTATGCTTCCGGAACCGGCGACTATGTGCAGCTGTTCGAGCCGCAGGCTTCGATGATGGAGAAGGAGGGCAAGGGCAAGGTCGTCGCATCGTTCGGCGTAGAGGGAGGCCATCTGCCTTATACCGTCTTCATGAGCAAGCAGAGCTACATCAAGAAAAACGAGGCTGCGGTGCAGAAGTTCACGAATGCGGTCCAGAAGGCGCAAACCTGGGTCAAGGATCACAGCGCCCAGGAAATCGCCGATGCCGTCGGCTCTTACTTCCCGAGCACGGACAAAGCGATCATCGTAAGCTCCATCGACCGCTACAAGCAGCAAGGATCCTATGCGGATAATCCTGTCATCGACAAAGAAGAATGGAACAACCTGCTCGACGTCATGACATCCGCCGGAGAGCTCAAGGAGCGTCCCGATCACGACAAGCTGGTGGACAATTCATTTGCTCAAAAGGCCGGCAAGTAGCTGTCCGGCGTTGAACGGCAGGCCGGCGGACACGTCCGGCCTGCATGCTGCGTTTCGGGGCGACGCTTGGAAAGGAGGACAAGGACATGGACGACAAATCACCGATGCTGGAGCTGCGGGGAGTTTCGCATGTCTATGTCGGCAGGAAAGGGGCTTCCCTGGCTGTCGACCGGATGGAGCTGGCTGTCAGGCACGGAGAATTCATCAGCCTGGTCGGTCCGAGCGGCTGCGGCAAGACGACCGTTCTCAGCCTTCTAGCGGGCTTGTTTCCGCCGGCAGCGGGCCAGGTGCTGCTCGGCGGCAAGCCGGTGACGGAGCCGTCCGCCAAGGTCGGCTACATGCTTCAGCAGGACTGCCTCCTGCCATGGCGCAGTATCCGGGACAATGCCGGGCTCGGCCTGGACATCGCAGGCAGGCGCTCGGCGGCGGAACGGAATCGGGTCGAAATGCTGCTCGAGGAAGTCGGCCTGGCCGGAACGGGGGGCAAATATCCGGGAGAGCTGTCCGGCGGCATGAGGCAGCGGGTGGCGCTGGCGAGGACGCTGGCGCCGGAGCCCGATGTGCTGCTGCTCGACGAGCCGTTCTCGGCTCTGGATATGCATATCAAGATGCAGCTTGAGGATCTTGTGCAGACGACGCTGCGCAAGCTGGGCAAGACAGCGGTGCTCGTCACCCATGATTTGGCCGAGGCGGCGGCGATGAGCGACCGGGTGATCGTGCTCGGCCGGAATCCGGGCCGGATCCGCAAGGAAATCGCTGTGCCGGAAGCCATCAGGAAGCTGGCGCCGACGGAGGCGCGCAAGCATCCTTCCTTTCAGGCGCTGTTCGATGCGCTGTGGGAAGATTTGAACGCCGGAGAAAGAGAAGGTGGGTCCCATGAGTGACGATAAAGCCTGCCAGCCGGCAGGCGGAGACAACAAGGCGGCTTCTGCGGGAGACAATGGCGGACCGCTTGCCGGAGAGGATCGGGCAGGATGGCTGCAGGCGCTCCATGCCGCCTACCGCCGCCGCGAGCGGGGCATCGGAGCGGCGGTACTGTCGGTGCAGCTGCTTCTGCTGGCTGCATTCCTCCTCCTGTGGGAAGCGGCAGGCCGCTTGAGATGGATCGATCCGCTCCTGTTCAGCTACCCGACCAAAATCGCCGCCCAGCTGGCTTCATCGAGCGCGGACGGCACGCTGTGGCCGCATGTCGGCGTCACTGTGGCGGAGACGGCGGCGGGATTCGTCCTCGGGACGCTGATCGGGACAGCGCTTGCCGCGCTGTTATGGTGGTTCCCGTTCGTATCGAAAGTATTCGATCCCTATCTGGTCGTCTTCAACAGTCTTCCGAAGGTCGCTCTCGGGCCGATCTTCATCGTGGCCATGGGCCAGGGCTTCCTGTCGATCCTGTCGGTGACGCTGTCGATGACGGTCATCGTGACGACGATCGGCATCTACAACCGGTTTCGGGATATCGAGCCCGGCCTTGTCAAGGTCGTGCGCCTGCTCGGAGGGACGCGGCTGCAGCTTTTCCGGCTCGTCATCCTGCCGGCATCGTTCCCGGTCATCATCTCGACGCTGAAGGTCAATGTCGGCCTGGCGTGGGTCGGCGTCATCGTCGGCGAGTTCCTGGTCGCCAAGGAAGGGCTGGGCTACCTGATCATCTATGGCTTCCAGGTGTTCAACTTCACGCTCGTCCTATCGACGCTCGTCGTGATCGCGGCTGCGGCGACCTTGATGTACCAGGGCGTGGCGCTGCTGGAGAAGAAGCTCATATCCGGCGGGAGAGAGCCTTCGTAAGGTGGACCCGGAGCAGCGGTGAAACGGGGCGGAGCAGTACGGAGCGGAGCAGCGGTGAAATATTCGGAGCGGAGCAGCGGTGAAATGCGGAGAGGTAGAGCATGGAGCCGCCTTCCGAGGACGGAGCGCGCAGGGGGAGATTGCCGGCCGGCTGCCGCATCGACAGCCAGCAGCCGGACGAGAGAAGAAGCTGCGGGTCCGGGCTGCGCTGCCGCAATTGACGCGCGGGGCAGGAAGGTCTAGGATGATACGACAGGCATGGCGCTTCGGCGGCATCCGGGCGGAAGCCCGGCTGGCCGAAGCGCTTTTTTTCATGGGAACGGGAGGGCGGGCGGACTTGCCGCATGCCGATGCGAGGCAAGCGGCAGTGCGGCCGTCCTCCTGCTCCGCATCCCGCGTGGGCAAGCGCGGGCGGTGATGCCCGCAATCGCCGCGCCCAAGCCGCAGAAGAAGGCTTGCGCGCCAAACGGAATCGGAAAGGCAGGGAGAAAAGGTCGTGAAAGGAATCGGGCTTAGAGTGGCGAAAACGGCTGCTGCCGTCGCGGCCGCCATCTGGACGGCCCAGCTGCTGGACCTGACGCAGCCGCTGTTCGCCGGGGTGCTCGCCATACTCGGAGTCGAGACGACCCGGCGCAAAGGCTTCCGCAGCCTGTTCGAAAGGCTGACCGCAGGCGTGATCGCGCTGCTGGTTTCCTCGGTTCTGTTCGAGCTGATCGGATACCGGATCTGGACGGCGGCGATCTATGTCCTGCTCGTGTTCCCCTTGCTGTCGAGGCTCCGCCTTCGGGACGGCATCGTGCCGGGCAGCGTGCTTGTCTTCCACGTATATGGCGCCGGGGAGGTTACGGCCGGCCTGCTGCTGAACGAATTGCTGCTGCTGCTCGTCGGTCTCGGATGGTCGGCTCTGTTCAACCATGTCTACATGCCCGGAGAGACGAAGCGGCTGCAGCAGCTTCGGACCTCCGCAGAGAGGAAGTTCGGGGAAATATTCGCCGAAATGGCGGCTGTCCTGCGCGATCCCGGCCGTGTCTGGAGCGGCTCGCAGCTGCTGGAGCTGGAGGCGGACGTCGCCGAGGGAGAGCGGAGGTCGCAGCGGGAGCAGCATAACCGGCCCTGGGAGCCGGACTTTTATTGGACCGTTTATTTTGCGATGCGCCGGAGGCAGCTGGAGAGCCTCGCCTCGATGCTGCAGCTTCTATCGTATGTATACGGGCGACTGCCGCAAGGCGAGCTGCTGGCCGATCTGCTCGAGAAGATCGAAGGCGACATCTCGTCGGATTATTACGAGGACCGGACCCGGCTCGCGCTGGCCGAGCTGCGGCGCAACTACCGGACGATGGAGCTGCCCCGGACACGGGACGAATTCGAAGCCCGCTCGGCATTGCTTCAGCTGTGCCTGGAGCTTGAACGCTTTCTGGATACGGCAAGCCGGCACAAAAAGCGCCGCACTGCCGGCGGCAGCCCCGTCAGCGGGACGTCCAGGGAATAATTTGCCGCGCAGTGTCATCTTCTCCATGCCTGCCCCATACAATGAATCAGGGAAAATTCGTTGCGGCGCCCGGAAAAGAAGGAGTCACCCTAGACGAATGTCCTGCATACACTTGTAAGGAATGATTGTATGGAGGAGGTTAAGAAATGACGATTGCAGATAAACAGCTTCAGACTAGAGAAATCATCACGAAAGCTGTCTGCGGTAAAGGTCGCAAGTTCTCGACGGTATCGCATACCGTCACGCCCCCTCACCGCCCCACCAGCATACTGGGCGCTTGGGTCATCAACCACCAGTATGAAGCGGTTCGGTCGGGGGACGGCATTGAGGTCGTCGGATCTTACGACATCAACATCTGGTATTCGTACAACAAGAACTCTCAAACCGACGTAGCGAAGGAAACGGTCTCTTATGTCGAAAACATCCCGCTCTCCTACGTGGACCCGAAGCACCGGGCAGCCACGGAGGAAGTTTCGGCTGAATCGACGCAGGAGCCCAACTGCATCGAAGCGAACATCTCTTCGAACGGCTCTTCCGTAGTCGTGCGGGTCGAACGCGAATTCGCGGTCGAGATGATTGCCGAGACCAAAGTATGCGTGGCGGTCGTTCCGGGCGGCTGCGACGACTTTGACGGCAAAGACGGCAAATATGGTTTTGACGACGGGGACAGCGGATTCGACGACCTGGATCCCGATCTTCTCGACGACGAGCTGTAAAAGCCGGGCCTCAAGGTTCTTACTGCAGGGTATGCAGGCATACGAAGGAATTCGAGGGCGAAAGCCCTCTTTTTTTGTAGGCCAAGGGCATAATTTCTTCTCGCTTCATGGTTGCAGGGCGAATTGCAGCGTCAAGGCTACATGAGGCTGCGGCAAATGACTGGGGGAGGCGATGCCATGGCTGGCAGGATGTGGCTATGGTGCGACGGCCAGGAAGACGATGCCGCCGCGTTGTCCATGCGTCTTGGCATTCCTTTATGCCAAGACGGCGAAGCCGGACCGAGCCGGCAGGATGCCGTATTTGTCTGGGGAAGCTCGCGGCTTCCGGAGCGTTGGAGCGCCCTCTTGCGCGGCGAGGCGCCGGGAGCCGTCGAAGCGGCCGATGCGGCCTGCCTGCCATGGCTGCTCAATGCCAATGCCGCCCGCGTGGCGGCGATGGGGCCGGAGCGGCTGCAAAGGGAATTGGAGGCGTCGGGCCTGCATGCGGGAGGAGCTGCCGAGACCGGCAGGCTGTACCGGGTTGCGGTCGGAGAGGGAGAGCCTCTGCTTGCCCATCGGATCCGCTCCGAATTCTGGCGCAAGGGGATGCTCTCCGGAAGCCAGGCAGGCGGCATGGAGGAAGGCGGCGGCTTGCCGCCGTCGGGGCCGGCGGACAGCGGCGGTCTGCCGGGCTCTGTGCCCGGCAGCCATGCTGCCGCCAGTGCCGGTCCCGCAGGCCTATGGCGGTATGCCGAAGATCCGGCCATGCGGCGTTCCGTGCGCGCGGCGCTGAGAGCGGCGTACGAGCTCGGGCTTGATGCCGCCGAGGTGCTGGTCCGCGCGGCAGACGGCGGCCGTGCGTCCATCGCCGGCATCCGTCTGCCCGGCTGCCGCCGCTTTTTGATTGCCGGCGCAGGAAAGCTTGCGGAGGCGGATGCCGTGCCGGAAGCGGCGGCGGGCTTGTGGAGCCCCATCCGCAGCCGAATCCAAGGCTTGCTGGACGCTGCGGCGCGGCCGGACGGACCGGGCATCCGGATCGGAGCCGATCCGGAGTTCGTCATCATGAGGCCGGACGGAAGGATCCACTCGGCCTCCCATCTCGGAGGCTTGAGCAGCGCCGTCGGCAGCGACGTGCTGCTGACCGGGCGGCAGATCAGGCAGCCGGTCGGAGAGCTTCGGCCGGAGCCCTCGGCGACGGCGCAAGGTCTGGCCGAGAACATCCGCCTCCTGCTGCTGCGGGCTTCGAGGCGGGGAGCGTCGAAGCCCGGCATGCGCCTGCTCGCAGGAGCGATGCCGCTGCCCGGCCTACCGCTGGGAGGCCATGTCCATCTCAGCGGGCTCCCGCTGACCTCGCGCCTGCTCCGCGTGCTGGACAGCTATGCCGCCTTTCCGATGGCTCTGGCGGAAGATCCGCGCGGCCGGGCCCGCCGGCCGCGGTACGGCACGCTCGGAGACAGCAGGGCGCAGCCGCATGGAGGGTTCGAATACCGCACGCTGCCGAGCTGGCTCGTCTCGCCGGCCGCCGCGCGCTACGCTCTGGCCGTCAGCATGCTGGCGGCGGAGGACGGCTGCCGCCTTGATTTTTTGCCTTCCATGGACGGGCGGTATGTGAGGGCGTATTACGAGGGAGACAAGGAGACTCTCCGGGAATGCCTTTCGGGACTTCGGACGGCGCTGGAGAAGGTTCCCTCGTACCCCATGCATCAGGCCTGGCTGGAGCCGTTCCTGGATGCCGCCGGCAGCGGAGCGAGCTGGGACGAGAGCAGAGACCTCCGTATCCGTTGGGGAATCCCCGTCCCCGAACACTCCGCGCCGACATGAGAGTGGCGATGGTTGAAGTCCAGCAGCTATCGGCATTTTCCAGATGACAGTGGGTGGGGATATGAAGCGGTGTGAAATCAAGAAAGGTTCCTGGACCGGACCGAGCTTAAGGCTCGGCTTGAAGCGCGGGAGGAGCATATCCGCCCCCTTATTATGGAAGTTGTCTGGAATTCTTACGGGCCATGGAGGAAGAGCAGGCATCCTCGTTGTCCTGGATGACGGCCGAAGCGCGCCAGCGCCCGGCCTTTTCCGGCGTTCTCCTTTTGTACGGCAATTCTTGAACTGCTATAATGAGAGATGATTGTGTTCATAAGGCCGCTGCGGCGGGAAGAGAAAATACTGGAGTTTGACCGGGAGGGCCCAATGGCTGCACTTACGCCGATGATGGAGCAGTACATGTCCATCAAGCAGGAAGCGAAAGACGCTTTCCTATTTTTCCGTCTTGGAGATTTCTACGAGCTGTTCTTCGACGATGCCGTTCTGGCTTCGAGGGAACTGGAAATAACGCTGACCGGCCGCGCAGGCGGCGGCGAGGAACGGATACCGATGTGCGGGGTGCCGTATCATTCGGCAGAGGGATACATAGCTCGCCTGATCGAAAAGGGCTACAAGGTCGCCATCTGCGAGCAGGTGGAGGATCCGGCCGCGGCAAAGGGCGTCGTGCGCAGGGAGATCGTGCGCGTCGTGACGCCGGGAACGGTCATGGAGACCAAATCGCTGGCCGACAAAACCAACAACTACATCGTGTCCGTCGCTCAGGAGGGCGGCCAGTTCGCTCTGGCAGCCTGCGACTTGACGACGGGAGAGCTGTACGCCACCTCGTTCACGGGCGGGCTCGAGCTGCTCCAGGACGAGATCAACGTCTACGTGCCGGCCGAAATCGTCGGGGACGCTGCCGTGCTGGACAGCCTGAAGCAGAAGCTGTCGGCAGGCGCGAAACCGGTTCTGTACACCGCTCGCGAGCCTATGGATGCACCGCAGCTGGCGGCGCTGTTTCCGGACGGAGCGCTTGACGGGCTTGCTTCTTCGAGGCTTCGGGCCGTCTCCGCTCTCGCCGGCTATCTGGTGGAAACCCAGAAGAGGTCGCTCGGCCACGTCCGCAGCATCCGAAGTTACGAGCCGAACCAGTATCTGATTCTGGATCCGTTCACCCGACGCAACCTGGAGCTGACCGAGACGGTGCAGGGACGCAGCCGCAAGGGGTCGCTGCTCTGGCTGCTCGACCGGACGAAAACCTCGATGGGCGGCAGGCTGCTGCGCCGCTGGATCGACAAGCCGCTGCTGTCGGCGGCTGCGGTCGAGGAGCGGCTGGAGGCGGTGGAGGCGCTGCACGGAAATCTCATCCTGCGCGAGGATCTGCGCGGCGAGCTGGATGGAATCTATGATCTGGAGAGGCTTGTCGGACGGGTCGCCTACGGCACGGCGGGCGGCCGCGATCTGGCGGCTCTGAGGGCATCCCTGGAGCGCGTGCCGGCGGTGCTGGAGCTGCTTGCCGCCTCTCCGTCGGATACGCTGCGGCAGCTCGCGGGCGGCGTGGACGAATGCGCCGACCTCAGAGAGATGATCGACACCGTCCTCGTGGACGAGCCTCCGGTGTCCGTGCGCGAGGGCGGACTGATCCGCGCCGGGTACGACGCCTATCTCGACCAGCTGCGCGAAGCCAGCACGGGGGGCAAGAGGTGGCTGGCCGAGCTGGAGCGCAGAGAGCGCGAGGCGACGGGCGTCAAGACGCTGAAAATCGGCTACAACAAAGTGTTCGGCTACTTCCTTGAGGTGTCCAAGGCGAATATATCCGCGCTGCCGGAAGGGCGGTACGAGAGGAAGCAGACGCTGGCGAATGCCGAGCGCTACGTCACGCCGGAGCTCAAGGAGAAGGAGAGGCTCATTCTCGAGGCCGAGGAGAAAATGACGGATCTCGAGTACAGCCTCTTCCTGCAGCTCCGCGACGCCGTGTCGGCTCAGCTGCACCGGCTGCAGCGGCTCGCGGAAACGATCGCCTGCGCCGATGTGCTGCAGTCGCTCGCCGCGGTCAGCGCCGAGCGCCGCTACGTCCGGCCCGCAGTATCGGACGGGTACGACCTGCTCATCGAAGGCGGCCGCCATCCCGTCGTGGAAGCGGTCATGGAGGACGTCAGCTTCATGGCCAACGGAGCCGACCTGTCGCAGGGCGGCGCCCGAGTCCTGCTCATCACGGGACCGAACATGGCCGGCAAAAGCACCTACATGCGCCAGACGGCTCTGATCTGCGTCATGGCCCAGATCGGCTGCTTCGTGCCGGCCCGCTCGGCCAGGCTGCCTCTGGTCGACCGGATCTTCACCCGCATCGGAGCGGCCGACGACCTCGTCGGCGGCCAGAGCACGTTCATGGTGGAGATGCGCGACATCCAGCAGATGACCGACAAGGCGACGGAGCGCAGCCTCGTCATCATCGACGAGCTGGGACGGGGCACCTCGACCGCGGAAGGAATGTCGATCGCGCAGGCCGTCATCGAGTACCTGCACGACCGGACGGGCTGCAAGGCGCTCGTGTCAACGCATTTCCACGAGCTGTCCCATCTGGAAGAGTCATTGGAGCATCTGAGCAACGCCTCCATGGCGGTCAAGGAAAGCGGCGGCGACGTCACCTTCCTGCGCCGGCTCGTGCCCGGAGCGGCCAGCACCAGCTACGGCATCTACTGCGCCCGTCTCGCCGGACTGCCCGAGAGCATCATCGGACGCGCCTACGAGCTTCTCGAGTCGGCGGAGAGCCATTATTCGCCGGTTCCGGCGAAGAAGGGCGATCCGGGCGAGGGGAACAGGGCGGCTCCAGACCGGCAAGCCGGTGCGATGCCGGCTCCGCAGGGCCCGGCCGGAGCGGCTGGAGCTGAGATGCGGCATCCTGAAGGGGCGGATAAGGCGGAGCGAGCCTTGGAAGGCGCCGCAGCCTACCGGGCCGAAGCGGCTGCCGGCGCCGCCGCTGCGGATCCGGTCCAGCTGTCGATCTTCGGCGAGGAGGCTGCGCATCCGGATGCGCCGTCCAAGCGCAAGGCCGGCAAGCACGAGGATGCGGCCGATGCCTTTGCAGACAGCCTTCGCAAGCTGGACCTGCTGAACATGACTCCGCTTCAGGCGATCCAATGGCTGAGCGACATGAAAGCCAAGCTGGGCTAAGAACAGCAGCATAGGAAAGGAGACCGGGCATGGGCAGAATTCAAGTGATGGACGAGCATTTGGCGAACCAGATCGCCGCTGGCGAAGTCGTCGAGCGGCCCGCGTCGGTCGTGAAGGAGCTGGTGGAGAACGCCGTCGATGCCGGAGCAACCTCCATCGACATCACGATCGAAGAGGGAGGACTCAGCCTGATCCGCGTCCAGGACGACGGCGGCGGCATCGAAGCGGAGGACATGGAGACGGCGTTCCAGCGGCATGCCACGAGCAAGCTGCTGGACAGCCGGGATCTGTTCCGCATCGCGAGCCTCGGCTTCCGCGGCGAGGCGCTGCCGAGCATCGCGGCTGTCGCCAGGGTCGACTGCACGTCGGCGGGAAGCGACAGCGGACTCGGCCGGCGCATCGTGATGGAAGGCGGGCGGATGACCGCCGACGAGCATGCCGGAGCCGCTCAAGGCACCGACATGCTCGTGCGCGATCTGTTTTTCAACACGCCCGCCAGGCTCAAGTACATGAAGAGCATCCAGACGGAGCTTGGACATATATCGGACTATATTTACCGCATCGCGCTCGCGCATCCCGGGATCGCCTTCTCGCTGACCCACAACGGCGGCAATCTGCTGCGGACGCTCGGCAACGGGGATCGGCTGCAGGTAATCGCGGCGGTCTACGGCACCGCTACGGCCAAGGCGATGCTGCCGCTGCGGGGAACGCATCCCGACTACGAGCTTAACGGCTACATCTCCAAGCCGGAGATGACGAGGGCGAGCCGGAGCGCAATCACGACCGTCGTCAACGGACGCTACATCCGCAGCTTCACCGTGCAGCAGGCTCTCCTGGCCTCCTACCATACGCTGCTGCCGATCAACCGGTTCCCGATCGCCGTCCTGGAGATTGGGATGCATCCCGGTCTCGTCGACGTCAACGTGCATCCTTCCAAGATGGAGGTGCGCTTCAGCAAGGAGCCGGAGCTGAAGGCGTTCCTGGAGGAGACGGTCAAGGAAGCGCTCGGCGGCAGGCGGCATATTCCGGGCCCGGAGTCCGGCCGCTCCGAGCGTTCCGGCCCGTTGTACCGCCAGGAGCAGCTGCGCTTCCATCAGCCGGAGCCGGATGCGGGACGCTCCGCCGGCGGCGCTGCGGCGGAACCGCCGCTTGGCCTGGCTTCCGCGGCGCGCGAGGCAGCCGCGGGCTCGGCGCCTGCGGCATGGCCCGCACAGGCCCGCCCTGCCGGCAGCGGGCGCCAGGGCCTGTCTCCGGGCAGCGCGGCGGCGGGGCCTTGGCGCCCGGCGGCGGCCGCCTCGGGCGGCCCCGCCGTTCCGCCTGACGCCGCTCGGCGGCTGTACGCGCCTGCCGCCGGCATGGCGGCAGACCGCGCCGGAGCCGTGCGGGAACAGGCAGGCGGAGCTTATGCCGCCGTTCCCGCTCCCGAAGGCGGAACCAATGCCGCCGTTCCCGCTCCTGCAGGCGTCGTTCCCGCTCCCGCAGGCGACGAGCCCGCTGGCCTTGCAGGCGGAGCTTCCGTCCCCGAGCCGGCGGTCAGCGGCATGGCTCCGTACTCTCAAGCCGGCTCTGCCGAACCCGGAGGTCCGGACGGTCCGTCCGAATCCTTCCCTGCAGCGGCGGGCAGCCTCTCCGATGCCCCCGATGGCGGAACGGGCTTCCCGGAGCTCGGCTGGGTCGGCCAGATGCACGGCACCTATCTGATCGCGCAAAACGAGGAAGGCATGTACATGATCGACCAGCATGCCGCCCATGAGCGGATCAATTACGAATACTACTACCGCAAGTTCGGCGAGCCGGGCAGCGAGAGCCAGGTCCTGCTCGTTCCCTTCACGCTCGAATATACAAGCGCCGACGCCCAGCAACTGGCCGGGAGGCTGGAGCTGCTGGCGGAAGCAGGCGTCGAGATGGAGCCCTTCGGGCCCCAATCGTTCCTCGTCCGCTCCCATCCTCATTGGTTCCCCAAGGGCGAGGAGCAGCAGCTCGTCGAGGAGATGGCGGAGTGGGTGCTGCGCGAGAAGCGGGCGGTGGACATCGCCAAGCTTAGGGAGGAAGCGGCCATCATGTGCTCCTGCAAAGCTTCCATCAAGGCGAACGACCGGCTCAGCCGCGAGGAAGGCGAAGCCCTTCTAGCCAGGCTGGCCGCCTGCGCTCAGCCCTATACTTGTCCGCACGGCAGGCCCATTCTGGTTCATATTTCCAACTATCAGCTAGAGAAAATGTTCAAACGGGTGATGTCATGATCGTCACGACGACGGATCAGCCGAGCGGAGCCATGCTTGACGATGCCGCCCGCCTTGCGGAGGAGCTGGGCGCGCGGCTCGTCAGCCGCAGAGGACGCACGCTCGGCCAATTGACGGCCCATTACGGCGACAAGGAGCTGCTGGTCGCCACGAGCATGCAGCTCCGTTTTTACGGCGGCCCCGATGAGCCGCCCTTTTATTTCCATCCCAGCATGGCCTACGTCCGCGTAAAGCGGCTGCGCAAGGGAGAGCCCGATCCGCTGGTGGAGCTGGCCGGCTGCCGTCCGGGAGACAGCGTCCTGGACTGCACGGCCGGACTTGCCGGCGATTCCATCGTGTTCTCCTACGCGGCCGGACCGGAAGGAAGCGTGACGGCGCTGGAGAGCGAGCCGGTGCTGCATGCCGTTGTCCGTGAGGGGCTTCAGCGTTATGAGACGCCTCTCGAGGACGTGAATGAAGCTTTCCGGCGCATCAGGCCGGTGCTCGCCGGCCATGCCGACTATTTGAAGTCGCTGCCGGACGACAGCTTCGACATCGTCTACTTCGATCCCATGTTCCGCGATCCGGTTCAGGAATCGAGCTCGATCGAGCCTCTGCGCGGCTTGGCGAACCACGGCGCGCTTGCGGCGGAGACCGTCCGCGAAGCTGTGCGGGTAGCGAGAAGAACGGTGCTGCTCAAGGAAAAAAACAACAGCCCGGAGTTTCAGCGGCTCGGCTTCGAGCGCTGTCCGAGGAAAAAGACATCCGCTGTCGGATACGGAGTGATTCGAATTGACTAAACAGCCGCTTCTGGTTCTGGTCGGGCCGACGGCGGTCGGCAAGACGAAGCTGAGCCTGGAGCTTGCCAAGGCATGGAACGCGGAAATCATCTCGGGAGACTCCATGCAGGTATACCGGGGAATGGACATCGGCACGGCCAAGATTCCCAGCGATGAGATGGAGGGGATTCCCCATCATCTCATCGATGTCAGGAATCCGGACGAGCCGTACTCGGCTGCCGATTTCCAGGAAGCCTGCGGCCGCCTCATTCCGGAGATCGCAGCCCGCGGCAAGCTTCCCTTCATTGTCGGCGGCACCGGGCTCTACATCGAGTCGGTCTGCTACGGATACCAGTTCTCCGAGGCGGGATCGGACGAAGCCTTCCGGGCGGAGCTCCAGAGGCTCGCGGAAGCCGACGGCGTCGATGCCCTGCACGCCAGGCTGGCGGCCGCCGATCCCGAGTCCGCGGCCAAGCTGC
The DNA here is from genome assembly GCF_002243345.2 of Paenibacillus sp. RUD330. NCBI lineage: Bacteria > Bacillati > Bacillota > Bacilli > Caryophanales > Paenibacillaceae > Paenibacillus > Paenibacillus sp. RUD330. The sequence continues at coordinate 2,538,360 of NZ_CP022655.2, forward strand.
ATCCCAACGATGTGCGGAGAGTCATCCGCGCGCTTGAAATTTTCCATGTGACGGGGGAAACGATGAGCAGCCAGCTCGCCGGACAGAAAAAAGAGTCTCCCTACGAATTAGTTGTTCTGGGACTGCAAATGGACCGTGCGGAGCTGTACGGGAGAATCGAGGAGAGAATCGATCTCATGATGGAGGCCGGGCTGCCGGAGGAGGTCGCCCGCTTGCTGGAGCAAGGCGTGCCGGAGAACGCCGTGGCCATGCAGGGGCTGGGATACAAGGAGCTTGTTCCTTGGCTGAAAGGCGGGACGACGAAGGAGGAAGCCGTCCAGCTGCTCAAGCGGGATACGAGAAGATTCGCCAAGCGCCAGCTGAGCTGGTTCCGGCATATGAAGGACATTCATTGGATCGACGCCGGGGAAAATTTTCACAACAATTTGGAGCTTATCCATGCTATACTAGCAGGAAAGTTTGCAGTCGATCTTGAATATACCACTAACCAATCCTTTTTGACGGGGGTAACTTCCAATGAACAAATCCATTAATATTCAAGATACGTTCCTGAACCAGCTCCGCAAGGACAGCATCCCGGTCACGGTTTACCTCACCAACGGTTTCCAGATCCGCGGTGTCATCCGCGCCTTCGATAATTTCACGATCATCATCGATTCCGACGGACGCCAGCAAATGGTGTACAAGCATGCGATCTCGACGTTCACGCCTCAGCGCAACGTATCGCTCATGCAGCCGCAGGACAGCTCTTCGGAATCCTAGGACAGGCCTTGCCGCCGCGAGCGGTGAAACCTTTCCTGCAGCAGCTTCGTTAAGGAAATATCGGTCCGAAGAACAACCCGCTCTCCGGCAGGGTTGTTCTTCTGTTTCCAGGGTATACCTATATCGGGACAGAAGAGACCGACCGGAAGGAGAACGAGAGACATGCCAGACCAGAGAAAAAAAGGGGATCATCCGGCGCAGCCGGCAACCAAGAAGGGCAAGAGGAAAAAAGGCCGGATCAGCCGCAAGCGGAAATGGTTCTACGGCCTGTTCTTCGCGGGAGCTCTCGCCGTCGTAGCCGGCATTGTCGGCTACCTGCTGGTCATCCTCAACGGCGAGCGGATCCTCGCCGCCAACAAGGATGTGCTCAGCCTGACGGAGGCTTCCGTCGTCTATGATTCCAGCAACAACAAGATCGCGAGCCTGGCCAGCGTCAATCGGCAGAACGCCGAGTTCTCGGAGCTTCCCCAGAAGCTTCGCGAGGCGTTCATCGCGACGGAAGACAAGCGCTTCGAGGAGCATTCCGGCATCGACATGCTCGGCATCGGGCGCGCGCTCGTCAAGGACGTCATCGCGCGGAGCGCGAAGGAAGGCGCGAGCACGATCACGCAGCAGCTGGCGCGCAACCTGTTCCTGAACCAGGACAAGACGTTTTTCCGCAAAGCGACGGAGGCTTCGATTGCCGTTGCCCTGGAAAACCAGATGACCAAGGACGAGATCCTTACGATGTACCTGAACCGGATCTACTTCGGCAACGGCATCTATGGCGTGAAGCTCGCCGCCAAATATTACTTCAACAGCAGCCTTGAAGACCTCAAGCTGTGGCAGATGGCTACTCTTGCCGCCATTCCGAAGGCGCCAAGCTATTATAATCCCAAGGATGACATCGAGCGCTCGACGCAGCGCCGGGCCGTCGTCCTCAGCTTGATGAACGACCAGGGCTACATTACGCAAGAGGAAGAGGACCAAGCCAAGGCGGTCGTCTACAAGCCGCCGGGCGAGTTCAACTCCGGCAGCGACCGCAACAAATTCCTGACCTATGTCGATTATGCGGTCAAGGAAGCGATGCAGGTCATGGATATGTCCGAGGATGAGATCCGCTTGGGCGGATACAAGATCTACACGTCGCTGAACGCGACGGCCCAGCAGACGATCGAGGACGAGTTCGACGACGACAGCAACTTCGAGAAAAGTCCGGACGAGCAGAAGCAGCAGGCGGCCATGGTCATCATGGACCATAGCGACGGCTCGATCAAGGCGATGATCGGCGGCCGGGATTATGTGCGCAAGGGGCTCAACCGCGTCACGGTTCCGCGGCAGCCGGGCTCTTCCTTCAAGCCGGTCACCGTATACGGCCCGGCGCTGGAGACAGGCGACTACACGCCGGGATCGATTCTGCGGGACGACAAGAAATGCTACGGCAGCTATTGTCCTTCCGATTCCAACAAAAACAAGTATATCGGTCCTGTCAGCATGAGCCAGTCCATCATGGAGTCGCGCAACGCCTCCGCCGTATGGCTGCTCAACGAAATTGGAGTCGGCAAGGGCGTAAGCTTCTCCGGCAAGCTCGGCATGCCGCTGGACAAGGACGACCGCAATCTGGCGATCGCGCTGGGAGGCCTGTCTCATGGCGTAACCCCGCTGCAGATGGCGACAGCGTACAGCGCATTCGCCAATGACGGCAAGTCGGTGGACGCCCATACGATCGTCAAGATCGTCGACCACTCCCAGGAGACGAGATACCAGTATGCCGCAGCGAAGCCCAAGCAGCTCATGAAGGAGCAGACGGCGGCTTACATGACGGAGCTCCTGCAGGGCGTCGTCGGTCCGGGCGGCACGGGCCGGGGTGCGGCCATCGACCGGCCGCTGGCAGGCAAGACCGGTACGACGCAGCATGGCATCAGCGGCCTGAAGTCCAGCTACAACCGCGACGCCTGGTTCGTCGGCTATACGCCGGAATGGACCGCCGCGGTATGGATGGGTTATGACAAGACCGACAAGGAGCATCTGCTCAAGAAGAGCAGCTCCGCAGCCGCGGCGCTGTTCTCGAAGGTCATGACCAAGGCGATGAAGGACGTGCCGAAAGGCTCGTTTGGTAAAGCCCCTTCGGAGCCGACTCCGACGCCGCCGGCAGCGGATGCGCCGGAACAGGTCAAAAATCTGACGGGCTCCTACGATCCGAACCAGATGCTCGTGTCGCTGCGCTGGACTCCTGTGGAAGGAGATGGGATCAGCTACAGGATCTACCGCAAGGATTCCTCCCAGGCGGAGTTCAGCCGCGCGCTTGATTCCGCCGCGGCGGGAAGCGCCGATGACATGAGCGTGGCGCCCGGCATGTCGTACGAATATTACGTAACGGCCTATAACAGCGAATCCGGCTTGGAAGGACCCCCTTCGGCCCGGATCGCGATTGAAGTTCCTGCGGTCGAGATCAGCCCTTCGCCGACTCCATCCGATGACGGCTGGAATGACGGGAGCGGGGAAGGGAACGAAGGCGGCAACAACGGAAACGGCAACGGAAACGGCAACGGCAACGGAAATGGGAACGGAAATAACGGCAACGGAAACGGCAATGGCAACGGAAACGGCAACGGCAATGGCAACGGAAACGGCAACGGCAATGGCAACGGCCAAGGAGGCGGACAGCAGGGAGGGGAGCCGACTTCCCAGCCGACCCCGACGCCGACTTCGACTCCGGCCGATGCCGGAGGGACGGGCAGCGGCGACGGAGCGGCCGGCACTTCATCCGCCGGCGATGCAGCCGCACTCCCTTCGGTTCCGGCTGAATCGACCGGACCTTAGTCCAAGCGGGCATCGGAGCTGCGGTAAAGTTGGCTCCGATGCCCGTTCCATTGAGATCAGAGCCGCCTTCCACGAGGGCTCCGGAGTATGTTCCCTATGACGTCAGAGCCTCGTTCCATGCTGGCTCCGATGCACGTTCCGCCTGAACCCGCATTCGGCAACAATAACCTTCACGGAAAAGGAAGTCATGACAACCATGAAAAAGAACCTCAAAGCCCTGTCCGTCCTTCTGCTCGGCACCGCTATTCTTGCGGCTGGCTGCGGAGCGAAGTCTGCGGGCAACGAATCCTCTGGCGCAGGAACCAATACGCCGGCAAGCAACGCTTCGGGGAATGCCGGCGGATCGGCCGCCAAAAGCTGGAGCAAAAAGCCCGACATGGCGATCGACACCTCCAAAACCTATCAGGCGGTCGTCACCACGACGGATGGCGAATTCACGATCGACCTATTCGCGAAGGATGCGCCTGAAACGGTCAACAGCTTCGTCTTTCTGGCCCGGCAGAATTTTTTTGACGGCATCGTCTTCCACCGGATCATTCAGGACTTCATGATCCAGACGGGCGATCCGACGGGCACGGGGGCAGGCGGACCGGGCTATACGATACCGGATGAGCTGGACAACGGCCATGCCTACAAAAAGGGCGTCGTGGCGATGGCCAATACGGGACAAGCCGACACGGGAGGCAGCCAGTTCTTCATCGGCACGGGTCCAAGCGTCGAGGGCTTGAGCCAGCTCCCGAACTACACGATTTTCGGAGAGATTTCGGGCGGAATGGATATCGTGGACAAGATCGCCGCGACTCCCGTCGAGGGCAATGCCCAAGGCGAGTCCAGCAAGCCGACTCGAACGGTGAGCATCCAAAGCGTCGAAATCAAGGAAAGCTGATTCCCGTTGTCTGAGGTTCCGCCGATTATGTGAACATGATGTGAATTTCCCTCATATGCTGTACTGGCAGAGGAGGGATCTCATATGGGCAAGCATGGCGCGGCGGGTATGGGAAGATGGCTGAGGATCTACGCCTGGGCGGTGCTGGCGGCAGGGGCGGTTTTGTGCGGAGGCTTCCTCTATCCGTTCAACGACGGGAATATGGCGCTCATGGCAGGCGTCGGCTGCCTCATAGCCGCGCCAGTCGTCTATATCGCGTCCTTCATGTTTCCGCTGGCGGACGAGTACATCGGCAGCGATTCCGGCGAAGGCGGGGAGCGTTTCGGCAGGCGACGGTAATATTTCGCAAATATAAGGACATTCAATGAACAACATTTTACGGAAATCGCACAAAAATAAGACGGATTCGTTAACGGGGGCGCCGAAAGGCGTCCTTTTTGCTATGCTGTATCACGAGAGAGGAAATGTTCTGTCAAGAGCATACTCGGTTAATGGGTAATAGCAGTATGGAGATGGCCAAAAGGAGATGAAACGATGAAAAATTCACACAAGTGGCTATGGGGGCTCGGGATTGCCCTCGCCATAGCTGCTGTGGCCATCGTGGTGGTATGGTCCGGCAGCCTCATGGTGCTGGATCCGAAAGGTCCGGTCGCGGAGATTCAGAAAAACCTGATCTGGATTTCCGTCATTTTGTGCGCGGTCATTATCGTGCCTGTGCTCGGCATTTTTGCGTTCATTATCGTACGCTACCGCGATAAGCCGGACAACAAGGCGCCATACGAGCCGAACTGGTCTCACAGCACGAAGCTGGAGGCGATCTGGTGGGGGATCCCGATCGTCATCGTCGTGCTGCTGGGGTACTTCACGGTCCGCGACACGTACAAGCTGGTCAAGCCGCCGGCCGAAACCGCCCATGTGGCGCCGGTGACGATCCAGGTGACGTCGATGGACTGGAAATGGCTGTTCCAGTATCCGGATCAGGACATCGCCACGATCAACTACATCAACATTCCGGAGAACACTCCGATCCAGTTCGTTCTTACGTCCAGCGCGGCGATGAACTCCTTCTGGATTCCGCAGCTCGGCGGCCAGACGTACGCGATGCCGGGCATGGCGATGAGGATGTGGCTGCAGGCGGATGAAACGGGCGAGTACTTCGGCTCCGGAGCCAACTTCACCGGCACCGACTTCGCCAAGATGAACTTCACCGTGAAGTCGATGTCCCAGGACGACTTCAACGACTGGGTCGGCAAGTCTCAGCAGGAGACGGCGAAGCTGGACAACGCCGCCTACAACAAGCTTTCGGTCAAGGGAACGGCGGACATTCAGACCTTCGGCTCCATGGACCCGAACCTGTTCAACTCGATCGTCATCAAGAACGGCGGGCATCACCATCCGGCCAACGGCCTGGATATCCGCGGCGCCTATCCGGTGAAGGACGGCAACAACGAAAGCTCCGGCTCCGAGCCGGATGCAGCAAATCAGACATCGGGCCTATCGCAGCCCGAAATGAACCACTAGGCGGCCAAGGGGAGGAAATTCATCCATGTTGGATTCGATAAAAGACTTTGCCGCCGATTTCTTCGTCACCGGCGATCCGCTCATCTATGGCGCGGATGTATCCATCGCTCTCGTCAGCATTGCCATCGTGTTCGTCCTGACCTACTTCAAGAAGTGGAAATGGCTCTGGCGCGAATGGCTGACGACGGTCGACCATAAGAAAATCGGCATCATGTACCTGATCGCCTCATTGCTCATGCTGTTCCGCGGCGGCGTCGACGCCTTGCTCATGCGGACGCAGCTGGCGCTCCCGAACGTGGAGTTCCTGCAGGCGGACCACTATAACGCCATCTTCACCACGCACGGCACGATCATGATCCTATTCATGGCGATGCCGATGATGTTCGCTCTCTTCAACATGGTCGTGCCTCTGCAGATCGGAGCCCGCGACGTCGCGTTCCCGTTCCTGAACGCGCTCAGCTTCTGGCTGTTCCTGATGGGAGCGATGCTGCTGAACGTATCGTTCGTCATCGGCGGCTCTCCCGATGCGGGCTGGCTCAGCTATCCGCCTCTGTCGGAGCTATCGGGCAGTCCCGGCGTCGGCCAGGACTTCTATATCTGGGGCATCCAGATTTCCGGTATCGGCTCCCTCGCCACCGGCATCAACTTTATCGTCACGATTCTGAAAATGCGCGCGCCAGGCATGAAGCTGATGAAAATGCCGCTGTTCTCCTGGTCGGTGCTTTCGGCGTGCATCACCATTCTGTTCGCCTTCCCGATCCTGACGATCACGCTGGCGCTGCTGTTCCTGGACCGCTATTTCGGGGCCCACTTCTTCACGCTTGACGGCGGCGGCATGTCGATGATGTATGTCAACCTGATCTGGATGTGGGGTCACCCCGAGGTGTATATCGTCGTGCTTCCCGCCTTCGGCATCTTCTCGGAGATCGTGGCCACCTTCTCGAAGAAGACGATATTCGGCTACAAGTCGATGGTCTTCGCGATGATGGTCATCAGCGTCCTGTCCTTCTTCACCTGGGTCCATCACTTCTTCACCATGGGCTCGAGCGCGGACGTCAACTCGTTCTTCGCGATCACAACGATGGCGATAGCCATCCCGACCGGGGTCAAGGTGTTCAACTGGCTCTTCACCATGTTCCGAGGGAGAATCAGCTTCCAGAGCCCGATGCTCTGGACGATGGGCTTCATTCCTTGCTTCCTGGTCGGGGGAGCGACGGGCGTCATGCTCGCCGTCGCACCGGCGGATTTCCAGTACCACAACAGCTACTTCCTGATCGCCCACTTCCACCAGGTGCTCATCGGCGGCGTCGTGTTCGGCTACCTCGCCGGCATCTACTACTGGTGGCCGAAGCTGTTCGGCTTCAAGCTCGACGAGAAGCGCGGACGCTGGGCGTTCTGGACCTGGAACATCGGCTTCTACGTCTGCTTCTTCCCGCAGTATTTCCTCGGCCTTGACGGCATGACGCGCCGCGTCTACACGTACGGCTGGGACCGCGGCTGGGCTGCGCTCAACTTCACGAGCACGATCGGCGCCTTCATGATGGGCATCGGCTTCCTGTTCCAGGTATGGCAGATTGCTTACAGCGTCCGCAAGGGCGAACGGGCGACCGGCGATGCGTGGGGCGGCAACGGCAGAACGCTGGAATGGTCGATTCCATCTCCGCCTCCGGTATACAACTTCGCGGTTGTGCCTCAGGTGAAGCATGCCGACGACTGGTTCCATGTCAAGGAAGACAAGGCGAAAGGAATCGAGCGTCCGAAGCAGCAGCTGGAGCCGATCCATATGCCGAAGAACTCCGCCATTCCATTCGTCATGGCAAGCTTCTTCTTCCTCGTGGGCTTCGGCTTCACGTTCCATTGGACCTGGATGATCATCGTCGGCGCGCTGGGCGTCTTCGGAAGCCTGTTCGCACGTTCCTTCAGCTACGATGTGGATTATTATATTCCGGTCGATGAAGTCATCGAGACGGAACGGAAATTAGGGAGGTCGTACTAATGCAGCAGCATATCGTCTCTCCTGAGGTCCACGAGCATCATACCCAGGAACAGGAGTCGCTCAAGACAGCGGGCTTCTGGCTGTTCCTGGTATCCGATACTCTGCTGTTCGGCACCTTGTTCGCGACTTATGTCGTCCTGGTCGGCCATACGAACGGCGGACCTTCGGGCAAGGAGCTCTTCGAGATTCCGGGATTCGTCGCCTCGACGTTCCTCCTGCTGACGTCCAGCTTCACGAGCGGCCTGGCCGTTCTCCAGATGCAGGCCAAAAAGCTGAGCGGCATGATTTTCTGGCTGATCATGACGCTCCTGCTCGGAGCGGCGTTCCTTTACCTCGAGGTCACGGAGTTCGTGAACCTCGTCCATGAAGGAGCGAACATCGGCACGAGCGCGTTCCTGTCGGCCTTCTTCACCCTGGTCGGCACCCACGGAATCCACGTCACCGTCGGCATCTTCTGGTGCATCGGCCTGATCTTCCAGCTGCGCAAGCACGGAATCACAACGGTAACCAAGCGCAAGATCTCGAATTTCAGCCTGTACTGGCATTTTCTCGACGTGATCTGGATCTTCCTGTTCTCCGTCGTTTACCTCATGGGGGTGATGTAGATGAGCCAGCATTCCGATTCCCACGGCCATGGACATGGCCATCACGAAGAGCATAATCACGGGTCGCTCAAGTCCTATACGATCGGATTCATCATCTCGATCGTTCTGACTGTCATCCCGATGCTCGTCGTATTCAACGGCCTGATGTCCCGGACGGGGACACTGCTCGTCATCCTCGTCACAGCGATCCTGCAGCTTCTCGTCCAGCTTTTCTTCTTCATGCATATCAACGAAGGCGAGAAGCCTCGGTACAACGTCATGGCGCTGGTCCTCGGCTTCGTCATCGTCATCACGATCGTTGCCGGCTCCGTATGGATCATGTCTTTCAACTCGGTCGTCCAATAAGCGTCATTCCTATCCCCGCCTCCAATCAGGAGCGGGGATATTTTCTTTTCAAGCGGTTGGAACCGACTTGACATGGCCAAGGCAGGTTGGTCTTATTTGGCGTTACCGCTGGAGATGGACAGTAAGATGTGGTAAGCTGTCAACTAAAGGAAACACGGAAGAAAGGCAGGGGCGAACCGAGCATAGTCGCAGCGCCATTGCCGCATCTTAAGGGAAAGGGTACGTTCCATATGAAACGAAAATTTTCGGATCGGGCCAACTGGCGGCGTATCCTGCGCAAAAGCTACACATGCCTGACGCTTGACGGAGAGGATTTCAGAGGGCTGGTCACGTTTTACCGGATTCACGACCTCCGGGAACCGCTCTGGAAGGAGTACAACGGACGGAGGCTCTGCCTGGCCGACCGGGGCTATCTTTGGATGCAGCATTTTCCCCGCGGCGAGCATTTCGTCGTCACGACCATGTTCGACGACAAGGGCAAGGTCGTGCAGTGGTACATCGACATCTGCAAGACGCAAGGCCTAACGGACCAGCAGGTTCCCTGGTTCGACGATCTTTATCTGGATATCGTCGTGCTTCCTACGGGAGAAGTGTTCCTGATGGACGAGGATGAGCTGGAGGATGCGATCCGCGACGGCGATGTGACGCGCAAGGAAGCGGCGATGGCGCGCAAGACGGCGGGAAGGCTGCTTGCCGCCATCAAGAACGGCCGCTTCCGCTACTTTACGCTCAGCCTGCGCCACCGCAAGACGCTGGCCGAACGGATGGGCGAGGTCAGCGAATCATGAAGGCGGCAGAGGCGGGTACGAACAAGCCGAAGCCGACAAAAAAGACCGGGGCGGCGAAGAAGCCTGCCGCCCGGCGCAAAAAAAACCGACATGGCGGCCTGCTGGGCCGCCTTGTGCGCGCTTGCCTGCTTGTCGGGGCTCTCGGTGTATTTGCGGCGGGGTACCTGTTCTGGCAGATCACGCATTATTCTCCACCCAATCCGGTGCCGCAGCGGCAGGCCGGAATCGTGCTCGGAGCCGCTCTCTGGAACGATGCGCCGAGCCCTGGACTGAAGGAAAGGCTGGATCAGGCGCTGAAGCTGTACCAAGCCGGGAGAGTGGAGAAGCTGATCGTCTCCGGAGGGCTGGATCGCAACGGTTCCAAGCTGACGGAAGCACAGGGGATGAGGGTCTACCTCGTTTCGCGCGGCGTGCCCAAGGAAGCCGTCATTCTCGAGAACCGGGCGACAAGCACCTACGAGAACCTGGTGTTCAGCCGGGAAGCCGGCGAGGCCGCCGGCATCAAGTCCTATCTCATCATTACGCATGAGTATCATGCCTCCAGGGCGCTCGACATGGCGCGCTTCCTCGGATTTCCCGATCCGGTCGTGAGCTCCGTCAAATCCAAAGTGCTCAACGCGGCAGCCAACGAGACCCGGGAGACGCTCGCTTACGGCAAGTGGCAGCTGGACAAGCTGCTCATGCTGGTCGGTCTCAAGCCGGTATGAAGTCCGTCCGCATCCGGTCAAGGTCCGATCTGAAGTCTGTCTGATTCTGTTAATATGGCTCTGCTGTCCCGAATACAATTGGTAGAGCCATTCAATTGCAGGAAGGACAGGTGATGCCGCGGATGAACGGACACGCCGCTTCGGGACATCAGGGCGCTAGGCCCTCCCGCCAAATAAATGTCGTGCTGCGAAGCCATGAGACGTACGGTCTCGGAGCATCCTCTGCAGCCGCCCAGCAGCAGGTCGATTATCCCGAGCCTGCGGGGGCGGCCAGGCAGGCCCCCGCTGCCGATCCATATGCCGAGATCCAAAAGGAAATGGAGCATATGGTCGGCATGGAAGGGGTCAAATCGCTGATCTATGAAATCTATGCCTTGCTTCTGATCAGCCAGATGCGCTCGGAAGCCGGGCTCTCTGGCGGAGCGCAAGTCTATCATATGATATTCAAGGGCAATCCCGGCACCGGAAAGACGACGATCGCCCGCATCGTCGCCAAGCTGTTCCAGAAGATGGGCCTGCTGTCCAAGGGACATCTGATCGAGGTCGAGCGGGCGGATCTGGTCGGCGAATATATCGGGCATACCGCTCAGAAAACCCGCGACCTCGTGAAGAAGGCGCTGGGAGGCGTCCTGTTCGTCGATGAAGCCTACAGCCTGGCAAGAGGCGGGGAGAAGGACTTCGGCAAGGAAGCGATCGATACGCTCGTCAAGGCGATGGAGGATTACCGCAGCCAGTTCGTCCTCATTCTGGCCGGCTACCCGCTCGAGATCGAGCATTTTCTCCTGACGAATCCCGGCCTGCCTTCGAGATTTCCGATCCAGATCGACTTTCCGGACTATTCGGTGGACCAGCTCATTCAGATCGCGGAGCTGATGGCCAAGGACCGGGACTATTCCTTGCTCCCGCAGACCGTCTTCAAGCTGAGGAGCCACCTGATGCAGGAAAAGACCGCTACGCTCTATTCCTTCAGCAATGCCCGTTATGTCCGCAATCTCATCGAAAAATCCATCCGCCACCAGGCCGTCAGGCTCCTCAACCAATATGCGTCGGCCAGTCCCGGCAGGCAGGAGCTCATGAGCATCCGTCCGGAGGACATGCGCTGGGAGGGGAAGGGCAAGGTGCCTGGTGAGCTCGGATAGGGCGAAAGGAGCTTCGCGAAGTTTGGATACGACTACCTATAGAACGGATCACGGCATGCCCGACAGGGCCGTTCTCGTCAGCCTGGTCACCCAGGAGGCGAAGCGCGGCCCTTCGGATCCGGAGCATTCGCTCGAAGAGCTCGCCAACCTGGCCGATACGGCCGGCGTCGAGGTGCTCGCCACCGTCATACAGAACAAGGAAGCGCCGGATCCCAAATGGCTCGTCGGCAAAGGCAAGGTCGAGGAGATCCGCGCCGTCAAGGAGGAGCTCGGCGCGACGACGATCATTTTCGACCAGGAGCTGTCGGGAGCGCAGGTGCGCAATCTCGAGGAATCGCTCGATGCCAAGATCATCGATCGGACCCAGCTTATTCTCGATATATTCGCCGGAAGGGCGAAAACCCGGGAAGGCATCATCCAGGTCGAGCTCGCCCAGCTGAGCTACCTGCTGCCGCGCCTGTCGGGACACGGCAAGAATCTGTCCCGCCTCGGCGGCGGAATCGGCACGCGCGGGCCGGGAGAGAGCAAGCTGGAGACCGACCGGAGGCATATCCGGGGACGCATCTCCGATCTCAAGGCCCATCTGCGGGAGCTGACGCGCACCCGCGAGCTTCACCGGGAGCGACGGCGCAAGACGGGCGTGACCCAAGTCGCGCTTGTCGGATATACGAACGCAGGCAAGTCGACGCTGATGAATGAGCTCACGCTCGCCGACGTGCTGGTCGAGAACCGGCTGTTCGCGACGCTGGACCCGACCTCCCGGGTTCTGGCGCTGCCAAGCGGCAATGAAGTCGTGCTCACGGATACGGTCGGCTTCATCCAGAACCTGCCCCATGATCTCGTGGCCGCCTTCCGCGCCACCTTGGAGGAAGTCGCGGAGGCGGACCTGATCCTGCATGTCGTGGACAGCTCGTCTCCGATGCGGCGCGAGCAGATGCGCGTCGTCGAGGAGCTGCTCCAGCAGCTCGGGGCATCGGACAAGCCGCTCCTGCTCGTGTATAATAAGAAGGATCTGGTCGGAGGAGCGCTCAGAAGCCTGCTTCCGTCCAGCGGTCCTCGGCAGCTGCTCATCAGCGCCTACGACGCAGAAGACCGGAGCCGCCTGCTGCAGGCGATCCAGGACGAGCTTTCGGGGGAGACCCGGTCGTTTGCCCTGCCGGCCGACCGCGGGGACCTGATCGCGCTTGCCTACCGTTGCGGCGAGGTACTGGAGCGGGAAGCGGACGGCGACGTCCTATGGCTGACGGTGGAGCTCAACCGCGCGGATTACGAAGTGAACGGACATAAGCTGGAGCCATACCGCCAGTCGCGGACCAGCGCCGGAATTACGACACAGCAAGGAGACTGAATACAAGTTGGACAAGCTCATGAAGCTTGCGCAGGCGGCAGAGGCGAAGGTTCAATCCCGGTTCGCGGAATTGGATCTCGTCGCCGAGCGCAATCAGTGGAAAGTCATCGAAGCGTTTCAGAAGCATAAGGTCAGCGATTTTCATTTCAACGGATCTACCGGATACGGCTACAACGATCGGGGGCGCGAGGTGCTCGATCTCGTCTATGCCGACGTCTTCCGGTCCGAGGCCGCTCTCGTGCGGCCTCATTTTGCGTCCGGGACGCATACGATCAGCACGGCGCTGTTCGGACTGCTCCGTCCCGGGGACGAGCTGCTGTACATGACGGGGCGCCCTTACGACACCCTGCACAAGGTCATCGGCAAGCCCGGAGACGGCACTGGCTCCCTCCAGGATTGGGGAATCCTCTATAAGGAGGCGGCGCTGGCGCCGGATGGCGGCGTCGATTGGGAAGCGGTCGAGACGCTCATCACGGAGCGGACCCGCGTCATCGGCATACAGCGCTCGAGGGGCTACGACTGGAGAGCTTCGTTCACCGTCGCTCAGATCGGAGAGATGGTCCGCCGAGTAAAATCCATCAAGCCGGATGTGCTCGTGTTCGTCGACAATTGCTACGGCGAGTTCACGGAATTGTCGGAACCGACCGAGATCGGAGCCGATCTCATCGCAGGATCGCTCATCAAGAATCCCGGCGGCGGACTTGCCGCGACAGGCGGATACATAGCGGGCAAGGCCGATGCCGTCCAGGCGGCCGCCTACCGGCTTACGGCGCCAGGCATCGGCTCCGAGGTCGGAGCGATGCTGGATACGCTGCGCGGCATTTATCAAGGACTGTTTCTGGCGCCGCATCTCGTCGGACAGGCATTGAAGGGCAGCGTGCTGTCGGCGGCGATGTTCGAGGAGCTCGGGTTCGAAACGTCCCCGGCCTGGAACGATCCGCGCACGGACCTGATTCAGGCGATCCGATTCGGCTCGCCCGACGCTCTCACGGCTTTCGTGCAAGGCATTCAGGCGGCGGCGGCTGTCGACTCGCATGTCGTGCCGGAGGCATGGGACATGCCGGGGTACGAGCATCCGGTCATCATGGCGGCCGGAGCGTTCATCCAGGGAGGCAGCCTGGAGCTGTCTGCCGACGCGCCCATCCGCGAGCCCTATATCGCTTATATGCAGGGTGGATTGACCTATTCCCATGTCAAGTACGCTTTGCTGCAGTCGCTTCAAAGACTGGAGCAGCAGGGTATTATTGTTAGTTAAACTTACACAAGAACCTAACATGACTTGACACCTTTATGTCGCGCGATTACAATAGGTTCATAACTTATCGCGATTGGAAGGTTGATGTGAACATGGCTGACGATATACGCCGCAATATGGCTTTGTTTCCGATCGGAATCGTGATGAAGCTCACGGACCTGACCGCACGCCAAATCCGCTATTACGAGCAGCATGAATTGATTGTCCCGGCGCGCACCTCGGGCAACCAAAGGCTGTTTTCCTTTAACGACGCGGAAAGGCTGCTGGAGATCAAATCCCTTATCGAGAAGGGAGTCAACATCGCCGGAATCAAGCAGGTGATGAACCCGGTCTCCAAGGAATCCGAGGATGCGACCATCATGACGGAGATATCCGAAGTGAAGCGCCGAGAGCTCAGCGATTCCCAGCTCCGCCTGCTCCTGAAGCAGCAGCTGCAAGAGAAGCGCCCCGGCAAGGCTTCGCTTATCCAAGGCCAGCTGAGCCGCTTTTTCCCGAACAAACGCTAACTTTAACCTATTTTATGATGTGAGGAGTAGATACGGTGAGTTACAACAAAGAAGATATCAAGCGCATCGCCAAGGAACAGAACGTCAGGTTCATCCGTCTCCAATTCACGGATCTGCTGGGCACGATCAAGAACGTCGAGATCCCGGTCAGCCAGCTCGAGAAAGCCCTCGACAACAAAATGATGTTCGACGGCTCCTCGATCGAAGGTTATGTCCGCATCGAGGAATCCGATATGTACCTGTATCCCGACCTCAGCACATGGGTCGTATTCCCGTGGGTTACGCAGGACCGCGTCGCCCGCCTGATCTGCGACATCTACATGCCGGACGGCACGCCGTTCGCCGGCGATCCGCGCGGCATCCTGAAGCGCGTGCTCAAGGAAGCCGAGGAGATGGGCTTCTCCGCGATGAACGTCGGCCCCGAGCCTGAGTTCTTCCTGTTCAAGACGAACGAGAAGGGCGAGCCGACGACCGAGCTCAACGACCAGGGCGGTTATTTCGATCTGGCGCCGATGGACCTTGGCGAGAACTGCCGCCGCGAAATCGTGCTGACGCTCGAGGAGATGGACTTCGAGATCGAGGCTTCCCATCACGAGGTCGCTCCCGGGCAGCATGAGATCGACTTCAAATACGCGGACGCCATTAAAGCGGCCGATCAGATCCAGACCTTCAAGCTCGTCGTCAAGACTGTCGCGCGCCAGCACGGCCTGCACGCGACCTTCATGCCGAAGCCGCTGTTCGGAGTCAATGGTTCCGGCATGCACTGCCATCAATCGCTGTTCCGCGGCGGAGAGAACGCCTTCTATGACGAGGACGACCAGCTCGGACTCAGCCCGACAGCGCGTTATTACATGGCCGGCCTTCTGCGCCATGCCCGCGCGATGACCGCCATCACCAATCCGACCGTCAACAGCTACAAGCGTCTGGTGCCGGGCTACGAGGCGCCTAGCTACGTCGCCTGGTCGGCGAGCAACCGCAGCCCGATGATCCGCATTCCGGCTTCCCGCGGCCTCAGCACCCGGGTCGAAGTGCGGAATCCGGATCCGGCCGCGAATCCGTACCTGGCTCTGGCCGTCATGCTGAAGGCCGGCCTGGACGGCATCAAGAACAAGCTGCCGCTTCCGGCTCCGATCGACCGCAACATCTACGTCATGACAGACGAAGAGCGGCTGGAGGACGGCATTCCGAGCTTGCCGGAGGATCTTCGCGAAGCTCTGAACGAGCTGCTGCGCAGCGAGATCATTACAGAAGCTCTCGGCGACCACGCCTTGGCGCATTTCTACGAGCTCAAGGAAATCGAATGGGACATGTACAAAACGCAAGTGCATGAGTGGGAACGCGATCAGTACCTGACTCTGTACTAAGACGGGAACGCGTTATCGCTAGAAGGCGCCAAAGGCGCAACGAAGGCCAACTGCTGCGGCGGCAATGACGCCGTCCAAGCTGCCTATGTGCTCCATGAGCGCATCGTTGCGGCCGAGGTGTCCATGCGGCCGGATTCTCCATGCAAAATCAAAAGCCCGCCGACCTAATGGTCGGCGGGCTTTGTCGTTTCGTATCCATGGCTGCAACCATCAAGCGGGGAATACGAAGCATAGGATCCCCGTTCCTCTATGGCCTCTGCCGGGATGCCTTTTCGTAAGCTTCATCCGATACGGGCTCCAGCCATTCCGGCTTGCCGGCCGTAATGGCAAGGTGCTCGAACCAGCTGTCTTTGGCAGCGCCGTGCCAATGTTTTACGCCATCATGAGTAACGACGACATCGCCGGCTTTCAGCCGTTGAGCGGGCTTCCCTTCTTCCTGGTACCAGCCTTCGCCCCCCGTAACGAGCAGAAGCTGAAATCCATCGCGGTGGATATGCCAGTTGTTCCGGCATCCGGGTTCAAAGGTGACGTTGCCTACGCCGACATTCACTTTAGGATCGGCAACCAAGGTTTTGAGATAGCTTTGGCCTATGAAATAGTTTGCATAGGCTTCATTTTTCTCTCCGGCGGGAAAGATGACTCCATGTCTTATTTCTTCGTATTTTGCCGTCATTGGTATCGATGTCTCCTCTGTTCAGATGATTTTCATTCCCTTGCTCATAGGATAGAGATGTGGACAACCCGCGATAAGCATCGATCTGCTTCTGGAGCTCATTCACCTTTTGCTCAATAGCAGCGACGGCATCCGCGCCGGCAATCCAGCGCAGCGGAGGCTGCTTCTCGCCGGCGATGGTCAGCAGCGCATGGGCAAGCTTTGAAGGATCACCGCTTTGTTTCCCGTTCATTGCTTCCCATCCGGAGCGTGTTGCGGCTGTGCGGCTGGCGTAATCGTCAATGCTCAGCTCGGCCCAAATGGTCGACTCCGGCTCAAGCAGCTCGGTCCGGAAGAAGCCGGGCTCGACAATGGTGGTGTGGATTCCGAATGGAGCGACGTCCAGCTGGAGAGATTCCATCCAGCCCTCAAGACCGAATTTCGAAGCCGAATACGCCACGCAAAAGTCTTGGCCGACGATGCCGGCGAGCGAAGAGATTGAAATAATATGTCCAGAGCGAGCTTTGCGCATGACGGGAAGAACGGCTCTCGTGACATTCATCGGTCCGATGAGGTTGGTGTCGAGCTGCTTCTGGATTTGCGTCGGGGCCAGCTCTTCAAAGAAGCCTGCATAAAAGCTGGCCGCATTATTGACGAGGACATCGATCGTGCCAAAACGCTCAACGGCTGCCTGGACGGCTGAGTTGGCTTCCTCAAGGCTGGTAACATCCAATCTGACAACGAGCAGATTGCCGTCATCTCCGATTGCTTGCTTGACTCTTTCTGTATCGCGTCCGGAAGCGATGACTTTATGTCCCGCTGCCAAGGCTGCCTTTGCAATATCAACCCCCATACCGCGTCCTGCACCTGTAATAAACCATACTTTTTGTTTCGACATACCGACTGCCTCCTGGTCTAGTTTATTGTGTAAGCTGGTATAGCCAATGGAGCAATAAACGGCATTATAGTGCGATATCGCACATATGTGTATAATATAAGATGGCGGCTGACTGTCTGCAAGGATCAATCTGGAGGCGTTTGCGCCTTATTGCACAAGGCGATGTGAATGGTGCGATAAATTCAAAGAAAAGTATGGTGATGGCTAAAGTGTCGACCGTGGACAGAAGAATACTAAAGTCTAAAGAGGCCATCAAGAATGCTTTCATTCAGCTTCTTTCCGAGAAAAGCTTCGATGAGATCACCATGCAAGATCTTTCTGACCGGGCCAACGTCGGCCGCAGAACGATCTATCATCATTATGTGGACAAATACGACTTGCTGGACCAGTTGATTGAAGAGCATATCGGCGAGCTGAGAAAGCTGTGCGCAGTCGGGTCCGATCTTTCATTTGCAGAAGGAAATTCACTTTGGTTCGATTATTTTGAACGGCACTATTCCTTCTTTTCCGCGATGCTGTCGAGCAAGGGAGCTCCTTTTTTTCGGAGCCGCTTCCATGATTTCGTCATCGAGGAACTGGAAAGCGAAGCGGATGCTGCGGCAGGGAGAAATGCCGGTCTGAGCAAAGAGGTGGTTCTGCAGTTTTTTGGTGCGGCTGTAGTCGGAATTGTGGAGTCATATTTCAAAGAAGAAATACCCGGTTCATCTCAAAGCATTGCCGAACAAGTAGGCCTGCTCTTGGACAGGAACCTATAGGCAGTCAGAGGCTGATGCGGTTGCCGGCGCTCGGAGCGCGAATGGGAACAACGATACAAGGAGACCTCGGATGCGTTCGGAAGCTGCCGGGATGGCAATGAACGCATACATGGCGTTGATGATCAGCCAAACCGTTCTAAAAGCAAGGCCTAAAAGAGGAACATTTTGTTTCCGCATTTCCCTTTTTTCCTGGGCTGAACGCCGATATAATACGGTAAACGGATTGGTTGGGGGAGAAAGCGAATGATGCGCATGACTGTGGACGACTTGAACGGACCTGAAATCCAGGCCTTGATCGGGGAACATCTCCAGGCGATGGCCGGCAATTCTCCGCCTGAAAGCATGCATGCCTTGGATCTCAGCGGTTTGAAAAAGCCGGAAATTACGTTCTGGAGCGTATGGGAAGGGGATGAGCTGCTCGGCTGCGGCGCTCTCAAGGAGCTGGACGACAGTCATGGCGAGCTCAAGTCCATGAGGACGGCTTCGAGGCATCTGAGGAAAGGGGTTGCGCGAAAGCTTCTTGAGCATATCATCGCGGAAGCGAAACGAAGGGGCTACGGGCGGATCAGCTTGGAGACGGGCTCCATGGCGGCTTTCATTCCAGCCCGGGATTTGTATGCCAGCTTTGGCTTCATGGAATGCGGACCGTTCGCCGAGTATGTGGAGGACCCGAACAGCGTATTCATGACAAAACCGTTATAAACGACATTTCCTGGTGCTTTGCTCTTGTTCAATATGCCTTTATCAGCGGCTGTCCTGTCGGACAAGCCGTTTTTTCTTGTTCTCAGACAATCTTAGAGGGGCATAGGCTCATACTCATAGGCATCTTGCCGGAGGATGTCGATCCTAATCCGGTCCACAGGGGGGAAGAGCGTGGCAAGACAATCAAAGCCGCGGGCTCGGGTGTCGGGAATCGTGCTCGCGCGGACGGCCTCCAGCATGCTGCCGCTGTACGCCAGGTTTGTTCGGAGCCGTCCGTTCGCCGAGGAATGGAGCGCGGCTGTGCGGGCAGCGGATCTCGATACGCTGTTGAAGCTGTTCAGGGAGGAGGTTCCGCTTGCGCCGGTCCATTCGTTCAGTACGAACGGCATCGGCTTTTTCGTGGACTTCAAATATCCGCCGCCTGTCCAGGCGTACACGAATGCGACGACCATTCCTCCCGGAACGGCGCAATTCGCTTTCTCGGCAGCCGTGCTCCGCAGGCTTTCGGCAGCCGTGCTGCCGCTCTACCGGAAGCTGGCCGGCAGCGGCGCCTTCGCCAGGGAGGCGGCGGTTCTGATTCGAAGCGGGCAGGAGGAAAGGTTCCGCCGATTGATCAGGCCCTATGTGCGAAGCCGGTACCTGGCCGGAATTCATCTTGAATCCTCGGGGTTCTACATGAGCTTCCAATATCCTGGCTCCAAGCATATTTACCTGAACGAATTTTTCCATGAGAAGTTCCGTTGACGTGGCGAGAAGCAGCGAATAACAGCGAAAAATAAGAACCTTTGAAAAACAAACGCGCACTCTGTCAGAGTGCGCGAATGACTGAATAAAGCGGAATATAGGGGGGTAATGGAAGGGACTTCCTATTCTCTGGAATGGGACAAGCCTCAGTGAAGATTGCGGAACAATCCGATAACCTTGCCGAGAATCGTCACATTCTTGAGCCGGATCGGCTCCATGGAGGCGTTCTCGGGCTGAAGCCGGATATGGTCGCGTTCCTTGTAGAATGTCTTGACGGTCGCTTCGTCATCTTCCGTCATGGCCACGACGATATCGCCGTTGCTGGCGGAAGGCTGCTGGCGGACGATGACGTAATCGCCATTATGTATGCCCGCCTCGATCATGCTCTCCCCGACGACACTCAGCATGAACACCTCGTGGTCGCCGACATAATCAGCCGGCAAAGGGAAGTACTCCTCGATGTTCTCGGTCGCCATGATCGGCACTCCGGCCGTCACCTTGCCGACGACGGGAACGCGGCTGATCGAGACGGGGAAGGGCAGCATGGCGGCATCGTCGCCGTCGAGGATCTCGATGGCGCGCGGCTTGGTAGGGTCGCGGCGGATCAGGCCCTTCTTCTCCAGGCGGTCCAGATGGCCATGCACCGTGGAGCTGGATGCCAGGCCTACCGCCTCGCCGATCTCACGTACTGAAGGTGGATAGCCTTTGTCCCGGACTTCGTTCTTGATGAAGTCAAGAATGGCCTGCTGGCGGTTGGACACTTTAGACATCGCAATCACTCCAAAACTAGAAATTAGTAGAAAGAAATATGTAGGGAAAGTATAGCACAGAACCCGAGTTCGTACAAACATAAGTTCGAGAAACAGCCGTTCGCATAGGGCGGGTGCGTTCTGCGAACATACGTTCCAAATAAGCGTTGACCAAAACAAATGTTCGTGTTATTCTGTGAATAAGAACAAACGTTTGGGGAGTGAACGGTCATGATGACTTTATCTGGATACAGCACGCCGGAGCGCGGCTCTGAGGCAACGGTCCGCAGGCAAGAGAAGAAGCAGGAACATATTTATCTCAAGGAATGCTTCCGTCCCGGAGCAGGCGCCGGCGACTCCAGATTCATCACCCGTTCCTCCTCCGTCTCGGCAAGGACAGCCGGAAGCAGCCGTCCGCGCCGAATGCTTCCTTATGCAGCGGCAGCGCTCCTGTTCCTTCTGGCCTTCTCCAGCTTCTGGGGATTTTCCGGAGCGAGCTCATCTCACATCACCCCCGCAGCGGAAGGCGAGCTTACCATTACGGTGACGAGCGGAGACACGCTCTGGTCCATCGCCGGGAATTCCGGCCTCTCCAACGACATCCGGCGCAGCGTCTTCATGATCAAGGAGCGCAACGGGCTGAAGGATTCCGATCTGCAGGCGGGACAGACCTTGATCATTCCCAAGCAATCTTGAACGGCTTCTATCGGAGCTTCGGCCTGCTTATGAGCGTCTAATTCCATCTACGCAGATATCAGCCCCGGCGGACATCGCCGGGGTTTTTTGGCTTTCTTGACAAGCTCTTCTCCGTAGTTCAAAGTTAGAAGGAAACGTCAAGGAACAGAGGTGAACGACTAGTGGATATCGATGCCTTGATCGCGAGGATCAACGAGCTTTCCCGCAAGCACAAATCTGTCGGGCTGACGCCTGAGGAAGTCATAGAACGGACGCAGCTCAGACAGCAGTATCTGGCCAACTTCAAGCGCAATTTCAAGCAGCAGCTGGACACCATTGAATGGGTGGATGACGAGAAAAAGGGAGGCCGATAACATGGAATACCGATTGCTCGGCAAAAGCGGGCTGGCCGTATCGGAGCTGTGCCTCGGCACGATGATGTTCGGCAATACGACATCCGAAGAAGAGGCGGCACGCATGATCCACCATTTTCGCGGCGAGGGCGGCAATTTTCTGGATACGGCCAACGTTTATGCCGGGGGCAGGTCGGAGGAGATCGTCGGACGGGCGATCGCAGGCAATCGGGACGAATATGTGCTGGCCACCAAGGTGCGCATGCAGACGGAGGAGCATATCAACGGAGCCGGACTGTCGCGCAAGCATATCGTTCAGAACGTGGAAGCGAGCCTGAAGCGGCTCGGAACCGATTATATCGACCTCTATCAGGTCCATGTATGGGATCACGCGACACCGCTGGAGGAGACGCTGCGCGCTTTGGACGATCTCGTCTCCGCCGGCAAGATCAGATACATAGGATGCTCCAATTATTTGTCCTGGCAGATGATGAAGGCGCTCGCCATGAGCGACAGCCGGGGCTGGTCGCGCTTCATCAGCGTGCAGCCGCAATACAGCCTCCTGAACCGCGAGATGGACAGGGAGATGGTGCCTCTCTGCCTGGAGGAGAACGTCGGCATCATTCCATGGGCGCCGCTCGGCGGAGGCTTCCTGACCGGCCGTTACGGGCGCCAGGAGCCGACAGAAGGCAGGCTGACCGCGAATGCCGGCGAGAGCTCCTGGCAATACCGGAATACGGATTCTAATTTCCGCATCCTGGACGTCTTGATGGAGGTCGCTGCGCAAGCCGGCAAGACGCCGGCGCAAACGGCTCTCCGCTGGCTCATCCAGCAGAAGGGCATCACATCGCCGATCTTCGGAGTGAGCACTTACGCGCAGTACGAAGAAAACATGGGAGCTGCGGGCTGGGAGCTTACGAAGGAGCAATTCGAAGCTTTGGACGAGGCGAGCCGCCTTCCTTCGGAATATCCGGCGCGATTCCTGGAGAAGTTCCGCAGGCCTCTCTGACAGCGGGCCGTCGGCGTCTCCACGCGAAACGGGAGGCGCCCCGCTTACGTATATGGACAAGCCGCCTTAACCAGGCCGACAAAATCAAACGCAGAGGTGACCCTATTGTCTCGTTCCTGGGAACGCAAAGTACGCCGCAATTCGGCGCAGATCAATGCAACGAGAAAGAAGAGGGGACAGACCGCCATCAAGCCCGCGGTATCCGGGGATCGTACGGAACGGTTCAAGGGCCGCAACTACATCTCCCCGATCATGCTGGTGCTGTTCGTCGCCTTGTATGTGCTGATCCTTCCAAAAGATGAAGGAGCGACGAACTGGAACTGGATCGTCGTGGCGATGTACGTCTTCCTGGCCCTGATGTTCTTCCTGAGGCGCCCCTATTTGGCGGTCGGAGCCGATTTTGTGCAGACACGCCGCATGACCGGCGACAAGCGACTGAATAAAGAAGCCATCAAAGGCATCTCGGTCATGAAAAGCTATGTCGTCATCGAGCAGGTCAAAGGGGCGAACTGGGTGTTCTCCCGGGTGCTGAACCGATATCCTACGGACCGGATGGCGGCCAGCCTGGAGCAGTTCGCCGCCCGCAACGGCATTCCTTTTACGCAGAAGTGACATCGGGCTTGCAGCCGTCAGCAGGGACATAATGGTTCGGGGGGAAGAGAGAGATGGCGAAGAAAGCGGTCCTGTTTGATCTGGACGATACGCTCCTGTGGGACGAACGGAGCGTGGACGAAGCCTTCCAGGCCACTTGCGAATGGGCGCAGGAGCAGTCCGGCGCAGATCCGAAGCGTCTGGAGGCGGAGGTGAAGCGGGAGGCGAGAGAGCTGTACAGCTCTTATGAAACGTTCCCGTTCACGCAGCAAATCGGCATCAATCCGCTTGAAGGGCTGTGGGCCCGCTTTGCGGAGGGAGAGCTGGAATCGTTCCGCAAGCTGGAGCAGCTCGCTCCAGGCTACCGGAAGGATGCGTGGACCCGCGGCCTCTCGGCTGTCGGGATCGACGATCCGTTACTTGGAGCGGAGCTTGCCGAGCGCTTCCCGAAGGAACGCCGCGAGCGGCCGATCGTATACGAAGAGACCTTCGAGGTGCTTGAAGCCCTCAAAGGCAAGTACAAGCTGCTTCTGCTTACGAACGGATCCCCGGATCTGCAGCAGGAGAAGCTGCTCGGCGTGCCCGAGCTGACCTCCTACTTCGATGAGATCGTCATCAGCGGCAATTACGGCAAAGGCAAGCCGGATGCCGGCATATTCCGCCATGCGCTTGAGCTGCTCGGAGTGGATCCGGAGGATGGCATCATGGTCGGAGACAAGCTTACGACCGACATTCTCGGAGCGAATACGATCGGCATGACATCGGTATGGATCAACCGGGGCGGCAAGGCGAAGAATCCGGAAATCGTGCCCAGCCATGAAATTACGAGATTGGATCAGCTCATACCGCTGCTTGCATGAAGCGCCGCATGCCGGTGCCGATACGCAAATCATCCGCGTCCCGAGCGACCGGTGCGGAAATGCGGCCGGCAGCGCAAATCGGCGATAGGAATGACCATCCGCTAATAAAAAGGCTGCCGCCCTTGCCGTCTTCGATCGAAGACGGCGGGCGGCAGCCTTTTTTGGCGCCGGCAATCAAGCTTGTTGGAATTCAGGATCGGAATAGTTGTGGGCGATCCAGCCGTCCTTCTCGATGAACAGGCGTACCGCGACAATCTTGCGGTTGTCCATCAAGGTGAAGAAGTGGGGCTTGTTCTCCGGCACGGAAATGACGTCGCCGGCTTCAAGCTCGACGTCGAAGTAGCCGACTTCATCGGAGCCCTTGATGATGAAGATGCCTTTGCCGGCTGTGATGGCGCGGATCTCATCCTCGGTATGGGTGTGGACGTTCTCGAATTTCTGGAGCAGCTCGTCCAGATTCGGCGTCGACTCGGACAGGGTGATGATATCCCAGATCTGATAGCCTCGGCGGCCGGCCAGATCCCGGATTTCGGAGTCGAACGTTTCCAGGATGGAGGCTTTTTCGTCGTCGCTCAGGGTGAACTTCTCCTGCAGGGACGCGTCGAGCTTGCTCATGTCCCAGTGCTCGTAAAGCACCTCTTGGGAGTCCAAAAATGCTTTCACCTGATCATCGCCGGAAATGCGTTCGTTCGTATTGCGGATGCGGATTTCAGCCATCGGCAATTCCCTCTTTTCCCATTGAAATGAATTGAATATAGCGCTAATTCCTATTATAAATCAACTTTCGGGGGTTGTCGATTACAGTTCTTTTCACTCCAGCGTTGATCTGATAGACTAAAGGATAACGATTTTTGACGGAGAGGTGCAGAAGATTGTCGAAGCCAAGTTTGCAGGAAATGCTTGAGAAGCGCATCTTGATACTGGACGGAGCCATGGGCACGATGATCCAGCAGGTCGATCTGACGGCCGAAGACTTCGGCGGCGAGGAGCTGGAGGGCTGCAACGAGATGCTCGTGCTGACCCGGCCGGAGATCATCCGCAGCATCCATGAGCAGTACCTGGAGGCGGGAGCCGATCTCATCGAGACCAATACATTCGGGGGAGCGAGCATCGTTCTCGCCGAGTACGACATTCCGGAGCGGGCCCGGGAGATCAATCTCGCGGCAGCGCGCATCGCGAGGGAAGCGGCGGACAAGTACTCCACCGCCGAGCATCCGCGCTTCGTCGTGGGCGCGATCGGTCCGACGACGAAAACGCTGTCGGTGACAGGCGGCGTCACCTTCGAAGGCTTGGTGGACAGCTATTTCGAGCAAGCGGTCGCTCTGATCGAGGGCGGCGTCGACTGCATGCTGCTGGAGACATCCCAGGACACGCTCAACGTCAAGGCGGGCAGCATCGCGATCCGCAACGCCTACGAGGCGACAGGCAAGACGCTGCCGCTGATGATATCCGGCACGATCGAGCCGATGGGCACGACGCTGGCCGGCCAGAACATCGAATCCTTCTACATCTCCCTGGAGCATCTCAATCCGATCTCGATCGGGCTCAACTGCGCGACAGGCCCGGAATTCATGCGCGACCATATCCGCACGCTGAGCGATATCTCGCTGGCGGCCGTCAGCTGTTACCCCAATGCGGGCCTCCCGGACGAAAACGGCCATTACCATGAATCTCCCCAGTCGCTCGCCCTCAAGATGGGCGCGTTCGCCGAGAACGGCTGGCTGAACATCGCCGGCGGCTGCTGCGGCACGACTCCGGAGCATATCCGGGCGATGGCGGAAACGATGAGCCGGTACGCCCCGCGCGGCCGCGGCGGCAGCCATCCTCCAGCCGTATCCGGCATCGAGACGGTCTACATCGAATCCGACAACCGTCCCTACATGGTAGGCGAACGGACGAATGTGCTCGGCTCGCGCAAGTTCAAGCGCCTCATCGTGGAAGGCAAATACGAGGAAGCGGCTGAAATCGCCCGCGCCCAAGTCAAGAAGGGCGCCCATGTCATCGACGTCTGCCTCCAGGATCCGGACCGCGACGAAAGCGAGGACATGAAGAAGTTCCTCGACATCGTCGTCAAGCTTGTGAAGGCGCCGCTCGTCATCGACACGACCGATCCCGCGGTCATCGAGCTGTCGCTCAAGTACAGCCAAGGCAAAGCCATCATCAACTCCATCAACCTGGAGGACGGCGAGGAGAAATTCGAGCAGGTCGTGCCGATCATCCACCGTTACGGGGCAGCCGTCGTCGTCGGCACGATCGACGAGCGCGGACAAGCCATCACAAGAGAGGACAAGCTCGAGGTCGCCAAGCGGTCCTACGACTTGCTCGTGGACAAATACGGCCTCCGTCCGGAGGATATCATTTTCGATCCCCTCATGTTCCCTGTCGGAACGGGCGACGAGCAGTACATCGGATCGGCGGAGGAAACCGTCGAGGGCATCCGGCTCATCAAGCAGGCGATGCCCAAATGCCATACGATCCTAGGCATCAGCAACATCAGCTTCGGGCTGCCGGAAGCCGGACGCGAGGTGCTCAACTCCGTGTATTTGTACGAATGCACCAAGGCGGGCCTCGATTATGCGATCGTCAATACGGAGAAGCTGGAGCGGTACGCATCCATTCCCGAGCATGAGCGCAAGCTGGCCGAGGACCTGATCTACCGCACGAACGACGAGACGCTGGCCGCTTTCGTCGCGGCATTTCGCGAGAAGAAGGTCGAGAAGAAGGAGAAGGTGTCCAGTCTCCCTCTGGAAGAGCGGCTTGCTTCCTATGTGGTGGAAGGGACCAAGGAAGGCTTGTCCGCCGATCTGGACGAAGCTCTCGGCAAATACTCCGCCCTGCAGATCATCAATGGCCCGCTCATGAAAGGCATGGACGAGGTCGGACGGCTGTTCAACAACAATGAGCTCATCGTCGCCGAGGTGCTTCAGAGCGCCGAGGTCATGAAGGCATCCGTCGCGCATCTCGAGCCTCACATGGAGAAGACAGAGTCGTCGGTCAAGGGCAAGATCATCCTGGCCACCGTCAAGGGCGACGTGCATGACATCGGCAAAAATTTGGTCGAAATTATTCTTTCCAATAATGGGTACCATATCGTCAACCTGGGCATCAAAGTGCCGCCGGAGCAGCTGATCGAAGCCCAGCGCCGGGAAAAGGCGGACGCCATCGGCCTCTCGGGTCTGCTGGTGAAGTCCGCGCAGCAGATGGTCATCACGGCCCAGGATCTCCGCAATGCCGACATCGACGTGCCGATCATGGTCGGCGGAGCCGCCTTGACCCGCAAGTTCACGAAAACGCGGATCGGTCCGGAATATGACGGCCTGGTGCTCTACGCCAAGGACGCCATGGAAGGCCTCGACCTCGCCAACAAGCTGATGGACAAGGACCATCGCGCCCGCATGAATGAAGAGCATGCCGAAGCGAAGGCCGGCGGCGCCGTCGCCGTGGAGGAGAAGCCGGAGCTGCCGCAGCAGACCCGCGCGGTCCGCTCTTCCATCAACCGCGATGCTCCCGTGTATTTGCCGCCGGATCTGGACCGCCATATTCTGCGCAACGTCCCTATCCCGCATATCGTTCCTTATGTGAACATGCAGATGCTGCTCGGCCATCATCTCGGCGTGCGCGGCAAGGTGGAGGAGCTGCTGGCGGCCCGCGAGCCCAAGGTGATGCAGCTCAAGGATACGGTCGATTCCATTCTGCATGAAGCGGTTAAAGAAGGAATTATCCGGGCTCACGGCATGTACCGGTTTTTCCCGGCCCAATCGGAAGGCGACGATATCGTCGTGTACGATCCGCAGGAGCCTTCCCGGGTTCTCAAGCGCTTCAGCTTCCCGCGGCAGCAGGTCGAGCCTTACCTCTGCCTGGCCGATTATCTGAAGAGCGTGGACAGCGGCATCATGGACTATGTCGGATTCCTCGTCGTGACGGCGGGAGAAGGCGTCCGCGATCTGGCCGGAGAATGGAAGGACAAAGGCGACTACCTGCGCTCCCATGCCCTGCAGTCGGTCGCTCTCGAAGTGGCGGAGGGGATGGCGGAGCGCGTCCATCATATGATGAGGGATATGTGGGGCATTCCGGATTCTCCGGACATGACGATGAAGCAGCGCCACGGCGCCCGCTATCAGGGCATCCGGGTTTCGTTCGGCTACCCGGCCTGCCCGAATCTGGAGGATCAGGGCCCGCTGTTCGAGCTGCTGCATCCCGCGGATATCGGCGTCGAGCTGACCGAGGGCTTCATGATGGAGCCGGAAGCATCGGTGTCGGCGATGGTGTTCGCCCATCCCGAGGCCAAGTATTTCAACGTCGACAAAGCTTAACGGAAATGGAATGGAAGGGGGAGCCGCCATAAATGGAACTGACGTTATTGGGAACCGGCGCCGGCAGGCCCTCGCGCCTGCGCAACGTGACCTCCGTTGCCCTGACGCTTCCGCAGCCGCGCTGCTCGGTGTGGCTGTTCGACTGCGGAGAGGCGACCCAGCATCAGCTGATGCGCACTCCGCTCAAGATGAGCAAGGTCGAAGCCGTGTTCATCACTCATATGCACGGGGATCATGTCAACGGCTTGCCCGGACTGCTCAGCAGCCGCTCCTACCACCCCGGGGCAGGCAAGCTCCGTCTGTTCGGACCGGAAGGAATCCGCGAGTATGTGCAGGCCGTCTTCCGGCTGACAGCCTCGCATCTGGACTATGAGCTCGAGATCACCGAGCTGGCGCCCGGCGTCGTCTACGAGGATGAGCTGTATGCCGTCGAAGCGGACAGGCTGGATCATCGGGTGGCGAGCTGGGGGTACCGGATCGTCGAGAAGGACAAGCCCGGCGCCCTCGACTCCGCCAAGGCGCGCTCGTTAGGCGTCCCGTTCGGCCCTCAGCTCGGGCTGCTCAAGCAAGGAAAGGACATCACGCTCGACGACGGACGCGTCATCCGCAGCGGCGACGTGCTTGGACCTGCATTGCCGGGGCGGATCGTCACCGTCCTCGGCGATACGGTTCCTTGCCCGGCGATATCACGCCTGGCCAAGAATGCGGATCTGCTTGTCCACGAGGCGACGTTTGAAGGGG
Organism: Paenibacillus sp. RUD330; assembly: GCF_002243345.2. Lineage (NCBI taxonomy): Bacteria > Bacillati > Bacillota > Bacilli > Caryophanales > Paenibacillaceae > Paenibacillus > Paenibacillus sp. RUD330. The sequence goes on from NZ_CP022655.2 coordinate 2,567,426, forward strand.
CGATGGCGGACAAAGCGAAGGCGTACGGGCATTCCACGACGCTCCAGGCGGCCGCCGCCGCAGCCGAAGCGGGCGCGCGCAGGCTGGTCATGACGCATTTCAGCAGCCGCTACCGCGACGAGGACATGCCGGCGCTGGTCGCCGAGGCGCGCGGCATCTTTGCGGAATCCTACGCGGGAGCCGACCTTCTGACCGTCCCTATTCCCAGACAGGGTGAAGACGAGCCGGAGGGCTCCTGCTGGATTTGAGCCGGAGGGCGGCAGCACTGCCGCGATGAGCTTATCTATAGAGTTCCAAGAACGGCCATTTTCCGTATCGGCGGGAAATGGCTGTTTGCCTTGCGGCGGCTCACCTGCCCCTGTGAAGGAGGGGAATGCCGCAGTGCTGTTCTTGCCGGGCGGGATCCGGACCGCCAGCGGAAGCAGGCGGCTGGGATCAAGCGGGATCGAGACGTTCCGGCGCAGGCGCGCTGCGGAAGGCTGTCGAGACGCAGCATCAACAGGCATGGATGGTTCTGCGGGAAGCGGAAATCGAGTCTGCATTTGTCGATATTAATAATTTATGCAATTAAATATAAATGATGCGAAAGGTATGGAGCGCGGAAAGACGCTCGAAGCTCTCGCCTCTCTCGGAAACTCTTTCTATTGTTCTGGCAAAACGAACAGATATTCGCTAAAATGTCACTAGAAGAGGTGACGGCATCATGATGAAAAAGAAAACTCTTTCCGAGCTGATCCAGGAGCTGCGCGGAAATGAACATATAGCCAATTGGCATGAAATCGAGCCGCAGGAGGCGCGGACCCGGCCGATGCCCGAGAGCGTCGACCCGCGGATCGAGGACGCCCTCGGCAAGCGGGGCATCGCGGAGCTGTACACTCATCAGAGCAGCGCGTACGAGACAGTCCGCAAAGGGGAAAATGTCGTCGCGGTGACGCCTACCGCCTCGGGCAAGACGCTTTGCTACAATCTGCCCGTGCTGCAGGAGATCGCGGACGACGATTCCAGCCGGGCGCTGTATCTGTTCCCGACCAAAGCTCTCGCTCAGGACCAGAAGAGCGAGCTGAACGAAATCATCCGGGAAATGGGCATCGACATTAAAAGCTATACGTACGACGGAGACACTTCCCCTGCGATCCGGCAGCTCGTGCGCAAGGCCGGGCATATCGTCATCACCAACCCGGATATGCTCCATTCCGCCATCCTTCCCCATCATACGAAGTGGGTCAGCCTGTTCGAGAACCTGAAATTCATCGTCATCGACGAGCTGCATACATATCGCGGCGTATTCGGCAGCCATGTCGCCAACGTCATCCGGCGGCTGAAGCGGATATGCGCTTTTTACGGCAGCAATCCGGTGTTCATCTGCACGTCGGCGACGATCGCGAATCCGCGGGAGCTCGCGGAGCATCTCACTGGAAGCCCGATGCGGCTGATCGACGACAACGGCGCTCCGAGGGGGCGGAAGCATTTCGTCTTCTACAACCCGCCTGTCGTCAACGAAGCGCTCAACATCAGGCGGAGCGCGACCGTCGAGGTCAACAACCTCGCCAAGGAATTCCTGAAGAACAAGATCCAGACGATCATCTTCGCCAGAAGCCGGGTCCGGGTCGAAATCATTCTGAGCCACATCCAGGAGCTCGTGAAAAAAGAGATCGGGCCGAAGTCGATCCGCGGCTATCGGGGCGGCTACCTGCCGAACCAGCGGCGCGAGATCGAGAAGGGGCTCCGCAGCGGCGATATTCTCGGCGTCGTCAGCACGAACGCGCTGGAGCTCGGCGTCGACATCGGACAGCTCCAGGTATGCGTCATGACGGGCTACCCCGGCAGCATCGCCAGCAGCTGGCAGCAGGCGGGACGGGCGGGACGGCGCCACGGGGAGTCGCTCATCGTCATGGTCGCCGGATCGACGCCGGTCGACCAGTACATGGTGCACAACCCCGACTACTTTTTCGAGCGGAGTCCTGAGGCGGCGCGGATTAACCCGGAGAATCTGATCATCCTCGTCGATCACTTGAAGTGCGCGGCGTACGAGCTGCCCTTCAAGGAAAGCGAGGAGTACGGTCCGCTTGATGTCGGCGACATCATGGAGTATTTGGTCGAGGAGCGCGTCCTGCACAAAAACGCCGATACGTTCTACTGGGCGAACCAGTCGTTCCCTGCCAGCGGCATCAGCCTGCGCTCCGCTTCCCAGGAAAATGTCGTCATCGTCGACCAGTCCGACGTCGCGAACGTGCGCATCATCGGGGAGATGGACCGGTTCAGCGCCATGACGCTGCTGCACGACGAGGCGATCTACCTTCATGAGGGCGTCCAGTTCCAGGTGGAGAAGCTCGATTGGGACCACAAGAAAGCTTATGTGCGCGAAGTGGACGTGGAGTATTATACCGACGCCAATCTCGCCATCAACCTCAAGGTGCTGGAAATCGACAAGACGAAGGAGCGGCGGGCGGGCTCCCTGCACTTCGGAGATGTCACCGTCAATGCCATTCCGACGATCTTCAAGAAGATCAAGATGTCGACCTTCGAGAATATCGGATCGGGGCCGATCCATCTTCCCGAGGAGGAGCTGCATACGTCATCGGCCTGGGTCGAGCTCAGGCAGGTCGACGACGACATCGGCGCCAAGACGCTGGAGCAGCTCCTGCTCGGCATCGCCCATGTGCTCAAGCATATCGTGCCCGTGCTGGCGATGTGCGACCGGAACGACATCCATGTCGTGCCGCAGATCAAGGCGGCGCATACGCAGCTGCCGACGATATTCGTCTATGACCACTATCCGGGTGGCATCGGCTTGGCGGACGAGGTGTACAAGCGGTTCGACGAGGTTCGGGACGCGGCCCTGAACATGATTTCCGGCTGCCCGTGCAAGGACGGATGCCCTTCCTGCATCGGCACGGAAATAGAGGGAAGCGACCTCAAGCGAAGGAGCATCCGGCTTCTGGAGCGGTTGTGATACCTTATGGGATCGCCAGACAGAAGAGAGGAGGCGGCTCATGAGCAGCCTGCGCGAGAAAATGAACCGGCTGAAAGGAATCAAGACCGCAGAGGCGGATCAAGCGGCCGGGTTTCCTGCCGCCGCTGAGCTTCCGGTGAAACAGCCGGTGCAGGACGCATCTCCATCCGAAGCGGCAGCGGGCGGGCTCGCCTCCGCCGGACCGGAATGGGACCGCCACGGCGTGAAGCTCGTCGCGAACGAAGCCGGCGATTGCCTGGAGAGGCGTCTCCTGCTGCCGCTCGGCCACCGCAGCGGGCATCATTCGCTCGCGGAGTGGGCGGGAACGGCCGGTCAGCTCGGCGCCTTCCATCCGGAGGCGGGCGAGGCGCCCCATGCCGGCAACGTCCTTTTCCTCGACCTGGAGACGACCGGCCTCGGGGCCGGGACGGGCAACGTCCCGTTCATGATGGGGCTGGCGTACTTCGAGGACGGAGCCTTCATCCTGCGTCAGTTCCTGATCCGCCATCCCGCCGAGGAGCGGGCGATGCTGCAGGAGCTGCTGCTCCTGCTGCCGCGCTTCCGCTGGCTCGGCACGTACAACGGGCGCTCCTTCGACTGGCCGCTCGTTCAATCCCGGTTCATCATGAACGGCTTCCGCGGGACGCCTGAGCTGCTGCATCTGGATTTTCTCCACCCGTCGAGGAGCATATGGAAAAATACGCTTGTCTCCTGCAAGCTCAGCCATGTCGAAGAAGAGCGTCTCGGCATCTTCCGTGCGGACGATGTGCCGGGATCGCTGGCGCCGGCGCTCTATTTCCAATATTTGGCCGAAGGCGATCCCGATGTGCTGGAGGGCGTATTCCGCCATAACGAGCAGGATATGATCACCCTTGCCTGCCTGGGCATCCGCTTCGGCCATCTGCTCGCCGGGGCTGTCGGAGAGCGGATGCCGATGCCCGAGGAGAACGAGGAGCGGCTGCGCACCGGATTGTGGCTGGAGAAGATGGGGCGGACGGCTGACGCCGAGCGTCTTTTCGCCTTGGTGGAAGCCTCGGAGAAGCCGGCTCCATCGGCTTGGCATGCGCTGGCGATGAGGGAGAAGAAAACTGGCAATTGGGACCGGGCTGTGGTATTGTGGCAGAAAGCCGCCGCCTGCATGAGGACGGCGCTTATTCCGAACGTGGACGCCCATGTGGAGCTGGCCATGTTCTACGAGCACAAGCGCAAGGATGTCCACTCGGCTCTCGCCTATGCGGAGGAAGCGATCGAGCTGTTCGCGGGCAGGCCGCATGATTACCGCAGCGCCAAGCGGCGGGCCGAGCAGGAAGCCTTGCTCAAGCGGCGCGACAGGCTCCGCCGCAAATGCGGAGGGGGCGGCGCCATGCTGGAGGTTGACAGATGACGAAGACATACAGCTTGCCGGGTATGCCGGCGCCGGACCGGCCGATCGGCGGCCTCCTGCTCGACCTCGACGGAACGATCTATCGGGGCGGGCAGGCTGTCGATGGGGCCGGTTCTCTTGTGAGGGCGCTTCGCGATGCCGGAGTTCCCTACAAATATGTGACGAACAACTCCTCCTCCAGTCCCGAAGCCGTCGCGAAGAGGCTGCGGGATATGGGCGTGGATGCGGAAGCGGATGAAGTATGCACTTCTTCCCAGGCGGCAGCGCGGTATGCGGCCGAGCGCTTTCCGGGCGGCAAGGTATTTCTGATCGGCGAGGAAGGCTTGGCGGAAGAGCTGGAGCAAGCGGGCCTGGTGCTGGTCGAACGGGATGCCGATCTCGTCGTCCAGGGCATCGACCGCGCCTTCTCCTACGCCAAGGCTTCCGAGGCGGTGAGAGAGCTGCTGGCGGGAGCGGAATACATCCTGACGAATCCCGATCTGCTGCTGCCTTCCCATGGAGGCCTCTTTCCGGGGGCGGGCTCCATCGGGGCGATGCTGGCCGCCGCTTCGGGAGTGAAGCCTGTCGTCATCGGCAAGCCGGAGAAGATCCTGATGGATTATTCGCTGGAGAGGATCGGTCTGGCGGCTGGCGAGGTGTCGGTCGTCGGCGACAACCTGGCGACCGACATCGCCGCGGGCAAGAAGAGCGGCTGCGGCACCATTCTTGTGCTGACGGGACTGACGACCCCGGACAATTACGCCCGCTACGCGGAAGCGGCGGATGCCGAGCCCGATGCCGTCTGCGGCTCGCTCGCCGATTTGCAATCGTATATATTGAAGTACATAGGGCGATAAAAAGAACAACACGAGGGAAAGGAAGCGAGACTTCATGCCGGAATATCCTGAAATGGACCACTATCGGATGCTGCTGGGCGCTTCCGTCGCCGGACAGCGGATCCGCAAAGTCGCCGTCGAGCGGGAAAAGTCGGTCAATCTGCCGGCCGGCGAGTTCGTCTCCCGGCTGGAGGGCCGTACGATCTGGTTCGTCGAGCGGCGCGGAAAGCATTTGATCTTTCATTTGGACAACGGAGAAAGGCTGCTCCTGCATCTCATGCTGGGAGGCTGGATGTTCTACGGCTCCGAGGAGGAGCGGCCCGACAGAACCGTTCAGGTCCAATTGGACCTCGACAGCGGCAACCTGTATTTCATCGGTCTGAGGCTCGGCTACCTGCATCTGCTCTCCGCCAAGGAAACCGAAGGGAAGCTTGCCGCGCTCGGTCCCGAGCCCTTCGATCCGAGACTGACGCTCGCCGCTTTCACCGCCAGGCTCCAGGCCAAGAAGCGGAGCGCCTTGAAGACGGTGCTGGTGGACCAGAGCGTCATCGCCGGCATCGGCAACTGCTATTCCGACGAAATCGCCTGGGAAGCGAAGCTGCGCCCGGACGCCAAGCTCGGCGGGCTGAGCGAGGAGTCCTTCTCGCGGCTGTACGACGCGATGCATTCCATGCTGCTGGAGGCGCGCACCCGAGGCGGCTACATGGAGCATCCGTTCCAGACCGGCGACGAGGCGACAGGCGGCTATAACGACGATTGCAAAGTCTACGACCGTCCGGGCGGCGAATGCTGCCGCTGCGGCGGGACGATCGAGCAGCATGAAATGTCTTCGCGCAAAGTATTCTTTTGTCCGGAATGCCAGAAGGAATCCTGAGCCATGCCAGACAACCGGATCGGCTGCCATCTCAGTACTAGAGGCGGTTATCGGGCCGCGGCGGAAAGGGCTTCGGCCCTCGGCTGCGGCTCTTTTCAATACTTCCCGAAAAATCCGCGCAGTCTCGGCGTCAAAGCCTTCGATCGCCGCGACGCCCAGCGCTGCAAGGAATGGTGTCGGGAGCATGGACTGTCGTCCATCGCCCATTCCCCGTATCCGAACAACCTGGCTTCGGAGGATGCCTCCGTCCGCGATCGGACAGCCGAATCGCTGCTCAACGATCTCGACATCGCGGAGGCATGCGGATCGCTTGGCGTCGTCGTCCATTTCGGCATCTACAAAGGCTCGGATCCGCTGGAAGGCTATCGGCTGATGATCGGTACGCTGGATGATATCACTAGCCGCTGGGACGGAAAATGCAAGCTGCTCATCGAGAATCAAGCCGGCAATCACGGCTTCATGGGCATGACGCTGGAGGAGCTGGCGCAAGTGCGCTCGCTCTGCCGCGAGCCCGCCAAGATCGCCTTCTGCCTCGACAGCTGCCATCTGTTCGCCAGCGGAATTTGGAAAGGCGATCCCGGCGCGCAGTGGCATGCCGACGCGGAGAAGGCCGGCAGCCTGGAGCCTATCGCCGCCCTTCATTTCAACGACTCCGCATACGGCAGCGGCTCGCGGCGCGACCGTCATGCCCGGCTGGGCGAAGGCGTTGTAGGGGAAGCCGGACTCCGCTGGCTGCTTGAAGCGCTTCCCGGCATTCCTGCCGTCCTGGAGACGGCTTCCGGCGCAGACGGAACGCACCGGGAGCAGCTGCACATCATGAAGTCATGGGAGGAACGGACTTGATCCATGTCTATCTAGATGATTTCCGCCGTTGTCCGGAAGGCTTCGTCCATGCCCGGAATGCGGAGGAGTGCATCGCCCTCATCGCTTCCGAGGACATCGGCATCCTCTCCCTGGATTTCGATCTCGGCTGGGGCCAGCCTACGGGACTCGAGGTTGCCCGCCACATCGCGGAGAGCGGCCGTTATCCGCAGGAAACCTATCTGCATTCATCCAGTACGGAAGGCAGGCAGATGATGTACAAGCTCCTGTCGGACTCGCTTCCGGCAGGAAGCCGTCTTTCCTACGCCTCCATGCCGGAAGAGACGCTTGCCAGAGCGGCAGGCGGCGGAGCGGCCGATGCCGCATCAATTCAAGAGAAGAACGGGTGAGCAGCATGGCAATCATATCCTTGCATCATTTGAGGCTGCAGCGGGAAGAACGAGAAATTCTGCAGGACATAAGCCTGACCGTACAGCCGGGCGAGCAGTGGGTCGTGCTGGGCCGCAACGGCTCCGGCAAAACGACGCTTCTCGAAATGCTGACGGGTTATATGTTCCCGACATCCGGAACGGTCGAGGTGCTGGGCAACCGGTACGGAGAATGCGATGTCCGCGAGGTGCGCAAGAGAATCGGCTACATCAGCCAGTCGCTCGTGGAGAAGCTCGCTCTTGCCGACCCCGTATGGGAAGTGGTCGCTACCGGGGAGTATGCTTTTTTGCGCTTTTATCAAGAGATCCCGGAAGAGGTGCAGGGCAAGGCGCTGAGGCTCCTTGAGGAGTGCGGGCTTCGCCATGCCGCCCTGCAGCCGTTCGGAACGCTGTCGCAGGGGGAGCGCAAGAAAGTGCTGCTCGCGCGAGCGCTCATGAGCGATCCGGCCATCCTGATCCTGGACGAGCCTTGCTCCGGGCTGGATCTGTACGAGCGCGAGAAGCTGCTGGCGGAGACAGGCAAGCTCGGAAGCCGCAGCATGACCGTCATTTATGTCACGCATCATATGGAGGAAATCATGCCAATGTTCACTCATGTGGCCTTGCTGCAGGACGGAAGGCTGATCGCATCCGGACCCAAGAAGGAAGTGTTGACGGAACGCGTGCTCGGCGATGCCTATGAGCTTCCGTTGGCGGTGGAATGGGCCCATGGCAGGCCTTGGATCAAAGTAGGAACGGATGGTGCGGCAGGTTGAGTCAGTGGATCGGAACGGCGAATAAAAGTTATGCATCCTATGCGATGGAAGAGCTTCGCAGGCAATTCGAAGGCATCTCCATCACGCAGCTTTCCCCTGGGGAAGCTTTTCTGTTCGAAGTGCCGCTTGAGCAAGAGGCGGTGCTGGCGTCCATCAAGGCGGAGCAGCCGATTTTCCTGAGGCATCTGCAGCCCGTGGACGCGGTTCGGTCGATCTCGGCCGATGCGGATGACCTGGACTGGCTCAGCGACTGGATCCGGCTCTCCCGCGGCAAGCTCGAGGGCAAGCGCGCGGGCGTCCACGTACGCAAAGCGGAAGGAAGCCCTTATCCCTATTCTGCGGCCGATACAAAAGCCGTCGCGGCCGCGATGCTGGAGCAGTGCGGAGCTGAGCCGGAACAGAAGCACACCGAGATTCTAGTCGCGGTATATGCATCCCGGGATACGCTGTATGCCGGCATCGGAACGCCTGCCGAGATGCTGTCCGATTGGCCGGGTGGAGCGGTGCGCTTCCAGAAGGAGGAAGGCCAGATCTCCAGGGCCAAGTTCAAGCTGCTGGAGGCGGAAAGAGAGTTCGGGCTCGATTATGCCTCCTTCCGGAACGCGGTCGACATCGGCGCGGCTCCGGGAGGGTGGACGTCGCTCCTGCTGGAGCGCGGGCTGCGGGTGACCGCTATCGATCCCGCCGAGCTCCATCCGTCGCTGCTGGCTTACCGGACGTTGACCGTGCTCCGCAAAAACGCGGCCGAAGTGAGCTTCCAGCCTGGCGCTTTCGACCTGCTCGTCTGCGATATGAGCTGGAGCCCGATGCAGATGACGAAGCTCGTCCTCGATCTCGTTCCGGCTCTGCAACAGGGCGGGACGGCGATCGTGACGGTCAAGCTGATGCACCGCAAGCCGCTGCAGACGATCCGGGAAGTGAAGAGCCGCCTGTCCGCCGCTTTCGACATTCTCGGCGCCAGGCAGCTGTTCCACAACAGGGAGGAAATGACCCTGTATTTGAAGAAGAAATAACCGATCAATTTATGCGAAGCGGCAGCGGGAAAGCATCCCGGCTATGCGCAGGCTCTCTTTGGAGAGGCTGCGCCATAGCCGGGTTTTTGCATTCCAGGCTGCCTAGCGAGGGAGGCGGAGCGGTATGGAAGAGGATACGGCCGATATTCATCCGCATGGGGAGAGCTTGGCTGCTGGCAGCCTGGTCGGCGGCCGGTACAGGGTGGCGGCGCAAATCGGACGCGGGGGGATGAGCCGAGTGTACGCCGTGGAGGATATCCGGCTGAACCATAAATTACGGGCATTGAAAATAAATGCGGCCAACCATGCTGCGCTGACGGCGGAGGAAGCCTTCATGCTCATGCGGCTCGAGCACCCCCACCTGCCTCAGCTGCTGGATTATTATCCTCCGGGCTCGGGTTCCGCAGAAATACTCGTCATGGACTATATCGACGGCCAGACGCTCCAGCAAGCGGTCCATGCCCGGGGCAGAGGGCTGGAGCCCCATGAAACGGCGGCGATATCGCTGCAGCTGTGCTCGGCGCTGTCGTATTTGCACCGCCAGCAGCCGCCGGTCATCCACCGGGACTTGAAGCCGTCCAACGTCATGATCGACAGGGAGGGGCGGGTCAGGCTCATCGACTTCGGCATCGCTCGCAGCTACAAGCCGGGCAGCCGATCCGACACGCGCCGTCTGGGAACGCCGGGTTTTGCGGCTCCGGAGCAGGAATCGGGAGGGCAGAGCGATTCCCGTACCGACATATACGGACTTGGAAGTCTCATTCGTTGGCTGATGCTGGGCGGCGAGTCTCCCGATGGACTCCACGCGGAGAGCGCAGGGGAAAGGCTGCCTCCATGGCTCTTGCACATGCTGGAGCGGCGGCCGGAAGACCGGCTGCCGTCCATGGAGGAGGCGGCCAGGGAGATCCGGTCTTGGGCCGACAGCGCCGGCGCGGGCTCGGCCGATAAGGGCAGGGCATCGGCGTTCGGCCTTACCGGAGGCGCTTTGTCCGGAACCGTATCGGTGCTGTCTCTCTCGCCGGGCAGCGGAGCGACGTTTTTGAGCTTGATGCTTGCGCGGCATTTGGAGGAGACGGGCCTGCCGTTCCAGCTGATCGAGGCTCCCGGGGGAGAGCCGGAATACTGCGCCTTGATCGGAAGCCCGGCGCTGCCGACTGCCCCGGACGGGCCCGACTCTCGCTACCGGCGTCTCGGAGGCGTCCGCGCATCGTGGCAGGTGCTTCATCCCGAGCCTGCGCCCGCCGCCGCCGACCAGGATGCGCGTTTCCGCCTGATGGCTTCCGGAGGCGGGGAGGGCGCCGTCATCGTCGACTGGTCGTCCCGCTGGCATGAGGCCGCCCTGGCGGAAGAGTGGGCTTCCGGTTCCGGGCTGCTCGTCGTCTGCGCGGATCCCAACCCCGCACGGTGGAGCCAAGCAAGGATCGCCGGCCTGAACCGGCTGCTGCGGATAAGGGAAGCTGCCGGGCTCCGTACGGTGTGGGCGGCATGCAAGGACGCTCCCTTTCCGGAAAGGTCCGAATGGCTGGCGCTGCTTCCGGAAAAGCCAGCCATCGTAATCCCTTATTTGGAGCCGTCCGAATGGTACGCGCTGCTCTGGAGAGGGATGCCGCTGCCGCGAAAGGGGAAATCGGCCGCTGCGCTCCGCCAGGCGCTGGCGGCTTTGGCGGCCATGCTTCCGGGTTTGAAGACCTAACGATTACTGCATGGAGCTTCGTGAAGCGAGCCCGGTTCGGGCAAGGCTGAGCGCGGTTGTTTCCTGGAATGAATCCGCTCGTAATTCATCCATATTATGGTAATATAATGAAAAGAGAGGCAGGGGGTGGGAAAATGAAAGCAGGCTACATTCTGATGGCGGCTCTAGGGATAGCCCTGATCGTTTTCGGGCTTTTGCCCGCTGTTTATGCGTACCCTTACAGCAGCGGCCCCGACTCCGGCCCGAGAAACGATTGGGAGCTGATGCTGATGATTGCCTATGAAAACGGCACCGCGAGCGTCGCTATCGGCATTCTGCTCCTTCTGCTGGCGGCTTCGATGATGTTCTTTTTCAACAAAAAAAAGGCAGCGGCCTAGTCATCCGGCCGGTTCCGCCGCAGGCGGCGGACGGTAATCCGCTTCCAGCATGGCGATCCGGCGCCTCTTCGCGGAAGGGGAAGCCAAGCAGCCCCATAATGTGATACAATATCCCATTAGGAACCCTAATCGGGATATTTTCTCTGCATAAAGACAGGAATGGAGAATGGAACTTACATGAGCTTACTGACCGTTGAAAATTTATCGCATACATTCGGAGACCGCGTCCTGTTCAGGGACGTGTCGTTCCGCCTGCTCGCAGGCGAGCGCGTAGGATTGGTCGGTGCGAACGGCACCGGCAAGTCGACGATGATGAACATCCTGACCGGCAAGCAGCTGAAGGACGAAGGCCGAGTCGAATGGACGCCCAAGATCCGTTACGGCTACCTCGACCAGCATACGAAGCTGGAAGCGGGCAAGACGATCCGCGACGTGCTGCGCGACGCCTTCGGGCCGCTGCTTGAGCTGGAGAAGGAGCTGAACGAGGTGACGGCCGCCATGGGCGAGCCGGACGCCGACCTGGACGTGCTGCTGGAACGCATGGGCGAGATCCAGGAAGAGCTCGAGATCGGGGATTACTACCTGCTCGACGTGAAGGTGGATGAAATGGCGAACGGCCTCGGGCTCAGCGCCATCGGCCTCGACCGCGACGTCACGGCGCTCAGCGGCGGACAAAGGACTAAAGTACTGCTCGCCAAGCTGCTGCTGGAGAAGCCTACGGTCCTACTGCTCGACGAGCCTACGAACTATTTGGATGATGAGCATATATCCTGGCTGGCGAACTATCTGCGCAATTATCCCCATGCGTTCATCCTGATCTCCCATGACACCGGCTTCATGAACGCCGTCGTCAGCGTCATCTACCATCTGGAATTTTCCCGCCTGACCCGCTACACAGGCAACTACGAGAAATTCCTGGAAATGGCCGAGATGAATAAAGCCCAGCATCTGGGAGCATACGAGAAGCAGCAGGAGTTCATCAAGAAGCAGGAAGACTTCATCCAGCGCAACAAGGCCCGGGCCTCCACCTCCGGCCGGGCGAAGAGCCGCGAGAAGCAATTGGACCGGATCGACCGCATCGACAAGCCGGAAGAAGCGGCGAAGCCGACGTTCAGCTTCAACGAAGGGCGGACGAGCGGCAAGACGATCTTCGAGGCGAAAGGCCTCTCCATCGGCTATTCCAGCCCGCTTCTTCCGAAGATGGACATGCTCATCGAGCGCGGCGACAAAATCGCCATCGTCGGCTGCAACGGCGTCGGCAAATCGACGCTCCTGAAAACCATATTGGGCCGCATCGAGCCGCTCGACGGAACGGTGTACCGCGGCGATTACCTGCTGCCGGCCTACTTCGAGCAGGAAGCGAAGGCTCCTGGGCTGACGCCGCTCGAGGATGTATGGAACGAGTTCTCGTTCATGAACCAGCATGAGGTCCGCGCGGCTCTAGCCCGCTGCGGCCTCAAGAACGAGCATATCACCCGCAGCCTGAGCCAGCTGAGCGGCGGCGAGCAGGCCAAGGTGCGGCTGTGCAAGCTGATGCTGCGCGAGAGCAACTGGATTCTCTTCGACGAGCCGACGAACCATCTGGACGTCGTGGCCAAGGCCGAGCTCAAGCGCGCGCTCCAGTCCTACCGGGGCACGATCGTCCTTGTCTCCCACGAACCTGATTTCTATGAGGATTGGGTGACGAAGACCTGGGATGTCGAAGCCTGGTCGATGGAGCAGCAGGCCCAGAGCTGATATAGGGCAAGCTGTTCAAGCGGGCATCATGAAATATCCGGCTGTCAGGAGCCAGGAACCGCCGAGCGCGGCTCCGGATCTTCGACAGCCGTCTTGGCAGCCAGGCGGCGGCGCCGCCAATCTACCGGAAAGCAGGTGACATCCAAGAATGAATGAACGTGTGCTGGTTATCGAGGATGAAGAAAGCATCGCGCGCATCCTCCAGCTGGAGCTGGAGCATGAAGGCTATCATGTCGGCCATGCTCCGGACGGGCGCAGCGGCTTTCTGCAGGCATCCTCGGGAGAGTGGGACCTGGTCCTGCTCGACGTCATGCTGCCGGAGCTGAACGGCATCGAGGTGCTGCGCCGGCTCCGCCAGGCAGGCAATCCCATCCCCGTCATTCTCATCACAGCCCGGGATACGGTGCCGGACAAGGTCAGCGGCTTCGAGCACGGAGCCAACGATTACATCACCAAGCCCTTCGCGATGGAGGAGCTGCTGGCGCGCGTGCGCAATCTGCTGCGCATCTTCCAGCAGAATCCGAAGGAATCCGAAGGCTCCGACCTGCTCAAGATCGGCGATCTGACGGTCGAGCTGCGCACGCGCAAGGTGTTCCGCAAGGAGCTCGCCATCGACCTGACGCCGCGCGAGTTCGAGCTGCTCGTCTATTTGGCGCAGCATAAGAACGAAGAGAAGTCCCGGGAAGAAATCCTGTCCGAAGTATGGGGGTACGATTTCATGGGCGAGACGAATCTCGTCGACGTGTACATCCGGTACCTCCGCCAGAAGCTGGACAAGGGCTTCCGCCACAAGCTGATCCATACGGTGCGCGGAGTCGGCTACATGATGAAGGAGCCGGAGGCATGACTCTCCGCAAGCGGTTCACCCTCTTCACGATCTTCTGGCTCATCTTCATCCTCATCCTGTTCAACATCTTCGTCTACTTGTTCATGACGAAGATCACGACGCGCAGCGAGCAGCAGGTCATGATGAACAAGGTGAACCTGATTCTGGAGAACAACAAGCTGAACGACAAGACGCATCTGGCGGACGAAGGGCTGCTGAGGGAGTTCTACAACGTCAACGAGCTGATCCGGATCATCAGTCCGGAGGGCAAGACGGTCAATCTGCAGGGCTCCGACACCGATCTGCTGGCGCTGCCGGTCAAGTTCGTCGCCTACCGGGAGTCGGGAGAAAGGTTCGTCGGCAGCACGAGGGTTCTGTTCATGAAGGTGCCGCTGTACCAGGATTCCGAAATCATCGGCATGCTTGAGATCGAGCGCAAGCTCAACCTGCAGGACAGCTACATGAAGGTGCTTGTGGCGGCTTTGTCCGTGACCAGCATCGGCGCCATCCTGTTCGCGATCTTCGGCACGTACTGGTTCACCTCGAGGCTGACCGCCCCGATCCAGCAGATGGTGCAGACGATGAGGGAGATCGACCGCAGCGGCAAGCTGCGGAAGATCGAGATGGGGGACAAGGAGGAGTCGGCCGAGCTGCTCCAGCTCCTCCGCGCCTTCAATCAGATGATCGAGAGGCTGGACCGCACGTTCGCCCGTCAAAAGCAGTTCGTCGCGGATGCGTCGCATGAGCTGAAGACGCCGCTGACCGTCATCGTCAGCTACGCGGGCATGCTGAAGCGCTGGGGCCGCGACGACGCCGCGATCCGCGAAGAGGCGATCGATGCGATCGCCAAGGAGGCGGAGCGCCTCCAGAACCTCACCAAGTCGATGCTCATGCTGGCCGAAGCGGAGCAGGAGGATTGGCTCAATCTGGAGACGTTCGACGTCGTCCAGATGGTCGACGAGCTGGCCGGCATGCTGCAGGCGACGTTCCAGCGCCCGATCCGGGTCCATACCTCCGCTGGCGGACTGAAGATGTCGGGCGACAAGGACAAGATCCGCCAGCTGCTCGTCATCCTGCTGGACAACGCCATCAAGTACAGCAAGGAACCGATCGACGTCACGGTGAGCGCGGTCAAGCAGTCCGTGCGCGTCCATGTGACGGACAAGGGCATCGGCATTCCCGAGAACGAGATTCCGTACCTGTTCGAGCGGTTTTACCGCGTGGACGGGGCGCGGCGCCGCACGACCGGCGGCGTCGGGCTCGGCCTCTCGATCGCCAAGAGGATCGTCGAGCTTCATGAAGGCCAGATCGACGTGTTCAGCAAGCCGGGCAAGGGAACGACGATCACGCTCCAATTCCCGCAGACGCTGAAGGGCAACGGCGGCCGGTAGCGTCGCCGGCCTCCTGGCCGCCGCGGGAAGCAAAAAAGCCGCATCGCCCTCGATATCGAAGGCGATGCGGCTTTTATCATCATTCGTAAGGTATCGTCTACAGGATGCGCTTGGCGGTGACGTAGTGATTGTTCCAGTAAGAGGTGCCGAGGCTGGAGATCGTCACGCCTGTTTTGCCGTATGTGTGCAGGATCTTGTTGGAGCCGGCGTAAATGGCGACATGGCCGATGCTCTTGCCGGAGCTGCCGGTGAAGAAGACGAGATCGCCCTTGCTGAGATAGCCGCGGGTAACCTTCACTCCCTTGGCCGCCTGCTCGCTGGAAGTCCTCGGCAGGGAGACGCCGGTTTTCTTGTAGACGTATTGGGTGAACGAAGAGCAGTCGAATGCGTATGTAACGCCGCTAGGAGCTCCGAGGCGGTAAGGAACGCCCAAGTACTGCTTGCCGTAGGAGAGAAGCTTTTCCGCCTGCGGCGTCGCGGCATGTGCTGTCGATGCAGAGCCAAGAGCGAGTCCCGACACTCCAAGGACAGCGCAGAGGCCGATGTTCATGATTGTCTTTTTCCATTTGCTTGTGCGCATGTCTTGTGGTGTCCCTCCATCATGGTGTACGTTGATTATGTAGTGTTGCTTACAAAAAGGATCATAACACACCTTTTGTATCCTAAACATTTCCAGAAAGAAAGAAAACCCAACCAAATCGCGATGCAAAAGGCTTTATGAGAATACGGTGAGAATCCTCTCATAATTGGTTGGCAGTTTATTAAAGGAGGTTAATGATGAAATTCCGCGTAAGCGCGGTCCAGTATGAACTGGCCGATATCGATTCCTTTGACGAATTCGCCGCTCAAGCCGCCCATTATGTCCGCAACGCCTCGGAATACGGCACCCAGTTCGTGCTGTTCCCGGAATTCATGACGACGCAGCTCCTCAGCATCCGAGGGGAGGACGGCAAGGCGCGGGGCATCCAGTCGCTGCCGGACTTCACGGAGGCGTACGAAGGGCTGTTCGCCGGCCTTGCCCGTGAATACGGCATGCACATCGTCGCAGGCACCCACGTCGTCCGCACGGCGGAAGGCAAGCTGAGGAACACGGCGTATTTGTTCGGACCCGACGGGGGCATGCGCACGCAAGCCAAAATCCATCTGACGCCGACCGAGGTGGAGGAATGGAACATGTCCGCCGGAGACGGCCTGGAGGTGTTCGACACTCCGTACGGAAAAATCGCGATGCTGACCTGCTACGACATCGAGTTTCCCGAAATCGTGCGCATGGCCCGGGCCAAAGGGGCGGACGTCATCTTCTGCCCTTCCTGCACGGACGACCGCCACGGCTTTTACCGCGTGCGCTATTGCTGCCATGCGCGGGCTGTCGAGAACCAGATCTATATCGTGGCGACGGGAACGGTCGGTTCCTTGCGCCGGGTGGACTTCATGAGAGCCAACTACGGCCAGGCCGCCGTCATCACTCCGAACGATATCCCGTTCCCTCCGAAGGGCATCATGTGCGAGGGGACGGAAAACCGCGATATGCTGATCGTGGCCGACCTTGACCTGTCCCTGCTCGAGGACGTCCGCCGGAGCGGCTCCGTGACGACGTGGAGAGACCGGCGTACGGATCTGTATCGCGATTGGAGCTGATTGCAGCGGGGGAAGGGAAGGTATGCATCCGATGCTGAAAAAACTGTATGTGATCCGCGCAGGGAAGCCGGTGGAAGCGACGATCCGCCGCTACGGCGATGAAGATGCCGAAGGGTTGATCCGGGTGCAGGAAGCGAGCTTCCCGCCTCCTTATCCTCACGAGCTGCTCTGGAACAGGGAGCAGATCCGTCAGCATGCCGCCCGCTTCCCGGAAGGAGCGCTGTGCGCCGTCGTGGAAGGGGAGATCGTCGGGTCCATGACCGGCATGCTGACGGATGGAAGACTCGCCGGAGACCATGACTGGGCCGCCGTCACCGACAGCGGTTATATCCGGAATCATGATCCGCAGGGGGACACCCTCTATGTCGTGGATATATGCGTCACCCCCGAGTACCGCAAGAGCGGCATCGGCAAGTGGCTGATGCAGACGATGTACGAAACGGTCGTGCATCTCGGCAAGGCCCGGCTGCTCGGGGGCGGCCGGCTGCCGGGCTATCATCGTCATGCGGCCGAGCTGAAGCCGCAGCAGTATGTGGACGCCGTGCTGAAGGGCGACCTCCATGACCCGGTTCTGACTTTTCTGCTTCGCTGCGGCAGGATGCCGGCCGGAATTGCAGAGAACTATTTGGAGGATGAGGAATCATGCCACTATGCCGCCCTGATGGAATGGCGCAATCCGTTCCTCATCCGGGAGCCGAAGAACTGATTGTAATGAAACCGATGAGGAGTTGATGACCACGATGGAATTCCACCGCATCATGTCCATTGAAGATCCGCAGTTCCCCAAGCTCCACCGCCTGCTGCAGGAGGTGTTTCCGCCGGAGGAGGTGCTCGCCTACGACCTGTGGCGCGAGCCGCTGCTCGACCGCTCCATCCATGTCTGCGTCGCCCTGCATGAGGGCGAGGCGGTCGGCGCCACGGAATTCCGCTATTATCCGGACATGCGCGTCGCCATGACGGATTTCACGATCATCGGCAGGCCGGGTCTCGGCATCGGGCGCTTCCTGATGCGCAGCCGCGAGCGGGAGCTGGACCGGCTGGCCGAGCAATCCGGGTCGGAGCCGCTCGGCATGTTCGCGGAGATCTACGATCCTTACCTCACCGGGCATGAATTCGGAGGCGTCAGCCCGATGAATCCGATCGTCAGGCGCGAGGTGCTGTCCCATATCGGCTACAAGCGGCTGGATCTCGCCTATGTCCATCCATCCTGGGATTTGGAGGGCGGAGCGGTAAGCGGCCTGGACCTCGGCTTCCTGCCGAAGGAAGAGCGGCAAGACGAGATTCCGGGAGCTCTGGCTGCGCAGTTTCTGGAAACCTACTATTCGGCGATCGAGCGCAAGCCTCAGGAATGGTACGACATGGTCCAGGGCATCCGCGAACGGGAAAAGATCGCCCTGCTTCCGCTCTGATGGCTTACTCGCCGGCGGTGCTGACCTTTCTCGGCACCGGCGATTCGCTTGGAGTGCCGCGGGTTTATTGCAGCTGTCCCGTATGCGAGGAAGCGCGGGCGACGGGCAGGAACAGGAGGCTGCGTTCCCTCGTGCGGATTGACGGCCTGGAAGGCGGCGGCTCTCCGGACGATGTGACGCTGATCGACTGCGGACCCGATTGGGGCAGGCAGATGGAAGCGGCCGGGCTGCGCTCGGTCGGGAGAATGCTGATCACGCATGCCCACTTCGATCATATCGGCGGCCTCGTGGAATGGGCGGATGCATGCAGGTGGACGAAGCAGCGGGGCAAAGCCTACGCTCCCGCCGAAGTCATTCCCGACATTCTGGCCCGCTTTCCCTGGCTGGACCGATGGATCGATTTCATGCCGATCGAAGAGCCGCTCGCGATCGGCAGCTGGAGCATTCGAAGCTGGCGTGTCCATCATGGCTACAACGGCTATTCGTACGCCTATCGGTTCGACCATGGCGAGACCGGATACGCCTGGGCGTACTGCTCCGACTCCATCGGCCTGGACGAGATGCAGAAGGCGCCGCTGCGCGGCGCCGATCTGATCGTGCTCGGGACGAGCTTTTACCATGAGCCCTATCCTTACGCCGGACGCTCCGTATACGACGTCACGGAAGCTCTGGAGCTGCGGGAGGAGCTGCAGCCGGGCGAAATGCTGCTGACGCATATGTCGCATGATATCGATCTGGACCGCGAGTACGGCTTGCCGGGCAACGTGAAGTTCGCCGAGGCGGGAATGCGCCGGATTCTCGATAAATAGAATCTAAAAATCGAACAGCCCCCGACGATGCGGCGTACGCATCCGTCGGGGGCTGCTTGATTGTCTGCGAATAGTCTAGCCGGCTCCGCGTTCTTCCGGGCGTCCCTGGGAATGGCGGAACAGCTGCTCGTAGTAGCCGCGCTGCCTGACCAGCTCCTCATGGCTGCCCTGCTCGGCGATGACGCCGCTCCGCATGACGATGATGCGGTCCGCATCCATGACGGTCGATATGCGGTGGGCGATGACGAGCGTCGTCCTTCCCGCCGCAACGGCGTCCAGCGCCCGCTGGACGAGCTGCTCGGTGCTGGAGTCGAGATTCGCCGTCGCTTCGTCCAGCACAAGGATGGCAGGCTGATAGAGCACGATGCGGGCAAAGCTGAGCAGCTGCCGCTCCCCGGTGGACAGCCCGCTGCCTTTTTCGCTCAGCATCGTGTCGTAGCCGTCCGGCAGACGGCGGATCAGGGCGTCGGCGCCGACGAACTTGCAAGCCTGCATCGCCTGCTCCGGGCTGAAGCGGGTGTCGAACAGCCGGATGTTGTCGATGATCGAGCCCGAGAACAGGTACGGCTCCTGCTGGACCAGCCCGACCGTCCGGCTGAGCGTGGCGAGAGGGAGCTTCCGCACGTCGATTCCGTCGATCTGCACCGATCCCTTCCGCACGTCGTAGAACCGGCACAGGAGGCTGATCAGAGAGCTTTTGCCGGCTCCTGTCGTGCCGACGATGCCGATCCTCTCTCCGGGACGGATGCTCAGGCTTAGTCCCTTGATGACCGGCTCGCCATCCCCATAACCGAACGTCACGTTGCGGAAATCGATGGCGCCGCTGACCTGCGGACTGCCGGCGCCGTTCAAGGCCGGGAAGGAAGCGTCCCCGTCATCCGGAAGCTCGGGCTTCGTGCTCAGCAGGCCCCAGATCCGGTCCATGGAGACGGAGGCGGATTGCAGCGTGTTCCATTGCTGGGTGATCGCATTGATCGGCTGGAAGAACTGCCGGATATAGGTGATGAAGGCGTACAGAATGCCGAATTCCAGGCTTTCGCCCAAGACGGCGCGGCCTCCGAGCCAGGCGATGAAGGCGACCGACAGGTTGCCCAGCAGATCGAAGGAGCGGTTGAACAGCACGTTCGTGCGGATTTCCCTCAGATTGGCCTCGAAGTACGTTTCGTTCTTTTCGGCGAACTGGCGCTCCTGCTCCTTCTCCTGATGGAAAGCCTGAACCAGATTCATGCCGGAGAGGTTCTCCGCCGTGAAGGCGATCAGGCGCGACAGCCGGCTGCGCGACAGCTGGTACGTCTTGCGCATGTAGCTGCGGAAGGAGAACGCGATGATGCCGATGACAGGAAGCAGCACCATGCTGTACGACGCGAGCACGGGGTCGAGCTGGAACATGAGCACGATGATGAGCAGCAGCGTCATTCCGTCCCGCATGAGGCTCATCAGCACCTGGGTGAAAAATTGGCTGACGGTCTCCGTGTCGCTGGATACATGCGTCACGAGGCTGCCGCTCGACGTCCGGTCGAAGAAAGACGGGGAAAGCCGCGATATATGGCGGAACAAGTCCTTGCGGAGGCTTGCCACGATGCCTTGGCCGGTACGCTGGATCAGGTTGTTCTGCAGATAGGAGAACAGCAGGGCGAGAATGGACAGAAGAAGATACAGGACGCCGATGAGCAGCAGCGGCCGGAATTCCGTCTTGCCCTGCATCAGATGGTCGTCGATGACGATCTTCACCAGATAGGGCTGGAGCAGGTCTGCGAATACCGCGATCAGCGTGCAGAAGAATACGCCTGTGAACGCCTTTCGGTACGGCTTGGCATAGATCATGATGCCTTTTCGGGCTTCCTTGGAGCGGGGCGGGTTTTGCCGCTGCTGTTCCGCTGCTTCGGCATGCTCAGCCGATTTGGCCATGTGAGGTCCCTCCTTGCTGCAGGGCGAACAGCTCCGCATAGATGCCTTCCTCCGCCAGCAGGCTCTCATGCGTTCCTTGCTGGACGATCCGGCCTTCGTCCATGACGACGATGACGTCGGCATGCTTGAGCGCGCTGATGCGATGCGCGATGATCAGCGTCGTTTTGTTTTTGCGGAGCTGCTGGATATTGCGGATGATGGCGGTTTCGGTGACGGCATCGACGGCGCTGACGCTGTCGTCGAGAATGAGGATCGGAGCGTCCTTGATCAGGCCTCTGGCCAGGCTCGTGCGCTGCCGCTGTCCGCCGGAAAGCGTGACGCCGCGCTCGCCGAGACGGGTCTGGAAGCCCTCGCTGAACTGCTGGATGCTCTCGTAGATGCCGGCTTGGCGGGAGGCGTCCTCGACATCCCTCTGCTCGGCGTTGCGCCTGGAGAAGGCGATGTTGTCGCGCATCGTCGTGCTG
The DNA here is from genome assembly GCF_002243345.2 of Paenibacillus sp. RUD330. NCBI lineage: Bacteria > Bacillati > Bacillota > Bacilli > Caryophanales > Paenibacillaceae > Paenibacillus > Paenibacillus sp. RUD330. The sequence continues at coordinate 2,588,722 of NZ_CP022655.2, forward strand.
AACAGGAAGCCGTCCTGCGGGACGTAAGCGATATTCTCGCGCAGGCTGCCGAGGCCGAGCTCCCGGATGTCTGCCCCGCCGATCCGGATCGTGCGCGGGGGAGCTTCGTAGATCCGCAGCAGCAGCTTGGCGATCGTCGTTTTGCCGCTGCCGGTGCGGCCGATGATTCCGGCTGTCATGCCCGGCTCAACGGAGAGACGGATATCATGCAGCGCTTCCATTGTCGAGCCGGGGTATTTGAAGCTGAGTCCGCGCAGCTCGATTCCGGAACCGGAGAGCGGGACGGATTGCTCCGCATCGCTTATGTCCGGGATGATGGATAGAAGCTCCTGCAGCCGCTCAAGGCTGGCGCGCGACCGCTGCATCGTGTTGATGACGTTGCCGATCTGCTGCAGGGGATTGATCATCAGCCGCACATAGAGCGTCAGGGAGACGAACATTCCGATCGTAATGGCACCGCTCAGAGCCTGGTAGCCGCCGTAGGCGATCGTGACGACAAGCGACAGGGCGCCGAGAAACGGAAGCAGCGCCTGGAAAAAGGAAGACATCCGCACCAGTCCCAGCTGGCTTTCCCTGATCCGGTCGACGGTGCCGCCGAATCTCTCCGCCATGACGTCCTCGGCGGCGAATTTCTGGGTGACGCGCATGCCGCCGAACTGCTCCTCGGCCGATTCGGTCATGCGCGCGAGCGCGTTCTGCACGATCCGCGAGCGCTTGCGGATGCGCGGTCCGAAGTAGACGACCAGGAAAGGAATCAGCAGCAGGGGGGAGACGCAAGGGACGATGAGTCCCCAGGGAAGCCCCGATGCGGCCATCATGACGAAGGCCGACAGGAGCAGGATGACGGCGTTGGCCGTCTGGTTGAGGCATACCGAGATGGCCTCCCGGACGGAGGTGACGTCGTTCATGACGTAGCTCAGCATTTGGCCCACGCCGTGCTTGGCGTAGTAGGACTCGCTCAACCGGGTGAAGTGGCGGAACAGCCGCTTGCGCATCAGCCGCTCGAAGCCTCGGCCGAGCCTCATGATCAGGTATTGGCCGAACCCGGCCATGGAGCCGTAGCAGACGGCGATGGCGACGAGCATGAGCGCGTACATGCGGATGTCGTTCATCGCGATGTCATCGTTTTTCAGCCGGTCGATGAATTCTCCGAGAATGTGCGGGTAATAGGACTGGATGATGTTTCCGGCGGCGATAAGCAGCAGCGAGGCGGCGTAGAGCCAGCCTCTTGAAGCCAGGTAAGGGGTCAGCAGCCTTAATTTCATCTCGTACCTCCTGCGATGTATCGTTGATTCCATTATAAGGGGGCCCTGAGGATAATTCACTACTAAACGAAAAAGGGCGGGCGCAGCCGCTTGACGAAAGCCGATTTAGTTTGTATGCTCATGGAAGCTATACGATTCCAGCCGACTTTTATCCAAAGGGGAGCTATTGATGATTACAGGTGTTCTTAACTCTTAAATTTTATATGGCGCTTCTCGGACTCATTACCCTTTTGAATGGAATCATTCACGAGGTTATTCGGGCGCGCTTATGAAGAGTTGAGAACATGTGGATACTCACCCTGAGCGATGGTCTGCGGACAATCGTCTTACCGGTATTCCGTGCTCCTTCGAGCACGGATTTTTTCGTTTCCGATGACCTGCAGCCTGAAGCCTGTTCGACCGAGGCTTCCGGCAGCCGGTCATGGGAGGCGTATGCGGGCAAAGACGGCAGCAGGTACCTAGCCCGACAGGAGTGGAGCGCTTCCGCGTTCCCTCCTGTTTTTTTTGTGTCCTTGAACGCCTTCTTGCGGCTGGGTCGATATGGACATGAGCATTTTCGGGGAGGAAATCAAGTTGAATCAAGCATCCATGGCAAGACTCGAATACAACGCCATCCACGAGCGGTTATGCGGATTTACCGTATCGGCTCCCGGCTTGAGGCTGGCCGAGAAGCATCGTCCCAGCTCCATCTGGAGGCAAGCGTCGCTATGGCAGCGCGAAACGGCCGAGGCGGAGTCGCTGCTGGCGGCCGGAGCCAGCGTTCCGCTGTCCGCGATGGAAGGAATCGAGCCCTTTCTGGCGCTGCTCGGCAAGGGAAGAATCTACGACGAGCGCGAGCTGTCGGGCTTGTCGGCATGGCTCGGCTCCGTGGCGCAGATGAAGCGGTACATGGAGGCGAAAAGCGATGCCTCGCCGCTTCTGTCGGGATATGCCTCCTCCATGAGGGACTGTCCGGAGCTGAGGGCGGAGCTGGACCGCTGCATCCGGGGAGGATGGCTTCACGATCAGGCTTCGCCCGAGCTGTCCAGGATCAGGCGCGCTCATGGAGTGACGGAGGACCGGATACGGAGGAAGCTCGACGCATCGCTGGCCAAATATCGGAACGCCCTACAGGAAGCCGTCGTCAGCCAGCGCAGCGGCAGGTTCGTCCTGGCGGTCCGGCGCGAGCATCGCAAGCTCGTGCCGGGAACCGTGTGGGATGAATCCGCCAGCGGCCAGACGCTGTTCGTGGAGCCGGCCGACATTGCCGACCTGCAAGCGGAGCTGTCTTCATGGAAATCGGCCGAGGAGCAGGAGCGGCAGCGCATCCTGGCCGGGCTGTCGGCTCTGGCCGAGGAGCATGGGCCGCAGCTCGGCATCAACCTGGAGACGATGGCGATGTTCGATTTCATTCTCGCCAGAGGCAAGCTGGCCCTCTCGTACGACGGGACGGCGCCCGTTCTGGAAGCCGAGCCCGCCGTAAGGATCGTCTCCGGGCGTCATCCGCTGCTCGGCAAGCAAGCGGTTCCGATCGATGCGGAGCTCGGCCTGGGCTGGGATCAGCTGTACATTACCGGTCCCAACACGGGAGGCAAGACGCTGGCGCTCAAGACGATCGGCCTGTTCGTGCTCATGGCCCAGGCAGGCTTGTTCCTGCCCGCGGCCGCAGGAACGGCAGTCGGCCTCTTCGACGACGTGCTCGCCGACGTCGGCGACGGGCAAAGCATCGAGCAGTCGCTCAGCACCTTCTCCGCCCATCTCGCCGTTCTTCGCGAGGTGCTGGACAAGGCGGGACGGAGAACGCTCGTCCTGCTGGATGAGCTCGCTGCGGGCACCGATCCGGGCGAAGGAATCGCGCTTTCGATCGCCGTGCTGGAAGAGCTGGGACGAAGAGGCTCGAAGCTTGCGGTGACGACTCATTTCAATGAAATCAAAGCGTACGCCGCTCGCACCGGACGCTGCATGAACGCCCGCATGGCCTTCGATCCGGAATCTCTGCAGCCGCTGTACCGGCTGGAGCCGGGAGAGGCGGGCGACAGCTATGCGCTGGCGATCGCCAAGCGGTACGGACTGCCGGAGTCCATCCTCGACCGTGCGGAGCAGCTGAGGCCGCAGCGAGCTCCGGAGCTTCAGAGGCTGCCTGCGAGAGCAGAGAATCCGGCCGCTGAGGAGGAGGCAGGCATCCGTCCTCCAGCCGTACAGGAGCAGGAAAGGGCTGCAGTCGAGCCCGTTGGAAGCAAGCGGCCGGATTCCGGCAGCCTGCAGGGAGGAGTCGGCCGTCTCCATCATGGCCATAAGGATGGCGCTGCGACAACCGCTTCAATGGAGACTGCCGGAAGTGGCCGGAGCGAGCCGGAACACGCTTCGGATCGGGAGGCGGAAAAAGGCAAGGGGAAGAAGAAGATGCCGCTCCGCGTCGGGGATTGCGTCTGGATCTACCCGCTCCGGAGAACGGGCATCGTCTTCCGTGAGGCGGATGAACGGGGAGAGGTCGGGGTTCAGGTCCAAAAGGAGAAGAGAACCTTCAACCGCAAGCGGCTGGCCTTGCACATCGAGAAGGAGCAGCTTTATCCGGGAGGGGAGTACGATCTCGACATCGTGTTCGATTCGAAGGAAAACCGCAAGGCCAGAAAGCTGATGTCGCGCAAGCATGTGGACGGGCTGAAAATCGAGACGCCGGGCGACGGCGTCAAGGATTAAGGGAACGGGAAGCGGCTGACGGAAGCAGCCGCGAATTCGGCCGACCGGTGAATCAGCCGATGCTTTCCATCACGAGGAGCCAGCCATCCGCCGTGGATACGGTGCCGGCTTCGGCGGCCAGCGCATTGCTGATGCCGAGCGACTGGCCCAGATCCAGAGTAGCGTCGGTCAGCGGATACTGGAATCCGATCAGACGGATGCCGGTCACGCGCAGGCTGAGCGGCAGCAGCGAGATATGCTCGAAGCGGCTGCCGAGGACGTCCAGCGCGGAGCCCGGGGGAAGGACGCGGACCCGGTTCGCAGCGTCTTCGATGGAGGCGGAGACGCCCTTTTCCGCTGCCGTCCGCAGCAAGTGGACATTGGCCATCGTATGGTCGAGCCTGCTTCCTGTCGCTCCCAGAAGCAGCAGGGAGGACGGCTTCAGCTCCAGGCCGCGCCGGAAGGCCAGCTCCGTGTCCGTGTAGTTTTTGTCGACGGGATCGAAGGAAGCCAGTTCCCGGCTCCCGGCTTGAATATCGTTCCGTTCCTCCCGGCTGACGGAATCGAAGTCGCCTAGCGACAGATGAGGCTTGATGCCTTGGCGTACGAGGAACAGGGCTCCGGCGTCGGCGCCGATGATGTAGTCGTCTTCTCGAAGAAGATCGAGCGCCCAGCTGCCGAGGCTTCCTCCGGATACGATGACGACCCGGCTATAGAAGGTTGACGGTTCCAAGGTTTTCCATCCTTTCGGTATTGAATCTGCCGACATTATAGCTTGTCCGGAGATGATGCCGCAATGACGGTTGCGTCCCGCATCCCTCGCGGCTATTATAGGTAGGATGATGGAGACTTAAGGGGCGTTAGAACTTGTATACCGATATTTTTGCCGTATTCAGCATTATCGGCACGATTGCGTTCGCAGTCAGCGGAGCGATCGTCGCCATGGAGGAAGAGTATGACATTCTGGGCGTCTTCGTGCTCGGTCTGGTAACCGCATTTGGAGGCGGCGTCATCCGCAACCTGCTCATCGGGGTTCCGGTCACGACATTATGGAATCAAGGCCTGCTCATTAAGGTTGCGCTGGCGGCGATGACGATCGCCTTCCTGCTGCCGGTCGGATGGATCCAGCATTGGCGCAAGATGGAGGCGCTGTTCGATGCGATCGGGCTGTCGGCCTTCGCCATCCAGGGCGCCCTGTACGCGACGGGCATGAAGCATCCGCTCAGCGCGGTCATGGTCGCCGCCACGCTTACGGGCATCGGAGGCGGAATCATCCGCGATCTGCTGGCCGGTCGCAAGCCGCTCGTGCTGCGGGACGAGATCTATGCGGTATGGGCCATTCTCGGCGGCGCCGCGATCGGCCTCGGATGGCCGGGAAGCACGGTCGGGCTGATCGTCCTGTTCGTGCTGATCATCGTCATGCGGATGTTCTCGGTCCTATTCAAGTGGAGGCTCCCGAGAAGGTCGCTGCGTCCCGCCTCCGGCGACATGAGGAAAGGGGGATTGTTCTGATGGCTAAAAAGAAAGCGACGGTTCTGTTCGTCTGCCTCGGCAACATCTGCCGTTCTCCGATGGCCGAGGCGGTCCTCAGGCACAAGGCCGCGCAAGCGGAGCTGAGCGGCAGCGTCGAAGCCTGCAGCTGCGGCACCGGAGACTGGCATCTCGGCCATGCCCCTCATGAAGGCACGCGGCGGATGCTGGACTCGGCCGGAATATCCTCTGATGGCATGATCTCGACGCTGGTCAGCCGCCAGGCTCTCGAGCAGGCGGATTATATCGTCTGCATGGACGAAAACAACGAGCGGGATGTAAGGGAACTGCTCCAGAAGTGGTCCATGGAAGCGGACGGCAAGCTGCTGCGGTTCATGGAGCTGCTTCCCGGGCGGCAGGGTACCGGCGTGCCGGATCCTTATTATACCGGCGACTTCGAGGAGACGTTCCGGCTTGTGAGCGAAGGCTGCGACCGGCTGCTGTATCGGATTCGGGGCGAGCAGGCCGCGCATGCCGGCCATGCGCGCGGCTAGATAGAGAGCAGCAGCCTGCGAAAGGGCGGATGACAACAAAAAAGGGAAGCGGCTTCCATGCCGCTTCCCTTTTTTGTTGCGCGGTGCCGGCCGATCAGCGGATGAAATGCTTGAGGCCATCGGGAATTTCCCGCTGCCAGAAGCCCCATTGATGTTTGCCGTCTTTTTCCGTATAACGGATCGAAGCGCCCTTTTCCTCGAGGAGGTCTCGCATTTCGCGGTTCAGCGTGACGAAGTCGTAGATGCCCGTATCCGTCTGGTAGTCGGTTTCCTGCAGGCCGACATATTGGTACAGCTGCAGCCAGCCCAGCTGCTGCTCATGGGCTGCCAGCTGCTGGGAAGCCGCATAAAACGCCCCGGACAGCGAGAGGATGCGGCTCCAAATGTCCGGGTAGCGGAGCGCGAGATGGAGGGAGACCGTGCCGCCGAGCGAATCGCCGACGAGCAGCCGCTCCGAGCGCTCGCGCCGGACGGGGTAGCGTTCCTCGACAAACGGAAGCATCTCTTCCGCGAAGAAGCGGACGTAGGCTTCGTGCAGGCTTCCGTCCGGAGAATATTCAGCCGTGCGCTTTTTCTTGTCCACGTCGACTCCGACGATGATGAAGGGTTCGATGTCGCCGTCGATGATCAGCTTGTTGGCGAGCGTGGCGATCCGTCCGAAGTTGAACAGATCCTCGCCGTCCTGGCCGTATACGACGGGATAGCTCAGCACTTCGTTGTAGCTGGGGGGGAGGTAGATCCGCAGATCGCGGGAGCCCGTTTCCAGATAGGCGCTCGGCACCGTCTCCTTCACAATGGTCCGTTTCAAGTATTTGTCGTCGGTCATGCTTATGTCCTCCTTGGGCTGCATGGGGAAGCGGAGCTTAGGGTAAACAATAAGGAGATGTCCCGCTCCCCGCCGTTCCGGCCTGCAGCTGTTTTTCATTTTTCTGAAAAGCGGATCCCATGGCTGGAAATCCCATCCCGTCGCAGCCGGCTCTCGCCGCTGCTTGGAATTCAGAACGTCCGCCGCTTATGAAAACGCTTGTTGTACTATCCTGTACTACTGAAATTGCAAGGCTGTTACACATACAATTCATGCACATATTTCTTGAAAATCATGAAAAAGCGCCGCTTTCACGCAATTTTTTTTGACCGTTTCAAGGTAACAGGTTTATAATAATTCTATAACAGAGCAGATCAAGATTCAAATAACAAATCGAGGTGAACCTCCCTGATGAGCAAGCTCATGAACAAGCATTCTTACGAAGTCCACAGCGATAACGTAGAGTCGCTTACGATTCTTTCGCCGGAGGGCGAAGTCGTGAACCCGGATCTCATGCCGGAGCTCAGCGACGAACAATTGAAGGAACTGATGTACCGCATGGTCTTCACGCGCACTTGGGATGAGCGCGCCGTGAATCTCGGCCGTCAAGGCCGTCTCGGCTTCTACGCCCCGGTATCCGGCCAGGAAGCTTCCATGATCGGCAGCGAATACGCGCTGAACAAGGAAGACTTCATCTGCCCGGCTTACCGCGACATGCCGCAGATCGTATGGCACGGCCTTCCGCTGTACCAGGCGTTCCTGTACTCCCGCGGCCATCAGCATGGCGGCCAGATTCCCGAAGGCGTCAACGTCCTGATGCCGCAAATCATCATCGGCGCGCAGATCCTCCATGCGACCGGCGTTGCGATGGCGTTCAAGAAGCGCGGCGAGAAGCGCGTCGCGATCACGTACACCGGCGACGGCGGCTCCTCCGAGGGCGATTTCTACGAGGGCCTGAACTTCGCGGGCGCCTACAAGCTGCCGGCGATCTACGTCGTTCAGAACAACGGCTATGCGATTACGACTCCTTACTCCAAGCAGACGGCCGCCCAGTCGATCGCCCACAAGGCTCTCGCCGCCGGCATCAAGGGCGTGCAGGTTGACGGCATGGACGTATTGGCTGTCGTCAAGGCTGTATCCGAGGCGGCCGAGCGCGGCCGCAACGGCGAGGGCGCGACGCTGATCGAGCTTCTGACCTACCGTTTCCGTCCGCATTCCCTCTCCGACGATACGACCAAGTACCGCACCAAGGACGAGGAAAGCGAGTGGACCCAAAAGGATCCGATCATCCGCTTCGGCAAATATCTCGACAAAAAAGGCCTCTGGACAGAGGAAGATACGGCTCGCGTGAAAGAAGAAGCCAAAGCAGCCGTGAACGATGCAATCAAAAAAGCCGAAGCGACCGAGAAAATGACGGTCGGCGGCCTGATCGACTCGATGTTCGAGAACACGCCTGCGCATCTTGAAGAACAAAAAGCCGATTTCTAAGCGGCCAAGCGGCCGATCCACCGAAGGAGGAACCTGTTAACATGGCTCAAATGAATATGCTTGAAGCAATCCGCGACGCTCTGCGGACCGAGCTTAAGCGTGACGATAATGTAATGCTGTTCGGGGAGGACGTCGGCCATACCGGCGGCGTCTTCCGCGTGACGGAAGGACTGCAGAAGGAATTCGGCGAGGAGCGCGTATTCGATACGCCGCTCGCGGAATCCGCTCTGGCCGGCATGGCTGTAGGCCTCGGCGTCCAAGGCTTCCGCCCCGTTGCCGAAATCCAGTTCGTCGGCTTCATCTATGAAGCTCTGGACCAAATGTTCGTTCAAGCGGCCCGCATGCGCTACCGTTCCGGCGGCCGCTACAACTCGCCGATCGTATTCCGCACCCCGTTCGGCGGCGGCGTCAAGGCAGCCGAGCTGCATACGGATTCCCTGGAAGGCCTCGCGATGCAGACTCCGGGCATCAAGGTCGTCATTCCTTCCAATCCATACGATGCCAAGGGCCTCATGATTTCCGCTATCCGCGACAACGATCCGGTCTTCTTCATGGAGCACTTGAACCTGTACCGCGCCTTCCGCGCCGAAGTGCCGGAAGAGGAGTACACGATTCCGCTCGGCAAGGCCAACGTCGTCCGCGAGGGCAGCGACGTGACGATCGTCACCTACGGCATGATGGTCCACACCTCCGTGAAAGCAGCCGAGGAGCTGGAGAAGGAAGGCGTCAAGGTCGAAGTCATCGACCTGCGCACGCTGATGCCGCTTGACATCGATACGATCGTGGAGTCCATCAAGAAGACGAACCGCGTCATCATCGTCCAGGAAGCGCAAAAGACATCCGGCGCTGCCGCCGAGGTCATCGCGCAGATCAACGAGAAGGCCATTCTCCATCTGGAAGCTCCTGTCCTGCGCGTAGCCGGACCGGATACGGTGTACCCGTATGCGCAGATCGAGGATCAATGGCTTCCGACACCGGCCCGCATCGTCGCTGGCGTGAAGAAAGTTCTCGACTTCTAATCCATCCGGCCGGCTTGCGGCCGTTACCGATGGCGGGGGAGGGGGTGGCCCGGCTCAGCCGGAGCTTGTCCCGCCCGCGGCCATCTCCAAGCTCTAAACGCAAAAGGAGGTACATCCGTGGCAAAATTCGAATACCGGTTCCCGGAGCTCGGCGAAGGCCTGCATGAGGGCGAGATCATGACCATGCATATCAAGCCGGGCGACAAAGTGACCGACGATGACATCATTATGGAAGTCCAGAACGACAAAGCCGTCGTGGAAGTGCCTTGTCCCGTCAACGGCACCGTTCTTGAAGTATTCGCGAAGGACGGACAGGTGTGCCATGTAGGCGAAGTGGTCGCGATCATCGATGCCGAAGGCGATCTCCCGGAAGGCGCGGCGCCTGCCGAGGACAGCCCGAAGGAAGTGGCGAAGGACGAGGCGGCCAGCGTCGCTCCCGGCGCAGCCAAGGCCGATGCCGAGGTCGCGGCGAAGGATGCCGCTCCCGCAGCCGCCCAGCCTGCCAAGGCCGAAGGCGCAGCCAAGGGCAGCGTGCTCGCTACGCCTAGCGTGCGCAAGTTCGCCCGCGAAAAAGGCGTGGACATTACGGCCGTCCAAGGCTCGGGCAAAAACGGCAAAGTAACCCGTGAGGACGTCGAGCAGTTTGCAGCGGGCGGCGGCAAGTCCGCACCGGCAGCCGCTGCGGACAATGCGGCCGTTGCAGCCAAAGGCGCAGGAGAAGCGAAAGCCGCTCCGGTGGCGTCCCAAGGCGGAGACCGTCCGGAAGAACGCCTGCCGTTCAAGGGCATCCGCAAAATCATCGCGGGCGCGATGGCGAAGTCCGCTTACACGGCTCCGCATGTCACGCTGATGGATGAAGTCGATGTGACCGCCCTTGTCGAGCTTCGCCAAAAAGCGAAGCCTGTCGCCGAGAAAAAAGGCGTCAAGCTGACTTACCTGCCGTTCATCGTGAAAGCCCTCGTAGCGGCCTGCCGCGAGTTCCCGATCATGAACGCGATGCTGGACGAGGAATCCCAGGAAATTGTGCTCCGCAAATACTACAACATCGGTATTGCGACGGACACGGACAACGGCCTCATCGTTCCGGTCATCGAGCATGCGGATCGCAAAAACGTATGGACGATCGCGGATTCCATTCGCGACCTGGCCATCCGCGGACGCGACGGCAAGCTTACCGGCGCCGAGCTCAAAGGCAGCACGATCACGATCACGAACATCGGCTCCGCCGGCGGCATGTTCTTCACGCCGATCATCAACTTCCCTGAAGTCGCGATTCTCGGCGTAGGCCGCATTTCCGACAAGCCTGTCGTCAAGAACGGCGAAATCGTTCCTGCATCCGTCATGGCTCTGTCCCTCAGCTTCGACCACCGCATCATCGACGGTGCGACGGCTCAGAATTTCCTCAACTACATTAAACAGCTTCTGGGCGACCCTCAGCTGCTCGTTATGGAGGTATAACTCATGGTAGTAGGAGATCCATCTCTCGATATCGACACACTGGTAATTGGTGCAGGCCCCGGCGGGTATGTAGCGGCGATTCGCGCCGCTCAGCTCGGCCAGAGCGTCCTCTGCGTGGATAAGGAATATGTAGGCGGCGTCTGCTTGAACGTCGGCTGCATTCCTTCCAAGGCTCTGATCTCGGCTTCCCATCAGTACGACACGGTCAGCCACTCCGAAGCGATCGGCATCACGGCCGCCGACGTGAAGGTCGACTGGTCCAAAATCCAGGAGTTCCGCGGCAGCGTCGTCAAGAAGCTGACCGGCGGCGTAGCCAGCCTGCTGAAAGCCAACAAAGTCCAGTACTTTGCCGGCGAAGTCATGTTCATCAACGAAAACGAAGCCCGCGTCTTCAACGATCAGGAAGCGCCGCGCTACCGGTTCAAGAACTGCATCATCGCGACTGGCTCCCGTCCGATCGAGCTGAAGGCATTCCCGTTCGGCGGACGCATCGTGTCCTCCACGGGAGCTCTGACGCTGCCTGAGATTCCGAAGAGCCTCGTTGTCATCGGCGGCGGCTACATCGGCATCGAGCTGAGCCAGATGTACAGCAAGTTCGGCACGAAGGTGACGATCCTCGAAGGCTCCGACTCCATCCTGCCCGGCTTCGACAAAGACATGTCCCAGCTCGTGGCGAAGAAGCTCAAAGCCAAAAAAGCCGACATCATCACCGGCGCAATGGCGAAAAGCTCCGAGCAGACCGACAAGGACGTCACGGTCACGTACACGGTCGGCGACAAGGAAGAGAAGATCACTGCCGACTATCTGCTCGTAACGGTCGGACGCCGTCCGAACACCGATGGAGAGCTTGGCCTTGACCTCATCAACATCAAGATGACGGACCGCGGCCTCATCGAAGTCAACGACGAAGGACGCACGAGCATTCCGCATATCTTCGCCATCGGCGACATCGTTGCCGGTCCTGCGCTCGCCCACAAAGCGATGTATGAAGGCCGCGTCGCGGCTGAAGTCATCGGCGGAGAGCCGAGCAAAGTCGACTACAAGTGCATGCCAGCGGTCTGCTTCTCCGATCCGGAATGCGCAAGCGTCGGCCTGACGGAGAAGGAAGCCAAGGACAAAGGCTACAACGTCCAAGTCGGCAAATTCCCGTTTGCAGCGAACGGACGCGCTCTTTCCCTGAACGCTGGAGAAGGCTTCGTCAAAATCGTAGCCGACAAAGACAGCGGCCTCGTGCTCGGCGCCCACATCGCGGGCATCGAAGCTTCCAACATGATCTCCGAGCTCGGCCTGGCGATCGAGATGGGCGCTACGCTTGAAGACATCGCTCTTACGATCCATGCCCACCCGACGCTCGGCGAAATCGTGCTGGATGCGGCGGAAGTGGCTCTCGGCCACCCAATCCACGTTTTCGTCAAGTAATCGAACCGCCGCCGATTTCCGGCGGCATGCAGCAACAGCCGGCACCCCGCGTGCCGGCTGTTTTTTGTTTTGTCGGGGAGCAGGCGGGTAGGGCGATGTGCCTGGCCTGCGAGAGGGCGGCTGCCTCAAAACGCTTCGATGCGCCTGGAGCGCATGATGCTGCTTGTTCGGTTTTTCTTATTTGGCTATTCCTTCCTGCGAAAAATCCTTTATTGCCCCTAATCGTTACCGCGCCAAAGGATTATAAGTCGATTCGATCGTTTTCTTGCGACTTTTCCTTGCATAATGGAGACAAAACTCGCCTGCTGATGGTAGAATAGGAAAAAGGTTTTCAAAGCCGGGTTATAGACAGATTGGGACAAAGGGGAAGGTTGCATGAAAAATTACTTGGAGCTTTTGCAGGATATCCTGGACAACGGCACGGAGCGTTCCGACCGGACGGGCACGGGAACGATCGCCGTCTTCGGCAGGCAGCTCCGCTTTGATCTGTCGAAGGGATTTCCTTTGGTGACGACCAAGCGGGTGCATGTGAAGTCCATCATCCATGAGCTGCTGTGGTTTTTGAGCGGAGACACCAATATCCGTTACTTGCAGGAGAATGGAGTGCGCATCTGGAACGAATGGGCGGACGAGAACGGCGATCTCGGGCCTGTGTACGGCTCCCAGTGGCGGGCATGGGAAGGGAAGGACGGCACGGTCCACGATCAGATCCAGAAAGTCGTGGAATCCATCTCCACCAATCCCGATTCGCGCCGCCACATGGTGAGCGCCTGGAATGTGGCGGAGGTGGACAATATGAAGCTGCCGCCATGCCATTTCGTCTTTCAGTTCCAGGTTGCTGCCGGCAAGCTGAACTGCATGTTCACGATGCGGTCCTCGGACACCTTCCTAGGACTTCCGTTCAACATCGCCCAGTATGCGATGCTGACCCATATGATCGCGCAGCAATGCGATCTGGAGCCCGGCGAGCTGATCTATTCCGGCGGAGACGTCCACATCTACAGCAATCATCTGGAGCAGGTGAAGCTGCAGCTGACCAGGGAGCCGCATCCGCTGCCGCAGCTGGTGCTGAAGAGGCGTCCGGAATCCATCTTCGATTACCGCTACGAGGATTTCGAGATCGCAGGCTACCAGCATCATCCCACGATCAAGGCCGAGGTCGCCATATGATCACGATGATCGCCTGCATGGACCGCGACCGCCTGATCGGGCGCGGCAACGACCTTCCGTGGAAGCTTCCCGAAGACATGAACTACTTCAAGGAGCGGACGATGGGCAAGACGGTGCTGATGGGACGCAGGACGTTCGAGTCGTTCGGCGGCCGGCCGCTCAAGAACAGGCGCAACGTCGTTCTGACCCGGGATGCCGGCTTCAAGCCGGAAGGAGCCGAGACGGTGCATTCCCTGGATGCGGCGCTGCAGCTGGAGACGGAGGGCGAGGAGCTGATGGTCATCGGCGGCGAGCAGATCTACGAGCTGCTGCTGCCTCATGCCGATTGCCTGCTGCTTACGGAGATCGACGCTTCTTTCGGGGGCGGAGACGCTTTCTTTCCTTCCTTCCGCGAGGAAGAATGGAAGCTCGCGGATTCCTGTCCCGGCAAGGGCGACGAGAGGCTGGGAGTTGCCTACCGCTTCAACCGTTATGAACGGGTGAAGGAATAGTCTTTATTGCTGTCATGCGACAAAGTGCAAATGATTGTACGCTTTCTCCATTATGGTCGACCGGTCAACAATGCTACGATGAGGTACAAAGTATGCGCCGGAATGCAACTTTATGCTTATTCCGGCAGCGGCATTCGGGGCTGCGTCCTTTAGAGCCGACAGACAGATGACTTAACGATAGGGACCTTACGGATGGAGGAATGGGCAAGATGTCGACACCTACTGGTTTTATGGAATACAAGCGCGAGCTGCCTGCGGACCGCAGCCCGCTCGAGAGGGTCAAGGATTGGGAAGAGTTCCACAAGCATCTGCCGGAAGACCAGCTGCGCACGCAGGGAGCCCGCTGCATGGATTGCGGCACTCCTTACTGCCACACCGGCATGGAGATCGCCGGAGGAGCTTCCGGATGCCCTGTCAACAACCTGATTCCGGAATGGAACCATCTGATCTACCGCGGCCTATGGCGCGAAGCGCTGGAGCGCCTCCACAAAACGAACAACTTCCCGGAATTCACCGGACGCGTATGTCCGGCGCCATGCGAAGGCTCTTGTACGGTCGGCCTGATCGGCGACTCCGTGACGATCAAGACGATCGAGCAGGCGATCATCGACCGCGGCTTCGATGAAGGCTGGGTCGTCCCGCAGCCTCCGAAGATGCGCACGAGCAAGCGAGTTGCGGTCATCGGCTCCGGACCTGCCGGAATGGCCTGCGCCGCGCAGCTCAACAAAGCCGGCCACACCGTGACGGTCTACGAGCGCGCGGACCGGATCGGCGGCCTGCTCACCTATGGCATTCCGACGATGAAGCTCGACAAGGGCATTGTGCAGCGCCGCGTCGATCTGATGGAAGCCGAAGGCGTCAGCTTCGTCACGAACACGGAGATCGGCAAGGATATCGGAGCGGAGGAGCTTCTGGAAGGCTTTGACGCCATCGTCCTTTGCGGCGGCGCCACCAAAGCCCGCGGAGTAGACATCGAAGGCTCCACCCTCGGAGGCATCCACCCTGCGATGGACTACCTCAACGGAACGATCAAGAGCTACCTGGATTCCGGTCTGGAAGACGGCAACTACATCTCGGCCAAGGACAAGGATGTCATCGTCATCGGCGGCGGGGACACCGGCACCGACTGCGTCGCGACCGCTCTGCGACATGGCTGCAAGTCCGTCACCCAGTTCGGCACGCATGCCAAGGCTCCGCTGGAGCGGGACAGCATCAACAACCCTTGGCCACAGTTCCCGAACGTGTACACGCTCGATTATGCCCATGAGGAGGCCAAGGCGGTCTATGGCGAAGATCCTCGCGCCTTCTCCGTCCTGACGAAGAAGTTCGTCGGCGACGAGAACGGCCAGCTCAAGGAGCTGCATACGGTTCAGATCGAGCGCACGGTCGACGAGACCGGACGCAAGATCTACAAGGAAATTCCCGGCACCGAAAAAGTATGGCCGGCCGATCTCGTATTCGTCGCCGTTGGCTTTGAAGGACCGGAATCCACGCTTGTGGATGCGTTCTCCGTCGAGCAGGACCGCCGCACGAACGTCAAGGCCCGCAAAGGCGATTACCGCACAAGCGTGGACAAGGTATTCGCAGCAGGCGACATGCGCCGCGGACAAAGCCTCGTCGTCTGGGCCATCAACGAGGGCCGTGAAGCCGCACGCGAAGTGGACCGTTATTTGATGGGAACGACGATGCTGCCTTAATGATTCTCTCTGCACGGCTTTAAAAAGCGCCTTCCCGGCGCTTTTTCTTTTTCCATCGAAAAGGAACGGAAGATAAGAAAACCGGCGTCAGATGGAGTGGCCAGATGGAATGGCGTCCGGGTGTCCAGGAGGAGAGACGGGAGAAGAGCCAGAATGTGGAGCAGCCTGCACGGCGGGACCTATGGTACAATATTCGTATTGTCCATAAGTCTATATACCTAAAGGAGAGACTGCCCGTGAACGCAACCGAAGGCGCATCTGTCTTGACGCCGGCGGATATTCACCATATCAGAACCTTTATCGATGTGAAATACTTTGACAAACCTCAAAGTGAACGTTCTGAAATTCTATCCGACGCCATTCGCCGAATCATCTTCCAACAGCTCCCTGATTTCGCCGAAACCATCAAGAAAGAGCTGACGGCAAGATTGATCCGTACCCATATTGTCTCCAAAGAGGGCATAGTCAAAAGCGACGATATTTTTGCCGCCTGCCTGAACCTCAACTTCCGCGATCAGCGCATCGCCCGTCCACTGATGAACTGGGTGGAGAAAAAGCTGGACGTGTCGCTCGAGCATGCCGAATTCGAGCGCATTCTCAGACGCGTCAGGCCGTTCGCGGCGTCACGCGAAGAAGCGCTGCTGGCGGCCGTGGCGGATCATCTCAACTTGCCGGAGACCGTCTCCGAGCCGTCCGCCAAAAGAGAATCCTCCCTGCTGGGAAGCAGCAGCACGCGGGTTCTGATGATGGCGGTATTGTCCGTCATGCTTCTTGGAGGTACACTTGTATATGGCTGGTCGCTGTTCCATCATCATGCCGCCGCGATTCCCGTCGCGGCCGCCGCAGAGGCGGCCGTCCCGGCTCCCAAGGCGCAGCCTGCCGCCAAGAAGGCGCAATCCGCGCCTGCTGCGCCTTTAGCCAAGAACGAGCTTCCACAGTCGCTGCAATATGCCGATATAGAAGTGGAGCGCCTGACGGCTTATTTGGAGAGCCGCTCGTCGATGCTGGCCAAGCCCCGTTACATGAACGCCATTATCGCGGCCGCCAAGCAGTACAACGTGCATCCGCTGCTGCTGTTCGCCATTACCGGCCAAGAACAGAGCTTCGTGCCCGACGACCATAAGCGCGCGGCCAAGATGGCCAACAATCCGTTCAATGTGCATTACAGCTGGCAGGATTTCAACACGAGCATCGAGGAGTCTTCGCGGATCGCAGCCAAGACCGTCGTCAACCTGAGCAAGAACAGGCCGGAGAATGCCGATCCCTTGACATGGATCAACCGCAAATACGCGGAAGACCCGAAGTGGTCCCGCGGCGTCCGCCAGATTTTCGCGATGCTTCAGGAAAAGGTTGCCGCTTGACGAATTGTTGGCCAAGGACCACCCGGAATAAAAGGAGGCGGTTCCTTGAAGACATTGATTATCGCAGAAAAGCCGGATATGGGCCGCAATATCGCGTCCGCGATCGAGCCTAGGGCGACGAACCGCCGCACGCATCTCGAAGGCGAGCGTTATATCATCACGTGGGCGATCGGGCATCTGGTCGGCCTCGCGGAACCGGATGATTACGATCCCCGGTACAAAAAATGGCAGGCGCAGGATCTTCCCATCATTCCCGATACGTTCAGGCTGTCCCCCAATCCCCGCACCCGCGACCAGCTTAAGGTCATCGGCGAGCTCGCCCGCAAATGCGGACGTCTCGTCAATGCATGCGATGCAGGGCGGGAGGGGCAGCTTATTTTCCATTTGATCCGCCGGTATTTGAAGCTCCATCAGCCCGTAGACCGTCTGTGGATATCCGATTTGACGCCGGAGACGATCCGCAGGGGATTCGACCAGCTGGGCAGCGAAGAGAAGTACGCGCCGCTTACGAGGGCGGCTCAGGCCCGCAGCGAGGCCGACTGGCTGATCGGGATGAACGCCTCGCGCGCCTTCACGATCCGCCATAAGTCGCTGCTGTCGGTAGGACGGGTTCAGACGCCGGTGCTGGCGCTGCTGTACGACCGCCACCAGGAGATCGCGGCGTTCAAGCCGGAAACGTATTACAAGATCAAGGCTTCCTTTGATCAAAAAAGCTCCAAATACAGCGGGATCTGGCAAGGCGACAAGCTTGCGGACGGGATCAAGGCGGAAGCCATCGCAGCCAAGGTCAAAGGAAAAAAAGGGACAATCATGCGTTACGACAAGGCCGAGAGCAAGGAATATCCTTACCGCCTGCATGATCTTACGCTGCTGCAGCGGGAGGCCAATGGGCGATACGGCTTTCCCGCCAAAAAGACGCTTGATGTGGCGCAGGCCTTATACGAGAAGCATAAGGTCATCACCTATCCGAGAACGAATTCGAACTATGTGATGGAAGAAACGGTTCCCGTCATGGGCAAGGCGCTCGACATGCTGCGGGGAACCGAGTATGCGGAGCTTGCCGCCGGGGCGGACAGGTCCCGGGTACATAAAGGCAACAAAGCCGTCTGCAATCCGGCCAAGGTGGAGGATCACCATGCGATTTTGCCGACACCCAAAAAACCAGGCGCGCTGAGTCCGGACGAAAAAAAGATCTATGATCTTATCGTTCGCCGTTTCCTGTCCCATTATTACGGACCGGCCTTGTACCTCAATCATACGGTGCTGACCGAGGTGGAGGGAGAGACGTTCCGCACCCGCATCAAGCAGCTGCTCGATCCCGGATGGAAGGTGACCCAGGGAGCTGTCGAGACGGAGGACAAGCCCAAGCGCGGCAAGGGCAAGGTCAAGCAGGACGAGGACGGAGACGAGGAAGAGCAGGAGCTGACCGATGCGTCCTTCCATGTCGACGAATCGCTGCCGGTGCTGTGCAGGCAGGCCAAAGCCGAAGAGAAGTCGACGCAGCCGCCCAAGTCCTATACGGAAGGAACGCTTCTCAAAGCGATGGAAAGCGCCGGCAGGGCTATGGAGGACGAAGAGCTGCGCGAGACGATGAAGGACAGCGGCTTGGGAACTCCGGCGACGCGCGCGGCGACGATCGAGCGGCTGAAGACGGTAGGTTATATCCGTGCCAGCGGAAAGAAACTGGAGATCGAAGCGAAAGGCTGCGCGGCCATCGAGCTGATTCGGGGAGCCGGCGTGGAGCTGCTGGCTTCGCCGGTCATGACCGGACAATGGGAGCGCCGGCTCAGCCAGATCGCCAGGGACGAGGCCTCCGATGAAAAGTTCATGGAGCAGGTCAAGCAGTTCGCCCGGATGATCGTCCAGAAGGTAGCGGAGCAGGCGCCAGCGCCGGCCGGAACGTTCGCCGAGCCGGAGCGGGGCAAGCCGGCCGGCAAGGGCGGCGGCTCGCGGCGAGGCAAGGCGGCTGCGGGGAGCGGAGCTTCCCGCTCCGGAGCAGGCACGAGCCGCACAGCAGCCGGAGCTTCCCGCTCCGGAACAGGCACGAGCCGCACAGCAGCGGGGACATCCCGCTCCGGGACGGGCTCAAGCTCCTCAGCGTCTTTAGGTGCCGGGCGCAGCGGGAAGTCGGAGGATTCCGTCTCCGTCCGATCGTCCGCTGCGGCAACCGATTCATATCTGCCGAAGGATGAATTTGCGCGGGCAGCTCCCGCAGGGGCAGTCGGTCCTTCGTCAGGAGCAGGAAGAGCCTCTTCCAATGAAGCATACCGATCCGGACAAGCCTCCTCGCCAGAGCAGACCTCATCCGCCGGTCTGAAGCCGCTCGGAACTTGTCCGAGCTGCGGCGGCAGCATCGTCGAAGGCAAGCGGGGTTACGGCTGTTCCCGGTTCCGGGACGGCTGCAAGTTCGTCCTCTGGAAAGAACAGCATGGCCGGACGCTGACGCCGGCCATGCTGCAATCGCTTCTCGCCAAGGGCAGCACGGCCGCAGCCGCGTTCCCCGGTCCGGAGGGAAGCGCCAAGGGCCGGCTGCGGATCAAGGATGCCCGCACCGGCGATACCGTCGTGGAATGGACATGACGGACATTTAAGGCCATAAATAAACCTCATCCCCTCTTCTTGATCCAAGAAGAGGGGATGAGGTTCTTTTTCATGGTGAAGTCAGACCGGATTATCGGAGACAAGCCAGATATCCTTGAAGTCCATCCAGCCGAACGTATTGATGCCGATTCCGCGGACCGAAGGATGCACATAGGTGTTGAGGGAGCGATGCTGCAGGAACAGCACCTGGCCTTCTTGAATCAGCCGCTGCTCGATCTGGTTGAACAGGGTTCGCCGCGTTTCGCGCCGATCCGAAGCAAGAATGGCATCGGTCACCCGGCGGATCCATCGTTCCAGTGCGGGATCCAGATGCTGCCGGATATAGCTGTGCTCCTGCAGGTAGGTCTCCAGCTCTCCGACTTCCTCCTCGGCCATGACCAGGCTCATCAGGATGCAGTCGGCCTCCTTGACGATATCGCTCGTATGCACGATCTTGTGCGGCTCGCAGCGAATGTCGACGGGAATGCCGAGCTCCCCGCAGCGGTCCTTGATCCAAAGCGCTTCCTTGGCATGCTGGTTCGTTGTCAGCAGCTTGATGGGAGCGCCGTCGTACCCGTCCTCCTGCAGCATCCGGATGGCTGTATCCGGTTCGTAGCGCTCTGCCGCCAGCTCTGCGCCTGGAACAGGGAAAAAGCCATACGCCGGATAGCTCAGTTCGCCGCCGGCGCCGATCATGCCGACCCGATCCATGGAAAGTCCGACGGCCTGCCGGAAGGCGAGCGACTGCTGCGGCCCGCCGTTGAGCCGGTTCCAGCTGAGCAGCGTGCATCCTTGATGGACGGTTCTGATCATGCCCCAGCCTTGCTCGTCCTTGGAAGCCATGCGGGAATCGCTGGCCATGATCTGCCCCCATTTAAGCCTCAATTCGGGCGGGATGTCCTCGGGCATGAAGGCGATCTGAACCTCGTCCAGATAAGCTCTTCCCTGGTAGTACAACTCGTGGACAGACAAGTCGATCCGGTCGGATGTCCAGCAGTCGACCCGGAACGGACCTGTGCCGGATGGAAGCGTCCAGTAGCGGCTTTCGTCCTCCTGGACGAGATCGGCCGGGAGAATGGAAGCGGCCCCGGAGCACAGCAGGCGGGGGAGGAGGCGATTGGGCTTGTTCAGCGATATCCGGACGGTCCGCGAATCCAGAGCCGTGATGGCCTCGACCGACTCCATAAGGAAGCGGTTGGGCTGCCCGTCGGCCAGCCTGCTCAGCGTGAAGCAGACGTCGGATGCGTTCAGCTCCCGCCCATGATGGAAGCGGACGCCTTTGCGGAGATGGAACGTCCATGCCGTCGCCGAGTCGTTGCTTTCCCAATAATGGGCCAGACCGGGTACGAGCGATTTGGTGTCAGCCTCGAATCCGAGCAGCCGGTCGAAAATCTGATGGATCAAATGGGAGTCGAAGGCGAAGAACAGCTTCCCGGGATCAAGGGAATAAGGGGGACGGTAGACGGGAAGACGGAACACATCCCGCTGCGCGGGAGAGCCTTCCTCGATCCGGTCCGATCCGAAATGTCCGCTGAGCCATTCGACAAAGCGGTCGCGAACGGAAGTATGCTCGCCATGGATTTGAAGCAGCTGGAAGGCTTTCTGGTAATCCCCATCCGAAGCAAGCTCTTTGGCGATGTCGAGCAGGAAGCGTTCCCGGCTTTTCAGGAAAGAGATCTTGGAGAGGTTGCCCCTTCCTTTGCCCGGAATCCAGCGGATCCACCCTTCCTCCTCGAGCTTGCGCACGATGAGCTTCACATTGCGCTCGGTGCAGTGGAACAGCTCGGCCAGCTCGTCCAGAGCGGTTTCGGCTTCAGTGTCAGGCTCTTCGATTTGGAACCGGTTGAGCAGCAGCAAGTATCGTTCGGCGTTGAGCATGCGCGCAGATTTCTCCTTTTCGCTCGATATGACCCTTCATGCAAGCGGCATCAAGGAATGGAAGCCCTTTCCAAGCTGTAAAAGAGGAAGTCATTTGAAATTATTGTACACTTTTTGTTCCTGTTATGTCATGAGATACTTGATTCAACGGCAGGAACGATGCAGATTCGGCCGATAACGAAAACAGGGAGTGTCGCTGACAATGAATTACGAGCAGGTATACCGAAGCGAACTGGAAATCAAACGATTCCACCAGTCCAACCACGAGAGGAAACACGCGGATTCGATCTGGAAACAGGCTGTCGAACCCAACCGGACCGATTATATGGGCAAAGCTAGCCGCCAAGTATGGAAACCGGTCCACGCCATGATCTTGTTCATGGGCATGAAGAAATGAGCGGCCGCATGCGGCAAGCCGAAGCGAAAGCAAGCAAAAAACGAAGGGCATGGCTTAACCGATAAAACCGGTTGAACCATGCCCTTCGTTTTTTTAGTTGCCCAGGATGTAGCGCTGGATGCCATCCGGAACATCTCTCAGATGATGGAGCTGCAGGAAAGCGCCTTGCGGCACGACCTCGATGGTGATGTTGTTGTATTCCCATTCGGTCTGCGCTTCCACATGGATCGTATGGATGCCTGCGGTCAATGCAGGCACGACATCCGTCCGGATGGAATTGCCGATCATCCAAGTGTTCGGGCGGTCGAACTGCCCATCCGCCAGAATTTGCTCCAGCGCCGCGATATTCTTATGCTGGCGGATATAGATCCTGTCCCCGAAGTAGCGGTCCAGGCGAAGCCTGTCCACCTTGCGGCGCTGGATCGCCGGCTCGCCCCCGGTATAGAGATGCAGGTCATGTCCTTCGTCCCTCAGCCGCAGAAGCGTCTCCTCCATATCGGGATAGGGCTCCGCCTCCTGCTCGTAGACGCTCTGTCCCATGCTCCAGAGCAGGTCGATCTCGTCGGAATCCTCCGGCCTGCCGGTCAACCGGGTAAAGTCGACGTAGGTGTCGAGGAAGGATTGCGGAAAGTGGTCGCTCTTGAACCCTGATGCCTGCACGCCGGCGATGTCGATTTCGATCTGCTTGCGGCGGATTGCAGCTTCCGTCATGTCCGGATAAGCGTGGAACCAGGTTCTCATGGCATCCACGAACTGGTCGATGACCAGATTGAAATATTTGTTGCAATGGATGAGCGTATCGTCGAGATCGAACAGGATCGTTTGTCTGATTGGCGCGTTCATGATGGTCTAACCCCTTTTGTAAGCTTGCGTGGATCTATTTTCATCCAATCTACAGCAAGGGAATGCGCGCAGTCAATTCCAGCCTGGGGGATGGCCTCCTGAATGCAGATGCCGCCCTGTCCGCGGGAAGCCGCTGCAAGCTCGAGCAAGCGACAGGATAGAAGGAAGGAGAACGGAAAAAAGCCCCGAATGGGGCTAGGTCATGGTGCCGATCTATGAGGACGATTGAAGAAAGGAAGCTCAATCGGTGAGAAGCTTGAAATACGAATCCCGGCGCAGGCTCGGCAACAATCAGGCGTACTTCTGCACCTTGCTCTGCAGATCCTTCTTGATGAAGGCGATCCGCTTGCGGACATAGAAGTCCCGGCTGTCGCCGCGAAGGTCGTTGGGAGTTACGATGGATTCGGATTCGTTGTCGATAATGGTGAGACGCCCGTCGTCATAGAACTTGAAGGTCAGATCGCGGAAAGGGCGATGACGCTCAACAAAGCGGAAATGCTCGCAGCTCATGTGAACTCACTCCTTCGGGAAAGAGAGGTTTAGGAACATTTGTTCTGTTTTTATTATAGCAAACATTTGTTCGGGTGGAAAGAGGAATTTTTATCCCGTACACTGAAGGAATAAGCTGGACAACCCAGAGCTTGCCGGCAATTGTCCGGAAGCGGCCAAAGGAGTGCTTCAACTTCCATGATCCATATAGCCCATCTCAAGAAACAGATTCCGGCGGGACCTCTCGTGCTGGACGATATCAGCTTCCGCGCGGATGAAGGCGAATTCATCGCGATCAAGGGCGGCAGCGGGAGCGGCAAGTCGATGCTGCTTAAATGCCTGGCTCTCCAGGAAGGCTGGACATCGGGCTCTTATAAGATGGACGGCAGGCAAATACCGACATCGGCGATCGGAAGGATGCGCATCCGCAAGGAAGTGACGCTCGTCGAAGAGAAGCCTTTCCTCAGCGCCAACCGGACCGCTCTCAAAAACGTCTTGATCGGATCGGCCGCACAGGCTTCGCTTCTGCGCCGCGCCACGGGCATGGTCCGCAATGACGATTACATGGGAGCCATGGACATGCTCGAGAAGGTGGGACTCCTGGACAAGGCGCACAGCAAGGCGGACAAGCTGAGCGGAGGCGAACGCCAGCGGGTCGCGATCGCCCGCGCTCTAGTGCACGGCGCCAAGGTGCTGCTGCTGGACGAGCCGATTTCCGGCCTCGATCCGCATGCCGGTGAACAGGTGCTGGCCGACCTCAAGCAGCTGTGCAAAAATCAAGGCCTCATCGTCATAGCCGTCCTTCACCAAGGCGACTGGGCGGAGAGGTTCGCCGACCGGATACTTGGTCTGAGCGGAGGCAAGCTGGTGCTGCAAGTGAGCGGGAGACGGCTGACGAGCAAGGAGAAAATGCTGCTCTAGAGCATGAATGGGGATCGGCTCCGCATAGGATAGGAGCAAAGATCCCATGCAGGAAGCAGGTGGCGCCCATGGCATTCGAGCCTCCCGTATCGGTCCACACGACCAAGGTTACCAGGCTCCGCACAGAGCTGTTCATTCCCGTCGTCAGCCTGGAAGGCGGGGAGCTGGCTGCGGCGCATATGAATTCCGCCATCCGCAGATCCGTCCGCCAGATGATCGAAGATCAAGGCTCCCTGGCCGACCCGTCCTCCCAAATGATCGCTTATTATGAAGTCAAAACCAATGAGAGAGGCGTATTCAGCCTTTCTCTCTTCAACTATGCCTTCACGGGCGGAGCCCATGGCTTGACGCTGCAGCAGTCGCTTACCTTCATGGCTGCAGACGGCCATCCGCGCAAGCTCGCCAGCCTCTTCAAGCCGGGATCCGATTACAGAGCCAGGCTGAGCGCGCTGGTGGCAGCGCAGATCAAGAGCCGGCAGATCGAGCTGCTGCAGCCGTTCGAGGGCATCCGGGCCGATCAGGATTACTACATCGCGGACCGCGCCCTCGTGATCTGGTTCAGCATTTACGAAATCACCCCATACGTGTACGGCTTCCCCTATTTTCCGATCTCCGTTTATGACCTGTCCGACATTGTCGCCGACGAAGGCCCCTTATCCGTGATGAATGAAAATTAACGGTCCGAATTCCTGCTTGCCCGCGCCTGTCGACAGGCGACGGGTTGTTTGCCGCGAGCGCCTGCTTGAAGACGACGGAAAGACACTCGATACGGACAGGGGGCATGGAGCATGCTGATGTGGACGGGATTTGCTTTGTTTTGCCTGGTGGCGGTCGCTTGGCTCGCCGCCGCAGCAGCGGCGGAGAACGGACTCAGGAAAAGCGGGTATCGTTCCATGACTCGCTACGCTGCTTATATCCAGTTCATGCAGGACAAGAGGGAGCTCAACAGGCTAGGCATCCCGCAGCAGCTGAAACGCGCTTTCGGACCGTTCGCCGCCTTCGGCGTCTCGTTCAATGCCCTGTCGCTGCTGGGAGGAGCGGCGCTGTTCTACGCTTACGCATGGAACACAGGCAGCGAATGGCTGCTCGTATGGGCTTGGCCCGTCCTCGGCTTGCTGGCGCTCTCGGTCCATTCCGCCCAGGCGGAGCTGATGTCGGCCGTTCCTTCAGCCGGGGGCGGCTATCATGCGGCGCTGCTTCTGGGCGGCAAAGGGAGGGGCTTCCTGACGGGCTGGCTGCAGCTTGGCGGCCAGATCAGCATGCTGGCGTTCGTGAATCTGGCGGCAGCGGACTGGATTCAGGGCTTATTGGCTCCCTGGAACGGATGGAGCCATGCAGCAGGCGCGGCCATGCTGTTTGCCGTCCTGATGCTGATCCAGCTGTCTCTGTGCCTGTTCGGCAATTACGGCTTCTCTATGCTGCAAAAAAACGCAGCGCTGCTGCAAATCGCAGCGGTCGCAGCGGTGATCGCCGTCATGACGGCCTACTTGTGGCCCTCCTTCGGATTGGAGAAGCTCTATTCCGCCGGGTCGCTCGCGGCAGCCGGAGAACCGGGAGCCGCAGGAGCGGGATGGACCATGGGGCTGCTCCTGCTCTACCGGATGTTCATGGGGTCGGCGACGGCGGAGCATCTGCCGGAAGAGACGGTCGAGCCGAGAATCAGGCTTCCTTGGGGGCATGTGCTGTCGGGGGCTTATGTATACGTCAGCGGGTTCATCCTGCTTGGGCTGGCTGCCATGGCGCTTCTCAAGCTCCCGCTTGGAGCGGAGCATGACTTCTTTCTGCAGGCGGCAGCGCCTTGGGGAGGCGGCTGGAGGGCGGCAGCGGCCGCCGCAGTGGGGATCAGCCTCTGCGCATCCGGCGGATCGGTGCTGTTCGCTGCCAGCAGGCTGGCCGGAAGCCTCTCGCGTGACGAGGCGCTGCCCTTCAGCAGGAAGCTGTCCTCGATCGTTCGCAAGGGCAGGACCTTCGCCTGGGGAGCATGCGCTGCAGCGGCATGCGCGGCTCTGCTGGCGCTGGCGGCCGGCATGCTGATGAATGCGATGACGGGCGCCGTCCTGTTTTTGCTGGCGCTGGCGATCCTGCTTCAGCATGGTGCCCAGCTGATTCCGCTCGTCTTGTCGATGACGCGGGAAGGGAAGGATAAGCTGGCGGCGATGCAGCCGCTCTGGTCGCTCGGGAGAGCGGGCTCCTATGCGAAGCCTCTCGCCGTCGCGGCGCTTGTCGCGATGATGGCCGCAGCGGTATTTGCGGCTCCTGCCGCGGCTGCAGCCGCTGCCGCATGGCTGCTCGTCTCCGGAAGCATGTTCCTGCTTCTGGGCAGACGTCGCTACGAGGGCATGGAGAAGGGAATGAGGCTCAGCCAGGAAGAGCTGCTGCGGATGGAGAGGTATCATCCCCAATAACCCAGCCAGAACGGGACAAGGCGCGGCGCGGACCGCCGAGAGAGCGGGAAATGGCTCATTTCCCGCTCTCTATTTCCCGGGGAAGCGCACAAAGCAACAAGATGGAGAAAAGTTCGACAGCCGTTGTCGTCAATCCGGCCTGAATGTCGAAACGAGAGAGCTCGGCTGCCCGCAGCCATATCTTTCCCTCCGTCAATCCATTATAATGAAGCCTGAAAAAGGGGGGAATTGCATGAAATTGGGAACAATCGCATCCGTCAATACCGGGCTGCCGGTCGAGATGGCCTACGGCAGGCAGACAATCACGACGGCAATACGCAAAACTCCGCGCGAGGGAGCGGTCCGAGTCGGATGGACAGGCCCGGAAGGCGACGGCCAAGGAGATCTTGAGCATCATGGGGGACCTGACAAGGCCATATGCGTTTATGCTTATGATCATTATCCTTATTGGGAGAAGGAATTGGCCAAGCGGCTCGAGTTTGGTGCTTTCGGGGAAAACGTCACCCTGGAAGGGGTTACGGAGCAGGATATCGTCATCGGGGATATTCTGGCGGCCGGAACGGCGCTGCTGCAGGCAAGCCAGCCGCGGCAGCCATGCTTCAAGCTCGGCCTGCGGCATGGACAAGCCGACCTGCCGGCGAAGGTGCAGCAGACAGGCAAAACAGGATTCTACCTGCGCGTTCTTCGGGAAGGGGACATTCAGGCCGGAGACATCTTGACGCTTGTCGGCAGGCCGGAACACGGGATGAGCGTGGCGGCAGCCAATGTCATCTATTACCTGCACAAAACCGATGAGGCGGAAATGGGCAGGCTGGCAGCGATCCCCGAGCTTTCCAGCAGCTGGAAAGAAACCTTGACGACGCGAATCGATAAGATGAACAAGTAAGCATAATTATGTAAACCTTATATGTCCAAATAAAAAAACCAGGGCTGAAAAGGAAGAAAATCCAAATCAGCCCTGAATCGAACCCGGGTGAGACGAAAAACGGTCCAAACTCTGGTTCAGCGTGTGCGGAGCCAATGATCCGCTATGCGCTGCCCGTGGAAACGCCCCGACTCGATGAAGATTTCATTGGCCTGATGCTTGGAAGCGACGACTCCGGCGAGATAGATGCCGGGAACATCGGTTTCCATCGTCTCCTCGTCGAAGCGGGGGTAGCCCTCTGCCTCGATAGCGACGCCGGCCGACATCAGGAACTCGCGGTCGGGATGGAAGCCGGTGAGAGCGAGCACGAAGTCGTTGTCGAGCTCGCGGATGCCGGCCTCATCCTGAACGACGAGGGCGCGGGGCTTGATCTCGATGACCTGGGAGCTGAACAGCATGCGGATCTTCTTCTTGGCGACCAGGCCTTCAAAGACCGGGCGGACCCACGGCTTGATCGATCGGGAATAGTCCGGTCTGCGGTAGACGACCGTCACCTTGGCGCCGGCGCGGTTCAGCTCGAGCGCCGCGTCGATGGCGGAATTGCTGCCGCCGATGACGGCGACCTCCATGCCGGTATAAGGATGGGCTTCCCGGAAGAAATGGGATACTTTGCCCATTTCCTCTCCCGGGATGCCGAGCCGGTTCGGATGATCGAAATATCCGGTCGCCACGACGACGGCTTTGGCTGAATAAACCTGCTTTTCCCCGCAGCGGTCATCGGTTTCCAGGACAAACCCGCCATTCGGCCGGACTGTAATCGATGTGACCGTTTCATAGGCATTCACGCGTACGCCGCTGCGCAGCGCCACGGTCCGGTAATAATTCAGCGCTTCCAGACGGGAGGGCTTCTCCATCGCGGTCGTGAACGGCATGCCGCCGATCTCGAGCATTTCGGGAGAGCTGAAAAATTGCAGGTAAGTAGGATATTGGGAGATGGAATGGACCATGTTCTCCTTCTCGATGATCAAGGAGCCGATGCCGCGGCTCTGGAATTCGACCGCTGCGGCCAAGCCGCAGGGGCCGGCTCCGACGATGATGATTTCTTCTTCTTGCACTTGCTGACGACCTCCGATCCTGCAACTGTAACCTATATTGTACAATTCAAGCCGGGGAGGGGCAAGCTGTGCAAGCGCCTCTGTGTACGGCGCCTCTATTTCATGTATAATGAATTCATTGATTTCAAAAGTTTATTGGGTGAGGGGGGATCTGGGATGCGGCGGAGATTCGTCATTGAAGCGGTCATGGTAGCGACCTACGGACAGCTGCTCGTTCCGAGCCTGCCGGTCGACTTCGTGCTGCCTTATTCCACCATTCTGGAACTCTACGAAATGAAGGACAGCACGGAGCCGATCATGGACGATCCGGCCGAGGATGTGTTCGTACGAGGCAAAGTGGCCGAGCTGATCCAATTTTTCGAGGATTCGCTGAACCGCAAAAAAATCGAGAGGGCTCTCCAAGTGCCGTGGAGGGAAAGCTCTCCGCTTATATTGGATGAACGGATTCAATTCACGGTCGTGAATGCCGTAGACAATGCGCATTACGGAGATTATTTCGATCCTGTGGAGACAGAGCTGCTGCTGACGGCATCCAAGCTGCAGATTCCGCTCTTGTCGGATCAGTACGAGTTCCAGGATAAGCTGATCGAGGCCGAGGTGCCGGTGCTTGTATTCGACATCGAGGATTTCGATTATGCGCTGGAAGAGGCGCCGCAGCTTTAACGGGGCGGAAGCGCCAACGAAGAGGAACAGCCCGCGGAGCGCGGGCTATTCCTCTTTTTTGTTCCGGTCGATCGCCTCGGACATCGTTTTGTCGGTCAGATGCGCGTAGATCTGAGTCGTGTCCGGGGAAGCATGGCCGAGCTGCTCCTGCGTCTTGTACAGGTCGTTGCGCAAATAGTAGTCGGTGGCGAACGAATGCCGGAGCTTGTGGACGGACAAATAAGGCTTGCCGAACCGCTTGGCGTATTTGAGGACCATCTGCTGGATGGCCCTCTTCGTCATGCGCGAGCCCTCCTGATTGCCGTTCGCGATGGCGAGGAACATCGCCTTCTCGCGGCGCGGCGCCTTATAACGGCTGTCCCGGAGCTGGATATAACCGTCCAGGTCGTCGAGCGCCTCCTGGCGGAAGTAGACAGGCGTCTTGAAGGTGTCGTCGTTGCTCCCTTTGCGGTAGACGTAGGTGAGCTTTTTCTTGAGATCGATGTCATCGACGTTGAGATTGACGACCTCGGAGACACGCAGTCCGGAGTGGAGGATGAGGCTGACAATGCATGCATCCCGGACGGAATTGCGCTCGTAGGCCGACAAAGCCTGCTTGTTGTTCGCCACATCGGCGCCGTAGCCGGCACGGACATAGTGGAGGAATTCGGAGATTTCCTCCTCCTGCAGCAGCTTTCCCTCGAGCTTCGCCGCTGTATCCTTGGGCTTGTGGGTGCGCTTGATCGCGACCTTGGCCATGATGTTCCGCTTCAGCAGCGGGTAGAAGTCGTCATCCTCGGCGATCTGGCTCAAGTAATGAAACAGCGAGCGGAGAGAGCTCAGCTTCCGGGATATCGTCGTCCGCGTATTGGCGTGCTCGGGGCGGGAAGCCAGATGCATCCGGTAATGGTCGATGCTGTCCATGTGCAGCTTCTCCAGCTCCACCAAGGCAACATCCCGAAGGGCGGGGCCGTTGGACAAGCCCTCAGCGATCATCCATCCGAAGAAGGTCTCGTAATCCCGCACGTATTCAAGTAAGGAAGAGGGGGAGAGATCGGGCAGCTTGTAGTTGATGAACTTCTCCACATACCAGGGCATGGAGGGGACGCGCCGGTCGAGCTCTTGACGGTCTTTTATCTTTAAAATATTCATGGCATGAATGGCCTCCAGTCTTGAACTTTATTTTATCAAGCCCGGACATTTCCAACAATCATCTAATTGTAAGGATAGTTATGTAAACCATATTGAAGGAATAAAAAAACAGGCCGGAAAAAGGCCTGTACCTGAACATCGTATTCAAGTCAACGCTTAAACCAAGTGAACGGTAATATGAAGAATCTCGCTGCGGCTGAACAGCCGGATCGGCGGACCCCAGGTTCCGAAGCCGGAAGAAACGAGCACATGCATCCGGGACTTGATCATGTATCCCCAATCCAGCTCGAACAGGCGGCGGGTGACAAGATGGTTGGGAGCGAACTGGCCCCGGTGGGTATGGCCGCACAACAGGAGGTCGGCGCCGGCAGCCGCGGCCTTGTCGAAGGCGTAAGGCTGATGGTCCATGACGATCAAGGGGGCGGATGGATCGGCGCCGATTACAAGCTCCTGTACGGAAAGACGGCCGCCGAAGGCCGGGTTTTCCGCGGTTTTGTCCTTGCGTCCGGCGATGAAGACGCCGCCGGTCTCGACCAGCTCGTCCTGCAGGACGGGAATGCCGGCTTGTGCCATGGCTGCCGCATACTCATCGATATGGCCGCCGTAATACTCGTGGTTGCCGAGCACGGCGTAGGTGCCGAGCGGGGCTTTGAGCCCGCGGATCGTATCGGCCATATTGTTGCGCAAAAACGGCTTGACGCTGTCGTCGATGACATCGCCGGGGAGCAGGATCAGATCCGGCTTCAGTTGTTCGGCCTTGCGCACGAGCTTGCGCAGATGCCTGTTGCCGACGATGTTGCCCAGGTGGATATCCGATGCGACCATGATGCGGATGCTGGTTCGTCCAGGCACGGATTTGGCGATCTCAAGCGTATGTTCCCTGACGACAGGACTCCATGCGTTGCGGGATCCCCAGAAGAGCAGCATCGCAAGCAGCGCCAGCACCGTCCACCCGGCTGCATGGACATAAGCATCCGTATCGCCGCCAGCGGCGTTCCATACGAGCCCGATCAACCCGGCGGCGGGAAGGAGTAAAATCAAGTATTCTAGAATCGCGACATAGAAGGAAGAAACGACTTTGACTCCGCGCACCAGCGCAGAATCCCACACGCGGATCAGCCCCATGGCGGCAAAGTAGGAAAGGGCGAAGAAGATGACGGGAAGCCAAATCCAGCCTGTCTGGACATGGTAGGATCCCATGAATGCGGATGCGGACCACCCGATATAATAGGTAATGGCCGCGTAGAGGAGGATAAATACGGCGGCGCCTGCGCTTCTTTTAACATTCATGTTGACCTCTGGCAGCTCCTTTTCATTGTCCGCGCTGAAATCCCTTTGGACAAGAACATAGTCTTTAGATACAGGTTACAGCCATTTGTAACTTTGTTGCAACTTCTTGGGGAGATGAGCCGTTTATAATAGGGAACAAGGGCAAATGATTCAGGGGAGACGAGAACGGGTAATATGCCAATGAATCGGCCTGCGAAGAGAAAGGGAGTCGAACCCCAATGAAAAAAACGATGTTCAGCATGATGGCTGCAGCGGCAATCGTATTCTACTTCATCTCCACGGCCAACGCGGTCGGCGGCGATTATCAGCCCGTGAAGAAGACCGCCGATACCCAAACGGACTACATTAATGGAATGACTCATAAAGACGGCAAATGGTACATAACCGCCGATAAGATCGACTGGTACGAAGGCGCTCAGGCCGATGAGCAATTCCTCAAGCATGAGCCGGATTCCGGCTTGGACGGAGCTCCGGACGGTTATTACATCGTCAATGACGATCCTTCCGTCAAAACCTACGAGGTGGCTCCGGACGCAGAAATCCTGATGCAGATCTATGACAAAGGAAACGACGCGGCGGATACCGAGTGGAACGAGCCGATCCCGCTCGAGAAATTCGCCAAGCTTTATCCGCAGACCGACGTGCTGGATTTGAGCTATTTCCCTTATCATATCACCGTCAAGGACGGTGTCGTAACGAAGATTGTTCAACAATTCGTGCCTTAATGAGAAGCCCCGCCTATGAGCGGGGCTTTTTGTTCCGGATCATTTGGCTGGAAGATCGAGCTTGCGGCGGTTCATGAGCTGGCCCGCCAAGGCAGCCGCGACGGCTCCGTACAGCAAAGGATAAGCAAGCGCCGCTATCCTGGCCGCAAG
Source organism: Paenibacillus sp. RUD330 (assembly GCF_002243345.2). NCBI lineage: Bacteria > Bacillati > Bacillota > Bacilli > Caryophanales > Paenibacillaceae > Paenibacillus > Paenibacillus sp. RUD330. The sequence goes on from NZ_CP022655.2 coordinate 2,621,029, forward strand.
GGCTGCGCCGTCGTACTGCGTCAGGGTGCGAACCATGCTCCAAGCGGGAGGAGAAAGCCAAGCCAGGCTGTTTGCCGGCATCGGAAGCTTGTCCCGGATGCCTTGTCCCGAGAAAGACAGGGCAATGGCGGCCAGCAGCAGCAGATAGGAGATCGAACGGGATGCTATCAATCTGCTGTTGAACAACGATGCAAGTCCGACGCCGAGCACGGACATCACCATATGGCTTCCGAATGAAAAGGCCAATTCGGACAGCTCGGGAGCTCTGGCGAACTTGTGGAACAGGGCGGGATATAAAACGGCGAATGCTGCCAAGGGAAGCGAAAAGAACCAAGCGTAGAGCAGCTTGGAAGCGAACAGCCGCAGGAACGAGCCCGCCTGCAGCGACAGGATCATGTCCTGATTGGCTTCTTCTCCTTCCATGACTCCGATGCACACCCAAATCATAATCAGGAACAATAAGGAGGAGGAAAACGCATAGCTGCCCATGACCGGATTCGGAACCTGGGCGTAGATGAACAAAAGAGCGAGCAGGAACAGCGAGAGCGGCGCCGCATAGCGGTAAGAACGAACATGGCAGCGGTAATGGTAGGCCAGCAGGTGGCGCATTTTCAGCCCTCCTTGATCGGAATCATGCGGTCGACGACGGCCCCGGCTTGCAGCAAGGCCAGCAGGAACGCCTGCGACTGTACATGGGGGAGATGGACAGTGTAATCATCGGAACCGGTCGAATCCATGGACTCGACAGGCTTGCGCCTGGCTTGCGGATATCTCATCAGAATTTCGGCCAGCACGTCCGGCTCGGCTTTGCCTTTGACTTCGACCAGGCTGCCAGGGGCAGCTGCTGCCGGTTTTGACGGGACGCCCGGTTCCGCCGATAGGATGCCCTCGTTCAGCTGCAGCAGGGTGCCGCCAAGAGCCTCGATCAGCAAGGAATCATGCACGGCTGCCACGATCGCTGTGCCTTGCCCATGGATCTTCTGCAGCGCTTCCAGCAGATGAGCTTGCGATTCCGCATCCAGGCCGGACAGCGGTTCATCCAGCAAAAGCAGATCCGGCTTCTGCAGCGAAGCCTGCATGAGGTTAACTTTTTGGAGCATTCCTTTGGAATAGTGGAGCAGATAGGCGGAGGAATCAGGATCCAGCTGAAAGAGCCGATGGAGCTCGAGGATTTTGTCCGCCAAGACCTGCTTGTCCATGCCGGCAATCCGTCCCATATATCGGAGGTATTCAGACGACGACAATTTCAGCTTGGGAAGATGGTCGGGCGCGTAACCGATCCGAATGGCTCTGCTTGCGGCAGCCTTGCGTATGCCGGAAGAAGGAGCCACCAGGTTCGCGGCGATTTTGATGAGCGTGCTCTTGCCGGAGCCGTTGCTCCCCTGCAGCAGATAGACATGTCCAGGAAGAATGGATAAGTTGACCGAAGATAATATTTTTCGCTTTTCATAGGATTTGGAGATATTGGAAAGAGTGATGATCGGTTCTTGCTCCACAAGCCTTGCCTCCCTTGAGTTTTCGCTTCCGCTTGTATCCAGCGTACCTTATTTGACCGCCGAGAGGCAATGTCTGGAAGTTTCCGCGGCTCCACCGATAGGGAAACGGATGAATCGAAGCCGCTTGCCTTGCCATATAATCGGAACAGCAAAAGGCGCATTTCCTGTGGGAAAGGCGCCTTTAATGATGTCTGGGAAGCGGCATTATCTTGTTTTTCGTGCCGGAATGAGCAGCGTCAGGCTGACCAGCGACACGAAGATCGTGGCGCCCATATCCGACAGGATCGCGATCCACAGGGTCAGCCAGCCCGGAATGGTGAGCAAAAGGGCGATGAGCTTGAGGCCGAGAGCGACGGATAGATTGAAGCGGATGATCCGATTCGTCGTTTTTGCGGTCCGGACAGCAGAGGGAAGCTTCGTCAGATTGTCCTGCATGAGCACCAGATCGGCCGTTTCAATGGCGCTGTCCGTGCCTTTTCCCATGGCGATGCCGAGATCGGCTGCCGCCAAAGCTGGGGCGTCATTGATGCCGTCGCCGATCATGGCCACCTTGCCGGAAGACTTGAGCTCTTGGATCCGCTTGACTTTATCCTCCGGCAGCAGGCCGGCGTATACATCGGTCAAGCCGGCTGCTTTGGCCATGCGGTCCGCGGATTGGGCGTTGTCGCCGGTTAGCATGACCGTGCGGCGAATGCCCGCCCGCCGCAGCCCCTGCAGCACCGTCGGGCTTTCCGGCCGCAGCTCGTCGGATATGCCGAACATGCCCAGCACGCGGGTATCGTCGGCGACGAGCACAAGCGTATACCCCTGATTCAGGAATGCTTCGACCGATGTTCTGATGCTGTCATAACCGGCAAGTCCGAGACTCTCGATGAGCTGCTGGCTGCCAAGGGTATAGGTCGTTCCGTCCTTCGTGGCCTTCAGCCCGCGCCCGGCGGCCGTCTCCGATTCCAGCGGCTCGACAGGCACGGAGTGCTGCCTGGCATAATCCAGAACCGCTCCCGCAAGCGGATGGGACGAACCGCTCTCGATCGCGGCCGCGATCGGCAGGAACCGCTCATCCCAAATTTCAGCGGCAGCGACATGCGGCCGGCCTTTGGTCAGCGTTCCGGTCTTGTCGAAGGCGATCGTATCGATTTTGCCGAGCTGCTCCAAAAAGGCTCCGCCTTTGACCAGAATTCCTTCGCGCGCCAATCGGGTAATTCCGGCCAGAATGGCAACAGGCGAGGAGAGGATCAAGGCGCATGGGCATCCTACGATAAGGACGGCCAGGCCTTCATAAAGCCAGTGGTTCCATGAACCTCCGAGCAGCAGCGGAGGGATGAGGATGACGAGCAGGGAAACAAGCATGATAAAGGGCGTGTAATACCGGGAGAAGCGGTTGATGAACAGCTCCGTCGGCGTTTTCGATTCCTGGGCCTCCTGCACGAGCTGCAGGATTTTGGCCAGCGAGGACTGCTGGTAAGCCCGGTCGATCCGGACTGTCAGCATGCCTTCGTTGTTGAGGCTGCCGCCGAAAACCTGATCGCCGATCCTCTTGTCGACGGGGAGCGACTCGCCTGTGATCGCCGCTTCGTTGACAGAGCTCTGCCCGCTTGCGATCGTCCCGTCCGATGGAATCTGCGAGCCTGCTTTGACGAGCACGAGATCGCCCTCGCGAAGCCGGCTTACCGGGACGGATTGCTGGCTGCCGCCGGCCAGCAGCACGGCTTCCTTCGGCGCCGCCTGCAGCAGCCGGTCCATGGAACGGCGGGCGCGGTTCATGCCGAGGCCCTCAAGCAGCTCGTTGATGCCGAACAGAATGGCGACGAGCGTCGCTTCCTTCCATTCCTGAATCGCGGCCGCTCCGATCAAGGCGACGGTCATGAGCGTATCGATGTTGAAGCGAAAGCGCAGCAGATTGCGGAGCCCTCTCCAGAACGTCGACCAGCCGCTCAGAACGATCGCCGCGACATAAAAGACGACCTGCATCGTGTCGGAGAGAAGCGATGACCATGCCGCCACAGCGAACAGGAGGAAGGAGGCGCCTAATAGAGATATGGTCAAGCGGCTTGCGCCTCCATGGTCATGGTCATGGTGATCCCCATTCTGATCATGGGAGTGGTCATGGCTGAGGGGTTGAGCAGCTTCGGCAGCAGGGCCGGCAGCTTGGGAACCATCGGAAGCAGCCGGCGCATCGCCTGGAGATCGGCTTGAGCCGGAGCGGTTATGGCTGCTGCTGCCATGCACATGCTCCGAGGAGGGATCCTGGCCGGATTCCGGCAAAACGCAAGAAGAGGAAGCTTCTGCAGCAGGGCTTGAAGCAGGCACGGCTGAACCGATCAAAGCCGCTCCGTCGGACTTCAAAATTTTGCGCAGCTTATCGAGCGGCACCCGCTCGTCGATGACAAGCCGGGCCGAGGAATAATGAAGCGCAGCAGTATCGCCGTAAGGAAGCTTGCGAATTTCACGTTCGAGCTCGAGCGTGCAATTGCCGCAGCTGAGGCCTTTCACGCGGTATTCCGTCATCGTCGCTACCTGCTTTCCAGTAAGAGAATTAATATAACATATGATCACTTGCTCATATAATATGATTAAACCAATGGGGTGTCAATGCAAACAGCCCTTTGAAGGCTGTCTTTTTTTATTATCCGTAAAAGTTCCGCTTTAACTCCACGTTTGTTATAATGAAACAACCCTAGAGAAACCGGAGTGATGAAGAATGACCGATGAACCATCCTATTCTTCGGCTGAGCGGCCTGATTCCGGCGAGGGGCGGTTGGAGACGGCCGAAGTGGTCGACGAGGACTTCGGGGAAGAGTCGACAGCCAATCTGGATGCGGTGCGCGCTTCGATGCTGGATGAGAATTCCGCCGGCCAGCTGGCCGACTGGATGAAGGCCTTTTCGGATCCTACGCGCGTGAGGCTGGTCGGCGCTCTGCTTCATGCCGAATTATGCGTGCATGACTTGACCGTGCTGCTGGATATGAACCAGTCGGCTGTATCCCATCAGCTTCGTTATCTCCGCAACATGCGCATCGTCAAGCGCCGCAAGGCAGGCAAGACCGTGTTCTACTCCTTGGACGACGACCATGTAGAGCAAATATTCACGCAGACGCTGCAGCATATCCGGCATTCCTAGCCATAGGATTGCCGATTTTTCTTGCCTTCAAAATGGCGTGAAATACATATTTTACGCAACTTCGATTTTAAAGCGATAAAAGCAGTCAAAGCGGGAGGTTGGAGGACTTGTACGCAACGAATCATGAGCTTCTGGACACCTATGGAACGGAACTTGAGCTGTTCGGCATCTGGATGAAAAACCAGGGCATGACCGCCTCGACCGAAAGAGCCTACAAGGCCGATGTCGGCCAATATCTCGCGATGCTGCATCCCGCTCCGCTGGAGCAGTCCACCAAGCTCGACATTATGCGTTATTTGTCGCGCACGCGGGAAGCGGGGGCGGGGGATGAAGCGCGCAACCGGAAGCTGTCCTCTCTGCGCGCCTTTTACAAGGCGCTCAACGAGATGGAGCAGCTGAACGTGAATCCGGCCGCGCTGACGGCCAAATCGAGGCAGCAGAAAAACCGCATCCCGGTCTATCTGGAGGAGGAGCAGCTGCAGCTGCTGTTCGAGCATGTCGAAGGCAAGCATCGCGAGCGCAATCTGTCGATCTTGCTGCTGATGTCCTATGCCGGACTTCGGGTCGGAGAGATCCACAGGCTCAACCGCCACGACCTGACGTCCGAAGGCATGCTGTCCGTTCTGGGCAAAGGGCGCAAATGGCGTTATCTGCCGCTGCCGTCGTCGCTGGCGCGGCTGCTGCTCCAAATGATGGAAACCTCCGAGCTCAAGATGAAGCAAGGTAAGGAGCAGCCGATGTTCGTGTCCCAGCTCGGCAGGCGCCTGTCGATCCGGATGATTCAGAACATGGCGGATTCCACGCTCTCCCGGCTGCAGGCCAGCTTGCCGGAGCTGTCGATGAAGAAGCTGTCGAGCCATAAGCTGAGGCATAGCTTCGCCACGATGCAGATCCGCAGCGGCACGGATATCCGGACGCTGCAGGAGCTGCTCGGGCACGCCAGCATCGAGACGACTCAAATCTATACGCATATCGACAACAAGCAGCTGCGCGAGGCTATGGATTCCGTTGCCGGCAAAATACCGACGTGGGTGAAAAGGGGATAGCCGCTTGAGGGTGAAAAGGGGATAGCCGCTTGAATGTGCCAGCGGGCAACGCCTGCCGACCGCATCTTCCGCCTTTGGCCGAAGATGCGGTTCTTTTTTGCCCGACTGCGAGAAGGCATGGTCGTCTCGCCTGCAAGGAAGCGGGTTCGCCGCCGAATATCCATGGATGAAAATGGATACTCTAAGCGTTACTTGCTGCATAGGAGGCGAAAACAACATGTACTCACGGACGCAGGTTATTTTCCTTCTCCTGTTATCTCTGGGCATATCGAATCATGTACTCATTCTGCCGCAGCTGCTGAAGACTTCCGGCAGGGATTCCTGGATCAGCGTCCTGGTCGCCTATGTAGTTCTGCTTGTGTCGGGCCTGTTCTTTGTGCGGATATCCAAATCCATCGGCAAGGAGAAGCTGTATGGCTGGCTGAAGTCGCGGATGGGCATCTGGATCGCCGTTCCGCTGATCGCGGTTTTGGCTGTGAACTATTTTCTCGCGGGGTACATCGCCCTTTTCGATATGATCGAGGTCGTGACGATTTTTTTCCTGCCTTTCACGCCCATCTGGATTGTTACCGTAATGTTCATGCTGTTCGCCCTTGGCGCCTCCTACAAGGGAGGAAGCACGCTGTTCCAAATGTCGGCGATGCTTCTGCCGATCGTCTGGCTGCTGGGCCATTTCGTGTCGGCGTTTACGTTCTACGCCAAGGATTACGGCTATTTGCTGCCCGTCCTGGCCAACGGAGCGGGTCCAGTGCTCAAGGGGAGCATGATCGTCGTGGGCGGAACGACGGATCTGCTGCTGCTGCTCCTGCTGCAGCATAAGCTCAAAAAACCTCTCAACTATATCGGTCTCGTCATCCTGATCACCTTGCTGTGCGGGCTCGTCATCGGCCCCGTAACAGGAAGCCTCGCCGCGTTCGGTCCGTCGGTGGCCGCAAGCCTGCGTTTTCCCGCCTTCGAGCAATGGAGGCTGCTCATTGTCGGCAAGCGGATTTCCCATGTCGATTTCCTGGCCATCCTGCAGCTGATGAGCGGCTCTCTCGTCCGGATCGCTCTCATGCTGTTCCTGCTGACGGATATTCTGGAGACGAAATCGATCCGATTCCGCCGTTGGTGGACTTCGGGTGTGGCGCTTGCGCTCGTCGTCATGATCTTGATGCCCATCAGCGACATCACGATGCAGCATTTCATGGAGTTCCTTTATTTTCCGGGACTCGTCCTATTCGGTCTTGCCATGCTGCTGATCTTGTTCATCGCCAGCTTCATTCCGCCTGGAAGAGGGATGAGCCGAAATGAAGGATAAGCAGAAGGATAAGCAGCAGCAGCCGCCGGCGATTATGCGTCTGGAGGAGCTGCTTGCGGCGGGCGGGCTGAAGGGAGAGGACCTGAAGCAAGGGCTCTCGGTCTACTCCGATCTTTTTTTTGCTCCCGTTCCGGAAAGCTATGCATCCAAGTTCGCTGTCTTCTACTGCGATGGAATGATCGATAATGCCGAGCTGAACGAGTATATGAACCCGCTTATCGCTTGGCTCGACAAAGGGGGGAGCGGGCAGGGCGGCCCGCCGGCGGCCCCGCCGATCATCGAGGCGGATACCGCCAGCCGGATGATCGATCTGCTGTTCACCGGTTATGTCCTCTTTCATCAAGCGGGTGAGCGCAGGTTCCACGCTCTCAACATCGCGGATATTCCGAAGCGGCAGCCTGCGGAGTCCAATACGGAAATTTCCATCAAAGGACCCAAGGACGCCTTCACCGAAGAGGTGAATACGAACCTGGCCCTGATCCGCAAAAGGCTGCAGACGTCCCATCTGTTCAGCGAGCAGTTCGATATCGGGTCCTTGAGCCGCACGAAGGTATACCTGGTGTATCTCGACCATAAAGCCGATCCGGTCCTTATCGAGGAAATTAGGAAACGGCTCTCCAGCTTCGAGACGGAGAGCATCATCGGGAGCGGCCAGCTGGAGCAGTGGCTGTCGGACCGGTCTTTTTCCCTGTTTCCTCTCTTCGATTACATTGCCCGGCCCGATTTCGCCACGGAATGCCTGCTTAGAGGCAGGTTCATCGTCATCGTCAACGGGTCTCCGATGGTGCTCATCGGTCCGATCAATTTCTTCGAGGTGCTCAAGTCGCCGGAGGATGTGCATTACCCGTATCATTTCGTCATTCTTCAGCGGCTGATCCGGATGGTCGGGTTTCTGACCGCCATTTTCCTGCCCGGCTTCTGGGTTGCGATAGGCTCGGTGAACGTATCCCAAATTCCTTTCCAGCTGCTGGCGACGGTGGTTGTCTCCCGAAGCGGCATTCCGCTCCCGCTGGCGCTGGAGGCGCTGACTCTCTTGATCTTATTTGAGCTCCTGAGGGAAGCGGGGGTCAGGCTCCCCAAAGCGGTCGGCCAAACGGTCGGCATCGTCGGCGGCATCATCATCGGCGATGCCGCCGTCCGCGCAGGACTGGCTTCGCCGACGATGCTCGTGGTCATCTCGACCTCGGCCGTCGCGACGTTCGTGCTCGTCAACCAATCCCTTTCCGGCACAGTGAGCGTCATTCGGCTGTTCGTCCTGCTCTTCTCCTCTTACTTGGGCGTGTACGGATTCATGCTGTCCGGCATCGGCATCCTGATCTATCTTTGCCGGCTCGATTCGTTCGGCCTCAACTATCTGGAGCCGATCGCTTCCTTGCGATTCCGGGAATGGATGTCCGCCTTGGCCTTGAACCCGCGCCAAAGGCGCAATTATACGGCAACAATGCTGAAAAAACGGAAGAGGGGATAATTTATGCTGCGGCGCGCGCTGGGCGGACTCGCGGTCCTGCTGACGATGACCTCCTGCTCGGGAAGCACGGATATCGTCGATCCCCAGGATCTGAATTATGTTACTGCCATCGGAATCGATTACGTGGACGGAAGGTACGTCGGGTATTATCAGATGCTCGACTTCGCTTCCGTCGCCAAGACGGAAACGAACGCGAACGACCAAAGTCCGATGATCTGGGTCGGCCATGGACAGGGCTCCACGCTGAACGACGCGATGTTTGAGATCTATAAAACGAGCCAATCCATGATTGTCTGGTCGCATATGACGGCTGTCATTTTCGGCGAAGGGGCTATCCGGCATGGACTCGAGCATGTGTTCGACAGCTTGCCCCGATACCATGAAATCAGGCTGACGCCTTGGGTATACGCGACGAAGGACAAGATGGAGGATATCCTCATGATGAACGGATTTTTCCGGCAATCGGCGCTGAATACGATTTTGCATGAGCCCAAGTCCATCTTCATTCAGAATTCCCAGCTTGAGCCCGTGCAGTTGTTCGAGCTGATGCGGAGCGCATTCGAGCCGGGAGAGACCGCTTATATACCGGCGGTGTCCATTAACAAGACGCAGTGGAAGGACCAGAAGGGAAAAGAGGAAAAGCCGTATGTGAGCGGGGCTTACTTCATCAAGGAAAAGCGTCTGCAGTCGCTCGTTCCGATCAAGCAGCTGCAAGGAATGCGCTGGCTTACCGAGGAATCGAACCGGATATCAGTGCTTGTGCCTTCGGAGGACAAAACGGATGTGCAGATTATTTTTCTGGATCCGAAATCCAGCATTTCCGTCCGCCCGGGTCCGACCCCCACATTCGAGGTCGAAATCCAGACCAAAGGATACATTTCGTCGCGGCAAAACGAGAGGTACTTGTCCTTGTCCCAGCTGGAGGCAGCTTCCAACATAAAAATTGAAGAAGAGGTCCGCCAGATGGTCGAGCACTCCATCCGCACCAAGACGGACCTCCTGAATTTGGAGCATGCGATGTACAAAAAAGCCAACCGTGCGTGGAAAGCGTTGGGGAACGATACGTCTCTGTTCGACATGAACCCGGTTGTGGAGATCAAGGTGAATTCGCGAATCAGCCATTCCGGCGCTCTCAAGAATGCCATGATCGGAGAGGTCGCCCGGTGACGGACCCATCTCATCATAGAGAAAGTGCAGCTAGCGTCCCAGAAGCTCCGATAGGAGCACCTTCCGCCCGCTTCTTGAGCTTTCCATAGCGCCGAGCACCATCGCCATGCTGAAAAGGTTGTCCCGGCAGTCCGTTTCGGCGGGGCGTTCCTGCAGGAGGGAGGCGAACATTTCGTCCAGGCAGCGGTGATGCCAGGAGGCTCCGCCGGCTTCCGGGGAGGCTTCGATCCGCTTCGTCGCCTTCAAGAAGGCTTGCTCCTCCTGCTCGGGGGCGAGGACTTCCGCGTAAGGGCGGTCCGCGCCGTTCCATATCGCCGTTCCGGCAGAGCCTGTAATCCGCCACTGGGCTTCCCATGAGGTGGGGGCGCCTTCTGCGCACCAGGAGCCCCGGTAGTTGAACACGGAGCCGTCGGACATTTCGAAGATGCAGACGGCAGCCGCGCTTCCCGCATACCAGGACCCGGCAGGGTTGAATTCATGGCAATAGACGGATACAGGGTCGGCGCCGAGAATAAGCCTCGCCTGATCGAACGTATGGATGGCCATATCCAGAATGAGAGGGCTTTCCATGGCATCCCGGAAGCCGCCGAAGTGAGCGCCGATGAAAAAGTCCGCTCCGGCGAAGCCCGGCTTGCCGATCGTTCCTTCCTCGATCAGATGCCGCAGCGCCCGTATATTCGGGTCGAAGCGCCTGTTCTGCATGACGGCATGACATCGTCCCGTCTCATCCGATACCCGGACGAGATCGAGGCAGCCGTCGAGCGATTCGGCGAGCGGCTTCTCGGAGAATACGTCGCAGCCAAGCTTCATCGCAGCCGTCCCGATCTCGTGATGGCTGGCCGGGATGGTGACATCGAACACGAGATTGGCTCCGTTTTCCCGGATCGCTTCCTCAAGCGACACATGCTTCCCGCAGCTTAGCCCATGCCTTTCGGCCATTTGCTCCGCGGACTCCAGACGGATGTCGACGAGTCCGACAATCTCCGCATCCTGTCTGCCCATTGCGTATTCCACCCAAGTATTCGCCATGCCGCCGCATCCGGCGACGACAATTCGAAACGCCTTCTCTTCCATTTGTACCAGCCTCCTCAAGCCAAGCCCTTCCTGTCGGGCTTGTCATCCACTCTGATTTTGAGCTATAGTAAACGCTGTCAAGTGAATTGTAACGCATTTCACCCCTATAATCTCGATCCAAAATTGCGCAAAACCACTCTTATCTTGTGCAGGTGAAGCCGATGGAGATGAACCGGGAACATTGGGAGAACAACCCTCTGGACCGCAGCTATCCGTTCAAACTGTTTTTCAACGCTTCCGGAGAAACAAAGCCTGGCCAATGCGTCCTGTTCCTGCACTGGCATGAACATTTCGAGTTCATCCTGATGAGGCGGGGACGGGCCGTCTTCCATATCGGCAGCCAGGTATGCGAGGCGGAGCCGGGAACGCTGCTCGTCGTGCAGGCGGGCGATCTGCATACGGGATTCAGCCGCAGTCCGGAGCAGGTGGAGTATGTCTCCATTGTGTTCAACGGGGCGCTGTTCAGCGACTGGGCCAAGGAAGAGGACTATGACGCGTTTCTTGTCCCTTATCTGGAAGGAAGAGCCTCCTTGCCTGCCTGTCCGGGTCAATGCGGAGAAGAAGCGTCTCGCTTGCTCGGCAAGGCTGTTGCGGAGTCCGGGACGGGGTTTTCCGCTTCCGGACGGATGATCGCCAAAACCTATTTGTTCCTTGCCTTTGCTTTGCTCGCTCGGACGCATCTGCCTCCTGGCCAGGCGGGCCGGGCAAGGGACGCAGGATTGAGGCAGGAACGGTTCAAGGAATTGATTCGGCATGTGGAAGACAGCGGCGGCGCCCCTATGGGAGTCAGGGAAGCGGCCAGGATGGTGAGCGTGAGCCCGCATCATTTCTGCAAGCTGTTCAGGAGGCTGACCGGAAGGACATTCACCGATTACGTGAACCGCTGCCGAATGCAGGAAGCCGCCAAGCTGCTCCTGGAAACCGGCTTGTCCGTCACCGAAATCGCGGAACGAGTCGGCTGCAGCAACCCCAATTATTTTACGAGGCTTTTCAAGCAATACGTCGGCATGACGCCGTCGCAAGCGAGGAAAAGGGCCTTTTCGGACGGGCAGCAGGCTGACGACGGATAGGCGGAGACGGCCAACAGGATGGATAAGTCGGCGACGGCACAATCGATATGGCGGCGATGCCTCAGGCATCGAGCAGCGGCCATGACGCTGGAATGGCGGACACGGGGTTGAATGCTGTACGCCCTGTTTTGCCTGGCTGCCCGGCTGTTATATACTGTTTGGGTACAGGTTGAAAATGGAAGGATGATGACGGTGGGACCTGCGGATTTCTCGACCAAGCATGACCAGATCATCGCTTATATGGAGAGCCTCGAAGTCGGATCGAGAGTATCCGTGCGCAAGCTGGCGCAGACGCTGGAAGTGAGCGAAGGAACGGCATACCGGGCGATCAAGGATGCGGAGGCCAAAGGGATCGTCAGCACGAAGCTGCGGACGGGAACGGTCCGGGTGGATTCCGGGAAGAGGGAGCGGATCGACAAGCTGACCTTCGAGGAGATCGTCGGCATCGTCGACGGGCATGTGCTCGGGGGACAATCAGGCCTTCCGAAGACGCTGAACAAATTCGTCATCGGGGCGATGCAGCTGGAGGCGATGATGGGCTACATCGAACCGGGCAATCTGCTTATCGTCGGCAACCGGGAAAAAGCCCATCACAGCGCCTTGTCGCTCGGGGCTGGCGTGCTCGTGACCGGAGGCTTCGGCACGAGCGCCGAGGTCATCGCTCTGGCGGACCGGCTGGAGCTGCCGGTCCTCGGCAGCAGCTACGATACGTTTACGGTGGCCGCGCTGATCAACCGCGCGATCTACGACCGGCTGATCAAGAAGCAGATCGTGCTTGTAGGCGACATCTTGCGGACGGACATGCCGCCGGCTTACTTGCATGATAGCGACCGCGTCGGGGATGCGATGAGCAAAATCGAGGAGACGAACCATAACCGCTTCCCCGTCGTGGACAACAGCCTTCGCCCGGTAGGCATGGTGACGACGAAGGACCTGATCGGAGCGGAGCTGCACCAGCCGATCTCCGAGCGGATGACAACGGAGCCGAAAACGGTGAGCCCGGGCACCTCGGTCGCGACAGCCGGCCATATGATGGTCGCCGAAGCGATCGAGCTGCTCCCGGTCACCGATTCCGCCGGCAAGCTGACCGGGGTCATCAGCCGCAAGGATGTGCTGCGCGCGATGCAGCAGATCCAGCATCAGCCGCAGAACGGAGAGACGCTGGAGGATCAGATGCGCGCCTTGTTCAGCGAGGAGCGCGATGAGGAAGGCCGTCTCTACTATGAAGGGCCTGCAGCCGCTCTCATGAGCAACCAGATCGGCAGCATGTCGGAAGGCGTCATGTCCGGGCTCATCCATCAGGCGGCCGTGCGGGCGATCAAGGAGCATCGGCGGAGCGACCTCATTACGGACAGCCACTCGGTCTATTACCTCGCTCCGGTGGAGATCGATCAGATTCTCCGGCTGTACCCGACGATCATCGAGATCAGCAGGAAGTTCTGCAAGGCCGAGGTTCAAGTATTCGCCGGAGAACGCAAAGTGGCGCAGTCCATGCTGACAGCGCGTTTAATGGAATAGCAGTTTCAGGCCGATGCCGGCCGGCGGAAGGAATCCGTCCGATGGAAAACCCGCGATGCTGGCGGGTTTTTTTGCGTTTGTTTTATTGTTATACAACAGATTGGAAATTATAAAAACAGTATTGAACATTTTCGAATTACTGTTATATAATACATATACAAATATAAAACAGACTATAACAGAGAGGTGATCGGCATGGATTGTCCTTTGTGCCAAGGAGACGGCGACCTGCATCAGAAGGAGTGTCCTCCGGGAATCAATGGGGATGACCTGCAAACGGTCCATGGGGATCGGCTTCTTCCATGTCCCCGCTGCGAGGGGAGCGGTTATCTGGAGTCGGAAGCCGGATAGCGCCGGCATCGCAGGTCGGCAGCGCTTTTCCATAATCCCTGAAGGAGGCTGTACCATGAGCGAGTCGATGGCCGGTTCACCGGCCGAACAGCTCCAGCAGCGCTGGAGCAGCAAGCGATACGTAGGCATAACCCGCCCTTATTCACCTGAGGAAGTCCTCAAGCTCCGAGGCTCCGTCCTGGTCGAGCATACGCTGGCCCGCAGAGGGGCCGATAAGCTGTGGAGCATGCTGCAGCAGGAGGATTACGTCCCTGCGCTCGGCGCGCTGACCGGCAATCAGGCGGTGCAGCAAGTAAAGGCCGGGTTGCAGGCCATCTACCTCAGCGGCTGGCAGGTGGCCGCCGACGCGAATCTGTCGGGACAGATGTATCCCGACCAGAGCCTGTACCCGTCCAACAGCGTGCCGAGCGTGGTGAAGCGGATCAATCAGGCGCTGCAGCGAGCCGATCAGATCCAGCATTCGGAAGGCGTCGGGGCGCTCGATTATTTCGTGCCGATCGTAGCGGATGCCGAAGCGGGATTCGGCGGCGCTCTGAACGTCTTCGAGCTGATGAAGTCGATGATCGAAGCGGGGGCGTCGGGAGTGCATTTCGAGGATCAGCTGAGCTCGGAGAAAAAATGCGGCCATCTCGGAGGCAAAGTGCTGCTGCCGACGAAGCAAGGCCATCCGCCATCTCGTCTCCGCGCGCCTTGCAGCCGATGTGCTCGGCGTGGATGCCGTGCTTATCGCCCGCACCGACGCGCATGCCGCGCGGCTGCTCACCAGCGATTCCGATCCCGCGGATGCCGGATTCCTGACCGGGGAGCGCTCGGCCGAAGGCTTCCATTACGTCCGCTCCGGACTGGAGCAGGCGATCGCCAGAGGTCTGGCTTATGCCCCTTATGCGGATCTCGTCTGGTGCGAGACATCGGAGCCCGATCTCGGGGAAGCCAGGCGGTTCGCGGAGGCCATCCATGCCCGCTATCCCGGCAAGCTGCTTGCCTACAACTGTTCGCCCTCGTTCAACTGGAAAAAGAAGCTCGGCGAGAAGGAGATCGCCTCCTATCAGCGGGAGCTCGGACAGCTCGGCTACAAATTCCAGTTCGTCACGCTGGCGGGCTTCCACGCTCTGAACTACAGCATGTTCATGCTGGCCAAGGAGTACCGCAGCCGCGGCATGGCCGCCTACTCGGAGCTGCAGCAGGCCGAGTTCGCGGCCGAAGCTCAGGGGTATGAAGCGACCCGCCATCAGAGGGAGGTGGGAACCGGCTACTTCGACGATGTTCTTCATGCCATCTCCGGCGGCACGGCGAGCACGGCTGCGCTTGCGGAATCGACGGAAGCCGAGCAGTTCGCCGGCTCCGGCCGCCCGGGAGCCGAATCATGAGCCGTCCAGCGGCAGGATTGGCCGTGCTGGGCCCTCCGCTGTCTTCTGCGGCCCAGGAGCTGCTGGGCAAGCGAGCATTGGCGTTCGTGCAGCTTTTGGAGCAGCAGTTCGGACATCGGAGAAGGGAGCTGCTCCAGGCGAGACAGCATCGCCAGCAACGGTTCGACGGCGGCGAGAAGCCGGACTTCCGCTCGGATACGCTGGCGGTCCGCACCGGCGAATGGAGCGTCGCCCCTGCGCCTGCGGAGCTGAGAGACCGCAGAGTGGAGATTACCGGGCCTGCCGGAGACCGGAAGATGGTCATCAACGCCCTCAATTCCGGAGCCCGAGTGTTCATGTGCGACTTGGAGGACGCCAATTCCCCGACCTGGGCCAACACGATGAACGGACAGCTCAATATCCGGGATGCGGAAGCGGGAACGATCGCATACGAAAGCCCGGAAGGGAAAGCATACCGGCTTGCGCCCGATCACGCCGTCATCAAAATCCGCCCGCGCGGCTGGCATCTTGAGGAGAGCCATGTCGCATGGGAAGGCCAATCCGTATCCGCAGCCCTTTTCGATTTCGGCATGGCCGCGTTCCATAACGCCAGGGAGAAGGCTCGCAGAGGGAGCGGACTGTACTTTTATCTCCCGAAGCTGGAAAGCATGGAGGAAGCGGAGCTGTGGGAGGACGTATTTACATTCGCGGAGCGGGAGCTCGGCCTGGAGCGCGGCATGTTCCGGGCGACGGTTCTGATCGAGACGCTGCCGGCTGCGTTCGAGATGGAAGAGATCCTGTTCGTGCTTCGGGACCATGCCGACGGGCTGAACTGCGGCCGGTGGGACTACATTTTCTCTTATATCAAAAAGCTGCGCGCCCATCCCGAGGCCATATTGCCCGATCGGAGCCTCGTGACGATGGACTCGCCGTTCATGGCCGCTTATGCGCGGCTTGCGGTCCAGACCTGCCACCGGCGCGGAGCGTTCTGCATCGGCGGCATGGCGGCGCAAATCCCGATCAAGAACGATTCCGCCGCCAACGAACAAGCGCTTGATAAGGTGCGCCTCGACAAGCTGCGGGAAGTCCGGCTCGGCCATGACGGCACTTGGGTCGCCCATCCCGGGCTTGTCGCGGTTGCCGAGAAAGTGTTCAACGAGCATATGCCGGGTGACAATCAGCTCTTCTTCCACCCTGACGGCAGCGTCGGCGCCGAGCAGCTGCTGGAAGCTCCGCGAGGGCCGATTACCGAAGCGGGCGTCCGCCTGAACCTGTCGGTAAGCTTGCAGTATATCGAAGCCTGGCTGCGCGGAACGGGCGCCGTGCCGATCAACAGCCTGATGGAGGATGCCGCTACGGCCGAAATCTCCAGGGCGCAGCTGTGGCAATGGATCCGCCATCCACAAGGAATTCTGGAGGACGGCAGGAAAATGAGCGCCGACTTGTACCGCAAGCTGCTGGAGGAAGAGCTTGGCAAGCTGCCGGCCGCGGCTTCCGGCGCTTACGGCAGGGCAGAGGAGCTGCTGACGGCGATGACGCTTGCCGATACGTTCGCAGAGTTCCTTACGGTTGATGCTTATCGATACTTGCAGGATTAATGGAAGAAAAAAACGAAGGAGGAGAGTTCATGATGCCGATTCAGGATGCGAAGCGGCCGGTCCTCAAGCAGCCTTGCTTCTGCTGCGAAAAGCAAGAGGCGGCGCCCGGAGAGCTGGTTTGCGAGGAATGCGGAGAGAAGAACGGGTTGTCCAGCTCTCATTATTATTTGAAGCAATACTACTACGGGGATTGATGCCTCGAATCGACTTTCGGCCAGGACGCCTGAACAGGCGTCCTTCATCTATGTTCCGGTCCGAAAGGATGGTAAAAAACGGGTTTAACCGATTCGGCTCTGGACGGGCCGCACGGAGGCTGGTAATCTCTTGGAATAATGCATGTACTAGAAAAGGGGAACAGCCATCATGAAACCCGTCCGATTTCTGGAAGGAGAATCCGTCTATCTGAGACCTGTGGAAGCCTGGGATGCCGACTGGTATTACAGCGGCCTGTACGAGTCCGAGACGCGGATGCTCACCGGCACTCAGAAGCACCATACGAGGGAACAAGTCGCGGATTATCTCCAGGGCAAGGGGAAGGATGCCTCTTCCGTCCTTCTGCTGATCGCTCTCCGGGATACGGATGAGCGGATCGGAGACATCGCGATCCAGGACATCGACCGCAACAACCGCAATGCGGGCATGCGGATCGCGCTGAACGACAAGTCCCATCAGGGCAAAGGCTACGGAAGCGAGGCCATGCGGCTCATGCTGGACTACGGCTTCGGCATCCTCAATCTGCATCGCATCGAGCTGAACGTATTCGCATTCAACAACAGGGCGGCGCATGTCTACGAGAAGCTCGGCTTCAAGCGCGAGGGCGTGCAGCGCGAGGCGCTGTATTATGATCATGCCTATCATGACTCCATTCTCATGGCCATTCTCGAGGACGAGTACAGGCAGCTGCACCGGAAGCAACCTCTGTAGGCTGGACAGCTTTAGGCACAAGACCGTCACGAGCGTGGCGGTTTTTTCTCTTTTGCGGGAGCGGCGATTTGGTATAATGAAGGAAAAAATCGGGGAGGGGTCGACATGTCTGCCGTCTTGTTCGTACACGGCAATCTGTTCATGGCCGAATCGGCCGCGGCCGACTCGGTCTACGTCGAGAATGGCATCATCCGCGCGATTGGAACCGCTTCCGAGCTGGAGCTGCAGCTCAGCGGGCGTCCTTACGCCAAGGTCGATTGGAACGGGGCGCAGGTGCTGCCCGGATTGGTCGATGCCCACATGCATCTCGGGATGCATGGCATGAAGCTCGGCATGCTGGACTTCACCGATGCGGCGTCGAAGGAAGAGATGCTGGCCATGATCGCCGAGCGGGCCGCCTCCACGCCGGACGGCGAATGGATTCTCGGACTGAACTGGAACGAGAACAACTTCCCGGACGGAACGGCGCCGCATCGGAGCGAGCTCGATGAAATCACGGAGCGGCATCCCGTCTATCTCACTCGGACCTGCTTCCATGCGTTTCTCGGCAATTCGGAAGCGTTCCGCAGAGCCGGCGTTACGGCGGACACTCCCGATACGGAATCGGGCGCGTTAGGCAGAGATGCAGGCGGACAATTGAACGGCTGGATCTACGAGAATGCATCCGCTCCATTCGCCGCCGTCCAGCCCGAGCCGGATTACGAATTCCTGAAAAGCTCGATGAGGCGGGCCGGCGAGGATGCGCTCCGCCTCGGACTGACGGCCGCTCATACCGAGGATCTACGGCTGCTCGGCAGCGTGGAAGCGATGCTGCGCATCCAGAGCGAGCTGCGGGAGGAAGGCCTGGCCTTCCGGACCCATCAGCTGATGTTCCACGGCTTCCTGGACGAGATCAAGGAGCTCGGGATGAGGGCAGGCAGCGGCAGCGACTGGCTGCGGATCGGAGCGGTGAAGCTGTTCGCCGACGGGGCCGTCGGCGGACGCACGGCGCTGCTCAAGGAGCCTTATCACGACGCTCCCGCCGCGCTGGGATTGGCGATGCATACAGCGGAGGAGCTGGCCGGCATCGTCGGCAGGGCGCGGCAGATGGGATATCCGATCGCCTTCCACGCGATCGGGGACGGTGCCGCCGAGATGATGGCGGATGTGCTGGAGGCGCATCCGGCGGCCGCGGACGCCAAGCTTCCGGACCGCTTCATCCACGCCCAGATCGTGCAGCCGGCTACGGTGGACCGCATGAAGAGGATGAATCTGGCCGTCGATCTGCAGCCGCGGTTCGTGCCGAGCGATTTTCCCTGGGTCATGGACCGGGTCGGCCCGGAGCGGACAAGCTATCTATACGCCTGGAAGAAATGGCTGCAGACGGGACTGCCCTGCTCCGGAGGCAGCGATGCGCCGATCGAGCCGCTGAATCCGTTCCTCGGCATTCATGCCGCGGCAACGAGACGCAAGCCCGGCGAGCGGCATGAAGGCTATTTGCCGGAGGAGAAGCTGAGCATCTCGCAGTCCGTCGGGCTGTTCACGCACGGCAGCGCGTCCGCGGCGGGAGAGGCCGACCGGAGAGGCTCGATCGGGATCGGCAAGCATGCCGACTTCACGGTCGTCGACCGCCGGATCCATGACGGCATGGATCCCGACGAGCTGCTCCATGCCAAGGCGCTCATGACGGTCGTCAACGGCATCGTCGCTTATCAAGCCTGACATCCATCAAATCGATAAGGAGATTGTCATGTTCAGTTATATTCTCGTAGGGGCCGTCATTCTGGCGGCGATCGGCGCTACATTGGCGGTTGGCTTTTCCAAGGAAAATCAAAACGGAAACCCCGCTTACGACCGAGCGCACGGTAAGAAATGGGCAAGGCTCAGCATGCTGTATGCCGTGACGGCCGTGCTCAGCGTCGTCGCTCTGATCTGGTTCGTATTCAACTGATCATCGGGGGAGGAATGGAATCATGGACTATACGTACTTGGGGAGATCGGGACTGGAGGTTTCGCGCTTCTGCCTCGGCACGATGACGTACGGCAGCTGGGATATGGATGAACAAAGCTCTCTCGCGGTCATTGACCGGGTGCTGGATTCCGGAATCAATTTCCTGGATACAGCCGATACCTACGGCAAGGGCACGTCGGAGGAGATCATCGGCAAAGCCTTGAAGGGCCGACGGGACAAGGTCGTCGTCGCGACCAAATTCAAGGTGAGGACCGAGGAAGGTCCCAATGGAGAAGGGGCCAGCCGCTACCGGATCATGAAGCAGGTGGAGCACAGCCTGAAAAGGCTCGGCACCGATTACATCGACCTGTATCAGATCCATCGTCCGGATACCCATACTCCGCTGGACGAAACGCTGAGAGCGCTCGATGATCTCGTCAAGCAGGGCAAGGTCCGTTATATCGGCTGCTCCAACTTCGAGGGCTGGCGGATCGTGGAGTCGCTCTGGACCAGCGACAGGATGAACCTGGAGCGGTTCGTCTCGAATCAGCCTTCCTACAGCCTGCTGGACAGGACGATCGAGCAGGAAATACTGCCCGCCTCAGAGCGGCATGGATTGGCCACGATTGTGTATTCGCCGTTGTCCGGCGGCTGGCTGTCGGGCAAATACAGGCAGAATCAGCCTCTTCCGGCCGATTCACGCGGCGAGCGCTTGAACATGGCCGAGCCGCGCAACCGAAAGAAGCTTGAAATCGTCGAGCAGCTGGCCGCTCTTGCGGAAGAAAAAGGGGTCCAGCTGAGCCAGCTGTCCCTGTCCTGGCTGCTGCAGCGGAAAAACGTCATTCCCGTCATCGGCGTCAAAAGCCGCGGGCAGCTCGAGGAGAACCTGGGCGCGCTGGCCGTATCATGGACGGATGGTGAGCTGGATGCCGTCGATCGGATCGTGCCGGGTCCTTACCGGGATTATTCCCGCGACGGAAGCTTCTGGATTTCTTCCCTGTCTCTATAGATCCATGCGGCGATGACAATGATCGGATCGGAGAGACGAGCGATGGCGAAAACAAAGGATATGGATGCTGCAGCCGAAAAGATTGAAAAGGAAGCCGAGCTTGCCAGAGACGATCTGAGCCGATATTCGTCCAGGCTGAACGGACTCGTAGCCGAGTTCGAACAGCGGATCCATTCCAAGGTGAACGAGGAATACGACAAGACGACCCGCTGGCCGGACAAGCTTGCGGACCGGATCGCGCAGTTCGGCGGGAGCTGGCGATTCATCGTCATCTTTTTTGCCGTGCTGGCCCTATGGATCGTAATCAACAGCCTGGCGCTGACAAAGGCGGTCCGCTTCGACGGTCCGCCCTTCATCCTGCTCAATCTCGTGCTGTCGTTTCTGGCGGGCTTTCAGGCTCCGATCATCATGATGAGCCAGAACCGCCAAGCGGCCCGCGACAAGCGCGAGAGCATGATCGATTATGCGATCAATTACAAGGCCGAGCTGGAAATCGACGATATGCAAGGGCATCTGCATCGCCTCGAGGCGGATTTTGCAAGCTTCCGCAGCGAAACGAAGAGGGATATGGAAGAGATCAAGGCTCTGCTGCGGTCGACTGACGCCAAAGGGAAAGCCGATTGAGTGGTCGAGCCGCGAACCTAAAGGTTTAGTTTAATGGTGTAGATCATTAAGCCGATTAATTGTATGTTCCCGATGGTTGAGTCGGAATATTAATGTCATTAACAAAGGTTGTAAAAGGAAAGAGAGCGCCGATCCGGCGCTCTCTTTTTCGTTGCTTGCGCACAGTCGATTGAGCCGGAGTTCTGTCCGAGCTTGCTGGATGTTTTCTCCGTTTCAAGCACGGAATGAACGGCTTGCTTAGCGGTTTGAGTCCATCCCGGCTGCGGCATGCCAATCCTCCTGCATTCGGTTCTTCCATCAAGCAAGTATGGATATCGAGACAGCCTGTCACGGGATCGTCATTGCTCATAGCCCGAAAGAGTTATGTGCAAAATCTCCGTTTCTTTTATGATCATGGAAGGGGAGATACGGGCTTTGCACAGAGGGGGGAGTTTCCTGGCTATCCAGTTCAACCATGATTGCCGATTAGAAAGGCTCGTCAGACGAGCAGCCGTCCTGGCCGTATGCACGGCATGCTTGCCGGGAGCATGGGGGCATGCCGATTCGGCAGCGGCTTCCCCGCCAGAGATTGGAGCGGCTTCGCTTCAAAAAAGGCTGGATGCAGCCAAGCCGGGAGAAGCCGTAACACTGCCGCCCGGACAGTACGCGGAAGCGATCGTCATCTCGAAAAGACTGGTCGTACAAGCCGAAGGCGTGACCTTGACCGGATCGGGCGGGGATGCTCCTGTCGTGAAGCTGGCAGCGGAAGGAGCGGAACTGCACGGAATGGCCGTTGAAAAAGATGCTGCGGGCGAAGCTCCGGCCGTACTCATATCCGCCGACAGGGTCGTCGTGGATGGGCTTCGAATCAAGTCCCGCTCTTACGGCATCCAGCTTCGCAAATCCAGCGGATCCACCATCAGAGGCTCGGTCGTCGCTCCTACGGATGATCTCAAGGGAAAATCGGCTCGCCAGACCGACAAGCGAAATGGAATCGACCTTTTTCAGTCCAACGCCAATCTCATTCAGGAAAATCGGGTGACCGGCATGTTCGACGGGATCTACATGGAGAGCAGCCATGACAATACCGTCCTGAGCAACGAGATCGACCACTCCCGGTACGGCATTCATTGCATGTATACCAACGGCACGATCATGAGAAGCAACAGCGGCGAGTTCAATGTCACCGGCATCATGGCCATGATCGTGAAGGGAGCCGAGGTGGCCGACAACGTCTTCACTCGGCAGAAAGGCAGCGTCAACTCGCAAGGCATGCTGTTCTTCGATGTGCAGAATACCCGGGTCGCAGGCAACGAGCTGACGGGAAACCGCGTCGGGCTTTACATCGAGATGTCCCGGAACAACGTATGGGAAGACAATGACGTTTCGTACAACTTCGTCGGCATTCAACTGCTGGACTCTCAGAGCAATCGGCTCGAGAACAACCGCTTCGTCTCGAATGTCATCGAAACGCAAGCGGATGGCAGCAAGGACAACGAGCTGCTCCATAATTATTGGGATGCCTTTCAAGGACTGGATCCCAGCGGCGACGGGATCAGCGATATTCCGTACGTCATGAATCCTTTTTTTCAAAGGCTGACGAAAGGAATACCGGCTTATCAGATTTTTTTCCAGTCTCCGGGCATGAGGTTTCTGGAAAGTCTCTTCACTGCGGATGCAAAGCAATGGACGCAGGATCGCGAGCCTAGGATGGAGCCTTTCTTGTCATCATCCGCTTCAACCGATAGCCGGCCGAATCCATGGAGCGCAGCGGAGACGGGAATAGCCGGAGCGGCTCTGCTCGTGGCGGCACTAACGATCATTACACTAATGGGGGTCAAAAAATCATGAAAAAAATCACGCTCATGCTGTTCGTTTCCTTATTCACCATCCTGCTGGCTGCCGGTTGCGGCAAGCAAACCTATGAGCCGGTGCCGATCGACGAGACGGTGGACAAATGCGCCATTTGCAATATGCAGATCAAGGACGATGCTTTCGCCACTCAACTGACGACAACCGAGGGCAAGACATTCAAATTCGACGATATCGGCTGCATGAACGAGTGGAAGGAGAAAAACGCGGAGGCAAAGATCGGCGGCGAATACGTTCGTGATTACAATGACAAGGAATGGATTCCTTATGACCAAGCCGCTTATGTCTACGATGCCGATTTCAAGTCCCCTATGGCGTACGGGATCTACAGCTTCAAGGACAAGGCTTCAGCGGAAGCGTTCACGAAAGAACAAGGAAAAGGCCGGCTCATGACAGCCGCGGACCTGGCTTCGCATGAATGGACGCAGAATAAAGCGCAAATGGGCATGGATATGGGAGAAGGACACTCGCATGATGAAGGCGGTGAAATGGATATGGGCGCAAATGCGGGAGCTACTGCAAATATGGGCTCCGATTCCCATTAAGCGATGAATATGCTGCATATTGCGCGAAGGGAAATCAAGCTCGGCTTCCGCAACCCTTGGGCCTACTCTTTTCTAGCGCTGTTCACCCTGTTCACCCTCGTCCTGCTGCTGATTCATTCGAGCAGCTCGATATCCGGCTACACAAGCACGACCGGTTCCATGTTAAGCCTGATCTTGTATCTGCTGCCTCTCATGACGCTGCTGATCGGCTCCTTTTCCCTGACGGCGGAAAAAGAGGAAGGGAGCTGGCAGCTGCTTTCCACCTACCCTCTGCGAACATGGTCGTTCATCCTGGGCAAATATGCCGGGCTCGCCATTGTTCTGATGACGGTCGCCGCCTTCGCGTACGGCGTGAGCGGAGTAGCCGGAGCGCTTGCAGGAGGAGGCTTCCAGCTCCGAACCTTGCTGCTGTTCCTTGTATTTTCCGTCCTTCTGATTCTGCTCTTCCTGGCCGTCGCTCTCCTGATCGGGACTGCGGCCCGCAACCGCTGGCAAGCGCTCACTTACGGTGTCGCCTTCTGGTTCTTCACCGTCATCGGCTGGCCGGCGCTGCTGATTGCGGGACTTGGGTTCGTTCCCTATCTGTGGATCAAGCCGGCGTTGATCTTTCTGACGTTTCTCAATCCGGCCGAGCTGGTGCGATTATTCGTCGTGGTGAAGCTTGGCGGCGGTTCTATCCTTGGTCCGGATTATTACAAATGGGTAGACGTCATGAGCGAGCCGCTGGGAGCCATCCTTTTTGCCGCCGTATGCCTGCTCTGGATCGTGGCGGCGTCCGGAGTCTCGGCCTGGGCTTGGGAAAGGGGGCGTTCCCGTGGATGAACCTGTTCTTAGAATCGAGGGAGCCGGCAAAACGATCAAAGGCCAGACGATCCTTCGTCCTGTGTCCTTGTCTTTGCAAAGAGGTGACGTCTATGCCCTTTGCGGCGGCAACGGAGCGGGCAAAAGCACGCTGCTGCGCATGGTGATGGGCATCCTCCAGCCGACGGCCGGGGAGATCGAAGTGAACGGCCTGAGCTGGAAGGACAATCGCCGGTCTTACGCCGAACAGATGGGCTATATGCCGGACGACTATTCTTTTGCCAGAGGGCTGACGGCTTGGGAAACGCTGAGCTTCTGGGCTTCGCTGCGGGGGCTGTCCCGCGGGAGGACCGAGGAGGTGCTGGAAGAAGTCGGCTTGACGGGAGTGAGGAACAAGCAGGTCACCTCTTTTTCCAAAGGCATGCGCCAACGGCTTCTGTTCGCCCAGGCGCTGCTGTCGCGCCCGTCCTTGCTCGTGCTGGATGAACCGACCAACGGCCTCGATCCTTACTGGATGGATGCTTTTGTGGAGCTGGTGAAGAGGGCCGCCGCGGATGGCCATGCCGTGATTTACTCGACTCATCAGCTGCCTGTAGCCGAGGCCTCCGCGAATTACGTCCTGTTCCTGCAGGAAGGATCGGCCGTCAAGCAGGGCGCTGTTTCATCCTTTTTGGAGGAGTACGGACCAGGCGGGCTGCATGCAGCGTTCAGCGATACGCGTCGCGGATAAGGAGGATTTATGAACAGAGGCCGCTTCCGTTTCGATCGAAGGCCAATAATCTTGCTGACTTTGCTTTTTCTGGCTGCGGCTCTCCTTGCGACCGTCGCCACGATCGCCGACCACCGGCCGCAAGGGACGGGCGCTTCGGTCAAAGAAGGCTCGGCGGCTCCGGATATCGGGGTCAAGTCTCTGACCGGGGACAGCATTCATTTATCCGACTACCGCGGCCGAGCGGTGCTCGTCCACTTTTGGGCCAGCTGGTGCGTTCCTTGCGTCACGGAGCTGCCCTTGATCAGCGAAGCAGCCCGCTCGGCTCTGGCTGGAAACACGACGGCCGTTCTGGCCGTCAATGCAGGGGAAAGCCGCGGAACGATTCATGAATTTCTGGATGCCAATCATATCGACATGCCCGTATTCGTGGATATAACGGGGGAAGCGGTCAGCGCCTTTCGGGCGAAGGCGCTTCCGACTTCCATTCTGATCTCTCCGGAAGGAAAGATCGTCCGCATTGTCCAAGGACAATTTCAAAGTGTCGCGGACATTGAGAAATCCCTTGCTGAGGCATTATGAATACCGAAAAACCCGCTTCGATCGAAGCGGGTTTTTTTATCGTATCCATTTTCTAGCCGCAATGAATGCTTGAGATTGCTGCCCGGTGACTCCAAAGAGTCATGTTCTTTTCATCCCGCTGCTGCACAATGGGGGAACAAGGACAAAGAAGCAGGTGAAGAAGACGATGGAAACAAGAGTAAAGGTGCTTGTCGTGGATGACCACTCCATGGCGCGCGAAGGCGTTCGAGAGCTTTTAAAGGAAGATTCCGCTTTTGTCATCGTGGGAGAAGCTTCAAGCGGGAAGGAAGGCTTGGAGCTGGTCAGGCTGCTGCAGCCGGACTTGATTCTGATGGATATCCGCATGGCTGGAATGGACGGCCTGGAGACGACAAAACGGATCAAGATGGTCTACCCCTGGATCAAGATCGTGATGATGACCGTTTCGGATGATATATCCGATCTGTTCGAGGCAGTAAAAAAAGGGGCGCAGGGATACCTGCTCAAAAACCTGCAACCCGGAACCTGGCTGAGCTATCTAAGAGCGATCGTATCCGATGAAACCCCCATGTCCAAAGAGCTCGCTTCCATGGTCTTAAAGGAATTTCAAGCCTATCCTGCCGATTATTCCGCCGTGTCGCCTTTAACGAACAGGGAACGTGAAATTCTTTCCTGCGTGGCCAAAGGGCTGATCAATAAAAAGATTGCGGAGGAGCTGACGATCTCCGAGCATACCGTCAAAAATCACTTGAAGAACATCCTGGCCAAGCTTCAGCTCGCCAATCGGGTCCAGCTGACGCGGTATGCTTACGAGCAAGGTCTTATAGACCGCGACGTCCTGCCGCCGGATCGTCATCGGTTCTAGCCTGGGCATGCCGGTCACCGCTGAAGTCTCTCGATCAACCGGTACCCTTCTCCGCGAACCGTCTGGATCCATTTCGAAGATCCCGGCAGGGCTTCTTCCAGCTTGGCCCTTAAATTCATGATGTGGGTATCGATCGTCCTGGCATGAATAGATGGACTCCGCAAGTTTTTTCGAAAAGCGGAAGAGCGTGTGCGGATCAAGAGCTCGTTTCTGGAAAGCACTTGATTCGGACAGTTTCTCAGGCAGGAGAGGAGCTCGAACTCCATGGGCGCCAGTACGACCGGCTTATTGTGAATCCAACAGATCAGGTGAGCCGGATCAAGCTTCAGTAAATAGGGTCGTCTCGACTTATGGAGGGGAGAAAGCACGGCAAAGGATCGGTACACAAGGGCATTCACCCGCAGGACAAGCTCCTTTTCGCTGATCGGCCAGCTGATGCAATCATCCGCGCCATTCTCGAACGCCTGGATAGAAGACGATTTCTGCTCCTCGGCTCGGAGCAGAATAAAAGAAGCTTCTGTTTGCTTTTTAACTTCGCAGCAGATCGTGCAGCCGTCAATATCCTTAAGATTGGATTCGGCGAGGACGACATCGTAAGGCTCCTGAAGTGCTTGGAGAAGTCCGCCTGCTCCGTCCCCTTCGACGCGAACCGTCCAGTTCGCCTTCAAGCCGCTGCGCATGACTTGATTGCGAACGGAAGGCTTCTCGCTGATGACCAGAATGCTTGGCCGCTTCATGGCATCCCCCTACTTCTGTTCAGACAGCCATAGAGTGAGGTTGACGATATCGTTCTCCTCCAGCTTGGATTTGAAGCCGGGCATGCCGCCGCCTCCTTGACTGATCTGCCGGTATAGCTGCTCTTTGCTCCAGCTGCTTCCGATCGTCTTCAGGGAAGGCCCCATGCCTCCTTGGAGATTGCCTCCATGGCATGGAAGGCAGCTGGACTTGTAGATGGTTGCCGCAGCTGCCGCATCTGCGGGCGTGCTCGAAAATGCCGCGTTGTCCTGGACTGCCGTCCGCTGCGGTTCAGGCAGGCGGAACGAGAGCAAATAGACAGCCAGGACAGCCGCTAGAAGAAGGACAATCCCCATGAACCATTTCATGATTTAGTTCGCTCCTTCCATGACCTCGTTCTGAATTCTTTCTGTCAGTGATGATGCCCGCCGGCAGCAGGGGTGGAGGGGGCATCGTTTTCTTGCTTTTCAAGCTCGGTCAAATGCTTGGAGGCCTGTGCGCCGATCGCAAAGCGCTTTGCCGGCATAATCTCATATTCCGCTGATATACCGCTGAATTTCACCCTGTAAACCCCTTCCTTATCGAAAGCAGGTGAAGCCGTATACAAACCCGGAGAGGACATCACGCCCGGAACGGTGAGAGGAGGGGAGGAGCCGTCCTCCGGCCAGAATTGGAACTGGGCTTTGTAAAAGCCTTCGTACGGCTTGCCGTTTTCTTCGACCTGGATGGAAAACGTCTTGTCCATGCCCAGCTTCAGGTCAGTAGGCACTTTCATATCCACGCTAAGATAAGGAATAAAGCCGTTGGCATCTCGTCCGGACATATCGGCCGTGCAGCCGCTGAACAGGAGGGAACTCGCCGCGATCATCATTCCAGCTATGCGTTTTTTTCTTTTCAACTGCGATTCCTCCTAGGAAGAGAGCCAGCGGCGCAGAGCCGGGATCCGCGAAATGAGTACAAGGTCGACAATCAAGATGGCCATTATGGAGAGGCCGACGAGCGGCATAAGGATGCCTAGTACAGCCATGATGGCCAGAACGCCGATCATGACGCCTTTCTCTTTGGGCTTGCGGGGGGCGCCTAATGTGCCTGAAGGCTTTCGCTTGCGCCACATGACATAGGATCCGGCCGAAATAAGCACAAGGCCGAGGCATGTCACTAGTCCGATGATCTGATTGGCCAGACCGAACAGCCTGCCTTCATGAAGAGCGATACCCAGGGTGATCAGCTTTGCCATAACACCGAAGTCCTGGTAGCGGACATCGGTAAGGACGGCGCCGCTGTATGGGTCCACATGCAGAGTGACTTCTTTTCCCGGCTTTACATGATCGGTAGATACGCTGTATACGCCGGAGTCACCCCTCGGCATGGTTATCGTATAAGGCTTAAGGACATGTTGACGCTCCGCAATGGCGGCGATTTCGTTCATAGACAGCCTTACATAACCGCCCGAGATGGAATTCGGCACGGGCGTATTTTCGGCCGCCCATGGAATATTGTCCGCAATATCCTTGGCGACAGTAATGGATTCCGGCTGCCCCGAAAAAAGGTATGCGTAGGGAGGTGTATTGGTATTGGTGGCGTTGGCCGCCCGATCGATCTGTCCGCCAAGGACGCCTGACCAAGGGAGTCCGGTCGCAATCAAGATGAGAATGAACAGGGACAGCCAGAATGCGGGTACGGCATGCAGATCGCGCCAGAATTGACGGCTCCCCCGCTTGCCGAGCCTGGGCAGCACCGTTCCCCAGACGCTGAATCGGCCCCGCGGCCACCATAAATAGAGCCCTGTAACCGTGAGTACGATTCCCCAGCAAGCGGCCATTTCCACAAGACGGTTCGGCAGCGTTCCGCTCAGAAGCAGCTGGCTGTGCATCTTTTTGAAGAAGGAGGAGAAGGTTTTCTCGGCGTCCATCATCCCGTACACTTTTCCGTCATAGGGATCGGCATAAAGAACGGCCTGCGCCCCTTCATTCATGACCGAAAACGTTACTGTCGACTTCGCATCATCAGGCAGGGTAATGGACTGGATGCTCAAGCCCGGATGCTGCTGCTTGACGGCTGCCGAAAGCTGATCGGGCGAAAGTCTGGAAGCGCCGACTTCCCGAACGGTGAGCAGATCCTTGTAGAGATAACCTTCGATTTGCGGCTTGAACAGGTACATGGATCCGCTGAAAGCAAGAATGATGAGAAACGGCGCAAAGATGATTCCGGCATAGAAATGCCATCTCCAGACGGTTTGATACAGGGCGGGAAGCAAGCCGCGATTGCCGCCCGTCCGGATGCTGCCAGTCGATTGCTGCAGCTCAGGCTCCATCTTCATCTGTATGAACAACCCCCATTCAATTAGGTCCTTATCGACCTTCATAAGTATAGGGAACCGGAACCTATTCAACATGACTCGAAGGGGTCATTTCGGCTGCAGCTTCTTTTGGGAGGGAACGCATCGGCCATTTGTGTTAACTTAAAAATGTTATGACAGGTTAACATTTCCTTTACAGGCTGCCGGTCCATTGATACAATGGCTTGGAATCATTGTTAACCATTCATCTATTAATTAAGGTTAACATTAGAAGGATACGAACAGGGTGATCAAAGCGGATGGCTAGGACCGAGAAAAAGGATTGGAACCGATTTGCGGAAAAGGCGTTGAACGGAGAATGCCTTACGCTGGAGGAAGGACTTGCCCTTCTGGAGGCGGGGAATGATGAGATCCTATCGATTCTGCAGGCGGCTTTCACGGTGCGCAAGCATTTTTATGGGACAAAGGTCAAGCTCAACATGATCATCAATGCCAAGAGCGGCCTCTGTCCGGAGGACTGCGGCTACTGCTCGCAATCGATCGTATCGGCGGCCCCGATCGAAAAATACAAGCTGCTGGACAAGGACACGCTGCTTGCCGGCGCGCGCGAGGCGATGCAGCGCAAGGCCGGCACTTATTGTATCGTGGCATCGGGAAAAGGTCCGACCGATAAGGAGATCGGGCAGGTTGTCAAAGCGGTCAAAGAAATACGGGAAACGCTGCCGCTCAAAATCTGCGTCTGCCTCGGCATCCTGAAGGAAGGGCAGGCGGAAAAGCTGGCGGATGCCGGGGTTCACAGGTACAACCACAATCTGAACACAAGCAAAGAGAACTTCCCGTCCATCACGTCGACACATACCTACGATCAGCGGATCGAGACGATCCATGCGGCAAAGCGGAGCGGAATGTCTCCTTGCTCGGGAGTCATTGTCGGCATGGGCGAGACAAACCTGGAGATTGTCGAGATGGCTTATGCCCTTAGAGAGCTGGATGCGGATTCGATTCCGATCAATTTCCTGAACCCCATTCCGGAGACGCCTCTCGAAGGCTCGGAGCTGACGCCGGCCATGAAGGCGCTCAAGGTGCTGGCATTGTTCCGCTTCCTGTGCCCCTCCAAGGAAATCCGCATCGCGGGCGGCCGCGAGTTGAATCTTCGTTCCCTTCAGCCGTTTTCCCTATATGCGGCCAATTCCATTTTTGTAGGCGACTATTTGACGACGGCAGGTCAGGAGGCGATGGCCGACTACCGAATGATTGAAGACCTGGGGTTTGAGATCGAAGAGAATGCCCTCTGAACAACCATGAATTCGGCGTGAACGAGCATAAAATGACGGTGCCTGGCGTGTCGGTTCGAGAGGCCGTGGAGGATATCCTTCACGGCTTTTTTGCGCCCGGTTTCAACGCTCCGAACAGGCTGGCATCAGCATGGGTCAGCGGTCGTATCAATAGCCCGATCGGGCCGTTTTTTCATTTTTCACGCAGTTGTCGGAAAGAGTTGATCCTTTGTTGAACGTTTAAGGTCGAAGAAGTGTCAGGCATTGAATTGCAGCTAGACAACGGTACAATGATTTTAATCCTGCATGGCCAGTCGTCTTTGGACAGCTTTTCCTCCACGGTTCAAGCCGGTCTCATGGGCTGTCGCTCCCCTGCGGCAAACGGAGATAAAAGCATGAAAAGGGTGGAGAGCGTTTGCTCGCTTCATACATTGTGAAATTATTCTCATACTCGGAGGCGATAAAGGTTGGCAGTAGACACAGTTTTTTGGAGCAAAATGGTGACGGGCATGACATTGGGGTTCCACGCCATTTTTGCGACGATTGGCGTCGGCATCCCGTTGTTGATCGCTATCGCAGAGTTCATCGGAATCCGCAAGAAGGATCCTCACTACATCCTGATGGCCAAAAGATGGTCGCGAGGATTCATCATTTCGGTCGCTGTCGGTGTCGTAACCGGCACGGCGATTTCCCTGCAGCTGGCGCTGGTATGGCCCCATTTCATGAAGCTGGCCGGCAATGTCATCGCCCTTCCGCTCTTTATGGAAGTGTTCGCATTCTTTTTTGAAGCCATCTTCCTCGGCATCTATTTGTACACATGGGATCGGTTCAAAAATCCGTATATTCACTGGCTGCTCACGATTCCGATCGTCGCCGGGGCAGGCATGTCCGCTGTTTTCATTACAACGGTGAACGGATTCATGAACCAGCCCGGAGGCTTCGTCATGGAAGCGGGGCACTTCACGGCGGTCGATCCGGTGCAGGCGATGCTGAATACGGCGACGTTCTCCAAGGTTTTCCACGTCTTAAGCTCCGCCTACCTGACTGGAGCCGCCCTATTGGCCGGCATCGCAGCTTATACGATGCTGAGAAAAGGCAGGAGCGCCTATCACAAAAAAGCCTTGAACCTCAGCATGGCAGCTGTCCTGCTGTTCGGCCTTCTCAACACGCTGGCCGGAGATGTATCCGCCAAGTTTTTGGCCGAGCATCAGCCGGAGAAGCTGGCAGCGGCAGAGTGGCATTTCGAGACGGAAAAAGGCGCGGATCTGATCTTGATGGGATGGCTCAATACGGAGCATGAAATTATCGGAGCCATTCATCTGCCGAAGCTTCTCAGCTTCCTCGCTTTCGGAGACTTTAATGCAGAGGTGAAAGGGCTGGAGGAATTCCCTTTGGATGAGCGTCCGCCGCTTCTCGTTCATTACTTGTTCGATTTCATGGCCGGAATCGGATTTGCGCTGCTGGCAATAGCCTGCTTGTATTTCTTGTTCGTATTCTGGAAAAAACGCAACGAGCTCAACAAATGGCTGCTCCGCATCCTGGCGCTGACCGCGCCGCTGTCATTTCTGGCCGTGGAGTTCGGCTGGCTGTATGCGGAGCTCGGGAGGCAGCCATGGATCATTCGAGGGTATATGCGTGTCGAAGAAGCAGCCACGACATCCCCAAGCGTACGATTGCTGTTTTTCCTCTTCCTCCTGTTGTACATCGCCTTGGCCGTCGTATGTGTTCTCGTGCTGCGCCGATTGTTCCATCATAAGCCGGCGGAAGCGGAGATGGAGACATGGTTGAAGGAGAAGCGGGATATTTCCAAGGAAGGGGGCGAGAGGGCATGATCAGTTACGAGCTGATGGGCATCTCGGTGCTGTGGCTGTTTCTATACGGCTATCTGATCGTTGCCTCCATTGATTTCGGAGCGGGCTCTTTTGCCTTTTATGCTCGATCGACCAAGCAGGATCATGTCATGAATCGTCTCATTTCCCGATATTTATCTCCGGTTTGGGAAATTACAAACGTATTTTTTGTCTTTTTCTATATCGGCATCGTCGGCTTTTTCCCCGATACGGCCTATTATTACGGCTCCGCGCTGCTTGTACCGGGAAGCATCGCCGTCATCCTGCTCGCCATTCGAGGCTCGTTTTACGCCTTTGAAAACTATGGCTCCAAAACGAACATTATCTATCTGTTTTTGTACGGAGCGACGGGGCTGCTGATTCCGGCCTCCTTGTCGGTGGCTCTGACGGTCTCTGAGGGCGGCTTTATCTTGAAGCAGGCGGATGCCGTTTCTCTGGATTACTGGGCGCTGTTCACAAATCCGTTGTCCTGGAGCATCGTCGGCCTTGCGATCGTGTCCGTCTTGTTCATCAGCAGCTCTTTTCTGGCCTTTTACGCCTCGCGCGCAGAGGATCATTCCGCTCTGAAGCTGCTGCGGACCTATGCCCTGTTTTGGAGCACCCCGACGATCATTACCGCATTGACGGCGTTTATTTTTTTGGGCCAGCA
The DNA here is from genome assembly GCF_002243345.2 of Paenibacillus sp. RUD330. Lineage (NCBI taxonomy): Bacteria > Bacillati > Bacillota > Bacilli > Caryophanales > Paenibacillaceae > Paenibacillus > Paenibacillus sp. RUD330. The sequence continues at coordinate 2,654,210 of NZ_CP022655.2, forward strand.
CAATGAGCGGCATTTTCAAAACATGATGGATTTATGGTGGCTGCTCGGGCTCTCCGTTGCCTTTTTCATGGTCGCTATGTGGCTTTTATATCAAGGACGCCGGTACGGTCTGGCTTTCATATGCATCATGCTGCAATTTTTCTCGGCCTTTTTCGCTTACGGGATCGGACATTATCCGTATATCCTCGATCCGTACATCACGATTCAAGGCGGCGCTACCTCGCCGTCGATGGGATTTGCGCTTGTCGTCGCTTTCATTGGAGGCCTGTGCCTGCTGATTCCTTCGCTGGCTCTTGTCTTCAAGCTGTTCCTGTTCGATGCGGATTATGTCAAAGGGAACAAATAAACCCAATGGTTCACATCCTTACAGGCCTTAAATCAAGGAGGAGAATGGTGTGAAGCGGAAAACCAGCATGATCTCACAGCAAATGTCTGAGCAAAGAAAAAACCTGGTTCTCCTTGCCGTCCTTTCGCTCGCGCTTGGCGCAGCCATAATCAGCCAGGCCGCATTGCTCGCGGAAGCCGTCCAGCGGATTTTTGTGGAGAGAGCCTCCCTTTCATCGGTTCTCGTGCTGCTCGGCATGCTGCTGGCCGCGATGACGGCACGTACCCTGTTGTCGTATGGGAACGGCAAGATCGGCTTGCGTATGGCCGCCGACGCCAAGCGGAACATGCGGGCAGCGGTGCTGCGTCATTTGACCCATGCTGCCATGCGGTCGGCCCTTTCCGGCCAGACAGGAGGCAAGGTCAGCATCGCACTGGATGCCGTGGACGAGGCGGACAGCTATTTCAGCCAGTACATGCCGCGGATGATGGAAGCGGCCCTGATTCCGCTCATGATTTTGGCCGTTGCGTTTGTCCAGCATGCCAATACCGGCTTCATCATGCTGCTTACGGCTCCGTTCATTCCGTTATTCATGATTCTGGTCGGACTGAAGACGAAGGCCAAATCGGAGCAGAAATATGAGCAGCTGGCCGAATTTTCCGGTACATTCCTGGATTCCCTGCAAGGACTGGTCACATTGAAGCTGTTTGGACGGGCTCGCCGCCAGCAGCAGGAAATCGAGCGCAGCAGCATCGGATACCGGGATGCCACGATGGGCATCCTGCAGATCGCGTTTACGAACACCTTCATGCTGGAGTCGATCGTCATGCTGAGCATCGGCATCGTCGCTCTGGAGCTGGCTCTTCAGCTGCTCGTTTTCAACTCTCTCACTTTCCATGCCGCTTTCTTCGTTCTGCTGCTCGTTCCGGAGTTTTACAGCCTGCTGAAGAACACAGGCACGGCTTTTCACAGCGGCCGAACGAGCATGGGAGCGGTGCGCAAGGTCGACGAGCTGCTTGCGGCGACAAGCAGCAAGAGCGGTCTGGCCGATCGCGGGGAGGAATCCTCCGCGATGGATGGAGCCAAGGCGGCGGCCCGGGAGGGCGGATGCCTCACAGCCCTTGCGGCTGGATCCGCCCTGCCGCCGGCCTTAGAACTCAACGATGTCCGATTCAGCTATGGACCAGATTCCTTTGAGATCTCGACAGGCCGGATAAAGCTTGGCTCAGGAGAGCACATCGCCATTGTCGGAAAAAGCGGCTCCGGCAAAACGACGCTGCTGAACCTCCTTTCCGGCTTGTTGAACCCGGCATCCGGAGAGGTTCTGGCCAACGGATGTCCTCTAATCGAATACGATGAGGCCTCTTGGTTCGAGCAGGTCAGCTATATTACGCAGCATCCGTATATTTTCGCCGGCACATTCGCTGAGAATATTGCGATTGGAGCCGGGCGGAGCGTATCCAGGACCGAAATTGAGCGGGCGGCGGAGGAAGCCGGACTTGCTGAAGTGGCCGCCCAGTTCGAGCAGGGCTTCGATACGGTTGTGGGAGAAGGAGGCAGGGGACTGTCCGGCGGGGAAAAGCAGCGGCTTGCCTTGGCCAGGGCATTTTTGAAGCGGCCCGCGCTTATTTTGTTCGACGAACCGACCGTGGGACTGGATCTGCACACCGAGCGCATCCTGCAGCGCTCGATAGCCGCGCTGGCCGAAACAGCGACGATGATTACGGTGGCTCACCGATTGCATACGATTCGGAATGCGGACAAGCTGTTGTTCATGGAAAACGGAACGGTGCTGGACTCAGGAAGCCATGAACAGCTTCTGAAGCGGCTGCCGCCATATGCCGAAATGGTCCGCATCCAACAAAGAGGGGGCATGATGGCATGAGCGATCTGGCTATTCTTTCCAGAGCGATGATTCAGGAGCGCAAGGATATCTTCCTTTCGATTCTAGGCGGATTTATCGCCGGCATTGCAGGCGTTGGCCTCTTTTCCGCGAGCGGATATCTGATCTCGCAGACGGTATTTGCGCCGCCGCTGTATACGTTGATCGTGCTCACCTCGCTGGTCAAGCTGCTTGGCCTCGTCCGGGCGGCAAGCCGGTACGCCGAACGGCTGTATTCCCACCGGGCGACGTTCTCCATGCTGAGCCGCTTGCGCACCACCTATTTTGGCAAGCTTATTCCTTTGACGCCCGGTCTGCTGAACAAAAACCGCAGCGGCGACCTGCTTTCCCGGATCGTAGGGGATGTGGAAAGCCTGCAGCATTATTTTTTGCGGGTCGCTTATCCTCCGGTCATTGTCGTCATGGTTTTTTTGGCCACGATGCTGTTCACTTCGGCCTTTTCCTTCTGGGTTTCGTGTCTGTTCGTGCTGGGAATGCTGGCGACGGCAGTGGCGGTGCCGGGAATCGTCTTGCAGGGCCAGCGGAAAATCCATGGACGCGTTCGCCGGCAGCGGGCTCTGTTGTCCACGGAGGTGACCGAAGTGTTGTACGGCTTCCGGGATTTGAAGCTTTACGGACAATTGGCGCCGCGGGAGCAGCAGCTTCAGCAAGCTTCCGCCGCCTTGGCGGACGAGCAGCGGACAGCGGCCGGACATCTGCTGCGCGGCCAGCTCATGCATGCTTTTGTCACGTATCTGATCACTTGGGGAGTGCTGGCGCTGGGGGCCTATTTGATTCAGGAAGGATCGCTAGCCGGCGTTTTCCTGGCCATGCTGGTCATGGCCTCGCTCACCGTATTCGAGGAAGCCGCGGCAATGTCGGTTTTGCCCGCCTATAAGCAGGATAGCGAGCATGCGGCCGGTCGGCTGACGGAGACGCTGCGGCCTCCAGACGAGCCGGCTGAGCATCCAGGCCGCCCGTTGTCGGCCGATCATGCCGTTTCGTTGGAGCTGTCGGCGGTGTCGTTTCATTATGAAGGGGAACGGCGGCCGGCGCTGAAGGATATTTCCCTGCATATCCGGCCCGGATCCAAGACGGCTATTGTGGGGCCGAGCGGATCGGGCAAGTCTACGATCGTCGACATGCTGCTCAAGCTGCGTCCTCCGGCGGCTGGCGAGATCAGGATGGACGGCGTTCCGCTCGCGGAACTGGAGGAGACGAGCATTTGGCAAGCGGCCCATGTCGTGCTGCAGCAGAGCCATTTTTTCCGGGGCACGATCCGGGACAACCTGCTGCTCGATGGAGACGGTTATGAGGACGGGCAGTTGACGGATATGCTCGCCAGGATGCAGTTGCAGCATGTCTCGTTGACCGATACGGTGGTTGAAAAAGGGGAGAACCTGTCGGATGGAGAGAAGCAGCGGCTCGCGCTGGCGCGGGCGATGCTCCGCAAAGGACGGTTATGGCTTCTCGACGAACCGACGTCAGCGCTGGACTATGTAACCGAACAGCGCGTCATGCGGCAGTTATTCGGACAGGCTGCGGATGATACGCTGCTCCTGATTTGCCATCGGCTTGCCGGATTGGAGGCGATGGACCGGATTGTCGTCATGGATCAAGGCGGAATCGTGGAAACGGGTACTTTTGCGGAATTGATGGAGCAGAAGGGCTATTTCTACGAGATGAAGCAAATCGAGCTGCAGGTAATTGGAGAAACGGAACGGTAGAGACACGGCTCCGATGGCCTCGAAGGAAGCATGCCTGATGGTCCTGGCGGCCAAGGCCGGCTTCAAGCAGAGCAGCTCCAGCAAGCTTGCTCGGCGGCGAGCTGTTCTCCCATTCCATTTTCCATAGGCATCATGACCTAAACCGTGCAAGCAAGCGGAACGAAGAGCCTCTCCAAAACAGGACCTGTCAATCATTGACAGGTCCTGTTCCTTTCTTTACAATTTGATTCGTTGATAGTGATTATCATTTTCATCGCAAATGCGATCATAAGGGAGGTTTGTGTCTATGCCAGCCGTTCCTGCCGGCAATGAAGAGGAGGCTTCTGTGAGCCTCGATTCCATGTGGCTGAAACTTCGCACGGCGCGGGTGCTTCATCGGGAGCATTTCAAGCCGCAGCTGTTATATGGGCATGGCCTGATTGTGGTCAAGCAGGGCGAAGGACATATGACGGTTGATCTAGACGTGCACCGGCTGAACTCCGATGCCGTCCGCTTTGTCGCGCCCGGTCAGACGATCGGCTTCAGCGAGGAGTGTGGCACAAGGCTGGAAGTGTACCTGTTCACCTTCGACCTGCAATGGGACAAGGACTTGCCGCCGAACGGAAGCAGGCTGCCGCTCCAAGGCGAGGTTGCCGTCCATGGGGATCATACGCTTCGCCAGCTGTGCGAATCGGCCGGCAGCTGCAGCCGCAGCGCGCATGCCGTGGAGAGGTTCCAGGGACAGGCGCATTTCCAGGAGCTGATGGCATGGATATTCAGCCACATCCGCCAGGCGGAAAAGCAAGATTCCCGTCTGGCCATGGACCGCACCCGCAGCTATGTGGAGTCCCATTACAGCGAGAGCATTACGATCCATCAGCTCGCCCGCATGGCTGAAGTTTCGCCGAAATATTATGTCTCCTTGTTCAAGAAAACGTACGGCAAGACGGCCATCGACTATTTGACCGAAGTGAGGGTGAATAAAGCGAAGCAGCTCATGCAGCAGGAAGGAGTGCGGCTGAAGGATGTCGCCTATCAGGTCGGGTACAAGGATGAGTTTTATTTCAGCAGGATGTTCAAGAAGGCTGTCGGCATCTCGCCCACCGTCTACCTCCGGACCCGCCGGCAAAAAATCGTCGCCTACAGCGCGACGGTGCTCGGACAGCTGCTGGCGCTCAAGATCATGCCTTATGCGGCGCCGCTGCACCCCAAGTGGACTTCGTATTACTACATGAAGCACAGGCACGATATTTCGCTGCATCTGAGCGGCTACCGGTTCAACGAAGACTGGGAAGCGAACCTAGAGATGCTGAAGCAGGCGCAGATGGACTGCATCATATCGACGGATCAGCTGCGGCCGCTGGAGGAGGAGCGCCTTGCGCAGCTTGCAGCCGTTCACGTCGTGCCCTTATATGAGCGGGGATGGCGCGATCAGCTCATGGAAATCGCCGCCATCGTGAACGCCTCCGATGAAGCCAGGGAATGGCTGCAGCGCTACGGCCGCAAGCTTCAGCTGGTGCGCGAGCGGCTGCACGAGGCGCTGCAAGGCGAAACCGTGCTCATGGTCAGCCTGTTTCAGGACCGCTTCTTCCTGTTTCCATCGATCGGCATGCGCGACGTGTTCCGTGATTTGGCCCTGCACGCTCCGGAGGGAGCCGCGGCGTACAGCGGCAATCAGTGCATTTCGCTGGAGGAGCTGGCCGCGCTCGACGCCGACCATATCATGCTGAACATCCGCCAGGAATCCACGACTCTGAACCACTGGGAGCAGCTGCAGGCTACGGAGGCATGGCAGGATGTCAAGGCCGTGCGCAGAGAGCGCGTGCACCAGATTTCGTCGGATCCGTGGAGGGAGTATTCCGCGCATGCAATCGAGAGGATGATTCAGGACGTGCATGAGCGATTCTGCGAACATCGCGGATGAGCCTGGAAGCCGGACTCCGAGGCAGCTCCAGCCTTCAATCTGTATTTCGTACATTCTATTTTGCGGATATCGTTCATGGCAGCCGTTGTCTCCTTCTCCTATAATCAATAATGAGAATCATTATCAATGCGAGGGGGTGAATCGAGATTTGGACAATGAGTTTCAGGGCCGAATCGCGCTTGTCACCGGCGCAGCCCAAGGCATCGGCGAGGCGATCACACATGCGCTTTGCGGCCAAGGCGCGACCGTGGCAGTCGTCGACAAGCAAAGGGAGCCGCTCGAGCGCCTGGCTGCAGAGCTGTCTCGGCAAGGATGCCTGGCGAGGGCGTTTCCCATGGATCTGAAGGACAACGAAGCGATTCTGCGGGCCGTGGCCCGGATCGAGGAAGAGCTCGGTTCGATCGACATCCTCGTGCATGCGGCGGGCAGGCTTAGGACGGGACGACTCGAATCGTTTGCCGATGAGGACTGGAACGAGCTGCTCGCCGTGAACGTCAGCAGCGTATTCCAGCTCTCGCGAGCAGTAAGCGCGCGCATGATTCCGCGCCGGAGGGGCGTCATCATAACGGTATCGTCCAATGCGGCTGCCGTGCCTCGAATGGAAATGGGCGCTTATGCGGCGACCAAGGCTGCGGCAACGATGCTGACGAAGGGCTTCGCCCTTGAGCTGGCGGAGCACGGCATCCGCTGCAACATCGTGTCGCCGGGGTCGACCGATACTCCGATGCTGCGTAGCATGTGGCAGGATGGGCAAGGCGCGCAGCAGACGATGGAGGGATCGCTGTCAGCCCACCGGATCGGGATTCCGCTGCGGAAGCTTGCGACCCCGGAGGATATCGCCGAAGGCGTCCTCTTTTTGGCCTCGCATCGCGCCGGCCACATGACGATGCACGACCTCCGCATCGATGGGGGTGCCACTTTAGGCGTTTGAGCATCGGTATCGCCCCATTGAACGGGATGTGAGATTTCAACCCATCCGACATCCGCCAATCCGAGCCTGAAGGAGATGAACCATCTGAACGCACAAGGACAAGCCACGGAGGCGACAGCCGCCGAATTACTAGAGAACTATCAGCCGGGACAGTCCTTTTTCCTGGCGACCCCGCAAGCCACCTGGCTTGCGCAAGGCACTCTTGCCGTACTCCCGAATGAGGCCGGGTACGATGAGCTTGCAACGCTGCCCGAGCGCGCCTCAAGGCTGCTGGCGCAGCTGAAGCAGGACGGCCGGCGGCTGCCGATGCTGGTCGGCGCGGTGCCGTTCGATCCGAGGCAAGCCGCTCACCTCGTAGTGCCGCTCACCGTCCGCAAGCTGGAAAAGCTGAACCTCGATCCTCATGCGCCGCTGCGCACGCCGTTAGGCGGCAGCTTCACCATCGAGCCGATTCCCGCTCCTGAAGCGTATGCGGCAGGCGCCAGCAAAGCCATCGAACGCATGCGCGCAGGCGAGGTGGACAAGATCGTGCTTGCCCGCACGCTCAAGCTTGCCTCGCAGCAGCCTATCAGACTGAAGGAGCTGCTGCATAATCTGGCGCAGCACAATACGCTGGGTTATACGTTTGCCGTGGATCTGCCCGGACGAACGGAGAACGCTGCCGGAAGCGCAGCGCCGGCCCGCGCCCGCACCTTGATCGGCGCCAGTCCGGAGATGCTGGTGGCCAGAACCGGCACTCACGTATACGTCAACCCTCTGGCCGGCTCCGCCCCACGCAGTCCGGATGCCGCCGAGGACCGGAAGCAGGCGCAAGCGCTGCTCGCGTCGCCGAAGGATCTGCGCGAGCATGGACTCGTAATCGAAGCGGTCGCGCAAGCGCTGCAGCCTTTTTGCCGGAAGCTTGAGATTCCGGAGAAGCCGTCGCTTGTCAGCACGGAAGCGATGTGGCATTTGTCGACCGAAATCAGGGGGGAGCTTGAAGATCCCGGCATGACTTCGCTGGCGCTCGCAATCGCCCTGCATCCGACACCTGCGGTATGCGGATCGCCGACCGGACTGGCGATGGAATCCATCTACGAGCTTGAGCCTTTCGACAGAGGCTTCTATGCAGGGCTGGTCGGCTGGTGCGATGCCGACGGCGACGGCGAATGGATCATCGCGCTCCGCTGCGCTTTGGCGGAAAGCCATTCCTTGCAGCTCTATGCCGGTGCCGGCGTCGTCGCCGAGTCCAGCGCGGAAGCCGAGCTGCGGGAGACGTCGGCCAAATTCCGCACGATGCTGCGCGCGATGGGGGTGCAGGATGACGAAGCCTACTGACATGCATGAGCAAGCTTACGAGCAATTGAGGAAGGATTGCCCGACCTGGCCAAGCGGCTTGGCGGCCGAATACCGCTCGGCGGGATTATGGGAGGGACTGACGTTCAGCGATATGCTGGCTGACAGGGCGGCGCGCTACGGCGCGAAGACAGCCGTCGTCAGCGGAGAGGCGAGACTCAGCTACGCAGCGCTGCATGAGCAGGCGGACAGGCTTGCTGCGGGCTTCCTGCAGCTCGGCCTGCAGCCGACTGACCGTGTCGTCGTCCAGATGACGAACAGGCACGAATTTTTCACCGTCGTATTCGCGCTGTTCCGCATCGGCGTTCTGCCGGTCTTCGCGCTTCCCCTGCACCGCCTCAGCGAGATCCGCTATCTATGCCAGTTCAGCGAAGCCAAAGCCTATGTCATTCCCGACACCGATGGAGCCTTTGATTATCGGACGCTGGCGGCGGAGGTGAAGGAGCATGTGCCGGAGCTGAAGCATGTGCTCGTGGCGGGGGAGCCGGGATCATTCCCTTTCCTGTCGCTGGAGATGCTTGCGGGACAGGCGGGAAGGCAGCAGAGGGATCCGCGCTGGCCGCAGGTCGACTCCGGCCGCATTGCTTTTCTGCAGCTGTCCGGCGGCACCACGGGACTGCCCAAGCTCATCCCGCGCACGCATGACGATTACATGTACAGCGTCCGGCGCAGCAATGAGGTCTGCGGCATGACCGACCAGAGCGTGTATATGGCGGCGCTGCCGGTCGCTCATAATTTTCCGCTTAGCTCCCCGGGAGCGCTGGGCACGCTGTACGCGGGCGGCACGGTCGTGCTTGCCGCAAGGCCGAATCCCGATGATGCATTCCCGCTCCTGACGAAGGAGCGGGTCACCATAACGGCGCTGGTGCCGCCGCTCGCGCTCATCTGGATGGAGGCGGCGGCTCAGCGCAAGCCGGATCTATCCAGCCTGCAGGTGCTGCAGGTCGGCGGAGCCAAGTTCAGCGCCGAGGCTGCAGGGCGAGTCCGACAGGCGCTGGGCTGCAGGCTGCAGCAGGTGTTCGGCATGGCCGAAGGGCTTGTGAACTATACGAGGCTGGACGATGCCGACGAGATCGTCGTGAACACCCAGGGACGGCCGATGTCGGACCGGGATGAGATCGTGATCGTCGACGAGGACGATGTCGAGGTGGCGCCGGGCGAGGTCGGCCATCTGCTGACTCGCGGCCCTTATACGATCCGCGGCTACTACAAGGCGGAGGCGCATAATGCCAAGGCGTTCACGGCGGACGGCTATTACCGCACAGGCGATCTCGTGAGGCAGGACGAGCATGGCTGCCTGATCGTCGACGGCCGCGCCAAGGATCAGATCAACCGGGGCGGAGACAAGATCGCGGCGGAAGAGGTGGAGAATCATCTTCTCGCCCATCCGGCTGTATTCGATGCGGCGCTCGTGGCGATGCCCGACGATTTTCTCGGAGAACGCTCCTGCGCGTTCATCATTTTGCGGGAAGGCATGAAGACGGCAGGCCCGGAGCTGAAAGCCCATCTGCGCGGACGTGGACTGTCCCCGTACAAACTTCCGGACCGCTTTGAGTTCACGGACTCCTTCCCGCAGACGAACGTCGGCAAAGTAAGCAAGAAGGCGCTGCGCGAAAGCCTGCCGGCACTTAAATCCGCTCCTGCCGGAGCCGGAGCATCCCAATCCCTATAGAGAAAGAAGGTCATTGCGAATGGCGCTTCCTGCGATTCAATCCTATTCCATGCCGAAGGCAGCCGATCTGCCTCCGAACCGCGCTTCCTGGACTCCCGATCCGAAGCGGGCCGTGCTGCTCGTGCACGATATGCAGGCTTATTTCTTGAATGCTTTCGCCGTCGATCAATCGCCCGTTACGGAGCTGATCGCCCATATTCGGAAGCTGCTGGACCAATGCCGCACGCTGGGCATCCCCGTCGTGTACACCGCGCAGCCTGGCGAGCAGTCCATCGAGGAACGCGGGCTGCTGTCCGATTTCTGGGGAGAGGGCATCAACAAAGCACCTCATCTGAAGGGCATCTTGCCGGAGCTGGCGCCGGCGGAGGGCGATATTCTGATGGACAAATGGCGGTACAGCGCCTTCCGCAAATCCAATCTAGCCGGGCTGATGCGGGAGAAAGGCCGCGATCAGCTGATCATTACAGGCATTTATGCGCATATCGGCTGCATGATGACGGCGGCCGAAGCATTCATGCAGGATATTCAGGCGTTCATGGTCGCGGATGCGCTGGCGGATTTCTCGCTGGACAATCATACGATGGCGATCGCATACGCAGCTGGCCGCTGCGCGGTCGTGCTGACGACGGAGCAGGCGCTTGCACAGCTGGAACTGGCGGCGGCGGTTCCCGTTTCGGGCCCCTTTTCCATCGATGCCCTCCGCGGACAAGTCGCCGGGCTGCTGCTCGAGGAGCCGTCCAGCCTCGGCGACAGCGACCATCTTCTCGAGGTGCACGGACTGGATTCCATCCGCATGATGAGCTTGATCGAAGCATGGCGGGGCCAAGGAGCGGAGGCGACGTTCGTCGAGCTGGCGGAGCAGCCGACTCTGGCGAGCTGGAGCGTGCTTCTCCAAGCCAGGACGGCTGCAGGCGCCAATGTCTAGCGAGGGAAGGAGATGACGGGAATGCTAGCCGCTCCGACGGTTCGACGCCCATTGTCGGGAGCTCAGGCGGGCATATGGTATGCCCAGCAGCTTGATCTCGATAATCCGATGTACAATACAGGCGAATATATCGATATTAACGGACCTGTCGAGCGGTCGATCTTCGAGACCGCGCTGCGGCAGGCCGTGCTGGAAGCCGAGGCGCTTCATGCCCGGTTCGAGGAGGACCGCGACGGACCGTGGCAGGTGCTGGAGCCGAATGCCGAATGGACCCTGCACTATATGGATCTCAGCAAGGAGGAAGCCGCCTTCGAGCAGGCGAAAGCCTGGATGGACGCAGATTTGCGCCGTCCTTGCCGGCTGACGGAAGATCCTCTGTTTACCGAAGCGTTGTTCAAACTAAGCGGGGAGCGCTACTTATGGTATCAGCGCATTCATCATATCGCGATAGACGGGTACGGCTTCTCCTTGCTGACGAAGCGCGTGGCGCAGATCTATACGGCGATGCTGCGACGCCAGCCTTTCTCGAACGGGCGCTTCGGCTCGTGGCACAGCGTGCTGGATGAGGACGAGGGCTACCGCAGCTCGGAGAAGGCGGAGGCCGATCGCCGCTTCTGGCTGAGCCGGTTCGAGGACGAGCCCGATGTCGTCAGCCTGTCCGACCGCGCGCCGCGCAGCGCGCACCGGATTTGGCGGCAATCGGCGGAGCTTGCCTCCGCCAAGGCGTCGAGCCTGCGCCAGTCCGCACAGCTGCAGGGCGCAGCCTGGTCGGAGATCGTGCTCGCCGCCGCCGCCGCGTACCTGCATCGGCTGACCGGAGCGGAAGACGTCATCCTCGGCTTGCCGATGATGGGACGTCTCGGCTCGGCGTCGCTGAACACGCCTGGAATGGTCATGAATATCGTGCCGCTGCGCTTGAACGTAAGGCCCGCGATGGAGCTGTCTGAGCTGGTGCGCCAGGCGGCGCGGGAGGTCCGCGAGGCGCGCAAGCATCAGAGCTACCGGCACGAGGAGCTGCGACGCGATCTCAAGCGGGTCGGGGATGGACGAAGGCTGTACGGCCCGATGGTCAACATGATGCCGTTCGACAGCAGGCTGGAGTTCAACGGCGTACCGGGCCGCAAGCTTAATTTGTCGGCAGGGCCCGTCGACGATCTGGCCATCAATGTTTCACTCCAAGCGGATGGAATCGGCCTGCAGATCGAGATGGACGGCAACCCGGAGTTGTATGCCGAGGAAGAACTGCGGGGACATCACCGGAGACTCATCCATTTCCTGGGGAACGTTGCGGATGCAAGGCCTGATGATCCCGTCGGCTGCATCCCGCTGCTGGACGAGCGGGAGCTTGCGGAGGATGGGTCGCGCTGGAACGGCGCGGCGCGGCGCTTGCCTGCGGCGCGTGCGGCCGATCTGTTCGAGGCGCAGGCGCTGCGTTGCCCGAGCGCGATTGCGGTTGTCCACGAAGCCGAGGCGCTCAGCTATTCAGAGCTCAACGCGCGGGCCAACCGGCTTGCGCGGCTGCTGATCGGCCGCGGCGTCGGGCCGCAATGCATCGCGGCGATCGCAGTGCCCCGATCGGTCGAGATGATCGTCTGCATGCTGGCCGTACACAAGACCGGCGCGGCCTACTTGCCGCTCGACATCGATTTTCCGGCAGACCGCATGGCCTATATGGTGGAGGATGCTCAGGCCTCGATCATGCTGACGACAACCGATGTTGCCGCCAGGCTGCCGCAGCTGGCGGCGCCGGCCTTACGGCAGCCGCTTCTTCAGCTCGACGATCCTGCCGTCCAGGCGGAGCTGGCCGGCTGCGCCGAACGGAATGTAACCGATCAGGATCGGCTGTTCGCCCCGTTATCGGCCGATCCGGCTTACATCCTCTACACGTCCGGTTCCACGGGCAAGCCGAAGGGCGTCGTCATTCCTAGTGCCGCTCTGACGAATTTTCTGCTGGCGATGGACGAGCAGTTCCGCTTGACGGCCGAAGACCGTCTGCTCGCGGTGACGACCATCTCATTCGATATCTCCATCCTGGAAATTTTCCTGCCGCTCATAAGCGGGGCGAGGCTCATCGTCGCGGACAGACGGACGGTTCAAGACCCTGTTGCATTGTCGCAGCTCATCCGGACCTCTGGCGCTACGCTCATGCAGGCGACGCCTTCGCTCTGGCATTCTTTGGCGGAGCATGCGCCGGACGGCTTGCGCGGACTGCGCGCCCTGGCCGGCGGCGAAGCTTTGTCCGGAGGCTTGCTGCAAGCTCTGCGGGCGCTCGGCTGCGAGGTGACGAACCTGTACGGCCCGACGGAGACGACGATCTGGTCGACAAGCGCGACCTATGCGGCAGCCGGCAGCGTGCCGAAGCCGTCCATCGGCCGTCCGATCTGGAATACGCAGCTGTATATTTTGGACAGCGGCCTGCAGCCGGTTCCGCCCGGTACAGCCGGCGACCTGTATATCGCCGGCGCCGGCTTGGCGCTTGGCTATTGGCAGCGGCCGGGCTTGACTGCGGAACGGTTCGTGGCCGATCCCTACGGCCTGCCGGGATCCCGGATGTACCGCACCGGCGATATCGCGCGCAGGCTGCCGGACGGTGCGGTCGATTATTGCGGCCGCGCCGACCAGCAGATCAAGCTTCGCGGCTTCCGAATGGAGATTTCCGAGATTGAAGCCGCGCTGAGCCGTTATCCGGGCCTTGCGCAGGGTGCTGTCGCCGTTCGGGAAGACAGGCCGGGGGATAAAAGGCTCGCTGCTTATTACGTGGCGAATGTGTCCATAGAGCCCGCCTTGCTGCGCAATCATATGTCGGCGTGTCTGCCGGAATACATGGTGCCTTCGGCGTTCGTCGCGATGGAGCGCTTCCCGCAGACGCCAAGCGGCAAGTTCGACCGCAAGGCGCTGCCGGCTCCGCATTATGCCGCCGGCTCGGCAGCCCGTCTGGCCCGCACGCCGCAGGAGGAAATGCTCTGCGAGCTGTTTGCCGAAGTGCTGGGCTTGCCGCAGGTCGGCATCGAGGACGACTTTTTCGAGCTGGGCGGGCATTCCCTGCTCGCGGGCAGGCTGATCAGCCGCATCCGCGAATCGCTGCAGGCTGAGCTAGGCATCGCCGCCCTGTTCGAAGCGCCGACGGTCGCGGGCATCGCCAAAGAGATCGACCATGCCGCTGCGGCGAGGCCGGCGATTGTCCCGGCCGCGCGACCGGCCGACATTCCGCTTTCATTTGCCCAGCGCCGCCTGTGGTTCCTGAACTGTCTCGAGGGCCCGGGTCCGACCTATAACATTCCGCTGGTCGCCAGGCTGGATGGCCCGCTGGACCACATGCGGCTGGAAGCCGCCCTGCAGGATGTCGTCCGCCGCCATGAAACGCTGCGGACGGTGTTCCCCGAGCGGAACGGGACCGCGACGCAGCGGGTGCTGGATGCGGACGCCTGCGAGGTGCGGCTGGCTGTAACCAAGGTATCGGAGGAGGAGCTCGCGGCCGAGCTGGCCGCCGCCGTGCGCTACGGCTTCGATCTGGCCCAGGAGCTGTCGTTCCGGGCCAGGCTGTATGTGGTAGGACCGGAGCGGCATGTGCTTCTGCTGCTGCTTCATCATATCGTCGGAGACGGCTGGTCGCTGGACCCGCTGACCCGCGATTTGTCGGCCGCTTACGTGGCCCGCTCGAAAGGAGAGGCGCCGGCTTGGCCGCCGCTGCCCGTGCAGTATGGAGATTATGCGCTCTGGCAGGAGCGGCTGCTCGGCGATGAGAGCGACCCGGACAGCCTCGTCGCGCGCCAGATTTCTTTCTGGAAAGAGACGCTGCACGGCTTGCCGGATCAGCTGGAGCTGCCGGCGGATCATCCCCGGCCTGCGGAATCGACGCATGCCGGGGATACCGTTGCGGCGAGGCTGCCGGCCGGGCTCCATGCCGGTCTGCTCGCGCTGGCCAGAGAGACTCGGACGAGCTTGTTCATGATCGTTCAGTCCGGACTCGCCGCGCTCTTCACCCGCTTGGGGGCAGGGACGGACGTGCCGCTGGGAAGTCCGATCGCCGGCCGCAACGACGATGCGCTCGGCGATCTGGTCGGCCTCTTCATCAATACGATCGTTTTGCGTACGGATACTTCCGGCGATCCAAGCTTCAGGGAGCTGCTGGAGCGGGTGAGAAGCGCTAATCTTGCTGCATACGGGAACGGGGACGTGCCCTTCGAGCGGCTGGTGGAGATTTTGAATCCGCCGCGTTCCCGCTCGAGGCATCCGTTGTTCCAGGTCATGCTTGCTTTCCAGAATACGCCGGAGCCTAGGCTGGCGCTTGAAGGCGTCAGCGCCGACTTGCGGCTGGATACGGTCGGCCGGGCAAAGTTCGACCTGACGATCGAGTTCAGGGAAAGAAGGCTGCCGGACGGCACTCCGGACGGCATCGACGGCTGGTTTGAATTCGCCAGCGATCTCTACGAGCGGGAGACGATTGAAAAGCTTGCCGCGCGTCTTGCGCTTCTGCTGGAGACGGCCGCCGCGGAGCCTGACATGCCGATCGGACTGCTTCCGATCCTGATGCCGGAGGAGCAGGCGGCACGCGCGCTTCAAGCCGCTGCTCCAAGGGAATCCGCCTGGGACGCCCGCAATCTGGCGGAGCTGTTCCGGGAGCAGGCCGCGAAGCGCCCGAATGCGGCAGCGGTTGCCTGCGAAAGGGAGTCGCTTACCTATGCCGAGTTGAACGCCAAGGCGAATCAGCTCGCGCATGAGCTTATCCTCCGGGGCATCGGTCCCGAGCAGCTCGTCGGCCTGCTGCTTCCGCGTTCGATCTCGATGCTGGTCGGGGTGCTGGCAGTGCTGAAAGCGGGAGCGGGGTACTTGCCGCTCGACCCGGATTATCCGCTCGACCGCCTCCTGTACATGCTGGAGGATACGAAGCCGGCTTGCGTGATCGGCTGTCTCGAAACGGCGTCCGTGCTGGCCGGGAAAGAGATGCTGCTGATCGACGAAGCCGCTGCGGCCAAGCGGCTGAGCCTGTATCCGGCGACCGATCCGGAGGACCGCGACCGCACGGCCCCGCTGTCGCCGGATGCAGCCGCGTACATCATCTACACGTCGGGCTCGACGGGCAAGCCGAAAGGCGTCGTCATTCCGCATCGCAACGTTGTGCGGCTGTTCTCGGCGACCGATCGCTGGTACGGCTTCGGCCCGCAGGATGTCTGGACGCTGTTCCACTCCTATGCCTTCGATTTCTCGGTATGGGAAATGTGGGGCGCGCTGCTGTACGGCGGCAAGCTTGTCATCGTGCCGCATCGGACATCCCGCTCGCCGGAAGAATTCCTGAAGCTGCTCTGCGAGGAGCGCGTTACGGTTCTGAACCAGACGCCAAGCGCTTTTTACCAGCTCATGCAGGCGGACAAAGAACAGGAGCAGCTGCGTCGGAAGCTGTCGCTGCGTTATGTGATTTTCGGAGGGGAAGCGCTGGATCTCGGACATTTGCGGGACTGGTACGACCGCCACGACGACCAGGCGCCGCTGCTCGTGAACATGTACGGCATTACGGAGACGACCGTGCATGTGAGCTGTTATCCGCTGTCGAGGGCGATGACGGAGAGCAAGGCGGGCAGTCTGATCGGCGGAGCGATTCCGGATCTGCAGGTCTATGTGCTGGATCGGTGCATGCAGCATGTGCCGACGGGAGTTGCGGGCGAAATGTATGTCTCCGGCGCAGGACTTGCCCGCGGGTACTGGAAGCGTCCGGCCTTGACGGCGGAACGGTTCATCGCCGATCCGTACGGCCCGCCAGGCGCGCGGATGTACCGGACGGGCGATTTAGCCCGCTGGCTGCAGGACGGAACGCTGGATTACCTCGGACGGATCGACCACCAGGTCAAGATCCGCGGCTTCCGGATCGAGCTGGGCGAGATCGAAGCCGTTGCGGCGCAAGCCGACGGCGTATCCAAAGCCGTCGTCCTGGCGAGGGAGGATGTTCCCGGAGACAAGCGGCTGGTCGCTTATCTGGTACCGGCAGCGGGAGCCGAGCTCGACCCCAATGAAATCCGTCGGCAAGCGGCGGCAGCGCTGCCGAGCTACATGGTGCCTTCCGCGTTCGTCGTTCTGGAGGAACTGCCGCTGACGGTCAACGGCAAGCTGGACACAAAGTCGCTTCCGGAGCCGGACTTCTCCTCGGCTGCGGAAGGCAGAGGTCCCCGCACTCCGCAGGAGGAAATTCTATGCGATTTGTACGCCGAGACGCTGGGACTGGAGAAGGTCGGCATCGACGACGGATTCTTTGATCTCGGCGGCCACTCGCTGCTGGCGGTCAAGCTGATGAGCGGCATCCGCGAGTCGTTGGGCGTATCGCTCGGCATCGGAGCTTTGTTCGAAGCGCCGACAGTTGCCGGCCTCGCCGCCCGGCTCGAGGGCGGGGGGAGCGAGGGAGCTCTGGAGGTGCTGCTGCCGCTGCGGACGAGCGGGAGGCGCCCGCCCTTCTTTTGCATCCATCCGGCGGGCGGACTCAGCTGGTGTTATGCTGGCCTCATGAAATCGCTCGGTCCGGATTATCCGATCTATGGCCTGCAGGCGAGAGGCATTGCCAGAAGGGAGCCGCTGCCGGCCGATCTGATGGAAATGGCAGCCGATTATATCGCGCATATCCGTTCCGTACAGCCACATGGCCCTTATTACTTGCTCGGCTGGTCGCTCGGCGGCAATGTGGCTCATGCGATTGCGTCGCTGCTGCAAGGCGAAGGCGAGGAGATCGCGCTGCTGGTCATGCTGGACGCGTTCCCGAGCCACTTCCTGCCGATCAGCGAGGGGCCGAGCGAGGAAGAAGCGCTGATCGCCTTGCTCGCGCTGGGCGGCTACGACCCGGACAGCCTGGGCGGGAAGGCGCTCGACATGGAGGCAGCGGTGGACATCCTGCGCAGCGACGGCAGCGCGCTGGCAAGCCTGGAGCCATCCGTCGTCATGAGCCTCAAGGACACGTATGTAAATTCCGTGCGCGTGCTCGGAGCTTATCGTCCGGGATTGTATAGGGGCGATCTGCTCTTTGTCCATTCAACGGTGATTCCAGACTGGTTCACGCCGATTTCTCCGGAAACGTGGCAGCCTTACATCACCGGCCGCATCGAGCAGCATGATTTGGCCTGCCGCCATAAGGATCTGTGCCAGCCGGGACCGCTGACGGACATCGGATCGATCCTTTCACGGAAATTGGCGGATATCAAATGATGAAGAGGAGAAATGGCATGAGCAATCCTTTCGAACAGTCAAGAGACCGCTTCTATGCGCTTGTAAACGAGCAGGGCCAGTATTCGCTTTGGCCCGCCTTTGCTCCCATACCGGCGGGGTGGACGAAGCGGCACGAAGAAGGACGCGAAGCGTGCTTGGCTTATATTGAGGAGAATTGGACGGATATGCGTCCGCAGCCGGCTGCGCCGCAGTCGACGCCTGTATGACCGCGATAGGGACATCAGGCTTCCGGGCCATGAACCCGAAGGTGGCCATACGACTGGTTTATGTGACGGCGATGTTCGTCGTCGCCATGGATGGGACTGTCGTCAACGTATCGCTGCTCGCGATCTGCAGGGAGCTGGGCGTATCGCCCGCTGAGGCGGGGACAGTGAATATCGGCTACCTCGTCGCTGTGGCGACGACGCTGCCTCTTGCAGGGTGGCTGGGGGAACGATTCGGCGGCAAGCGTGTCCTGCTGTGCGCCATTGCCGTGTTTACGGCTGCGTCCGTCTGCTGCGGACTCGCCGGGAGCTTGGAGGAGCTTATCGTGTTCCGGGTCATAAAGGGCGCTGCCGGCGGCCTGATCGCCCCCGTCGGCATGGCGCTGTTGTTCCGCGCGTTTCCACCAGAGGAACGGGCCAGGCTTTCCCGGTCGCTGGTGCTGCCGATCGCCGTGGCGCCGGCTGTCGGTCCGATTGTCGGCGGCTTTTTTGTCGAGACGCTGTCTTGGCGCTGGTGCTTTTATATCAATCTGCCTATCGGGGCCATAGCCTTTGTGCTGGGATGGCTTGGATTGGAGGCAAGCCGGCCGCAGCAGGCAAGCAGGCTTGACTGGGCAGGGCTGCTGCTTGGCGGCCCGGGTTTGGCAATGGCGATATATGCGCTCAGCCAAGGCGCGATCCGCGGATGGAAATCGCCGGAGATCGTCATCGCGGGCTTGACGGGAATCGCATTCTTGATCGTCATGACGGTGAAATCGCTGCGAACTCCCGCACCGCTGCTGAGGCTGAGGCTGCTCTCCCATCGCTTGTATCGGACCGCAGGGCTGATCGCCCTGTGTTCCTCGGCTGGGCTGCTGGGCATGCTGTACGTCTTTCCGCTGATGTACCAGGATATGTTCGGCGCGTCCGCCTTTCATACCGGACTGACGACATTCACGGAGGCTATCGGGCTGATGGCGGCTTCGCAGTGCTTGCCGTGGTCGGTCAATAAATTCGGCGTGCGGAGGGTCGTCATCCTCGCGCTCCTATGCGCGATCGGAGTGTTCGGAGCGCTCTCACTCGTGCAAGCCGGCACGAATCCATGGCTCGTTCGCTTGCTGCTGCTATGCGGCGGCTTCACGCTGGGGCATTCGGTCGGCGCTGTGCAGCTGCTGGCTTTCGCCCGCGTGGAGCCGCATCTCATGGGACAGGCGACCATGCTGTTCCAAGTGCAGAACCGGCTGGGCTCTGCGCTTGGAGTGGCCGTCATCGGCAGCGTGCTTGCAGCCGGGACGGCAGGCTTGTCGGCCGGCGCGGAACAGAGCGCGCCGGCCGGTGCGCACGGATATCAGCTCGCGCTGCTGGCTTCGGCCGCGTTTCTGGCTCTGGCATGGGGACTTGCCCTGACGCTGCGGAAGTCCGATACGGCAGGCGTACTGCCTCGACGGCCGCAAGCCTCGGCAGCCTCTGAGGCTGCCGAATCGGCGAAGGCTCCGACTGTATCCACATAGGCGGCGGAACGAATAACCTCAGCCTCTTGAAGAGGCTGAGGTTATTTTGTATCCGATATTATCGGAATGGTGCGCATCGAGAGACGGCTGCCGCAGGCTAGACGGAGCCTCGCTCATAATAAACGGCATCGTAAGGGAACTTCAGCTTCTTCATCCGATATTCCGTCGGGGTTGCGCTCATATAATGGCGGAATACTTTGCCGAAGTAGCTCGGGCTGTCGAAGCCGCAGCGGCGTCCGACTTCATGGACGGGCAATTCTGTCGTGCGGAGCAGGCGGATGGCGGCCTCAATCCTGCGATCCCGCAGATAGGCGAGCGGGGAGGTATGCTCGGATTTCCGGAACAGCCGGCAGAAATGATGCTTGTTGACGCCGCAATGCCCGGCAACGATGTCCAGCGTCAACGGCTGGTCATGCTGCTCTTTCATGTAACGCTTTGCCTTCTCGATCATCGAGCTTGCGCTTGCGCTCATCTCCTTGCCAAGCTCACGGCTTGTTTGGAGCAGGGCAAGCAGCCATTCATACACTCGGGCAGACAACCGGTATTTATCGGCCTCCTTCATTTCCGCCATTGTCTCCAGGAGCTCCCGCAGGCCGGCAATCAAGGGCGAGCCCTCTTCTCTGCAGATGACAGGCCCTTCCTGAGCCAGGACAATATCCCAGATGCGGTTCGCTTCATCCCCCCGCAGATTCAGCCAGACAATCTCCCAGGGCTCATCCTGTTCCACGTAGTAGTAGCGGTGCCGGCTCGGTACCTTGACCAGAAAGCCGGAGCCTTTCGGCAAGGGATGGAGCCGCCCTTCCACCTCCAGCCATCCTTGGCCGCCAACGGTGTATTGGAAGATCACATGTCCGGAATCAGGCCGTTCGATGCCTTCGAAATGATAGCCGGCCGTACGGATTTTCTGCCAGCCGATCGAATCCAGCATCAATAATGAACGATCTTCCGTACGGAATGCATAGGATTCTGGTTCAAGCACGCAGAGAGTATCCTCCTAAAAAGTCAATTTTGTTATAGCATTCGTCATAATGTTAAGATTGTCCTCTTTCCCGCCGGGCAGTAAGCTTGGGGTAGATAAGGAGGAATATCCAATGACTGTTCCTGAGGTTGTTTTCGACCTTCTTCCCGATGAATATTGGTGGGGAGGCAGAGCTGCCGACGGTCGAAGCATGCCCTTCGGCACTTCTTTGTTCCGTGTGGACCTAGGCGGCAGCTTGAACGGGAACCAAGCCTGTCCCTTGCTGGTCTCCAATAAAGGAAGATACGTCTGGAGCGAAGAGCCTTTCGAGTTTCGGTTCGATCGACAAGGTTTGACTGTGAGAGCCCTCCCGGACCGGATCTTCTCGGGCGACGGCCATGAAACGCTGCGGGGGGCGCATGGCCATGCGTCACGGACCTTTTTCCCTCCGGTTTCGTCGATTCCCGAAGAGCTGCTGTTCACGGCTCCCCAGTACAATCTTTGGATCGAGCTGCTGTATGAGCCTACCCAAGACAAAGTGCTGGGCTACGCGAGAGATGTGCTGACGAATGGAATGCCTCCAGGGGTCATCATGATTGATGACAACTGGCATGAACCCTATGGAACCTGGAAGTTCCATTCAGGGCGTTTCCCGGATCCGAAGCATATGGTCGACGAGCTGCATGCGATGGGCTTCAAGGTCATGCTCTGGGCTTGCCCTTTTGTCAGTCCGGACTCCCTTGCCTTCCGGCAGCTGGAACAGACCGGCATTCTCCTGAAGGATCGGGATGGCAGGACAGCGATCCGCAAGTGGTGGAACGGCTTCAGCGCGGTGCTGGATTGCACCAACCCTGCGGCAGTCGAGTGGATTCATGAACAGCTGGACACCCTGCAGAGCGAATACGGAATTGATGGCTTCAAGCTGGATGCCGGCGATCCCGAATTTTACGAGAACGACGATCTCAGCTTTGCAGCCGGGACTACGCGCAGCGGACATTGCGAAGCCTGGGCGAGGGTAGGGCTGAAATACCCTCTTAATGAATACCGGGCTTGCTGGAAGCTCGCCGGCCAGCCGCTCGTGCAGCGCCTCAAGGACAAGAGCCATGAGTGGGAAGGAAACGGGCTCGATGCCTTGATACCCGACGGCTTGGCGCAAGGCCTGCTCGGTTATGCGTATATCTGTCCCGACATGATCGGCGGCGGCGAGTATATGAGCTTCACCTCTGCGCAGCTGGATTCCGAGCTGTTCGTCCGATATGCCCAATGCTCCGCGTTATTCCCGATGATGCAGTTTTCCGCCGCGCCATGGCGGGTTCTCGACGACGAGCATCTGCGTTACTGCGTCGAGGCGGCTCGGCTGCATGCGCGGTTCGGACAAGAGATTTTAGCGCTGGCGCAGCAGTCCGCCCTCACCGGTGAGCCGATCATGCGCCA
The DNA here is from genome assembly GCF_002243345.2 of Paenibacillus sp. RUD330. Taxonomy (NCBI): domain Bacteria; kingdom Bacillati; phylum Bacillota; class Bacilli; order Caryophanales; family Paenibacillaceae; genus Paenibacillus; species Paenibacillus sp. RUD330. The sequence continues at coordinate 2,676,201 of NZ_CP022655.2, forward strand.
TATGGCTTATGAATTCCCTGAGGAGGGAATGGAGACGGTCCTCGATCAGTTCATGCTGGGAGGCTCCCTTCTGGTTGCTCCTGCAGTTGTGAAAGGCATGCGAGAGCGCCTGGTCTCGTTCCCGGCCGGAACCTGGATCGGAGACGACGGAAGCAGAGTCGAAGGACCGGCGACAGAGCAGGTCGAGGTGCCGCTGGGGAGGCTGCCCTGGTACAGGAAGAGCTGATGGGGAGACAGGGAATTCGCCATCCTTGCAAGTCATGAACATCCCGCCGCGTCTCGCGACGCTCCGCGCCCCGCAAGGAATCACCGGGAAGTTTCCCAAAGAAAATCGGCATCAGCCGCCGGTTTTCTTTTTTTTCGTTAAAAAGGGGGCTTGTTTCTTCAATTCTCGGCATCGCCGTCGAATAAGCCGCATGACAAAATGAGGGAGAAGCCAAATCCAATCCTGACCCTCTCCTACTTGAATGGAGATGCGGCGAGATCGGCCCAGATGAGCGTGAACGGAGGCGCATCCGCCAATCTGAGCTTCCCGAGCACAGGAGGCTGGGGCACGGTGGGCACGCTGCAGGCAGCCGTGCAATTGAACGCAGGCAGCAATACGATCAAGCTGTCCAACGCAACGGGATGGGCGCCGGACTTCGACAGGATTCAACTCGTTGGCAGCGGCGGCGGAACGGCTCTGCTGCTGGACAACTTCGACAGCTCTCCGGCGTGGCTTGGAGCCAATGACCTGGGCAAGTGGAGCAGCGCGAACAGCTTCGTCAATCAGGCTGGCGTGATCGAGAATGGCGCCTTGAAATTGCAGTACAACAACAACGGCTGGTTCGGCAGCGACGTCACGCAAAGCCTAACAGGATACAGCAAGCTGATCATGCGGATCAAAGGCGCGGCCGGAGGAGAGGAAGGCCAGTTCCATCTCGTCCTGGGCGGAGAAGAGAAGACGTTCGGCGCTTTCAGCGGCAATACGGTGACGACGACGTACAAGGACATCGCCATCGACCTGGCAGCCAGCGGCGTTGACCGCAGCTCTCCCGGACAGCTGCAGATGTCCTTCTGGCATGGAAGCGCCGGCACGGTATGGATCGACGAAATCCGCTTCGAATAAACCTTGTTGGAAAGGGGCTCCCCTGCGGCAATTATGCCGCGGGGAGCCCCTTCTATCGGTAACGCCTGATGTGGAGAGCGCTTTCTTTTGCGGACCGATATTTTAGGCCTGAGGTTCAATTTTAGGACAAGCCGTGCTATCGTGTTGTTGTCTGGCGGCAATAAAGGGGGCTTGCATATGATCAACAGGACGTTTCTTTTTCGCCTTGATCGGAATGAGCTTAGGAAATGAACGGCAGGCTTTGGACGACAATAATTTTGTCTATTCCAAGCATACGGGTTAGACTTACAGTAGCAGTCAGCATACGATTGAAAGGTTCGATGGGGATGGCAGATAAAGTGCATGACCGGATGGTGGAAAGAACGCGCCGCCTGATAAAAGAAACGCTCCTGCTGTTGATTGAGGAAAAAGGGTTCGGCAATGTGACCGTCCGGGATTTGACGCATCGGGCGAAAATAAATCGAGGCACCTTCTATCTCCATTATCTGGATAAATTCGACTTGCTCGAGAGCGTAGAAAGCGGGCTGCTGGATGGTTTGCAGCAGCATATGCGCGCGCTCGACTATCAAGAGATGATGGACAGCCATAAGCAAAACAAGCCGCATGCTCCGTTGGTTGACGTTTTTCGCTACCTGAAGCAGAACGGGCCGATATTGAGAGCATTGCTCGGCGCCAAAGGAGATCCTGCTTTTTCACCGAGGCTGAAGGAATCTCTGAAGAACGGCATTTTCAAAGAAATCAACGATCACTTCCAGGATATCTCGATACCAAGCGAGTATTTTTCCGCATTTGCCACTTCCGCTTATCTTGGAGTCATTGAAGATTGGCTGAACAGCGGGATGCGGCAATCGCCGGAGGAGATGGCGGTCATTTATGTCAAAATCAAGTTTTTCGCGATCAAGCCATAGAAAAGAGGAGCGGGGCTGAGCTTGTCAGCCTTGCTCCTCTTTTGGTATTGCTGCAGCGTCCGGCAGCACTTGCTCCGCCTTCAGCCCTGCGGCTGTAAAGGGACCTTTGACCGTCAGGGTCGACAGGATGCGAGCCATCTCTTCCGGCGTTTCCTCGCCGTCTCCATTCAGCCATTGCTGGAGGACGCCCATATGGGCCGAGGCGATGTAGGCGATCAAATATTGACTTGGGACGAGCAGATTTTCTTGCTTGATGAGCGGAATTTCTTTGCGCACGAAGAGGGCGCTCCACATGAAGTCCTTGAGCTTCGTCTGGAAAGTCTGGTCTCCTTTAGGTCCGGAAACCGCCCTCAGAATGTCCCGATTCTCATCCAGATAACGGAAAAGGGCGACGGAAACCGCAAGCGGCGTTGCCGAGGGCACGGACTCGTATTGGTTCTCTTTCAAGCCGGCAAAGTTCTGTCTGACGGTGTCGGCCAGCTCCATCATGATTTCTTCCTGGCATTTAGCCATTAAATCGTATTTGTCCTGATAGTGCGCATAAAAAGTGCCGCGGTTAATTCCAGCCCTCGTCGTAATGTCCTTCACGGTGATCGCTTCAAAGCCTTTTTCCTCGATGAGTTGAATCCATGCCCTTCGAATCGATTCCTTCGTACGGATAATACGCAGATCGGTATCTGCCATATTCATTCATCCCCTCAGTAATTAAACACATATGCAGAAGGTGTTGGATAACAGACATAGGAGGCCTTTCTGATCATTGTTTCTCTCATGCTCGCTAATTATAATAAAAACTGAAAAGTAAAACAACACGTTGTTCGTTTTATGGGATGCGAATGGAACCTAATCGTCCCTATCGTGGAGAAGGGAGTTTCTTATGCCTATCATTGAGATTGATCATTTGACCAAGGATTATGGTCATAACCGGGGGATTTTCGATGTTTCCTTCAGCGTCGAAAAAGGGGAAGTATACGGATTCCTGGGACCGAACGGAGCCGGCAAGACGTCGACGATCCGGCATATCATGGGTTTTTCCCGCCCCCAGCAAGGGCGCACCTCGGTGCATGGGCTAGACAGCTGGGAGCGCGCGAGCGACATTCAGAGAGAGCTGGGCTATTTGCCCGGTGAGATCGCCTTGCCCGAGTCATTGACAGGGACTGAATTCATCCGAATGATGGCCGATTTGCGAGGGATCTCAGATATGGCCCACACTCGGGCCTTGATGAAGAAGTTCGAGCTCGATGCGTCCGGAAGCTTGAAGCGCATGTCGCTCGGCATGAAGCGGAAACTCGCGATTGTAACGGCATTCATGCATGATCCTGCCGTACTTGTGCTTGATGAACCGACGAGCGGTTTGGATCCCATCATGCAGACTTTATTTATTGATTTCATCAAAGAAGAAAAAGCGAAGGGCAAAACCATCCTGATCTCGAGCCATATCTTCTCCGAAATCGATGCGACCTGCGACAGCATATCGATCATAAAGGACGGCAGGCTGATCTCTTCCTTCGTAGCGGATGACTTGCGCCATAACGAAATCAAAACCTACGAGCTGGAATTCAAGACGGAAGCCGCCTTCAAGCGGTTCAGCGATGAAGCGAAGACGGTCCGGCAGCTTGAAGTGCTTTCATTGACGCCTCGGAAGCTTCAGGCGACACTGAGCGTCCATGATAAGGATATCAACAGCTTTGTTTCCTTCATAACCGGATTCGAGGTGAAGTTTTTCTCGGAGATCAAGTTTACGCTGGAGGATTACTTCATGAAGTTCTATGACCGCAGCTCGAAAGCAACGGGAGGTGCCGGACCGGATGCCTTACATTGAGATCAAGGGTTTGACCAAGGATTACGGAGATGGAAAAGGCGTGTTCAATCTGGATCTAACGATCGAGAAGGGCGAGGTTTTTGGCTTTGTAGGCACGAATGGAGCCGGCAAGACGACGACTATCCGCCATATGATGGGCTTCCTGAAGCCGAATAGCGGTACGGTGACGATCAATGGAATGAACGGCTGGACGGATTCGGCGGAGCTCAAGAAGCTGATCGGATATATTCCAGGAGAGATCGCATTTCCGGATGCCCCGACGGGAACGGAGTTTTTGAAACGGCAGGCGGAAGTAATGGGGCTGGCGGACATGGCCTATGCGGAGCGCATGATAAAGAAGCTTCAGCTCGATCCGACAGCCAATCTGAAGAGGATGTCCAAAGGAATGAAGCAGAAAACGGCTATCGTCGCGGCCTTGATGGGCGATCCGGACATTCTCCTGCTGGATGAGCCGACAACAGGCTTGGATCCGCTTATGCGGGCAGAGTTCGTTGAGCTCCTTAATGAAGAAAAGAAGAAAGGCAAGACGATATTCATGTCCAGCCATATGTTCGAGGAAGTGGAGCATACCTGCGACAAGGTGGCGCTGATCAAAGGCGGAAGGCTGATCGCGGTCAAACGGACCTCCGAGGTCAAGCACAATGAAAACAAGGAATACAAAATCGAGTTTTTATCTCCGGACGATTATCGGCGGTTTCTGTCCGAGCCGTTTCATTTCATAACCAAGCGCGACGAGCACAATCAAGTGGTGATCCAAATCCATGATGCCGATATCAATAGGTTGTTCGGAACGCTGAGGAGCTATTCCATCAAGTTCATCAAGGAAATCAAATATACGCTTGAGAATTACTTCAAAGGGATTTACGAGGAGGACAAGGGCCATGCTTAGCAAAGCGATTTTCAAACAGACCTTGAAGGCGAACATGAAGCTATGGCTCGTATTCACGGTTATCATGACCGTCTTTCATGTCGTGCTGATCGCGGTCTTTGACCCCAGCACCATTTCCGATATGTCGGGCATGGTGAAGGACACCCCTCTGGCCAGCCTGCTCGGAGAAGCTACCTTTCTCGGCATGCTCGCCAAGACGTTTTATGGCATTCAAGGGATCCTGCTGCCGATCGTATTCATCATCATGACCGCCAACAGCCTCATCGCCTCGCAAGTGGACAGGGGCTCCATGGCGTATCTGCTGTCGACTCCGACGAAACGAAGCACCGTTGTTTGGACCCAAGCGGCTTATTTGATCTCATCGCTCATCCTGATGATTCTGATCGTCACGATCGCGGGCTACGCTTCGATCCAGCTTTTCCAAAGCGATACCGATTTCCGGCAGAGCAGCTATTTCATGCTCAATCTCGGCTTGTTTCTGTTGATGTTCGCGACAAGCGGCATATCCTTCTTCTTCTCCTGCGCATTCAATCTCACCAAAAACTCATTGGCATGGGGAGCGGGAATTCCGATGGCCTTTTTCCTCCTCAACCTGATGGGGGATGTCGACAGCAGCTTGGAAAAGCTCAAATATATATCCATGAACGCTTTGTTCGACACGAGCGCCGTATTGAACAACGGCAATTATGCGATTTCGTACGCCGTGCTTGCCGTAGTCGGCATTGTCCTTTATCTGCTTGGAGTCCGAGTCTTTAAAAATAAAGATTTGCCGCTGTAGGCGTACAAGAAGGCTTCCAAACAAACCGTAATGAGGTTCGAATGAGCAAAGGCCCTGGATCGATCCTTTCGGAAAGACCCAGGGCCGTTCTATTTCGTCAGGTTAAGGCTGTCAGGACTCGGCATCCTCTACTAGAAGCAGGACTTTCCCGCGCATTTGTCCCGTTTTTTCATGAACGGAAGCGAGATTGCCGAGCGGATGTCTCTCGGTAATGAACGGGATGACGCTGCCGGCATCGACAAGCCGAGCGATCTGGGACAATTGCTCCGCATTGCGCTGCACAGCCATCCTCTCCGCATGAACGCCCAGCTCTTTCGCCGCTTCTTCATCGGCAGCATTCAATGCCGTGACCAGCTTGCCGCCCTCCTTGAGGAGGCGAAGCAGCTTTGTGACTTCCTCGGAAGGAATCGGGGCGAGGTTGAAGATCAAGTCGACTTTACCGGTAATTTTTTCCTCTACAGCTTCAGTCTTGTAGTCGATGATCTCATCGATCCCCAATTGCCGAAGGGCAGAGAAGCTGCTCTCGGAAGCGGTCCCGATGACGTAAGCGCCTTTCCACTTCGCGAATTGCACGGCAAACGAGCCGACGCCGCCGGCAGCGGCCGTAATCAGGACACGTTGGCCGGACTGCAGATTCCCATGGTCGAAGAGGCCTTGCCAAGCGGTCATCGCTCCGCCCGGAATAGCCGCAGCGTCCTGGAGGGCAATCGTTGCCGGGGCCAGAGCGACATCGGCGGCCTTGCTGACTACATACTCGGCTGCCGCGCCGCTGCGGGTCATATCCAAAAAGGCAAATACTTTGTCCCCTACATTCAGGCCCGCAACGGAAGCTCCCACCCGTTCAACGATGCCGGACACATCCACGTTCGGGATGAATGGCAGCTCCAACGGCAGGAAATCTTTCAATGCGCCCATTCTCATCATGGCATCCGCCGGATTGAAGGCTGTCGCGGCCACCTTGATCAAGACTTCATCTGTGCTTGCTTCCGGAATCGGAGCTTCCTCGTACTGGAGCACGTCTGGTCCTCCATATTGATGATATCGGACTGCTTTCATTCTTGAATGCACCTCTGCTTCCTTTCAGGCTGATTTCAATGAACAACATGTTGATCGTCAATGAATCTGGTTCTATCTTAAAATAGAGGCAGCTTCTATTCAATCAACACTATAATCCCGTGTGTTGAGCGTATGATTTCCCGTTTTTCAATGGACGAGGAGGGTTGAAGCGATGAAATTGCAGTGGTATGACATCGCATGGCCATGGGCGGGAGCGGCAGGGGCGCTTGTCCTTCTTTATTTGTTGTTCAAGACGGATGGACTGCGCGGAGACAAGGCCAAATCAAGATGGTACGATCCGGTCTGGCTGTCATGGGCGGCAGCGGCCGCCTATCTGGCTCACAACGTGGAGGAGTACGGCATCGATTTGAGAGGAAGGCTTCACGAATTTCCGAATACGATGGCAACGATGCTTCATACGGCCGCTTCTCCAGGCGGGCTTCCGCCGAACGGTTTTTTTACGGCGGTCAATCTTTCCATCGTATGGTTCGCTGCGCCGATTGCCGCTCTGGTGAGCCGCCGTCATCCTTTGGTCGGCTGGTCGATGTACGGAATCATGATTGTAAATGCTCTGTCTCATCTGGTTCCCGTATTCACGGGTGAAGGCTACACGCCGGGCCTGCTAACTTCCTTGATCCTATTCCTGCCGCTCTGCGGATGGGCCGCGCATGCCGGCTTCGGTCCTGCCAAACGGAGCTACCCGGCTATGCTTGCCGTCATTGCCGTATCTGTCATCGCGCATCTGATTTTGCTTGGATCCGCCATGCTGTACACTCAAGCTGTAATCGGCGGCGCCGCAGTCGTGTGGATCCAAATAATCAATGGCGGTCTGCTCCTGCTGAATTCCTGGCTGGCCGAAAAGTGGAGAAATGGGAAGCTCATTAAGCCGATGAAAACGTAAATGGAGCGTGCAAAGCGAAAGAACCCGTGCAGGGTTCTTTTTTCGTCGGCCGTACACCGCTTTTGGACGGAATTTCAAATCGATAGGCCGGCATCCTCTCTGGAATGGGCTTACAGAAATGTATTGACGCAGCGTGCTGACATGGCTATTATTAGTAATTATTACTATTTAAACAGTAATAATTACGGTAAATGGAGGAAAGGCGATGACCCTCGAAGTCGAATTCGTCAAGCTCAATCCAACGCAGAACATGACCGTCCTCGTCATCACGCCGATTCCGAAGGAGGACCATGCGGCGATCGCGTCCCGCATGATGGCATATGACCACATATCCGCCGAGCAGGTCGGATTCGTCGAGCCGCCGCGTCTGAACGATGCTGCAGCGCGGCTGAGCATGGCGGGCGGGGAATTCTGCGGCAATGCCTGCATGGCGCTGGCGGCGTTGGTCGCCCAGGACAGAAGCCTGTCCGAGGGAAGGACGATGAATGTGCAGCTGGAGGCGTCCGGCGTCGAGATGCCGATCTCCTGCGAGGCGAGCCGTGCCGGGAACCGCTTCCGCTGCCGGGTGGAGATGCCGCTCCCCCGGCGGATAGAAGCCAGAACGATCACGCTGGGCGGACAGTCCTGGAGCGTCGGGCTGGTGCGTTATGCCGAGTCGACGCATCTGGTGCTCGAAGTGAAGACATTTTCCGACTCGATCCGGACCCAGGCATGCGAGCTGGCCACGCTGCTAGGAGCGATGCTTGACGACCGGCTGATCGGCGTCATGCTGTACAAGCCCGATACGTCCGAGATGCAGCCCTTGGTCTATGTGCCGTCTCTCGGCAGCATCGTCTGGGAGCGGGGGTGCGGCTCCGGAACGGCTTCCGTCGGTGCATATCTGTGCTGGAGGGAAGGCGCCGGCATGACGATTCCCCTGCGCCAGCCGGGGGGCACGATCGTGGTCGAGGCCGAGGGTGAAGGAAGCAGCATCAGGAACCTGTACATAAGCGGGCTCGTCGGCATCGTCGCTCGCGGCAAGGCTTACATCAGCGATTGAAGGAGAGGAAAGGAGAGAAGACGACTTGATCGTATTGACCGATTTTCACCGGACATTGTCCGGATACGCCGACGCCTTCGCTTTGCTGGCAGATGCCTATGACGGCACGGCGGCCAGCTCATCCGAGCTTGAAGCGCTTATCGACCGCTACTCCGCTCTGATCCTGGAGCCGCGCAATGCGTTATTGTGGGAGGAATTGACGCTCCGGGAGCCGGAGGAAACGGAGCGGCTGGCGGAGCGGCTGCGGGAGCGTTCGGCGGCATGCGTGGCGCTGATGGAAAAGTACCGCGCGCTCAAGCTGCTGGATGGAGCGGAGAATCGGACCGGCTATTTCCGCAACATCGAGGCGTGCATCGAGGAGGAGTTCGGCAGCTTCGCGGTGACGCGGCAATCACGGGTGCTGATGATCGGCTCGGGCTCGTTCCCGATGACGCCGCTGCTGATCGCACGCCGCACAGGAGCGCAAGTCGTCGGCATCGACATCGACCCGGAGGCGGTCGAGCTCGGCCGCAAGGTCGCCGGCAGGCTCGGACCGGAGCTTCCGATCCGGCTGGAGACGAGCCGGATCGAACAATTGGAAGGACTGAAGGCGATGACCCATATCATCTTCAGCTCGACGATCCCTGTCAAATACGAGCTGCTCGAACGGCTGCATCCGCTCGCCGGGGAACATGCGGTCGTGGCGATGCGTTATGGCGGCGGCTTGAAGTCGCTGTTCAATTATCCGGACCGCCATACGGAGGACAGCGGCTGGCGGCTGGCGGAAACCGTGCTCAGGCCGGGGCAGATATTCGACATCGCCCTGTACCGCAAGGCGGCAGAGCAGGACCGCCTGATCGGAGGGGCGCGATGAGCGCGCTCGGGGACGCGCTGATTCTCGGTACGGGACCTGCGGCCGTGCAGCTGGCGGTGATGCTGCGCAAGCAGCGGTCCAGCCGGAGAATCGGCATCGCAGGGAGGAGCTCGCCCCGCTCGAGACGATTTTTCGACGCTCTGCGACAAGGAGGAGGGACGGTGGTTGCGGATATCCAGAACGCGGCACACCGGGAGCTGTCGGGTTGCTGCGTGCTCGATGACTGGTGCGAGGGCTATGGTCGAATCCAAGGAGAATGGCCTGTGCTTCTGCTGGCCGTGACGGCGGACGCCTATGCCCCGGTGCTGGAGCAGCTGCCGCCGTCTGTGCTGCAGGCTGCCCGCTGCATCGTGCTCGTCTCGCCGACCTTCGGCTCGGGCAGCCTCATTCGCCAGCTGCTGCAGGGGCTGCAGCCCGATGACCGGCCCGAGGTCATCAGCTTTTCGACCTATCTGGGCGATACCCGCTGGCCGGATGGCCGGCCCGGCTCCCGCGCCGTGACGACAGGCGTGAAGCGCAAAGTATTCATCGGCTCCACCCGCGGCCGCACTTCGGAAGCCATGAAGGAACTGCAGGAGGCCTGCGCCCGTTCCGGCATCGCGATGGAGGCGCTGGAATCGCCTATTGCCGCCGAGACCCGCAACATCTCGCTGTATGTGCATCCGCCGCTGTTCATGAACGAATTCGCGCTTGACGCTGTCTTCTCCCTGGGCTCCGAACGTGTTCAGACCTATGTCTACAAGCTGTATCCGGAAGGGCCGATCACGCCGGCGCTGATCCGCGACATGCGCTCCTGCTGGCTGGAGATCAGCGCCATCGTTCAGGCGGTAGGGCTGCGGCCGATCAACCTGCTCCGGTTCATGACGGAGGAGTGTTACCCGGTACGCCCGCAAAGCCTGTCGAGCGAGGAGCTGGCGCGCTTTCCCGAGCTGGATGCCGTGCATCAGCAGTATTTGCTGTACATCCGTTACGCCTCGCTGCTGATCGATCCATTCTCCGAGCCGGATGGGCAAGGACGCTATTTCGATTTTTCGGCGGTTCCCATCCGCAGCCTGGCCATCAACGACGAAGGCCGATGGGAGGTGCCTCGCATGCCCAAGGAGGATTACTACCGGACGGCCATCCTGCAGGGCATCGCCCGGCGGCTCGGCGTTCCGACTCCGACGATCGACCGGCTGCTCGGCTTCTACGAAGGGCGGCTCGCCAAGGCGCGGGAGTCGCTTGCTTACCAAGAGCTTTCGGATGCGTTTTATCCGGGCGGACATGAAGCCGAGCTGGAGCTGATCGCCCGCGGCCTGCCGTGCCCGGCAAGCCCATCCTTAGAACCCAACTCAGGCGCTCCGTCGCCTATCCAGGAGGAAGAAATCCGTTGAATAACCCGAGAAATGCCCTATCCGCCATCCTCATCCTGCTCCTGCTTCTCGCCTCCGGCTGCTCCGGCAGCTCAGGCAGCGTGAATGAGCCTGCCGCCGCTGATGCGGCGAAGCAAGAGCAAGCACATGAGATCATCTATGCTTCTTCCAAGGACATCAATGACATGAACCCTCATCTGTACACGGGCTCGATGCCTGCGCAGGGGATGGTCTATGAATCTCTCGTCGAAAAGACCGAAGTCGGCATCAAGCCGCTGCTCGCGGAATCCTGGGACATCTCCGAGGACGGCATGAGCTACACGTTCCACCTGCGGCAAGGCGTGAAGTTCCATGACGGTGCCCCGTTCAACGCGGAAGCGGTGAAATTGAACATCGACGCCGTGCAGGCGAATGCTGAGCGCCACGCCTGGATCAAGCTGTCGACCAAGATCAAGGAAGTCCGCGCAACGGATGAATATACCGTTCAGCTCCTGCTATCCGAGCCCTACTACCCGACGCTGCTCGAGCTGTCGATGACCCGTCCGTATGTGTTCCTCTCGCCGAACGACTTCATCAACGGGCAGACCAAGGACGGCGTCGCCGGCTACGACGGCACCGGCCCGTACCGCCTTGTCGACCATAAAGCGGAGCAGGCTGCCGTATTCGAGGCCAACGAGTCCTACTGGGGCGGCGCGCCCAAGGTCAAGCGGATTACCGCAAAGGTGCTGCCATCGGGCGAAACGACGCTGCTGGCGCTGCAAAAAGGGGAAGTGAACTTCATCTTCACCGACGACCGCGGCGCGGACGGCGTCGACATCGAGGCAATGCAGAGCCTTGTGGACAGCGGACGCTATCAGCTGCTTCGCAGCAAGCCGATGAACACAAAGCTGATTGCCGCCAACAGCAGCAGCGTAACGAGTCCGGTGCATGAAAAAGCGGTGCGCGAGGCCTTATGGCATGCCGTCGACCGCGAGACGATCGCAGGTCAGATTCTCCATGGTGCCGAAGCGCCGGCATACAGCCTGTTCTCGGGCAATGTGGAATATGCCGACATCCCGCTGGCCAAGCGCGGCTACGATCTGAAGCATGCGGCCGAGCTGCTGGAGAACGCCGGCTGGAAGCTGGAGAACGGCGGCGAGACGCGCTTGAAGAAGGGGAGGCAGCTGGCGCTCAAGCTCTATTACGATGCAGCCTCCTCCTCGCAGAAAACGGAAGCGGAGCTGATCCAGAGCGCCGCCAAAACGATCGGCATGAAGCTGGAGCTGATCGGCGAGCAGTCCTCCTCCGTCGCGGCACGCCGCGCCTCTGGCGATTACGACCTGCTGTTCAACCAGACATGGGGCCTCGCCTACGATCCGCAGAGCACCGTTTCCGCGTTTACGGCGGAGTCCTCTTACGCCCATACGACCGGCGGCATCGAAGGGGTGAAGGAGCTTTACGCCAAGATCGGAGAGGTGACCGGCTCCAGGGATGAGGAGAAGCGCAAGGCTTTGTACAAGGAGATTCTGACTACGGTGCATGACGAGGCCGTATTCATTCCGATAACGCATGGCAGCATGGCGGTGGTAGCTCCGATCGACCTCGAGGGCGTTGCGTTCAAGCAGACGCAATTCGAGCTCCCGTTCGAGCTCATGCACTTCAAGTAAAAGGAGGAGGCTCGAATGTTGCGTTATGCGGCACGCAGGCTGCTGACGGCCGTCCCGCTGCTTCTTGTCATCTCGTTCCTGGCGTTCCTGCTTCAACAGCTGGCCCCGGCCGATCCGGCACAGGCGGTCCTGCATGCGCAGGGCGTGCCGCAAGTGACGGCGGAGCTCATTGCCCAGAAAAAAGCGGAGCTCGGGCTGGACCGGCCGCTTCTGCGTCAATACGGCTCCTGGCTGGCCTCCAGCCTGCAGCTGGACTTCGGCCTCTCTTATGTGACCGGCAAGCCGGTCTGGAGCCTGCTTGGTCCCGCTTTCCTGCATACGCTGCAGCTGACGGCGGTCTCGGCGGCCGCGATCATCCTGCTGTCCATCGCCCTCGGAGTCTATTGCGCCTTGCGCGAGGGCTCCTGGCCGGACAGGGCAGCCCGCGGCGCGGCTTTCCTGCTGACGGCGATGCCGCCTTACTGGCTGGCCGCCTGGCTCGTCTGGCTGTTCTCGGTGAAGCTCGACCTGCTGCCGACCAGCGGCATGGACTCCGCTGCCAGCTTCGTGCTGCCTGTCGCGGTGCTGGCCATCGGTTATGCGGGGGTCTACTTCCGCGTCATACGCAGCTCGATGATCGCCGGGCGCAACGAGGATTACGTCCTGTACGGACGCGCCGGCGGCTTGCCGGAGCGGGCGGTCGCACGGCGGGTGCTTGCCAATTCGCTTCAGGTCGCCTTGCCGATGTTCGGCATGGCGGTGCCGATCCTGCTCGGCAGCACCGTCGTCGTGGAGAACGTGTTCGCCTGGCCGGGACTCGGCACGCTGAGCGTCAAGGCGATCCTCGGCCGCGATTACCCGGTCATCCAGGCGTTCGTGCTGCTGCTGGCATCATCGTTTGTCGCGTTCAACGCCGTATCGGAAGTCATAAGCGGGCTTCTGAATCCCCGATTGAGAAAGGATCTCGAATGAAACGAATCTCTCGGCTCTTGTCGGACCGGCTGGCGCTGCTCTCGCTCGCGGTGCTGGCGGCGATCGCCGCTGCCGGCATGCTGGCTCCGTGGCTCGCGCCCCATCCGCCGGATGAGGTGAACATGGCGCTGCGTTATGGCCCGTGGTCGCTCCATTATCCGCTTGGCAACGATCAGCTCGGCCGCTGCGTGCTGTCCAGACTCCTTTACGGCATCCGCCCGAGCGTGCTGCTCGTGCTGGCCGCCGTGCTCGCCTCCGTCCTGATCGGTGCGGCCGTCGGCATGGCTGCCGGCTACGCCGGAGGCCGGACGGACGCGCTGCTCATGCGGTTATGCGATGTGATGCTCTCGTTTCCCGGTTATGTCATGACGCTCGCGGTGATCGGCGTGCTCGGCGTCGGGCTGCAGAACATCCTGCTGGCGTTCATCCTGATGAAATGGGCCTGGTTCGCGCGGATCGTACGCGCCTCCGTCCGCCAGATCGCCGATGCCGACTATGTGCGGTTCGCACGGACGCTCGGCACCGCACCGGCCGCGATTCTGTTCCGCCATATCCTCCCGGTCTGTCTGCCCGAGCTGGCCGTCGTCGCGAGCAGCTCCTTCGGCTCGACGCTGCTGCAGGTGTCGGGCTTGTCCTTCCTGGGCCTCGGCATCCAAGCTCCTCAAGCGGAGTGGGGAATGATGCTGAGCGAAGCGAGGCAGTCGATGTTTTCGCGGCCGGAGCTCATGCTGGCGCCGGGGCTGATGATTGTCCTCACCGTATCGGCGGTCAACTTCCTGTCCGATGCGATGCAGCAGGCTGTCGATCCGCAAGCGGGATCGTCCAAGCGCCATCAGCCGGCAAGGGCCGAAGCCGCCTTGATCGGAAAGGAGGTCGTATGAAGTGGATGTGCTGGAGGTGAGCCGGCTCCGTATCTCGCATGCCGGATCGGGTGAGGCGCTCTTGCCGGAGCTGTCCTTCCGCGTGAAGGAAAAAAGCTGCCTGGCGATCGTCGGGGAAAGCGGCAGCGGCAAGTCGATCGTCTGCAAGGCGATCATGAGGCTGAACGGTCCGGCGCTGGAGCAGAGCGGCAGCATCCGGTTCAAGGGCACGGAGCTGACGGAGCTGGCCGACGACCAGATGCGCCGGCTGCGGGGCGCGCAGATCGGCATGATTCTGCAGAACGGGATGCGTGCTTTCGATCCTGGCCTGAAGCTGGGCAGGCAGCTCCATGCGGTGCTGAAGACGCATTTCGGGTGGAGCCGCGGACAGAGCAGAGAGCGGTTGGCGGAGGCGATGGAGCTGCTGCTGCTGCGAAGCCCGACAGCCGTGCTGGAACGCTATCCGCATGAGCTCTCCGGAGGCATGCTGCAGCGGCTCATGATCGCGCTGTCGCTCGTGCTCCAGCCGGAGCTGGTCATCGCCGACGAGCCGACGACTGCGCTGGATGCGGCCTCCCGGCAGGAAGCGATCGGCCAGTTGATCTCGCTGCGGAGGCAGACCGGGTGCTCGATGATCCTGGTCTCGCATGATTTGTCCGCTGTGGAGCGGATCGCCGACGAGGTGCTTGTCCTGCGCGGCGGCATGGCGGTGGAGCGGGGGACAGCCGCAGAATTGCTGACTTCGCCGAGACATGCCTATACCCGCTATCTCGTGGAGTCGAAGCATGCCTTGAGCAGCCGTTTCGCGCAAGCGCTGGGAGGGCTGAGACATGTTGAGCGTTGAGAAGATCTCCAAGTCTTATTCCACTGGCGGATGGCGAGGCTCAGGCAGACAGCCGGTGCTGAAGGAGATGTCGCTGGAGTGCCGATCGGGTGAATGCGTCGGCATCATCGGGGCGAGCGGCAGCGGCAAGTCGACGCTCGGCCGCATCATCCTCGGATTGGAGCGGCCGGACGCGGGCTCGATCCGGATCGACGGCGAGGAGCTGGGACGCCGATCGCGCCGAGGAGCGGTGAGCGCGGTGTTTCAAGACTGCCGCTCGTCGATCCACCCGTTCTTCACGGTCCGCCAGGCGCTGCTGGAGGCATTGGGAACTCGGAGCTCAGGCAAGTCCAAGGCGGAAAGGACCCGAAAGCTGGAAACCGCGCTGGAGCAAGTCGGGTTGGAAGCCTCCTATCTGGAGCGCTATCCCCATGAGCTGTCCGGCGGTCAGGCGCAGCGGGTCTGCCTCGCGCGGGCGCTGCTGACCGAGGCGCGCTGGATTGTGCTCGACGAAGCGGTCAGCTCGCTCGATGCTCCGGTGCAGGTGCAGGTGCTTGAGGTGCTGCGGAAGGCTCGCGGAATCTATGGCACCGGCTATCTGTTCATCACGCATGACCTGGAGGCGGCGGCTTTTCTGTGCGACCGAATCGCCGTGCTGCATGAAGGCCGCATCATCGAGACGATCGAGACACAGCGGCTCGGCGAGCTGAGGACGCCTTGCGCGCGTGAGCTGCTCGATAAATTCCGAATCGGCCATGCGCCAGTTCCGCGACAGCATGCGGCAATGGCAGAGGAGGAACAGGAATGAAGGGAGCATTGTCCTGGCCGTTCATGCGGCTTTACCTGCTGACGGTGCTTTACTTTTGCGCCAATGCGATTCTGAATGTCATCATTCCGCTGAAGGGAGGCTCGCTTGGCGCCAGCAATGCGGTGATCGGCATCGTCATGGGAGCCTATCTGTTCACGACGATGCTGCTTCGTCCATGGGCCGGGCACATCATCCGCAAGCAAGGGCCGATCGCCGTGCTTCGGTCCGTTCTGGCGCTCAATGCGATCGCGCTCGCCCTGTACGCATTCACGGGCCTGGAGGGCTATTTCGCTGCACGCGTTCTCCAAGGCGTCTGCACGGCATTCTTTTCGATGGCGCTCCAGCTCGGGCTCATCGACGCGCTGCCTGACGAGGAGCGGTCTCAAGGCATTTCCATGTACTCGCTCTGCGCCACGATGCCCGGCATCGTCGGTCCGCTGCTGGCGATCGGCTTGTGGGAGGCGGATGATCCGGGTCTGCTCGCCGCTGTGCTGATCGGTCTCGGCGTAATCACGGGAGCGGTCGGCTTCAGCGCCCGCGTCGGAAACTCGGCCGCAGCGGAAGCGGCGGCGGGATGGAAGGAGGGAAAGCCCCTTGGAGGCGGTGTTCTGCAATGGTTCGGGGAGCTGGTTCGACATCCCCAGCTGCTTCGGTGCAGCCTGCTCATGCTTGGGGCGTCGGTCATATTCGGCGCGGCGACGACCTTCATCCCGCTGTATGCGGCGCAGGTTAGCGGCGCCAGCGCCGCCGTGTACCTCATGCTGCAGGCCGGCACGGTGGTCGCGGCCCGCTTCTGGCTGCGCAAGCGGATTCCGTCCGATGGACAGTGGCATCCAGCTTTCATGCGCCTGATCCTGCTCTGCCTGGCGGCGGCCGCACTTTGTGTCGGCCTGGCCGCTCACGGTGGAGGGGCGCTGTTCTACGCGGGCGCGTTCCTGATGGGCATCGCTCAGGCGATGGTATATCCGACGCTCACGACGTATTTGAGCTTCGTCCTGCCGAAGGAGAGCCGCAACATCCTCATGGGTCTGTTCATCGCCATGGCCGATCTCGGCGTCTCTCTAGGCGCGATCGCCATGGGTCCCGTCGCGGATCTGACCTCTTATTCAGCCATGTATATGTTCTGCGCCGCCATCGGCGCCTCGCTGCTGCTCGTTTCGGCGCGCGAGGCGAGAAGCCGCAGGGCGAATTCGCTCCCGGTATGACCAATGGCCGCAGCTTATGCCGCCCACCCTCAAGGGAGGCTCTTTCCAAACGGCAAGGTACTAATAAGGGGGAAAAGGCAACAAATGAAAGAGCTCTCCGGCTTAGTTAAACTAAGCAGAGGGCTCTTTTCATATTTAAGTCGATAGAGGGGTGCTGGCAATGGAAACCCGAATGAGAGCTTCGTCTTTGTCCAGCGGGAGCATTCCCTCAAGTCCATGAGGGCTTTCTCTTGTTTTTTCCAAGCCGATGTTTTATATTGACATGACAGAAGGTCAAAATTAAAAGAGGTGAACGGGCGAGATGACTCCACGTACGAAGGAACAGAACGAAGAAATCCGGCTGCGGCGTCTGGCGCAAATTCGGAAGGCCGCTGCCGATGTGTTTCTGACTAAAGGGCCTTTGCTGGAAATCCGCGAAGTGGCTCAGCAGGCGGGACTCGGCTATGGAACCGTATACCATTATTACACCAACAAGGGCGATCTGCTCCATGATCTGCTCTGGGACGCGTTGGAACGCGCGTCGGGATGGCTCGGCGGCTCCGTGGAGGCTCCAGAGGACAATCGTCTGGAAGCCATGCTGAAGGTTCCGTTGGAAGCGCGCACTCCGGCTTCGGGGGAGGCGCCGGGGGGAAGGCATCTGAGCCTGGCTGAGGCCGACACCGGCAGCTATGCTGCAACAGGCTCTCGAAGCAGAAGCCGCGAGGGAGCCGCTCCCGAGGAGCTCGGCCCCATCGCCGCCGCAGGTGTACGGCTGCTGCGGCTTTGGGCGGAGGACCATGCCTTGTACCTGCTGTATAAACACGCCGGCGAGGAATTTGCCGCGCTGCCTGATGCGCGTTCGGCCGCGCTATCGGCCGCCTTCCGCCGCGATGTGCTCGTACCGCTCGCCGCGCTGCTGGAGAGCGGGCGCGAGGCGGACGGGGCCTCCACTTCCGGCGGAATTGCGGAGCCGCCGTACCGGCTGCAGCGCGCGGAGATGCTGCTGGCCGCGTTGGTCGGCTGCGCCTCGCTATCGCTTCGCCGGGGCAAGCTCGGCGAAGAGGCCGGAGATATCGTCCGCTTTTTAAATGTACAGAATGGATGGGGAGGGAATGAAACCGGATGATCGTCATAAAATCGCCCAGGGAAATCGAAGAAATGAAGACGGCGAGCCAAATCGTTGCGGACTGCCACCGAGAGGTGGCCAAATTAATCGAGCCCGGGATCACCACAATGGAAATCAATGCCTTTGTCGCCCGGCATATGACCAAGCTGGGCGGCAAGCAGTTCACGAAAGGATATAACGGTTTCCCCGCCGAAACCTGCACTTCGCTCAACGATGTCGTAGCCCACGGAATACCTTCGAAGCGGGCGCTTAAGGACGGGGATTTGCTGAAGCTCGACATCGTCGTGGAATACGGCGGATGGTTCGGCGATTCATGCTGGTGTTATGCGGTAGGCAATATCCGGCCGGAGGCGCAAAAGATCATGCAGGTGGCTAAGGAATGCCTGGATCTGGGAATCGCCCGGGCTCTCCCCGGGGGCCGGCTCGGCGACATCACGTCGGCCATCCAGCAGCATGCGGAATCGAACGGGTATTCGCTCGTTCGCGATCTGCTGGCGCACGGAATCGGGCGCAGCCTGCACGAGGAGCCGAATTACGAGCATATCGGCGCAGCCGGCAAAGGCATTCGGTTGAAGGAAGGCATGGTGTTTACGATTGAGCCGATGGTCAACGAAGGGACCTTCCGTATCTCCATCGACGACGACCAGTGGACGGCGAGGACGGCCGACGGCAGGCTGTCGGCGCAATATGAGCATACGATCGCCATCACATCGGACGGACCGCTGATTTTAACGGCCCAGTAAAGCTGGACGGATGGGAAAGCGGTCCTTTCGCAAGCGAGCCGCCAACCCGGCCTGTTGGGCTTTTGCCGACGATTATCTCGTGTATAACTCTTGCAGGATGAAGAACAAACGGAAAAAAACCCATCTTGAATTTATAGATGGGGCGCAGGGATAAGGATGTTCATTGCTTTCTGTCGGCCGGCGGACTTTTCGTAAGGCTTAAGATCTGCCTGCCGGCGGAATGCTTTGGGGATTATTGAACACATTGCCTGGATCGTATTTCGCTTTCACTCTCTTCAGCCGGGGATAGTTGGCCCCATAGTATACCGGCCCGGAATTTTTGATTCCCTGATCCGGCACGTTGATGTAGGAGCCTACGATATAAGGCTGCAGCTTCTTGCGCAATCCGCGGGCCAGAGCAATATTTTTGGCCGCATCGGATTTTTTGACCCAGGAGCTGTTCCACTCGACATAAAACTTCGCTTTCCGCCAGTAGAACGCGGTAGCTCTAGGAGCTACGCGGCTTACGGCACCACCCCAGTTGAGAAAGAAAAACCCTGCGAATTGCCCCTCTACCTGCTCCAAAAACTTCCGCATGGATCTGATCGCTTTATCCGGGAAAGGATGCCGGCCGAAGCCGCTGGAGAACTGATTGCTTTCCCTTTGCGTTAGGACAGGATCCGGAGGCAGGAGGAAGTCCACGACCTTCGGATACGGCAATAAACGGATGATCTTGCTCGTTGTCGTGCCGACGCTCGTCATGGGCTTCAACAGGCGGAGCGCTTCTGTTTTCGAGCCGAGGAAAAGTCCGTTCATGGTGACGTTGCCGCCTTTTTTCGGACCGATCGACAGCTCGCTGCCCAGTCTGTCATCGACGCATGGCGCCCATTTCTGCCAGGCTTTGAGCACTTCCGGGAATTGCTCCCACGGCCAGGTGATGCGATATACTGTAGCCTTCTCCGGCGCGGAGTGGACTTTGAATTTGTACCGGGTGTACACGCCGAAATTTCCGCCGCCGCCGCCTTTGGAAGCCCACAGGAGATCGGCGTTGCGCTTTTTGTTGGCGCGGATGACCCTGCCCTTGGCGTCAACCATTTCAAGCGCGATCAGATTGTCGCTGACGAGGCCGACAGTCCGCTGCAAAGGTCCTATTCCTCCGCCGAGCGTGATTCCGCCGATCCCGACCGTCGGGCTGTCTCCGAATGGAGCGATATAGCCTAGCGGAGCAAGCGTTTTAGCGATTCTCCCCACGGTATTTCCCGATCCCACTATCACGCTGCTCTTTTTTCGATGGAGCGAAATTTTTTTCATTTTGCTTACATCGATGACCATGCCGCCGTTGACCTGCGAGAGATTGACCTCCAAGGAATGCCTGCCGCCTCTCGGACGGATGGGAACCTTGTTTTCGTTGGCCCACTTGATGGCGTTGGCCACATCCTGCGTTCTTTTCGCAAAAACAAACACTTTAGGAAATCGGTCTGTATGGGGATCCCAATTTTTGCGCGCGACCTCGTACCCGGGATCGCCCTTGAAAATCACAAGTCCGGTAAGTTTCGTTTTGGATCTCACTAATGCCCAGCTCCCTTTGCTCCTATGATGGCATTGATTGAACCTTTACTATCGTATGAAGGACATCTCGTCTGGGTAGTGGGCTGCTGGCGGGGGGAGAAACGATAGCCAGATTAAAATGTCGGAGAGGTTGGACAGCATAGCCGAGACGGATGGAATATTTTCGCAAATGCCGTTGACATCCACACTACTGCGTGTTACTTTGTAGAGGTAGTAAGTGACACTTGATACCAGTCGTACTGAATAGCAAAGGGTGATTGTGCTGGAAAATTTGACGGAAATGCTCAAAGGAGCGCTTGAGGGCTGTGTTCTTGAAATCATAAGCCGCCAGGAAACCTACGGGTACGAAATTACACGGCGGCTGAATGCTCTCGGCTTTGCGGATGTTGTGGAAGGGACGGTGTATACGATCCTGATCCGGCTTGAGAAGAATAAGCTGGTGGAAATCACCAAGAAGCCCTCGGACATGGGACCGCCACGGAAGTTTTTCGCGATCAACGACGCCGGGCGCGAGGAGCTGCGGAAGTTCTGGGAAAAATGGGAATTCGTATCCTCGAAAATCAATGAGCTGAAGGAGAACAAACCATGAATTTTTGGGAAAAAATCACGGGCAGCGACATGACGAAAGAAATGAAGGCCTTTGAAGCACGGGTTGAAAAGCTGCCGCCCGATTATCAAGCGGCATGGGAACAAATCCAAGCTTATCTTTGGCCGAACTCCGACTTCACCGGACGCAACCTCATGCCCATTTTTGACGGCGTGCTTGGCTTGCTCGAAGAAACGGCGGGAAACGGACAGAGTGTCCAGGAGGTTTTGGGCGGCGATATCAAAGGCTTCTGCTCGGCGCTGGCCGGCGAAGAAGGAGCGAAGTCCCATCACGACAAGTGGCGTGAGCAGCTCAATGCTGCTGTCGCTAAAAAATTAGGCAAATTAGGGGGATGAGTCATGAGGATACAAGACATCATCAAAGGCAAAAAAGAGTGGCGTGCGCATATGGCGCGAGTCAAAGCCCTCCCGCAGGATTATCAGATTGTGTACAAAGAGATCCAGAGCTATTACTTCAAGGTCGGCCCGATCGAGCTGGCCGAGGGAACGGGTCTGCTCTCGGGGATCGTCGATCTGTTTGAAGAGGGGGCGGCCTTGGGGAAAGGCGTGCTCGAGGTGACAGGGCGTGATGTAGCGGCATTCTGCGACGAACTGATCAAGGATTCAAAAACGTACTCGGATCTCTATCAAGAATCTGTCGCTCAAGAAGTCAGCAAGGCGATGAAGAAAATGGCCGAAAAACATAATAAACGGGGGGATCGGGATGGAAAAAGCCATTGAAGTGAACGGTCTGCGCATGTCCTTCAAGAACACGGAAGTCCTGAAGGGCGTCGATCTGGAAGTGAAGCGCGGGGAGATATTCGCCTTGCTCGGCTCCAACGGCGCAGGCAAGACGACCATGGTCAAAATCCTTGCTACGCTGCAAAAGCAGGACGGAGGCACCGTCACCGTAAACGGATTCGACGTCGCGTCAAAGCCGCATCAGGTTCGGCATGCCATCAGCCTCACCGGGCAATTTGCCGCCGTAGACGAGATGTTGACCGGTCGGGAAAATGTGATCATGATCGCCAAGCTGCGCCATCTGGATCGTCCCCGTCAAGTTGCGGACGATTTGCTGAACCGTTTCGGCTTGATGGACGCGGCGGACCGCAAGCCGTCGACTTATTCGGGCGGCATGCGCCGCAGGATGGACATCGCATTGAGCCTTGTGGGCAAACCGCAGATCTTATTCCTCGACGAGCCGACAACCGGGCTTGACCCCGAGGCGCGCATCGAGGTTTGGAGGATTGTAAAGGAGCTTGCAGATGGAGGCACGACGGTATTCCTGACCACGCAGCATTTAGAGGAAGCCGAGCAGCTTGCCGACCGAATGGCCATTTTGCACGAGGGCAGGATCATTGCCAGCGGCACGCTCGCGGAACTGAAGCAGCTGTTCCCGAAAACGCAGGTGCAGTACGTGGAAAAACAGCCGACCCTGGAGGAACTATTCCTCGCCATCATCGGCAAGAAGGAGGCCATCTGATGGAGACGAAAAAAACGTATTTCTTCAGCGACATGAGTGTCATGATCGGACGCTCCATGCGCCATATTTTCCGCAGCCTGGACACCATCTTCACTGTCTGCATCACTCCGATAGCCATGATGCTGCTCTTCGTCTATGTGTTCGGCGGCGCGATCGAGACCGGTACGGACAGCTATGTGAATTACCTGCTGCCCGGCATATTGCTTATGGCTATCGCCAGCGGGGTGGCCTATGTGGCTTACCGCCTGTTCATGGATAAGCAGCGGGGCATCATCGAGCGGTTCCGCTCGATGCCGATACAACGTTCCGCATTGCTGTGGGGGCATGTGCTGACCTCGGTGGTATCCAACGTCATGACCGTTGTCGTCATCATTCTCGTTGCGCTTCCGATGGGCTTCCGCTCGTCGGCGGGGATGCTGTCCTGGCTTGCGGTTGCCGGCATCCTCGTGCTGTTTACGCTGGCTTTGACCTGGATCGCTGCCATTGCCGGACTGTCCGCCAAGACGATGGAAGGCGCAAGCGCCTTTTCCTATCCGTTGATCTTCCTGCCTTTCATCAGTTCCGCTTTTGTCCCTACCGAGTCGATGCCTGCGGCCGTACGCGCCTTTGCCGAAAACCAGCCGGTGACGTCTATCGTTGAGACCATCCGTGCGCTTTTGTCCAATCAACCGGTGGGCAATGAGATTTGGGTCGCTTTAGCGTGGTGCGTAGGAATCATGGTCGTCGCTTATCTATTTGCGGTGCGAGCTTACAGACGGAATGCGGCTTGATGCTTTGCCGGACGATGGAAACCCGTTCCCAGGCAGGTCAAGGATGGATCCAAGAAGTCGGGTTCCCTTGCTTCTATCCGCCCTATGGCTGCAGCAGCCATCGATGCATTTCAGGAAACAGCACGCTCCACGTGGATTCGTGATGGGTTCCGCCAGGAATATAGTCGAATCGAATCTGCTGTTCCGGAATCCCTGATGTCATTAAGGTCTGGCGGGTCAACTCGACATGCTCGCGGGCAGCCCGATTGAAGTCGGAATTGTCGGTTTCCAGCTCTCCAATGCTTAGATAGACGCGAAGCGCAGGGGAGAGATCCGATTCTTGAATCCATTGGATGATGGCGCCGCTGTCATGCCACATGACAAAGGAAACCCCGCCCACACAGCCAAACTGATCCGGATAGCGAATAGCCGTATACAACGAGATGTATGCGCCAAACGAGCTTCCGGCAATGATCGTATGCTCCGCTTCAGGGAGCGTCCGGTAGCGGCTGTCGATATAGGGTTTGAGTGTTTTCGCCAGGAAATCCGCATACGCCTCGCCTTTGCCTCCGAACTTGTACTCCTCATTGGTTGTAAAGTTATATTCATGGTTGCGCTCAGCACCCCCATGATCGATAGCGACCACGATCGCCTCCAGCGCCGGATCCTCCTGCGCCATCTGTTCCAATGTCTCGTCGACGCCCCATTCGCGTCCCCAAGACGTCGCTTGATCAAACATGTTCTGGCCATCCTGCATGTAATAGACCGGGTAGCAGCGGTTGCTTTCGTTGTAGCTCCTCGGCAAATAGATCCAAATTCTACGCTCCGTCCGCAGCTGTGGAATCGGAAAGGATTCGTATAGGTTCACATTGCCCGTGATGGTGTGGGCGGCCTCGTCGGTCAAAACTTCTCGCCAAGGCACAGAGTTGATCTTCATGAAAGAGCCTCCCAGTCTATGTATTCCCTAAATCTTAACGAGCGGGTCCAATGAATGCAATGGACGTTTTACTAGAGGTCGCAGCAGATCCATTCTTTGAGCATTGTGATCGGGAGCAGGGAGGGCGGGTGGTTCGAGTGGAAGGTATTCGGAGGTATGGAGACCCGGCGTCCTTATAAGGACGCCGGGTTGGTCAGAATCATAGGCGATAACAACCACTTTTACGCTTCCGATCGACACCAAGTCCGCTATGGCGGCCAATTGTTCGGTATTGGTCTCCATTCTGACCCTATATGCCGTGATTCCCTTTCCGCGCGCCAGCTCCAGATCGGGCTGGCCGGTGATCGTTACCAATCTTCCTTCAGGTTTCAATACCTCATAACTCCTGGCCAATACGTCTCCGCCAATCGTGTCCAGAACGACATCGACCTTATCCGGCAAGTCGCCAACATGCTGTTCTTCATAATTGATCACGATATCAGCTCCTATTGGCGCGAGACTTCATCCAAACATATAGGCGCGTAGCCTCAGCTCAGGTCGAGGCAACGAAATAGAAGGCAGCCGACCCAACGGGTCGGCTGTTTTTGAGATCAAGTGTCCTTCGCGTTACTCTTCATGCTCCTCGACAAGAATGGTGATGATGTTCGAACGGACGGTAAAGAGCGGACCGATGCCCTGAAGCCGGAAGGTAGCCGAAGCCTGATTGCGGATCTGACGCGAAGACAGCTCTATTGCTTGTGTCGCCGAGAACGAGACGACCACCGACTGTCCCGGAGCGATGGAACCGATGTTCAAGCCCGTATTGGGATCGGCTCCTGGATCAGCCTTATTGTCGACCTTCACGCTGTTCGCAACGAATACAGTCCCCTTTTGCAGGACGTCGGTCAGTACGACATTTGTCGCAATGACCTGGCTTCGATTGGTTACCGTCAATGAAAACCGTACGATGTCACCCACGAATACTTGAGCGTCTGCGCTCTTCGTAATAACAAGCGGAGGTTCGACTACCCGTACCGTCGCCGCAGCGCTTTGCTGGCCGATTTGAGAAGAGCTTACGGTAACCGTATTGTGAATCAGATCTCCCGGCATCGCGGTCAATGGGACCGTATAAGGGACGATCAGAAACTGAACAGCACCGACGTCCTGGGATGCAACGGTTCCATTGAATCCGAGAAATGGATCGCTGTACTGAATGTTCGTCAGCCTTATGTTTCCGGTATTGACGCCTATGAGATTGAAAAACACGATTTCGCCGGGAAAAGCAGTGGCAGGAAATACCGTTTTGCTGATTGAAAGCTTTGGATCCGCAGGTATGGCTACTTCGGCCGTGGCGGTAATCGGCTCGGTCTGCGCGGTGTTCAACACGGCCGTATTGAGGATTGTCGTTCCTCCGCGTGCGTCGGCAGGAATGGTGAAGGTGCGGGACAGCCTAATAAAGAAACCGGTCGGGACAAATTCTACCGTCTTGTCGATACCGAGCAAATCATCCACAAAATGCAAATTCGTAAGCGGCGAGTTCGATGAATTTCGGATTTCAAAGGTAAACGTAACGACATCGCCGGGCAGCGCTTCGGTACGGTCTACACTTTTGACCATCGTCAGCTCTGGCGAGCCGGGGAGGACGGTGATTGCCGCGGTCGATGTTGTCTCGCCCGTCTCATCGGAGGATGCGGCAGCTGTATTGGTCAGTACGGTACCGGCGGCAACGGCAGGCACCGTAAATGGAATGACGGCGGATACGATCGCTCCCGCAGAGAGGAAGGGAATGACCGAACTGTAGTCCAATGTCGCATCGGTTATGAGAACGTCAGTCAAATCGATGTTGCCCGTATTTTGGACCGTGATGGTTGCGGTCACTGTCTGTCCTGGAACCGCATGAACCGGGTCGAGGATTTTGGCGATCTGCAAACCGGGACTTGGATCGACTACGACCGTGGAGGAACCTTCCGAAGGATTCGTCTGATCGGTTGTCACGACTGCAGTGTTGACGATGACGGAACCGTTCAGCGTTCCTGGCGGTATCGTGAATAAAATCGTTACGAACTGGCTTTGGCCGATATCAAGCGTACCGATGTCTTGGCTGATACCGAGGGAAGGATCACTCAAGAAAACGTTGGTGAGAGGAACAGCCCCGGTATTGGTGACGGCGATGGAATAAGTAATCGTATCGCCTGGAGCAGCGGTCAGGCTGCTTGGCGTTTTCACGACGGTTAACGCAGGCGTCAAAGGATCGATTAGAACGCTTGCCGCTGCATCTGCCGGTTCGGTCTGATCCGACACAGCCGTACTGACGTTCGTGATGAGGGTTCCGACTGGAGTTCCCAACGGCACGGTGAATGGCGGCGCAAAGGTTAGCGACTGCGACACCGCAAGCGATGGAATGACCGTGCTGAAGCCCAGAAGCGGATCGGTTACAGTAACGTTCGTCAGATCCACGTTGCCGGTATTGCTGACCGTAAGGGTATAGGTGATCGTCTCTCCTGGAAGAGCGTTGGCGGCATTCGCCGTTTTGGCCAGCGTTATCGCCGGAACTTCGTTGACGATAATCGTCGTTGCACCTTGCTGCGGCCCGGTCTCGGCTGGCGTTGCCGTGACGACATTGGCAATGGCAGAGCCTGCTGCTGCATTTAAGGGAACGACGAAAGGAACGGTCTCGATCACGGTCGCGCCGGGGTCAAGCAAAGGAATGATCGTATTGAGAGACAACAGGGGATCTACGATCGCAAGATCGGTCAGCGGGATGCTGCCGGTGTTGCTTACACGAATGGTAAACAGAACCGTATCTCCCGGATTCACGAGTGCTTGATCGACCGTTTTTGTTACTGTAAATGAAGGCAGGAGCACAATCAGCGCGGCGGAGTCATCGTCCTGAACCGTTTGAGAACCGCTCGTTCCAGTAACTGTGGCTGTGTTTGGGATCGGATTTTCAGCCGAGCTTGGAATGACGAAGGGGAATTCCACGGTCCTCGATTCGCCGACAGCCAATGCACCGATCGATTGGTTCAAGCCGATTCGAGGATCGGCAAGCTGAACAGCGGTTAAAGGCGTGTTTCCTGTGTTGGTGACAATGAACGTATAGATGACGGTACTGCCGACAATCCCTTGAGCAGGCGAAACCGATTTGGACAACGAAATACTTGGATTGCTGATGACGGTGACGACAGCATTCGCTTCGCTGGGACCGCTCTGAGTCGATGTGACGGTCGCGACATTGACCAAGGAATCCCCTTGCATGGCCGTTATCGGCACTTCGAACGGTGTGGAGATGATGACGGAGTCTCCTGGATTCAGGGCCGCGAACGTTTCATCCACTCCGACGATCGGATCTGTGATGTGAACGTTGGTAAGCGGTTCATTGCCTGCGTTGGTAGCTGTTATCGTATAAATGACGGTCTCGCCCGGAGCAGCGATTTGCGGGCTGACGCTTTTGAAGATGACGATTTGCGGTATCGGAGTAACGATGATGGACGCAGTGTCCGAGGCTGGCCCCGTTTCATTGGAAGTGGCAACGGTTTGGTTCGTGAACACTGTACCGGCAAGCGTTCCGGGAGGTACAGTGAAGGAGGCTGTGAAAGTCTGCGATTCTCCCGGATTCAGAACCGGGATGGCTTGGGTAAAACCGACCAGGTCATCTTTAACGATTACGTCGGTAATAGGGGCATTGGATGTGTTCGTTACGGTAATGGCATAGTTTACAGTTTCGCCAGGCGCAACGGAAATTCGGTCAGGCGTTTTGGAAATAGCGAGACTGAAACGCGGCAGTACGGCAACCTGCTCCGAATCCGACACGGGCGGGGTCTGATCGGAGGCGGCGGTTGCGACGTTGGTGATTATCGTGCCTGCCGGAGTATCGGCGGGAACAGTATAGATTGCCGTAATCGTGAACTGGGTGCCTGGATCCAGGCTGGATATGATATCGATCAAGCCGAGCAGCGAATCTTGAATGACGACGTTCGTCAGCGTCGTATTTCCCGGGTTGGATACAATGAAAATGTACGGGATCGTATCGCCGGGCTCAACACTGCTTTGGGATGCGGTTTTGGAAAAGGCAAGGATGGCCGGCAAAGCGATTTGGAGAAAATAATCTTCCACCTCTCCGTCAGAAGCAGGCCCTAGACTTCTTGTATCCTCTAACGATGATGCCGGAACAACAGAAACTGAGCCGGCTAACGAAGTGGAATTCTGATCGATCAGGGTATCTGTCGTCAACCTGAGCCTGACGAATGTTTGACCTGGAGTCAAGGCTGTGCCTGCAGGAACGGTGAACTGGAGCGTTGCCGCCTGCGTTCCGCCTTGAGAAGGAACAACTGCGACAGGAGCCGCTTCATTGCCCTGAAAGATGCCATCTCCATTAAAATCGACCCAGCCGTATAAATTCGCGCTGCGGCCTGTAAGATTGGTGACTGTCACATTAAGCTCATAAGTGGACGCATTGATGGCGAGAGGAGGAAGAGGGACTACGACTCCGTCATCCTGAATGCCCTTGGAAATATCATCACCGGTAGCGGTAGGGTTCTGATAGGCATCGGTCTCCGCCGTTGCTTGCGTTCCGAGGAAAAGTACGTTCACCAGCTGATGACGAGGGCCGTTATTGGCCAGCAACGTAGAATAGTCATTAGGGCCATTTCCTGCGGAGGTGTCCGGAGCGTCTCCAAAATCAATGGCTACCGTGGTGTTGGGACAAATAGTGGCATCATTGAATGAGGTCGTGGTGGTGCTTGAAAAGGCTGCAGCTGTTGCGGTATTTCCGACAATCGTATATCTAAATATGATTCCATTGCTATTGGATATTGCGTAAATGGTTCCGGTGGCATCCAAGGCTATGGCACCGAATGGACCGGTATTGGAAGGGGTGGTCGTCACATTGACGACATTCCCTGTTGTCGGAACAATTCTCTGCACTGTGCCTTGCGGCGTTATGCCATATAGATTGCTGTCTTGGGACCTGAAGACCCAGTCGCTGACATTCAGCGCTCGGCTCAGTGCGACTCCGAAGTTGCTGGTCTGTTCCTGAAATCCGTTGGCCGGATTGACCAGTTTCATGTACGTGGAGGAATTGGGCCGCAAATCGATGACATAGAATCTGGTTTCATTATTGACGAAAAGGTATAAAAATCCGCTCAAATCAAAGGTTCCCGTCGTATAGGCATCTGCCGGAAAGCCTGTAGGCAGGGGAGACAGTGCACTTACATTTCCGCTATTGTCCACTCGGACAATAGCATTATTGAGCTGATCGTACCCATAGATATAGTTATCCAGCGTGTTGTATCCGATAGCGTTGATATCCACTGGAGGAATGACGGTACCTTGGACCGCCGTTTCGCCTGTTACGACATTGATGTTGAACCAGACGGAGGGCCTCCCGGAAAATTGAATCAGATTCGTAGTGCAGCTTAACGGATTGTTGACCGTATCGTGGCTGAAGTTTTGGCTGGCAATAACGGCATTCCCGCTGATCTGGGCTGCCGTGACGGTCAGCGTAATTTTTCTCGGTCCGTTTGACATCGTAAAGCCAGCGGGTTGGGTGAACGTAACGGGCGGACAGGCAGCTCCGGGGTTCGCCACCGGTTCGTAAACCGTATAGGCGCCCGCCGCGGCAACCGTTAAACTGTAAACTCCGCTTGCATTGGTTAGAACAGAAGCGCAGGTTCCACCGGTACTGTTGAATAAAACGACAAATACGTTAGGTATTCCAGGCTCGCCCGGATCAAATAGACCATTGTGATTTAAATCATTAAAGACAACGCCGGTAATGGTTGCTGCCATCCTTGTATGCCTCCCGATTTGTCCGTCAAAACGCGATCATATAACATGCATACTCGTTGATTCTAGTCCTTATTACAGAGGGAAAATGATTATAATGGGATAAGTTAAGGTCGGTGGAACTACTTGTAAACCAGCAGAACGTCAGACGGTTATGGGCGTCGAGTAAGACACAAAACAGCCCCCAATTCGTCAGACGGTTATGGGCTTCGAGGAATTGACTATTTTATAGGATTGGAGGCTGTTTTTAATTGAATTTGTGTCAGGATCGAGGAGGAGTCTGCAGTCTGTCATTAGAGACAGAGAATTATAAATAGAAAGACGGCTGTATAAAGGATTTAACTCTTTTTATACATACGTACAAAATACGAGTTTTGTGAACATCTATAACGAATGAGACTGAACTTCCCATATTTCCAATGCTTCAATTGGTGCCCTGAGCTTTGTTCCCCAATTATTCAAATGGTTCTCGCACTGCCTTTATCGCTTCCCACATCGTGGCCCAAGGCTATTCAAAGAACTCTTCAAATCCTGCGCGCAAGTTGATTGGAAAGCCAGTCCCACAAGAAATAAAAAAATAACCGCGCTTGGCGCGGTTCTATAACCTTTCGATCTTGATCCCTTGAGTTCGGAATTTTCATTTGAAAGCGTCGCCAATTGCACTGCCATCAGCTATGCCCTTAAAAAGGGATAAATCCAAATCCTAGACATCACCGGAAGGATTGATAAGAGCCAGAACCTGATGATCCTCCCACACCCCGTTGATTTTCAGGTTGCTGCGGGAAACGCCTTCTTTGTGGAAGCCGGCTTTCTCAAGCACGCGAATCGATCCGGGATTCCGGGGCGAGACTTCCCCTACGATGCGGTGGAACTTCAGCTCTTCAAAGGCATAACGAACTACCTGCGAGACCGCCTCTGTCATATAGCCTTTGCCGTTATAAGCCTGATCCAGGCTATATCCGATCATGCAGCTCTGCAGCGATCCCCGCGCCACAAAGGCAAGCCCCGCACTGCCGATGATCCTGTCGTCCTCTTTGCGGCAGATGACAAATTCGTATTTGCGATCCTCCGCCATATCCATCTTGCTCTTTCTGATCGCTTGGAGCTGATGCTCTTCCGTATAGTACTCATCCTTGTTGCTTGGAGAGAATCTCTCAAAGAACTCCCGATTGCGCTTGTAAAGCTCAGACAAATCGTAAGCGTCGGCTTCCTCGGGAAACCGGACGTATACTTGCTGCTCCGACATCTGCACCATCCCTATTCATGAAAATATATGGTTCATTATATCACGGGATGAATTCTCGGTTGTACCCCAATCCAATCAAGAGCCGTAAGCGGCGTCGAACTCAATGATGTTGTGGTCCGGATCGAGCACGAATATTTGCGAGAATCCCGCCAGGCTGTCTGGCCTGGCTTCATAAGGAATTCCCTTTGCCTCGAGTTCGGCGATCGTGTTCGCGAAGCTTCTCACCCATATGGCGAAATGCCCGTCGATCGTGTCGATCGGCCCCCGCCGCAGCGTCTCTCCTTGAGGATTCTCCAGCAGATGAAGCTGCTGCGAGCCGACTTCGTACCAAGCTCCCTTGGAATCGAACGGCGGCCGCTGGAGCTGCCTGAAGCCCAGGAGCCCGGAATAAAACTTGTGCGCCTGCTCCAAATTCCGGACTGATAGGCTGACATGATGCAGATGCTCATACTCAAACATGGATTCGCCTCCTCATAGCCCCCACCCGCCCATTGGCATGCCTTGGCCGCATCCTCATGGCCTCTTCCCGCTCAATCGGCGTGTCTGGGCCGACTCGTATGACCATTCATTTCTCCACGGCGCCATCGATTTCCTTTGCCTCATCCGGAACGCTTATTAATGAACCCTATATTCTCATGGCTAGATGAACATGAAAAATCCCGGCGAAAGCTCGCCGGGACGGTGTCCAACCCACGATCTAGAATCTAATCCTTCCTTTCATGCAGATCCCCTATCTCATCCGCTGATTTCCAAGTAATCCAGATATACATCCCATGTCCCATTGTCGGTTGTGCATACAAGCTGAATTTCTTGATTGCCGGTTCCATGGCTGACATTGCTCAGCGTATAGACGGCTGGGCTGCTGCCTCCGAAGTAGAAGCTCCCCTTCGTCACGCCGCCGATCTTCAAGTCGACCCTGGCCATCGCAGAATTGCTCGAAGCGCCGCGGAGAGAGAACGTATGGGTTCCGCTCGTAAAATTCTGCGTGTACTTCACCAGGTCATTGTTGGCGTACAAAGCGACGCCCGAGAACGGCGAGCTGATCGTTGAGGCGTACTGTCCCCCTCTGGTCATGCTCTCCGCTTCCACCTTCGTGCCTGTACCTGGCGTACCGCCTCCGCCTCCCCCGTCGGGCGCGACTGCCCGCCCTGTGCTCGTCGAGATCATGCCGGAGCATAGTCCTCGGCTTTTGAGGTTTTGCGCGATTTGCGGGATCGCTTGGATCGTGGTCTGATATTGGTCATGCATCAGGATGACATCGCCGTTTTGCAGCCGTCCCGCTGCGGCGGCGATCTGTGCGGCCGTGGCTCCGTTCCAGTCCTGGGAGTCGACGTTCCAGATCACTTCCGTAAGTCCATTTTGAGCTTCGATGGACTTCAAAGCCGCATTGGTCTCTCCGTAAGGCGGACGGAACAGCTTCGGCGCCGCTCCGGTGATGGTCTGGATGGCCTGCTGCGTGCTTGTGATTTCTGATGCCATCTGTGCGCCGCTGAGCTGCGTCATATGCGGATGCGACCAGGAGTGGTTGCCTATCCACATGCCTGCCGCCTGCTGATCGCGTACGAGCGACGGATAGTTCTGCGCATTCTGTCCCAGGTTGAAAAGGGTCGCACGCAAGCCGTTTAGTTTCAGCGCGTTCAGCAGCGTTGTCGTGTTGCTCGGATTCGGACCGTCGTCGAACGTCAAGCCTACATAACCGTTTGAGCAATCGGCTGCGAACGCCTCGTTGCCCGACATCGCCAGTGAACCCGTAAGAAGAGATACGACAAGCGTTCCGACCGCTGCCCATTTAGCTGCAGCCGCCTTGGCCTTGAGCATGGATCAACACCTCCGATTTGGAATGGATCGTTTGGTTGCCGTGATCCTAACTGATCTCCAGATAATCCAAGTAAGCATCCCAAGTTCCGTCATCGGATGTGCAGACGAGCTGTATTTCTTGATTGCCGGTTCCATGGCTGACATTGCTGATGGTATAGACCGCAGGATTGCTGCCTCCGAAGTAGAAGGTTCCTTTTGTCACGCCGCCGATCTTCAAATCCACCTTGGCCATGTTCGAGTTGCTCGAAGCGCCGCGGAGGGAGAAGCTGTGGGTGCCGGTCGTGAAATTCTGCGTGTACTTCACCAGGTCGTTGTTGGCGTACAAAGCGACTCCCGTGAACGGCGAGCTGATGGCGGAAGTGTATGAGCCGCCTTTCGTCATCGACTCGGCTTCTGTTCGGGCAGCTGTGCCGGGAGTTCCGCCTCCACCGCCGCTCCCGCCGATCGTAAGGGTATGGCTCGTAATATCCGCGCTTCCGCTGCTCTGATAGCCCTCGACCGTAAGCGCGACTTCATACATTTTGCCCATCGGCATGCCTAGGCTTTCCCATTTTTTGAAGTGCTCGCTGACCGAGATCGTGCCGCCCGTACGCTTCGTCTGCCGGACGCTCCAGTACTGCTTGAACGTAGCCGTTCCGATAATGGACGGCTGGTTGACCCGGGTCGTCTCGTAGATGTCATACGTTCCCCCGTCAACGGAGAAGGTTCCCTTGAAGGTGCCGGTCGGGCGATAGGTTCCCCAGTTGTCGACGATGTAATATTCCACGAGCGGATCCTTCGTCCATCCATAGACGCACAGGTAGGAGTTGCCGCCGGGATTGAACGTGGCGTTGTAGTTGATTGAAATGTTGCCCAGCTGGGCGTATGTCTTCGTCGAGTCGAATTTCTTGCCTTTGCGGAACAACGCGTTGTTGATGTTGCTCCACTGGGCGCTGAACGTGCCGCCGCTATTGAGCGTCATGCTTGTATTGCCGGAATCCTTCCACAATTCATAGTCGTATCCGTCCTGGGTGCCTGTCTGGTTCGAAGTAATCGTTGTGGCCGCTTGTGCGATTCCTGCAGGCAAGGCAAGCACGAAGCAGATGAACATCGATAGCAGGAATTTCGTCGATCTTGGTTTCATAAGTCTTCCTCCTTTTTTTGGTAACATGCAGGTCGGTATCGCCTGGAAGATAGGCAGGCCGCTGCTGGCCTCCGCCACCACATCCTTTTCATATTAAGTGAAAGCGATTACATTTCTAATATTATCAAAGGGTTCCTTTTTTTATCACTTAGAAAAGCTTAGATGATACCCTAAAAAGCTTAGCCTTTTCTCCGGCATGATGCATCAGGTCCGTTCTTGCCGCTTGTATTCCGGTTGACTTAGGTCGCTGGCCATCAATATATGCTGCGATTGGGCAGCCACATAGGAATGCAGGACAGCACCGGCATATGTTGGAGAAAAATGGACTCATGGGGTGATGATGTGGCCAAACCCAGACAAAATACCTTATTGACCAACGAACTCTCCTCCTTGGACTTAGCTAAAATCGGACTCACCTTGAATGTGATCGGAGATCTGTTCGGCTACTTCTCGATCATCAAAGCGGAAGAAGAGCTGCAAAGTCTCGAAGAAGAACGAAGAAGCCGTGAAGCCTCCGGAACCTAGCAACAGCCGATAGGCCCTTGACATGCAATCACCCGCATTCCTTTTAGGAATGCGGGTGAAATGGATGCACGGAACTGGATTTGGAGATCGGTACATCTTAGCGGGCGGGCGTTAGAAAATAGTCGGCACCGATTGGGGCAGATTGTTCGTCATGAAGTCGATCTCTTTTTCCGCGAAGGACATCATAGAGAGCCGATATACGGTTGAGGAGATTTCCTGCACCTTTTCCGAGAGGGTTGGTCCCGGCATGATCGTGTTTGACGGCGACTTCCGCTCCTCTCGTCAATTTGGACAAGCTTTTGGACAAGGACAGCAGCATGGATTAGGTCATCCTGTACTGCGGCATCTCCCGTACCTAAAGCCGTTTTATGTTT
The DNA here is from genome assembly GCF_002243345.2 of Paenibacillus sp. RUD330. Taxonomy (NCBI): domain Bacteria; kingdom Bacillati; phylum Bacillota; class Bacilli; order Caryophanales; family Paenibacillaceae; genus Paenibacillus; species Paenibacillus sp. RUD330. Next base: position 2,711,199 of record NZ_CP022655.2, read on the forward strand.
CAATCCCATATCCATTTGGAAAAACTCCCTTATTGTCGTTTCTGTGCTCCGGACAGGGATTCATCTTGCCTTGCTTGGATGGTTCGGTAACTAGCCTGATGCGACAACGTTCTTGTCCGACGCGCCTAGAGTGGTCTCGTTCGTTTCCGGGTATGGGCAGCCGCCTTTGGCAGCTGCCGGCCAAGCTCAAGCATCCCTAACCCTACTCATCATTAGGTTTACGTGTCTACCACGCTCCAACACTCCGGTCCATGGTCCATCACCGCATCGTTCCAGATGGTTACGTCTTCCCCATTCCACAGAACGGAATCTTCTCTGTCCCGTATATAAAGAAATCCCGGTTGAACCGCTGCGGATCGAGAGCTGGCGTGCCCTGCCGCCATGCTCCGCCCACTAAGAAACGGGAATAACGCTGTCATTGGCCGATGAGGAGATGGACATGAACATATTGGAGCATGTAAGAGGTTTTTATCTGGCTTGGATCGATTATCCCCTACAGAATGGCGATGTCATTGCGGACCGATACCGCATAATCCAGCTGCTCGGCATCGGAAGCTACGGCTTGACCTATCGCTGCCTGGATCTGCAGTCGGGACAACAAGTGGCGATAAAGCAAGCCAAGCCGAGCAAGGGTGAGCTCGGACGGGAGCTGCTGCGGCGGGAGATGACGGTGCTGGCCAAGCTGCGCCATCCGTCCATTCCTCGCGTCCGGGACTTGTTCGACGATAAGAACCGGCTCTTTATGGCAAGCGAGTTTGCCGGAGGCCAGACGGTCGAGGAGCTGATCTTTGAGCGGGGCCGGCTGTTTTCGGAAAGAGAAGCTCTGGATTTCATCGGCAAGCTGACGGAGATTGTCGCTTATGTCCACCGGCAAGGGTATGTTCATCTCGATATCCGCATCCCTAATGTCATTGCCGACGGGAATCGAATTCATCTGATCGACTTCGGCTTGGCCAGGCGGATCGGCGAAGCGGCGGCGCTGGTGCCGCCTTTCCGGTCAGGCGTCAGGCTGGCTCAAGACGCTGATCCCGCAGCCGATCTGTCGGATATGGGCCATTTGCTTCTATTCATGCTGTATTCAAGCTATCATCCGGCAGAGATGGCCGACAAGGGATGGGAGCAAGAGCTGGATCTGACTCCCGGGGCCAGGCATCTACTTCGCAGGCTTCTGCACATTGAAGCTCCTTATGAGGGCATCGATGCCTTCATTGGCGATCTGGAGCGATGTCGGAATCCGCATTCGGAAATATAAAAGCCAACCGGTGTACGGTTGGCTGGGGCATGCAGGATGAAGCTTGCAGGGGCTGATGCAGATGTAGATGATTCAGCTTGAGCTTCTTTTGCGGCTCTTGTAATAGCTGTGGCCGTTGTTTTTATGTCCATACGCCTGATCGGATGAGCTGAGCCGGCTGTGGCCGTATTGTTTTTTCCCGCCGCTCGAGCTGTACCGATGGCGTCCATGCTTGGAATGCTGGGCTGATCCTAACAGTTTATTGATCAAACGTTTGATCATGTCTTCATTCCTCCTTTGGATTTATCCGTACTACGCATAGTCGGCAGCTTGGTTTCAACATGTTCGCGCGGAGCCGATCAAAACGCTTCTCTGAACCAGCCTGCCATCCAGTCGTTGACCTCCCGAAGATCGGCTACCGGCTGGCGCGTGAACGGAAGCGACGGCATGTAACCGGCCGGACCGAACTCCGGCGTTACGGTAGTCAGGCCCGCGCCGTTGCGGGCTCTTTCGGCCAGGACAGCCCCCCACCATTTCTTGAAGGCTTGAAGGACATCCTTGTTTTCGGGAGCTGCCGGATGGGCGACCTGGGGACCTTCCGGATGGCCGAGCCGGGCATGGATATGCACCGTCCGCTCGATGGCCAGCCGCAGATCCTCTTCAAACTCCTCGAGCATGGTTTCGGTTACGCAGCACCAATGGCTGAAATCCGCCGTGATGGCAAGATCGGGCAGTTCCCTGAGAAGCGCCGACGTATTCCAAGGCGTGAACATCGCTCTGGAGCGATGCGTCTCATGACCGACTGCAATGCCGATCGAGCGCTCCACCTTGAGCGCGCCTTCGAAGAATAGGAGCTGCTCCCGAAAGGGCATGAAGTCTCTGGCGCTATGGGAAACGATCAGCACCGGACCGAAGGCTGCGGCGCGTTCCGCCTGGGCGGCGAAAGAGGCCGAGTGGTTCCCGGATGTGACGATCTGGGCAATAAAGGACAACCCGTGTGCAGAAAGCTGCTCCTTGAATTCCTCCTCCATGCCGACCGGAGGCAGCGGAGCCTCGATTCCCGCATACCCGTCACCGGCAGCCCGCTTCATCAGCTCGGAAACCCTTCCCTCCAATCCCCATAACGCTTGGAATAGCTTGATTTCCATTGCATCCCCACTCCTTCATTCGTTAACGAACTGGCTCCCGGCCTTATTCACGCCTCTTGCCAGCCATATTTTGAAGCCCGGATTTTTATCGGGATATACTTCCGCTTCGGTAGAAAAATAGCGCATCGTATATCCGCATCTGCGGAATTCGCTTGTATTCGCGGCTGCTCCGTGGATGATCCTGGAATCGTGCAAGGAGCATTCACCCGGTTCCAGCTCGAAATAAACCGCATTCGACTCGTCCACGTTTTTGATTTGGGTCGAGAACGTATTCTTGGTCCCGTCGATCGCTTCATAATCCGAGAATCCGTTGCCGTGCGTGCCGGGAAGCACCCGCATGCAGCCGTTCTCCTTCGAGCTTCGGTCTATGGCCAGCCATACCGTAACGATCTTGTCGAAAGAGCTCAGCCGGCCTTTCCAGTAGGCGGAGTCTTCATGCCATGGAGTCGCCCGGCCGACGTAGGGGTCTTTGCAGATGAAGTGGCTGGACCACAGTCCGATGTTGGGGCCGATGATCGGCTCGACAAGATCGAGGACTTCATCGCTGAGCAGGAAGTCGAGCAGCCGCTCGTCGCGGAAATGGGGCGTGTCCAGCTCATCGGACAGCCTGCTGCCTTTCATGGCGAGCTGTTCCTCGAAAATATCCGTCAGCGTACGCATTTTTTCGGAGCTGAACAGCGGCTTCTTATGAAGCACATAACCGCGCTCCCGGTAACGCTCGACTTCTTCTTGACTCCATTCAGCATATTCCATGACATGACTTCCTCCCTTGAGTTGGCTTCGAGCTTATTGTAGCTCTGCCGCCCGCTCCGCCTCTCCTTCTCGCTTACGAAATGATACGCATATCTTCCGGTCTTTCCGCTCTTCCGGTATAATCCGGATAAATGAAACGAAGGAGCTGATTCCGTCATGGAGCTGAAGGAGCATCCGGATCGCTTGACGATCGATGAGTACATGGCGGAATCGTCCCATTGCCTGTTCCGGCAGGAGCTCGATACGCCATGCCATCTGCATTGGCATGAATTTTATGAGCTGACCTATGTCCGCTCCGGCAACGGAGTCAACAGTGTCAACGGAGCGGACATCGCGATCGGCGCGGGAACGCTGTTCCTGCTGACTCCGGCCGATTTTCACGAAATCCGTCCTTTGGAAGCGTCGACGCTCAAGATCTACAATCTGATCTTCAAGGAATCGATGATCCCGGAGGAGATCCGGACGCTTCTATTCGGCGGCCGCATGCTGTCGCCTGTGCTGATGAAGCTTGATGCGCGCGGGCTGGAGAGCTGTTCTCGATCCTGGATGAGGAGGACAGCCGCAATAGCCGGACCGGAGAGCTGATCGTGAGGAACCTGCTGGGCTGCCTGCTGCTGATGCTGTGCCGGGATGGAGAGGCAGCCGTCAGCGGTGAAGCCGCAGTGGCCCCCCTGCATCCCAGCATCCAGCAAGCGCTTTTCTTTCTCCAGCATCATTTCCGCGAGCCGCTGACGCTCAGCGAAGCAGCCAAGGCTGCAAGCCTGTCGCCGAATTATTTCAGCGAGTGCTTCCGGCAGCAGCTCGGCGTCGGCTTCCAGCAGCATCTGCTTGACCTGCGCCTCGGATTTTCCCGGTCGCTGCTGCAAGCATCGTCACTGCCCGTGTCCGAGATCTGTTACGCTTCGGGCTTCAACACGCTGACTCATTTCGAAAAAATGTTCAAGCGCAAATACGGCCATCCGCCGAGCCGCTGCCGCCGTTCTATTCCTTGATGCTGAAATCCGGCCTCGCCTTGTCGAACCGTGGATTGCCCCCGCATACCATAAGGCCGGAGCCCCAGTCGATATGGACATTTTCCGTCGGCTCATCCGAAGCGTCCTTGTATTGGAACAGCACATTCCGCCGCGTGCGCTCGCTGCGATTGGCGTCCGAGCCGTGGATCGTCAAGTAGTTGAAGAACAGCACATCTCCTGCCTCCGCCGGGCAAGGCAGTCCTTCCGCTATCGGGTATTCCTTGTGGTTCAAATAGTAAGAACCGACATGAGGCAGGCTGCCCTGCACATGCGAGCCCGGCACGACCCTCAGGCAGCCGTTCTTCTCGTCCGCCATGTCCAGGTGCACGCTGGCCGCCAGCATGGAATGCCTTGCATGAGGGAAATAAGGATAATCCTGATGCATAGGGAAGGCGGCTCCGTTTTCCGGCGGCTTGACGAGCATTTTCGTATGGTGGAGCTGGACATCGGGTCCGATGAGCTGCGACAGGATCGCGGTCATATTCGGGTGCACGACAGCCAGCGTGAAGCAGGCCTCATGATAATGGACGTCATGGAAGCCTTTGAGCACCAGCTTCTTCAGCTCCGCCGGCGGCAGGAAGTCGCCTTGCCAGGCGGAGTTGTCGTCCCGCTTGGCCTGGGCGGCGCGCTGGATGATCCGCTCCACCGCTCCCCGCATCTCCTCCACTTCCGTCTGGCTGAAAACTCCTTTGACGAGCAGATACCCGTTTTCTTTGTAAAAATCCACATCGCGCCGACTGATCATGCATGCTCCTCCTTGAATGGAAAGATTGATAGGAAACGTTTCTTGCTTATAATCATAGTCATAGCCACGATGGACGTCTTTGCGATTAGGCGTCTGGTTTTTGCACGTTGACGCCAACCTATACTGGAGGACAAGACCGATGTACCGATATCAGGCAAGCGATGCCATGCTGAACAGCCGGATCATGGAAGCGATCCATCCCAATGCCCGCTTTGTCATTTACTATTGGGGAGCCGACGAGCGGCTGCACAGCAATCCGATTCACAAGCATTCCTTTTTCGAGGCTTGTTATGTGCTCGGCGGGACGGGTACCTATACGGACAATGGAAGGACATACGCGCTGAAGAGCGGAACGCTGTTTCTCTCCCGTCCCGGCGCGACGCATCAAATTCTCACGGAAGATGGCCTCAGCCTTCTATTTGTCGCTTTCGAGCCCGATGAAGCCAGAACAGATCCGGACACGCTATCCGCCTTCCGCGCTCTGGCCGATGCTGAGCGAGTCTGCGTAGAGGACGGCTCCCGCACGCCGACCGCGCTGCTCTGGGAATCGCTTCTGCTCCGCGATGAGGAGCGGCACAATCTTCCGGAAAGCGCGGTTGCGCCAGCCGCTTCCGCGCTTCTGCTGTCTTTCCTTGGGCTGTTCGGAGAGCAATCATCCTCGCTCAAGGCCGGCATGCCGCGCGACAACATGGTTCTGCGCCGGGCCAAGCTCTACATCCGAGACAATCTGTCGAAGCCTCTCCCGCTGCCTGAGATGGCGGCGATGCTCAATGTGTCCGAACGCCATCTGTCCAGGCTGTTCTCAGGCGGCATCCACGAGAGCTTCACCGGTTATATCCGCCGGGAGCGCGTGCGCGAGGCGGCACGCCTGCTGAACGAATCCGAGCTGCCGATCAAAGAAATTGCCGAGATGGCCGGCTTTTCTTCCGTCCACTATTTCTCCCGCACGTTCGCGTCCATGATGCATGCTCCGCCTGGCGTATTCCGCCGGCGAGCCCGATCGGCGAGTTCCGCGCATGCCGAATAAGCCGTTCCTCCATCGGAAGCGGCTTATTTCTCGGCACATCGTTCAAGATCCGCCTGCTGAGTCGAACGGGGCTGCCGCCGTTCCCGATACTCCCGCGGGCTCAGCCCTGTATGGCGCCGGAACAGCACCGTGAAGAAGCTGCGGTCCTGGTACCCGCATGCCTCCGCGATCTGCTCCACGCCCATCGCGGTACTCCGGAGCAAGCGGCATGCTTCGCGGATGCGCAGCTCCTGCACGAAGCGGCTGAAGGGCTTGCCGGCCGTTTCGGCGAACAGCCGGTGGAAATGGCGGACGCTAAGTCCCGCCTCGCCGGCAAGCTCCTCCGCCCGGAACGGGATGCCGGGATCGCTGCGCAGCTTGCGGATAACGGCTTCGATTCCGGGGCGGCTCCTGCTGCCCAGGCTATGGCTTTTCGCCCCGCCACGGCAGTGCTCCTCCAGCTCCGCCAGCAGAAGGATGAACAGAGCATGCAGCTGTGCCGTCCCTCCCGGCCGCTTATCCCGCAGCACCTCCAGCCCTTCCTCCATGATGCGGCGGATGACGCCCCTGTCATCCCGCAGCCGGAACCATTCCGGAGAGCCGGGCAGCAGATTGAGCGCCTTCCGGGCCGACTGCAGCTCCTCCAGCCCCGGGAAGCTGCTCAGCGCTGCCTCCGCCTGCCCGGGAACAAGGATGAAGTTGCCGATCATGAGCGGATACCTGGACGATGTCGATCTCGGCCGGAACACATGGGGGGTACCCAGCGGCAGGACAAAGACATCTCCGGCGTGCACATCCATGGACTGCTCCCCGATATAATGCACTCCAGCTCCCTCCATAACCAGGCAAATCTCCGTGAATTCATGCCGATGCAGCTGCAGCTCGAACGACTCCGATACCCGGTTGATATAGTAAGGCCGATTGTCGTCGAAGAACAGATGCGCCGGAGTGACCGCAACCGACTGCTGCGCCATCCGACTCCCTCCTTTTTGTCAGGATAACCAACAAATATGGCCGGATCAACCCCTTTTCAGCAAATGCCTGCGCTTACAATAAGAAAAAGACAATGCCGGCATGCCATGCTTGTCCATCCCAGCCCGAAAGGAAGAGGAGCAAATCATGACCGAACGCACTTGGCAAGCCAAATGGATATGGGGAGGCTTGGAGGCGAGTCCGCGGAATGAGTGGCGCTGCTTCCGCCGCAGCTTCGACCACCCGTCCTCTGCGGAGAAGGAAGCCGCCCTCCACATCAGCGCCGACTCCCGCTACGTCCTCTATGTGAACGGCGCCCTGGCCGGCCGCGGACCGGTGAGGTCCTGGCCGGAGGAGCAGTCCTACGACAGCTACGATATCGGCCGCCTGCTGAATCCCGGCTGTCGGAACACGATTGCCGTGCTTGTGCTCCACTTCGGCATCTCGAACTTCTGCTACCTGCGCGGGCAAGGCGGTCTCATCGCGGAGCTCGAGACGCCCCGCGGGATCAGCCTGGCTACCGGCGAGGAATGGGATACCGCCCTGCTGGGAGGCCAGCTGCCCAGCTCGCCGCGGATGTCCTGCCAGCAGGCGTTCGCCGAGGTCATCGATGCCCGCGGGCAGGACGAGGGCTGGATGACGGGAGCATCCCGGCTCATGGCCTGGTCGTCTGCGGCAGCTGTCTGCGCTGCCGGAGAAGGGCCATGGAAAAAGCTCGTTTCCCGCGACATCCCGTTCTTGACGGAAGAGATCCGCTATCCTGCCCGGATTGCCGGTCTGCGCCGAGTCAAGCCTCCTGCCTTCATGGCTGCCATCGACCTGCGGACAATCATGGTTCCGGACAGTGTCGGCCACGCCAACCCCGTAAGCTATTGCGGATTTCTCGCCTCTGTCCTGCAGCTTGAGGACAAGGGCCGTGTCACGATCGGGTTCCCCGGAGGAGCGCGGCCTGGGGGCATTCTCGTGGACGGCGTCCCCATCGTTGCGCACCGGGGCGTCCAGCCGGAACGCTATTACGATCTGGAGCTTGCAGCCGGAACCCATACGCTGCTCATCGACGTCACCTCCGGCGACCATGGAAGCAGCTTCCATCTCGGCGTGGATGCGGAGGTGCCGTTCGCTTTGGCGGCTCCGTCCCAAACGCCCGGAGGAGAGCTGTATTCCGCTTCTGCTACAGGCTCACCAGCGGCGGATGTGATTTCCATGCCAGCTCCGTTTGCCGCAATCGGACCGTTCGACGCTGTCAAGCATGTCGATCATCAAGAAGGCAGAGAGCTGGACACGGATCATCTCCTCTATGTGCGGCTCAAGGAAGGCGCGGTAGCGATGGACGATCCCGAGCTGAAAGGCTGGCTTCGCGGCATCGATCCCCGCCTGATTACCGGGCAGGATGCCTTCGGGCTCAGCGTCTGGCAGCGCGAGCAGGAGCGGCTGGCCGTGCCGGCCTCGCTCCAGAACGCCGTGCTGCCTGTGCCGGAGCCGGCCGAGCTGCCGCTGTTCCCGGGCTGGGACTGCGAGCTTGTCATCGATCTCGGCGAGCAACGCTCCGGCTTCATCGGCTTCGAGCTGGATGCTGCGGCTGGTACGGTCGTGGATATTTACGGTATCGAGCATATTCGGCATGGCTTCCGGCAGCATACGTACGGACTGGACAACACGCTGCGCTACATATGCCGCGAAGGCAGGCAGAGTTATCTGTCCCCCGTCCGCCGGGGCTGCCGCTACCTGATCCTGACCCTAAGAGCGGCAGATCGTCCCGTCCTGCTGCAGGAGATTCATTTCCGTCAAAGCTCTTATCCCGCAGCAGACAACGGCAGCTTCCGCTGCTCGGATGCCCTTCTGAACGAGATCTGGAGCATCAGCCGCCGGACGACGAGGCTCTGCATGGAAGATACGTTCGTCGATTGCCCTTCGTACGAGCAGGTGTTCTGGGTAGGCGACGCGCGCAACGAGGCGCTGGTCAACTACTATGTGTTCGGATCGACAGAGATCGTGAAGCGCTGCCTGAACCTCGTCCCGGGGTCCGCCTCCGATACGCCGCTGTATCTGGACCAGGTGCCGAGCGGCTGGAGCAGCGTCATTCCCAACTGGACGTTCTTCTGGATCATCGCCTGCGAGGAGTTCGTGGAGCATACGGCGGACATGGAATTTGCCCGCGAGATCCTGCCGCATGTCCGCCGGACGATCGAGGCCTATTCCTCCCGCATTGACAGCTCAGGACTGCTGAACATGCGGGGCTGGAACCTGCTCGACTGGGCTCCGATCGACCAGCCCGGCGAGGGCATCGTCACCCATCAGAACCTGTTCATGATCAAGGCGCTTCGCCAGGCGGCCCGGCTGGCCGAAACCGCAGGCGAAGCCGGCACGGCCCATGGATGGCGGGAGCTAGCGTCGTCCCTGCAGGCCGCTGTCAACGAGAGCCTCTGGGATGAGCGGCAGCAGGCCTATCTGGACTGCATCCATGCCGACGGCAGGCGGTCATCCATCTTCAGCATGCAGACTCAAGTCGCCGCCTACCTGTGCGAGGCGGCGGAAGGAGAGCGCTTGGCCGCTCTGGAGCGATACCTGGCGGAGCCGCCGGCTCAATGGGTCCAGATCGGCAGCCCGTTCATGAGCTTCTTCTATTATGAAGCGCTCTCCAAGCTGGGCCGCCATGAGCTCATGCTGGACGACATCCGCCTCAACTATGGCCGGATGCTGGAGCATGGTGCGACGACCTGCTGGGAGATGTATCCCGATTTCGCGGAGAACCGCGCCAATCCCGATCTGCTTACCCGCAGCCACTGCCATGCCTGGTCGGCCGCTCCCGGATATTTCCTCGGCGCGTCCATTCTTGGCGTCCGCAAGCTGTCGGCAGGCTGGCGTTCCGTTGAGATCGCGCCCCAGCCCGCAGGCCTGAGCTGGGCCGAAGGCATCATGCCGCTGCCGGACGGCGGCGAGATCAGCGTCAGCTGGCGGGTTGCAGGGAATTCGATTTCACTTCGGGCGGAAGCTCCATCCGATATCGCCATTCAGGTGCGATGGCCGGAAGGCCATACCGGTAAGGTGGAGCATTTGAAGACGGCGCGGATGTGAAAGATCGTTGGCCGCGCCGGCTCCATAACGCCCCATCCCAAACAAAAGAACGCGTGCTCGGTTCCGGAAGCCATGAAAGGCTTGTCCGGTTCCCAGAACGCGTTCTTGGTCATTCCATGAAATACTCAATCGGCGATGGGTTGCATACCGGCGAGTCAAAGCTGTGGTCAATCCCCGGTCAGACCCGCAGCAACAGTTCGTTTAGCGGCGGCTCGTTCAGCCGACCTCGCGCTCAAGCGCGACATATTGGGTGTAGCTTTCTTTCTCGACGCTTATCGAGGCTCCGAGGAAGCGGGCAATATCCCTCGCCGGGACGTACAGGCTGCCCCTCACGACGCTTGCCGGATAGGACAGCTCTGAGCTCTTCCCGCTGATCTGAATCGACCGGCTGTCTTTTTGGAACCAAGCCGTCTTGCCGGTCGCTGGATCCTGCAGGCTCCATTTCTTCTTCGAGGAATCGTACGCGACCGTTCCTCCCATGCGTTCCGCGACGCTTCTCAGAGGCACCAGAGATTGGCCGGATGCCGTCAGGATGAACGAATCCGGTCCGAACGGATAGAACATGGCTCTTTGCCGTCCGGCTTGCAGCTCGTTTTTGAGAATCTCGTAGGCGGCGCTTCCTTTATCGAAGTCCTGCATGATCCGGAAGCTCGGGGCGTCCGCCCAGCGATCCGATGTCCAGCTGTCCTTGCCGGCATCCGGCTTGTCCGCAGCCACCTCTTCATCGATACGCCACTGTTCCCGCTGGATGACCAGGCTGATTCCGTTGATGGGAAGCTTCTCCCGCTCCACGGTGGCTTGCTCCGGCTGCCATACGGCAGCCGCTTTCAAGCTGCGGATATGCAGCGAGGAATCCAGCAGCAGCTCTGCCTTGAGCGAGGAGCCCTTCGTAAACAGTTTCTCGAGATCCCCTTCCTCCTCCGCCTGATCCATGCTGTCCAGGCCGGATGCAAGGCCGTCGCTGATGGACTCGACAGCGTTGGCGACAAGCTCTTCCTTCCCGGCAGCGGACAGAGGCTCGCCGTTGTCATCGGCCGCTCCAAGCTCGGGATGCGCCAGCATGACATCGTACAGGGCGCTCATGGACTCATTCAGGCCGCTGCGGTCCGACGCCAATTCCGTCACATATTTTTTGAGCCAGCCCCAAAGCTCCATGCCCTGCCACTCTGTCGTTACCTTCCAGCTTGCCTGGCCTCCGCCATATACGGCAGCGGATACCGGAAGCACGGAGAGGCGCTCGGGATTCGGCAGCTTGGAGATCCAGAATCCTCCTGCCTTATCCACCAGCTCGCGGCCGATCAGCGCGGATTGCAGCGGGTCAGCCGAGCCGCCGATTCCGACAGCGGAAGCGCTGAAGCTATCGCCATAGCTGTAATCCTCTTCGTCCATAGCGATGACCAAGGGCTTTTTCAGTCCTTCGAGTCGGATAACGGCTTGCTGTTCATCCACTTGCGCGGAAAAGCCGATGCTGCGGCTTCCTAAGAGCATCGCGCCGTCAAGCGATTGACGCTTTTCGTTCTCGAGTTTCCATGAATCGATGCGTACCTGCAGATTTTCCAGCAGCTTCATTGCCTGCTTGTTGCGGGCGCTGACATCTTCATAGGCGAAACGGCTGAAATCCACGCTCAGCATCAAGCTTCCCCGGCTTTCGCTGGATTGCGTCGCAAACGATTTTGCGATCGCGCCGTTCATATCCAGGCCTCCAACCGCCTGACAGCCTGCGGCTGTCAGCATGAGCAAGCATAGGCCGAACAGGGACGCTTTCCGGATTTTGTTCCATCCTGACTCTCTCATCGACGACATTTCCCCTTTATCTCTCCTGAATGCTAGATTATTCTATCACAAGAGGATATAGATGGAAGAGTGCTTTTTCAGCATCAATCGCGATGTCGATGGAAGGTGGCATCGATCTTCGCATTTGGCCGCATCAGAACCTGTTTAGGCTGTCCTCAATCGGATTCAAAAGGGACGGCATCGGCATTTGCCGGCTGTCTGGTTGAGGAACGTTTCCGGAAAGCAATGAAAAAGATCAAGGCAAAAGCAGCAGACACGGCGCTGACCGCGAACAGCGCCTGGAAGCTCAGTTGCTGGGAAATCCAGCCGAGCATAATCGCTCCCAACCCGATGCCGAGATCGTTGGCGGTCGATAAAGTCGCATTCGCAGCTCCTGCACGATCCGGCCGCGCCCAACGCAGCGCTGCCGCTTGAAGCGCCGGCTGCGCCGAGCCGAAGCCGACCCCATACAGCACAGCCGATACGAGAACGCCGGCCAAGCCGGTCGAAAGGCTCAAGACGATCAAGGCGCAAACCGTCAGGAGAATCGCAGGTACAAGGACGAAAGCCTCCCCGCGCCGATCCGACAGCTTTCCGGCAAAGGGACGGATCAGCGCCAGCGCTGCGGCATAGGCCAGAAAGAATGCCCCGGAATTGAGTTGAATAGAGGCGGCGAACAGCGGAACAAACGTCGTAATGCCGCCGTAAGCGACAAACAGAAAAAAGACGGATACAGCGATAGGCAAAACCGGCTTTTCAATCCACTCGATTCTTTTTGAGGCCGCCCGCGCTCGAACAGGCATCTTCACCCCTGCCATAAGCAGCATCGCTGCGGCCGAAAGGCCGGCGGCGAATAGAAACAGCGAATCGTACGACAAGCTCTCCGCAGTCCAAAGGCCAGCCATCGGTCCGATCGCCATGGCCAACGTCATGGAAGTACTGAACCAGCCTATGCCTTCCCCGCGGCGTTCGGCCGGAATCATGTCGGTCGCAGCCGTAATGGCAGCAGTCGTTGACACCGCCCAAGTCATGCCATGCAAAATTCTGAGCCCCATCAACCCGGCCATCCCTCCCGCCCATGTATACAAATACATAGCCAGAGTGAAAAACAGCATTCCCCAGATGATGAACGGCCGCCGGCCGAACCGGTCCAGCAGCCCCCCGACGATCGGACGAAATACAACGGCGGACAGCATGAACGCGCCCATCGCCAAACCTACCTGCGTTTCGCTGCCCCCGAACTGTTGTATGAACAGCGGCAGCGTCGGATACAGCATATAAAAGGCGACAAAAAGAAAGAGATTTCCGATAGTCATCAGAAGAAAGGGTTTCGTCCATAGTCGCTCCAAGCCGGTACTCCACCTCATAAGCGCTTTAGGAGAAAGACGGACCCCCGTCCAGATCCGGCGGTCCGACTTCATGGATTAGTGATGGCCGACAAGCCGGTGAGGCACATAGGGTTCCTCCAGCGAAGCCACTTCTTCGGGCGTCAAGCTGACCGACAGGGCGGCTGCAGCGTCCTCGAGATGCGATATTTTCGTCGCGCCGACGATGGGAGCGGTTACGGGCTGCTTCTGCAGCAGCCAGGCTAGCGCGATTTGGACGCGGGGAACGCCGTGCCGTTCGGCGAGAGCCGCGACCTGATCGATGACCGATCGATCCGCATCCGATGTCGCATCGTATTTCTGCTTCGCGATCGAATCGGTTTCGGATCGATGCGTGCTTTGCCGAGGATCTCGTGTCAATCTTCCTCCGGCGAGCGGGCTGTAAGGAATGACGCCGATTTTCTCTTCCTTGCAGAGCGGAAGCATCTCCCGCTCCTCTTCGCGATAGATGAGGTTCAAATGATTCTGCATGGACACAAACCGGGTCCAGCCATTGCTCCGGGCGACATGCAGCGCTTTGGAAAACTGCCAGGCATACATAGCGGATGCGCCTATGTATCTGGCCTTTCCCGCCTTGACGACGTCATGCAGCGCTTCCATCGTTTCTTCGATGGGCGTATGGGGATCCCAGCGGTGAATCTGGTACAGGTCCACGTAATCGGTTCCAAGCCGCTTCAGGCTCTTATCGATTTCACTCATGATCGACTTCCGGGAAAGTCCAGCCCCGTTCGGACCTGGATGCATGCGGAAATGGACCTTCGTCGCCAGGACAACCTCATCTCGGTTGGCATAATCCTTCAGAGCCCGACCGACGATCTCCTCGCTCGTCCCGTCCGCATACACATTGGCCGTATCGAAAAAGTTGATGCCGAGCTCCAGGGCCTGCTTGATCACGGGCCGGCTCCTCTCTTCGTCCAGCACCCATTGATGATGTCCGCGCTCGGCAATTCCAAAGCCCATGCAGCCCAGGCAAATCCGGGATACATCCATGCCGGTATTTCCAAGTTTCGCATAGTCCATTCGTCAGCACGCTCCTTCACCGGGTCTACCGAAATTCTACTCCTTGGAGTCAACTCCAAGTCAAGCAAAAAACGGCTTCCCGTTGAAAGGAAACAAATCTAGACTTCTCCAGGTTTTAAAAGATATACTTAATGGAATTTCCATAGGAAGGGAATCCAGCGATAGCGATGTCAAAAATGAACCGATTTGTTTTAAGCATTCCAATGGTCTTCATCCTCGTCTTGATCATGGCTGCGCTGCCTCTCTTGCTGCAGCCGGACGGGAGCCACTCCATCCGGCTCGATTGGCCTCAGAGCGCGGCAAGCATGAAGGACTATGTTTCCGGCATCGCGACCGGCGAATCCTTCCGGTTCCTATCCGGACAGAACACGCTCTCCTTCTGGGAGCAGGTCGGAAGCTACTTTAGCATTTCATTCGGCTATCTCGCATGCGGCGCTCTGATCGGCACGACGATAGGCGTCCTGATCGGAGTCTATTTCTCGTTGTCCCGTGCGGAATGGCTGAAGCGGATCGTGGAGTTTTCGGGGGCGATGCCCGATTTCGTATCCATCCTCCTTCTTCAGTTTCTGGTCGTATTCGTAGCGTCGAAAACCGGAGTCGTCCTTTTTCAAATCGCGACCTTATCGGTCAAAGAGCCTGCGGTCGTGCTTCCCCTCGCATCGTCGATTCTCATTCCGGCCAGCTATATGATCCGAAACGTAACGATGCAGATGACGTATACGCTGGCCGAAGATTATATCGGCTTTGCCAAAGCCCGCGGATTGAGGAAGCTCTACATCGTCTTCTATCACGCTCTTCCCAATGTGCTTCCTTTCATAAGAGCGGATCTGCATAAGTTTCTGGGGATTCTGATCGGGAATATCTTCATCGTGGAGTATTTGTATAATCTGCACGGCCTGACGATGCTCTTGTTCAGCAATGTCTACTCATCGGGCGGCTACCAATTCCCGCTTGTGGTGAACGGACTGCTCTCGCTGCTGGTTCTTTATGCCGTTATTTACGCGTTGCTGAAAACTTATCTATGGGGATGGGAAAAGGTGTTGTCTCGATGAACAAAACGCTGCTGGCAGGATTGGTCCTCACAACCGCAATTATAGGCGCGGCCATTTTCGGCCCGTTTTTTATCCAGCATGAATTGGACGAGCCGTTGAAAATTCACTATGCAGTCGACAGCAGCGGAAAAGGAACGATCGTTGCGCCGCCGCTGGCTCCGGGCAAGGAGTACCCGCTTGGAACCGACTTTTACGGCTATGACCTTATGACCCGCATATTGGTTGGCGCCAAGTACACGATTTTCCTGGCCGTCTCGATCGCTTTTGCACGAGTGTTTTTCGGCGGAATCACAGGCATGCTGCTGGGCTATTTCGCCCAAAAGTCCGCTAAACGAAGAAAGCCGGCGACAGCCTGGAAGCTGCTGAATGGGATTCCGATTTTCTTGGTCGTTTGGCTGCTGCTGGCCGGATTGTCGATCAACTCCAGTCTCTCGCCGATTCTCTTATGCGTGGTGATGGGAATTGTGCTTGCTGCCATCGGGATTCCGTCGATCGTCATCTCGATCAAGGAAAAAACGGAGCTTATTCGAGAAAAGCCGTTCATCCTCGCCGCCCGGTCGATCGGTACGGGTCATCGGAAAATGATCGGCGCGCATCTCTTTCCCCATTTGAAGGACAGCTTCCTGATCCTGATCGTCCAGGAAGTCGTGCTGGTCTTGACTCTGTTCGGGCAATTGGCCATCTTCCATCTGTTCGTCGGAGGTACGGTCATGACCTTCGATCCGATCGAATACAACAGCCGCACCAACGAATGGGCCGGACTCATCGCGGCCGGACGGAGCAGCCTGGACGTCTACCCATGGATCCTGTTTGTGCCTCTCGCCGCTTACCTCGTCCTGATTATGGGATTCCAGCTGCTTGCCAGAGGACTTCAAGCCCTGTTCAATCAAAAATACACGAAGCCCTCCCGTCTTTAGCTGCTGCACGCATGAACGCCCACCTTCTTCTTGGTCATGGCTCCATAGGATTTCTTGTTATAGATCCATAGAAGAAACGAAAAGCGGATGCCCACTGGGCATCCGCTTTTTCGGCACTTAGCCTTTCAAGCGGGCTTCATCGACTCCCCATCATGCCTTCGACAGCATGCGATGAAAGTTCTTGTCTGTTCCGCTATGCAAGACCATGACTGCGGTCCGCCTGCAGCGTTGCCGGCGGAGACCCTCGAAGCTTGGACCGTCATCGCCTTTGTCGAAGACGGTCGCCATCGTCAGCGCTCCGATCCGAATCAACCTGGTTTTATCCTTTCGCTTCGATTCTGTCCTCCGGCCACACGGCACAAGAGCCTTCAGTCCCAGATCGATGCTCTTCTTCCATTTTGTGCCTCCGGCATGAGGTGAAACCGCGATGCCTTCTTTCTTTAATGAATGCCGTTCAGGTTGGCATGAACGCTGGAAGGCAGGCTCGCTTCATGGATTTCGCGCTCAGTCGACAACATTTGAAGCAGCAATATTTATCGGATGTTAATTCCGCTGGTTATGATTCTTTTCGACATGAAAATCGCCTTTTATTTTGATTCAATCGGTCTATATAATTCCGATTAGCTCTAAATGTACAATACGTACTAGTTTTGAAATGAAATAACAAATCGTATTGTTATTCATTTGTAAAATAAAAAAAGAGCGGAGGATTGATTGTTGAAAAGGATTTTTGGTTTAAGCTGCGGATTTTATTTCTTGATCGGTGTTACCAGCGTTGTTTTAGGCACTCTTTTGCCCCAGCTGTTGACCACCTACAATCGCTCGTACAGCGATGGCGGAACGTTGTTGTTTTTGCAGTTTCTCGGCTTTTTGGCTGGTGTGATGGCGTCTCCTGTCATGTCAGCCCGGTTGGGAAGGAAGAGGCTGCTGACGCTGGCCTTGGCATGCATTGCCGGCGGATATTTCGTGATGGGCTTGCTGCCCCATTGGACTTGGATGCTCATCATGACCATCGCCGCAGGCTTCGGCTCCGGCATGATCGAATCCACGATCGGAGCCTTCACGATTGAATTCGCGGAGGAACAAAAAGCGGTTGCCATGACCAAGCTGGACGTTTATTTCGGTGTCGGCGCGCTTCTGATTCCGGCTTTGGCCAGCCTGTACATCTTTTTTGATCTCTGGCGCTACACCTTTTTCACCCTATCGGCCATGACCTTCCTGCTGCTGCTGCTCTGGAGCAAGGTGCCCGGCGCAGGCTCGGCAGGTGTCATTGAAGCCGGGGCGGCGGAACCCGGAAATCGGAAGCTCCGGTATTCAGGAAGGAGCCTTCGGATCCTGATTCTATTCGCGGCCTTCTTCTTCGTCTATATGGGCTTGGAGCTGGGACTCATGAATTTCCTCCCCTCTCTATTCATCGAAACGATTCATGCCAAGAATTCCGAAGCTTCATTGAGCGTCACGATCCTGTGGACTGCCATGGTGATCGGCCGGCTGTTCGTAGGGAGGATCGCGGAATCGATCCGGTATATCCCTTTCTTGTTCTGGAGCGCGGCCGGGACGCTTCTGCTCCTTTCCGCCATGGCCATCCTATCCAGCGAGTGGGCCCCCTATCTGCTCGTGTTCGGAGTCGGTCTGTCCATGTCGGGGCTGTTCTCCATCGCTCTCGTGTACGCCAACACGCTGATTCCCGGACGGACCGAGAAAACGACCAGCATCCTGATCGCTTCAGGCGGGATCGGCGGTGCGGTTCTGCAATATTTGATCGGCTGGAGCATGGCCCGAGGCGCCGCCATTCATACGATCTGGCTGTTTGCGGGCTTTAGCGCTGTACTGCTTCTGTCTATT
Organism: Paenibacillus sp. RUD330; assembly: GCF_002243345.2. Taxonomy (NCBI): domain Bacteria; kingdom Bacillati; phylum Bacillota; class Bacilli; order Caryophanales; family Paenibacillaceae; genus Paenibacillus; species Paenibacillus sp. RUD330. The sequence continues at coordinate 2,729,134 of NZ_CP022655.2, forward strand.
GGCCTGGCCGACAAATGGAGCGCCGCGGTTAGAAGCGCTCCCCTGATCCAGCCCGGCAAGGAGCTGTAGGCGCTCCGGATTCAATCGGCAGGTCGTTGTTGAGGAGGTGATGCCGCAAATACGTGAGGCTCCGATGAAATCATTCCTATCCCTATTGGAGGTACAATCATGCAAACGTTGACAAAAGACCGGTTCAGGTACGGAAAAGGAATTAAGCTGATCGATGATTCAGGAGTCGAATACCTCGACGGGGTATCCGGCACCTTCAACCTTTCCCTCGGCTACAACCACCCCTATGTCGTGGAAAAAGTGCAGGAGCAGGTCGGCAATCTTACCCATATGTCCTCTTCCTTTACCGAGCCTTATGTGAATGAGGTCTTGGATCATCTTGTCGAGTATGCTCCCAACGGAATCAACACCGGTTGGATGCGGGATATCACCGGCTCCACCGCCAACGAATGCGCGACGAAAATCGCTCAGAAGTATACCCAGTCCACGGACATCGTCAGCCTGTTCTTGTCCCATCACGGCCAAACCCAATTTGCGACAGGGATTTCTGGCAATGCTTTCCGGCGCAAGAAATTCCCCAATTCCGCCGCCGCGAATTCCCTGCATGTGCCTGCTCCCTATTGCTATCGGTGCCCGTTCAACGCTTCGCGCCCGAATTGCGGGTTTCAATGCATCGAAGCCATCTCCGACCATATCGAATATGCGAGCTCGGGATCGGTCGCCTGCATGATTATCGAGCCCATTCTTGGCAATGGGGGCAATATCATTCCTCCTGAGGGCTACTTCGAGCGCCTCCGCAAATTATGCGATGAATACAACCTCATTCTAATCGCCGACGAGGTCCAGACCGGCATCGGCCGCACCGGCTACATGTTTGCAAGCGAGCTCTTCGACATCCGGCCCGATATGATCACCCTTGCCAAGGGGTTGGGAGGAATCGGGGTGCCGGTGGCGGCGGTGCTGATGCAATCCCGATTGGATGTGCTGGAGAAGCATGAACATTCCTTCACGTCCGGCAGCAATCTGATCTCGGTCACGGCCGCCAAATCAACCTTGGATGTCGTGTCCGAGCCTGGCTTCCTTGACGAGGTGAAGCTGAAAGGCGAGATATTGGGCGAGCTGCTGGGCGAGCTGGCGGAAAAGCACTCCTGCATCGGCGAAGCGCGCGGCGTCGGGCTTATGTGGGGCCTTGAAATCGTCGACAGCGAGGACGCTCCCGATGTGGCGAAGGCAAATGCGGCCATCAACCGGGCTTTCAGCGACCAGCGCCTCATCTTGAGGGGATCGCGGTACGGCTTCGGCAATGTCGTGAAGGTGCGTCCTTCCCTGACAGTCACCGCGGATGAGCTCGTGGAAATCGTGGGCAGATTGGATTCGGTTCTGGACAGTCTTGAAAACAGTTGAGGAGGAGAAACGGATGCAAGCATTGGTGTACAACTCGGCTTGGGATGTCGCTCTTGAAGAAAGGCCCGTACCTGCGATTAAAAAGGATAACCAGGTGCTGGTCCGCATCAAGGCTACAGGCGTATGCGGCACGGATCTCGGAATCGTGAGCGGGAAATATCAGGCGTCGTCCTCCATCATCCTCGGCCATGAATCGGCGGGAGAAGTGGTCCTTGTCGGCAAGGCCGTCACGACGCTGCAGCCAGGAGACCGGGTCGTGATCGATCCGACCTACTACTGCGGGCAGTGCGGGATGTGCAGGACGGGCCGGCAAAACCACTGCGCCCACAAGTCCGTCACGGAAACGGGCGTCAGCGCCGACGGCACGTTCACCGACTATTATGTTGCCGAAGACCGCTTTTTGTACAAGCTGCAGGACCATATCAGCTATGAGGAGGCGACCTTGACCGAGCCGCTCAGCTGCATCCTGACCGGAATCAACCACATCAACCTTCTTCCCAATTTCCGGACGATCATTCTGGGTGCCGGTCCGATCGGCATTCTGTACAGCCATGCGCTCGCTTCCAAAGGCGTATCGGGCTCTCTGGTGGACATTTCCAAGGAAAGGCTCGCCAAAGCGGCCTCGATCGCTCCCGACCGCTGGGAGGCCTACGATTCCTTCCAGGCAGCCGCCGAGGCGGCCGATCCAGCTGGGCGGCAGGTCGATCTGATCGTAGACACGACAGGCGTTGTCGGCACTCAGGTCATCTCCAACCTGGCCAACGGCGGCTACCTGATGCTGGTAGGCTTAAGAGACGGCACAAGCACGTTCAATCCGAAGGAAATCGTGGACCGGAGCTTGAAGATCATCGGCTCCATCGATTCCTTGGGAACCTTTTCGACCGCTCATTACTTGATCGGACAGCGGATCGTTCCCGCCAAAGAAATCATTACCCATACGTTTCCACTGGACCGGTACAAGGAAGCCTTCCAGGCTCTCGGATGCGATCTGAACGGAAGAACGCTCCATCCGTCCTCCCATGCGATCAAGGTCATTCTTCAGTCCAGCTGATCCCGTTCCAATCATTCTGCAATCAAGGGAGAGAAATTCATGAACGCATGGAGTTTATCCGACTGGCAAGAAAGCCCGATCCAGGCGGTTCTGTTCGATATGGACGGCGTGCTCGTCGACAGCGAGCCGATTTATTTCGAGATCGAGCGAAGCTCGTTCGTCCACTTCGGCGCTTCCGTCGATGATGAGGAGCATCATGGCTATGTCGGCATTACGCTGGAAACGATGTGGCGGCGTGTGCTGGACAAGCATCGGATCAACGCCAGCCTCGAGGAGGTTTTGTCCCATCACAAGGAAAAGGTGCTGACGACTTTGGCCCGGCCGGACCGTCTCGAGGCCATGCCGGATGTCGAGCGCTTGCTGGGCTTTCTCCAGGAGAGGCAAGTTCCGCTCGCTGTCGCCTCCTCCTCCCCTCGGGCATTGATCGAGATCATCATGGAGCGCACCGGGCTCGGGAAGTACTTCGACGTCAAGGTCAGCGGCGAGGAAGTCGATCGAGGCAAGCCGGCGCCGGATATTTTCCTTCATGCGGCGAGCTTGCTGAATGCGGAGCCTGCCTCCTGCCTCGTCATCGAAGATTCGCGCAATGGAGTCCAGGCTGCGAAGAGCGCGGGAATGCGATGCATCGGCTACCGCAATCCGGGATCCGGCAACCAGGACCTTGCCATGGCCGATGTCGTCATAACGGCTTACCGGGAGCTGTTGGATATTCGGGATACGCTGCCGATCTCTCCGCTTGTTCTGGAGAACAAGGCTTGAAGGCGACGGAACAACAGACAAGGTAAGGGGGAAAAAGAAAAGCCCGAAGATCCTGCCTCCGGAACGAGGCGGGATCTTCGGGCTGCTGGCGGCTGGAATCAGTCCTCGCCAGGCTCGGCATGGACATCCGTATCGGGCTCGGCCAGCACCCATCGGGTGAAGGCCACCTTGAGTCCTCCGCTCGTAGGCGCGCAGAGGAAAGGACCGGCTTGCCAATCCTCGCGGATCGGCAAAGGACTGACGCGGATCGTTCTCCAGGGATGATGCTCCGTCCTCGCTCTCACAATGACCGCATCCTCCAGCCGGGATGCCCGGATCGTCACGACTTCCCCCGCCCATTCGGGAACCGGGGAAAGCGACCAATCCGACAGCCCCGAAGTGACTACGGCTCCCACATGCGGGATTCCGTCGTTCATTTCGATGCCGGCTTTTATCCATTGCTCCGAATGGCTCCACAGCATGAGTCCCGCCTGATCGTACAAATGATCCATGCCGTCAAGGCGGAACCCGACCTCGATGGCCTTTTGGCCATTCCATGGAGCAAGCAGGGAGTGGCCGCTGTCGCGCTGAAATCCGTACATCGTTTTTTGCCAGAAATCGCTTCCTTCCACAGCCTCCACATGAAGCTTGCCATCGATTTCTTCCCAAGACAGCGGCTTTGTCAGCCATTCTCCGCTTGACCAGGCTATTTTCTCGGACATGATCGTTCTCCTTTGGCTATGATCCCCATATTTCCACTAAGTATAAAAGAGATGGGGTTGTTTGCCTACAGCTTTTCCAGCCGTTCTATGGCGGGAAGCGCGCAACGCTGCCCGGAGTACCGGGCGGCTTTCGTTCATGCCGCCGCCTTTGCCATCGGTTTTTCTCATAGTCAATACGGCCTTGATGATTTTTTTCTCATGGTTTTCTAACAATCGGGCTCAACCGCAAGGCCGGGCAGGACTTCCGTCCACATTGGGAAGTTGTGGGGATTCCGGCTATGGTATGGTTTTCCCAGACGATCAAGACAGCCATCGTCAACGACTTTACCGAGCGGGAGGAACTTAACCATGCAAACTCGCAACAATCGAATGAGAACGAAGCTGCTTGGCGTTACGCTGAGCCTGTCCATGGCCTTTTCCGGAGCCATGCTTCTGGCTCCGAGCACGACTCATGCTGCGGCAGCGGAAGCTTCCGCAGCGGATGCCATTATCGCAACGGGAAAGCAATACTTGGGCGTGCCGTACAAATTCGGGGCAAGTTCCGGATCAACCGATGCCTTCGATTGCTCCTCGTTCATGCAATATATCTTCAAGAAAAACGGCATCGATCTGCCCCGCTCTTCCAAGCAGCAAGCGGCTGTCGGCACGCCGGTAGCGAAGGACCAGCTGCAGCCGGGCGACCTGGTGTTCTCGGATACGAATCGGGACGGAATCATCAATCACGTCAGCCTTTACATCGGAGACGGCAAGCTGCTTCATACTTACCGTGTCGGCATCGGCGTCACGGTCTCGACCTTTGCCGGCAGCACTTGGGACAACACGTTCGTGACCGCCCGTCATGTCATTCCAGGCGACAGCGGAACGGTAGCTCTTCCTCAATCGGACGAGACGGCCTCCATATCTGCAAACACGGGCAAATCGGCTGAATCGGCTACACCGGCCACTGCAGAAAGCAAAAAAAGATCGAAGTGGAATCCGTCCAGGCATAGCTGACATGACCGCACGGCCCGAAAGAATCTCCCCAAAGGCTCTCTGCTTGTTGTCCAAAGCAGAGAGCCTTTTTTTTTGCAATTGCTCTTGGCGGCGCGGCAAAGCACGCTGACCTCAGCGACCTTGTTCGAACCCATGGACAACCCGCTGATGACATGGATTGTACGCCTCTATCCACTCTGCCTGATACAATTTTTCATTGATCTCGGTCTTTCCTACAATCCATGCAGGAGAACAATAAACCGACTGTCCTGCTTGCAATCATGGCTAGGAGTGAAGCAATCCCTATGAAAAAATCCATTGTCGGCATCCTTTTCGGCGGCCGGTCCACTGAGCACGAGGTTTCCCTTTCCTCCGCAGCTGCGGTCATGGAGAGCTTGGACCGAGACCGCTATGAGATCGTCCAGATCGGCATCACAAGACAAGGAGAATGGTTCCGGTACGGAGGCGATCCCGTCGCGATCCGCGAAGACCGCTGGAGGTCGCATCCAAGCTGCGTGCCCGTACGGCTTGATTTCCGGTCCGGCAGGCCTGGGTCCGGCCGATGTCGAGCTGCGCCCGGTTCTGTCCCTCAAGGCAAGCGTGACTCGGGTGAGCCGGGTCGAGCGCGGAGATACGGTCGGCTACAACCGGGACTTCACCGCTTCCCGCGCCACGATGCTGGCTACGCTATCGGTCGGTTATGCGGACGGCATTCCGAGGAGACTGTCCGAGACAGGGGGCTCGGTTCTGCTGCATGGGAAGCGCGCCCCTATCGTCGGACGCATCTCGATGGATCAGATGACCGTCGACGTCACGAATATCGAAGGAGTCAGGCAGGGAGATGCCGCCACGCTGATCGGCCGGGACGGAGCCGAAGCCATTACGGCCTGCGACATGGCCGCATCGTCCGGAACGATCGTGAACGAGGTAATCAGCAGGCTCGGACCTCGACTGAAGCGGATGTATCGGTGCTAAGCTGAAGCCGGTCAAGCCTTATTGGTTTCCGTCTGGAATCGGAACCCTGTTGGCCAACCGCCTCTTGACCGCCCGATAGCCCGGATATGCGATCGGAAGGCCATTATCCTCTTCGCGCATAAAAAAAAGGAGCGGCTCAAGCCGCTCCTGTCCGCTGCTTCTTAACAGCGTATGGGGAACAAGTCCATGGTCCGTCGGCGCCGTCGGTCAGAACGTGCTGGCCTTGGTCGTGTCGGAGCACCACCGCAGGTTGAACAGCTCGCGGAATAGAACCTCCCTCGCTTCCGGGCTGTCGATGTAGCGCAGAGCTTCCGCCGCATGACCTCGCACATAGCGGTTCGAATCCTGCAGAGCTTCAGCCAGCTCCGGCACGGCGTCCGCCGCCGCTCCCTTCAAGCGCAGCAGCGAGAGGGCAGCCATGAACCGGACTTGATCGTCCTCGTCGCGCAGGCCGCGGATGAGCGCCGGCACGATCCGCTCTGCCGGGCTGCCGATCATTCCGAGCGAATCGACGACCTGGCGCCGCACCTCCACCGACTGTCCCGCCAGCAGCGCGGCAAGCTGCGGAACTGCAAGCTCTGCAAGCTCTCTCAGCTCGCCAAGCGCGAACGCTGCATGGCATGCTGTCGCGTTGTCGGAGCTGCCAAGCGCAGCCTGCAGGCCGGCAACCGATCCGGCTCCGGCAGCCGACAGGCCGTAGGCGGCCAAACGGGAAATCCGGCTGTTCTCCTGTCGGAGCGCCTTCTCCAGAACGGCGATTCCCCCCTGTCCTCTGGCGGCTAGGCTGTATGCCGCATCAAGGGCCGATCGCTCATCCGATCCGGCAAGAGCGGCCGCAAGTCCGGCAATGGCTTCCGCATCGTCCGGCTGCGAATCCGCCAGGCTGCCGATCCGTCCGGAGAGCCAGTTCCACGTCTCTTCCCAGATGATGGCCGCATCACCTTGCCCGGCAGCCGCATCCGCCGCCGGTGCCCATACCGGATTCCGGCAGTCCCAGGATGGCTCCGTCGGCGCCGTCGTACGCATGAATTCGAACTTAAGCATATAACGGGGCTGGCCAAGCATATTGGCCGTGGAACGGTGCCAGATGTCGTAATGGATGAGGGCGAAGGTGCCGGCTCCGCCCTTCGCCGTCACCTCTTCCTTCGGGTTCTCCTCCTCGAAGACGCGGGATTCCAGCCACTGGGTGCCCGGGAAGATTCCTGTCGGTCCCAGCTCAAGAGGCGTATCCTGCGGGAAATACATGATCATCGCCCACCAGGGATGGTGGTTCCTCATCCGGTCATAGCCCCAGTAGCTGTCCTTATGCCAGCCTCCCGGCTGCGCAGAGGCGTTGAAGTGGCCGTGACGGTGAGTATGCAGCAGGTAATCGGGTCCGAGCACGCTTGTTAGCGCGCCGGTCACGACCGGATGGTCGAACACCCTTTGCAGGTCCCTGATCCGCGGCAGGATGTTGTTGCCCGGATTGCCTTCTTCGTTGTAGACCTCGTTAAGCTGAGACACCAGTCCGTCGTGGAACTCCTGCGGAAAGTCGGTTTGGAGCAGCAGCACTCCGTCGCGGATAAACGTTTTCATCTGTTCGTCTGTAAGCAAGGCAGGCTTGTGGATAGTGGTCATGATCGATGTCCCTCCCGGAATCTGATACACTGATTATAGTTCGCGATTCCATGGGCGAGAATGGAAGTTCCTAAGGGAATAGGGGACAAAACTAAGCGATGGGGCTGGACGAATGATGCTTCGACAAGAGGAATCCACGCTGCTTGAATTGCTCGGCAACCTGCAGATCCGGGTTCAGGTCGCCCACCGCACCCAGTGCACGGCGGACTGGCGGGATCTGGACTATGTGCCTGAATTCAACCGGCTTTACTTCATTATGGACGGAGAAGGCTGGCTCAAGGTGGATGGCCGGGAATGCTTCCCGAAGCCGGGCCAGCTGTGCCTGATGCCCGCATTCGTCAAGCAGTCGTATTCGGCTGTTCCGGACAAGCCGCCTTTCTCCAAGTATTGGTGCCACTTCAACGCCGGCGTCGGTCCGTTCGACTTGTTCCAATGGATCGACGCCCCGCTCTGCATCGATGCGCCCGACCCGCAGCGGATGCAGAGGCTGTTCGCCGAGCTGGCGGAGCTGAATGCCCGCCCCTCCCTCGTATCGCTGCTCCGGGAGAAGGCCGTCATGCTGGAAATTCTGTCCTCCTTCCTGGAAAGCATCCCGGTGCAGGTGCTTACCCACCGCAGCGAGGAGATGCAGAGGATCCGCATCATCCAGGACTATGTGGAATCCCATCTGCAGGACAGCTTGAGCATCAACGATCTGGCGGCTTCCCTCCATCTCCACCCGAACTATTTCATCTCTTACTTCAAGAAGCACTTCGGGATGCCGCCGGCCAAATACATCAGCCGCAAGCGGATGGACATGGCGCGCAAGCTGCTTGCCTCCACCTCCCTCAGCGTCAAGGACGTAGCGGAACGGACCGGATACCCGGACACCCACTATTTCGCCAAATGCTTCCGCAAGGAAACAGGTCTCAGTCCGACGGAGTACCGCTCGGCGTATGCATGACAAAAACCAGCTTGAGCCGATCCATCCGGCAAAAGCTGGTTTTTTTGTCGTCTATCGTTCGCCCGCAACGCGAGGCGAGGGCCGGTCAGTACAAGCTTTCCAGCTCTTCGATCAGGGAGCCGACGTAGGTCGCGGCGGTACGGATCGGATCCGGCTTCGACATGTCGACGCCTGCCAGCCGGATCAGCTCCAGAGGACTCATCGAGCCGCCGGCGCGGAGCACCTCCAGCCAGCGGTCGACAGCAGGCTGGCCTTCCTCCCGGATGAGCTGCGCGGCCGCAGTGGAGACGGTCAAGCCAGCCGCATAGGTGTAAGGATACAGGCTCATGTAATAATGCGGCTGGCGCATCCATGTCAGCTTGGCATCGTCATCGATGACGACGTCCTCGCCCCAGAACGAAGTGAGGATGTCTCCCTTCAGCTCGCACAGCTTCACGGCCGTGATCGGCACATCCTTCATGGCGAGGCCGTAGACTCGCCGCTGAAGCTCCCCTTCGAGCAGATGGGTGACGAAGTTGTGGAAATAAGTGCCGAGCAGCTGGGATATGACCCAGCGGCGCATGCGGGGATCCTCCGAGCGCGACAGCAGATGGTCCGCCAGCAGCAGCTCGTTCATCGTCGATGGCGCTTCGATGAAGTAAAGCGACGGCCTTGCGTTCGTCGGCCTCTGATAACGGCTTCCCAGCATCAGATGGCCTGCATGCCCGACCTCGTGGGCGAGCGTGAATGCGCCTCTCATGCTGTCCGCCCAGCTGATCAGAATATAGGAGTGGACACCGGGAATCGACATGCAGAACGCGCCGGTTCTCTTTCCGGCGTTGTCCGCATAATCGACCCAGCGGTCCCGGAACGCCTCCGACACGATCTCGCCGTACTCGGGACCGAGGACGGCCAGGGCTTCCTTGATCAGCTCCCCCGCTTCCTGGAACGTGATGCCGGGACTGAAATCAGGATCGAGCGGAGCTTTCAGATCGGCGAACGTCATCTCGTCCAGCTGGAGCACCCGCTTCTTGAGCGCCGCGTACTTGCGCATGTGCGGCGCCAGCTCTTCCTGCAGAATGTCCAGGATGTTGGCGTACATTTCGGTCGTGACCTGCTGCGGCGACAAGAGCATGTCCGTGACGGAATCATATCCCCGCAGGCGCGACTCGATCACCTGCCGCTTCACTTCGGTGCCGTAGGCTTCGGCGAAGGTGTTGCGGTATTTGTGCAGCGTTCCGCTGAACGCTTTGAACGCATTGCGCCGCAGCTCCGTATCCGGCGATTCCACGTATTTGTTCTCATAGAGCGCAAAGGAAACCGGCAGCTCTTTCCCGCTCCCGTCCTTCGCGGCCGGGAAGGTCATATCCGTCAGCTTGCCGCGTTCATAGATGCGGTATGGCGCGCCCAGCACTTCGCCGAAGGAGGCCAGAACCTTTTCCGTCTCCGCATTCAGCCGATGGGGCTTGCTCTGCAGCAGCAGGCCGAGGCTCCGCTCGAAATCCCGCAAAGCGGGCTGCTCGCTCATGTACGCGGCGATCGTTCCGTCCGGGAGCGAGATGATTTCGGATTTGATGAAGGAAAAAGCGGAGCCGGCCTGCGAGGAAAGATCGCGCGCTTTGGCGGCGTTCATCTGATTGTCCGGATCGATGCTGTCTCCGGATTGATGCAGATGGGCATACGCGTACACCCGGCTGATCCGGCTCTGCAGCTCTTCCTGCGCGACCAGGCAGGCGAGCAGCTTGTCCGCGCCTTCGCCTAGCGTGCCTTCGTATTTCGTGACGGAAGGCAGATCGCGCCGAATGGCATTCCATTCCTGCTCCCAAGCTTCCTTCGTTTCAAAAATGTCGCGCAGATCCCAAGTCGTCTCTACGTCGACCTCGGACCGGGCCAAGATTTTCGACATTTCGCCAAACCCCTCTCCTCATGACCTTGTTGGACCTTCATCAGGCGCCAGTCCTTTCCATTGTACCATGGTCCGCCGAGGATGGAACGAAAGAGAAGCATCCCGCCGGCTTCGCGGGATGCTTCATGGGATTAAGCCTGGTTGTGTCCGCCGGAATGCCCGGCTCGCAAGCCGAAGCGCGGGCACTTCCCTCCCGGAAGTCCCCTGACGGAATGGCCGCCGGCCGCTGTCATGGCTTCTTACCGATCGTCATGGCCGAAGCCTCAAAAGCTTCCGACGTATTCGAACAGCGCGTCCACTCCCTTGGCTGCTCCTCCGCTGCCGGAGAACGTCAGCCCCAGCTCTCTTGCCCGGGTCCGGATGCGGATGTCGTTCAACGTCCGCCAAGCGATCTCCTTCAGCCGTTCGGGGGATAGTTCCGGCTCCCGGATATAAACGCCCGCCTCCAGCTCGTCCAGCCTGTCCGCAATGGCGAATTGATCCGCACCCTGCGGAATGAGAATCATGGGAACTCCGAACAGGAGCGCTTCGCACACGCTGTTGTATCCGCCATGAGAGATGAACAGATCCGCTTCCCGAAGAATCTCAAGCTGGGGAACGAATCTTCGGACGGTTATATGGGCCGGAGGCTCGCCGATCAGAGACAGGTCGACATTTTTGCCTACGGACAGGATGATTCTCGCCTCGGCGTCCTTGAAGGCTTCCAGGCAAGTTCGGTAAAATTCCGGCCGATCCGTATAGATTGATCCGAAAGAGATATAAATGAGAGGCTGCCCCTCCCTCTCCCGTTTCTCCAGCCGAAGGCAGGATTCCGTCATTTCAGCCGGAAACGGAGGCCCCATGAAGACGAACCGCTCATCCAAGGCATCCGCATGCGGCTGGAACTCCTTGGATGTGAATACGAGAGTCAGCGGTTCATTCCCGCTGAAGGCATCGACCAGCCCGAAGCCCCGGACTTGATGCCTCATGGCGATCTCCGCCGCCTCGCGGTCCAGCTCTTGGACGGATGGCGGCTGCTTGGATTCGCCGTCCTTGATCTTGAATACGTTCCGGATCATGAACATCGGATCCTTCTCGAACAGATCGCGGCTGATTGCGAAGGTAGGCGAATAACAGGCGACCGGAAGGTCGAGCAGCTCGCCGATCGTTCTCCCCCAGAAGGCGTCGCAATCCCGCAGGATATAGTCGGGAGGATCGGCCAGCACCTCGGAGAGGATGGCATTCAGAACCGTCTTGCTCTTGCCGATGACGCCGGAGACGAGGTGCTCCAGCATCAGGCTCGTATTGCTCAGATAGATGCCGGGGTCGTTGTCGAGGAACAGCCCCTGCGTCTCTCCATAACTGCGGAATTCGACGCCATAACCGTGAAGAAGCTCTCTTTGAGCTTCGTCGGAATAATAGACGACCTCTTCCCCTCTTGCCAGAAGCTCCGTTACGAGAGGCAAGGTCGGCTTGACATGGCTGTAAAAGGGGAGGCTGAAAATCATGGCTTTGCCCATCGTCCGATGCTCCTTCTCGGTAAAATCATTCTTGCATGGATTCATGAAGCGCAGCCCGGTTCAGAAAGGCGAAGATGCCGTCGACCGCCAGCCCGGCACCGCCCGAAGCCCGTATGGCCTGCCCGGCTTGCCGGCAGGAATGCCGGAAAGCGGGATCATCCAGAACCTGGCGCGCCATGGATGCGATCTCCTCCGGCGAGCTGTCCCGGCTGCTGCCAGCCAGCCCGGCGCCGATCTCCTGGATGCGGCCGGAGACGGCGAACTGGTCGGCGGCTTGGGGAAACATGACCATCGGCACTTCGTAATACAGCGCTTCGCTGGCGCTGTTGTGCCCGCCGTGGGTAATGAACACGTCCGCCTGCTGCAGGATGCGGATCTGGGGCATATGGGAACCGACCCTGATATGGTCGGGAATATCGCCAAGCTCTTCCACGGGGATATGCTTGCCGATGGACATCATGACCTGCCAGGAGCTGTCCCGGAAAGCATCGATGCATTTCCGATAGAAAGGCAGGCAGTCGTTGTAGACGGTTCCCATGGAAATATAGACAAGCGGCGGGCTCCCCGGCGGCTTCGGCAATGCCGGCCCTTCCTCGGCCTTCCGGATGGAAGGGCCTAGAAACAGATAATCCGATCCGAATGTATCCGCGAACGGCTGGAATTCCCGGGAAGTAAAGACGAGATTGAACGCATCCGCTCCGGAGAACGCGTCGATGGCTTTGTATTCGATGGAGTAAGGCCTGGACAGCTCCCGCGTGCATTCGTTCAGATAGTCGCTGAACCGGCTTCCGCCGGGCCTGGAAGAGAGCCCCTCCAGCGGAGTTCCGAGCACATGGCGGGCAAAATAGTCCGTCTGCCCATCCATGATCTCTTCATTTAAGGCGATCGTCGTGATGAAGCAGATGACGGGAATTTCAAGCGTGCAGCCGATCATTTTGCCCCAATATGCCTCGCAGTCCCGAATGATGTAATCGGGCTCGTCCTCCATGACCCTTCTCATGAGCAGCTGGGCCATCCGCTGATGTTCCCTTAGCTTGCGCGGGACGAGAATCCGCATGATTTCCAGCGGATCCGAGGAATGGATCGGAATCTCGTCGTTGAGCAGACCGGTCAAGTCCCCGTAGCTTCGGCATATGACGCCTTCCATGGAGATATAGTCCAGATATGGATCCGTCGAGTAGTAATAGACCTGCTCCCCGCGCTCCACCAGTTCTCTCACCAGATCTGCCGTCGGATTGACATGACCGAAAAATGGATAGCTGAAAAAGGCGACTTTTCCCATATGTCCCTGCCTTTCACTGATAATGCGACGCTTTCGGATCGCTGCTGCTCTGCTTCGGCATCCGAAAGCATCGGTTCAAGCGGTGCGCAGCTAGGACAGGATTTCCAGATCGGGCTTGCCGGCCAATCGATTGCCGAGTCTGTCCGCATCGATGACGAAGGGAAGCGCGATGTCCACCCTGAGCCCGGATTTCGTATGCCTGGCATAAAAGCTGATGCCGTAGTCCGCAGCAGCCTGCTCGTAGGAAGCATCCGATTCATAGGGAACAGGCTCCAGCTCGTGGTCCTTCTGAACGGCTCCGAAGTAATTGAGCAGAATCGGCCGGCCTGCAGGAGTCAGGTCCAGGGCTGCAAAATGGATGTTATGGATGGACGAGGTCTGGATGAGCTCGCGGATTCGGCTTAAGCGAAGCTCTTCATCCTCTTCGGTGCGGAGCAGGACAGGAATATAGTCGATGAAATTGCCGGCCAGATGATAATAGGACCGGCTTCCATATCTTCTTCCGCTGCTGACCAGCCGGACCGGAAGAGCGTCCATGCGCAGGACTTCCTTCCCGAAGGAAGCCACGAGTCCGAGAACGGTATGCCAGCCTTGCTCCGGACGCTCGTCGTCCAGCGGGAATTCCAGCGTGATGGAGCTCGAGCTTTGTGCCGGCAACAGGCTGATGCTGTGTTCAAGGCCGTTCAGGGCATGGCGGTACTCGTCCAGCTGGAATCGGCGCTCCAGCACCTCGAGCGGGATGCCTTGAGGCCCCGCCTCCACCATTTCGACATAATCGCGATAGCCCGTTTCCGGCTGCCGGCCGTACTCCGCCGAAGCCGATGCTTCCGGCAGGCGGATCGTCTCGGCGATAAGGCTGCAGGTCAGTCCGTCGGACAAGGAATGGTGGGAGGAATAGACGAGGACCTTCTCGCCGGACACTCCGTTCTCGATCAGCGCCAGCCGGTACAGCAGGCTGCCTGGCTGATCGAACTCGAAGCGGTCATGGTAGCATTCCGCCGCTGCGCTCCGAATAAGCTCGTCGGCCTGAGGGCTGTTCACCGCGACATAAGGGAGATCCAGACGGTCCGGACGGCCATGCAGGCTCCAGGCCCCGTCTCCTTCCCCGGAAAGGAAGCATCGGAGCATTTCCTGGCTGCGGACGACACCGAGGACGGTGAGCTCGATGTCCTTCCGACTTCTGCTCGCGGGAATCGGAATGATGGCGCCGACATTCTCGGATCGCGTCAGGAACAAGGACGGCACGGCCAAGATCGGAATCGCGGCGACAGCCGGACGCTCCCGCAGCTGGGCGGCATAAGCGGCCTGCTGGACGGCAAGCCGGCGGCGGATATCCGCCAAGTCCGCCGCGTCCTCGCCGCAGCCTGCCGAAGGCTCCGTCATCGCTTGTTCAGCCTTCTCTCCTTCGGCCGCTGCCCCTGCGCCCCGGTGCTTTATGCGGCTCAACGCTGCCGGCGTCTGCCGCAGGAGAAGATCCCTGACTTCCACGGAAAATCCTTTTTTCTTCAGCAGGAATACAGCCTTCATCGCAGATATGGAGTCTCCTCCGAGCTCATTGAACGTGTCGTCGGCTCCGACTCCCTTGATGGCGAGCACCTCCTCGAACACCTCGGCAACGAGAGCTTCCGCTCCGGCAGCCGGTGGCCTGGAGCCTAGAGGGGATTCGCCCGGCTGCTGCAGGAGATCGAGCGCCTTTCCATCGACCTTGCCGTTGACCGTCAAGGGCAGCTCCTCCAGCTCGAAGTACAAGGCTGGAACCATGTAGCCGGGGAGCATGCCCGACAGCGCCGCCTTAAGCTCCCGGGGATTAGGCGCGGCATCTCCGCTATAGTAGGCTGCCAGAACGCCCCTGCCGTCCGGCTGCCGCCTCAGCCGGACGGCGGCGCTCTTCACCCCGCCCAGCTGTGTCAGCCGAGATTCGATCTCGCCCGGCTCGACCCGGCATCCTCTGATCTTCAACTGACTGTCGATCCTGCCTAGGTAGACAAGGCTGCCGTCCTCCAGCCGCTTGGCCAGGTCCCCGGTCAAGTACATCCGTTCAAACCCGGGAATGGAGCTGCGGACGAACTGCCGGGCGGTAATCTCAGGCTGATTCAGATACTCTCTGGCCAGGCCGATGCCGGCGATGCCCAGCTGTCCCGCGACTCCCGGCGGAAGAGGATTGAGCGCGGCATCCACGATACAGATGCGGCTGTTCGGTATCGGCTTGCCGATAGGAACTTTGGCATGCGCGGAATCTTCCGCATAATCCCACATCGCCGCGCATACGGAGGCTTCAGTCGGCCCGTAGGCATTGGCGACGCGCATATGCCGCGACCACTCCCGGAGCATGTCGGAGGACGGTTCCGAGCCGGCCGTCACGACAAGGCGAAGGCTGCCTAGCGTCTCCGGCTGCAGGCGCTCCATGTAGGACGGCGGGAATGTGGCCGCCGTGATGCCCATCTCTTCGGCGTAACGCCGGAACAGCTCCGGATCGCCGATCGTTTCCTTGCTTGCCAGGCAGAGCGAGCCGCCTGTCCCCAGCGCCATGGAAAACTCCCATACAGAGGCGTCGAAGGAGCAAGGCGCGAATTGAAGGATGACATCATCCGGTCCGATGCCGAGCCTCTCCCGGAACACGAACGGCAGATTGGCCAGTCCGGCATGCTCCAGCGCGACTCCCTTCGGATTGCCTGTCGTCCCGGATGTATAGATGATATAGGCGAGGCTGTTCAGGTCCGGCTCGCGGGCCGGAACGAACTTGCCCTTCTCCGGCAGCGGAACTTCTCCCGGCTTGGCGATCTTGCCGCGGAAGATTCCGCTCCAGTCGTGATCGCCATCCGTGATGAGGAGCACTGCCCGGCTGTCCTCCAGCATATGCCGAGCCCGCTCGACAGGGAAGGCAGGATCGATAGGCAGATAGGCGGCGCCGGACTTGAGCAGGGCGAGGAAGCAGACGATGCTCTCGAAGGACCGTTCCAGCCGTACGGCAACAACATCCTCGAAGCCGACCCCGTTATCAAGCAGCCAAGCAGCCCAGCGGTCGGACAACTCATCCAGCTCTCCGTACGTCAGCCGCTTCTTGCCGTGCATGATTGCGGTCCGGTCCGGCTGGAGCCTCGCCAGCTTCCTGAACTGCTCCGGCAGCGACGAGGCCGGCGCCTCCTTCAGGACATCGGCATGAGCATGCTCCAGCTGCCGGCGCAGGTGATCGGCAGGCAGCAAGGTCAAGGAATCCAGCCTTGATCCAGGCTGCTCCGCTGCGTTCCGCAGCAGATGCAGGAAGCATTCGGCAATTCGGCGGGCCGTCGTCTCGCGGAACAGATGGGTCGAGTATTCCAGATCGAAGTACAGCAGCCCGTCTCCGCCCTCGAAGCCGGCGAGGGTCAGGTCGAACTTGGAAATGCTCGGCTCGAACGCGGCATGCGTGAAATGAAGCCCGCGGAAGTCAAAGCGGTTCTCCTGCATGTTCTGCAGGACGAACATGACATCAAAGAGCGGATTGCGGCTCAGATCCCGAGCGCAATCCAGCTTGACGGCAAGCTCGTCGTAGGGATAGAGCTGGTTCTCGAACGCCCCGAGAGCGTTCTTTTTGACCCGGGCAAGGAGCTGGACGAAATCGAGATCCGGCTCCACCGATGTCCGGATCGGAACGACATTGACGAACATTCCCATCGTCTCTTCCAGCGCTGCCTGCACCCGTCCCGATACCGGGGTTCCGACGACCAGATCCTCCTGTCCCGACAGCTTCGACAGCAACAGATTATAGACCGACAAGAGAACCATGAACAAGGTGGCGCCCTGATCGCCTGCCAGCCGCTTCAAGGCAGCGGCAAGCTCCGCGTCTACGGTGAAGGAGATGCGCGCCCCCTCCATGCTCTTGAACTTCGGTCTGGGGAAATCGCTTGGCAGCTCCAAGGAAGGAACGCCGTCCGCAAACCGGCTCAGCCAGTATCGTTCCTGGCTGCGGACATCTTCATGATCGCGGTTCCGATGCTGCCATACGGCGAAATCCTTGTACTGCAGCGCGGGCTCTGCCAGCCTTTCCCCGTTGTAAAGCCGCGCCAGCTCGCTGATGAAGAGGCCTACGGAGGAGCCGTCGGCGAGGATATGATGCAGATCGACAAGCAGAAGATGCTTCCTCTCTTCCATTCGAATGATTCGGATCCGGAAAAGAGGTCCGGCTTCGAGATCGAAAGGACGAACAAAGCTCTGCATCGCGGTCATCGGATCGATCGGCCGTCCTTCCACGAAATCCAGCTCGAACGCGCTGTCCTCATGCACCACTTGCACCGGCCCGCTGCCTGCCGCTGCAAAAGTCGTGCGCAGAATCTCATGGCGCTCCACCAGCTTGGCGACAGCTTGCTTCAGCCGCTCCTTGTCCAGATCGCCGTCGATGAGCAGGGCTTCCGACATGTTGTAGGCGACGGAACGCGGGTCCCGGCAATAGAGGGCGTACATCCGTTTTTGAGCGGAGGAGAGCGGATAAGAAGGCGCTTTTTCCGCTGGCGTTACGGCTCGGAACGCCTTCGCGCTTTTGGCGGCGACGGCTTCGGCGAGCGCGCTCACGGTCTGCTTCTCGAAGATTTCATCGATGCTGATGTCGACCTCGAACGCTTTCTGGATTCTCGCCATCAGCATCGTCGCCTTGAGGGAATGTCCGCCGACCTCGAAGAAGCTCGCTTCGGCCGAAACCTTCCCGAGGCTCAGCACCTCCGAGAATATCCCGGCCAGCAACCGCTCGGTTTCATTGCGCGGCTCGATGAATTCCTCGTCCAGATCGGCGGCATCCTTGAGCGCCGGAAGAGCCTTCTTGTCCGTCTTGCCGTTGTCGGACAGCGGAAGGCGGCCGACCCGATAGAAGCGGGAGGGAATCATATAGGACGGCAGCTCGCCCGCCAGATAGTCCCTGATTTCCTTCGCCTGGAGGATGCCGCATTGAAGGTAAGCGGAGATCCGGACCGGCACGCCGCCTTCTTCTTCGCAGATGGCCGCCGCGGCGCTAATGCCCGGATATGCGGCCAAGCGCTGCTCGATTTCCGCAAGCTCGATGCGATAGCCTCTCAGCTTGACCTGGGCGTCCTTCCTTCCGATGCAGCGGATCTCGCCTTCCTCCGTCCATTTGGCCAGATCGCCCGTCCGGTAAAGCCTTTGGCCTGGCAGGAACGGATGAGGCAGGAACGCTTCCTCTGTCCGCTCCGGCTGGCGAAGATAGCCCTCGGCCAATCCCGGCCCCGAGAGGCACAGCTCGCCAACGATGCCCGGAGGAACAGGCTCCAAGGAGTCATCCAGAATATAGGCCTGCATATTGGCAATGGGACGCCCGATCGCGATTTCGGCCGATTCCGCGACATTCCGCTTGAATACGGCGACGACACTGGCTTCAGTAGGCCCGTATTCATTCACGATTTCCGTCCTGGGCAGGCGGATCCGGCTGTCCCGGATCAGCGATGGCGGCAGCGGCTCGCCAGCGAGCGTTACGATGCGCAGAGGGCTTGAAGCCTCCGGGCCGATCTGCTCCAGAAGCAGCCGGTACAAGGATGGCACGCAAATAAAATGCGTGATCCGATGGACGTCGATCAGCTGCCTGAGCCTCATGGGATCCTTGACCTGGATTTCGGTCGGAAGGAACAGACCCGCTCCGGATGCGAGCGGAGTGAAGAATCCGGTCATGAAGCCGTCGAAGGAATAGGAAAAGAGCTGCATTGCCCGGTCTTCCCCCGTCAGGCCGTATTCTTCCTTTCTCCAGGCGATGGAATTGGCCAAGCCGCCGTGCGGGACGACCACGCCCTTCGGTTTCCCCGTCGTGCCGGAAGTATAGATGATATAAGCCGCCGATTGCCCGTCAACAGGATGCGGTTGGAATTCCCCTTCGCTTTCTTCATCCAGCGACTCGCAGGGAAGCACCTTGTCTATTCCAGCGAAGAAAGGATTCTCAGCATAGCGCGAATGCGTGATGACCGCGTTCGCGGCGGAATCTTCCAGCATGAAGCGGATGCGGTCTCCCGGCGTCTGGATGTCGATGGGCAGGATGCAAGCGCCTGCTTTCATTACAGCCAGCATCGCGACAGCCGTCTCCAGGCTCCGTTCCAGGTAAAGGGCGACGATCTGTCCCGGCAGCGTTCCGGAGCGGATGAGGCGGCGAGCCCACCGCGCCGCTTTGCCATGGAGCTCGATATAGCTTGCGGAATGCTCGGGCGTCACAATCGCCAGCGCATCCGGATGGAGCCGGACCTGCTCCTCGAACAGCTCCATGACGCTGCCGCCATAAGGACGGCTATTCCCGGAGCCGAAGTCATGGACAATCTTCGCCCGCTCCTCCTCCGGCATCCATCCGCTCCCGCCGATGGCGCGGTCGGGATGGAATGCCCATTGGCCCAGCATGTGGACGAATCGGCCGGCCAGGCTCTTCACATCCTTGGCGGCGAAAAACCGGCCGGATCCGGCGAGGCGCCCTTCGAGGCGGCCGCTTTCCCGGCTGAAGCGGAGGAGCAGCCCGTGAACGTTCCCGCTCTCGTCGGAGGAAGCTTCTCCGTGAAGCTCTTTCATCGTCAGCCGGATGTGGTTCAGGAACGCATAATCCCGCTCGTGGATGACCTTCATATCCTGAACGACCTTCTCCAGCGGATAATCCCCATTGCCGAGGGCGGCTTCATAAGAAGCCTTCACGGCATACAGCCATTCCCGGAAAGTACGCTTGCCCGGCCTGGAGTCTATGGTCGGCAGCCAGGATACAGGGGCCGGATGTACGTCCGGCTCCGCTTGAGGGCGGAAGCCGCGGGGACAGGACACCGTCACGGTTTCCCCTCCGGCATGCTTCTGAACCATCGCCTTGAATGCGGCCAGCAAAATCAAAAAGAGAGCCTCGGGTTCATTTCCGCTCATGACACGCAGCCGTTCGTCCAGCTCCTTTGGAATCTCGAGAACGGCCTGGTGGATGAAGGGCTCCTCGGCAGAGCGGGATACGGACAGGGCGAGCAGCGTCTCCTCTTCATGGAGGTCCAGCAGCTGCTTGATCCAATGCTTTTTCTGCCTTCTCAATTCTTGTATGGAGGGTCCGCCCTCCGGCAATGATCGTTCCGTATTCATCGTTTTCCCCCTAGGCTAGGCTGTCGGTTCAAAAATGGAACTCAATGGCGGTTCCGGCGTTCAGCGGCATGCTCTCGTCCTCTTGAGCCGATCCGATCTTCTCGAGCTCGGCATCGGGCTGCTCCACGATTTGTTCCAGTACGGAAATCAAGCTTTCCAGCAGCTCCTCCAGCTCTTCCTCCTGAAAGACGGCGTGATTGAAGACAAACCGGATCAGAAGGCTCTCATGAGGCTCGATGATGAGATTGAAATCGTAATTCGTATGCTCGAACCAGTCGTAACCCGCCAATTCCAGCCCGAAGGGAAGCTCCAGCTGGAGAGGATAGTTTTCCACGATCAACACATGGTCGATGGCGTTCCCGGAGCTCTGGATAACCGACAGCGGAACATGGGCGTGCGCCTCCTTCTCCACCATGTCTCGCTGCAGCCCCGCAGCCAGCTCCACTATGCTGGAGTTCGGCCGCGCAGCCCGGACCGGCACCGTATTGATGAACAGCCCGACCGTCTCATCGCTGTTCGCCGCCTCCGGATTCCTGCCGGATACGACAGCTCCGAACAGGACGTCCCCGACATCGTTCAGCCTCTGCAGCACTGCTGCCCAAGCCGCCTGGAACAGGCTGCTGAGCGTGATTCCCCTCTCCGCCGACAGGCCGGCCAGGCCGCTTCGAAGCTCCCCGGATAAGACTCGGCTGATATGCCCGTGAATATATGGCCCTGCCTCCGCCCCTTCCTTCTTGGGAAGAAGCGGCCGGCTCTTGCAGCCCGCCAAGTAAGCCTTCCAAAAAGCTTCCGATACGGTCCGGTCCTTGCCTTCGATCCAGCGGATATAGTCGCCGAAGGGATGGGCCGGCTCCATGCGGGGCTGTCTTCCCGAGCTCAGCGCGGCGTACAGGCCGAACAGCTCCCTCATGATGATGCCCACGCTCCAGCCGTCCAGAAGGATATGATGAAAGCTCCAAATCAGGCTGTAGGCTTCCTGCTCGGTCCGCACTAGAGCGACGCGGAGCGGAATTTCTCCCTGCAGGTCGAAGCGCTGCTCGCGGTCCAGCGCCAGATGCGCGCTCAGCCTGTCCTTGCCCTCCTGGACCGGCATTTCCGACCAATCCTCGTAGAGGAAAGGAACGATCCGGGATGGAGCTACGACCTGGAGCGGACGATCCAGGCCGCGCACCGCGAAGGAGGTCCGAAGGATATCATGCCTGTCCGACAGGCTCTGGAAGCAGCGCCGGACCAGATCGGGCTGCAGCCTTCCCTTGAAATGAAGGACGCACTGCTCGAAGTAGGCTTCCGAATCCGGATAGCGCAAATGATGGAACAGCATGCTTTCCTGCATCGGGGACAGAGGATACGCTTGCTGCTCCTCGGCAGAGCCGTTCGGCGCTGGTCCGGCAGGCCCGCTGATCGGCATCGAGAACCCGTTCTCGGCTGCGGGTTCGAGGCCATCCGGCTGGACGGAACCGTCCAGCATGGACGGCGGCTCCGGGATGCCTGAAGGGCTGTCCGCCGAGACCATTTCCTCCACCCCGCGCATGAGCTCCTGCAGCAGCCTTTGAACGGTTGCTTCCTTATATTGATCGCGGTTGTATTCCGCTTCGACGGTCAATCGGCGATCGGCAAGCATCGCGTTGAACGCAATCGAGAACGGCCGCTGAGAGCTCGGGCTTTCCGTGCCGTGCAAAGGAATGTCTGCCAGGCTGAAGACGTCGCGGTAAGGCTCGTCGTCCATCTCCCCCAAGTAGTTGAAGCTGATCTCCGTCTTGAATGCCGGAAGCCTGCTTCCGGCGGCGTCTGTCCCTGACGGCAGATAGGCCAGCGCGGGATAACCGGCGCCCCGGTTCGGAATGCCCTCCATGACCTGCAGAAGCCGCTTCGCGTAGGAGACCGGATCGGCTGCGGCTCTGGCGTCGAGATAGACGGGATAGTGGGAGGTGAACCATCCCATCGTCCGCGAGAAGTCCGGACTTCCCTCCAGCGCTTCCCTGCCGTGTCCCTCCATATTGATCCAGACGCCGTCCGCGACCCCCCAACTGCCCAGAGCATGGGCCAACGCGGCGAGCAGCAGGACAGACGGGTCGCTGCGGTAGGTCCATGCAGCCGCCTTCAGCAGCGATGACGTCTCTTGCTCGGTCCAGTGAAGGCTTGCGTATGCCGCATCCCTCAGCAGGCCATTGTCTGCGGGACCGTCCTTGGGCAGCTCCGATGCCGGCAGCTCCGCCTGCCCCTGCCAATATCGAAGCTCCTTCTGTCCCGAATCGCCTGAGGCATAAATGCGCATCATCTCCGAGTAGGTCCGGTAGGAGTCCGTTTTGACCGGCAGCGCCGCTGCCTTTCCCTGCGCCAAGTCCGAGTAGATATCGTGGAAATCCTCCAGCAGGATTCTCCAGGAAACCGCGTCGATGGCGAGGTGGTGTACGACCAGGACCAGCTCGTCGGCATTTTCTTTCCGCAGATGTCCGGCGGCCAGCAGCGGACCGTTCTCCAAGCGGATCGAGCGGTGCAGATCTTGAACCATGGCAGCCGCTTCGCGGGCTCCCTTGTCCGGACCGGCAGCGTCCGCGGAACGATAGGACCAGGCCGATCCTGTACCGAAGCGCTGCACGGCAGTGCCCGCTTCATGGCTGAATCTCATTCGGAGAACGTCATGATGGGCGACAAGCCGGGCAAGCGTTTCCTTGACTTTATCTTCATCGAATCGGGGAGCTGCCCGGAGAGTGACACTTTGATTCCAGTAGTCCATCTCCGTGAAGCGGCAGCCGAAAAACCACTGCTGGATCGGAGAGAGCGGGACTTCTCCTTCCAGCGGATGCGAAGTGCAATCTGAGTCCGATTGTTCGGATCGGACAGCCTTCCTCGCCATTTTTCGGATATTCTTTTCCCGCAGAATGTCGGCCACCTCAAGCCGGATTCCCCTTTTTTTCATCCGCGAAGCGAGCTGGATCGCCTTGATCGAATCTCCGCCCAGCCTCATGAAGTCATCGTCGATCGTAGATTCAGGCGCTCGGAGAATTTCACGCCAAGCGTCCAGCAGCTCCGCTTCGATGGAGGTCAGAGGCTGCGGGGCGGGGCTATTCTCCCCCTGCCCGCTCTCGATTTCCGGGAGCCTGCCATAGGCGACCTTTCCATTGGGAGACAGAGGAATACGATCCAGGCGGATAAACCCTGTCGGCATCATATAAGAAGGAAGACGCTCCTCCAGATAGGCTTCCAGCCGGTCCTGGGCGAGTTCAGTCCCTTCTTCCAGCGCGTAGTAGGCGCATAGGGCAAGTCCGCCTCCCGGACCCGGTTTGGCGGCGACAGCCGCTTCCCGGATGAGGGGGTGGTCCAGCAGCAGGTTCTGTATCTCCCCGGTCTCGATCCGATGGCCCCTGATCTTCACCTGCTCGTCGATTCTTCCCATATAGATCATCCCGCCTTCAGGCAGCCAGCGGACCAGGTCGCCCGTCCGGTACACTCTTCCGGATTCCCCGAACATTCCCGGAACGAATTTCTCGTCGGTCAGATCGGGACGCTTCCAATAGCCCCGGGCTACTCCGGCTCCGGCGATGCAGAGCTCTCCCGGCAGATGCTTCGCCTGCAGCTTCCCTTGCGGATCGGCGATATAGAGCCGGATATTGTCGATCGGCTTGCCGATCGGCACCTGGCTGCGACGGTTGAGCGGGTCGAACCGTTCGATCATGCAGCCGACGACCGTTTCGGTCGGTCCGTACTCGTTGTAGATTTCGGCATCCTCTCCGAACAGCCCCGCTACTTCCGCGGCAGCCGCCGTCTCCAGCGCCTCACCTCCAACGATGAACCGTTTCAAGGCTGAACGGCTTGTATCGTATAGATGGAGCAGCTTCAAATGGGATGGAGTCAGCTTGAGGATGCCCGCTTCGCCTTCCTCGATGATTCTCTCCAGCGCTTTCTCCGCATCCTCCGGATAGACCAGAATCCGGTTGCCGGACAAGAGGGGGGTGAACAGGGAGGTGACCGTAAGATCGAAGGAAATGGAGGAATACAGCGGGAAAGCGACTTCGTCCCCGCGCACATAGGTCTTGTCCGCCCACCATAGATAGTGGGTCAGCCCCCTATGCTCGACCATGACTCCCTTCGGCTTGCCTGTCGATCCCGACGTGTACATGATATACGCCAGATTGCCGGCATCGCTGGCAGGCGCCGGATTGCCCGGCCTCTCCTGCCCTTCATCCGGGTCTTCGACGCCAAGGATGATCTCTCCGGCGAAACCTTCGGCATCCTCTCCCGTCCCATCCGTAATCAGCCACTTGGCCTCGCTGTCGGACAAAATATAGGCTATCCGCTCTCTTGGATAGGACGGATCGATCGGAACATAACAGCCGCCGGCCTTCCATATGCCCAGCATGGCGGTTATCAGCATCGGCGAACGCTTCATTAAGAGACCGACGGCAGCATCCGCACCGACCCCCTTGCCTCTCAGCCTCGCAGCAAGGGAATTCGCGCCGGCATTGAGCTGCTCGTAGGTAAGATGCTGCCCGCCGCAGGAGACGGCTACAGCCTGTGGCGTCCGCAGCGCCTGCTCCTCGAACAGCCTGTACGCAGGCCGGTCCGCCGGATATTCAGCCAAGGTGTCATTGAACGCGTGCCGGAGCTCCTCTTGTTCCGCATCAGGAAGCAGGCTGATTTCGGATAAAGGAATCAACGGGTTTCCGGCAGCGGCTTGCAGAATTTGGAGCAGATGTCCGGACATCGCCCGCACGGATCCCGGGTGGAACAACGCCGTCGCATAGTCGAGATGAAGGCGGAGCCCGCCCGCAGACTCGACCGCTTCCAGAGTGAGATCGAACTTGGCGGTGCCGGTCTTGCATTCAACCGCTTCAAAGACGGCACCGCCGCCCTTCATCGCCTTCGGCTCCAGCGCTTCATGCTGATAGACGTACACGGCGTCGAACAGCGGGTTGCGGCTGAGGCTGCGGTCGAGATCCAGCGACGGCAGCATCCGTTCCAGCGGGAACTCCTGGTGCTCGAACGCTTCCAGAGAGCCGGCTTGAACCTGCCGGACGAAATCGGCGAATGCCTGCTCCGGCAGAACGCGGTTCCTCAATGGAACGGTCTGGACGAACATGCCGGGAACGGTCTCGATATCGGGATGCTGCCTGCCGGAGACACTTGTTCCGACGATGACGTCTTCTTGGCGTCCATAGGCGGACAGCAGCACAAGATAAGCGGCAAGCAGGTACGCATACAAGGTCAGGCCATTGGACGTGGCGTATGCCGAGACGCTCTTCAGCAGCCCAGGCGGCATGGCGAAGGAATAGCGGGCGCCTTCGTACCGGCGAGCGGCGGGATACGGATAATCGGTCGTCCAGTCCAGGCGGGGGATTTCCCCTTGCAGGAGCCGGGTCCAATACTTCTCTGCCTCCCGCAAGTATCCGGAGCCGAGCCTTCCGAGCTGCCACTGGGTGTAGTCTTTGGCATGCAGCCTGACCGCTGGCAGCTTGCCGCCGGCATACAGGGAGATCAGCTCCTCTACAATCAATCGGGCCGACAGCCCGTCCGCGATCAGATGATGAAGGTCCAGGAGCAAATACCGTATCCTCCCCTCCGCTTCCCGCCAAGCTTCCAGCCTCAGCAGCGGTCCATTCTCCAGATCGAACGGCCGTATCGAGGTCCTTATCGCTGTGTCTATACCCGAATGGGGCAGTTCATGGACAGCTATATCGACAGCGGTAGAGACATGGACCCGTTGCACCGGCTCGTCATCCTCGAGATGGAAGGTCGTCCTCAGGCATTCATGCCGGCCGGCCAGCTCACGGAGGGCCAGGGCCATCCTCTCGAGCTCCAGTTCTCCTTCTACCCGGATCAAGCCGGCGACGTTGTATGCGGTTCCCGCTTCTCCCGACCGTTCCGCCGCGAAGATGGAGCGCTGCGGCGCAGAGAGCGGGTAATAGGGCGCTGCTTCGGCAGGCGGAATGCCGCCGGCCTTGGACAGCGGCGCATCATCCAGCGCTTCGGCCAACTGTGCGATTGTCGGGTAGCGGAACAGCATGCTCAGGGTCATCCTTGCGCCCCGTTTTTCCTGCAGTCTCGCGGCGATGATCGTCGCGGCCAGCGAATTCCCTCCCGCCTGGACAAAAGGATCGTGTATCCCGATATCCTTGCGCTTCAGCACATCCTGCCACAAGCCGAGGATGAGCGCTTGCAAGGCGGTCTCCGGAGCTGCGGTCCGAACAGCCGGCAAGGCAGGATCGGCGGCCAAAGCGGCAGCTTCCGCTCCTTCCTCTGCGAGGGGCGATTCTCCTCGATCGCTCAGCCATCTATCCGGCATAAGCGCTTCCGGCAGCAATGCCGCAGCCTGTCTGCGTCTCCGTCCGCCGCAGCCATCGGCCTGCGTCCCTGCATAGGCCACAAGTCTTGGGGAGCCGTCGGCATCGGCTCTCCATGCGAGAGCCGCAGGTGCCTCATCCAGATTCCGGTTGAGCAAAGCCTCCAGCTGGTCCAGATGCACAGCATAACCCTTTGCATGCACGAGCCTATCCATGCTCCCCAAAATGCCGATGCGCCCATCGGGCTTCAGCACGGCCGCGAGCCCGGTCGGCCGGACATCCCTTTCTCCCTCCGGCCTCCAATGCAAGCGTCCCGGAACGCCCTGCAGGCAAGGGAAGCCGCGCTCATCCGCAACGAAGCCGTCTCCGGACCCGACACCATCCGGTCCATGGCTTCCGTGCTCCAGCATTCCGAATGCAGTCTCGAAGCCATGCAGCGGAAGATCATCCTCCCGGTCGCCCGCGATCGCCGCCAGCAGCCGGCTGTACTCCTTCATCCACGCATCGGCGTCCCGCCCGTCGATCATTCGGCTGTCGTAATCGAACTCAAGGACAAGCTCGCCTCCGAGGTCAAGAACGTTCAGGCTGAGCGGGTATTTGACGGCTGCCACAGCCGCAGGCTCGAGCTGCGCTTCCGCCTCGCCGAACCGGAATGAGGAAGGCTTGTCGAAATTGAAGGCCGTTCGGAGAACCGGCGGGACGAGGGCGGCGTCCTGCATTGCCAGCTCTTTGACAACGATGGCGTAGGAGGCGCGCTGATGCTCGAGCAGCTCCAGAAGCTCCTGCTTCAATTGCTTCCTGTAGGCTGCGAATCGATGAGCGTCTGTGGGAAGGCAGCTTGTAAGAGGCAGCATGTTGACGCATTGGCCGACCAGATTCGAGGCTCCCATCTGAAGCTGTCCGGAGACGGGAATTCCGACCGTGATTCGCTGCAGGCCGGATAACCTGTACAGCAGCACATTGTAAGCGGCGAGCATGGTCATGAACAGCGACGTGCCGCTGCGCCTGCCGCTTGCTTTCAGCTCCTCGGTCAGCTTGGCGCCGATCACACTGCGAAGCATGCCGCCCGAGGATGCGCTTTCGGTTCCGAGTCCATTCGACACCGGGAAAACCAGATCCGGGATCGGGTTCGAGAGCCTCGATTTCCAGTATGCGCGAGCCCGTTCGAGCTCGTCGGATGCAAGCTGCCGCTGCCACTCGGCATACGCGGCAAACGGAACGGCTTCCGGCGCCGGGCAGCGCTCCTCCTCGGTGTAATACCCTGCGATTTCCTCCAGGATCCGGATGAGCGACCAGCCGTCCGCTGCGATATGGTGGGCTTTGACGATGAACAGATGCTCCTGATTGCCGGCATGGATGAATCCGAACCGGATCAGGAAGTCATGGGTCAGATCAAAGTCCCTCTCCAGCTCCGGCAGCGGAAGAGGCGTATTGGCGTCGCCGTCCGCCTCCGCTCCATGGATCGCAAAATGCGGGAGAGCGGTTTCAGCCGTTTCCGTGAATTGGGCGCTTCCATCCTCGGCAAACCGTGTCCGCAGCATGGGATGTCTCCTGACGACCGCATGCACGGCCGCTTGCAGGCGTGCCGGATCCACCGTTCCTTTCAGCCTCAAGACCGCAGATTCCGTATAGGCCGCAGACAGCTCCGGGCTCATCCGGGAGGCGAACCAGAGCTGCTGCTGCTCCTCCGTCAGCGGCATGCCTCTGCATTCGGCGGGATCCGGTTCCAGGCTTTTATCCTTGAAACGCTCCGGTTCCGGCTCCGGCGATGGCGATGGCGATGGCGGGAGGAAACCGGCGTTCCGCAAGTCCGCGATGCTGGACTTTACGGCGGAGATGATGTTCCCGATATCCTCATGCGTATGCTCGGTCGACAGGAAGCAGTTCCGGCCTTCCCACACATAGACGCCTTTGTCGATCAGCAGATAATAGAGCAGCTCCAAATCCGATTTCTGGACAAAACGAAACAAGGAGCCGAAGCGGACGATCTGCAGGGGAAGCTGTTCCCTCTCGAAATAAGCGTTCAGCCCGTCGGCCAACAGGCCCGTTTTCCGGTTCAGCTCCTCCTGCAGGGAGGGTCCCTCCTCCTTCAGACGTCTCAGTACGGCCAGAGCGGCATTCATCGCCAGCGGATGCTGGCAGAACGTGCCGGCCACGAACGTTCTCCGCTCCTCGTTCGGAGGGAACGAGCCGTCTCCGAACGACCACATGCCCCCGTCGATGCCGTCCAGGTACTCCGGTCTTCCCGCGACAATGCCGATCGGGAGTCCGCCGCCGACGACTTTGCCGTATACCGCCATGTCGGCTTGCACACCGAACCAGGCTTGGGCACCGCCCGGATGGATCCGGAAGCCGGTGATCACCTCGTCGAAGATGAGGGCGATGCCTCGCTCCGACGTGACGGCGCGGAGCTTTTTCAGGAACTCGGCGGGCTGCACGTCCGGCCTTCGGCTCTGCACGGGCTCCACCAGCACCGCCGCCAATTGATCCCCATGCCTCTCAATGATACGAATTGTATCATCATGGGCATAGTTCAGCACGATGACGTCATCGATCATGCCTCCCGGTATGCCTGGCGCGATCGGAGCTCCCGCTCCTTCCGCTCCGCCGCCCATCGCGAGCACGCCGTCGAAGGTGCCGTGGTAGGAACCGGAAAACAGCACGATTTTGGAGCGGCCGGTCGCAGCGCGCGCCAGACGCAAGGCGACCATGATCGCCTCCGTGCCGGAATTGAAGAAGGCGGATCTCTCCATGCCCGTCAATTCGTTCAGAAGGACGGCAACCTGGCCGGCAACAGCATTGATCGGACCGATGCACATGCCCTTGTCCAGCGCATCCTTCACCGCGTTCTGAATGAAGGGAGCCCGATGGCCGAACAGATTCACGCCGAATCCCATGGTCAGGTCGATATATTCATTGCCGTCGATATCCGTAATGGCAGCCGACTCCGCTTTGTCCACGACGATCTGGTACACCATGTCCTTCCAATAAGGACGGAAGCCGGCGACGTTCCGGTTGTTGGCGACAGCCTGCCTGTACTTCTGGGTATGAAGCTGTGACTTTCTTGCCTTTTCCGTATAAGCGGCCATGAAGGATTCTATGAATTGCTGCTGAGACGGGGTGAAGCCCGATCTCGCCGAAGTTTGAATCGGCTGGTAAGGAACGTAAGGACGGTCCTTGGCGGCTAGAGGCGGCGCAGCGGCTGTCCGGTGGACCGCAAGGGGTTCAGGGCGGATTGAAGGCTGCTTCGACACACTCGGCAGGCCGGTGAGCGGTGGGGGAAATCGCTTCTCTCGGGAGGAGGAGCCTCGCTCCAGCAGGCGGAGCTGCCTGGCCATAAGATCCAGCTGTTTGTGGATGACGGCTTCGGTGTCCCCCATTCCTTCGAGATCGCCCTTCTCCGCGGACTCTCCATCTGCGGCGAGCTCCTCGGCAAGGGCTGATGCGGCTTCGAGGCGGGCCTCGCTTGCCTGCATGAAATCCGGCTTGCCGGACGGCTCCGATGACAGGCCGGCAATGTACTTCCCGACTTCGGCCGCCGTCGACAGCTCTTCAAAGAAGAGACGCATCGGAATGTCGATCCCGAATTGATCCTTGATCGCATGCCTCGCATTGACAAGCAGGATGGAGTCCAGACCGAGCTCCATGAAGCTGGCATGCGTTCCGATTTCGCCTTGGCCGTATCCGGACACGTCGGTGATGATTTTCCGAACGGCCTCCGCATGCGCCTGGCTGCGTTCCGTAAGAGCCTTTCCCTCATCTGTCTTGGCTTTCCCTGCAGCTGTCATGGCTTTCACGGCCTCCCCCTGTTCTTTTCCAACGGCTTTGCTGTCGGTTCCGGGCGCCGAAGAGGCGGCGAACCAATGCTTATGCCTGTCAAAAGCATAAGTCGGAACCGCGACGACCCGGCGGTTGCTTCCCGTATGGAGTTCAATCCAATCGATGTCCTTGCCTCCAGCATAGCTGCGGGCGGCCTGCTTCCAGCTGCTGCCGGACGCCAAGGAAATGACGGCTTCGCCGGACAGCTCCCATTCGGCACCGCCATCCGGTCTAAAGCCTCCAAACCAGACGCCTTCCTCCGGATCGGCAATCGGACTGGAGAAGGGTTCATGAAGGAGCGGATGCAGCTTGTCCATCAGTTCCTGCATGTTATGGGCCGCTATCGCCAATCTTTGCCCGTAATGGCCTCTGCCGATATTGGATGTGTAGCAGATGTCCCGGAAAGCGGCCGGGTCGGCTGCAAGGAGGAAAAGGAAGTACTTCTTGATCAAGGAACGCAGGGAAGGAAGCGACCGGGCCGACAAGGTGAGAACAGCCGGCTCATCGCCGCCGTCCGGCTGCGGAGACAGTGCCGCCAGAACAGGCGCCTCCTCCAGCAGCACATGGGCATTCGTTCCGCTCATGCCGAACGAGCTGACACCGCATCTGCGAGGGCGCCCGCTCCTCTTCCAAGCGGCGAGAGAAGCGTTGACATAGACAGGAGAATGCTGGAAATCGATTTTTGAGCTTGGCTGGCTGAAGTGGATAGACGGCGGGAGCTGCTCGCGGCTCAAGGCAAGGGCAGACTTGATCAGGCCGACGATGCCCGCCGCATGATACAGATGTCCGATGTTCGGCTTGATGGAGCCGATCGCGCAGAACTGCTGCCTGTCGCTGTAAGTCCGGAAAGCGTTTTGTATGGCATGGATCTCGATCGGATCGCCGATCGGCGTTCCCGTGCCATGCGTCTCTATGTAGGAGACCGACAACGGATCGATGCCGGCCTTTTCCCAGGCGCTGATGATCAGGCGTTCTTGCGCGGTCAGATTGGGCGTCGTGATACCGATGGATTTTCCGTCCTGATTGGAGACGCTGCTTTTGATGACCGCATAGATCGGATCCTTGTCGGCGATCGCCCTGGACAGCGGCTTCAGCAGGATCGCGCCCGACCCTTCTCCCCTGACCGTGCCGTCCGCCTCGTCGTCAAATGCCCTCACCGTCGAGGAAGCCGATTCGATGCCGATCTTGGGCTGAGGGCTGGACAGATCCACCATCAGCTGGATGCCTCCGGCAATGGCCGTGTCGCATTCCCGCGAAGCCAAAGCCTGGCAGGCAAGATGAACCGCAACGAGAGAAGAGGAGCAGGCTGTATCCACGACCATGCTCGGGCCTTTCAAATCCAGCAGGTAGGATATCCGGCTCGCGATGATGGGCGGCAGATTCCCGGCTGCCGCCGCGGAGACAAGCCTCGGATCGGCGGCGGCAATCAGCTGCTTGTACTCATGCTCGTGACCGGATCCGACATACACGCCGGTCCGGCTTCCTTTCAGGCGCTCTCCCCCGTACCCGGCATCTTCAATGGCGCTCCAGGCGGTTTCCAGGAAAATTCTCTGATACGGATCCATCAAGTCCGCTTCCTTGGGCGGGATGCGGAAGAAGGTCGAATCGAAGGCGTCGATCTCCGTCAAATACCCGCCCCTTGCCGGAGCCGGCCGGCCGCCCTCCGCAGGCGATTGCCCCGCTCGCGCCTCAGGCGCCTCCCGGATCCAGTCTTCGCCCCGGCACAGATTGCTCCAGAACGAATCCAGGGCGTCCGCTCCCGGCACCTTCACAGCCATTCCGATGATGGCGATATCCTTGCCCGACAATTCCTCGATGGCCGGGGAAAAGCTTCCTTCGCTCACCGGGCGCGACAGCAGATTTTTCTTCACTGCAGGCTCTCTCCCTTCCAAGCTCATGGCGCAGCCGGTTCGGCAGGCATTCGATCCGGAGACAGCAAGGATTCCAGCGAGTCGACGAACGAGCCGAACAGCTCGCGCATCCGGATTCCGCTCATCCTGGAAGCCTGGTAGCTGAACTCCACTACCGTTCCTCCCGCTGTGTCCTCCCATTCGAGCTTGATGTCGAATGGATCCGGCACATCTGCACACTGCAGCCCCCATCGCTTGATCCCGAGAAAGCATAGGGCTTGTCCCGCTTCGGGAGCAAATCCTGCTTTCGCCAGATCGGAAAGATGGTATACGAGCGCTTCGCCAGGCTTCTTTCTTACGGCAGCCAGAAGGAGCAGCTGCTCGATGCTGTCCATGCCTCCGATATCGGCGGTGAAGGGAACGATCCAGCCTGGCCCGTCCATCATCGTATGCACCGTCACGGAGGATTCCTCGGAGCGTTCATAGAGAGAATAGGCCATCATGGCCAGATAGGCCGATTCTTCCCCGATGCCGAGGCGTTGGCAGAAAGCGCGCAGCCTGCCGCGCCGCTCGCCGTCCAGCAGCATCCGGTAGCGGTTTTCCGCCCCGCTCGATTCCGGTGCGAAAAATCCGGGCGCAAGCTTCACCGCATCTGGACGGATGTGGGCTCGGCCGCTGAGGGCTGAGCCTGCGATCAGCGCGGATAGCCGCTCAATCGATGGAGCTCCGAATATATCGGTCATGAGGATCGCGCCAGGGTACAGCTCTTCGATCCGCTCGTACATCTGCGCCAAAAGCATGGAAGAGCCCCCGATTTCAAAAAAGCTGTCCTGGAGGCCGATAGAATCCCTGCCCAGGAGCTCTCTCCATATCCGGCTGACTGACTGCTCGATTTCTCCCGCCGGTCCGGTCCGTTCATGGCCGGGTAGAGCGGCCGATGCAAGCATCAGCTTGGCGAGCTCAGCTTCGATTTGTTCATAGGCGCCTTCCTTATACCTAGCGGCGTATTTGTACCGCTGGAGCTTGCCGCTCGTCGTCTTGTAGATTTTGGAGACGGGAAGGATGATGGAAAGCTGCAGCCCAAGGACTCGGCTCAGATATCGGCGGATCCGCTCCGATTCGGGCAGGAACTGCTCCAGCTTGTCCCGGTACAGGATGAACAAGGCCGCCTCTTCCGTTCCCGTGTTTTTGTTGTAGATTCCGCATGCGACCATCCGTTTGATCTTCAGCTGCGAGCATTCTTCCGCCAGCCGCTCGATATCATGAGGGAAGTAGTTGGCTCCGTTGATGAAAATGATGTCCTTGGCTCTTCCCGTAACCGCCAGCCGGCGGTCCATCTGAAATCCAAGATCACCCGTGCGCGCCCAGCCGTCCGGCGTGAACAGCTGCTCGGTCGCCTTGGGACGGTTGTAATATCCGCGGGTCACATTTTTTCCGGCGATCTGGATATGCCCCACCGTACCTTCCGGCAGCGGTTGATCGAGGTCGTCGCAGATCCGGACCCGGCAATCGTCGAGAGGAGTGCCCGTACCGGCCAGCGCCAATCCCTCCGGATCGTCGGCAGGCATGAATACGGCAGCATCGCCAACCTTCAAGCTGTCCCTCCGGACGTAGAAGGTGGTGAACGCCTCGTCCTCTTCCTGTATGCAGACGCCGACACAGGCTTCCGCCATTCCATAGCCCATCTTCATCGCCTTCCGGTCGAGCCCGAACGGACCCAGCTCGGAGAGGAACTGCCCGCATACCTCGACATCGATCGGCTCTGCGCCATTGACCACAGCTCGGATGCGGCTCAGATCCCAGGAGATTTCCTTTTGCGCAGCCGCCTTATGATAAGCGGTCAGGAAATATTTGAGGCCGAAATTCGGCGACGCCAGCATCGTGGCTCCAAGCTGGTCCGCCTTGTTCATCCACAAGATCGGCCGCCGGATGAACAGCCAGGTCGGAAGAAAGGACTGGACCGCACCGCAGACGAGCGGCAGCAGATGGAACATGATCATGCCCAGATCATGCGTCAGCGGCATCCAGCTGAGAAAGGAATCCCGATCGCCGGTTCCGAAGCGGTCCTTCAGGTTGCAGACATTCGCCAACAGGTTCCGGTGGGTGAGCACCACTCCCTTGGGATCGCCGGTCGTGCCGGAGGAGAACTGGATGAACGCGATATCGTCGGGGCCTACCGTTTCGTTCTCGGTCGCGAGGACGGACCGGTCCATTAGGGCCGCGGCGGTCAAGCGGCGCCGAGGCGCATGTTCAAACCTTGTTGTCCAGCCGGGATCGCCGCCATGGACTGAATCCGATACCATGTATGGATTATCCAGCTGGCATGCGATTCTCGCCAGCTTGGCCTCATGCTCCTCGTTGCCCGCCACCGACAGCGGCACCGGAATATGGCCTCCGAGAAGGCAGGCCCAAAAAACGATGAGCAGGTCGCGGTTGCTGTCGATCTGAAGGATGACTTCAGCCCCGGCTTCGACTCCATGCTCCCTAAGCCGATGGAGCGCGCCCAGAGCCGCTTCACGCAAGGCCGCATAATCCATGAACTCGCTCTCGGACTCTCCGGATATGAATGTAATTCCCCTCCCTTCGGCTTCGGATGTTCTTCTCAACGCTTCATTAAGCGTATTGTACATGCAGCCGGATCCCTCCTTCTTGGACTAGGCGGTTCATGATTTCTTGTCGCTGTGCGGATGGAGTCATCTTGGCGTCCAGCACTTGTTCCAGAGCCTGAAGGGCTATATGCTCCGCTTCCGAAGGCAGGGCGGCCCCCTCCCGTTCCAGCTGCGCCAGCCGCTTCAGCTCAGCGAATGGCGCGGAAATCCGCTGCTTGTATTCGGAGGCGGAATCGTTGTGGTTGTCATTCCTTGCGCACAAGGCTTCTTTCAGCATCCTGCCGATATCGGCCTCTCGCGGCGGCCGCTTCCCGTCTCCGACGAGGCTTCTCCAGTCGGCTTCGCGGTCGGTTGATGCCAGGAGGCAGGAGGTGGATGGATCCCGGCGCAGCATGTTGCCCAGTGTCGCTCCCGGACCTGCTTCTATCATGCGACGCGTCTCTCTGGCAAAGAGATATTGCATGCAGCCGCGCCAATCCACGACCGAAACCATCTGCTCCGCCAGCAAGGCCGGTATGCTTCCGGAGTCGGGATAGGGGCGCGCCGTTACGTTGGAAAGAACCGAGCCGCGCATGGGCCCGAAGGAAACACGGGACAGCTCGTCTTTGAAACGGATGGACGCTTCCTTCATCAGAGGACTGTGGAAGGCAGCCCCGACCTGGAGCTCGACGATGTCAGCTCCATGCGAAGCGAGCCTTTCCTTCAAGCCCGCAAGGGAGGCGCGCCTGCCCGAGATGACGGTCTGCCCGGCGAGATTCAGATTGGAAACGACCGCTGCGCCGCGGTATTCCGGGCGAGCGCATTCTTCCTCAAGCATAGGAACTTCAAGTCCATGGACAGCAATCATTCCTCCCTCCCCCTGCAGCTGCGACTCGTGCATGAGCCGCCCTCTGGCTGTCACCAGCCGTACGGCATCGGCGAAGCCGAGCGCTCCGGAGGCGGCGAGCGCCGAGAACTCTCCAAGGCTATGGCCGGCATAGTAGAAAGGCTCGAGCTCCATATGCTCGTTCAGCACCCGGAAGGCTGCCATGCTGACGGTGAGGATGCAGGGCTGGGCGCGGTCTGTGCGGGTCAAGTCTTCCTTGGTTCCATCGAAGCAGAGCTTCGAAACGCTGTAGCCGATCGTGTCGGAAGCTTCCTCGAAGGTTCTTCGGGCGGTGTCGTAACGGTCGTAAAGAGCTTTTCCCATGCCTGCATATTGTGAACCTTGACCTGGAAACAACAGCGCCGTTTTCATCTTTGCCTTCCCTCCATGAGTGAGTATGGGACGGAACGAATGCGGAAGCAATCGGGCATGACTGCAGCTGAGAGAAGCGGACAAAGACGGCAGAAGAGTCGTTGTCTTGCGGATGTAGGGGTGTGTAGGCGGAAGAACTGAACACAGTATAGCAAAATAATTCCATATTCATCAATATCTATATATTTTAGGTGGTGACGTAATTTCGGGTTGAAAAAAACAAGGGCGGTCGATATAATCTGAAAATGACACAGGATTCATTTTGTCGGGGAATCAGGAAAGGAGTCGTTGGAATGTCGCCCAAGCTGTCGACGAGCCGAAAAGAACAGAGGAGCCTGCAAATATTGGATGCGGCCAAGCGGGTATTTGCGGATAAGGGCTACGCCTCGGCAACTCTCAAGGATATCATCGAGGAGACGGGCATGAGCCGGGGCTGGATCTACTTGTACTATCAAACCAAGGAAGAGATTTTCGAAGCCTTGCTCGATCATCAGGATGCGGATTACGGCCCGTATCTCGATTCGCTGGAGGAATCGTCCTCATCCATCTGGGAGGTCGTAACCAAGCTTTACTCCCGGCAGCTGCAGGATTTGACCGACTCGTCGCTCATGCCCGCCTTCTATGAATATTTCCTGATCGGCTGGCGCGACGAGACGCGACGAATCCTGCTTCGCAGCCGCTATGACCGCGGCATCGCGCAATTTGCGGCCCTGCTGCAGAAAGGCGTCGACCGGGGAGAGTTCATTCCCGTCATGGAAGTCACGGACATTTCCCGAATCGCCGCCTCTTTCCAAGAGGGAATCGTCACCCATTCTTTTACCGTGGGAATGGATAAGGCGAATACCCGGATGCAGCTGCAGGCGCTTTTGACTTATTTGAGCAGCATGCTTCGGCCGGGGCACGCCGGTCAAGCCAACTCCAGGGAGGAAACGCTATGAAGACGCTGTTTCGCAATTCGACGTTCAACAAGCTGTTCTTCGCGGCCTTCGCATCGCAGCTGGGCAGCGTAGTCGGCAATATGGCATTCGCCTTCTATCTGGTCGACCGGTACAGCGAAAAGCCTTCGCTGGCGACGACGGCCGAGCTCATGTACTCCCTCCCGACACTGGCGGTATTCTGGATCGTCGGCGTCATTGCGGATCGATTCGACCGCAAGATCATCGCGGCGTACAGCGACTGGATACGGGCGGGCCTTACCGCGCTGCTGCTTCTGTTCGTCCATTTCGACCTGCTGTTCGCCTGCTTCCTGGTTCTGTTCCTCCGCAGCGCGATCTCCAAATTTTTCGGTCCCGCCGAAATGGGGCTGCTTCAAGGCAGCATCCCTCAGGACGCTTATGTGCAGGCTTCGGGCCTCAATCAGATGGTGATGGGCATGTTCATGCTTTTCGGCATGAGCCTCGGCGCGGCCGCCTATCATTTCATCGGAATTGAAGGCGCCATCATCGTGGACGCCGTCAGCTTCATGGTCTCGGGCCTGCTGATTTCGCGGGGGGATTTCCCTGGCCATGCCCGCACTCCGAACGGAACGGGCCGCCTCCAAGATCTCCGCTTCTCCCTGCTTCTCAAGGATTTTTGGCATGGCCTCCGATACCTGATGGGCAATCGGCTGTTATTGGTCCTGATCAGCGGATTCCTGTTTTTCGGCCTGGTCAACGGCGTGTTCGCCGTGCTCCCCATCTTCGCCATGAAATACAAGCTGAGCCCCGATCAATACGTCGTCCACTCATCGCTGATCACGGTATTCCTCGGAGTAGGCTTCCTCATCGGCAGCGTGCTCGGCCCATGGATGATACGGCGGCTGACGAGAGCTCCGATCCTGATCGGCGGCCTCTTCCTCTCCAGCCTGCTTATCGCCGGCCTGGGCTTGGCGGATCGGATCGATGTCTATTTCGTCCTCATCTTTTTTGCCGGAATCGCCATCGCCCCGATCAACATCGCGCTCGGGAGCTGGATGCCGGAGCTCGTCCCTCCGGATAGAATGGGCCGGGTCAATGCCCTGATCGAGCCTGTCATGATGCTGGGACATTCACTGGCTCTCGGCTGCATCGCTCTTGCATTCCCGGCCTGGATCTCGGTCACCTGGCTCCATTATTCCGTTGCCATCTGCACGGTTGCGGTCAGCGGATTTTATCTGGCCTCGCTCCCCCGGCTTGTCCGCAAGCTGCATCAGGGACCGCAAGCGGCAGTCGCCGCCGATGGCGAGCAAGGCTGACGCCAGTCGGAATGCGACGCGGCCGCTAGCCACAAATGCGAAGAGACAGCCCGTCGGAATGCGACGAGGCTGTCGTTCGGAGCGTTGCCGGCTCGGCCGGAGGCTCGGGACATAAGAAGCCTTCGGCCGAGCCGTTGTTCCCGTTCCGCCTTTCTCTCCTCTGCTAGCGGGATTGAATTCTCGGAAACTCTCCGATCCGAAGCTTCGCGCCGCCGTAAGGAACGAGAACGAGCTCTTGCTCCTCCTGCCCTTCTGTCACGGGATTCAGAGGCGGAGCGTCCGCATTGTTTCCGGCCATTGGCCAATTGCGCACGAGCTTGCCCTTCGTCTTCAGCTTCACGGGCGAATGCGCTGCCAGGAAGGGCTGGGAAGGAATCTCGTCGCTCGCGAATTCAAAGCCGGCATCCTCGATAAGCCCGTACCGCCATGCCGTCGTCGGAAAGATCTCCCAATCGCCGAACTTCTCCCTGGAGATATGCGGCAGCCAGTTCTCGCCGATCGGAAGCGCATACACAAGAGGACCGCGTCCGACGCTGAGCGCATCCATATTGCGCGAGGCCAGCTCGACCTGCATCGGCAGACTCAGCTCGATGGCATCGCCGTCCTTCCACTCCCGCTCCACAATCGCAAAGCCTTTTGCAGCTTGCAGCCGCAAGTGCTTGCCGTTGATGGACAGCGCCGGTTCCTTGCACCAAGCCGGGATGCGCAGATGAAGGGCAAACTTCTCCGGTCCGGCGAGCTTCAATCCGATGGAGACGTTCTCCCGGAACGGATAACCGCCGCTGACGGTCAGCTCGGCTTCGCTGCCGCTCCCGACAGCGGCTTTTACGATGCAAGGAATGTAAGAGACGGCGGCAAGCCCGCCGCGGCGGTCGGACATCCAGGCATGCGAAGCCAGCTTGGGCCAGCCTTGATGCATATTGGCCGTACAGCAGCCGAAGTTCGGCTCAAGGCCGAACAGATTGGCCTCGTCGCCGTTGCTCCAGCTCCGCTTGGCTACGCTGCACATGATCTGGTTGACCTGCTGGTCATATTGATGGGAGGTCCAATCGGCCGATACCGCCGCAGGAAGCGCGTTGAAGGCGACCTTCTCCAGGATGTCTCCGAATCGTCCGTCTCCGAAAATGCGGACCAGCTGCTCCAAGGTGAACATATATTCGACGACGGCGCATAATTCAACGCCTTGGGAAGGATGCGTCCCGGACAGCCACTCATCTCCCGAGAACATCCCATGGGCTTGCCCGTGATAGGCCATCAGGCTGTCGATGCCGCAGTGGACGGCCGAACGGAGCTTCTCGTCGCCCGTCAGCTCGTAGAGCAGGCCAGGCGTCTTGATTCCCATCGCTACGTTGACGACATGCGTGCGGTGATCCCAGTGCTCGACCTTCCGCCAGAACGGAAAGCGTTCCAGGATGGCGGTCCAGTCCGTCGTCTGTTCCGACACCGTCTGCGACAGCTCCAGAAGAAAAGGCTCCGGACTCCTGCCGTATGTCCAATGAAGCGCCAGCATCAGCTCCGCGCCGCGCGGAACAGCCCAGTCCTTGAGCGGATGGTCTTGGATGTTCCTGTGCATGTGCCGGAAAAATCGGATGAGGAAAGGAACGATGCGGCTGTCGCCGGTCGCCTCCTCGTACTGGATCATGACCTTCATCATGATCATGTAATGCCACCAATCCTGGCTTTTATCTATATCCTGATTGACAGACTCGATCCGGTCCGGACCGAAGGAGCCGTCCTCCCTCTGGCTGGCCAAAGACCATTCGATCCATCGCCGGGCTTTGGCGATCAGGCGCTCGTCCTGGAGCAGATAGGCGAGCGGAACGAGTCCGTCCAAGTAATAGGGTCCCCGTTCCCAGCTTTCGCCCGAGCCTCCTATCCAGCCGTTGCCCGGACCGACATCCTCCCAATGCTCCTCCAGATGACCTGTCAGGCCATCCGCTTGCAGCAGCAGCTGATCCTTCATCCAGCCAAGCGGCAGGATGCGGCCAAGCGGCAGCGTTTCAAACGCCGATCTGTTCAAGCTCATATCCGATTCCCCCTTCGGTTGCATTACCCAGGGAATATATCACGGCCGGCGTCATGCGGATAAGATCGAATCACGACCTGCTTTTGTCCGATCTGGACTTTAGCACGGCCATAATGTTCTAATAGGATGAGACTCTTCTATTCTAAAAATTGATTATACCGTCAGGAGCTACACCTATATGCCGGAAATACGTTTTGTCGCGCCTCCGCTGCCCCATTACATCTTCAGCGGCGAAGATGCCTACGGACCCGGGCGCACGCATCCCGCGCGGAGGGACATCGGAGTGTTCGACCTTCTCGTCGTTACGAAGGGCTGCCTCCATGTTGCCGAGGAGCAATCGACATTCGATGTCGGTGCCGGTCGATACTTGCTGCTGAGGCCGGATCGCGCCCACCGCTCCTATAAGCCGTGCAGCAGCGAAACCCATTTCTACTGGGTCCATCTGCAGACGCTTGGAGCCTGGAGCGAGACGGCGGACAGTGCGGAGCCGCATGCCCGTACGGCCGACGATCCTTTCATCCGCATCCATCAGTTCGCCTTTCAGCTTCCCCGGTTCGGCAGCATCATCCAGCCCGATTCCGTCTACAGCCTGCTGCGCCAGCTGAACCAGCTGCTGGACGAGCCTTCCGCGCTCGACCGTCTGAAGCAGCAGAACCTATTCCAGGAGATGCTGCTCACGCTGCTTCAAGGCGCCGTTTTGCAGCCGCCCGCGAACCCTCGTCTGGCGATCGCGGAGCATGCGGCCTCCTATCTTCGCCAACACTACCGCGACCCGATCTCCTATGCGGATCTCGCGGAGGCGGTCCACTTCCACCCGAACTACATTTCCCGCTGCATGCGCAGCGTGTTCGGCTGCACGCCGTTGTCCTATTTGACCCGGTATCGGATCGAGCAGGCCAAGCTGCGCCTCATCCATACCGACGAGCCCATCGGCTCCATCGCCGAAGAAGCGGGCTTCGGCTCCTTCCCCTTCTTCGTTCGGACCTTCGCCAAGCATACCGGCTTTCGGCCGCGGGAATTCCGGAGGAAGCATCGGACGATCGACGACCGCTGAGGGAGCGGCAGGCGCATGCGTTGTGCTGATAGTCAGTCATGCGGCGCCGCAGCGGTCACGGTTTCATTTCAAGCCTGGATACCCTGTATCCCCGCGGTGTGACGCCGATGAATTTCTTGAACTGGCGCATGAAGTGGGTGTCGTTGTCGTATCCGCATATTCCCGATATCTCCGCTACAGGCAGGCTGCTGTTCACGAGCAGATATTGGGCGTACTCCAGTCTCCCTCTGATGATGTCGGCCATGACCGACACCCCGAAAAACTGCTTGTACACATGCTGGAAGTACGATTTGCTCATATTGACGCGCGCTGCGAGCTCTTCGACGGAGACTCGCGTCTGAGGCGAGTTATGGAGCTCGCTCCTCAAATCGACAAAAGCGCCGTAGGAATGGTTCTGCCCTTCGGGAAGCGTCCATGCTCCCTTTGAACTGCAGATCTTCATGAACAGGCTCCGGAGTTCAAGATCCAGTATGGAGGCTGCGAGCTGTCCTCCATGGCTGCTGATTCTCTGGAGCTCAATGATGCCTCTGGAAATGAGATGGGGATCGATCGCCTTTACGGGCTCGTTGACCGGGTACTGGATGTCCCGAAGCCATTCCTCCATCCCCTCGCCCTCGCAGTGGAGCCAATCGTTGACGAAAGGCGGCTCGATTCCGGCATAGCGATGGGAGGCTGCGGGATGGAACAGAATATGGGTGCCGGACGGGACGACCGTGCGGACTCCTTCTACGATGATTTCCGACTTGCTGCGGAAGAAGACGAAT
This sequence comes from Paenibacillus sp. RUD330, assembly GCF_002243345.2. Classification (NCBI taxonomy): domain Bacteria; kingdom Bacillati; phylum Bacillota; class Bacilli; order Caryophanales; family Paenibacillaceae; genus Paenibacillus; species Paenibacillus sp. RUD330. Next base: position 2,771,151 of record NZ_CP022655.2, read on the forward strand.
GCGAAATTGCCCGCTCCGCGTGGGCGTTCGATGGCGAGTCCGCCTGGATGAACATAATGGTATCCGCAGCTGACCAGATGGAACAAGGCTGGCACTCTCCTCTCTCAGCACGATAGGTCAGTTTTTTGAAGATCATAATGGATGGATCGATGGCGCTCGGGACCGGTATAATCATACCAGAACGACTGAGAAAGCGCATACAGAAAGGAGGCGGCAAGCTTGTCTGAGAGCATGCGCGCCCGGGACCTAAGCGTCGATCTAAAGGCCGATAGGGCAGCTGGCAGCGGTAATTCCTGCAAAGGCTGCCGCGAGAGTGTCGCCGTTCCGGAATCGCATCTGGCGAGGATCTTGGCCAAGATCCGTCCCGAAGACAGCGTGTCCGAGCAGCTGTATGAACAGCGGCTGTCGGCTTGCGCCTCATGCGAGAGCCTGTCCTACGGAACGACTTGCATGCACTGCGGCTGCCTCGTTGCCATCCGCGCCAGGCTCAAGCCCAGCCATTGCCCGCACCCTTCGGCCGACAAGCGCGCAAGCTGGGAAATGGCCGTCCAAGCAGGAGAGCACGCTCAAATTTGAGAGGAGAATCCGCATGTTGAAAGCCGTCGTACATACCGATTGGACAACGGGCACGATCAACCGCAATCTTTACGGACATTTCGCCGAGCATCTCGGCCGCTGCATCTACGAAGGCCTGTGGGTCGGAGAAGACTCCCCCATCCCGAATACGGACGGAATCCGCAACGATGTTCTGGAAGCGCTGCGCAAGCTCCATATTCCGGTGCTGAGATGGCCCGGAGGCTGCTTCGCCGACGAATACCATTGGCGGGACGGCATCGGCCCCCGCGAGTCGCGCAAGCGGATGATCAACACCCACTGGGGCGGCGTCGTCGAGAACAATCATTTCGGTACGCACGAGTTTTTCCGCCTCTGCGAGCTGATCGGAGCTGAGCCTTATATATGCGGCAATGTCGGCAGCGGCACGGTGCAGGAAATGTCGGAGTGGCTGGAGTACATGACGTTCGACGGCGAGTCCCCCCTGGCCGATCTGCGCAGGCAGAACGGCCGGGACAAGCCATGGAAGCTCGCCTACTTCGGCGTCGGCAACGAGAATTGGGGCTGCGGCGGCAATATGCTGCCGGAGCATTATGCCGACCTGTACCGCCGATATCAGACGTACTGCCGCCAATACGGGGACAACAAGCTGTACAAAATAGCCGGCGGAGCGAATTCCGACGACTACCGCTGGACCGAGGTGCTCATGCAGAAAGCCGCCGGTCAAATGGACGGCCTCAGCCTGCATTACTACACCGTTCCGGGAACGTGGCAGGAGAAAGGCTCGGCGACGGAGTTCGGCGCCGATGAATACGCCCGTACTCTCGGCAGGGCATTCCATATGGATGAGCTGCTGACCCGCCACAGCACGGTAATGGACCGATACGATCCGCAAAGGCGGGTCGGGCTGATCGTCGATGAATGGGGCGGCTGGTTCGATGCGGAGCCGGGAAGCAATCCCGGCTTTCTCTTCCAGCAGAATACGATGAGGGACGCTCTCGTCGCCGCCATTCATTTCCACCTCTTCCACAAGCATTGCGATCGGGTCCAGATGGCCAATATCGCCCAGATGGTCAATGTGCTGCAGGCCGTCGTTCTGACCGAGGGCGAGCGCATGCTGCTGACGCCGACATATCATGCCTTCCAGCTGTATGCCGTGCATCAGGATGCCGAAGCGCTCGCCTTGCACGGGCAGTTCGGATCGTATGAGGCGGGCTCCAATCAAGCAGCGATGCCGCAGATCGGCGCAACGGCTTCCCGCAAAGACGGCGTCATCCATGTGAGCCTGTACAATCTCCATCCGGAGAAGCAGGCGGACATTGCGCTGGAGCTGCGCGGGTCGAACGGTCGGTTCGAATGCAGCGGACAGCTTCTGGCCGGCGGCTCCATCCATGCCGCCAATACGTTCGCCAATCCCGGGCAGGTCGTCCTGAAGCCGCTCGACAGCATCGGACAGGTTGGGTCCGGGTATGCGGTGAAGCTGCCTCCCGCATCGGTTGCGACGATCCGGTTCGCCGTGTAGACTCGGAGCAGCGGCTCTTGAAATGAATGGGCAAAAAAAGCGGGCCGCCGAAGCGGCCCGCTTTTTTTGCTCGGCGGCATTCATCCTTGAACCGGACAAGCCAGGAGGAATCGAACCCATGATCATCGTGATGAAATCGGAACTTCCCATCTCACCAGACGTTTTATGGAATCAGTTGAAATCCCCTGCAGCCTTTCAGCTCGTCGCCTCTCCGCTCCTGGGCTTCAAGCCTCTCGGCAGGGACCGGCTGCCTGAACAATGGTCGACACGGGCATATCAGCTTAGAATGTATCTGTTCAAGCTCGTTCCGCTCGGCACCCATACGATTTCGTTTCTCGCCATCGATGACCGCAACAAGGTCCTGTCGACGGACGAGTCGGGCACGATCATCAGAACATGGAGGCACACAATGAGCGTTCAAGCCGCTTCTTCGGGTCGTACGGCCGTTTTTCAAGATGAGCTTCATTTCAGGAACGGCCTTCTGACTTGGCCCACTTATATCGGCGTGTATTTGTTTTTCGTCTTCAGACATGCGCGCATGCGGCAGCTGATCCGCAGCGGAAGGCTGGATGGACTCTCTGTTCATTGAAGCCGGCTCTGCTTCCTGTCTTACTCCCTCTCCCATTTCCCATGTGGTCAAGCATGTTATCGGATCGGCAGCTATACATAATCTTAATCTTTGACGGATAAGTCGAGAATCCATCCTCCGCCCGTTCATGCCATAATGGAAGGGCTGATTCGTCGGCATGCCGATCGCGAATCAAGAATGGAATGAATCTATCGGAGTGATGAAGCGGATGAATCCGGGCACGAACGCAGAAAATGCTCCGCTGGACAAACAGCGGGCTCTCAAGGAAGTCCTTCAAGTATCGATGAAGCTGGGATTGACGGCTTTCGGAGGTCCGGTCGCCCATTTGGGCTATTTCCATCATGAATACATCGTCAAGCGCAGATGGATGGACGAACGAAGCTATGCCGATCTTGTCGCGCTTTGCCAGCTGCTCCCCGGTCCCGCGAGCAGCCAGGTCGGCATCGGAATCGGGCTTGTCCGGGCAGGTTTTTTGGGCGGCCTCGTTGCCTGGCTCGGTTTTACACTGCCTTCCGTCATCGCGCTCGCAGGCTTCGCGCTTCTGCTGAAGGGATTCGATATAGGAGGCATGGGCTGGATCCATGGCTTGAAGATCGTAGCCGTAGCCATTGTGGCACAGGCGATTGCAATCATGAGGCCGAAACTAGCGCCTGACAGGATCAGGGCAACGATTGTCGTGCTCGTATCGGCCGTTACGCTGATGTGGCAAACGGCATTCAGCCAGGTGCTGCTGATCGCGGCGGCCGGACTGGCCGGAATATGGCTGTACCGGAAATCAGATGTCGCGGATGCGCCGAGCCTGCCGGTCCCGATCAGCCGCAGATTCTCTGCCGCGTGCCTGGCGCTCTTCTTCGGATTGCTGCTTCTTCTCCCCTTGCTGAGCCGGTTGTATCCGGGGGGATGGATTTCGCTATTCGATCGTTTTTACCGCGCTGGCTCCCTCGTATTCGGAGGCGGCCATGTCGTGCTGCCGCTGTTGGAACGGGAAGTGGTACCGGCCGGATTGGTAAGCAAAGCGGACTTTCTCGCCGGATACGGAGCGGCGCAGGCCGTCCCCGGACCGCTGTTCACATTCGCCGCTTACTTGGGCGCGATGGCCAAAGGCGTATCCGGAGCGGCTGTCGCTACGGCCGCGATCTTCTTGCCAGCGTTCCTGATCATCGCCGGCGCCTTGCCGTTCTGGGATTCCCTTCGGCGAAGCCCCCGGATCCAAGGGGCGATGACCGGCATCAACGCTGCCGTAGTCGGCATTCTGCTCGCTGCGCTGTACGACCCGCTGTGGACCTCCGCCATTGCCGGTCCCGCCGATTTCGCTCTCGCTTCCATTCTGTTTCTCATGCTGACGTTATGGAAGCTGCCGCCTTGGATCGTGGTCATCGCCGGAGCGGCTGGAGGCATGCTCATCGGATTCATCTGATGCTGCCAACAGGATCGACGTCGGTCAGGCTTTGCCGAGAAAGCGCCAGAAGTTCTGATGGAACAGGTCGTTCAGATCCCTTTCGATCTCCTGCTCGGTGATCGGCCAGCCGCTGTCCTGCAGCCGTTCGTATTTGTCGGCCATAACGTTCCCGATGATCGTTCGGGAATATCCCCATTTGTAGATCAGCTGCTCAAGCACCCGGCAATCCGAATGCTGGGGAATGACGGAAGTGCCCAGCAGCTCGATCCGCATCCGGGTCATCTCCTCCACCATGGAGTCGATATGGAGGAACCACCAGCATCCGAATATCATCAGGTTTCTGAATTTGCGGGCCAGCACGGCAAGCTCATGCTGATTTTCCCGTGCGAGCATCGTGACGAGAAACTTCTGGCGGGGATATTTCCGGCAAAGCGCCTCCACAGCTCCGCTGTCGGAACGCATGCTCATGTCGCCGGCCGACTGCAGCTGCGGATTCACCCGTCTGCGGACACCGATCATGAGCGCGAACGGAATGCCCTTGTCCGTGCAGACCGGAATCATCGCTTCATCGATCATCCGGCTGCGGTGATCCTCGGCAGGATAGGCGAAATCGCCCGGCATGGATACGGCGAGATACAGCGCATTCATCCGGTCCACCCATTCCGAGAGGAAGCGTCTGGTCTCCTGCTTGGTCCGCTCCGTCCATTCCTCCTGCACGTCATAATCGAGACTGCGCAGCTGGATCACCGCATTCGGCCAATCATTGAGCAGAGCGTCCACCCGAAGGGCGGCCAGGAAGCGCTCATCCTCTGCGCCTTTTCCGGCAAGCCACACCTCCCGTTCCGCCGGATCGAACGGGTCGTTGGTCATGACGATCTTGCCGATGCCGGCAATGCGCATGACGATGTCCGTCTGCTGGCTCGCCGTCCGATCCGCGAAAGCTTGCCTATAGTCGTCCAGATTGCGGGAAGCGACCGGGAGGCCAAGCTGATGCAGGACGGCAACGACTCCGCTGGCCGCTTCGCTCACGGGCGAATGGTCGACGAACAGATGCTGCCAGATAAAGTCGGCCTGCTCTTTCTTGGACTTGGACCAGAATGCGTCGTAGTCTTCATCCGACCAGCGGAACGATTCCGAGATCAGGTAATGATAGATCAAAAGCTCGTCGATGCCCCATAACAGCAGCTCCCCGAATTGAGGAGCGTATAGATGCGTGTGCATGTCCGTCACCGGCATCGTCCGGGCCAGCCGCATGACGGTGGCGCGCACGGAGGAAGCTTGCTGCTGAGATGCAGTCGTCATTGTGATCGCTCTCCTTTAAAGTAGAAATCCATCGCATTACGGCCAGTGTAACATTGCAACGTCTTTCCCGGCATGTTCTTCATTGGCTTGCTCGGCTCCTTATTTATACCTGGTTGGTGTCATGATATGGAAACTATGTTACGGTAATAGGAAACTCTCGACCTAAGGAGCCGTCCCAAAATGACGCTGCGCGAGCAATTCCAGCTTCCTATTGAAGCGCTTCATAATACTTCGCGGATACCTGCAACCTTCCATTCCCATCTGGATTACGAAATCTATTATTTCCACAGCGGCAAATGCATCTATCTGATCGGAGACAAAATCTATGATCTGGAGCCAGGCGATCTGATTCTTCTCAACGGCACGACGCTGCATTATCCGAAAGTGGATGCGCAGGCCGACTACGTCCGGACGATCATCCACTTCAATCCTTCGTTTGCCGGCCAGCTGATGCGGCCTCCATTCATTGAGCCCGACGTTCTGAAGACGTTCGAAGAGAGCAAGAACATGCGCCTTTCTCTGGAGCGATCCGACCGGGAAAGGCTGGAGCCGCTGCTGCAGCGGCTCTGCCTGCTCTATTCCTCCACCGATGCGCTCTCGCATGACCGCTTCCTCGTTGCCTTCACCGAGCTGCTGCTGCTCATCCGTGAATTTTCCCTGAAGCCTCAAGCAGAAGGCTCCGATCCTTCCTCCGCCAAGCAAGCCAGCGCGCAGCGGGTCATCTCGTATATCGAGGCGAATTTCGCGGAAGACATCACGCTGGAGGGGATGGCCGCGGAGCTGCATGTGAACAAGCACTATCTGGCGAAGCTGTTCAAGGAAGTGACAGGCCTCACCCCGTTCCACTATTTGTACCAACGACGTGTAAATGAAGCCAAGGTGCTGTTCGCTATGGACCGGCAGCGGCCTGTCACCGATATCGCCTACCGGGTCGGCTTCAAGCATGGTTCCCACTTCAGCAAGACGTTCAAGAAATACACCGGCATGTCTCCCGATCTGTACCGGAAAGGGATCCGCCCGGATTCTTGATCGCAATCTGCTACATAGGGACGGAAGCCTCTCCTCTATGGACTGATTCTATATTTCTTCGTTCCATCTAGTTGAATGGTCCAGGCCGACCTTCTCTATCGCGAATATAGTTGAGTTGGAGACAATCAACGACGGAGGGATCCTGTGCCTTTTTGGAACAACAAGCACGGCAAACATCGGATTATGATGAAAAAGGAAGAGCTTGCCGGGCATTTGCCGCCAACGGCAATGGCCTCGAAGGAATCCGTCCGGCGAATGGCGGAGCGGCATGGATCGGTTTATTTGAAACCCATCCTCGGCACGGGAGGTTTCGGCATCTTCAAGCTGTCCAAGGAAAACGGCAAGTTCCGGCTTCAGAACGGCACTCGAAGCCGTATATTCGGGCAGTACGAAAAAGCGTACGCCGCATTCGCTTCCTCGTCGCAAAAAAAACGGTATTTGGTTCAGAAGAGCATTCCGCTTCTGCGCATTGAAGGAAGGCCTTTCGATCTTCGAATCATGGTGCAGCGCAATTCCCGGCATGAATGGGAAGTAACGGGAACGGTCGCGCGGCTCGCCCTTCCCCGCAAAATCGTGACCAACTATCATAGCGGAGGCAAGCCGATGCCGTTGTGGGAGCTGCTCGGCTCCAAGGTTCCAGAGGCGGATCGTCCCGCTTACGAGAAGCGGCTGAACCGGCTTGCGCTGCAGGCCAGCAGCCATCTGGGCGCCTATTTCCCGCGTTTCCGAGCCTATGGAGTCGATGTCGGCATCGACGAGAAGCTGCGTCCCTGGATCATTGAAGTGAATTCCAAGCCGGACAAATCCATCTTCAACGCGCTGCCGGACAAACGGATGTACCGCAAAATACTGCGTTACGGGCGCCTCGATAGAACGGCGAGAGGACAAAGGTCCACGACGAAGAAATAGCCAAGAGCAACAACCGAGAGCCGATCAGGCATGCCTTTTCGGCTCCGCAGCCGTCATAAGGCATAACGCAAAGCCCCCGTGCAAGATACGGCTGTATCCTGCACGGGGGCTTCGTTGCTTGAATCAGTTGTAGAACTGCTTGTCCACATTGTATTTCGACTTGAACTTATTGATGATATAGGTTTCATAAATGTCCCGGTCAACCGCGTCCTCGACGACGCAGACCGAGATTTTGGCCACTTCGTCGCGATGCTTCTTCATGGGCGACACGGAGTCCTCGAAATGCTTCTTGATTCTAGGCCGCAGCTTCCGCGCCTTGCCGACGAACAGCAGCTCGTCCTTGGCGTTGTAGAACATGAAGATGCCGCCTTTTTCTCTCGTGATCAGGTGGAAATCCGTAAATCCGAAAATATGGCTCTGATCGGGATTGCTCTGTTTGGCGATGGTCACTTCCGGTGTCGGAATGGTGATGCTTATCAAGGCTGTTCACGTCCTTTTTCCTATCTATCAGAAGAATTATACCATGGATGGGGAAGGAATTCCTTATCGGTCAGTTGCCGGCGGCAATGGCTTCGATCTCAATCAGCAGCTCTTCCCGGATCAGCCTGCGCACTTCCACTGCCGAGCTTGCCGGGGGCTGCGCCGTGTCGATGAATTGATCCCGGATCTCCCGGACGACCGGCATGCCGGAAATGTCGGTCATGAAGAAGGTCAGTTTCACGACATCCCGGAAGGTCATGCCGACGGCCTCGAGCGCAGCGGCGATATTTTCAAACACCTGTCTCGTCTGCGCGGCAAGGTCGCCTTCGCCTATCAGCTGCCCTTGTTCTCCGAATGCCACTTGCCCCGAGACGTGCACGGTTCTGGAGGCAGTCGTCTCTACGGCATGCGTATAACCGAAAGCCGGAGCCAGCTTGTCCGGATTCACGAAACGGGTGTGATGTTGTTCACTCATGTTAAGCACCTCTCTGTTCTTATGGTTGTAAGCGGGTCCAGGTTATATTCTCCTTCGGCCGCCATTCTCCCTTTTCCCCGGCTCATCGACAGCCTGGTTCATAGATTAAGATGATTATAGAGAATGAAGATGCTATGATAGATCCATATCTGTCCTGAGATCATTAACTTGCATCCGCATAGAGAGAATTGAGGATCCGTCTTGAAGAAATTCAAAAAGTTCTATATTGAAATTACGAGCGTGTGCAACCTCGCCTGCACGTTCTGCCCTCCGACCAAGAGGGAGGCCAGCTTCATCAAGGTCGACGACTTCGTCAAGAGACTCGATGAAATCAAGCCTCATACCGACTACATCTATCTTCACGTGAAGGGCGAGCCGCTGCTGCATCCCAAAATCGATCAGCTGCTGGATCTCAGCCATGAGCGCGGCTTCAAGGTGAACATTACGACCAACGGAACGTTGATCATGAAAAATAAAGCCAAGCTGCTGAACAAGCCTGCGCTGCGCCAGATGAACTTTTCCTTGCACAGCTTCGACGGCCATATCGGCTCCACCAACAAAGAAGCCTATGTATCGACGATCCTGTCGTTCATCAAGGAGGCTCTGGAATCGACGGACATTCTGTTCTCGCTCCGGCTCTGGAATCTGCGAACGGACAATGCCACCAACCAGGAGATCAAGCGCAACCGCCAGGTGCTGGAGATCATCGAGCGGGAGTTCGGCCTGGACTATCAGATCGAAGAGCAGTTCCAGCGCGGCTCGGGACTCAAAATCGCCGACCGGCTCTATCTGAACCAGGATCACGAGTTCGAATGGCCGGATCTGGACGCCGAAGAGGACGACGGCAAAGGATTCTGCCATGGCCTCCGCAACCAGGCCGCGATTCTCGCCAATGGTACGGTCGTTCCATGCTGCCTGGATGGCGAAGGCGTCATCAACCTCGGCAACATCAACCAGCAGCCGTTCGCCGAGATCATCGAAGGCGACCGCGCGAACAAGCTGTACGACGGGTTTTCCCGCCGGGAAGCCGTCGAGGAATTATGCCGCAAATGCGGCTATCGCAAGCGCTTCGGAACGTAGGGACACAACGTCCGGCAGCGGCCTCAACGACAGCCAAAAAGCTCATCTCCATGCAGCCGCCTCAAGTGGGCGCATGGAGATGAGCTTTTGCTGTTCATGTTTCGCGGATTTGCTTCTTAGGGGAGCGGGTCGGCTCGTAATGGACATGAACCTCGTACACATCCTCGGTGAGGATCAATTCCTCCTCCACTTTCGTCGCGATATCGTGCGCCGCCCGGAACTCCGAATCCGCCGCTACGAGAATGACGATGTCGACGACCGCGTTGCTTCCGTAGTTTCTGGCCCGGATGCTCTTGACTCCGCGTACGCCAGCGACGCCCAGCACGATTGCCTTGAACGATTGGATCCGGGTTTCGTCGAAGCCGTCGGATAGATGATGCGAAGCTTCGCGGAATATATCCCAGGCCGTCTTGCAGATGATGAATCCGACCAGAACGGCCGTCAGCGGGTCGAGCCAGGGAAGGTGGAACTGGGAGCCGACAATGCCGATGACCGTGCCGATGCTGACGAAAGCGTCGGAAATATTGTCCTTCGCAGCCGCCATGACGGCTTGGCTGTTGATCTTAACCGCCAATTTCTTGTTGTAGCGGTAGACGAAGTACATGACGGCGGCGCTGGCAAGGCCGGTCCATGCGGCAGCGAGATCCGGAGATTGCTCCTTGCCTTGGAAGATCGACATGACCGCTCCGTAGAGCACCTGAAAGCCAACGGCCATCATGATGAACGATGCGACCAGGGATGCGATCGTCTCCGACTTCCAGTGGCCGTAAGGATGATCCTCGTCGGCCGGCCTTTGGGCGAGCCTCAGTCCGATCAGAACCGCGATCGAGGCGACGATGTCTGTCGCATTGTTCAAGCCGTCCGCGCGCAGCGCCTCCGAATTCGAAGCATATCCTATGATCAGCTTGAGCGCCGATAGGCAGATATAGGCCAGAATGCTTATGATGGCCCCTCGTTCGCCCAATTTTAGATTATCGAATCTCTTTTGCTGCTCTTCCATCCGTTATTCTGACTCCCCTCGAACCCCTCTTCCAACCAACCTGGTTATGGTAACAAGAAAGGAGCAAGTGGGTCTAGAGAAACGTTTTTTCTTAGCGCTCAATTAATTTAGGCATGTAAATAATGTTTCTTCCACGCCACTCTTTAGGACATGTTCAAATATGTCCTATGAAAGGCATGGAAATAACGAGAGCCGCTTGGCAGGCCGGCAACTAGGGATAGGGTGATTCCCCCTCCCGCTACCTGGCCCGCAGCTTCTTGTTGCCGTCATCCGACATTCCTTTGCAAATGGTTCCGGTTTTGATACAATCAATCTAAACTCATCAAGCATCTCTTTAATCGAATATCTTGATAGTCAAGATATTCGCACAGTAAAAGGAGGGCTGCCCTTTGTCCAGCGAACAGAAACAAGAACAACCGACAGCAGAGCAGGAGCGCCTCACGCTGCGGATGCGGAGCCTCGGCACCCGTACCGTCCTTTACCAGCAATATGCCGCCTCCTCTCTCGGGCTGTACAATAACGATTACCTTTCCGTGGATATTCTTCATGAAAAAGGCCCGATTACCGCGGGCGAGCTGTCCAAGCTCACCGGACTTGCGACGGGCAGCGTCACCGCTCTGATCGACCGGCTCGAAAAAAACGGATTCGTGCGCAGGCAGAACGATCCGAAGGACCGCCGCAAGGTCATCATCGTTCCCCTGTACGAGGATAAGAAAGAGGTCAGCGAGACGTACGACCCGCTGCATGCGAGGATGATCCAGCTGGCCGCCTCCTACGCGCCGGAGGAGCTTGAGCTCATTGCCGAGTTCCTGGGCAAGGCGAGCGACATCATCGAGGAGCAGATCTATTCCCTCAGCTCAGCACCCAAAACCAAATCATAGCTGAAAGGACGAAACGAAAAACCGCGGATATCCGCGGTTTTTTCGTTTCGTGGCAAGAACGCATGAAGCGGATCGCATTCTTGAAGGATCAAGCGAGCCGCCTCTGCCTTCAGGCCGCTTAATTGGCAGCCCAGATGGTCGCGGTCACTCTGGCTTCGCCGGTGCTGGTGAGCGCATCCGTCCAGGCGACGACTTGGCCAGGTTGAGGCGAGGCCGTCAGCGCGCCCATCGCATCGTCGCCGCTCGTTCCGTCGGAATCGTTGATCTCGATGGAAATGGCGCTGCCTGCAGGAACATTGACGTAGCGGTCGTTGTAGGCCGAGCTGTATTGGTTCGGGAAGGCAGCGTCCAGCGTTCCCCATGCGACGGAGAAGGATTGGCCGATCGGCGCATCGTTCTTCTTCCATAATCTGTCGTCGGAAACTCCGCTTCCGTTGGCGCGGATTTTGACGTAGATGTCGCTGCTTCCTCCGAATGGATCCCGATTCGCCAAGCTGGTCATTTTTTGGACCTGAATGCGATGGGAATAATAGGGATGGCGTACATATGCATGCGAGAAGGCGCCGAGCCCGTTCAAATGCGTGTCCACCATATGGGCGGGGTCGCTGAGAAAATCGCCTGCGAACGTCGGGCCGTCATCAAGATCGTCCCAAACCCAAGGCATGGCGGCCGAGTCCGCCTGATAATTGTCGCCGTCCAGCTTGCCCCAGCCGCCGAAGGTGTGTCCGTCTCCGATGTCATAACGGCGGTTCCAGAAGTCGTCGAAGGAAAGCAAGTCATAGCTGTACCGTTTGGAATAGCTACCCGAAGCGTCCGTGACGACATCGGCGCGGGCTCCGTAATAATAGACGATGCCGTCTCCGCCAGGTGCGCCGGTGCCGTCGTAGGCGTGGTTGCCGTGGCCCCCGATCGGACTTTGGCCGTTGGATTGAATGAATACTTTGGGATGGGAGCCGTTGAACAGGACGCCTCCATCCAGATTGTCGGATCCGTTCGTCAGGGGAAGATTGCTGTACTGATACATCTGGTTGTGCGCCACCGTCTCCATGAGCTGGAAGGAGCCATACGCGCTTCCATCCTTGCGTACGACAACCATCAAGCCCTCCAGGTCGTTCTCGTGCTTGTCCAGGCTCAGGGGGCCGTCATCGCGTGCATGGTAGTCGTAATACCCGATGAAGTAATGGGTCTCCGTCTCCACGAGTGAATAATAGATGTACGACTTCAATGGAAAACGGTCGATGTTCTCCCAATTGTTGTTGCCGACCCAATCTCCGTCATAGTTGAAATTGGTCACATAATCGGCCCGGTACCCATACGTGTCGTTGACATCCTGATAGAACTCCGGCGCCCAATAAGCGGCCAGCTCCCGCTCCGAGGCCGCATGAGCCTGGCCCGGGTTTCCCAATCCCGCCGCCGACAAGCAAATGATGCCGGCCACGACCAATCCAAGCCATTTGCGAAGCTGCTTCATCCCTACTACCTCCCAAATATTCTTTTGCTGTCTGACATCTTGATGTCAGACAGCTTATTCATCATATAGGGCTTTTGTAAGGTTCGCGTTATCGGCTTCTCAAGCTTATGTAAACAACAGCGAGAGCAGGCCGGGCTGCAGGCTCGGGTTGGATGCGACCAGCGTCTTGTCGTGCAGGGCAAAAGGCTCGCCGCCCGCATTGCTCACGACTCCTCCCGACTCCTGTAGGATCAGCATTCCCGCAGCCACGTCCCAAGGATAAAGCCCGTCATGCCAAAATCCGGTCAGGCGGCCGCTCGCGACGTGGCATAAATCCAGGCTGGCGGCGCCCAGCACCCTCACGCTGCGAGAAACGCCCGCTACCCGCGCGACCTGGGAAGCGGCTACGGAATCCTTTCTCCAATCCGAGGCTTGGAAGCCGGTGGCAAGCAGCGAGCAGGCCAAATCTCCTTCCGCGTCGGCCCGGAGCTGATTTCCGTTGAGATAAGCCCCTCCGCCTCTAGAAGCTTGGTACAGCTCGTCCGTCGCCGGATTGTACACAACTCCGTGAAGAGGGCTTCCGTCCTTGACGATGCCGATGGATACGGCGAAATGCGGAATTCCGTGGACAAAGTTGACGGTTCCGTCGATCGGATCGACGATCCATCCGTATCCCGGCGGCGGATCGGCGATGAAGCGGAAGCAATCCCGGGAACCATCCTGCTCCTCCGAGAGGATCCAATGGTCCGGATAGCGGCAGCCGATCCGGCTCCGGATCAGGTTCTCGCTATGCAGATCGACTTCCGTCACGAGATCGCTCCGGTTGACCTTGTCTCCGAGCGCATAGGGCTCTTTCATCCGGCGCAGGATCTGCTCTCCGGCTTCTCTCGCATAAGCGATCGCCGCTGTCAGCAGCTCCTCCTCGATCTCCGGCTCGTATAGTCCGCTCATTCTCATCCTCCAATCCACGCTTCGATCGATCCGGAAGTCAGCCGCTTCTTCTCCATAGGCGCAGTTGCGCCTGTCAGGTGAACGGCGACTCCGAGCGGGGAGCATAACCCGTTCCAACGCCCCTCCAGAGGTTCGGAGCGGGCGATCGAGATGGGGATGACGGCATGAGCCGGCAGCGCAGCAGACAGCAGCAGCTCGCCAAAAGCATCCTCCAAGCCATGATGAGGCACTTTCAGCACGCTGCATTTCAGCTCCATCCGCTCGGAGAGGCGCTCCCAGCCGGCAGCCAGCAAGTCTCCTCCGAACAGGACGCCCTGCCCCTCGGCGCCGGCCTCCTCCAGACGGTAGACGGAGCTGTCGTCGTTGGAGCGGTCAAAAAAAAGCTCCAGCTTCTCCAGTGCATCCTCGGCAGAAAGATTTCCTTCCCTTGAGGCTTCTGCCAGAACTTCCAGCCCTGGAAGCGGGTCTCCCAGCCACGGATACAAGTGGACCAGACGGCAAGGCCCTTCCTCCCATACGGTCGAGCTGCCCGCGGAGCTGTAATCGGATCTCCACCGGATCCTGGTTCCCTGTTCCCTGAGCAGCCTGACCAGCTCCCGGTAGCCGGCCAGTATTCCGCTGACCCGCAGCGCTTGCGGGCTCTCCTCGATGCGGCGGCCTGTCATGGATGCTGCCGCATCGGGGTGAAGGTCGGGGATTTCATAAGGCAGCACGGCATGGACGACCGGAAGGCTGCGGGCGACATCCAGCAGTCCGTTCAAATGGTCTTCGTGAAGATGCGTCAGGATCATCCAATCCAGACGTCCGATGCGCTGCCTCTTCATCCAGGACAGCGGGTGATCACGGCAAGGAGCCTGAAGGCTGTCTCCGCCGTCAATCAACGTGACGCTTCCCGAAGGGGTAAGGATCAAGTGGGCATCTCCCCATCCGACGTTGAGGAAGTGAACGGCAGTAGGCAATGGCAACGTAATTCCTCCTCTTTAATTTTCCCTTCGACGCTTCAGGGAAGGACATGAATGCGATCGGGATTCAGGCGCAATCGGACCCTGCCCTGCAGGAAGCCGCGCAGACTCGGATCGGCATCATCCACCAGGAAGGTCGTCGAACCGCAGCGGACCTCATACCGGAACATCCGGCCGAGGAAGCTGCTGCTCTGGATCTCGCCGGTCCAGCTAGGATAGGGCTCGGTCCCGCCATCCTCTTGGACGTCGATCGAGATGCATTCCGGACGCGCCACCATCGCAATCTCTTCCCCAACCGCGTATTGCCGGCCGTGGGATCGGACTCGGATGATGGAGGACTCGCAGCGGACGGTCAGCTCATCCCCTTTTAGATCCGCTACCTGCCCTCGGATGAAATTGGCCGTTCCGACAAACGAAGCGACGAAGGCATCGTTGGGCTTGAAATAGATTTCCCATGGAGTTCCGGCCTGGCGGATGGTTCCCTGCTCGAACACGGCGATCCGGTCCGACATCGACAGAGCCTCGTCCTGGTCGTGGGTAACGAACACGGCGGTGATGCCGGTCCTGCGCTGAAGCTCCCGCAGCTCTTGCCTGACCTCGACCCGCATCTTGGCGTCGAGATTGCTGAGGGGCTCGTCCATCATCAGAATCTTCTGACCGGTTACGAGCGCGCGCGCGAAGGCGACACGCTGCTGCTGTCCGCCGCTCAGCTCTTTGGGCAAGCGGCTCCCGAGCCCATCCAGGCCGAACATGCCGAGCATTTCGTCCACTCTCCGCCTGCTTTCGTTCCGGGATATTTTCTGGAGCTTCAGGCCGTAGCCGATATTCTCGTCGACCGTCATATGGGGAAAGAGAGCGTAATCCTGAAAGACGAGCGGGGTTTGGCGCTTGAACGCCGGAATACCGTTGACCTGGCGCCCATCGATCCGGATGCTGCCGCTATCCGGCTCGTCGAAGCCGGCGATCAGTCTCATCAAGGTCGTTTTGCCGCAGCCGCTCGGTCCGAGCAGCGTCGTGAAGCTGCCTGCCGGAATATCGAGGCTCACGTTGCGGATGGCGGCGAAGGAGCCGAACGACTTGGATAGGCTGTCGATCTGAATATGGACTTGATATGGATTCATCGTTTCCTCCGATCCTGGGTGAATGGGATAAGCCGCGACAAGGCCAGCACGGCGAAGGCAATCGATATGAGGACGACAGTGAAGGCCGAGGCTCCTCCCCACGCCCCGCTCTGGACGAGACCGAGAATGGATACCGTGCCGACCGAGGTGTGGACGGAGTATAGGAAGATGATCACGCTCAGGCAGGTGACGGACCGGAGAAACGAAACGGACATTCCGGAGAGGAACGGCCCCTTGAGCAGCGGAAGCAGAACGCCGAGCAGCGTGCGGAAGCTGCCCGCTCCGAGGTTATGCGAAGCGTCCTCCAGCGAACGGCCGATCTGCTGAAACCCGGCCGAGCAGGCGCTGTAGCATGTCGGCAGGTTCCAGAACATCAAGGCCAGAATCATGATCGCGGATGTGCCGCCGAGCTGGAGCGGCGGCTGGTTGAAGGTCAAGGCGAAGCCCAGCCCGAGGAACACGCCGGGGACGGCTCCCGGCAGGATCGCCAGGAAATCGAGCAGCCGGTTGACGCCGATTCGCTTGCGATGGACGATATAGGCGAGAATGATGCCCAGCACGGCAGCTCCTATCGAAGACAGCAAAGCATAAGAGATGCTGTTGTACAGCTCCTGCTGCTTCGCCGTGACGTAGTTCAGGTTGTCCAGCGTAAAGCTCCAGTCGTAGCCCCAGGTTTTTGTGAAGGCGCCGTAAACCAGCACTCCATAGACCGCAAGGATGAACAAGGCGATCGACAGGCAGCAAGCAAATAGAATCCACTTGACCGGCGGAGAAGCCGGGTAGGCCTTGAGGCTGGACTCTCTCCCGGTGACGGTGATATAGGAGCTCCTGCCGACCCACAGACGGTTGACGAGAAACAGGCCGAGAGCGGGCAGCAGCAGAGCCGTCGACAGCACGGCAGCCGAGGATAGATCGAACCAGCCGGACATCTGCATGTAAGCCTCGGTGGGAAGCAGCGTGAAGTTGCCCCCGATGATCATCGGGTTTCCGAAGTCCGCCAAAACGTTCATTGCCGTAATCAAAGCTCCTCCTGCGATTCCGGGCCTGCACAGCGGCAGAAAGACATGCCTGAACGCCTGCCATCTCGTCGCGCCCAGATTATGCGCGGCATACTCCAGATGGACGGCGGACGATTGCAGTACGCCATAGATGACGGCATAGGCGTAGGGGAAAAAAGTAATCGTCTGGACAAGCCAAAGCCCATGCCACCCGTAAATATCCACATTGAAATGAAGCAGCTGCCTGGTGATCAGGCCTTGCCTGCCGAAAAGCAGAATATAGGACAAAGCCACGATAAAGGGCGGAGAAACGATCGGAAGCAGCGTCACGAAACGAAACAGTCCCTTGAGCGGCACATCCAGCCTGGCAACCGTAAAGGCGAACAGAAAGGCGATCGCCGTGCAGGAGAACGTGGAGAGCACGGTCATCATCAGACTGTTGCGGGCCGCCTGCAGCCATCTGGAGTTGGTGAACAGCTGCATGTAGTCCGCTGGATGCGGGTAGCTGACCACCTTGGCGATCGGCCAGAGGACAAAAAAGGCGGTGATCAGCAGGACGGCGGCGGCCGCCGTCGCCAGAACGGGCTCTTGCTTCATTTTTTTCATTTGTTTCCATGCGTCCATCAACGCTGTTGCAGCCATTAAGATTCACTCCGTTCCAGAACATGGCGGAAAAAGAGACGGGAACGCTCCTCTCGCCGTAAGGCAGGGAGGGTTCCCGCTAGCCTTGCCGATGCGCAGTCCGTTACTTCGTTCCGGCCATGTCGGTGAACTGCTTCACGACATCGGCCTTCATCGCGGCCGCTTTGGCCCGGTCGTAATCGACGAGATCGACTTCGGATACCGGAATCATTCCTTCCGGAGGCGCGACGTCGCCGCGTACGGAGTAGCGGTTCGACATCTTCGTATTCAGCTCTCCCGTTTCCTTCGTCAGCAGCCAATCCATGAATTTCCGGGCGTTGTCCGTGTTGGCTCCGCCATGGATGATGCCGGCTCCGCCGATCTCATAGGCGGTCTGCTCCGGTACGATGACCTTGATCGGATAGCCCTGCTTGGCCGATTTCACGATATCATGGGCCCAGGACATTCCGGCGATGAACTCGCCCGTTGCGGTCAGCTGGATGCCGTCGCCCGCTTTGGGCGTGTAGTGGTGGACGTTGGCGTTCAATTTCTTCAGGTAGTCCCACCCCTGCTGCTCGCCGAGACGGAACAGCTGATCGGCTACGAAGATATAGCCGCCGCCCGCCGTTGCCGGGTTGGATGTGACGAATTGGCCCTTGTAGGCCGGATCGAGCAGGTCATCCCAGGTTCTGGGCTCTTGAACGCCCTTTGGCTCCAGCTCCTTCTTGTATCTCTCGGTGTTCAGCACGATGCCGAGAACGCCCATGTACCAGCCCTGCCAATATCCGTTCGGATCGTTGAATTTGGCGTCGATATCGGCTACATTCGGAGACGTGTACTTCTCCAGAACGCCTTGCTCGGCCAGCGGCTGGTAAAACTCCACGGAACCGCCTACGAGCACATCCGCCTTCGGCGAGCTTTTCTCGGCCTGCACCCGCGTGCTTGCTTCGCCCGCGCTGCCCAGGTTCAAATACTCCATCTCGATGCCCGTATCTTCCTTGAATCTCTGCTTCAGCTGGATCATGTCGTCTTCGTTCAAAGCGGAATAAACGACGAGTTTGTCCGATTTCGGCGCGCCGGACTCCGACCCGGCCTGGTTCGCCGCCGCAGCGCCTTTCAGAGGACTCGGCTCCGCGCCTCCCGCGTTGTTCTGGCCGCAAGCGCTCAGAACGGTTGCAGCGGCAAGCACGACCAGCCCCAAAGAATGCTTCTTTCTTTTCCCCCAACTGTTTATCATGATCCATCCTCCTCATTCATCTGCCAAGCTGTCTGACATCTATAACTTTAAAAAAGAAATGTTTGCGGAACATAATCAAGCCGTTAAGGTTTTATGAACGAAAACAAAAAAACCGCATCGCCCGATTCCAGGCGATGCGGTCTTGCAAACAGCCGTTCAATCCCGTTTGACATACAGCTTGAACGCGCTGCTCTTCAAATAGTCGAGCGAGTAGAAGACAGGACGGTCATCCTCTCCAAAATGAAGCTGCTTCAGGAGAATGAGATCCCCTCCGAGGAGCCCGGCAGCCTTCAGGTCCCTTTCCTCGACAGTGCCGACAGGACAGATCTCGGTCAAGGCGTAGGAAATCCGGATTCCAAGCCTTTCCTGCAGGAAGTCGAAAATAGCGCCGGAAAAGCCATCCTCGAAATGACGGGCGGCGATTGCCTTCGGGAAAATGTTGTAATAGAAGGCCACCTTCTGGTCGTCCGCCGTTCTCAGCCGCTCCAGAACGACGACCGGGTCCCCGCTTTGCAGCTTATCGGACCAGTCCGGCTCCGGCTGCTGCGAATAGATCTTCACATAGGCTTCGCTGTCCTTGTAGCCGACCCGCTTGATCATCTCTCCGAGACTGCTCAGCTTGTTGAGCGGGTTCATGATGAGGGAGCCCTGCTCGTTCACATAGGTTCCAACGCCATTTTTGCTTAGAAGCACACCCTCTCTCTGAAGCATCTTCAGCGACTCCCTGAGTGTCGGGCGGCTCACTTCGAACTCCTTCGCCAAGGCGGGCTCGGAAGGAAGCTTGTCCCCGGGCTTCAGCTCCCCGCTCTTGATCCTGCGTTCAATCTCTTCTTTGACACGAATATATAGAAGCTTTTTTTCCATGAAGTGTCGATCCTCTCGCCATAGGAAATACCGGTCTATTTGGAATTAGGGTATCAAAATTCAGCGGAAACTGCCAGTCTGGCGAATTTCGCCCGCTGTCCTCCTGGACGCCTCCGATGGGCGGACGGCGGGAGCTTACTTCAGCCTGCGCCGGCGGCCAGGACGATCCACACGAGATGATAAGCGGCAAGCAAGGCATATACGGCCGCAGCGAAGAGGATCAATCGGGACAGCAGCATCGAGCCCGTCCTTCCTCCCATGAGCAGAAGGAGCGACGGCAGGACGATCTTATACCCATAGAAGAGCGCGGGATGCGTCTCGTACAATAAAGCCGCGAACGGGTTGGCTTCCTGTATGACATGCAGCCGGATGCCTGCATCGGTCGCGATGGCGTCGAAGACGGACAGAACGAGAAGAAGCCACTTCGCGATGGCGTTCCGTGATTTGATGTTCGATACGGACATCGATGTTCTTGCCTGCATGAATGGAACCCCCAATCATGATACATATTGTATCATGATTGGGGGTTCCATTTCCAGCTGCGTCCTTTGCTTCATGGATGGCATCATATGAATTCCGGGCCGTTTTCTAGGCTGGGCGCGACCTCTCCGGCCATTACTTGCCGAACCCGCTCGTAGCACCGGAGCAGATCGCTGCCGCTGACCAGATCGGGGCGACGGACCCACCTTCTCGGCTATTGTTCCTCCAGCCAGATCCGCTTGAAGTCGATCCAGCCTCTGGCATTGAAGGCCGCCCCCCGGATAGTCGGGTGAACGAACGTATTCAGCCTCCTGTGATGGAGGAAGACGATGCGGGACTCCTCCAGCAGACGGAGCTCGACCGCGCGCAGATGGCTGTACCGCTCCTCCTCGCTGTAAGAAGCAAGCGCGGCATCGATCCGCTCCAGCATCCAGCCCTTCTGGTCATCCGTATACAGGCTTACGATGCCTCCTCCATGCTCATACATGTCGATCTCGCACACATATTCGTCGGAGAGGAACATGCCGGAGAGCGCCATGTCGGCCCCGGCAATGATCGCCTCGTCGACCAGCTGCATCCAGTCGGCGACGACCAGCTCCACGTTGATTCCGAATTTCCCCAGCCGCGAGGCGATCCATTTGCTGTCTTTCCGATACTTCTCATGAGCCAGCAGTCTCAGCGGCGTTCCATCGTAGCCGGAGCGTGCCATCAGCCCCCGCACTTCGGATTCCGGAGCCGTTCTCGGCAGGTGGTTCACGCTGTCCTGGGGACGAAGACGGTAAGCAGGCATCGCCCGCTCTCCGCCAAGCTCCGCCTGCATCGCGACGGGATCCAGCATGAGGCGGACAGCCTTGCGGAGGTCGCCGCTCCGCACCCATCCGTCCCGCTTTCCGTTCCAGGTCAGCATGGTGCAGCCATTGTACAGGCGCGCCAGAGACTGCCAGTCTTCTTGAGGCGGCGGATGGACCCCGGAATCCATTGCCAGCGGCATTATGTCCGGCAAGCCGATCGTGGAGGGCTGCTCCATCTCCTCGGCAAAAACAAGAATTTCGACGCGGTCCAGATAAGGCCGCTCCGCGTAATAGGACTCGTTCGCGGTCAGAACGATTTTCTGCGGAGTTCGGGATTCCAATCGGAATGCTCCCGTCCCGGCCGGCAGCCTCCAATAGGAGGATTCGTCCATCGCACTGAAGCCGGCGGGCAGCACGGACGCGATCGAAGAACTCAAAAAACGGTCGAAAATCCGATTCGGCTTGGCCAGGCGGAACCGGATGGTGCGCCGCCCCAGCGCCTCGATGGAAGCGACATTCCTCATCAGCCAGGCGTTCGACGATCGGGATTGCCGCAGACGTTCAAAAGTGAAGAGCGCATCCTGCGAAGTCAGCTCCCTTCCGTCGTGGAAGTGGACGCCCTTGCGCAGATAGAAGGTCCATTCCGTCCCTTCCGAATTGACATTCCAAGCATGCGCGAGTCCGGGTACGATACGCTCGCTCGATTCGTCGTAGGCGACAAGACCATCGAAAATGTGATGGATGAGATGGGAATCGAAGGCGAATTCAACTTCGGCGGGATCGAGCGTATATACATTCCGATAGACGGGGAATCGGAGCGTATCGCAGCAGACTTGGCCTTCAACCGTTTCCTTGCGGACCCCGAAGCTGCCGCCCAGCCAGCCCATGAACTCGTCCTTGGCAGACGTCCCGTTCCCGAACCGGTTCACCAGCTCGAGAGCGATCCGATAATTGCCTTGACTGGCCTCCGTCTTGCATGCTTCGAGCAGCAAGCGATCCCGGTCCTGCTTGAAGACAAGGCGGGAACGATGGCCTCTGCCTCTGCCGGGAAGCCAGCCCAAGCAGTGGTCGTCCTCGAGTTTTTTCAGGATGAGCTTCACGTTTCTTGTCGTGCAGCGCAGCGCTTCGGCCAGCTCTTCAAGGGCAACCTCGATCGGCGTCCCGAGGGGGCTTCCTGTCGAATACTTATCGTAGAGAATGAGGTAGCGCTCGGTTTCAATCATCGTTGGCCGCTCCTTTCCCCGCTTCGCCTGCCGAATCCGGGATTGGGTTACAATAGGAAAGACAATTCTTCAGGAGGAGGTCTGCTATTTTGTATCAGACTACTTTAACGAAACCTGCCCGCGACGGACAGCGCGTTTTTGTCGCCGTTCCTCTGCCGGGTCCCTTGAAAGACCGGATCGGAGCTTGGTCGGATGAGCTGCGCACCGTCTATCCGTTCCGAAAATGGACGGATGCTGCAGATCTGCATATCACGCTTCAATTCATCGGCGATACGCCGCCGGAGCGTGTATCGGAGCTCCGTTCCGCACTCGCGGCGGCGATGCAGTCCGGACGGCTCCGGCCGTTCGTCTTGAGCTTGAGCGGCACGGGCACCTTCGGCATTCCCGAGTCGCCGAAAGTGTTCTGGGCAGGAATCGGCGGCGACAGGGAAGAGTTGCAGCAAGCAAGGAGCATCGTCGCGGAAGCGGCCTCTGTCCTTGGATACAAGGCCGAAGAGCGGGCTTACAGCCCCCATCTTACGCTCGCCCGGAACTACCGGGGAACGGAGCCGTTTCGGATGCCCCAGCTGCGTCTGCATTCGGCAGCTTCAGTTGCCGGGAGCTCCGGAGGGACGGAAGTCCGGGCAACGGACGACTTCGCAGCATCGTTGTCCTGGACCGTCGATGAAATCGTCTTGTACCGGACGCATATGCATCGGCTGCCTATGTACGAAACCGTGGCCCGCTTTCCATTCGGATAATAGGAAAGCGCGGCGCGGCTCACGCTTGGGGTCGGATGCGGAACAGCCCGTAGCCGGCCAGAGGCACGAGCGGATCGGAATCATAGCTCAAGCCGTCCGACCGGCCGTTCAGCGCGACGTCGACGAGCCAGCGCGTGAACGGGGCGACATGCATGGATTCCATCTCCTCCAGGCTGAAAAAGCCTGCCGCATCGACCTCCACGCCATCGGGAACCGGCTCGCCGCCGACATAGTCCATCGAGAACGCCACATACACATTATGGATCTGCCGCGGCTGATCGCGCAGGGCGGCAATGCCGGTGGCGACGGCTTGAATGCCCGCCTCTTCGAGCACTTCCCGCTGCACGGTCTCATGCAGCTGCTCCAGCTGTTCGGCGTATCCGCCGGGATTGGTCCAGTATCCCCTTCCCGGTTCCTGGGCACGCCGCACGAGCAGCAGCTTGCCGCCTCGCTCCACCAAGGCGCCGACTCCGACGCTGTAATGGCCCCAATGAACGAAGCTGCACGAAACACAAGCCCGTCTCGGCGTTCCGTCGATATCCCTCGTCTCCATGGCATCCCCGCATGCGGAGCAAAAATTGACTTCCATATGCCCACTCCTCTGAAATCATTCGCGCGGCCGTCCTGCCGTCGCCTCTTTTGATGGCTTGGCACCGAGCCTTCCATCCGTGAAATAACGAGCTGAAGACGTTTAATCCCTATACTATCGAACTATCGCTCCATCCGCCATCGGTATTTTCGGCGGGAGGAGCGATTTCGGCGGCGAGGCCTGAACGGCACTTATCCAAAATAATACAGGCAAAACAAAAAGACATGCGGAAAGGAATTCCGCATGTCTGCCAAGTCTGCCGATCTTACTCCTGCGTCTCGAACTTCCAGTTGGGGACGCCCTGATCCTCGATGATGCCGAGGGCGACATCCGCGATATCGGGATCGCCGAGCAGGCTGTCCCTGACCTTGAAGATGATGTCGTCCGCATTCGCCAGCGTAAGGCCCGGCTCCAGCTCGAGTGTGCCGTCGATATGATAATAGCGGCCTTCCTGAAGGATCCTCATCTGGAAGATGTCCCGGACTTGAGGATGCGCCAGGATGATGCGGGCGACCTTGTCCTCGACATCCCTCGGCGCGGCAACGCCGATCAAGCCGACCATATTGTCGTAGCCGACCCGGAAGGCGACGCCGATCATGAGGAAGCCGATGAGGATGGTCGAGATGCCGTCCAGCAGCTCGAAGCTCGTCAGCGACGTCACGATGACCGCGATCAGCGCGAGCAATGCTCCTGTCGTGGCGACGAGATCCTCGTAGAAGACCAGCCGGGTCGGAGGGGCGGCCCTGCCTACGTTGCGGAAGGCTGCGGCGACGATGCCCGTTCCCTTGGCTTCCACCCGGGCTTCATGCATGATCTCCTTCATCGCCTTGACGAGTACGAATCCGTCCACCGCCAGCGACAGGAGCAGCACGATCAGATTGAGCCAGAAGCCGCTCGAATGGACCGGATGCGCAAGGAGATGAAAGCCTTCGCGGATCGTTTCATACGCCATGACGGTGACGACGAG
Organism: Paenibacillus sp. RUD330; assembly: GCF_002243345.2. Classification (NCBI taxonomy): domain Bacteria; kingdom Bacillati; phylum Bacillota; class Bacilli; order Caryophanales; family Paenibacillaceae; genus Paenibacillus; species Paenibacillus sp. RUD330. The sequence continues at coordinate 2,795,363 of NZ_CP022655.2, forward strand.
AACGGCGATCATGCAGAACAGATTGATGACACGTCCGAATCCGGTCGGAAACCGCTTGGTCGGCTTCTTCTCCGCCAGGACGCTGCCTGCGAACACGAACCCCTGATTGATCGCGTCGGCGATGGAATGCATCGTGGATGCGAACATGGCGCCGCTTCCCGTCGTGGCGGCGGCGATGCCCTTAACGATGGCAAGGCCTGTATTGCCGATCGCCGCTGTCGCGGACGAAGTGTTTCCTTTCTTCACTAATTGCCAGAAGCCGGTTTTCGTCGAATCGGTAGTCATCGTAGCGTTTCCTCCTGTAAGTTCCAAACTGAAGCGGTTATACGCAGATGCCGCCCGTTATGTTTCGGAATTTCGACACCGAAACGCTGCCGGAATCAGGTTCCGCAGAAGGTACGGTAGGAGCCTGCGGATTGTCCGGATGAAACAGCGAATTCGTCTTGGCCGGGACGATGGCCGTAAGGGTTTTCGAGCGCCGCCAGCAGCTTTTCCATGACGCTCGGATCTCCTTGTTCCGCCGCCGCCAGCGCTTCTTCCACCCGATGATTGCGCGGAATCACCGCCGGATTGCTGGCGCGCATCAGAACGGCCGACTGCTCGGCCGTCTGCGGCTGCCTGTCCAGTCTCGCCTGCCGCTTGGCCATCCAAGCCGAGAATGCCTGCGAATCGCACAGGATGTCGTCCGGCATCCGCTTGCCGGTCGCCAGGAAGCGGAATGTGTTCGTATAGTCGGCCCTATGCTCCTTCATCAGCCGCAGCAGCTCGTCCACGAGCTCTTGATCCTCAGGCTCTTCATGGAATAAACCGAGCTTAGCGCGCATTCCGTCCAGCCAGTGCCTGCCATAGGACTCGGCGAATCTTCTGAGCTCATGCTCGGCCAGCCGGACCGCCTCTTCCTCGTCGTCATGCAGCAGCGGCAGCAGCGACTCCGCCAGGCGGGCTAGGTTCCATGCCGCGATCTGCGGCTGGCTGCCATAGGCGTACCGACCTTGCGAATCGATGGAGCTGAACACGGTGGCGGGATCGAAGGCATCCATGAAGGCGCAAGGCCCGTAATCGATCGTTTCCCCGCTGATCGCCATGTTGTCGGTATTCATCACGCCATGGATGAAGCCGGCGAGCATCCACTTCGCGATCAGCGAAGCTTGGCGGAAGATGACCTCCCGGAGCAGGACGAGATGGCGGCCGGCATCGTCCGGTCTGTAGAGGCCGGCATAATGCCTCCGCAAGGCATAGTCGGACAGCCGCTCGAGATCGTCCATCGTCCCCCACTGTGCCGCGAACTGGAACGTTCCGACTCGCAGATGGCTGGCGGCCGTCCTCGTCAGGACGGCGCCGGGCAGCACGGATTCGCGGTAAACCTCATCTCCCGTTGCGGTCACGGCGAGGCTGCGCGTCGTCGGAATGCCGAGTCCGTGCATCGCTTCGCTGATGATATGCTCCCTCAGCATCGGCCCCAGAGCCGCCCTGCCGTCTCCGCGGCGGGAATACGGCGTCGGTCCGGAGCCCTTCAGCTGGATATCGATCCGATGCCCCTCAGGGGTGATCTGTTCACCGAGCAGGATCGCCCTGCCGTCGCCAAGCCTGTTGAAATGCCCGAACTGATGGCCGGCATAGGCTTGGGCCAGCGGCTCCGCTCCTTCCGGAACGGCGTTGCCGGACAGGTAATCGGCTCCCTGACCGCTGCGAAGCGCCTCGGGATCCAGTCCCATGGCGGCCGCCAGCCGCTCGTTGAGCACGATCAGGCTCGGGGACGATACGGGCTTGGGATCGAGCCGGGTAAAGAAGAGCTCCGGCAGGCGGGCGTAGCTGTTGTCGAAGTTCCAGCCAAAGCTGGTCTTGCTATCGGTTTCTTTCATGACATCTCCATTGGAATTCGAATTTGGCATCATTTTCTTATTATACCCTGAGACGGCCCGCTTTCCTCGCTTCATCGAGATTTATGCGGATCCTCAAGTCCAGGCAGCTCCGAAACCAGCCCGGATGATAACAGAAAAACAGCCGCGCTATCCGCGCGGCTGAAGAGGCTGATTCATGCATGAAGGAATCAGATCTTGAACTTGCTCACGATTCCGGTCAGATTTTCCGCCATCTGCTGCAGCTGCTCCGAGGAGCCGGCCACTTGGCCCATAGCCGCGGATTGCTGCTCCGCCGCCGTGGCGATGCTGCCCGCAAGCTTGGCCGCGGTAACCGCGATCCTTTCCAGCTCGTCAAGCGAGGCGGCGATCTCCTCGGTCCCTGCCGACATCTGCTCCGAGGAAGCCGATACCTCCTGCACCTGGCTGTTCACTTCCTGAATCGATTTTACGATGGAGCTGAACGCCAGACCGGTCTGCTGGGCGATTTCCGTTCCATACCTCGCTTCATGGGCCGAACGCTCCAGCGATGCCGCCGCCCCGCTCGTGCCGTTGCCGATTGCCGACAATATTTCCGTGATCTGCTTGGAAGAGGACACCGAACGCTCGGCCAGCTTGCGGATTTCCTGGGCGACGACCGCGAAGCCCTTGCCATGCTCGCCCGCGCGGGCCGATTCGATCGAAGCGTTCAGCGCGAGCAGATTGGTCTGGCTCGCGATATCCGAGATCATCGCCATGATCTCTCCGATTCTGCCGCCATGCTCCTCCAGCTCCCGAATGATCGCGGCCGTGTCGTTCAGATCGATTTCGATTTTTCTCATCTGCCCGACGACGCGCTCCATGTCGCCTTCGCCATCAGCCGCTTTCTCCGACGTCTCGGCGGCGAGCTCCGATACGATCGAGGTGGATTCGGCGATGCGCTGGATGCCGATCGCCATTTCCGTCATCGCCGTCTGGCATTCCCTCGTGCTCTGGAATTGCTGCTCGGAGCCCGCTGCCGCCTGGCCTGTCGAAGCGGCGATCTCATTCGTCGCCTCCACGGCCTGCCTCGAGCTGTCCTGAAGCCGGTTGGAGGAGCTGGACACGCTCCTCGCCGCCAGCTGGATGTTGCCGGTGAGCTCCCGCAGGCTGGCGATCATCCGGTTGAAGGCTGCGGCTGCCTGTCCGATCTCATTTTCGCTGTTGACCGGAATTTCTTGGGTCAGATCGCCTTCCGCCGCCAGCTTCGCCACTTCGGCCAGCTGACGAAGCGGCTTGAGCGTGCGGTAGACGAAGTAAATGATGAGCAGGAGAGCGACTACGGTGAATCCTCCCCCGGCCAAAATATCCTTCCACAACATCCGGGACAGGCTCGACTTGACGTCATCGTAGTGGAAATCGACGCCGAACAGGGCGAGCGTCTTGCCTTGGGCGTCCTTGATCGGGGACAAATACGAGACCCACTCGCCTTCGGAATCGGCGTAAGGAACCGTCAGCGCGAAGCCTTCCTTCATCGCCTTGTTGAACGCATCCTCGAAAACAGCGGACATCTCGTAGACGGAGCCCGGCTGCATGGCTTCGGTATCCATATTTCCCTGAAGATTGACAAGGGCGCGCTTACCGCCGTCTTCCCGGACTTCGGGCAGCATCAGATAGGCGTTGCTGATGACGAGGTCTTCGGCGGACATGGCGACGAGCTGCGCCTTGAGCATCTTGAAGGCTTCTGCCGCGGGAGCTTCCTTGCGGTCCAGCACAGCCGATGCTTCCGCGATCTCGACGGCATGGAGCTGCACCTGGCCTTTCATGGCCTTGCCCAATTCGCGCAGCTGGTTGTGGAACTCATTTTTCTGGCTCTGATAGGCAAAAGCCGCAGTCAGGCTCATGACCCCGAGGAAAAGGACAGCCAGCAGCAGCACGCTCGTTCGAATCAGACTTCGTTTGGGCAAGAACCGGTATTTTTTCATTCAATAGGCAACCTCTCATGTTGGGATAGTATTATATCGACATTGATGAGGCGATCCTTTAGATATTTCCCGGCAGCGGACAACTTTTTGATAGCATGGCTATGACTATGCCGAAGCGATCCGCGGCCGGTCCAGAGACGGCAAAAAAAGCCCCAGGCGGACCGGGGGCTTGATCAAAAGGCTTGATCAAAAGGCTCAATAAACCGCTTTCCACTCCGCGATGTTGCCCGCATCGAATTTGAACGGATCACCGAGCATGATCTGCGTGCCGTCTCCGTCCTGGATGACTTCCTTCTCGCCAAGCTTGCCGGCGGCGATCTTGTCGCCGACCTTGCCTGTGATCTTGCCGCTTACGAGACCTTCGGAAGCGAAACCGGCCAGGTAGCCGACATCGATCGGGTTCCACAGATACATCCATTGGCAGATGCCGCTTTCAATGTACTCGGCCATTTCGCTCGGAAGACCGAGTCCCGTCAGCTGGACCTTGCCTTTGAGGCCTTTGTCCGTAAGCACCTTGCCGGCTGCCGCCACGCCTACGGTCGTAGGAGCGATGATGCCCTTCAGGTTCGGGTAGGACTTCAGCAGAGCTTCCGTCTCGGATACGCTCTTGTCGCGAAGATCGTCGCCGTAAGCGACTTTCACCAGCTTCACGTCCTTGTACTTCGGATCTTCAAGCTCCTTCTTCATCCATTCGATCCATGCGTTCTGGTTCGTCGCCTGGGACGTTGCGCTCAAAATGGCGATTTCGCCGGAGCCGCCGATCATGTCCACGATGCCCTGGACCAGCGTGCGTCCGATCCGCTCGGGATCGGCTTGGTTGACGTGCAGCTGGCGGCTCTCGGCGTTGACGGCCGAATCGAGCGAGACGACTTTGATGCCGGCGTTCATCGCCTTCTCAAGCGCCGGCTGCAGCGCGTCCGGATCGTTGGCGGCGATGGCGATGGAGCTTACCTTCTGGGAAATGAGCTCGTCGATCATCGCGATTTGGGCTTCGGCCGTAGGCTGGTCGGGAGCTTTCAGGATGACCTCATGGCCGAGCTCCTGTATCGCTTCCTTGTACCCCTCCATCTCCTTCTCTCCGTAAGGGTTGCCGGTATTCTTGAAGATGATGGCATACTTCTGCTTGTCTCCGGCAGCGCCTCCGGATGTGCCTTCCTGTCCCGCATTGGCGCCGTTGCCGTTGGAGCTGCAGGCGGCCAGCAAGCCCACGATCAGGATGGCGGATACGAGCGTTGCAACGATCTTTTTCATTTTTCTTTCCTCCCTTTCAGCTGTAAGCAAGGTCATCTATGCAAAGCGGCAGAAGCGCGTCGCAAGCCTGTTCAGGTTTTGCGGCCGCCGGCCCGGCGCAGCTTGATCTGCGGGATGGCGACGGAGAAGATCAGGAGCAGGCCGAGAATGATGAGCAGCGATTGGGCGGATACGTTGACCAGGCCCAAGCCGTAGCGGAGGAAGCCGATCAGGAAGACGGCGAGGATCGCGCCGATCATCCTGCCTTTGCCCCCAGCCGTGCTGATGCCGCCGAGCACGACCATCGCGATGACCTCCAGCTCATAGCCCGTTGCGATGTTGGGACGGGTGCTCCCCATCCGGGAAGTGAGGAACAGGGCGGCGACTGCGGACATCAGGCCGGTGAGCGTGAAGACGATGATCTTGATCCGGTCTACCCGCACCCCGGAGTAGCGGGCCGCCATGGCGTTGTTGCCGATGGCGTACACCCTCCGCCCGAAGGCGGTGCGGTGCAGCAGATAGGCGAACCCGACAGCGAAGACGGCGAAGGCGATCAGGATGAACGGGATCGAGCCGGCATAACCCCAGCCGAGAAATTTGAACCAGGCCGGGAATTTGCCCGATGCCTGATCCTCCAGCAGCATATAGGCGATGCCGCGGTAGATGATCATGGTCGACAAGGTGACGATGACGGCGGACAATTCCTTGAACCGCACGATCAGCATTCCGTTGATCCAGCCGCACGCCGTGCCGACGGCCAGACAGATGAGCATCGCCAGCGCCATGGGCACGCCATGGTTGTACAGATCGGCCATGATGACGGAGGACAAGGCGATGATGGAGGCGACCGAGATGTCGATGTCCCCCATCAGGATGATGAACACCATCGGCAGCACGATGAACGCTTTGTCGAGGAAGCCCATCGTGGCGTCCCTGAGGTTGGCGTAGTCCAGGAAGTAGGACGACAGATTCGTATTCATGATGAAGATGGCGGCGATCAGGACGACGAGCAGCCATTCCCACTGGAGGATGAACGCCTTCAGGGAGAACTCTCTCCTGTTCGCGAGCAGTCGGGGTTCCATGTTATAGCTTCCTCCTCATCAGGTTGGTGCGGTCGATTCCCCGCTTCACCATCGCATTGATCAGGACGGCGACGAGGATGATGGCGCCCTGGATGAACATCTGCCAGAACGGCGACACGTTGATCATCGGCAAGGCGTTGTTCAGGATGCCGAGCAGGATTGAGCCGAGGATGATGCCGGATATTTTGCCCACTCCGCCTGCGATGCTGACGCCGCCGAGGACGCAGGCCGCGATGACGCTGAGCTCGTATCCGGATGCCGTATCCCCTTGGGCGGAGGCGAATTTGGACACCCACAGCACGCCGGCGAGCCCGGACAGTCCGCCCATGATCGTATAGACGAGCCAGAGAATTCTGCCGGAGCGGATGCCGCTCACCTCGGCCGAATCGGGATTGCTGCCGACGGCGTAGATTCTGCGGCCGGTGCGGGTATGGCTGACAAAGCAAGCTGCGATGATGTAGACGACGATGGCGATCAGAATCAGATTGTTGATGCCGAGCACGCTTCCGGTCGCGATCCCCTTGAAGCTGGCCGGCATCTGATGGGCGCTGATCCATTTGCCGCCGCTGGCCTCGAAGGTGAGTCCGCGGAAGACGTTCATCATGCCGAGGGTGGCGATGATCGGGAGGATCCTCCACCACGAGACGAGCATGCCGATGATCATGCCGCACAGCAGGCCGATTCCGACGCCGATCGCCACCGCGATCAGAGGATGGATGCCCGGAACGTTTTTGACCGTCAAGGCGGACACCATTCCGGACAGCGCAAGCGTCGCTCCGATCGACAGATCGATGCCGCGGGTGATGATGACGAGCATCATGCCGACGGCCAGAATGGAGAGAATGGCAGTATTGGTCGCGATATCGGTCAGATTCTCCAGCGTAAGGAAGCTCGGATTGCGGAGCTGGACGCCTGCCGACAGCAGGATAATGAAGACGAGCAGTCCAAGCTCCCTGAACTTGGCGACCGTCGCGCTAAGCGAAGGCTTCTTGGACTTGGCGGCAACGGCTGCGCGGCCGTCTGCCGAAGCCTGAGGGGCCGGCTCGCTGCTCATGCTCCCACCCCCTTGGCTCGGCTGTCGTCCATGGAAGCGGACAGGATCGCTTCCTGTGTCAGGCCCTCGCGGTCCAGCACAGCCGTGATTCGGCCTTCCCTCATGACGGCCACCCGGTCGCACATGCCGATGATCTCCGGCATCTCGGACGATACCATGACGATGCCGTAGCCTTGGCACGCCAGCTCGCTGATGATTTCATAGATGGCCGATTTGGCGCCGACATCGACGCCTTTTGTCGGCTCGTCGAGGATGAGCACATCCAGATCCGCATTCAACAGCTTGGCGAAGACGACCTTCTGCTGATTGCCGCCGGAGAGGGAGCTGACGAGATCGAAGACGCTCTTGGCCTTCACTCTCAGCTTCTCCGCCAGCCGCTTGGAAGTCTCCTGCTCCTTGCGGAGGCTGATGCCGCCTTTCTCCCGGAACTTCTCCAGCGTCGGCAGCGTGATGTTGGCGCCGATGCCCCATTCCAGCACGAGTCCCTGCTTCTGCCGGTCCTCGGGCAGATAGCCGATGCCGGCTCTCATCGCGTCGAGCGGATTCCTCAGGCTCCGCCTGGCGCCGTGGATGTAGATGCTTCCCGCATCGGGCCGGGCGATGCCGAACAGCGTCTCGCACACCTCCGTCCGGCCCGCGCCGACGAGGCCGGTCAGGCCGAGAATCTCGCCGCGCCGCAGCGAGAAGGAAATATCCGCGAAGTAGCCGGTTCGGCCCAGTCTCTCGACCCGCAGCAGCTCCTCCCCCCGCTCCGCCTCCGTCTTGGGGAACAGCTGGGAGATTTCCCGGCCGACCATGGCGACGATCAGATCGTGGTTGGAGATTTCATCGACGTTCCAGGTCCCGATGTATTTCGAATCCCGGAATACCGTGACGCGGCTGGCCAGCCGGTACATATCCTCGAAGCGGTGGGAGATGAATATGATGGCTTTGCCCTGATCCCGCAGCCGCTCCGCAATCCGGTACAGCTCCTCGCTCTCGCTGCCGGTCAGCGCCGCCGTCGGCTCGTCCATGATGATGATCTTGGCGTCGACCGAGAGCGCCTTGGCGATCTCGACGATCTGCTGCTCGGCGACGCTCAGCGAGCCCATCGGCGTTTTCGGGCTGAAGGCGGCTCCGAGCTCGTTCAGCAGGCGTCCGGCCTCCTCATGCATCTCGCTCCAGCGAATGCGTCCTGTACCGCGCCGGACCTTTTCGTGGCCCATGAAGATATTCTCGGTGACGCTGAGATCGGGGTAGCAGGTGACATGCTGGTAGATGGCTGCGATGCCTGCCTTCTGGGCATCGGTCGGATGGCGGAAGTCCACCCTGGCTCCGTCCAGGAACACCTCTCCCTCCTCCGGCGAGTACACCCCTGTGATCACTTTGATGAATGTCGATTTTCCCGCGCCGTTCTCCCCCATGAGAGCGTGGATTTCGCCCGGCTTCAGCTTGAAGTAGACTTGATCGAGCGCCTTGACGCCGGGAAATATTTTGGTGATGCCGTTCAGCTCCAGAACGTATCCTGTCTCGGACATGACCTTACCTCCTCGGACTGTTTCTTCGAAGTTCCCTCTTATGTCTCTACCTTACATCCAGGACGGCAGGCCAAGAAGGAGACAAAGCTCGGTTAAGGGGGAAAGGCTTCGGCAGTTGGCAGCGCTTGCATAAGATTGTCCGGCCTGCTCTTCCTCGGAAGAATCGATGCGGCAGCGGATCTCCTTGGAACGATACGTCATCGAGGGCTCCTGCAGCCCAAAAAAGGCATGACCGGGGCTTGCTCCGACAAGGAGCTTGCTCAGGCCATGCCAGCTTGAAAGGAACGGATCGAGCAATCCTTCCTCCGCAATTTTTGGGCAGGATTAATCGCTCATCCATCATCTAGACCATGCCTCCCAGCGTTCGGGCCTCAACAATCCTTCCAGGTTTCGCCCGATGTCCGGAAATGCCCCTGGATCCGTGTCGGCATTCCTGTATAAATTGCGGATGAACAGCAGCTGGTTCAAGGATGATGGAATGAACTTGCAGAGCGCAACAGACATCAAGTTCTCCCTCCAAGCCCGGATTCCCTTATCATGGATTTCGCTTCATTTACTATACCTCAACTCTCCAATCCTCGACGGAAACCGCTTGCACATGAATCTCTTGGGTGCAGTCAGGGAAAGCCCTCGAAATCGCTGCTATGGCACCAACAGAAAAAAGGCGGGAAGCCCGCCTTGTCCGGTTCGAATCAGCTCAGATAAAAGACTTCGCGCAGCGGCCGGATCGGCTCCGCCCGGCTGAAGTCGAACGAGCCCTCGACCATGCCGGAGGTGATGGCGTTCCAGCGCCGGCAAGCCTCGCTCTCGTCGATGACGGCGAATGCCGCCTCGACATCGTCGCATTCGAAGCAATAAAAGAACTGGCGGCCGTTCTGGAAGATGGAATAATTGCGGATGCCCGCCCTGGAATGCTCGGACATGATTTCCGGCCAGGGATCCAGATGCATCCTCACATACTCCTCGAGGCATTCCTCCTTCACGGTCCAGGTCCAGGCGAATTTACGGCTTGGCATGATGCTTCGTCTCCTCTCGTATCGACCGGAGCGTTCGCTCTCTGTAGGCGGAGGGCGTCATTCCGGTCTTCTGCTTGAACAGGCGGCTGAAATACTTGACATCCTGATAGCCGACCTTGCCGCTCAGATCCTGCAGCCTGAGCTCCGGATCGCCGAGCAGCTCCCTGGCTTTCTCCATACGCTGCGTCGTCAGGTAATCCAGAATCGTTTCTCCGGTCTGCAGCTTGAAGTATTCGCTGAGATAGGTCGGATTCAAATAGACATGATCGGCTATTTTCTTGATCGTGACCTCCTCGGCCAGATGCTCCCGTATCCACTGCTTGGCCAGCTCGACGGGCTTGCTGCTGCCGCTCCGGCGGGCAGAGCGGATCTCGTCCAGCACCCTCTCGGTCAATGAAACGACGCCGGCCTTTAGCTCCTGCAGGCTGTTCGCCCGCTTGACCTTCCGGATCTCGTCTTCGATCGAAATCCCCTCGCCTATGCCGAGCTTGGTTTCCAGCCAAGCGGTATGGAGCAGGATGACGGCATTCATGACCGACGCCTGAAGATGGGCGGGCGACGGAATCTTCTCGAGCAGCCCGAACAGGGAACGCACCGCCTCCAGCGCTTCCTTGCCGCTGCACTGGTCCACGTAGCGCTTCAGCTTCTGCGTGAGCGCCATCACCTCCTTCTCCTGCGGCCCGGATAACGGCTCGCCGAGCGGAGGAGCACAGTGGAAGACTTGGTTGCCTCCATGCAGGAAACGGAAATTCACGAGAGCCATCGCTTGGCGCCTCGCCTCCGGCAGCAGATGCAGATCCTCGATTCGGTCGCCGTATGCGATCGTCGCCGTGAATGGCGTGAACGTCTGGATCGAGACGCGGATCTGCTCCGCCACACCTTCAACGGTCCGCCGGATCTCCTCTTCATGGGGAGGGAAATGAAGCAGCACCCAGAAGTCGGATTCGGCGCCGAGAAAGCTCCAGCCCATTCGCCCGGAGCCGAGCATCTCGCTTTCCACCGTTTCGGCCACGATGTTTTCCAGAGCGTAGTAATACGCTTTCCAGTCTCTGGACGTGTACGCACGCGTCTTCACCGGCATCGCATCCAGCCGGACAAGCAGAAGGAGATAGCTTCCCTTCGGAAACTCGTCCACCCCATATCCGAGCGCGGTGCTGTCGATATTGGCGGAAGCGATATAACTCAGCGTCTGGACCTGCCGGCTCTTCTTCAACTTTTCCGCCTCCCGCTCCGTCTCCGCCTGCTTGTGCAGCTTGAAGCGGTCATTGCGGATCGTATCTCCGAGCTGAGTCATGCTGCTGCGGAATTGGTCGCGGTCGACAGGCTTCAGGATATAGTCCAGCGCCCCTTCCCGCAAAGCGGCCTGCACATAGACGAAATCGTCGAAGCCGCTGATCAGCAGCGTGCGGCAGGAATAGGACTTGCCCAGCTCCCGGATCAGCTCCAGCCCGTCCATTTCGGGCATCTTCACATCCGTAATGACGAGATCGACGGCACCGTTCAGCCCGTCGATGAGGCTCAGCGCCTCCTTCCCGTCTCCGGCGGTGCCGACGACCTCCCATCCTTCTCCGAGAGCAAGGACGAGACGCTGGATTCCCCGCCGGATGCGGGGCTCGTCATCCACGATCATCGTTCGGATCGGCATGCTCATGATGAGGATTCCTCCTTTTGCGCGGCGCCGCCCGATAGCGGCGGGCTCAGCTCGACCGGTATGCGGACGATGATTTCGGTGCCCAGTCCCTCGATGCTGTGCAGCTGCAGTCCGTACTCCTCGCCATGCAGCATGGCGATCCGCGAGTTGACGTTGCTGAGTCCGAACTGGGAGCCTTTGGGCTGGATCGAGCGGTCCTGAAGCGACTGCTCCAGCGCGGTCAGCCGTTCGGCCGGAATGCCCGGACCGTTGTCGCGGAGCCGGAAGACGATATCCTCCTTGCCGGAGCGGGCGCCGAATTCCTGGCTGATCGTCAGCTGGATGTCCAGCTGGCGCTTCTTCTCCAGGCCGTGCTTGATCGCGTTCTCCACGAGCGGCTGCAGGATGAACTTGGGCGCGTACAGCTGCTGCTCGGTCCATTCCCGCAAATGGACGGCGATCTCGTAGGAGAGCCTGCCCTCGAAGCGGAACTTCTGGATCGCCAGGTAGTCGCGCACATGCTGCAGCTCTTCGGCGATCAGCACCGACTTGGAGGAGTTGCTCACCGAGAAGCGGAGCATCCGGCCGAGCAGCGTCACCATGTCCACGACCGCTTCCTTCTCCCCGTCCTCCACGGCCATGCCGATCGTCTCCAGCGTGTTGTACATGAAATGCGGATTGATCTGGGATTGAAGAGCGTACAGCTCCGCCTCCTTCTGGCGGATCTCGATCTGGTAGTTTTTCTGGATCAAGTCCCGTATCGTCTCGATCATCGAGTTGAGGCTCCGCGCCAGCGACCCGATCTCGTCGGGGCTCTGCAGGGAATAATCCACCTCGAAATGCCCCATCTCGACGTTCTTCATCAATCCGCCGAGCTTCTTGAGCGGGCGGATGAACCGCCAGGACAGATAGGCCGATACGGCGGAGGTGACGACGATGATTCCGAAAAAGACAGCCAGCGTCGCATCGCGCACCTTGTCGACGCCGGCCAGCAGCCGGCGGACAGGGACGCTGTGGGCCAGCGTCAGGCCGAGCGGGGATTCGTTGACGCTGATCAGCTCTCCCCCGCCCCCGCGGGTGCGGAAGCTGCCGCTGCCGACCGGATAATGACTCTTCTCCTCGTCGACCGTTCCGATGCGCTCCCGGTCGCCGCTGTAGATGATGACCCCGGCCTCGTTCATATACCAGATGCTTGCCTGGTCGTCCGCGTTGAACTGGCGGAAGATCCCATCGATGAAGGAGAGGTCGACGGCGATGAACATGCTTCCGAGAACCTTCCGATTGTCGGCGTCGAGGATGGTCTTCTTGATCATCGCATACGGAATCTTGTTGGCGAAATGCAGCTTGAGCTCGCCCGGCAGGATCAGCCTCATCTCGTCGGGCTTCGCTTCTTGCCCCGCGTAGCGCCTCAGCTGCCATTCCCAATCCTTTTCCTGGAACACCCACTTGGCGCTGTGGAACAGCCTCTGGCTCGACAGGATATACGCTCCCAGCACTTCCGGATTGCTGCCGTTGACGAAGGCGTCTGCCAGGAAGCTGTTCATCCTCGTCGCGTCGCGGTTGTAGTCGGATATGCTCTGGCTGCCTCCGCTGCGGAGGATGGACAGGATCTTCTCGGAGGCGAACAGCCTCTCCGGCATGTCCGCCAATGCAGCCAGGCGCTTGTCGATGTCGGCATTGGCCTGCTCCAGGAATTTGGGCATGTACTCGCCCGCCTGGCGCTCGACGGAGTCCGCATATTGGGCGTAAGAGATCGTCCCGAGAATAGCGAGCGGAATCGCCGTAATGAGCAGATACGTAATCATGAGCTTGGAGCCGAGGCGGAGATTCCGCGGCCGGAGCGATTTCAAGCGGTCAAAAATCATACTCGTCCACGTTCTCCTTCGTAAAGTCGAGCGGCTCTCCCATGACGACCGTATTGCCGGACATCCGGATTTTGCCTACGCCGGGAATATTCTGTCCATCCGCAGGAGGGATTCCGTTCAACAGGTTGTTCCCCATGGCGATAGTGAGATAACCGAGCTTTTTCGGGCTCCAGAGAGTCGCCGTCTGCGCAGTGTCCCGCTTGAGATAAGGGCTCATCAGCAGCGGATTCGACAAGCCGGTCAGCTTGACCTTGCCTTGCCTGCCCGCTTCCTCCAGTGCCTCGGCTGCAGCCGGAGGGACGACGGAGGAGATGCCGATCATGCCTCCGAGATCGGGATAAGCGCTCAGCAGGCGCCGCGCGGCGAGCTTGGCCTTGACGGGGTCCTCGTCGATGGAGGCGACCTCCACCAGCTTCATCGCCGGATAGTATTCCTGCTGCTGGATACGGATCCAGCGCAGCCATTCGCCGGCGTTCGCCGCCGATTCCGAGCCTGTCATCACGGCAAAGCTGCCTTTGTCGCCCATCGCGCCAGCGAGCAAATCCATCAGATGGCGCCCGACCGTCTCGGGATCGGCCATGTTGACGAAGAATTCCCGTCCGCTCGACTGCGTGTCGGCATCCCAGGTGATGACGCGGATGCCGGCTGCCCGGGCCTGACGAAGCACGGTCAGCAGCTTGTCCGGATCTGCCGCCGACACGGCGATCATGTCGACCTTTTGCCGGATGAGCTCCTCGATGACCTGGATCTGGCCCGAAGCCCCTGCCGTCTTGGGTCCTGCGTAGATGACGTCGACTCCGAGATCGTTGCCTGCCTGCTTGGCCCCTTCTCCCGCATAGATGAAATAGGGAATATCGATGCCCTTGGCCACGAGCGCGATTCTCGGCTTCGGGGCGGCTGAGGACCGCTCCTGGGAGGGGGCCTCCGTTCCTTTGTTCAAGGTATAGATGATTTCGTAAGGGGGGCCGCTCCTTGCCTGACAAGCCGACATCAGCAGAAAAATCAAGCCCAACAGCATCGTTTTCCTCGCCACGGCTGCTTCCGTCCTCCTTTGGCCCGCTTGCCTGCCGCCCGGGCTGTCACATGACGATATGCTTCAGATTCAGCAGCTCGGCCGCCTTGGCGAACAGGCTCGCGTTATGGCCGACCGACATCGCGCAGTGATGGGTCGGCGCTTCTGCGAACCACCTAGCCATATAGGCGTCCGGATGCTCGCGGAAGCGGACCGGCGTCTGCGTATTGCCTATCCTCATGATCGGTCCCTTGGTCGACTCACCCTCGCTGCTGATCAGCTTGAGCCGGCCGTCACCCGTCTGGGTCACGTTCAGCGTCGTCACCGGTCCGGGAGCGACCTTGGCTTCCACCGAGACGCCGGTTCCCTGCTTGCCGTGATACAGCCCCATTCCCCGCAGCAGCGGCTTGCCCTCGGCGATGTCGATATGGAAAGGACCGTCATGCCCGAGCAGAATGGTCCCGTCGACATAATCCGTCACGATGATTTCGGAGAAGCTGCCTCCGGTTCCGAGAATATCGCATATCTTCATCGCAAGCGCCGTTTTGAGATCGCCTTCGCCGGCGCAAGGAATGCCTCTTGCAGTCAGCAGCGAATGGCCGACGATGAAGCCTCCCTGCAGCTTTTCGTACTCGCCCCCCGCCGCCCCGTGGTAATAGTAGGCCAGCGCATCGAGATCGTATTCCCGCACCAGCTTCTCCTGGGCCGCAGCGACGCGGCAGGACCAGTCGAGCTGCTCCTCGCTCGGCATGCCCGCGATGGGATCGGTCGAGGAAGAGCCCGTCACTTGGAACATGGCGGCGACTTCTTCCCGCTTGCTGCGGATCTCCTCCGGAGCGACCGTGCGCAGAAGCCGGTCCAGATCGCACATTTCCAGCACTTCCACATGCAATCCCGTCTGAGCCTGGATCATCGTGAAGTCGCTGTACATGTCCAGCATTCCGCTGTACGTATTTCCGAGGAATCCGAACCGGCTGCGCTTCAGCGTGCGGGGCACGGCGGCAGCGAGCGCCCATTCCCGAATCTCATGCCAGGCACGGACCGCCTCGATGCGCTCATGGGTCGTCTCGCTCGCCATCGCTTCAGGCGGAGTGAAGTCCAGACCGAGCAGGCCGTTCACGACCCGGAACGGGATGCCCGCCCGGTTGAACGCATTGGAGAACTCCGGCACGGGGCATGCGCCGCATTGCGCCAGCCACTCTCCGGTTGTCGTCTCCTCGTAGTCGAGCCTTGCGG
Source organism: Paenibacillus sp. RUD330 (assembly GCF_002243345.2). NCBI lineage: Bacteria > Bacillati > Bacillota > Bacilli > Caryophanales > Paenibacillaceae > Paenibacillus > Paenibacillus sp. RUD330. The sequence goes on from NZ_CP022655.2 coordinate 2,810,807, forward strand.
CGGGCTGCAGGTTGAGGAACACGGCCGGAGCCTTGTTCAGCTGGTGGACGGGCAATACGGCTGAGCTCGTCGTATACGTGGCCGCGTGGCAGAAGACCAGATCCACGTCCTGGCGGTTGAACCACTCCCCTGCGAGCCGGCCTTCCGCTTCGGTATCGACCAGGCCGTAATGACAGACCTCCGCCCATTCGGACAGCCTGTTCTCAATGAAGCGTCCGTAGCTCTCCAGACGCTCCCGCAAGCCAGGGAATTGCTCCCAGTATGCCCTCAATCCTACGGAATATAGGCCGACCCGGGCTTTGCGGGCGGGCTTGATCGGTTCAGCAACGGTCATTCGGGCACCTCGATCCGGTAAATTAGATTCTGATTTATCAGGAGCACTCATCAATACGATTGTCCGCTTAATGTAAGCGTTTGCAGCAATAAGACTGACTTTCCGTTTCCTGCCTGGCAGGTCTGGAAAGCCGTCTGCAGGTCACTCTTCCATGCCGACCAGCGTAAGCGGAATATTTTGCTTGCGCAGAGACTCCGCCATATCCTCTCCGAGGCCATCGTCCGCGACGATCATGCTGACATCTCCGATCGCGGCGACATGCGTGAACGCCTGGACGCCGAACTTGCTGCTGTCCGCGAGCAGATACGCCTGGCCTGCCCGCTCGACCATCATCGCCTTGATCCGCGCCTGAAGCTCGTTGGATTCGCTGATTCCCCGTTCGGGATGGATACCCCGGCACGAGAAGAACAGCTTGTCCACGTAATAGGATTCCAGCGACCGTTCGGTAAGCGGTCCGACAAAGGACAGCGAGCTCTGAGTCAGCATCCCGCCCGCTGTAATGACGCGGATCTGCTCCTTGGAGGCGAGCTCCATCGTCACCTTCACCGAATTGGTCAATACGGTCATCTCCATATCCGGCAGCATCGAGGCCATGTACCAGGCTGTCGTGCTGGCATCGAGAAAGATGCGGTCGCGGGGAAGGATCAGCTTGATCGCTTCCTCGGCGATCCGGCGTTTCTCCGCGGCATGGGCCACTTCGCGCAGCGCATAGGGAATTTCAGGCTGCAGGTTCTGGTTTTTCAGGCTGACCGCGCCTCCATGCGAACGGCGCAGCTGTCCGGCGGCCTCCAGCCTGGCGAGATCGCGGCGGATCGTCTCCTCCGTTACTTCGCACAGACGGCTGAGCTCCGATACCCGCATGCTGCCGTTTTCGTTTATCAGGCCGATGATTTTCTCGTAGCGCTCAGCAACTAGCATGCTGCCGTTCCTCCCTTTGATTCGCTGCCGGACCCGATTTGCTCGCCATGGCCGGACAGTTTCATTTCTCCATAAACTCCAATTTTATTCTATCGGTCTCCGCAGATCAATACATGGACGATGCCGGGACCGTGCACGCCGATCGTGAGGTCGTTCTCGATGTCGGCCGAGCGGCTCGGACCCGAGATGAAATGCATGCCGGCCGGCATCCCTTCCCGCCCCCCGGTGGCAACCTTCTCCAGCACCTCGCCCATTCTCGTAAACAGCCGGCTCAGAGGCATGAGGACGATGAGCACGGCCGGCAGCAGACTGACCGATCTGCCCTTGCCGCCGTCCGACAGGACGATGACGGAGCCCGTATAGGCCGCTCCGTAGTCCGCTTCCACGACGCCAAAATCGGCCGCGGCCGCGACTGCCTTCCAGTCCTCCCGCTCGCGGCTGTTCCACACTTGGATATCCGTATGAGGCAGGCGAGCCTCCAGGGAGAGCCGATCCAGACCCGGCTGATTTTGCCGGAGCAGCGTCCGGGCTTTCATTTCCATGGCCTTGGCGGCGATGTAAGCGCCGGCTTCGGCCTCCGTCGATACATAGGCGGCATGCCCGCCAACGGAGATGAACTGCGAGACGAACCTTTCGATCTTCTCCTGAGCCGTCCATTCCAGGCCGTTCCAGAAGTCGGGTGCTCCCTTGTACGGATGCTCCGGCGGCTCGGTCAGCCGGCCGCGCCCCATCCGGCCGGCGATCATGCCGAAAAATTTCTCCTGCTTGCGGCGCGACTGCATCTCGAGCCGTTCCAGAAGCTGCTTATGCGTTTCAGCCATGTCCATCCTTCCCTTCGTCCCGGAAATGAAGGTAATCCCGCATCCGCTGCTGCACATCCGCTTCCGCGAAAATCGGAGCCTGCTCCGCTTCCTTGCGGATTCTTCCCCAGTCGTCCCTGAACGAGCGGCTAGGCAAGGCCGGCGTCACCCGGAAAGCATTCCAGTCCTTGAGCGGTCCAAGCCGGATTCGGATGCCTCCGTCCTTGGCAATGAGCTTCTGGCCGATCTTGCCGAGCTTCAGCGCGGCGCCCATTCGGCCCGAGCCGCCCGCGACGGCGGCGAAGCCTTTCATGCCGATCGCTTCCGCCTTGCTGCCATGTCCGCTTTCCACCTTGCGTCTGCGCAGATAGACAAGCATGTCATGCAGAGGTATTTTCACCGGACAGGCTTCGTAACAGGCTCCGCACAGGCTAGAGGCGTTGGCGATGTCGTCCCACTCCGCCACGTTGCGGTTGAGCGAAGGAGCAAGCACAGCGCCGATCGGGCCGCTGTAGGTGCCGCCGTAGGCGTGTCCGCCGATATGGCGGTAGACCGGACAGGCGTTGAGGCAGGCGCCGCAGCGGATGCAGTTGAGCAGCTCCTGGAATTCCGGATCGCCGAGCTGGTTCGAGCGGCCGTTGTCCACGATGATGACATGCATCTCCTCGGGACCGTCAGCATCTTCGTCCCGCCTCGGCCCGCTGATGCCGGACATGTAGACGGTCAGCTTCTGCCCGGTCGCGGAGCGCGGCAGCAGCGTCGCCATCACCTCGAGATCGTCCCAGGACGGCACTATCCGCTCCATGCCCATCAGCGTGATCTGTGTTTTCGGCACGGTGCTGACCATGCGCGCATTGCCCTCGTTCTCGAACAGCACGATCGAGCCGGTCTCCGCGACGGCGAAATTGCAGCCCGTCATGCCGATATCGGCCTCCAGGAATTTATCGCGCAGCTTCTGCCGCACGAAGCCGGCCAGAACCGCAGTATCCGGCTCCAGCGTGCGGCCCGCTTCCTTGGACAGCAGCTCGGCGATCTGATGCCTGTTCTTGTGGATGGCGGGAATGATGATATGCGACGGAGTCTCCCCCGCCAGCTGGATGATGTACTCGCCGAGATCGGTCTCGATCGCTTCGATGCCCTGCTCCTCCAGCGCGTGGTTGAGATGGAGCTCCTCGGTCACCATCGACTTGGATTTGACGACGCTGCGCGCTTTCTTGCTGGCAGCCACCGCAAGCGCAAGCTGGACGGCTTCGGCGGAATCGGAGGCGAAGTGGACATGCGCGCCGTTCAGCCTGGCGTTCGCAACGAACCGCTCCAGGTAGTAATCCAGATGAGCGACCGTATGGAGCCGGATCTGGCGCCCGCGCTCCCGCCACAACTCCCAATTGCCGTGCTCCTCCGATGCCAGCAGCTTGCCGCTGCGCAGCCTTTCGGTCGTGAACTTGACCGCATTGCGGAGGAACTCGTCTCCCAGCGCGGCATCCGCTCTTTCCTTGACGCTTGATTTGACCGCCTTCATCCCGCTCGCACCCCCTCGTCCAGCAGCTCCGCCAGATGCATGACCCGCACCGGCTCGCCGCGGTAGCGGAGATTGCCGGCAATGTTCATCAGGCAGGCCAGATCGAGCCCTACGAGCACCTCGGCCTCCGATTCCAGCACATGATCGGCCTTCTCCGTCACCATCGCGCCGGAGATATTGCCCATCTTAACGGCGAACGTGCCTCCGAAGCCGCAGCAGTCCTGGGCATAGGGCAGCGGAACGAAGTCCAGCCCTTTGACATTGCTCAGCAGCTCCATCGGCTCGTCCTTGATGCCGAGCAGGCGGCTGCCGTGGCAGGAGGGATGATACGTTACTTTGTGGGGGAATTCGGCGCCGAGATCCGTGATTCCGAGCACTTGGACGAGAAACTGGGTGAATTCGAACGTCTTGCGCTCCAGCGCGCGGGCTTTGTCCCGATAGGCGGGCTCGTCTTTGAACAGCTCCGGATAATGGTGGACCATATACGTGCAGGAGCCGGACGGAGACACGACGAAGTCGCTGTCCTCGAAAGCATCCAGAATCGTCCGCGCCGTCGCCCGCGCCTCCTCCCAATACCCGCTGTTGTAAGCGGGCTGGCCGCAGCAGGTCTGCACGGTCGGGAAGTCGAGCTGGACGCCGCAGCGGGCGAGCAGCCTGACCATCGCTTCTCCGGCGCGCGGGAAGAGCGCGTCGCTGAGACAGGTGATGAACAGCGAAACTTTCATCTGAATCCCCTCCTTCTTGACTCGAGAATGGAGGCGTCCTCCGATCGCTGCTGAAGACGGTTTGGTGGATCCGCCCCTCTCTGGGGGGAATCCGTCTTCAAGAACGAACGCTGACGCTTCTCCAGATCCCATCGATTTTTATTCGTTTGGCTTGAGGCGGGTTCGATCTTCTTTTTTGATCTCGAACGACCCTTCTCTAGCCGATCAGGGCCTTGAACCTGCCGAAGGCTTCGTCCCAGGCCTCCGGGTCCCGAGGCTCGTAGACCTGGACCGGGAACGAATCCCGGATCAGGCCGCGGGCTTCGCCGAGGCCGCCCAGCTCGCCGGAGGCGATCCATTGCACGGCCAGATTGCCGATGGCGCTGCCTTCCGCAGGGCCCGCCCAGACCGGCCGCCCGATTGCATTCGCCGTCCATTGGCAGAGCAGCTCGTTGTGGATGCCGCCGCCGACCATATGCAAGCCGTCGAACGCCTGTCCGGACAGCTGCTCGGTCTGCTCCAGAACCTGGCGGTACTTGAGCGCCAAGCTCTCCAGAATGCAGCGGGCCGTCGCCCCGGGTCCGCGAGGGGCTCTCTGTCCGGTCGCCTCGCAGTATGCGCGGATCCGCCCCGGCATGTCGCCGGGAGGCAGAAACGACGGCGCATCCGGGTCGATGAGCGAGGCGAAAGGCATCGACTCCGCCGCCATGCACACCAGCTCCGGGAACTCCAGCGGCAGTCCGGCCCGTTCCCACTCCCTCCGCGATTCCTGCAGCAGCCACAGGCCCATGATGTTCTTGAGGAGCCGGAAGGTGCCGCAGGCGCCGCCTTCGTTGGTGAAGTTGAGGCTGCGTGCTTCCTCGCTTAAGATCGGGGCATCGAGCTCCGTCCCGAGCAGCGACCAGGTGCCGCAGCTGAGATAGGCGAAATTCCGCTGCAGCGAAGGCACGGCCACGACGGCCGATGCGGTGTCATGCTCCGCGGCGGTAAAGACGGCGATAGGACCGGCGCCGAGCTCCTTGCGGACGGAAGCTTGCAGGCTGCCCGCCGCCGAGCCCGGCTGCGCCACGCGGCCGAACCAGGACGGCGACAAGCCGAGCTTGGCGATAAGCTCCCCGTCCCAATCCATCGTGGACGGATTGAACAATTGGGTCGTGCTGCAGGTGGTGAATTCTCCCACGGCTTCTCCGGTGAGGAAATAACGCAGCAGCTCCGGAATCATCAGCATCCGCTCCGCAGCTGCCAGCTGCGGAGACTGCCGGCGGACCAGTCCGTACAGCTGATAGATGGTGTTGAAGGGCTGGAACTGGATGCCCGTGCGGGAGAAGATTTCCTGTGCGGAGACGAGGCTCGTCACCTCGTCCATCATCCCGAGCGTCCCTTCATCCCGGTAATGCAGCGGATTGCCCAGCAGAGCCCCGTCCGCTCCGATGAAGCCGAAGTCCACCGCCCAGGAGTCGATGGCGAGGCTGGACACCGGAATCCCTTGCCGCAGCGTCTTGCGAAGCCCGTTCTTGATCTCCTGATGCAGTCCGAGCAGATTCCAGTGCAGCCGTCCGGCAACTAAGACCGGTTCGTTCCGGAAGCGGTGGATCTCTGTCGTCTCGATGCGGCCGCCGCGGATGCGCCCGGCGATTGCCCTGCCGCTGCCCGCTCCGAGGTCGAAGGCGAGAATATCCGACATCGCTGCCCCCCCTCTCTTCAGCCCCGGTTCAGCAGAACCTGCCGCTCATAGGATTTGACTTCATCGAGCCACTGCTCGCGAACGGGAACGCCCCGGGTAGCGCAGTAGTAGTCCCAGACCGCTCCATGCGGATAGCTCTTGAGCTCTTCCGTCAGCGCAAGCCGGGTCGTGTAATCGCCTTCAAGTTCGGCCGCCTTGAGCTGCTCGACCGGCTCCAGCTTGGCGCGCAGCAGCGATTTGATCGTATTGCGGGTTCCGATGACCCAAGCCGCGACGCGATTGATGCTGGCATCGAAGAAATCGAGTCCGATATGGGTCGTATCCAGAAGGCCGCCGCGAACAAGCTCGCGGCCGATCTCCAGCAGCTCGTCGTCGAGAACGACGACATGGTCGCTGTCCCAGCGCATCGGGCGGCTGACATGGAGCAGGATTCCGCTGGTGAACAGGCTCAGCGCGGACAGCTTGCCGGAGATGACCTCCGTCGGATGGAAATGGCCGGCATCGAGGCAGATCAGCTTGCCGCTCGTCATTCCATAGCCCATGTAGAACTCATGCGAGCCGACGACATAGGCTTCCGAGCCGAGGCCGAACAGCTTGCTCTCGACGGCATCCAGGTTATGGGCGGGATCGATGTCCTCCGCGAAAATCTCATCCAGCGACTCCTTCAGCCGGCGGCGCGGGGACAGCCGGTCGACCGGAACATCCTTGTAGCCGTCGGGCACCCAGATGTTCGTCACGCATGGCTGGCCGAGCTGCTCGCCGAAGGAAGCGCCGATGCGGCGCGATGCCTTGCAGTGCTCGATCCAGAACCGGCGGATGGCCGGATCGGAATGGCTGAGCGTGAAGCCGTCGGCGGAGTTGTCATGGGAGAAGCAAGTCGGATTGAAGTCCAGTCCCAGTCCCTGCTCCTTGGCCCAGACGACCCACTTCTGGAAATGGCGCGGCTCCAGCCCGTCCAGGTCGACCTGCTCGTCGGTATCCGCGTAGATCGCGTGCAGATTGACCTTGTGCTTGCCCGGAATGAGCGAGAACGCAAGCTCCATATCCGCCCGCAGCTCCTCCGCCGTCCGGGCGGCTCCCGGATGGCTTCCGGTGACGGAGATGCCGCCGCTGAGATCCCGGTCCCGGAAGAGGAAGCCGCGCACGTCGTCTCCTTGCCAGCAATGCACGGAGATTTTGACCTTCTCCAGCTCTTCGAGAACGGAATCCGTATCGATTCCATGCCTGGCGTACAATTTCCTTGCCGCTTCGTAAGCTTCGGTTGTTTCCGTTGGTATGGTCGTCATCGCTTGGCCTCCTTATCTTGTGAATGCAGCGGGCACGCCGCCGTCGACGGTCAGCATGCAGCCAGTCGTTTTTTCCGATTTGGAGGAGGCGAAGAAAGCGATCCCCTCCGCGATGTCGCGCGGATAGATGTTCACCAGGAGAGTCGTCCGCTTGCGGTAGTACTCCTCCAGCTCATCCGGCTCGATGCCGTACGCGGCCGCGCGCTCGTTTCTCCAGCCGGAATTCCAGATCGCCGACCCTTGCAGGATCGCGTCGGGCAGGATCGTGTTGACGCGAATGCCGTGGCTGCCGCCTTCGGCTGCGATGCAGCGCGCCAGATGGGCTTCCAGCGCTTTGGCCGCGCTGTAGGCGGAAGCGTTTTTGCCTGCATAGACCGAGTTCTTGGAGCCGACGAACACCATGCTGCCGCCGATGTCCTGCTCCTTCATCAGCTTGAACGCCTCGCGGGCGACAAGGAAGTAGCCCGTGCCGAGGACATTCAGATTGAGATTCCATTCCTTCAGCGTCGTTTCGTCGAACGGGCTCGACGTCGCCAGACCTGCGTTGTTGACGATAATGTCCACGCCGCCGTAGGCAAGCGCCGTCTTCGCATAGGCTGCCATGACGGCTTCTTCGCTCGTCACGTCCATCTTGACCGCGATCGCCCGTCCAGCACCGTGGACGTCGTTGATTTCTTCCGCGATCGCGGCCGCTCCCTCCAGGTTGAGGTCGGCCAGCACGACATGCGCGCCTTCGCCCGCCAGCCTGCGGGCCGTCTCGCTGCCGATGCCGCCGGCTCCGCCGGTGATGAAGGCGATCTTGCGGGAAAATTCGGCCTCTGGCGGCGCCAGCGACAGTTTGTACAGCTCCAAAGGCCAGTATTCGACCTGAAAGGATTCTTCCTCGCTCAGCGATACGAAGCCGCCAAGAGCCGCCGCGCCGCGCATGACGGCGATCGCGCGATGGTAGAGCGCTCCGCTGATTTCGGCGTTCGCCCTGCTTTTGCCCGTATTGATCATGCCTACGCCTGGAATCAGGATGACGCGCGGAGCCGCTTCGAACATGACGTCGCCCTCGCTCTTGTTGCGCTCGAAGTACGCTTTGTACTCCTCCTTGTAAGCTCCGATTCCTTCCTTCAGCTTGGCCTTGAGTCCGTCGATGTCGTTGGGATCAGGGGTCCAGTCTACATAAAGCGGGACAACCTTCGTGTGGACGAGGTGATCGGGGCAGGCGGCGCCGACCTGCGACAGCCTAGAAGCATCCCGGCCGCCTGCGAACTGAAGCACATCGTCGGCATCGTCGAAGGCCAGCAGCATCTTGCGGGAATCGCCGACAGCTCCGCGGATGAGCGGCATGACCGCCGCCGCCGCGGCGCGGCGCTGCTCCTGCGGCAAGGCTTCGTGCTCCGCGCCGCCGAACAGCTTACCTTCATCCACGCGTGCCTCGATGAATGCGGCCGCCTCATCGATGATTTCGATCGTTTTGGCGTAGCTGGCTTCCGCCGTCTCTCCCCAGGTGACGAGGCCATGCTTCTCCATCAGGACGAGCTCGGCGTCGGGATTGCTGCGGACGCCTTCGGCAATCAGCTTGGACAGGCGGAAGCCGGGGCGGATGTAAGGCACCCATACAAATCGGCTGCCAAAGATCTCCTTGGCGATTTCCTTGCCGTTGTCGGCGCAGCAGATGCTGATGATGGAATCCGGATGGGTATGGTCGACATGCCTGAACGGCAGGAACGCATGCAGAAGCGTCTCGATGGATGCGCGCGGATGAGAGGCGTCGATCATGCAATGGGACAGGTAAGAGACCATCTCCTCGTCGCTCATGTCCTCCTGCTCCATCAACGGGCGGATATCCTCCAGACGAAGGCCGGTGAAGTTGTTCGCCTTCATCGTCGCCAGATCGGAGCCGCTTCCTTTGACGTACATGACTTCCACGTCGCGGCCGCGGAAATCCTTGACGACCGTCTTGCTGGAAGTGTTGCCTCCGCCCCAGTTGCATACCCGGCGGTCGGAACCGATGAGATTGGACCGGTAGACAAGCTCCTCAAGCGTGCTTCCGCATTGCCCGGCTTCTTCTGAATTCCATTTGTTTTCGATCATATTGACCTCCGGAATGTTTTGATATTGTGTATATGACCACTCTATCACATCCGTTTATATTTGAATAGATCCGTTTATGTCTGTATTCAAAGAAATTCAAGTCCTTATCCGCATTTGGATGCGAAAATGAGGAGCCGCGCCTTCCGACACGGCTCTTTCAACGGAACATTCGCTTCCTTGCAGACGGCTGACCCCCTCCCGACCGCCCGATGCGGGGCGTCGTGGCGCCGCCTGCCATGCAAGATTCGGCTCTCCGCATAGGGAAATAAAAGACCTTGCTTACCGGTCCATCTCCCTTTCCGAGATCATCCGGTAATGCCTATCCGTCGGATAGTCGAGCCTGACGGTCTTGAAGCCGTATCGGATCAGCAGCTCCTCCATCTCCTGCGGCTCGACCCGGCTCGGAGGCGGAACCCGGGCTTCATCCTCCTTCTTCATCCATTCGAGGATGAACAGCAGGCCTCCGGGCTTCATCACACGGGCCAGCTCCTGGACGGGCTGTTCGACCGTATCGGTCACGTGAAGCACCAGCGAGGCGATCGCCCGGTCGACGGATCGGTCCGGGAGCGGCAGCCGTTCTGCGGACGCCAGCACCGGCTGAAGATTATGGACCTGTTCTTCCGCCGCCTTGGCCTGCATGTAGCCGATCATCTCCGCTTGCGGGTCAGCCGCGACAACTTGCCCGCTTGTAAGGGTTGCGGCCGGAAAGGAGAAGTAGCCCGTTCCTGCCCCGACATCCAGCACCGTCATGTCACTCCCGATCTTCAGAGCTTGGAGCAGCAAGCCGGGAGGCAGCTGCTCCCTCCGCTCCGCGCTCTCCATTCTTTCGATCAGAGAAGGACTGAACTTTTCTTTCATAGACCTCTCTCCTTCACTTTACATTAGCCGATGCCGGCCTCTCTCAGATGCATTATCCCTCATCCCGCTGCGAACAAGCAAAAAAAGGAAGCTCCGCAGAGCCTCCTTTTTTGCGGCTTATTTGATCGTCAGGTTGAATCCGCTCTGGATGTAGTTGCCGCCTGCATAAGCGATGTTCCGGGTCACCAGGTTGTTGAACGTCGCCGATCCGTTGCCCGTGTACGTATAGATGGCTGCGCCAAGGTGAGGTCCCGAGAAGCGGGATGTCGACACCCCGTCGCGGCCGGTGCCGTCGATCGTGATGTTGTTGAACACGATGTTCTCGAAGCCGCCGCCGTAGCCGATCTGGACGCCGTCGCGCTGGGCATTGATGATGTCGATGTTGGTGAAGGTGACGTTTTTGATCGCGTCGTTGGAAGCTTCCAGATCAATCGCTCCGCGCTCGCCGTTGTACAGATCCTGGCTTGTGCCGCTGTTGATGATCGTTGTATCCGAGAAGGTGATGCCGGTGTTGTTTTGGAAATGGTAGCCAGGGAACACCGTATTCATCCGGATGCCGGAGCCGCCGACACAGTCGATGATGTAGTTGTGGTCCGCTTTGTGGCCGCTGCCGCCGAAGAAGGCGATGGCTGCCGCGCGCCAGTTGTTCTCGATCGTGTTGTAGGAGAAGGTGTTGTTCACGCCGGCGGGAGCGCCGTTCGTGTTGCTCGTCCAGACGGCCAGTCCGTCGTCGCCGTTGTTGCGGATGCTGCTGTTGCGGACGGTCGAATTGCTCGTTCCCTGCGCGAAGTTGATGCCGTCGGCAAGGTTGTTGCGGATGCGGCTGTTCTCCACGACAAGGCCGCTCGCATAGATCGCTGGAGTATGGGCATAGTCGCCGACCCACATGCCGCATTCGAAATGCTCGACCCATACGTCATGGATCGTCGAATTGGCTCCGAAGTTGTCCATGAAGCCTTTGTAGACGGCATTCTGGCCGTAGCGGGAACGCAGGTTGGAGTTCATGTAGATGTTGCTGAAATCAAGCTTTCCTTTGATTCTCAGGGAGATGCCGCCTCCCGATGCGTTGGGATTCGTGAACTGGATGTTCGTATACCAGATGCCTGCGCCGGTAACCGTGAAGTTGTCGATCATGTTCGCGGCCGAGCCGATCTCCCACATGCTGCTCAGATGGAAGGTGCCTTCCGGAATATAGAGGGTTTTTCCTGCCGCTGCCGCTGCGGTCACGGCTGCCTTGAAGGCGGCGAGATCATCCTTGCCGTCATTCGCGACAGCTCCGTATTCGGTGACGGACACCGAATTGGCAGGACGGGCGACGGCTGCCGGAATCGGCTCGATCTCGATGAAGTCGACGCCGTACTCCAGGCTGTCTCCGCCCTTCTGGACGCGGATCGTGTCTCCCGGCTTCAGTGCGGCATCCAGCTTGAAGTGGACTTCGTCGAAACGGAAGAGCGGCCTGCCTCCGCCCGGAGCGTCCGCCGGCATGTCGCCGGAGAAATACTGCCAGCTGTAGTAGGAGGTCAGCGGCACTGTTTTGGCTTTGGTTCCGTTGACATAGACGTCGAGCGAGCCGTTCTGGCCCATGCCGTCGCTGGTGTCGGGCATCGTGAAGCGCATCGTGACGCCTGCTCCGCCTTGTCCTTGACGGACGGTCCACTGCAGGCTGGAGCCATTGGACGGAAGAGCGGCGTATTTCTGTCCCGATGCCTCGGAAGCGATCAGCGATTGATCGAACGTCGGCGCCGTTTTCAGGACAGCTCCGCCGCCGAGCACCGCATCCTCCGTGTCGTACCGGCTGTACGGCATGCTTGCGCCGCGCGCCGAGTAGACCGTGAGGCTCGCATTGCTCGTATTGTTGCTTTGCTTGGCCGGAATTTCGTTGCCGTCAGCGGCTACAGTCGTCGAGACGGCATAAGTGCCGCTCGCAGCGGTCCAGCTGCCCACGCTGATGTTCGTGGACGCGCCTGCTGCAAGGGAACCTGTGTAGGTGCCCGTAAAGGTTTGGAGCGTCGCTCCGGCGGAGTTTTTCAGAACGACGGTTACGGGATGGGCTCCGCCGGCGGAAGCCAGCGTGCCCTGGTTTTTGAGGGCGACGGTAAAGGCGACCGCCGCTCCCTGCGACGGCGTGCCCGGCGACCATGACGTCGTGGCGACGAGGTCGGAGCTGGACACAGGAGCTACGACGAGATTAGTGGGGTTCGCGTAGCTGTTGTTGCCTTCATTCTGCTCGATGACGGCGTTGCTCTCGTCGACCTTGGCGCTTACCGCGTACGTTGCGGCTGCTTTGGCGCCTGCGTTGACCGATACATTCACAGAAGCTCCTGCCGCAAGCGCTCCTACCGGCGCGGTGCCGGCGAGCTCGTTGTTCAGGTAGAAATTGACCGTCGTGGCGCCAGCGGCTGCAGTCCCGATGTTCTTGACGACGGCGTTCAGCGTAATGTCGCCGCTCTCAACCGGAGAGGCCGGAGTCCATGACATGCCGGTAATGGTCAAGTCCGGATTAGGCGCGGGCGTGCCGAACACTTGAAACTCGGCGATCTGGCCGGCCGGAGCGCCGGAGTTCGACGTGATGTTCAGCTGGAGGCGCTTGACCGTAGCGGTGACCGGAATCGTCACGCTATTGCCGGTTGCGGGATTGAACGTATAGGACTGGGCCGAGACGAGATTGCTGAAGGAGCCGGCGTTCTGATCCGCTCCAAGCACTTGGATCGTCTGCGTGCGAGTTCCCCATTCCGAAGCCGGATTCAGCTTCAGCACGACGGAGGTGATGCTCTGGTTGGAGCCGAAATCGAGGGTCAGCGTGCTTGGGTTGCCGCCTCCCTCCCAATAGGTGGATGTATTGTTGTCATTCGCATTCGCGGCTACGTAGGTCTGCGTGCTGGAAGAAGCAGTAATCGATTTCCCCAAGGCGATGTTGCCGCCCGCCGGAGTCGGCGTCGGCGTCGCCGAAGGAGTAGGGGTTGCCGTAGGTGTCGGTGTCGGTGTCGGTGTCGGCGTTGGCGTTGGCGTTGGTGTTGGGGTAGGCGTTGGCGTTGGGGTAGGCGTTGGGGCCGTCGCCCCGTAAATCTCAAGCTCCGACAGCTGGCCTGCAGGCCAGCCCGTATTGGCCGTGAAATTCAGGCGGACGTAACGGGTGCTGGCGGCGCTGAAGTTGATCGTGACGCTGTTGCCGGCGACGGATGGATTGAATGCATACCCCGCCGATCCGACGATGTTCGTGAACGTCGAGCCGTTCGCGCTGCCCTGGATCGAGAGCGTCTGCGTACGGGTCTCCCATCCGGACGGAAGCTTGAGGACGATCTGGTCGATGCTCGTGCTGGAGCCAAGGTCGACTTGGATCCACTGCGGGAAGGCGTTGTTCGTGCTTTCCCAATAAGTTCCCTGATTGCTGTCCTTGACATTGTCGGGGCTGTACGTCTGCGACTGGCCGCTGGCGGTGACGGTTTTGCCGAGCGTCAGGTTCGCGCCTCCTGCGGCGGTTGCAGGGGCGATCGGGCCGGCAGCCTGGAAGAAGCCGGCGGCGATCAGGACGAGCACCAACAGCCAATTCATATATTTAGTGCGGATATGCATTATAGTCCTCCTCGGGTTCGTTTGGTTCGCGGCATAATCGCTTGAATACGACTGAATAATAGGTCGGCCAAATCCGTGGATCCCTGATTCGAAGCGCTTTCAATTGTTGGGCTGCCATCACCTTCTTTGCGGGATGATTGCTGCTTGGCGATCCTCCTTTCACGGACATGCATCCTCATTATAAAGGCTGATTTGCCAAATGATGGAGTGGCGATCCTACGGAAAAGAGGTGCGATTCTATGTTTTTTTCCCGACGATGGCGCTGGAAGCAAACAAAAGGCCTCGATGCCTGTGTCATCGGGCCTATCGAAATCGTTTTTTTTGAATCCACCACTCTAGAAACCAGACGAGATCAGATCATGAAGCTGGGGCCGGATGCGCAGAATAGCGTCCGTGCGGCCGAAGTGGACCCGATTGGTCAGCAGGATGATCTGCAGCTCCCGCTCCGGATCGAACCAAATGCTCGTTCCCGTAAAGCCGGTGTGGCCATAGGACGTCTGCGACAGCAGGCTTCCGGCCGAATTCGGACTGTCGGGATTGACGAGCTGCCAGCCCAAGCCGCGGAAATCGCCGGCAAAGGGAGTCTGGTTCCGCCGAGCTTCAGCCAGCCATGATTCCGCCAAGATCTCCCTCCCTTCATGCTTTCCTCCGGCATGGATCATGGCTGCGAATTTCAGCACATCCTCCGCGGTGGAGAACAGTCCCGCGTGTCCGCTTATTCCTCCCATCCGCTCCGCCTTTTCGTCATGGACGACACCGCGCTTGTAGGCTCCAGCTTCCTCGGAGTATTCCGTGGAGGCATATCGGGAAGGATCGAATGGCGGAAGGAATCCTGTATCCTTCATCCCCAAAGGAGCGTAGATCTCCCTCTCCAAAAACGACGTGAACGGCTCCCCGGCAGCCTGCTCCGCGATAAGATGCAGCAGAATGAAGCCGAGATCGCTGTAGACGACCTCCTCGCCCGGCGCGCTCAAGGGACGTTCGCTCCGAACGCGATCCAGCAGCTCCTCCCTGCCCATCGCCATGACTTCCTTCATAGGCAGCCCGGCTCGAAGGCCGGATGTATGGGTCAGCAGATGGCGGATCGTGATGGGATTCTCGGCGTTATCTGCATAACCCCGGATATGGCCGGCTATCGTGTCGTCCAAGGAAAGCCTGCCCTCTCCGGCCAGCTTGAGGATAGCCGGCAGTGTGGCCAGCACCTTCGTCAAGGAAGCCATATCGAATACGGTGTCCCACTCCATGGCTTCCCTTTGCGGATAGACGGCCCGGCAGCCGTAGGCTTTCCTCAGGACAGGATGTCCCTGGACGGCTACGGCAAGCACGGCTCCCGGCAAATGTCCGTCCCTGATTTCCTGCTCCATGAATGCGTCTATGCGGGATTTGTCCATCTCTCCCATGAACCTGCCTCCTCCTTTGGCCGTTTCGGCCGCCGCGAGCTGCGGCGAATGATGCTTCTCCTTGTATCTTCCATCAATACGCGGCAGATGGCAATGCCGACTCTGTTATAGGGGAATGTTCCCTGTCCGGCACGACTGAAATCTGCTAGTGTGAAGACAAATGGATGCGGTCCATTATCAATGCGGCATCGCCCATGACAATTCCGGGTTGGGTCGGGAGGCCATTCCCTATTATGAAAGGGCTCTGGAGCTTGGACTCTCGGGGCCGGACCGGGAACGATGCTTGCTTGGACTGGGAAGCACTTACCGATATTGGGGGCGTTATACCGAGGCTGTGCATGTCCTGCGCCAGGGAGTCGCGGAATTTCCCGGCAACCGGGCCTTGCAGGCGTACCTCTCCATGGCTCTCTACAATACCCGGGAATACAAGGAGAGCGTCGAGCTTCTCATCGCCAATCTGATGGAGTCGACCGACGATGGCATCTTGCAGTACTTCAAACGCGGAATTCTAGCCTATGCGGAAGACTTGGATGAAACAGCGGCGGAAGACCTGGATGAAACAGCCGCGAAAGACAGCCGCAAGTAATCGCCCGAAACGGCATCATCCTCCATGAAGCTCATAGGTACGGACAAAAAAGAACGCCGCGGTCCGCGGCGTTCTTTTCAGCATTCCTTATCCTGCTTATACCTTCACAAAGCGCCACTTCTGCGCTCCCGTGCCGTTGTCGGTCCAGATCTGCACGTTCGTTCCGTCCGCGGTTCCCGACGAGGAGACGTCCAGAGCCTTGTTGCTGCCGACGCCGATGACCTTGAAGCTGCCGTCCCCGTTGTCGACGATTCTCCAATTCTGGGCGTTGTTGCCGTTCTGATTCGCGATCTGCACATTCGTGCCGTCGGCTGTCCCCGCCCCAGCGACATCGAGCGCCTTGCCGCTCGCCGGATTGATCAGCTTGAACGATCCATCCGCGTTGGCGACCGCCTGCCAGCGCTGGGCTCCGGTTCCGTTGTCCGAGTAGATCTGGACATTGGTGCCGTCCGCAGTTCCTGCGGCATAGATGTCAAGCGCCTTGTTGCTGTTGACGTTGATCAGCTTGTATACCGCTCCGGCTTCGATCGGCGAAGAGGTCGGCGTTCCTTGCGTATAGACACGGACATAATCGACGGTCATCGTCTGAGGGAATACCGTCGAAGCATTCGGGTTGCCCGGCCAGTTGCCCCCGACAGCGAGATTCATGATCATGAAGAACGGATGGTCGAATACCCAAGTCTGGCCCGCTCCGAGCTGACTCTTGTTGAACGTATGATACAGATTGCCGTCTACGTACCAGCGGATCTGCGTCGGCTCCCATTCGACTCCGAAGACATGGAACGCGTCTGCGAACGAGCCGCTCGGCAGCCTGTAGGATTTGCTTATGCCGCCGGCCCCGGAGTATCCGGGACCGTGCACCGTTCCGTACACGGTGCTGGTGTCATGGCCCAGGTATTCCATGATGTCGAGCTCGCCGCTGCCCGGCCAGCCGGCCGTATCGAGGTTGTTGCCGAGCATCCAGAAGGCCGGCCAGATGCCTTGGCCGTAAGGGAGCTTGATGCGGGCCTCGAATTTGCCGTAAGCCTGGTTGAATTTTCCTTTTGTCAGCAGCCGGGCGGAAGTGTAGGACATGCCGCCGACATTTTCCTTGATCGCTTTGATGACCAGATTTCCGCTGCCGTCGAGGTAGGAGTTGTTGCGGCTGTTCGTGTAATATTCCAGCTCGTTGTTGCCCCATCCCCCGCCGCCGATGTCATAGCCCCATTTGCTTCCGTCCGGCGCGGAGCCGGAAGCTCCGTTGAATTCATCGCTCCAGGACAGGTTCCAGGTCGGCGCCGCTTGGGCTGAAGGCATACGGACACCTCCCAGGCTGATCAGAAGAACGGCGGCCATCGCAAGCATCGCAATCGTTCTCATTCTCGTTTTTGCTTTCATGTCATTTCCTCCTCTTCCATTCCATTATGAAGCGCTTTCAAAAGGATTCATTTGTTCGCCCTTCAGGCCATTCGCACCTCCCTCTCGAAAAAATGGAAACTAATAACGGATGCTATTTTATTATGAACCTATCTCCATAAAAGTAAATTCCCATTATTTCGGTCACTCGATTTCGGGTGCGGGACCGCTCCGGCATCGGAAATGGTATCCCCTTCCTTTTCCGGGCCGGAGCTTCCGGCTATTGTCCTTCCCCGCGAGCTTTGTTAGCATGAAGGCATATCCATTCCTCGAAGCGCAGGTGACCGTTATGAATCGTCAAGAACCCAAAATCTTCCGAACGGCTGTCGAGGCCGCGCTTGAAGCGATCGGCGGAAAGTGGAAGCCCGTCATCCTGTTTCATCTCACCTTCGGAATGAAACGGAACGGCCAGCTGCTCCGGCTCATTCCGGACATCACCCAGAAGGTGCTGACCCAGCAGCTGCGGGAGCTTCAGGATGCCGGCATCGTGAGACGGATTTCCTACGACGAGATCCCTCCGCGGGTGGAATACGAGCTGACCGGGTTCGGCCGGACGCTGGAGCCGCTCCTGCACTCGATGTGCCTGTGGGGAGAGTCCTATATCAGCGAGGCTTACGGGGAAACGGCGGTCGTCCTGCATTCCCCCGACAGCCAGGACGACGACGGCGGCTTATGATCCACAAAAAAACCGTGCCTCGGCACGGTTTTTTGTGGAAGAACAAAAATCATGGAATGATCCGGCGAAGGCGCAACTCATCAAAGATCTCCTGGAACCGCTTCTCGGTATCGACGAATTCATGAAAGCCGAAGCGTCTGGCCTTGGAGCTGTCCGCAAAAAAGTCATAGTCCCAGGAGAACACGAAATCTCCGAATCCCCAGGACGACACCTCCTCGTAGCGATGCGGCTCCAGGCCGTACTTCTCCCTCATCCGGTTCCAGAGCGGCTCCTTGTCCGCCATGACCGTCGACAGTGACATCGGGAGCGGAGGAGCGGCCTCCATCTCGAAATAGGAAGCGATGCGCGGCCACATGTCGTCCCAACGGAACAGGTCTCCATTGGCGATGTTGAAAGCTTGATTGGCGCAGCCCGCATCCGTCGCCGCCCATACGGTCGCGCGGGCAAGCAGGCCGGCATCGGTCATCTCGAGCAGGCTGCCGTATGCGCCAGGCTTGCCGGGAAACCGCAGCGGGATGCCCAGTTCCTTGGATATGGAGGCATAAACGGCGATGACCATGGCCAGATTCATCGGATTGCCGAGGGCGAACCCCGTGACGACGGACGGCCGCATGGCCGACCATGTCCATGGCTTTCCGATCTGGCGCTCCTCCAGGAACTGCTGCTGATCCACATTGAATTCAGGCGGCATATGGTAGGCGTCGGTTTCTTTGGCCGGCGTCTTGAACGGTCCAAGATGGGCTCCATAGACTTTGTAGCCCTGCATGAGGCTGACATGGCGGAGGCCGGGAGCGGCCGCTTCGACGGCATCGACCGTGTTGACCAGCATCGCCACATTGGGCTCCACCAGCTCCGACCATGTCGGCCGGTCCTGATAGGCGGCATGAAAGACATGCGTCACCTCGCTCAGGCCGCCGAGCTTCTCCCTTGAATCGGCGGGGTCGAGCAGGTCTGCGGCTACATAGCGGAGACGGGGCGACGGTTCGCCGCCCCTGCGCGACACTCCGATCGCTTCCCAGTCCGGCAGGGATGCCAGATGATCGATCAGGTTCCGTCCGATTACTCCA
This sequence comes from Paenibacillus sp. RUD330, assembly GCF_002243345.2. Taxonomy (NCBI): domain Bacteria; kingdom Bacillati; phylum Bacillota; class Bacilli; order Caryophanales; family Paenibacillaceae; genus Paenibacillus; species Paenibacillus sp. RUD330. The sequence continues at coordinate 2,829,689 of NZ_CP022655.2, forward strand.
GAAGCTCCTGTTACCAGAGCGACCTTGCGTTTGCTGTCCTGGCTTTCCTTCAATTTCGTTCAGCTCCTTGACTTGTCATAAGCCGATTATGGAGCTTTTCGAACGATGCCGTAAGTCCGCACTTCAAGGTCACTCAAGCACCTTCAGGTACCTGTCCCTGTCCGCGAATTCAGCCGGCGCTGCCTTCCGGATCGGCCAGCGCCGATTTCCCGGCAGGCCCCTTCCGTCCGAGCGAAGCAACCGCTGCCCATACCGCGTAGCCGAGCAGGCCTCCAAAACCGTTCAGGATGATGTCGTCCACATCGAAGGTTCCCATCATGAACAGGGCCTGAGAGCTTTCCAGCATCAAGCTTGCCACAGCCGCAGCGACCGCGGCCCCCAGAGCATTAAGCCTCGTTCCCTGACGGACGAACCCGCCGAGCGGCATGAAGATCGCGATGTTCCCGGCAAAATTCACGAATTGATGGCTGCTTTGAAGATGCTGCAGATTTTGACGGATGGATTCGAAAGGCTTCAGGTTCGCCGTCAGCATGAAACGGCTTCGAATCGATTCCGCCCGCTCCGGGATATGCATCAGCTGCTCCCCCAATAACCGGAGATCGACCGGACCGTATTTGAACAGGATGATTTTGACCAGAACGTACGCATAGACAGCAAGCAGCAAGAGCATCGGCGCTCTTTTTCGTGTCGTCATGATCATGAGCTTCTCCTCCGTCTTCGGTTGTCCGATAAGCATAAGAGTGAAAGCTTAAGCCATGCTCGTCAAAAGATAAGGTTTTTCTTAAATCCGATGTCCAGGATGGACCCGCTATAAAAAAGTATAGTACGTATACCGGAGATACTTAACGTAAAACTTCTTCACTACTACCGGAATCCGCCTTCAGTGCCTATAATGAAGACAAGCTTTTGCAAGCGTTTCAGCCTATAATTCAGTGTCATCATTCCAGGAGGTATCATCATGCCGAAAGTGGTCATTACCGGTGGCAGCGGAATGCTGGGTCAGCATGTGCTGCGGCATTTTGTCGATCAAGGCTACGAGGTGCTCAACGTCGATGCGGTCCGTCCCAAGGAACATATCTGCCCTACCCTGATCGCGGATCTCACCAATCTTGGCGAGGTGTACAGCGTTCTGGCCGGAGCCGATGCCGTCGTGCATCTGGCCGCGATCCCGGCCGCCCATATCCGGACGGCCGAAGTCACCTTCGAGAACAACGTCGTATCGACCTACAACGTTCTGGAAGCGGCTGCCGGACTCGGCATCGCCAAGGCGGTCATCGCCTCCAGCGAGTCCTCCTACGGCATCGTATTCGCCGTCAACAGGCTCGAACCGGCCTATGTGCCGATCGACGAGGATCATCCGCAGCTGCCGCAGGACAGCTACGGCCTCTCCAAGGTCGTCAACGAGCAGACGGCCGACATGTTCCACCGGCGCACCGGGATGCAAGTCGTATCCATGCGGATCGGCAACGTCATCATTCCGGAGCGCTACGCCGATTTCCCTTCCTTCATCCATGATCCGGAGCAGCGCGAGACGATCATGTGGAGCTATATCGATGCCCGGGACATCGCCGAAGCCTGCCGCCTCGCCATCGAGACGGACGGGTTGGGCTCGGTGGCGCTCAATCTGGCGGCAGACGATACGAGCAGCGCCATTCCGAGCCGGGAGCTGCTTGCTGCCCGGTATCCGGCTGTGAAGGATATCCGCCACCCGCTCGACGGCCATGAGACGCTGTTCAGCAATGCCAAGGCGAAGAGGCTCCTCGGCTGGCAGCCTAAGCATGCATGGAGAACGTACGTCAAGGAATCGTGACATGAACCGGTCCGTCGCGCTGTTCTTCTCGTTTTACTTCATTCTTTTCATGGGGAACGCTCTCTACAGCACCTTCATTCCGGTCTATTTCCAGGACAAGGGCTTCTCGGCCTCCCAGATCGGCACCCTGCTCAGCATCGGTCCGTTCATCGCCGTACTGGCGCAGCCGATGTGGGGGGCGGTCAGCGACAAGTCCCGCACCAAAAACCGGGTGCTGCAGATTCTGCTCATCGGCAGCGGCGTCTCGATGCTGCTGTACCCGCTGTCGGATTCCTTCGTCTACCTGATGATCCTGATCGGCGTCTTCACCTTGTTCCAGACGTCGACCGGGGCTATCGGAGATGCCATCACGCTCGAGGCGCTCGGCAGCCAGGCTTCCAGCTACGGCATCATCCGGCTCGGAGGAACGCTCGGCTTCGCGCTGATGTCGATCGTCTTTGGATCTTACGCCAAGTCGCATGTCGACAGCATGTTCCCGGTTTATGCGGCCGTCATGCTGGTCTCCCTGCTTTTGCTGCTCCGCTATCCGACGATCGGAGGCCATCAGTTCGCCGGCCGGCGGATGAGGATCTGGGAGCTGTTCAAAAACCGCAAGCTCGTGCTTTACCTCGGCATCTGCTTCGCGGTCAACGTCACGCTGGGCTACTATTATGCGTTCTTCCCCTTGTACTACAAGGAGCTCGGCGCAGACAACGGCTTGCTCGGCTGGTCGATGGTCATCTCGGCGCTGAGCGAGGTGCCGTTCCTGCTTCTGTCGTCCCGGCTGTTCAGCCGGTTCAGCATATCTTCCATTCTGCTTGCTGCATCGGGCGCAGCAGCCGCCCGCTGGCTGCTGTTCGGGATGATCGATAATCCCTACGCCATTCTGCCCGTGCAGATTCTGCACGGCATGATCTTCATCGTCGTCTCGGTGACGATGTCCGTCTTCATCAACAAGGAAGTGCCGCAGGAGCTGCGCGCGAGCGGACAGACGCTGAACGCTCTGCTCAATCTCGGCGCGGCCCGGATCATCGGCAGCTATGTCGGCGGCTTCGCCAGCGAAGCCGCAGGGATGAAGTCCGTATTCCTCTATTGCGCGATCGTTACGTTCGTCAGCCTCGCGTTTTTTGCCGGCATGGAGATGAGGAAGAGCCGCAGCTCCATCGAAATCCAGCCGTAAGAGAGGCATGCATAACAAAAGGGGCTGCCCGTAGTCATTTTCATGACTCCAGGGACAGCCCCTTTTCGGTTTCAACGCATGCTTCCTTCCCGATTCCTTGCGAAAGGAAGGGACATTACGGCTCCATGGGCTTCAATTCCTTTATGTACCAAGCGTCGCAGGCATAATGCTCCGAGCCTGCGAGAGGCGCATTCAATCCGGCGAAGCCATGCTTTTCATAAAATCGCGCGGCCGCCTTCATCGAGGTCAGCGTCTCGAGATAACAGCGTTCATAATGGATGCCTGCGAAGTCCAGCGCGGCCTCCATGAGCTTCGCCGCCATGCCGGAGCCTCTTGCGCCGGGCAGCAGATACATCTTCTGCAGCTCGCACACCTCGCTAGAATCCGCGAATGGAGCGATTCCGCATCCCCCTTCGATGATGCCGTCCTTCTCGATGACCCAATACTTTCGCCCCGGGACATCGTAATAAACGCTCAGATTGTCCAAGCTCTTGTCGGCCCAGGCCAGTCCTTCCCGGTTCCCTCCGAACTCGATCAGGCATTGGCGGATGATCGATGCCATGGCGGCATTGTCGCGCTCTTCAAGCTCGCGGATGAACATGAGTCCACTTCCTTTTTCCCATCCTGATCTGCGCCAAGCAGAAAACCCGCAGGGACATGCCCTGCGGGCGGAGGATTATTTGGTCAGCACATCCCGGAAAAACTGGTCCAGCGCAGCCGGATCCGTCAGCCGGGCGTTGCAGCTGTCGCTGCTCAGGCACATATAATTGCCGATGGCCTTGTAATAATCGGGCGAGGCGTGCAGCGGCCGATGCTTGGTCACCGCCGTGAACAGCGCGACCTCGCCGTGGCTCCGGCATAGGAAGCAGGTATTCTTTTTCGTGCCTGCAGGCGAGAACCTGCCTTCGATTCCCGCCGTCTTGCCGTCGAGCTCATGCACGAGGAACATCTTGCCGCTGCCGATATCCGTCCATCCGAGATACGTGACTTTTCGGAAATCGATCTTGTCGAGATCGGGCACCTTCAGCTTTTTCGCTTTTGGGAACAGCTTTTTCAGCTGTCCTTCCGTAACGGCGGGAAAACTCGAGCGGCAAGGCTCAAGCGCCTCCATGCCTTTTGCGAATTGCTGCGGAGAGCTCAGCTCCGCCAATCCAAGCACCAGCAGGCGCTGATCGGGATCGGCAGCCTGGAAAGCTTCCTCCAGCACGGCGTGCACGCTCATCCGCACCGACTCCACCACCTTCGGATCGGCTGCGGTCGTACAAGTATGTTGCAGATGCTTGACTTGTTTTTGAATAAGATTGAATTCATGGTTTCGAATAAATGGTTGGCCCATCGCTTTTCAGCCCCTTATTTTTTGGATTCAAGCAAATAAGGTGCAAAGCCCATTTATGGAAACGATCGATCGGGCGATTGGTTCCGTTCCTTCTTCAATAGCCCCATGCAAAGAATCGCCCCTTAAACAGGCTCTGCATGGGTGGAGCTATTCCCGGCAAAGTGATTTGCCATCCCTACCAGCCTCCCTCTAAAACCAGTATAGGCGATAGCAGGCGGCCGGGGCAATGCCCCATTCGGCTAGGAGACGGCTGCGGAGCTTCAGAACGGCTTGTCCAGTCCGAGCAGCACATACAGCTCATCCAGCTGGCGGATATCGTAAGTCGGCACGATGCCGGAGCCGGCCGGCTTGCCTTCCGGATTGAACCAGCAAGTATCCAGACCGGCGTTCTGCCCTCCCTTGATGTCCGCGCTGAGCGAATCTCCGATGATCAAGGCCTCGTCCGGAACGAAGCCGGGAATGCGCTCGAACACATAATCGAAAAAAGCCTTCATCGGCTTCTGGAACCCGGTGTCTTCGGAGACGAAGACGTTGCGGAACATCGGGAACAGCCCCGAGGCCTGCAGCCGCCTGTGCTGGGTCGCAGAAACTCCGTTCGTGACGATGAACAGGTCGTACCGGGGCTCAAGGGCGGTGATCAAGGCCAAAGCGCCCTTGATCTCGTCATGGCCTTGCTCCAGAAGCTTGCGGTACTGCGCTTCCACAGCGACACCGTCCACTTCCCGGCCATATTCCTTGAACAGCAGCGAGTAACGCGTGTTCACGACTTCATCCCGGGTGAGCTTTCCTTCTTCGAATGCCCTCCACAAGCCGCCGTTGATTTCCTTGTAGCGGAAATGAAGCTCTTCATCGAGCGCAAGGCCGTGCTGGGAGCATAAGAGGCCCAGAGCCATCCTTTCGGCGGCGCCGAAATCGAGCAAGGTGTCGTCCACATCAAAAAGCAGCGTTTTGTATGCTTTCAATTTCAGCCCTCCATTTCAGCGGGTTCACGAACGCCGCCGCGAACGTTCCGTTTGTTGCCCGACAGCTTGAATACGGCGGCTCCTCCGATGACGACAAGCACGCCGATGAGCTGCTTCATCGTGAAATCCACCTTTTCCAGGCCGAGCCAGCCGAGCGAATCCAGCATGAGCGCCAGAATCAGCTGGGAGCTGAGAGCGACGAGAACGCCGTAGGTCGGCCCCAGAAGCTTGATTCCCTGAACCATGCAGACGACGACGCCGACTCCGAGCAGGCCGCTGAAGGCGAACCAGGTTTCCATATTTCCAAGATGGAACATCCTTGTTCCCTGCGACAGCAGGCCCAGCGTCAAGGAAGCCGCGAAGCCGAGGCCGAGTACAAGCGCCGTCGTCACCCAGGTGCCGGTTTTTTCGCTGACTTTGCTGTTGAAAATGTTTTGCAGGCTGAGCAGGCAGCCGGCCAAAATCGACAAAGCGATTCCCGTCATCATCTTGAATCAGCTCCTTTCATACAAGTTGCGGCTGGCGAGAGCCTCGAGCTTCCCTCGATCCACAATCGAGATCAGACCCTTGGAGCGCTGGATGCACCCATCCGCGGCAAACTGCTTCAATACCCGGTTCACATGCCGGTAGCTCGTTCCGATCAGATTGGCGGCATCCTTCAGCATCGAAGCCCGAAGCTCCCCGTGGAACAACGGATCGGTCTCGTCGTACGATACCGAGAGCAGATAGCTGGCAAGCCTGATCTCCACCGGATACATCAGATTGAAGCTCAAGGAATTCGACTTGGCATAAAATTTTTTGGTAATGATATCGAGCAGGAACCTCAGAAACGGCGGATGATCGTCTCCATGCAGGGCAAGCCAGCGGTGATGGATGCCGATCATGGCGACGGGCGACACCGCCTCGACCGTATTCAGGAAATCCGCCTTCTGCACATACTCGAGATCTCCGATCACCTCCAGCGGCGTCTTGAAGGAAAGAATGAGCGATTTCCCCTCTTCCGAGGTCGTGAAGATCTTCACCTTCCCCTTGACCAGCACATATACGCTGTCGGCGGCATCTCCCTGGCTGCAGATCAGCTGGCCTTGTTCGAACCGGCGCAAGGTGAGATGCGGCAGCAGCGGCTTGCCGAAGACGGCCTCGAGGCCGTGAAGCTTCAAGTATTCATCCAGCAGCTGCCGGTCGTGATGTTCATGCTTCATTCCGTAGTCCTTCCTGCCTTCCATCGTCGCATTGTCCTTTCATTATACCCTCAGGATGAGGACGCCGGCGATCATCATGGCAATGCCGAGAAATTGGGGCAGGCTCATCGTCTGCTTCACGACGCCGAACCATCCTCTGCCGTCGATAAGGAAGGTCAGGCTGAGCTGCGCGATGAGCAGCACGGCTACGGTAATCGTGATTCCGATGGCATGGATCGCCTGCACATTGCTGAATACGATGACCGCTCCCATCGCTCCTCCGGTCAAGTAGAGCGGTTTCACCCCGCGGAGTCCAGTGCCTGCCGAACGGCGGAAAAGGCCGAGCAGGAGCAGCGCCGCGATGAAGCCCGTCAGCTGCGTCAGCGCAGCCGCCTGCCAGGTGCCGATCGCAGCGCCGATTCTCGAGTTGGCTACTCCTTGCAGCGTAATGAACATGCCCGCTGCTGCGGCGAACAGAATACCCTTCATCTCTATCTTCCCCTCTTGTGCTCGTGGCTTACTCCCCCATTACACGCTATCAGGGATGCATTTGAAAAGGACATATGTCCTTTTCAGCCCGCTTCTTCGCTTTTCGGTGTCCTCGAGCAGGACGATTATCGGAGTGCTTCCTGCTTCCGGGTCCGACAACCGAACAAACGAAAGCCAATCTTCTCGCGCAACCTTGCTCGGACAGCAAAAAAGGACGGCTTCGTCAGCCTGTCCTTTTTCGTTGTGCCACAAGCTATTGGCCAAGCGGTCAAGCTCGGAAGCCGCTGCGCTGCGTCAGCCGATCGAGCACCCTTTCGACGGGGAACGCATGGACCTCTCTTCCCGATCTTCCGCTGACATCCGTCCCCGCGAACAAGGAGTTGTAGACCGCTTCCTCCGTCGCATCCGCTGCGGCACGGAAGCACTCGGAGATGAGCGGACCGTCTTCGCGGACAGCTTGGACGGCAAGCAGGTCCTGCTCCGGATCATGGGGCGTCAGCATGCCGTTGCTGAAGGCGATGACGATATCGCCGCTGCCGTGGTGGGCGATCGAGCCGGTCCGTCCAAGCCCGAAGGCGGCACGCTTCGCCACCCGCTTCAGCTGCCGCGAATCGAGCGGCAGATCGGTCGCAACCACGATGATGACGGAGCCGTCTTCCTTGCGCTCGTCGGCCTCGTTCCTGGCCAGCAGCTGTCCGATCGGCTCGCCCAGAATGGAAAGGTCGCTGCCGCTGCCGAAGTTGGTCAAGACGAGGACGCCGATATGGTACTGCCGCCCCGCCGCAACGACCGCCCGCGAAGAGGTCCCGATTCCTCCCTTCCAGCCGAAGCACACCATGCCGGTGCCGGCGCCTACGGCGCCTTCTCCGACCGGTCTCCCCTCCTCCCAGGCTTTCTTGGCCAGACGGATCGCTTCCATCGCATGCTCCGGCCGGACATGCAGGCCGCGCATGTCGTTCAAGTAGCTGTCGTTGCATTCGCCCGTTACGATATTGATGGAGCCGGCATCCCCGCCGATTCCTTCGTCATGCTCCATCATGTGGCGCAGCGCGCCTTCGGCCGCGGCGGGCACGCCGAACGTATTGGTCAGCATGACCGGCCCCTCCAGCGTGCCGAGCTCGTCGACCTGGACGAGTCCGGCCGTTTTGCCGAAGCCGTTGACGACATAGGATGCCGCAGCAGCCTTCTCCCGGAACAGATTCCCCTGATGCGGCAAAATCGCGGTGACGCCCGTCCGCACGACCGGCTGCCCGCCGCCGTCCGAGCGCAGCGTCACATGGGCCGCACTCACTCCCGGAACGTCCTCGATGCTGTTGAGAGGTCCCGTTCTCATGCGGCCGACCTTCAAGCCGTAATCCTGAAATCTCCGCCGGTTCATTCCCGCCCCTCCTTCGTTCTTGCCGGAAACAGCTTGGCGAGCAGGCTCGACATCTCCGCCGGCGATTTTCTTCTCAGCACGTCGGAGTCGTACCACTCGACCTTCCCGCACTCCTCGCAGCTGGCATGCATCAGGTGGATGTAATCGAGGTCGAACAGCCTGCTCAGCCCTGTCCCGTTCATCGCCGCTTCATTGACGGAGCAATCGCGGCTGCCGCAGCGGCCGCATCGGAAGCTTGCAGCCAGCAGCTCCTCAAGCGTCATGCTTTCGATCTCTTCCACGGACAGCATGCCTGCATGGGCGGCCCCGCTGCCATTCGCCATGTCTTCCGAATCTTCTGCGGACAACAAGCCCGCATCGGCCGAGTGGAATTCCGGCTCCGGCACTCCGTCTTCTACAATGCCTTCCAAATGCTGAGGCAGCACCTCGTGGAGGCATGATGGGCATACACGCTGTTCAAGCAGCATGCCGTTTCCGCACCAAGGACAGCATACGTTGGCTTCCATTTGGATCCTTCCTTTCCGGACCGGCTGGCGGGCAAAAGAAAAACCCCAGCTTTTTTCGAAATGCTTCCGAAATGCTGAGGCTGCGCTTAGCTGCTGCCGGGATTGTTTGCTTCGGCTTTGGCGGCGAGACGAGCGGTCTTGGCCTCTTCCGCTTTTTTCTGCAAGCCTTTGCTCACATAGGGCTTCGGTTTGCTTGCGGCGCGCTTGGCGCCGGCCTGCCAGCGGTTCCAGCCCTTCTTGCCCGTACCCCGCCCGGTGCCTCCGCCTTTGGATTTGCTCATGCTTCCTTCACTCCAATCGTGCTTCTATCATACTCTGTCAACCTGTTTACGGCAAATCCGCCCCTGTTTCCTTACCAATATTTAAGCATGGGGCTGCTCTCTCTTTTTGTTTACGATGGGTGATAGACCGCCCGAAAGAGAGTTGAAGACCGATGATGAGCCTACATATTCGACGATTAGCCCGGAAAGGAGCCTTCCTCCTGCTGGGAGCGGCCATGACGGCGCCGCTCTTTCCTTCCGCCCAAGCCGCTGCCGCCTCTCCGGCGTTCAAGGACATCTCCGGCAGCTATGCGGAGAGCGCCATCCTGCGCCTGGCCGAGCTCGGAATCGTGTCCGGCACTTCTGCCGACCGCTATTCTCCAGCGCGAAGCGTCACCAGAGCCGAGCTTGCGACCCTGATCGCAAGAACGCTTGGCCTCGAGCCGGTTCAGGCCGCCATTCCCGCATTCCGCGACTTGCCCCGCTCCTCTGCCTTCTATCCCATGATCCAGGCCGCGGTCAATCTTGGCTGGATCGGCGGACGTTCCGCCGACCGGTTCGAGCCTTCGGCAAGCGTCACCCGCGAGGAAGCCGCCGTCATGCTGCTGCGCGCCTTGAAGCGGGGCGCTCCCGTCAGCGGCCAAACCGTCTACCGGGATCAAGAGCGGATCTCCCCGTGGGCGGAAGCATCCGTACTGGAGATGAACCGGCTGTCGCTGATGGCCGGAGATGAGGGCTACTTCCGTCCCAAGGCGGCGATCAGCCGGGCGGAAGCCGCTGTGCTGCTGGACCGCATCCGAAGCCATGCGGTATGGTCGCAGCAGTTCGAGGCCGTGCCCGCAGCACCCGTCCAGATGGGCTGGCAGTACGGCTCCACGACGGAACAGTTCAAGCAGCAGGCATTGTCCAGCGGAATCAACACGCTGTCGCCCCGATGGCTGTTCGTCGGTCCGCAGGGCTTATCCTCCGATGCCTCCGATGCCAAGCTCGTCCAATGGGCCCATTCCAAAGGCAAGAAAGTATGGGTCATGGTCGGCAACCGATCCAGGCAGGAGGATACGCATACCCTGCTGAGCCAGCCGGCGAGCCGCTCGGCCGCCGTCAAGCAACTCGCCGCCAGCATCCGCGCGAGCGGAGCGGACGGCATCAACCTGGACTTCGAGAATGTCGCTCCCGAAGACCGGCAGAGCTTGACGCTGTTCGTCACCGAGCTGGCGAAGGCTCTTCATGCCGTCGGCGACGTGCTGTCCGTAAGCGTGTCTCCGGATACAAGCAGCGATTGGACCGAAGCGTTCGATTATGCCGCCTTGGGTTCAAGCGCAGATTACATCGTGCTGATGGGATATGACGAGCATTGGAGCGGGGGCCAGAATGCAGGAGCCGTCGCTTCCCTTCCCTGGGTGGCCAGAGGGCTTGGCAAGCTGCAGGGCGATGTGCCGGCCGCCAAGACGATTCTCGGCCTGCCGTTTTATACGAGGGATTGGAGCACTGGCGCGAGCGGCATCGTGGCATCGGCCGATCTCAGCCTTCCCCAGCAGAACGGCATCGTCCAATCGCTCGGCCTGCGTCCGGCTTGGAGCTCCGGCTCATCGACATACGGCACGAGTTATTCTATCGGCGCCGTGCGCCACCAGATCTGGCTTGAAGACAGCCGGTCCTTGTCGGCCAAAATGAGCCTGGCCCTTCAGAGCGGCGCTGCCGGATTCGCCTACTGGTATATGGGCGGTGAAAGCTCGGATGTGTGGGCTGCCCAGCGCAATGCGATCCGTTATGCCGGATATGCATTCCAATGAATTCCACGCGATCATGCACTCCTGCCTGATAAAAAGGCCGTTCCGGGCGATTGATGCCGGAACGGCCTTTTTTGGGCTTCCCGAGTTCCTGAGTTCCTGAGTTCCTGAGTTCCTGAGTTCCTGAGTTCCTGAGTTCCTGAGTTCCTGAACTCATCCTCCGAATGATTTCCTATTGAAATCCTGTCGACAATCCTTTATGGACATGATGATAATTCGATGCAATTAATGTCCATGTATTTTAACATCATAAATAGTTTATGCCATGGATTCATTGCGGTCCGAGCTGCGGATGATCCGGCATGACCCACGCGTTTCGAAAATCGACCCATCCTCTATGGCCGTTGCCGCTTCCTCGGCCTGGATTCGGCACCGAAATATAGGATGGCTCCGGAACAACTGAAAGAGAGCTGATCGTCGATCAGCTCTCTTTGCCCTCCATTCCTTCCGTGTCAGGCTTCTTCGTTGATCAGCACCTTCCGTCCCTTCAGCTTCAGTACGAGCGGAATGGTCACCCACAGCAGTCCGATGAACAGGAACAGCAGCGATACCGGCTTTTCCAGGAAGATCATGAAATTCCCGTTGGATATCGTCAGCGCCCGGCGCATGTTGTTCTCCATCATCGGTCCGAGAATGAGGCCGAGCACGAGCGGCGCCAGCGGATAATCGTTCTTGGCGAGGAAATATCCGGCCAGGCCGCATCCCATGATGAGCAGCAGGTCGAAGGTGGAATATTGCACTGCGTAGACTCCGAATACGGAAAAGACGATGATCAAGGGAATCAGATACTTCGCCGGCGTCTGGATGACCTTGGCGAAGATGCGGACAAGCGGCAGATTGAGGATGAGCAGCATCAGATTCCCGACGAACATGCTGGCGATGACTCCCCAGGCGAGCTGCGGATGATCCTGGAACAGCAAGGGACCGGGCTGGACGTTGTACATGATGAAGGCGCCCATGAGAATCGCCGTCGTGCCGGAGGATGGGATGCCGAGGCTGAGCAGCGGGATCATCGCTCCGCCTGATGCGGCGTTGTTGGCCGATTCCGGCGCCGCGACGCCGGCGATCGCGCCTTTGCCGAACTGCTCGGGATTTTTGCTGATCTTCTTTTCCATGATATAAGCGAAGAAGGAAGCGAGAATCGCTCCCGCTCCGGGAAGCAGCCCGATGAAAAAGCCGAGCACGGAGCCGCGGGCGATCGGAGCGGCGCTGTCCTTCATGTCCTGCTTCGTCGGCAGGATGCGGTTGATCTTCGCCATTTCCCCTTCATTGCTGTCCTTCTCCAGTATCGTCTTGAACACCTCGCCGACAGCGAACAAGCCGACGGCAACGGTCAGGAACTCAAGGCCTTGATAGAGCTCCGGCACGCCGAAGGTGAACCGTTCCACTCCCGACACGCTGTCGATGCCGATCGTCGCCAGAAGCAGGCCGAATGCGGTCATGATCAAGGATTTGAGCATCGACTTGCCGGCCAGGCCGCTGATCGCCAGCAAGCCGAGAATCATCAGCGAGAAGTATTCCGCCGGACCGAACTTGATCGCGACGGCAGACAGCGGGCGCGCCAGAAAAATGAGGCCGATCAGGGATATGATTCCCGCCGCGAAGGATCCGATGGCCGCGATCGCAAGCGCCGCACCCGCCCTGCCCTGCTTCGCCATCTGGTAGCCGTCGAGCGTCGTGACGACCGACGACGATTCTCCCGGCGTGTTCAGCAGGATGGAAGTCGTCGAGCCTCCGTACATCGCGCCGTAATAGACGCCCGCCAGCAGAATGATGGAGCTTGTCGCCGCCTCTTCGGGAGACAATCCCGACGTCATCGTCGCCGTGATCGGAATGAGCAGCGCCACGCCGCTCATCGGACCGATGCCGGGCAGCACTCCGACGACGGTGCCGATCAGCACGCCGAAGAAGACGAAGAGAAGATTATGCCATTGCATGGCCGTAGCAAGCCCGTGAAGCAAATAATCGATCGTGCTCATGTTGCCGCCCCCTTAGGATAAGCCCAGCCATGCCGGAAAACCCGGAAGGGATCCGTCGAGCACATGGACATAGAGATAGTAGATGCCGAATGAAAAGCAGGCTGCAATCAGGATCGAGGCGGCCAGGCGACCCTTCTGCATCGTCTGGAACCCGGTCAGCAGGAACAGGAAGGTCGTGATGACGAATCCCACGCTTTCCAGCAGCAGGGCGTATAGGACCGCCGCGATGAATATGATGCCGAAGCGCTTGTAGTCCAGAGGAGCTTTTGCCGATGAGGCCCGCTCCTTGCGGAACGTGTCATAGATCAGCTTGGCGCTGAGCAGCAGGAGGCATCCCCCCAGGAAAAGCGGAAAGATGTTGGCTCCGATGCTGCTGCCGTAAGCGCTGGAGGAGATGGTGCTGCTGCCTGCCATGAAAAAGATGCCGATGGCGCCGAACACGATGCCTGCATATCGGTCAAAGCTGTGGTTCACCGGGATTCCTCCTTTCTCCGGGCGGATAGCCGCGGTTCGAAAAGCTTTATTTTTGCATGCCGAGCGCTGCCAGCATATCGTGCAGCTGCTTGTTCTGGTCTTCCAGGAACGTCTTGAAGTCATCCGAGTTCCGGTAGTCCGTCTGCCAGTTGTTCGCCTTCATTTCGGCCGCCCACTCCGGCGAATCCTTCATTTTGGCAAGCGCTTCGTCCCAGAAGGCCTTCGCCCCCTCGCTCATTTCCTTCGGTCCGAAAATGCCGCGCCAGATCAGGAACTCGGCATCGATGCCCTGCTCCTTCATCGTCGGCACATCCTTCAGATTGTCCAGCCGCTCCGGCGCCGCGACCGCCAGCACTTTGATCTTGCCGGACTTCACATACTGGTCCAGGGAAGAGGCATCGGTGCCGAGCACGTCCGCATTGCCGCCCAGCAGGGCGGTCAGCGCTTCCCCTCCTCCGTCGTAGGAGACATATTTGATCGTTTTGGGATCGATTCCATATTTGTAGGCCGGGAGAATCGAGACCAGATGATCCATGGAGCCCGGCGCCGAGCCGCCCGCCACCGTGAATGCGGTCGGATCCTTCTTGATGTCGTCCAGCAGGGTTTTCAGATCGCCGTATTTGGAGTCGGCCGCGACGGCGATGGCCCCGTAGTCTTTGGTCAGCTGCGCCAGCGGCGTCGTATCCGCGTAACCGTAAGGCGAATTGCCTTCCTTCTTCAAGTTGTTGATCAGAATCGGAGGCGAATTGACGAACAGCTTGTAATCGTCCTTCTTGTCTTTCGTCGCATATTCGGCCATGAATACGGCGCCGCCGCCGCCGGGCTTGTTCTCGACCGTAATCGCTTTCGTGACGGCCTTGCTTTCGGTCAGCACCTTGGAAATGGTGCGTGCGGTCATGTCCCATCCTCCGCCGGCTCCCGACGGTGCGACCAGCGTCAGCGACCTGGACGGATAGCTTGCGGAGCTTCCGCCTCCTCCATCGCCGCAAGCTGCAAGCCCTAAGCTCAGGACGAGCAGCGGAGTCAGGACAGCCGCTGTCTTCAGCAGTCTTTTATTCATTTCAAAAACCCCTTTGCATGTAGTATAGTTTAGCTGATCGATCTCATTTCCCCATCTTATAAAGCGCTTTCATAATACCATCCGCCTGCATGCCCAACCACGTTAAGGACATAAAACGAATTGAATTCGTTTCGGGCGTTTTGTTCATTTTGTTCACGCCGCTCTCTCTTCCCGGGAATGCCGGCCTGAGCCAACGGAGGCTGCCTTCATCATGCGCTTGCAAACCAAATTGATCCTCATCATCTGCTCTCTCCTGACCCTGCTCATTCTCGCGCTTGGGGGAACGTTCTATTATGTCGTAACCCGCGTCGTGGAGCAGCAGATCGGCGTACGGGCCTTGACCGTCGCAGAGTCGCTGGCGGTCATGCCCGAAATACGGCAGGCGCTGCTGTCCCCCGATCCGAGCCGTGTCATCCAGCCGATCGCGGAAAGCGTCCGCCTCAAAACGAAAGCCGAATACGTCGTCATCGGCGACCGCAACGGAATCCGCCTCTCCCATCCTATCGCGGACCGGATCGGCAAGCCGATGGTCGGAGGCGACAACGGACCTGTTCTGGAGGGAAAAGCGATCATATCCGAAGCGATCGGTTCCATGGGGCTGTCGCTCCGCGGCAAGGCCCCTATCCTCGATGGGAAAGGACAAGTCATCGGAATCGTCAGCGTCGGATTCCTCGCCTCGGAGATCGACCGGATCGACGACCCTTACCAGCATAAGGTCTATGCCGTATGCGCCTTCGTGCTTTTGCTCGGGGCTGCCGGCGCCGTCTTCATCGCGCGCAGCGTGCGCCGTTCCATCCATGGACTGGAGCCCAAGGAAATCGGAGCGCTATATATGGAGAAGAAAGCGATTCTGGAATCGATCCGGGAAGGCGTCATCGCCGTCAATCGGGAGGGCCGGATTACGATGGCCAACCGCATCGCCATGGACATTCTCCAGGTTCCCGAGAACGAGGATCTGACCGGCAGGGCGATTGAGGAGGTACTTCCGAATACGGGCCTGCTTGAAGTCGTGCGGAGCGGAGAGATCCAGCTGGACCGGGAAATGCAGATGCGCGGCAAGGATGTCGTCGCCAACCGGGTGCCGCTGCTGGACGGCAAGGGAGAAGTAGCCGGAGCGGTATCCAGCTTCAGGGACAAGTCGGAGCTGTATCGCCTTGCGCAGGAGCTGTCGAGGGTCAAGCTGTTCGCGGACTCCCTGCGCGCCCAGACACATGAATTCTCCAACCGCCTGTATGTCATCTCCGGGCTTATCCAGCTGGGCTCGCACCAGGAAGCGGTCGAGCTGATCCACAGCGAAGCCGGCATGCAGCAGAACCTCGTGCAGTTCATCATGCGCGAGATTCCGGATCCGATCATCGGCGGATTCCTGATCGGCAAGTTCAATCATGCGAGAGAGCTCAAGGTCAGCTTCACTCTTGATGCCGAGAGCAGCTTCAGGGATGTGCCCGAGCAGCTGGACCGCAGCCTGCTCGTGACGATCATCGGCAATCTTGTCGACAACGCAATGGAAGCCGTGCTGGCACGCAGCGGCCTTTCGCCGCAGGAGCGGCGGGTCAGCCTGCTGCTGACGGATCTCGGCAAGGATCTCATCGTCGAATGCGAGGACAACGGCGCGGGCGTGGCGGAGGGGCTCGGCGAGACGGTCTTCCATAAAGGCATCTCCACCAAAGAAGGCGAGGATCGGGGAATCGGCCTCTATCTTGTGCATGATGCCGTGACGAGGCTCGGGGGCATGGCGACTTACAGCCGCAAGCCTACCGGAGGAACGATTTTTATCGCGGCGGTGCCGAAGCATCCGGACTAACAGGAGGTTGAAGTCATGGAACAGCAAAATAAGCCCGACATGCCGATCGAAGTGCTGATCATCGAAGACGATCTGCGCATCGCCGAGATCAACAGGCGGTTTCTGGAGCAGATTCCCGGCTTCCGGGTATGCGGAATCGCTACCGACGAAGCACAGGCCAAGATCCAGCTTGAAATTCTGGAGCCTCAGCTTGTGCTTCTCGACATTTACCTGCCGCCGGCAAGCGGCCTGGACCTTCTGCGGCATATTCGGCAGCTGCACCGAAGCACCGATGTCGTCATGATAACGGCCGCCCGCGAGATCGGACCGGTGCAGGAGGCGATCCGCTGCGGGGCCTTCGACTATTTGATGAAGCCGGTCGTGTTCGACAGGCTCAAGGAAACGCTGGAAAGATACGCCCATTACCATCGCGAGCTCTCGCGCCTGCACGAAGCCGACAGCATCGGACAGCATGACGTGGACCGCCTGCTCACCCGGGCGGGAGAGCTCCCTGGACCGGCCGACTTGTCGCCGCTGCCCAAGGGGATCGACAGGCTGACGCTCGACAAGGTGTCCCAAGCTATCGCCGGCGACAAGAACGGCATGTCTGCCGAAAAAGTCGCCAAGCTGATCGGATTCAGCCGCTCTACCAGCCGCAGGTATTTGGAGTATCTGGTCGGTCTCGGTACGATCGACGCGGACCTCGCCTACGGAGTCGGGCGGCCGGAACGGGTATACCGCTGCCGCAAGGGTCGCTCGTAGACCGGACGGCAGCCTCTCCTCCGCCCGATGATGTCCTTTGGTGCACCACGATGTTTCCGCCTTCACTGCGGATTCCGCCGTAATCCTCGATTTCCGTCAGCCGTGCAATAAGCGGCATGCCGGTTTTTCCTTGACTATCCACCCAGACAAGGACGGCACCGGAACCGATCTTGGCCATATCCTCCTGGCCTTCGGCCACTAACTCCTCTGCCTAACCCAGGAAGGAGAGATGACGTTTGAACGGTCCTTCATGAAGCCAGAGACCGACGATGGAATCGGCTCGTTCCGGAGTGCCGCTTGCCATCGCCAGCGTCGCCGCGAAGCAGTTGGCTCCTGACGTATCGGGGAATCGTCCGTTGTACCTGTTGATCAGGGAACCGGATAAAGCCGTCATTTCCCTCGCAATTTCCGGGCTGACGACCTGCGGCTGGAAGCCAAGCTGCTCGTCCAGCCAGCATAACAGCCATTTTTCCTGGATATCTGCGGACAGAGATTGCCAAAGTCCGTAAGTGAGCTGCATCCATTCAGCATCGCCAACTTGGATCCGATGAATGGAATCCACGGGTACGATCCCTCTTTGCTCCAGCCAGTCCCACCGATACACCAGACCTAAGGGCTCATATTGGGGCAGGAAGCCTTGGGTCCATACGTTCATCTGCAGATCCGTAATGGTGTTTCCCGTACGCATCATTTCGTTACTCGCCTGCTTCGTTTGAATTCGCATGAAAAATGTTGCCGCTGCATGCATGCGGGTTACTCATCGTATCGGAGGCCATAGAAAGAAAAAGAAGCCGTCTGCGCAGGCGGCTTCTTTTCCTTCACCTTCGATCCGCTATCCGATCAGCGGCGCGTCCACTCCGAGCCTGCCCTCGATCTCGAAGCCTTCGCGGCGCCAGTACTCGATGCCGCCGATCATCTCCTTCACGTGGAATCCAAGCGCGGCGAGCTTGGCGGCGGCCTTCGTTCCGGCGTTGCAGGCCGGGCTCCAGCAGTAGGCGACGATCGGCGTCCGGAGGTCCAGGGACTGGACCGATTCGGCGTTGATCAGCCTGTGGTGGAGACTGACCGCGCCGGGAATATGGCCGTCTGCATAAGCTTCCGGCGAGCGGGCATCCAGCAGCACGAACGACCCGATGCCATGCACCCGATCGTGGCGGACGTCGGATGGATCCGTCTCTACCGCCAGCTTGGCGGCAAAATGGCGGCCGGCCTCAAGCGGCGGCGCGAAGGGGGTTTCTTCAACGAGAGATGATGCGAATGAGCTTGTCATGATCCTTCAGCCTCCTGTCGGTCCTCGGGGAACCTTTCGTGAAGACAGCTTACCATGAACCCGACTGCTGCCGTTATCGGCCGTTTTCGATTCCAGGCATCATTCGTTTCGATGGATAGCCGTCTCTTTCCCGCTGAAAGAGTCGCTCATGACATCAACAAAGGCCTCGAACGCTTGCGAGACCCTTCTCCGCTTGGCGTACAGCAGCTGAATGCAGAAGCGGAACCCGGGATGATCCAGACTTGCGGCATGAAGCTTGCCGCTTGCGATCTCCTCCTCGACGGCGATTCTCGGCAGAAGAGCGATTCCCAGCCCGTAGCCGACGCCCTGCTTGATCGCCTGCAGGCTGCCGAATTCATACGAGAGCCTGCATGGCACTGCTTCCCTGCGAAGCGATTGCAGCAGCAAGGCCCGGTACGTGCAGCCCTCCTCGGTAAGAATGACGGTTTCACCCTCCAGATCCCGCAGCGACAGCGTGTTCCGAGTGCCGAAGCGATGCTCCGGAGAGGTCACGATGAGCAGATCCTGCTCCTGGACCAAGCGCACATGAAGCTCGGGATCGGCATAGGGCGGGTCGAGAATGAAACCGGCGTCGAGACTGCCCTCCTTGACCATTTTGATGATTTGCGGTTCATTGCCGGGAACGAGAGCCACATTCATATCCGGATGGCCTTGGCCGAAAATCTGCAGCCGCTTGGGCAAGTAATAAGAGGCGACCGTCTCGATCGTCCCGATCGTGAGCGTGCCTTTGCCGCCCGAAGCGACCGCATCCCTCGATTCCGCATGCAGGCTGAGAATCTGCCTGGCGTAGCCCAGCAGCGTTTCCCCGGACTCGGTCATAGCCATTTTCCTCCCCCGTCGCTCCAGCAGGACGGCTCCATAAGCCTCCTCGAGCTTCTGGATCTGGGCCGTTACGCTCGACTGGGCATAACCGAGCCGTTCGGCGGCTTCCGTGTAGCTGCCTCTGTCCGCGACCTCGACAAAGGTGCGAAGATACGTAAGCTCTATATTCTTCTCCTCCTTCCCTGCTTCCGAGATGCAGCCTTCAAGATACGCTCTGGAAATGCCGGGCGTGCAGATCCTGATACAGCCCTTGAACCGAAGAGAGCTGGTCATGACTGCCCTGCTGAACGATCCGGCCTCCGTCCACGACCAGTATCGTGTCCGCAGCCCGGATCGTGCTGAGCCGATGGGCGATCACGAAGCTCGTCCTTCCTTCCATCAGAACCCCCATCGCCTGCTGGATGCGCAGCTCGGCCAGCGTATCGACGCTGCTCGTCGCCTCGTCCAGGATCAGAATATCGGGATCGGCCAGCAGCGTGCGGGCGATGGAGAGCAGCTGCCGCTGCCCTTGGCTGAGGCTGCCGCCGTCAGCCGACAGCTCCGTGTCGTAGCCGTCCGGCATTCGGATGATGAACTCGTGGGCGGATGCGGCCTTGGCCGCGCGTTCAATCTCTGCATCCGAAGCGTCGAGACGGCCGTAGCGGATATTGTCGCGGACTTTCCCCTTGAACAGGACGCTGTCCTGCAGGACGATGCCGATGCGGGAACGGAGCGTTCTCTTGTCCATCTTCCCGATTTCTTCGCCGCCGATCGATATGACGCCCGAGGTCGGCTCGTAGAAGCGTGCCAGCAGCGACATGATCGTCGTCTTGCCGGCTCCGGTCGGTCCTACGAGAGCGGTCATACTGCCCGGCTCCGAGCGGAAGCTGATCTCCTCGAGGATGGAGGCCTCCGGCGAATAGGCGAACCCGACCCGGTCGAAGACCACCGCGGAATTCCGCAGCGAACGGCCGGTGCCCGGCAATGGCTCTGACGGCTCCGGCCCGTCATGCTCCGACGGGACATCCATCGTCTCGAACACCCTCTCCGCCCCGGCGATTCCGGCCTGGATGAGATTGTACTGGTTGGCCAGCTCGTTGATTGGGGAGCTGAACTGCTTGGAATAGGCCAGGAAGCTGACGATGACGCCGGCCGATGCATGGCCGCCGGCGGCCAGCCAGCCTCCGGCAGCGGCGATGAGCAGGTAGTTCAGATGGCCGAGCACATTCATGGACGGTCCCATGAGGCCGGAGATGATTTGGGCTTTGACGCCCGCCGTTCTCAGCCTGCCGTTCATCTCGCCGAACTCCTGCTCCGCACGCTCTTCCTGATTGAACAGCGTGACGATCCGCCTTCCGGAGACGGTCTCCTCCGTGTAGCCGTTGATGGCGCCCAGCTCCAGCTGCTGCAGCCGGAACTGCTTCTTCGTCGCGGCGCCTATGCGCCTGGATGCGAGGAATATCAGAGGAACCGTCGATATGGCGATCACAGTCAGCACCGGCTGCAGCCAGATCATGACCGCGAAGCTGCCGACGATCGAGAGCACGCTCGACAGCAGCTGCACCAGGCTTTGGTTCAACGTATTGGATACGTTCTCGATGTCGTTGGTCGCCCGGCTCATGAGGTCGCCTTGCTTTTTGCCGGTAAAATAGCGCAGGGGCAGATTCTGGATATGGCCGAACAGATCGCCTCTCATCTTCCAGACCGTTCTCTGGGACACCGAAGCGAGCAGGCGCGCTTGAATCCAGGCGACAAAAGCGGATGCCGCATAAACGGAGGCCAGCAGCAGGCAGGCCCGCGCAAGGCCCGCCCTCTCCTTCGGAATGATGAAGCCGTCGATGGCTCGCCCGAGCAGATAAGGACCGGCAAGCGTCAAGGCGGAAGCGGCGATCGTGAAGACGGCAATGAAGAGAAGGGAACGATGTTGTCCCTTCAGATAGGAACCGACCCTCTTGAGAGGGGATGGGGGCTTGGACATGACGTCACGCTCCTTGCTGGGAGTCGGCCAGCTGCCGGTACAGGACGCTGCTGGCGAGAAGCTCCTCATGGCTGCCGACTGCGGTCAATTTTCCATTTTCGAGAACCGCGATGCGGTCCATTCCCGCCAGCGCCGAGATGCGCTGCGAGATGACGATCAGGGTCGTATCGTCCCTTCGTTCCAGCTTCTCTCTCAGCCTGGCGTCCGTCGAGGCGTCCAGCGCGCTCGAGCTGTCATCCAGAATGAGGATATCCGGCTGCAGGAGCAGCGTACGGGCGATAGCCACCCGCTGCTTCTGTCCGCCGCTGAGGTTCACGCCGCGCTGCCCGAGCATCGCCTCATATCGTTCAGGAATCGCATCGATGAAGGCCTTGGCCTGCGCATCGACGGCAGCCGCTTCGATGGCATCGTCAGCCGCGCCTGGACAGCCGTAGGCGATATTGTCGCGGATGGAGCCGCTGAACAGATGCGCTTGCTGCAGGACGATTCCAACCCGCTTCCGAAGCTCTCCGCGCTCCCACTGCTTCAATGGAAGTCCATCCAGCAGCACTTCGCCCTCGGTGGGCTCCAGCAAGCCGGCCATCAGCCCTGCAAGCGTGGACTTGCCCGCTCCGTTGATGCCGGCAATGCCGATCCGTTCTCCTTCGCGGACGGACAGATCGATTCCTGCCAGCGCAGCCGGCTGCGGACGCCCATCCCTATCCGGATACCGATACCCCGCCCCACGAAGCTCCAGGCAAGACTCTTCTCTTCCGGTCCTCGCCGGAATCACGGTCTCTTGGGCGGATGCCGACTTGTTCGTTTCCGCCTCCAGCACCTCCCGGATTCTCCGCGCGGATGCCTGAGCCCGGCCGATCGTCATGAGATGGTTGCCGAGGTTCATCGTGGCGAACAGAAGCTGGCTGATATAGGTCAAGAATGCGGCCAGCTCACCGGGCTGCAGGCCGCCGCTGCGGGTCAGCGCCCCGCCGTACCAGAGCGCCGCCACCGTGCTGAAATTCAGCACGATGGCGAGCAGCGGACCGTTGAGCGCGGCAAGCCGGGCCGCGCGCAGGCTCGCATCCAGGAAGCGGTTGTTGGCGGCGCCGAACCGCTCCCGCTCGTGAGCGGCGCGCACGAACGCCTTGACGACCCGGATGCCGGACAGATTCTCTTGCAGAATCGCGTTGACCCGATCCATCGCTCTCTGCACCGATCCGAACAGCGGAACCGAGCGGCGGGTCGTGAATGCCAGCAGCAGCGCGAGCAGCGGAATCATGACGATCAGCACGAGGGACAGCCTCGGGCTGATGACGATGCACATGACGATGCTGCCGGCAACAATGAACACGCTGCGGGCAAGCATCCGCAGCGCCACAAGGATGACCTGCTGCAGCTGGGCGATGTCACCGGTGAGCCGGGTCATCAGGCTGCCCGTTCCGAAGCGGTCGACGGTGTCCAATCCAAGCCGCTGCACCTTGCCGTACAAGCTGGCGCGCAGATCATGCCCGGCATTCTGCGAAGCGAGCGTGGAATAGACCGTGCACAGCACTCCGCCTGCCAGGCCGACAAGGGCTGCGCCGAGCATGTAAGGAGCTGTCCGCAGCACCTGCGACGGATCCGATTTCATGATGCCCTGGTCGACGATCGCGGCCATGAATGTCGGCTGCAGCAAATCCATCGCGACCTCGAGCAGCATGAACAGCGGCGCTGCGACGGCCGCCCACCGATAAGGCGCGAGCTTCGCTGACAGGAGCTTGATCATTTGCCGGGTGCCTCGGCCTCGCCCGGCTGAACGTCATCTTCTTCGCCTTGCTCCAGTCCATCCAGCCAGGCTTTCAGAACGGCGTATGCGTCCGCCAGAGGCGAAGCCTTTCCTGTCTCCTCAGGCGAGGCAGATGCCGCAGCCATCAATTCAACCCCGTATTGGACCATGCTGTTCCAATCCAGCAGGCTGAGATCGGGCCCCTTTTCGCCGCCGTATTCCTCCGCAGCTGCGAGGGAGCGCCGATAGATCTCCTTCATCCGCTGCGCATGGGATTTTCTCCAATCCTGCCAGGAAGGCTTGCCTGCATCCGCATCTTCTCCGAGCCTGCGGCGGTGCTCGGCCAGATCCTCCAGCCCTTCCTCCGTGATCCGGTAGGAACGGCGGCTGTCCGTCCCGGCTTCGGACGAAATCAGCCCTTTATGCTCCAGCTTCTGCAGCACGGGATAGACGGAGCCGGCGCTTGGGATATAGCTGCCGCCGCTCTCCTCCTCCATCGTCTTCATGAGCTGATAGCCATGCATCGGCTCCCGGCTCAGCAGCTGGAGCACGGCATACTTCAAGTGTCCCCGGTGGAACATCCGACCTCCGCCGTCGCCTCCCCGTCCGCCTCTGCCGCGGAAACGGCCGCCATCCTGGCGGCCGTTTCCGCGGCCTGGATGACGGCCATGTCCATGGCCTTTGCCCGGCTTATGTCCGAAATCAGGTCTGGTTCCCTGTCCCTTTCCTTCTCCGAGTCCTTCCCTATCCAGGCGTCCAGCTTGATCCCTGCCCCCGCCGAGGCCATGTCCATGCTTATGCCGGAAATCGGCAGCTCCGCTTGCCATTGCATGCCGCCGGGCGCTCCGGAACCTCTGTCCGTCCCGGCTTCGGTTCATATCTCTCATCGCAGTCCAGCCTCCATTACGATATATCGCTAACTTCTTAGCTTGAGATTACGATATATCGCATCGAGCGTCAAATCATTCTTTTCGATACATGCAGCGCGCAGGAGCCGCCAGCGCTGTCATCCACCTGAGTCCCGGAAATATGCCGATCATTGCACCGCAAGCCGCTGCCGGGATGGCTGATCCGACGTTGTCGCCATGCTTGCAAAAAAGACCGTCAAGCTCCCAGGGAGGGAGCCGACGGTCTTCTAGTTGCCATTCTATTCTTCATACTCCACGTTATGATACACCTGCTGCACGTCCTCGAGATCCTCCAGCGTATCGATGATCTTCTCGAACGGAGCCTCCGCCTCTTCCGGCAAAGTCACGTAGTTCTGAGCGAGCATCGTCAGCTCGGCGACGGTGAATTCCGAGATGCCGGCGGCCTTGAGCGCTTCCTGCACGGCATGGAATTGATCCGGCTCGGCGTAGACGAGAATGTTCTCGTCCTCCTCGACGATATCGCGCACGTCCACGTCGGCTTCAAGCATGATCTCCATGATCTCGTCCAGGGACTTGTCCGCCACCCCGATGACGGCAGTCGCGTCGAACATGTAGGCGACGGAGCCGTTGACGCCCATGTTGCCGCCGTTTTTGCTGAATGCCGCGCGCACGGCCGAAGCCGTCCGGTTCACGTTGTTCGTCAGCGCGTCGACGATGACCATGGAGCCGTTCGGGCCGAAGCCCTCGTAGCGGAGCTCCTCGTACACTTCGTCCGAGCTTCCCTTCGCCTTGTCGATGGCGCGGTCGATGATCGCTTTCGGCACGTTGTACGTTTTGGCGCGCTCAAGCACGACGCGCAGGGCGCGGTTCGACTCCGGATCCGGCTCTCCCTTGCGGGCGGCTACATAGATTTCAAGGCCGAATTTGGCATAGATCCGACTGGTATTGGCGTCTTTCGAGGCTTTTTTTTCCTTGATATTATTCCATTTGCGACCCATTGTACTCCCGCTTTCCTGTGGATTGTCCCAACCATTATAACCGATTCAGGCCGTCAATGGACAGATGCCCGCGGAGAGATGCTCGCTATCTTTCAAAGCCACCGACAGAAACAGGGACTTCGCTATTCTTTTCCGTATCTAAATATCGATGGGATTGGTATAATGTGGACCGAACAGGAGGGATTCCCATATCGGAACGAGGACATCGCTATTATGATGAGGAGGACTTTCTGAAGGCTTACCTGAGCCGCAGAAGCCTTGTGGACAATGCCAACGATACTTTGGAAAAACCTGTCATGCTGGAGCTGATCGGGAACCCGGAAGGCTTGCGCATTCTGGATCTGGGCTGCGGCGACGCGCGCTTCGGCGCGGAGCTGCTGGAGCGGAACTGCGCCTCTTACACCGGACTCGAAGGCAGCAAGGCGATGTCGGAGCTGGCTCGGAGGACACTTGCCGGTACAGCCGGCACGGTCATCCTCGGCTCGATGGAGGATTGGAGCTATCCGCAGGCAAGCTGCGATCTGGTGCTGTCGAGGCTGGCGCTGCACTATGTGGAACACCTGGAAGCCGTGCTGGCACGGATTGTCCAATCCCTGAAGCCCGGCGGCCGGCTGGTGTTCTCCGTCGAGCACCCGGTCATCACCTCGACTCTTCAGCCTTCGGGGACCCGGACCGACTGGACCGTCGACCGGTACTTCGACGAAGGCTTCCGGGAGCAGCAATGGCTGGGCTCGACGGTAAAGAAAATGCATCGCACTCTCGAGCATTACTTCTCCGCCCTTCAAGCGGCCGGCCTCCAGGTCGAGAGCCTGCGCGAGTCGAATCCCGTCCGGGAACGGTTCCATTCCGCGGATGCCTACGAGAGGCGCCGGAGAATCCCGCTTTTCTTGTTCTTCTCGGCATCGCGGCCTTCTCTCTAGAGCGGTCGCTATCCCGCTTCGCCGGCGGCTTTCACCTTGCCGTATGTAATCATCATGTTGGGGGCATAAGTCAGACAGCTGTCCTTGTTCAAGGCCTGGGATAGGCGAAGCTCGTTCTCATATTGCGTCTGCGCTTCCTCCGGGCTGGCTCCCCGCCCGACAAGCCTATCGATCCAGGCGTCCCTGTCGGCGTCGGGGGCATCCGCGTAGCCGTTTTCCTGGAACAAGCGATAGAGACGCTCCCGGCTGTCCTCTGCCAGACCAGGATGGAGGACATTGACCTTGTCGGTAACCCGGCACCCGACATCGCGCAGACCAGCCCGGCTGAAATAAGCCGGCAATTGAATGCCGATATTGCCATTCTTTCCGCTGCCCGCGGCGTCTCTTTCATACAGCTTCTGGAGCATTCCAAGCTGAACGACGCTCGATTGCGGATGCCCGTCCAGATGGAAGTTCGCCGAATTGGCGATCCAATGAGGCTCGAATGCGATGACCATGCCGCTATCCACGACGCTGGCAATCATCTTGCCGATGATCTTCTCTGGATTCGGCATATGCAGAAGAAAAGCATGGCAAAGAGCGATGTCGTATTTCCGCTCCGGCTCGTACTCTTGGATGTCTCCATGCAGGAATTCAGCCTCATAAGGGAGAGAAGCGAACAATCTCCTTCCTTCTTCCAGCAGCTTGGAGCCGAGATCCAAGCCGGTATAGGTCGAGCCTGTCGGAAGCAGCGGCAGCAGCTTGAGCCCAAGGTATCCGAAGCCGCAGCCGAAATCGAACAGGTTCACCGCGGCTTCGATCTTCCATACCTTGGAAACTAGAAATTCAAGGTAGTCGTCATTGTAGAAGAGCTCCTTCGATCGACGAAGGTATTGAATCCTCTCATCCCATTCATAACCGCTCATCTATTCAGCGCCTCCCTGTTTCATGTTTCAGCCACGAAAATTAAAATCTCAGATATGTCTTCCCATTCATCGCTGTCGATGCTATGCTGGGAAGAAATTTTTTCGGAAGGCGGATTGCCATGAAGATCGATGACCTCGATGCCTTGCTGCTGCCAGTGCCCGAAAGCTTTGAAAGCGACCGCCTGCTGATCCGCGCCGCTCAATGGGGGGACGGGCTCCCATTGAACGAAGCTATTGCGGAAAGCATCGATGACCTCCGTCTATGGATGCCTTGGGCAAAGGAAGTTCCATCCGCAGACGATTCGGAGGCTTATGTCCGAAGGTCGAGACTGAACTATCTGGAACGCAAGGATATGGCCTATCTGCTCTTCCACAAGCAAACCGGCCAGCTGGTCGGCTGCAGCGGTCTCCATCGGCTCGACTGGCAGGCGCGCTGCTTCGAAATCGGCTATTGGCTGCGAACTTCCTGCACCGGACAAGGCTATATGACCGAAGCCGTCCATGCGATCACGGAGTTTGCCGTCCGCGAGCTCCAGGCAAGCCGGATTGAAGTCCGCTGCGATTCGCGGAACGGACGGAGCGCTGCCGTCGCCTTGCGCTGCGGCTTCATGCTGGAGGGAACTCTTCGCCGCCAAATGCTCGATACGAGCGGAGACTCCAGGGATACGAGGGTCTATTCCAAAGTGAAAGGGATCGAATTCTAACACCGGATCCGCTGATGTTCAACAAAACCGCGCAGAACCTCATGGTCCTGCGCGGTTTTTTATCCGAAGGGATTCCTATGAGAACAGCTCCGGATATTTCATTCGGGTTCACCATCGAGCATGCGGGATTCGTCCGCCCAAATCCTCTTCATGCTCATTCTCCCCCCATCTGCGCTCAATTGGAACAGATCCGGATTGCTCATGACTTCCCATTCCTTGAATCCGCTGTCCGGATTGAAATGCTTGAGGAGAAGCGAGATCAGGTTGCCGTGAGAGACAACGACCGCGTCCCGCCCTTCCTTCTCCATGATTTCGTTCAGCACGCTGATTCCGCGATTCGTCGCCTCACGGCTGGATTCGCCTCCGGGATAACATAATTCCGGCTCATCGAATGTCCTGCGCAGCATTTCTTTCCAATTCGGCATGGCCTGATCGGTGAGTATCCTCTCGGCCAGCCTGCCATCCAGCTCGACTGTTATTCCAAGGCTTCGCGCAAGCGGAGCGACCGATCGCTGTGCCCGTTCGAACGGACTGGACACGATGCGGTCAATCGCATGTCCAGACAAAAAGTCCGCAAGCCTATCCGCTTGGCGGAGCCCCTCCGACGTCAATGAGGCTTCAGGCGCCTGCCCGTCGGCCTCGCAATGCCTGACGATAAAAATCGAGTTCATCCTCATCTCTCCTACCGCGCATCGGCTCAATCCGATAGCGCCCGCTGAATGGTTTCTATGGCCGCCGCGGTAATTCTCGCATCCTTCTTGTCGGCAGCCTGCAGCATGATGAGCATCGGAATGTATGCCGCAATCAATCGAGCCAGCTCTTTCGTTTCCTCATCGACTACGCCGTATTCATCAAAGAATCGCTGCCTGGCCTTGGAAGGCAGATAGCTGTAAGCGACGTTGAGATCGCAAGCCGGATGGCCGACATTCATATCGCCCCAATCCATGATTCCCGAAACGAGGCCGTCCTCGTCGACCAGCATGTTCTTGAAGTGAAGATCTCCGTGCAGGAACACCCTTTTATCCGCTGCTTGATTCACGCCTCCAGCAAGCAAGTACTGGCGAAGAGCGCAATAAGCCTCTTCTCCCATATGTCCGGCAAGACTGGGCAGCAGCTCCAGCATCCTGCGTCTCCGGGATTCCAGGTCGAGCAGATTCCGATGATCGAGCGGCGCACCGCATTCCAAGGCGGTTCCAAGAGGGAACGCATGCAGCTGCCGCAAAAATACAGCCAGAGCTGTTGTCGACAGGATGCGCTGCTCATCGTTCAGTCCGATAGGATAGCGGCCATGCAAATAGTTGTATCCAAGAAACGATACGGGGAAATCGACACTCGCTTCACCCCGATACATCGGTCTGGAAAAAGGAATCGATACATGAGCTGCAAGCTGAGGCAAAATTCTCCATTCTCGCTCAAGCAGGTTTATGGCGGCTTTTCTTCTCGGAAAACGGAACACTGTATCCGATCCTATCCGGAAGACGATATTATCCCATCCATACCCGATGGCTTCGATAGGTTCTCCGGATAAATCCGGAAATTGGCTGTCGATCAATCTTCGAGCCAGACTCTCCGTCACATCCCATTCGGCATCCCATTGATTGGCGCTGATCTTCGCTCTCTCCCTTCCATGATCCTTGCGAATGCGGCTCCTTCAAGGAAGGTGATGGCACCGGTTACTTTACCGGATAAGCCTCCTTCAAAAAGGCAACCGATCGGGCAATCAAAGCCTTTAAGACATCCGTGTCGATGTCTTCCAGCTTATTGATGTAGACGCATGCTTTTCCTGCCGTGTATTTCCCGAAATCCTTCAGCATGGCTTCCCGCTCGGTATCGCCCGTCGCGAAATACAGGCTGATCTTGGCTTTGCGGGGCGAGAAGCCGACCCATGGCGCGTCGCCTTCATGACCCGACTTGTATTTGTAGTGATAGCTGCCGAATCCAATGATGCTTGGTCCCCACATTTTCGGCGGGCAACCCGTCGTCTCGGCAAAGATCCGCAGCAGCTTGAAGGCATCCTCGCGTTTTTTGACCGAATCGACGTTTTCGATGAACTCCAGCACGCTGTCGTCGGTTTCTTTCGTTTTCGGTTCAGGCATGAGCGGAATCCTCCTTATTCGATTGAGGCCATCGCCAACAAATAGAAAAAACCGTTCAGCATCCATTCTGCCAAACGGCTCTGCTTTCCTGCTGGACAAGTCGAACTCGGCATGCCGCCAAGGAATCGAATCAGCTCTTCTTTTCCGGTGCGGTCCGAAACGGACTCAAGAAGGACTTCGGCATGTCAGCCTCAAAGCGCATCAGGCTCTCCGTCACCGGATGAGTGAAAGCGAGCACGCTGGCATGCAGGCCGAGCCTTCCGATGGCCTTCGATTTGGAGCCGTATTTCTTGTCGCCGACGACGGGATGCCCCAGCTCTTCCATATGGGCGCGGATCTGGTTTTTGCGTCCGGTCTCCAGGTTGACCTCCAGCAGCGAGAAGCCGGCGCTGGACTGGATCGTTTTGTAGTGGGTCACGGCATGCTGCCCGCCGTTGGGATGCGGACTGGAATAC
Organism: Paenibacillus sp. RUD330; assembly: GCF_002243345.2. NCBI lineage: Bacteria > Bacillati > Bacillota > Bacilli > Caryophanales > Paenibacillaceae > Paenibacillus > Paenibacillus sp. RUD330. Next base: position 2,859,379 of record NZ_CP022655.2, read on the forward strand.
ATTTTCAGCGTGCTGCTTTCCTTCAGCCAGGAAGAGATCGTCCCTTGCGCCTTGGACACTCTGCCTTCCACCAACGCGATGTACGTTCTTTCCTTCACCGCATCCTGCCAGTTGTTCTGGAGCTGCTGCTGGACATCCTCGCTCTTGGCGAACATCATCACGCCGGAAGTATCCCGATCAAGGCGGTGCACGACGAAGATCCGGCCGGCCGGATCCTTGGCGCGGACATGGGCCGTAAGCTGGCGGTAGGCGGTCATTTCCGCTTCCTTCGGCGATGCGATGGACAGCAGTCCCGCGTCCTTGCGGATGACGATGACATGATCGTCTTCATGGAGAATCGACAACCCTGCGAGGGGCGGAGCCTCCACCGTTTTTTCGGTTTGCACCGTTACGGTTTGGCCGGGGACCAAGGGCAGGTTGTATGCGGTCGAAGGGCGGCCATCAACGGAAACCTGTCCGCGCGCGAGCATGGATTTCACCGAGTTGCGGCCGGCACCGGACAGCTTGTTCAATAAAAAGGCGAGCAATTCCGCCGGCTCTAGGACGGCATACTGCCTGGATGCCGGCGGCTTGGCTTTTGGGGCGTTGAATTTCTTTCTGTTCATCTCAAGGAAACCTCCGGTATGGGCCTATATAGGAATAAAGGACAAGATGTGCATAATCAGCCCTACAACTATACCATACAGGCAGTCCGGTTAAAAACAGCCTTCGCAAGTCCGCAAGCCATCCTGGGCGCCTCGCCTAATGGCGGGAGAGGCGTCCGTCGGCAAGCTCCTTCAGCTTCGATACGGTTTTCCAGTTCCGCACCGTCGAATTCGGAGCGATGCGCCCAAGCCGGACCGCGAGCTTGGAGTCCCGGATGCTTCCGTGGAACAGCAGATAGATTTCCCGTCCGCGGACCGCGAACCTCTCCTCGGCCGATTCGAGCTCGCGCAGCATGCCTGCCGCTTCCTCTGCGGGAGCATCGTGCAGGAAGCAGACATAGAGGCTTTCTCCTTGTCCCTTGGACTCGGCTTCCTCGATCTCCGGCAACCGGAATGGAAGCGACTCAAGGACGGAGCGCCACTGCTCGACTGTACGCAGCATGACCTCCGAATGAAACCCGAACTTCCCCATGAACGCGCGCTCGACAACAGCCTTCACTTCATCTTCCATCCCCCCGCGGCCCGCGATCAGATTGCCGCTCTGAATATACGACTGGACGTTTTCAAGTCCCGCTTCCTCCAGAGCTTCCTTGAGATCGGCCATGCGGACCCGCGCCTTTCCGCCTACGTTGATTCCTCTCAGCAAAATGATCCAATCGCTGGCTGCCGTCATCATGGTTTCCCCTTCCCTCCTGATTGTCTGAACCTCAGGTATAGAAAAAAATGGATGGCGCAAACTATCGCTTATCAATTCTTGACCGGATGTGAGCCTATGTCAACCTCGTCCTACAAAATGAACATGTTTCAAGCCTTTATGATTCTCATGCTCTCCAACGGCCTGGCCTGCCATGTCATCGTCAATCCGATGCTGCTCGACGCTTCGGGAAGGGATGCCTGGATCACCGTCATCACCGCAGGCGCTTTCTTCATTCCATGGAGCCTCCTGCTCTATTTCATGATGAAGAAGTCGTCCATGCAGAACTGGCAGTCGTGGCTTGCCCGGCATACCCACCCGGCGTTGTCGTGGATCCTGCTGGCTCCCATCTGCATCCATCTCTACTTAATGGGATTCAGCACCGTGATTCAGACCGCGAACTGGAGCGTCAGCAATTATCTCCCCGCAAGCAGCGCCTTCCAGCTTGCGGTCCTGCTCGTGCTGATCTGCCTGCTGCTCGCTTCCTGGGGAATCCGCATTATCGCGATCGCCTCCGGCGTCCTGCTTCCGGTCGTCATCATCCTCGGCTTTTTCGTCAGCATCTCGAATTCATCGGTCAAGGACTACACCCTGCTCATGCCGGTCCTGGAGCATGGCTGGAGGCCGGTCATCAACGGCTTGGTGTATGCCGGATCGGCTTATATGGAGCTTCTGGCCCTCTTGCTGCTGCAGCATCATATCCGAGGCAGGGTGAAGCCCTGGCATCTGCTTCTGTACAGCACCTGCATCGTCATCATGATGAACGGTCCCATCATCGGGGCGATTACCGAGTTCGGACCGCTCGAAGCGGCGATGCAGATGACCTCGCCCTACGAGCAGTGGAGGCTGCTGCGCATCGGGCAGTATGTCGAGCATCTGGATTTCTTCTCGATCTTCCAGTGGCTCTCGGGAGCATCGATCCGGGTCAGTCTGCCCGTCTTCATTCTCGCGGATGTCCTCCCGCTTCGCAGCTCGAGAAAGAAAGCGATCTTCATCCTGGCGGTCATGGCCAGCTATCTCGCCTACACGATACTGCCGGCGAACAACTGGACGCTGTATTTGTTGATGTTCGATTACTTCATGCCGATCTCGCTCGCCGTTTTGCTTCCATTATCCTTGATATGGACGCTTTGCGCCGCACTTGCCAAACCGGACAGGAGGAATGCGAATGAATCGTCCAAGCCAGACACCGGACCCCCGGCAGCCCCCCAGCCGACAGGCTGAAGCTCCCCGGGCATGGAGCAAAGCGGAATTCGAGAAGCAGTTCAACGGCTCCGAGGACGTCATTGTCCGCAGCGCCTATTTCGGCGAGAACAACGAAAAGGAAGTCGTGCTTCTCTACAATACCGGGTTATGCGATACAATCTCGATCAACAAATTCGTGCTTCCGGAGCTTGGGGCCAGCTACCGAAAGCTCGGCTCCTTCTCCCGGCCGCTGCTGCAGCTGTCCGAAGCGTTGACGCTGCAGGGCTTCGACCGCACTCCTGGCGCGCAGGAGGTGGAGGACATCGTCTACGACGGCATGCTCCTGCTTCTGTTCGTCCAGGAAGGAAGCCTCGCTTATATCGACTTGTCCGACAAGCCGAACCGCACGCCCTATGAATCCAGCACCGAGATATCCATCAAAGGGCCGAAGGACTGCTTCATCGAGGATGTCGACGTCAACGTCGCCCTTATCCGCAAGAGGGTCCGCAGCAGCTCGCTCGTCACCGAGCGGTATACGATCGGCAGGAGAACCCGGACCAAGGTCGTCCTCATGTATTTTCGGGATATCCTGAAGCCCAAGACGCTCGAGGAGGTCCGCACCAGACTCGGCCATATCGATATCGACGGCCTGTACAGCATCAATCAGCTGGAGGACCTGCTGACACAGAACCGTCTCAAGATCCTGCCGCTCATGGACTTCACCGGCAGGCCCGATTACGTCGTCTCCTGCCTGCTGGCAGGCAGATTCATCATTTTTGTGGACGGCAACCCCATGGTGCTGATCGCTCCTTCCGGCATCAGCCTCATCATGAAATCGCCGGAGGATGTCCACTTCAACTATTCCTACGTCTCGTTCGCGAGGCTGGTCAGGCTTCTGAGCCTGTTCATATCCATCTTCCTGCCCGGCATCTGGGTCGCTTTGATGGCCTTCCACCAGGATCAGATTCCGTTCCGGCTCATGGCGACGATATCGGTATCGAGGCTTGGATTGCCGCTGTCCTCGCAGATGGAGATGTTCCTGCTGCTCATGCTGCTGGAGATATTCAAGGAAGCGGGAGTGCGGCTGCCGAACCCGATCGGGCAGACGCTGACCTCGATCGGAGGCCTGATCATCGGGGACGCCGCCATCAGGGCAGGACTCGTCTCGCCCTCCGTCGTCGTCATCGGAGCGATCACAGCCGTATCGGGAGTGACGCTGGTCAACCAGTCGCTGAGCACGGTCATCAGCATCATCCGGCTGTTCTTTTTCCTGCTGGCATCCGTCTTCGGCCTCTACGGCTTGATTCTCGGAATCGTGCTCTTCGTCGCCTATATGTCGAAGCTGCAGTCCTTTGGCGCGAATTACCTGGCTCCTCTGTCTCCGCTCATCCCTCGGGATGTGCTGAACTCGTTCCTGCGCGCTCCGTGGTACTTCATCCGCCGCAGGCCCGCGAGCTTGTCCGAGCAGGGCATGGACGGCGACCATCAGAAAGAGGAGGAGCAGTCATGAGGCCCGTCATCATGAGGCTGGCCGCCATGCTGCTCTCCGCCGCGCTCTGCCTGACAGGCTGCGGCAACTCCAGAGACATCCAAAGCCTGGCTTATGCGACCGCCATCGCGATGGACTACAAAAACGGCAAGTACGTGGGCTACATCCAAGTGTTGAACTTCTCCAACGTCGCCCGCACCGAAAACGTCGAGCTGGGCAAGCCGGTACCGATCTGGATCGGCAAGGGAGACGGCGAGACGATTCCGGGAGCCCTGTTTGAAACCAACGCCACGGCCCAATCGCCCATCTTCTGGGGGCATGTGCGCACCGTCATCCTGTCCGAGAACATCATGAAACGGGGCGTGAAGGATTTTTTCGAGGTGCTGAACCGGCACCGGGAAGCGCGGTACAACTTCCTGGTCTACGGAACCCGCGAGAAAATCGAGGACATTCTCGTGCAGAAGTCAATGTTCAATCTGTCGCCGCTCGATACGATGATGTTCACCGCCGTCCAGATGAACACGCAGAAGTCGTTCATCCTGCCGATGACAAGCCGGGAGGTGTGGAGCTACATGAACGAGCCGGGCAACATCGGAATGATTCCGGAAATCGCCATCGACCACAAGCTGTGGATGGAGGACCGGAGCCCCAAATCGATGTTCATGATCAATGGCGCTTATTTCTTCAAGGACTATGCCATGACGGCACGAATGCGCATGGATGATCTCAAGGGCATCCGCTGGCGAAACGCCAAGCTGGACTTGACGCCGGTGAAGATTCCCTATCGGGGCAAGGCGACCGGCGTCCTCATGCTCTCCCACCCCAAATTCGTCATGAAGATTGCCGAGGTCGGCGGAGAGCCTCTTTACGATGTCGCGGTAGAATGCAGCGGTTATGTCGTCGATATGAACACGAACCTGTCCATTCGGGCGATGGAGCAACAGGCTGAGGAAGTCGTCAAGGAGGAAATCATGGCGACGCATTTGAAGTCGGTCGCCATGAAGACCGATCCGTACCATTTCCAGCTGGAGCTGTACCGGAGACATCCGGGCCAGTATATGAAGCTTCTCGGCAAGTCGGATTACTTCCTGAACGAGAAGTCGATCCGCTCGATTCGCGTCCACGTCCATCTGGACAGCACGCAGAAATCCAAAGGCCGCTCGCTGTAGCCAAAAAAACACCCTCCAAGGGGTGTTTTTTTTTGGCTGGCCGGCGTCCGGAATTCAGACGGGCTTCAGACGAATGGACGCTTGTCTTCAGCCGCATGACGATCCCCAGCATATCGGCCATGGCTCGGCACCGCGATCTCATCGAAACTCTCCGCAAGCGTCGACAAGCCTTTTCGGAGAGCTTCCCCATCCATGGGCACTCCATGGCCGGTGAGCGCAAGGGCAGGGTCCAGCTCGCGCAGGCGGCGCACCGAGAGTTTGGAGGCATGCCAGTCCGGCGTAAAATAGACCGGAGGTCCATGCACCTCTTGTTCCTGCGTCAGGACCGCCCAGGCCGACTCCTGCTTGACGGTGATGAAGGCATCGCCGGCAATGACGGTGCGATCCCGTTCCCGGAACAAGGAGATGTGGCCGGGTGTGTGGCCAGGGGTATGAATCCACCGCCATTCCGGCAGATGCGGGACATGTCCATCGGAAGGAAGCGGCTGGACGCGGCCGCCAAGTCCGAGTCCATGACGAGGATATAGAGGCGAGACCGCCGTCATGAGCCCGCCTCCCGCCGCCGGATCCGGCTCCGGATAATCCTGCGTCCCACGGACATAGGGGAGCTCGAGCTCATGGGCGTAGACGGGAACATCCCATTCCTCCAGCAGCTTTTCGAGCGAGCCTACATGGTCGAAATGGCCATGCGTCAACACGATCGACTTCGGGGGAGCCGAGCCGAACCTCTCCTCGGCCGCATCCTGAATCGACCGGGAAAATCCCGCGATTCCGCAATCGACGAGCACCCAATGTCCGGAACCCGGCTTGCCGATCATGACGACATTCGCGATCATCGTTCTCTTCAGATCCAGGTCTTCCGGAAGCGCGGTCATATGTCCAGCTCCTTTTTCCCCAGTATGCACCTCAGCCGCCTGCCGCATTCACTCCGATCTGACGACGGCATGGCCGCCGAATTCGTTGCGCAGCGCCGCTACCACCTTCCCGGTGAACGTATCGGATTCAAGCGAGCGATACCGCATCATGAGCGACATGGCGATGACCGGAATCGCCGCCTGGAGATCGAGAGCCGTCTCGACCGTCCATTTCCCTTCTCCGGAGGAATTCATGACGCCTCGCAGCTCCTCGAGGTCCGCATCCTTGGCGAAAGCCCGCTCGGACAGCTCCATCAGCCATGAACGGATGACGGAGCCGTTGTTCCATACCCGCGCCACTTTCTCGTAATCGAAGTCGAAGCCGCTCTTCTCGAGCACCTCGAAGCCTTCGCCGATCGCGGCCATCATGCCGTACTCGATTCCGTTATGGACCATCTTGAGAAAATGCCCGCTGCCTGACTTGCCGGCATACAGATAGCCGTCCGGAACCGACGTGTCCCTGAAGATCGGCTCCACGGTCTCCCATGCATCCGCGTCGCCGCCGACCATGTAACACGCGCCGCTCCTCGCCCCTTCCATGCCGCCGGAAGTTCCCGCGTCCACGTACGAGATGCCTGCTTCCTTCATCCGCTCGTATCTGCGGATCGTCTCCTTGTAATGCGAATTCCCGGCTTCGATGATGATGTCTCCTTTTGCGAACAGGCTCCCAAGCTCTTCCAGCACGCCGTCGACGACTTGGTGAGGAACGAGGATGAGCGCGATTCTCGGCATCGGCAGCGAGTCCGCGAGCTCCTTCAAGGTGAAGGCACCCTGCGCTCCTTCATTCCGGAGCTCCTCCACTGCCTTCGGATTCACGTCGAACGCCGTGATTCGATAGCCGTGATCCATCAAGTTCCTTCCCATATTCATGCCCATCTTGCCAAGCCCGATCAAGCCGATATGCATGATCCGATTCCTCCTCTGTCCTGGTCTTCCTTTCCTTACCCGGAGAGAAGGAAGGGGAAGCTTAGTCTTCCCGGTACAGATCGCGCCATGCAAAAAAAGGAGCTTCCGCCATCAAGGCTGAAGCTCCTTAACCTATCCTTCCAGCAGCGCCTGTCCGATGTACTGCCCTTCCCGGATTCCTCCAGGACAGGCATACATCGCGCTTGCGATATGCTGGGTATACTCGTTGAGCTTGTCCCTGCTCTGCATCATGCGCAGCATGGGGATGAACTGCTTCGACGGATCGCGCTGATAGCTGAGAAACAGCAGCCCCGCGTCGAGCTGGCCGGTTCTGGAATCGATCGCTCCCGTATAAGAATATGCGCGCCGATGAATGCTCTGTCCGGAATCCTTTGCCAGCCGGACATGGGAATCGGCAGGCAGCTCGGCCTTCACGACCGGGTCGAATTCGGCTTTCGTCCCGTACGCGGCTCCGCTGTCCTTGGAACGGCCGAATGTATCCTCCTGGGCTTGCAGCGATGAACGGTCCCATACTTCCAGCAGCATGCGGATTTTCCTGTAGGCGAGATACGATCCCCCTCTCATCCAATCCGGCTCATCCGCTCCCGCCCACAGAACCTCGCCATAACCTTGCGGAGTCTGATGCAGGCTGTTGGCGGTGCCGTCCTTGAAACCGAACAGGTTGCGCGGCGTCTTGCCTTCCGGCGCGCTGATGAAGCCCTCTTCCGTCCAGTTGACGACGGCGGAGCCGGTCGCGAGCCGGATCAGGTTGCGAAGCGCGTGGAACGCGACCTGCTGGTCGTTCGCGCAGATCTGGACGACGATGTCTCCGCCCTTGAAGCCTTCCTCGATATGGTCCTTGGGCATCCGGGGAATCTCCTCCAGATGCAGCGGCTTGCGCGAGGCGATGCCGAAGCGGTCCGAGCCTTTGTCGAGGAAGAAGGAAGTGCCGAACCCATACGTGATCGTCAAGCCGGCAGCTCCAAGATCCATCGCCTCGCCGGTATCCGCCGGCGGCAGCAGCCCGTTGCCGCTGCTCTGCCTGTATCCGCCCGAAGCGCTGAGGTCGCTGAAGCGCGTCCACTCCTTGAGCATGGCGATCAGCTCGGCTCGGCCGATATCCAGGATGCGGAAGCTTGCCAGATACATGTAGGTCTGCTGAGGCGTTGCGATTCCGGCCTGATTCGGCCCGTAAAAAGCCGTTTCCTGAGACGCTTCCGCCGAAGCCTTCTTCTGGCCGAGAGCGGACAGCACGGCTCCCGCCCCTCCTCCACCGAGAGCGAGCGCCGCGCCGGCGACTGCGGACAGCTTCAGAAAATCTCTTCGCGATACTTTGGACGGGTTCTTGTCCACTCTGTCCACTTCCTTTTCGCTGCGGTTCGGATTACAGAATAGCCGCGGTCTGGGTCATCAGCTCCGACAGCTGGCTCAGCTTGTCGCTGATTTCCCGGATCTGGTCGGTCGTCAGCTTGTCGTAGGCGACATATTCGCCGCTCTTGCGGTAGGTGAGCAGCATCGCTTCCATGTCCTGGAACTGCTTGTCGAGCTTGTCCGCAAGCTCCGTATTGTGCTCGTTGAGGGCAGGGATGATCGCCAGATAGACCGTTTTGGAGCCGTCGACATTCGCTGCGAGGTCGACGAGATCGCTTTTGGAATAGATCTCTTCTTCGCCGGTGATCTTGGAGGTCGCCGCCTCGTTGATCAGCTCGATCGCTCCGGCAACCATCGTCTTGGCATCAAGCTTGATATCCTGCACCTTCGCAGCCAGCTCCTCGGTGTCCTTCACCAGCTGATCTCCATAGACATCCATGCCGGTCAGCGATTCGTCGGCCCATAGAGCTTTCTCGATCCGGTGGTAGCCCGTCCATTGACTCTCGTTCTCCACATCCGCCAAGCGGGCGTCGATACGTGGATCCAGATCGCCGAAGCTTTCCGCCACAGGCTCGATCGTTTCAAAATAAACGCGCGCTTTCGTATATTCCGACTTGGCCGCTTCCATATCGCCGGATTTGACGGCTTCCGCGAACACCTTGGTGGAAGCCGCAAGCGCCTTGGCCTGCTCCTTGACAAAAGCCTCGTAGTTGGCGACAGCCTTGTCCAGCAGCTCGGAGGAGCTGCTGCTGGACGGCTTGGCCTGCTGCAGCGCATCCAGAGCCTGCATCAGCTTTTGAGCGGTTGCCGCGAGAGCATCGAAATCCACTTTGTCGTAAGCCGATGCCGAGAAGATCGGAATTTCATGCTTTTCAACTTCCGTGTACTCAAGCGGGAAAGCCGTTCGGACCGTATTTTCATAGGACAGCCAGATGTCGTTGATGGCTTTGCCCTGCTTCTTGACTTCGTCCAGGTCCTTCCTGGACAGAGCATCCTGAAGCTTGCCCGTCTGTTCCTTCATTTTGGAGGTGCCGTCCAGTACAGCCTGGTTGCCGCCTGCTGCAGCCGACGAATTGGAGGCTCCGGAATCGGCCGCGGGTCCGCCTGTTCCTGTATTTGCCGAAGAACAGGCGGAGAGCAGCAGAATGCCGCCAAGAGACAATGCCGTCAGAGCTTGAGCGCGTTTCTTCATCGAATTCAGATCTCCTGTCGATAATCAATCATTTTTTAGGTTGCGGTTTCAGTCCGGCCTGCACGGCCTCCGAGCCGCTTAAGCCATCCAGGCGCGGATCCTGCCAGCGCGAGCAGCACGAAGACAAGCTGTGGAAGCGTGCTGTACCAGGAAGGATAAAGGCTGATCGAAGCCCACTGAGGCAAGTAATCCTTCACGTCGGAAGGGATTACCCCTGCCATTTGCAGGCTGTGGATGCCGGATCCAAGAAATTTGAAGCAGAGATAAAAGACAACGAGGCTGGACGCCAGAAACAGCGGCCGCACCGGAAGCTTCTGTCCTGCCTTCAGGATGACGAATGCTAGGAAGAACAGCAGTCCGAACCCTGCCCCGATGCCGGCTGCGAGCGTCCCCGGACTCATCTTGCCTGCCAGTCCGATCAGGAAAATGACCGTCTCCAGGCCTTCACGCAGGATGGCGAAGAAAGCGAGAAGGCCAAAGCTGACCATCCGGCCGCTCGAGGCGGCTTTGTCGCTCTGGCGGTTCAGGAACTTGTTCCAGCGGCCGATATCCGCATTGCGGTGGAGCCAGTAGCTCACATAGAGCAGAAGCAGGCTGGAAAGGATGCCGGTCCAGCCGTTGATCAGCGAGTTGCTCCCTCCAAATGCCTCCGAAGAGAACAGGATCGCAATGGCAAAACCGGCCGCGAGGCAGACAAGCATGCCCAGCGTCGATCCTCCGATTACCCACCGCTTCGCCGACGCCGAATTGGATCGGCCTGCGGCCACGAGCAGCGCGCCGACGACAAGAACCGCCTCGAGACCTTCTCTCAGAGGGATCAGGGCGGCGTCCCACCAGCTGTATCCAGCCTCCGCAAGAGGCGCAAGACTGTCGGCCATTCTCTTCAAGACCCCGGATGCCTGCGGTCTTTGGCCTTCGTTGGCCAAGTAGGCATCCGCAAGGACGAGATCCCGTTCCGTGTCGTTGTATGCTTTCTGCGAGCGGCTGACGACATCGCCCTCCACGGCCAGCCACTGGCTCTGGAGCTGCTTGACCAGGCTCGCGGCTGCCGCCCAATCCTGACGGTCGGCCTTGTTCCTGGCTTCGGCCAGCTTGGAGATGTAGGCGGCCAGCGTCATCCTCGTCTTGCCGTCGTTGCCGGCGTAAGCGCCGTCTTCATAGTTGTGAAGGGAGAATCTCAACGCGCCGGAAGTATCGAGAGCTGCGGACATATCCTTGGTCAATAGGGACAGGGACAGATCGGCGATCTGCTTATCGATTTCTAGGGCGAGGTCAAGAGACTCGCCCTTGACCTCCGCTTTATGAAGAGCCCACCATTTCTTGACGGCCTTGAATGCTTCTGCGGCCGCCTGGCTGTCCTTCGCTTCAAGGCTCGCATATATTTGATCCGCTTGTCCCGATATGGCGGGCATATTCCCTTTTGCATTGCTGTCGCCGGCTCCGCTTGCCCATGCTGTCTGGCCGGCCATCAGCATGGCTGCCAGCATTCCGAGCAGCATCAGCCTGACGATGCGCATACTTGCCGCAGCTTCCAGGTTCACTTCCATCGGCCTCCGAACTGCAAATCATATTGATAATCATTATCAGTTAACCAGTAAATAATAATGGAATACGTGTTTGAGTGTCAATGTATTTTTCTTGACGGTTTCGCCGGTTTTTAAAAACTCGATCTATGGTTTACATAATTATGCTTACTATATTGTCAAGCAAAAATTGAGAGCCTGCATCGATTGCAGGCCCTTCTCTCTTCAGCCTCTTAGCTTTTTTGAAAAACCATCAACACGGAACGAGCTGTGAACTCTGTTTTTTCCTCATATTTCTCTTCTTCAACGGCGACATCGTTCCGCTCGTCCCGGAGCAGATTCCAATCGGCGTATGCATCCCGCAGCAACCGGTCCGCTTCCTCTTCCGGAAGGTTGAGCTCGATCTTCGCGTCAAGCTCCTCCCCTGTCGCCGCCGCTCTCTCGGAGATTCCGGTATTCATGGCCAAGCAGTGAATGCCGCCGGTCCGGGTTGCCTGCTGCAGCCTCCCGATAACGGCTTTAAGGGCATCCTCCGAGGAAACATGCTCCAGACAGCCGCAAGCGACGACATAATCATAGGCATCCGGTTCGTAATCCGCTTTTTCGGCATCACACCGGACCGCCTCCACTTGCTTCTCGACTCCATACTTGCGGGCATTTTCCGCCAGCTTGCTTGCCGCTTCCTCAAGCAGATCGCTTCCGGTCAACCGGCCGTCTCCAGCCTCCTGCAGCCTCTTGGCGATAGGAATGGCATTGCGGCCTGATCCGCAGCCGAGGTCAAGCACAGCTGGATTCGGATTGCCGGCGATGACGAGCTCCAGGTATTCCATGACAGCCGGGATCGGTTCCGACAGCCAGCTGCCCGGCTCCAGAATCTCCTCGGTCTCATACAGATGGGCATGATAAGCTTTCTCCGATTCCCTCGCTTCTTCAAAATCCGTCTTGGACATGGGGATCCTCCCTGGCATTCAAAGTGTATGATCCCTTCATACCCTGCTTCGGCGCTGTTGAAAATGGAACTGTCTCAAGCTTCGGCCTCCTCCGCCGGCTTGAAGCGGTCCTTGGAGAAGAGATACCAGAACATGACGGCGATGAGCGTATAAATGACTGCCGTAACCGAAAAGGCCCAAGCATACCCTTGGTAAGGTCCGTATTTGGCGACAAGGCCCGTGCTGATCGGAGCTGCGATGAACCACCCCAGATTGAACATCGCTTCGCCCGAGCTCGCTGCCAGCCCCCGGAGCGAGCGATGCACATACTTCATCTTGATCGTATTGTAGAATGGATTCGCGGCATTCATCAGCGCCTGGCGGAACAAATATCCTGCGCCGGCGAGCCAGAATTGATGCGTATAAGCGGTCAGGACAAGAAACGGGATGGAACTGAGCTGAAGCCATACGACCGCCTTGACCTCTCCCATCCGGCGGGCGATGGCCGGACCAAGCAGATAGGCGACCGCCGTCGCGCCTTGGCCAAGCGCAACGACGAGGCCGATGACCGATTTGGACGCCTCGAAGCGATCCTCGAAATAAACGTTCAGATAAGGTACAACCATTCCTCCCGCCATCGCGGAAAGCAGGCTGAGCAGCGTGAAGGCGCCGATGGCGTAGAGCGAGGAGCGATGCTCCTTCATGGCCGCCTTGAGCCGCACACCCTTCACGGGGCTCGGCGGCTGCGGGACTTCTTCCTGCGGGATGGATGTCCCCTGCTCTTCCTCTCCGAACAGGAGGACGGGAATCAGTCCCGCCCCGGCTATCGCGGTGCCGATCAGCAGCGTAAGCCGCAGGCTGAGCACCTCGCCCACACCCGTATGCTGCAGCAGGTCGGTGATGAAGCCGCCGGCCAAATTCCCTACCACGTTGGCCGCCATTACGAGCGCCATGTTGAAGCTGAACAGATGAATCCTTTGCCTTGCGGTCGAGTTGTTCGCCATGAAAGGCAGTATCGTTGCCGATACGATCGCCTGGGCGATGCCTCCCGCGAACGCGGATCCGGTCAAGCCGCCCGCTCCCGGCAGCCAGGCGCGGAGGATGAGCGCCGCCACGACTGCGGCAGCCCCGATGCTGATCATCCGCTTCGGTCCGAAGCGGTCATTGGCCAGGCCGGCGGGAATCAGGATGAGCGCGGAAGCCAGCGCGGTCATGCCGACGATCTGGCCGACCATCGTCGGCTCGTAGCCAAGCGCTTTCACATATAAGTTGTAGACGAGGCTGTACATGCCGAGCCCCACGTTCCAGAGCATGTTGAACACAAAAAACAACCGGATATTCCGGCTGTAGCTCTGGATTTGCATCTGCCATTCTCTCATGAAGTTGGACATGTTACCCATACTACCTCAAGCGGCAGATTCCGACAATACTCCCTAACAGTCAAGCCCGAAACGCAAAAAAAGAGCTTGTTCGACAAGGAACAAGCTCCGGAAAGCCGGGATCAGAGTATCTCCGCTCCCAGGCAAGCGCGGAAATGCCGCAAAGCCCATTCATGTCCGGCCTGGTCGAAGCTCGCGACCGCATGCTCATGGATGAACAGGGAGTAATGGAGATTGTAGGCGTCTACGGCAGTGTGCAGGATGCAAATATCCGTGCAGTCGCCGACCAGATGCAGGTCGGTGATTCCTCTCTCCCGCAGCCGCAGATCCAGGTCGGTGCCGGCAAAAGCCGAGTAACGGGTCTTGTCCATATAAACGACGTTGGGCAGCTCCTTGATGCTCTCGTACGTATCGGCCAGCGAGCCGTACAGCTCCCTTCCCCTCGTCCCTCTCTGATTGTGGGGCGGGAACAGCTTCGTTTCAGGATGCCACGGATTTCCCGCCTCATGGACGTCGACCGCGAATACGACCAAGTCTCCGGCTTCCGCGAATTCCCGGGTAAGCCGGACGACCTCCGCCTCGATGGCCTGTCCAGGCTTGCCGCATGTCAACGCGCCGTCATCCGCTATGAAATCATACGTATAATCGATATTGATCAGTGCTCTCATGATCTTCATCCTCTCTATCGGATCTTCCATGCCGGATATACCCGGCCGCTCTCCCGTTCGTTGACGGATCGACCCTGATCCGCTACGATTCGTGATGGAGGAGGCGTTGAAGAAATGAATGCATTCATAGGTTTGGGAGCCGCCGTCCTGTTCGTCGGGGTCGCCCTCGGCGCTTTCGGCGCCCATGCGCTCAAGCGCAAGCTGAGCGAGGACAAGCTGGCCGTATACCAGACGGGAGTCCTGTACCAGCTTGTCCATGGAATCGGCCTTCTCGGCATCGGTCTTGCCGGATTCGTTTCCGACTCCGCCCTGCTGGAAGCCGCCGGCTGGCTGCTGGCGGCGGGCATCCTGCTGTTCTCGGGAAGCCTCTATGCCCTGAGCCTGTCCGGAATCCGCAAGCTGGGAATCGTCACGCCGATCGGCGGCCTTGCTTTCCTGGCCGGCTGGGCGCTGATGGCCGCCGCTTTCTGGCTGTAGCGCGCGGCTTATGTAAGGATGCCGATTTCCGCCCAGGCGGAAATCGGGCCATCGGCGCAGAACGCCGTCTCAAGCTCCGGCAAGACCGAGCATCGGTGACAGCTCCAGCGGCAGAATCCGTTGGGAAGGCACCAGATTGCCTGCCGAATCCACTCCATTTACCGACATCGCCATTTCCGAGAGATCGTCCACATTGTTCAGCTGCATCTCGTAGACGGACAGTCCCGACACGACGAACGAACGGGAGACCGCCGAGTTCGAAGGCACCATGAACCCTGCCACATAGATCGGCGACAAGGTCGAGCTTCCGATCGGGATTCCAAACACCTGAACGACGACAAGCGCTTCGTCCGGACCCAGGTTCCGGGCATAAAGCAAAGCTTGTGCCGCCGCAGTCCCCCCCTGAGCCACATTCGCCATCAAACCGGTTGTATATGTCGACATGCCGACCACTCTCCTCCACCATGACCTGTCCTATTCTATTCGGAAGGCGTTGATGAGGTCACGGTCGACAGCAATGACAGGCAAATGCCTGCCCCGCTCGCGTCCTACAGCCGATCCAGCTGCCTGCGCTCCGCGCTCGGCTTGCATTCCCGGCACAAGCCGACCACGCGGCCGTTCTCGTCGGAATAAAAGCTCAGCCGCCCAGCCGGCTTGCGGCATGAGGAGCATAATTGAGATCCCGGCTTCATAGCGGCTGCGGTGCCGCTTGCGCCTTTCCGGGAACGGTATGCGTTCATGCGGACGACCTTGCTCTTGCCTTGCGTGCCCGCTGCCCTCGAACGGCTCCAAACCCATGCTGCGGCTGCCGCGATCGCCGCCCCGGCTATCCAATATCCGATCATTGCCTTCTCCTCCATGCCAATGGATACGTTCAACCTGTTCGAACGAACAAGGCTCTATCTCCATTTTTTCAAATGTCTCCCAAAAGCATACATGACGAGCAAATGAAGTTGCGCTTGCGTGGACTTATACAGCAGCCAAGGCAGCGACGGGATGAAATCGTGGATGGCCGCGAGGCATTCCCTTGATCCCGGGAGCAGCAGAAATTCAAGCCTCCCCCGTCCCGCTGTTCCCTTGCGGGACAGCAGCCCTCCGCTGATCCCGAAGGCGAAGCAGCGGGAAGCGCTCGCTTGTCTGCGCTCAGTCAGCTGCAGGAGCGGACGCGGAATCCCTGCCGCATAGATTCGGCATTCCCCCGCTGCATTCCTGTCTACCCGCAGCAGCGGGCGGCCGATGCGGGACAGCCAATCCACATAATGGAGGGCCGCTTGCTCCGCGTCCATGCCGTCCGGCAGACTGAATCTCTGGACGGATCGGACATCCCGCCTGCGGTCTGCTTCATGTGCGCATTCCGCTTGCCCGGACGCCTCGCGGACGGCCTCTCCAGTTCCGTCCTCCCCTGCGTCCGCGCCATAGCCCAACGCGGCGCAAATGGCCGCTGCGGCATGAAGCGGCTCTGCGCCGCCCGCTGAGATGATCGTCAGCGGAACTCCGTGGGAAGCGAGAATGCCCTCCGCTTCCCGGCGCTCTTGAAGGTTGCCGGCCCACCTCTGCCTCGGCGCTCCCGGCGGGGTATTTCCGTTCAGGCAGATTATCCGCCCCACGCCGCTTGCCGCCGCGGCAAACGCGAAATGCTCCGCCAGCAGGGCGTTCAGGTCCCGCGATGTCCCTTGGGTCAGACCTGCAGACGGCTTCCCTGCATGGAGCAGGTATATGGCCGTATCGACTCCCGCCAGAGCGTGCAAGGCTTCTTCCTGCGAAAAGAAGTCGCAGGTCCGCCACTCCATGCTCTCGGCATGGCCGCTCGCCGCAGGATGCCTGACAATGCCGACGAGAGCCGCCTCGGGCGGCAGCATGGCGGCGAGCCTGCTCCCTACCGCTCCGCCAGCGCCGGCGATCGCGATGACCGGGCGGCGGCTTCGCACGCCTGCTATGCCAGCAGCGTTGGGCCCTTCCGGCCTGATGGAATTTTCCAAAGCCCCGCCTCCTTTCATTCCAATATGCATTCATACCCTAGGGACGCCATGGCCAAAAGCGGAATGGCTCGAAAGCATCCTATTGCGCACAGCGGGCACCTTGTGAGAATATAGCGGTATCCAATTTCTACAAGGAGTGATCAACCGATGCGCAAAAACCTGGAAAGATTCAAGCAGGCGCTGCAGAACGAGAACAAGCTCACCGGGCATGAAGGCGTCCTGATCGCTTTCGACCATCTTCTCGACCTCCTTGAAGAACATGAGCAGTATCACCGCGTCGAGATCGGAGCCCGCAGCACCAACAGCGAGAAATCCAACGGCGAGGTGGAGGCCGCGATCCGGCAAGAAACGGAGTTTTTCCGCAATGCCGTGCATACGGTCATCGAACGGACCGTATCCGACCTGATCCACAAAGGCCAGAAAGACTGGAAGAAGTTTTACGACCGGGTCGACTGACGGCCTGCGCCTGCCTGCCCCGCCGGGGCAGGCTTTTTTTCATTTTTGCCTGGCGGGGCCGTCCGCCCTCACTCCTTGTCCACTCCAGGAATAGAGTAATGCATGACCGAAAGGAGTGATTGATTATGGCCAAAACACCCATCCTGGGCTCCCAGTCCGTATCGGCCGACACGATGATCCGGTATGTGGCGGGCGTGAATTCTTCCTTCAACGGTGAGATCGCCAGGCAGTTCCTGGCCGTCGGCGCCCGCTACGGCGTGCGCGGGGACATCGCCCTGTGCCAATCGATCCATGAGACGAACTGGTTCCGCTTCGGCGGAGACGTCCAGCCGTCGCAGAACAACTTCGCCGGCATCGGCGCGACGGGAGGCGGCAATCCGGGCGCTTCGTTCGCTACGGTCGCCGAAGGCGTCACGGCGCAGATCCAGCATCTGTTCGCCTACGCTTCCACAGCGGCCGTGCCTGCCGGGGAAACGATCGTCGACCCCCGCTTCCCGCTCGTGGCGCGCGGCTCGGCGCCGGCGTGGGAAGACCTTGCCGGCCGCTGGGCCGTACCCGGTTACGACCGGACCAAGTACGCCAGCCTCGCAGACGCCATGGCCGCCGGCGAGACTTACGGACAGCGGATCCTGACACTCTACCAGGCGATGGCCGCAGCGCCGTCCGCGGCGCTTCCCATCCTCGCGCTGGACGCGGGCCATGGAGGCACGGATCCCGGCGCTTCCGGCAACGGCATCGTCGAGAAGGACAGCGCCCTCGACTTGACGCTGAAGACAGCCTCCTACCTGAGGAGCAAGTACGCCGTCGATATCCGCCTCACCCGCAGCAGCGATCTGTTCGTCGCCTTGAGCGACCGGGCAAGCCTGGCGAATGGCTGGGGGGCGGCCTACTTCGTCTCCATCCATCATAACGCAGGGGGAGGGGAAGGCTACGAATCCTATGTGTATCCCGGAACCCGCACCGGCGCCTCCGGCCGCAGCCAGGACGCCGTCCATAGCGCGATCATGGCTTACCTGAAGCCGCTGGGCGTTGCGGACAGGGGCAAGAAGGAAGCGAACTTCGCTGTCCTGCGCGAGACTTCGATGCCTGCCCTGCTGCTCGAAAACCTGTTCGTCGACCAGTCGTTCGACGCCGGCTTGCTGAAGGATGCCGCCGTCCGCCAGAACCTGGCTGCCGCCATCGGCGAAGGAATCGCGGCCGCCATGTCGCTTAAGCCCGTATCTGCGGCGGCTGCGCAATCGTACAAGCAGGAAGCCATCGACTGGCTCTATGCCCAAGGCTTGCTTACAGACCCGGCCTGGAAGCAGCAGCCGGAAGCTCCGCTGCCGCTGTGGGCGGAAGCCCTCGTCCTTCAACGGCTGCACAGCCGGCTGTTGTCCTGATGCTGCAAGCGCCGCGACAGCGGCGCCTACATAAGGAAGCCGTCCTCGCGTTGCGCATCGGACTGCCTTCAGAGCTGCCTGGATTCCATGAATCGCTTGATGTAGTCCAGGAATCGGCGGGCTGCGGGAGACAGCAGCTTGAACGAGGAGGCTGCGATCGCCAGCGTCCGGTAGCGCCCATCCTCCAGCTCGACCATTGCGGCGTGATGATCCCTGCCCTGCAGCACGAGCTCAGGAAGGATGCTGATGCCGAGGCCGTGCTCGACCATGGCGATGATGGCATAATCATCCGCCGTCTCGTACTTGATGCGCGGCCTCTGGATGACCTCCTCAAGAATGCGCCGGACGTCATAGTCGGAGCCTTCCTTGGGGATGATGAAGTCCTCGCCTTGCAGCTGCTGGAGAGACAGGAACGGCTGGCCGGCGAGCGGATGGTCGGCCGGCAGCACGCAGAGCATGCGGTCCTTCTTCAGCGCCAGCGTGTCGAGGCCCTCCCGGGCCGGCAGGCTCAAGAAGCCCATATCCATGCTCCCGTCGGTGATGCCCTCCTCGATATCCCGGTAATCCCCCTCGATCAGCTTGATCTCGATTCCGGGATAGTCGCGGTCGAACTCCTTGATCATCTGCGGCAGCCAGTGGACCGACACGCTCGTGAACGTGCCGAGCCGCACCGTGCCCGCCTGCAGCCCTTTGATCGCCGCGATCTCCTGCTGAAGCTGTTCCTGCCAGGACAGCATCTCGCGCATCGGCTTCAGCACCCTCTCCCCGTTGACGGTGAGCCGGATGCCCGAACGGCTGCGGGTGAGCAGCTGGATGCCGAATTCCTTCTCCAGGCTGCCGAGCGCATGGCTCACTCCCGATTGGGTCAAGCCCAGCGTCTCCGATGCTTTTGTCAAGCTTCCGAGCTCGACGACAGCGCTGAATATTTCGTATTTGACCAGACTCATGAGCGGGTGCTCCATTCCTTCATAATCATGAATTTCCTTCATGCAAATCATGAATAACATTCAATTCCCTTATGTTATGGTTCCTAGTATACTTTACCATCGGAAGATACGACAAGAAGAGGACGGGAACACGAACATGAAGAAGTCGGAATGGCTGCTCGTAATGGTAACGATATGCTGGGGATCCTCCTACCTCCTGATGAAGCTGGCGTTGGACTCAGTCGGAGAAATGACGCTGATCGGGCTGAGGTTCGGCATAGCCTTCGCGCTTACGGCCGTGCTCTTCCATCGGAAGCTGAAAGGCTTGTCCTTGCATACGACCGGTTATGCAGCCTTGCAGGGAGCGCTGCTGCTCGGCGTCTTCGTCTCCATCACGTACGGCCTCAAGACGACGAGCACGTCGAATGCCGGCTTTCTCGTCAGCCTGACGGTCATCTTCGTGCCGATCCTGTCCGCCGTGTTCATGCGCCAGAAGATGAAGCCGCAGCTGACGGCCGGCATCAGCCTCGCGATCGCGGGCATCGGCCTGCTCACGCTGAAGATGCCTCTCAGCATGCAGCCGGGAGACATTCTGTGCATCGCCGCGGCATTCTTGTATGCCGTATATGTGCTCGTCACCTCGCGGGCTGTCCGGAAAAAGGTCGACATGTTCCAGCTCGGCATCCTGCAGCTGGCGTTCACAGGCGGTTACGGCTTCATCCTGGCCTTTCTCCTGGAGAAGCCTTCCCTGCCGCATTCGCTGGACGGCTGGCTCTCCGTCGGCGCGCTGGCGGTCGTGTGCAGCGCCTTCTGCTATATCGCGCAGCCGCTCGCCCAGCGGTATACCTCTCCGGCCCGGGCCGGCCTCATCTTCGCGCTCGAACCCGTCTTCGCCGCCATGTTCGGCTATCTGTTCGCAGACGAGGTGCTGAAGGTTCAAGGCTATATCGGAGCCCTGCTCGTCCTGTCCGGCGTGCTCGTATCGGAATACGGAGGGCGCTGGCTGTCGGGGCTGCGCAAAAAAAAACCAGGCCAGCCGGCCGTTCCGGCCGAGACCTGATTCACGCCATGGCGCATGCCTGGTTTGCCGCGCGGGCTTTGCCCGCCGCCGCGAGCGCATGCTCCATGGCCGTTTTTTTGATCTCGTCCGGATGAAGGCTGTCGCGGCTGAACATCTCGCAGAGCGCATCCTGCGCCGCCTGCACCGCGAGCTTCTCGTTCTGCAGCAGATACATGCATACGCTGTAGCAGTCCAGCTCGGCGGCGCGCAGCCGGCGAATCCTGTCGGCTTGATCCCTCTTGCTCATGATCCAATCTCTCCCCCGTGGCATTGCTCTATCTATAAGACGAATGATACCGCCATTATGTAGCACCTACATACGCACAAAACCAGTATAAGGGAATTCTACCAGACAAAAAGTAACAAAGTATTTACGAAATCTGAGTTTTTTCTTAAGATTGCTGGAAAAAGGAGCGCTTCGCCGCGATATCGGCGAAGCGCTCCTTCCTTCATTAGACGTCGGCGGAACGCAAAGGTTCCGTCGGCGGGGGGATCAATGCCCCGCGCGCGGGCCCGATGTTGAACAGGAACGCCGCCGCCAGCAGCAGGCCCAGCACGCCGGACAGCAGCAGCCATGGAAACGCGATGTCTGCCGGCGTCTCCCCCGGCCTGAGATCGCTCTGCAGAATCCGGATGAAGGCATGGGCGCCCGTCGCTCCGGCAGCCGTGCCGGCGAGCAGGCCGCATCCTCCGAGCAGCGTGCCCTCCAGCAGGAACGACCGGAACAGCTTGCGCGGGGGAACGCCGGCGCAGCGCAGCATCGCGATCTCCCGCGACCTCTCTCCTATGGAGCGCTTCTGCAGCACCGCCAGCCCCAGCAGTCCGATGACAGCGGACAAAACCGTGAAGCCGATGAAGCCGTTCACGAGCTGCCTGTTCTCCGCATACTTCTCGCTGCCCGTCAAATAGGGTATGCCCGCCGACGACGCCCCGCCCGACACGAGGCGGCTGCTGATCTCGCGGTCCAGCTCCAGGTCGCGGTAATCGAACTGAAGGAGCAGCAGCCCCTGATGGGACTGGTTCGGCCAGCGATGGTGATAGGGCTTGAGCTTGGCAAACAGTCCGGGACTTACGTAAGTCGTCGAATATACATATTCAGTGCGGATGCTGGATTCCGAATTTTCAGCCGCGAAGCCGGCAATCTTCAGCTCGACGGTGAGGTCGGGCTTGTCCCGGGAACCGACGAGGTTATTTTTGTAAAAGCCCATTCGGATGAAATCTCCCGCTGCATAAGCTGCTTCGGATCCGTAAAACGAAGAGGGCTTATCGTCTGCCGTCTTCCTGTAGCGAAGTGGCAGGACGACATAACCGTCGTCCGCCTCCACTTTGTTCCAGGCTTCTGCATCGCTGCCGAATTCCGGCGAGCGTTCGGCGAGCTTCCAGCCCCCTCCGGCGAGCAGCTCCTGCGAGACCGGCACGAACGCCTGGCTGAATCGGGAACCCGTCCCCTCCAGCTGAACACCGCTCATGACAGGCTCGACAGCGGCGTGCCCCGTAACCGTCCGGCTCAGCTCCTCGTCCGTCCTCAGCAGCTCCAGCACGATTTCCTTTTCCTTTTCCGACTGGTAGGGAACGTAGCCTCCGTATCCGAGCATCGTCTGGACCGTATGTTCCGTATTCATGTTTTTGAGAATGAGGCTGCTCAGCCCTGCGGTGAAGGTCACCGTCATCATCGCGATGCCGAACAGCAGCATGACGGTGAACGTCCTTCCCGGCCGGCGCCCGGCATACCGGACGGCGAGCAGCATGGACAGGCCGAGGCGTCCCGCCAGCCGGCGCCCGGCGCCGAGCAGCAGGCCGAATACCGCGTACACCGCTGATGCCGAGGCGCCGAGCCAGACGACCAGCAGCGCCAGCATGGTTGCTCCGGAAACCGCTGCCGGCTCCCACATGAACGCCTGATAGAGATGAGCCGCCAGAAAAGCGGCCGCCATGACCGGAAGCGCCGCGGCTCCGGCCGCCTTTTTCCACCCCCTGCTCTCCTTGCCGCCTTCTGTCGCCCCTCCCCTCAATGCGGCGACGATCGTCCCCGCGCCGGCTTTGCGGCTGGCGAGCAGGACGATCAGGCTTTGATACAAAAGCACGGCTGCCGCTGCGGCGGCCGCCATGGAAGGGGGAATGGAGGCTGTGATGGGAATGCCTGTGGAGCTGACCGCATGGCCGTATCCGCCTCCATAGAGCAGCTTCACCATTCCCCATCCGGCCGCCGCACCCGACAGCAGCCCGATCAGGCCGGAGAGCAGCCCGAGCAGCAGCGCCTCCGCCGCGAACAGCCCCCGCACCTGCCGCCGGTTCATTCCGATTGCCCTCAGCACGCCGTACAGCTCGCTTCTCGATTCGGCCATCATGTGGACGATCTGACGAAGCAGGAAGGCGCTGGAGAACACCGCTGTCAGGCTGATCGCCAGAACGATCGTGACCATTTCTCCGCCGGCCCTGGACAACGCCTCGTATTTGACGAGCCGAGTCTCTGTCAGCTCATTCATCTTGTTGCTGTAGTTCATTCCCAGGACGCTGTCGGCCGGATCCGTCCTCCCGACCAGCACGAGGCTGTAGCTGCCTTCTGGGCTGCCGGCAAGCGCCGCCGCATCAATCTCGTTCATCAGGACGGTTCCGTTCCGGCTGCCCCGGTCGCCTCGATACCCGGTCACTCCCGTCGCCTCGACGACGTCCCGGACGATCAGAGGCTTGCGCTCCCCGGCGGCATCCGCCGCCCACACCGCGTCTCCGGCCTCAAGTCCGAGCCTGCCTGCGGTTTCCCGATCCAGAATGGCTTGACCGGAAGGCAGCCCCGTCCTCCACAAAGCGGCTTGTCCTTCATCAAAGAGCTTCGCCCGCTGCGGATCCAGTCCGAGCAGCTGGACCTGCTGCAGGGATTTGACTTCCGCATCCTGCCGGGCGGAAGCGAACAGCGTCGTCGCGCCGGCGACGACCGGCAGGCTGCGATAGCGGACGCCGGGCATCGACTCCAGCTCGGTCCGGAGTGTGCCGGCCTGCTCGCCGCTGAACGGCTTGCCCTGCTTCGGCATCAACACCCAGTCGATCGGGCCGAAGTGGGCGCGCACCCATGCGTCTCCGCTGCCCTTGACGGCGATATAATGAAAGCAGGACATCGAGATGAGCATCGCCCCGATCGCCCCGGCCAGCAGGCTGAGCAGCGTCTGCCGCTTTAGCCTTCTCAGATACAGGAGGCCTATCCGCCAGCTCAATCCCTTCGCCAGCATCAGACCGGCCCTCCGTCATGCACGATCCGCCCGTTGAACATGCGGATCTGCCTCTTCATGCGGGCTGCGAAGCCCGCATCATGCGTCACGAGCACGATCGTCGTGCCGTAGCGGGCATTCAGCATTTCCAGCAAGCCCAATATCTGCTCCGCCGTATCGGAATCGAGCGCGCCCGTAGGCTCGTCCGCGAACAGGATGTCCGGACGGCCGGCGACCGCCCTGGCGATCGCCACGCGCTGGTTCTGGCCCCCGGACAGCTGCGCCGGGAACGCCGCCGCCTTGTTCTCCAGTCCGACGAGCTTCAGCGTTTCCTTTGCTGCGGCTTGCGCCTCTTTTCTCGACAGGCCTCTCGCCATGAGCGGCAGCATGACGTTCTCGGCCGCGCTCAGGACGGGAACCAGATGATAGGATTGAAAAACGAAGCCCATCCGCATCAGCCTCGCCTCCGCCAGCTCCTTCTCGCCGAGCTTGTGGAGAGCGCTCTCTCCCAGCCAGACCTCGCCGCTCCCGGGCGGCTCCAGGCCGGCCAGCACATGCAGCAGAGTCGTCTTGCCGCAGCCCGACGGTCCGGTGACCGCCACCGTCTCCCCTTTCTCGACTTGCAGGTTGATCTCCTTGAGCGCCCGGGCGGCCTCGCTGCCTGTCCCGAACGTTTTGCTCACTTGCCTCGCCTTCAGCATTCCGGCGCCAGCCCCTTTCTCCCGCGCAGCGGGTACGCCAGTAGACTAACAGGCTTATGTGCAGCAGCCGTCGACGCGATATGCAGACATTGTGCAGAAGGCGGCTATTCGCGATAGGCAGGAAGCTCGGCATAAAAAAGAGCCCCCGCTCCGAAGCGGCTGCTGACGCCGACCGAGCCTCCATGGGCTTCGGCAATGCCCTTGACGACGGCCAGCCCCAATCCGAGCCCGCGCGGCGCGGGACTTCCGTCCGCGTAGGTCCGCCTGCGGACATAGCGCTGGAACAGCTGATCCAGCTCTTCCTCCTCCATCCCCCAGCCGTCGTCCTCGACTTCGATCCTCACTCCACCGCCTGCCGCCGCGACTCGGACGGTCATCGTCGTGCGCGCATGCCGCAGAGCGTTGTCCGCCAAATTGAGCAGGAGCTGGCGGAACCGCTTCTCGTCGCCGAATACCGTCGCCTCCCCGTCGAGCTCCGTGCGGACGCGGATTCCTTTCTCCCCGGCCTCCGCTTCCAGCAGCTCCGCGATGACCGCGGCGGCTTCGGCCGGAGCGAACCAGCGCTTGTCCAGCGCCAGCCGTCCGCTCTCGGCGAGCGACAGATCCTGCAGATCCTGGACGAGACGCGCCATCCCTCTCGCCTGCTCCGACAGCAGCGCGAGCTGGGACGCATCCAGCCCGCGCTCCTCGTACAGGGCGTTGTCCAGCGACGTCAGCAGGACGGCGAGCGGCGTCCGCAGCTCATGGGCGACTTCGCCCACCATCGATTTGCGCACCGTATGCAGATGCTGGATATAATCGGCCGCTTCGGACAGATGCCCGGACAGCTCCGCTTCGGCGGGATTCTCGGCGGCAGGCGCGCGATGCAGGCGGACTTCATGGCCTGCCGCAGCGGCGGGCGCACGATGCAGGCGCGCTCCATTCCCGACAGCAGCTGCAGGCCCGCTAACGCTCGGCCGAAGGAGACTTGCCCGGGCGGCCCACAGCCTCAGCCGTTGCTGGCCGCGAGCGGCCTCCAGCCTCATCAGCCCCCAGGCGCAGGCGAACGCGGCCATGCCGGCGGCGGCGGCCCATCCCAGCGCATGCCCGCCAGCAGAGGAGGCGACGGAGGCTTCGACCGTTCCCGCCATGCGTCCGTGAAGCATGAAAGGCTTCACCGACGTCAGACGGCTGCCGCGCGGACTTCCATCCTCTCCGGCGACTGCGATCGTCTCGCCAGCGGCGGTCCGGACCTCCAGGCGATAGTCGCCGCCGGCCGGATAAGCAGCCGCATCCCGCCGGAGAGCCTCTTCGATGCCGGCCGCCGAACCGTGCATGCCCGCATAGGCAGCCGCATAGCCGCTCCAATACAGTGCGAGCCGCTTCGCCTCGTCAGGCTCCTTGGACCCTTGCGGCGCCGCCAGCAGCACCGCGGCAGCCGCCATCGCCGCAGCGGCCGAGCCGCAGGCTATCCGCAGCCAGGCAGCCCGGAATCGGGAGCGCGCCTTCATTCGCGCCTCTCTTCCTGGAGGAAGCGATAACCGACGCCATATACCGTCCCGATATAACGAGGCTCGGCCGAATCGTCGCCCAGCTTGCGCCGCAGATTCCGGATATGGCTGTCTATCGTCCGCTCGTACCCTGCATACGCTTCGCCGAGAGCCTCCTCCAGCAGATGTGTCCTAGTGAATACCCTTCCCGGATGGGAGGCCAGCTTAAGCAGCAGCGCGAACTCGGTTCGGGTCAGCTCCACCGGAGCTCCTCCGATGCTGGCCTCGAACCGTTCCGAAGAGATGGAGAGGTCGCCGCGGACGAGCCCTTCCGCCCCTGCCGGCGGCGGGCCTTCGCCTTCCTTCGTCCTGCCGGCACGGCGGAGCACGGCCTTGATCCGGGCATGCAGCTCCCTCAGGCTGAACGGCTTCTGGATATAATCGTCCGCGCCGATCTCAAGCGCCAGGATGCGGTCGAACTCGTCGCTTCGCGCCGTCACCATCAGGATCGGCAGCTGCCACAGCCTTTCATTGCGGCGGCATAAGTCGAGGCCCGTGCCTTCGCCCTTCAGCAGCCAGTCCACTAGCAGCAGCTGCGGCTTCTCCTTCTCGATCAGGACGATCGCCGCATCGGCCGAATCAGCCGTCAACACCTCGCAGCCTTCTCGGCGCAAATACGCCGCCCCTTGCTCCGCCAGCTCCCGCTCGTCCTCGACCCAAACAATCCTTGTCATCTCAGATCCTCCCCCCTGCCCGATTATTCCCATGGCCTTCCTTGCCGGACAGCCGCTCCAGCGCAGCGGCTGTCCGCCGGATTCCCTCGGCAATCATGTCCTCTTCGGCCGCCGCGACGCTGATGCGCATCCAGCCGGGACGCTCCCCGTACAGCTCCCCGGGACTGACGGCGACGCCTTGCTCCAGGCATCCCTGCAGCACTTCCATTCCGGAGCGCGCCAGGCCATGCTTCAGCCAGATATAAAAGCCTCCTTCCGGAATCGGCGCGTGGCTGGCCGCATGCGGAGCAAGGCATGCCGCTGCGGCTTCCGCGGCCGCCTCTCTTCTGCGTTCGAGCGCGGCGCGCACGGCTTCCAGCCCGGCATCGAACCGGCCGCTGCCCAGCAGCGCCGCTCCCAGACGTTCTCCCGGACGGCTCGTCGTCAAGCCCGAGGCATGGCGCGCGGCCTTCAGCGGCGCCATCATCGCCCTTGGCGCCGCGATCCAGCCTGTCCGCATGCCGGGAGTGGCGATCTTGGAGAACGTCCCGCAGGAGATGACCCGTTCCCTGCCTCCTGGCAGCGAGCGCAGCGAAGGAATAGCCGTCCAGCCCGGCCTGCCGAGCAAGGAGTAGGGATCGTCCTCGATGATCGGCAGCCTGAGCTCGCTGCAGATGGCGAGGAGCTGCAGCCGTCTCGCCAGCGACAGCGTTGATCCGGTCGGATTCTGGAACGTCGGATTCGTGACGACAAGCCGGATCCGGTGGCGGCGGTGCAGCTCCGGGAGCGCTTCCGGCGTGAGGCCGTCCTTGTCGACCGGCAGCCGGACCATCGAGATGCCGGCTTCCGCGAATACGCCCATCGCGTACAAATAAGACGGGCCTTCGACCGCTACGGCGTCCCCCGGCTCCAGCATCGCCCTCGCGACGAGGCCGAGCGAATGCTTGACGCCGCCTGTCAGGAGCAGCTCATCCGGCTTCGCCGCCAGCGAAGGGCCGAGCGACGGATGGTAGGCGAGCGCTTCTCTCAAGCCGCGATCGCCCAGCGGATCGTCCCTGTAGCTGAACGGCCGGCTCCAATCAAGCTCTCCCGACAGCCGCTCCAGCAGCTCCAGAGGCATCAGGCTGCGATGCAGCTCTCCTTGGGTGAGGTCGATCACGCCTTCTCCCGGCGCCTCGTTGACGGCCTCCTGCAGCCGGCAGGAAGGATTGTATCTCCGGCGCAAATAGCGGATCCAATCCGGCTGCCGCTCCCCCTGCTCCCACATCGAGTCGCTGACGCTCGTCCCGCTGCCCGGGCGCGACTGGACGAGGCCGAGCGCCCTCAGCTCGCCGTAGGCCGCCTGGACCGTGCTGCGATTGACCGCCAGCCTGAGGGCAAGATCCCGTTCGGCCGGAAGCTTCGAGCCCGGAGGCAGCAGCCCGCTGCGAATCTGCTCCTCATAGTGCCGGCATATCTGGATATAGACGGAGTCTGAGCCGGTTGGATCCGGTTTCCAGAACATGGGCGTCCCCCCTTTCGGTTTCATTATAGCGCCTCCATGAATTGGATGGGCAAAATTTCCTCCAATTGGCTGGTGCGCCCAGCCAGCCGAACCGCTATGATGGCAACAAAACAGAGGGGGGACCGTCATGCTGTTCAAGGAACCGAAATTCGCCTGGCTGCTTCTGGCCGTCTTGTGGTGCTTTACCTTCGCAGGCTCGCTGGGCCGCATCGTCATCGCCTTTTTCCAGCCGGAAATTACCGCCGATCTCGGCGTCGAACGGGACTTTCTCGGCTTTACGTGGTCGACCGCCATCGTGCTGACCGCCGTATGCGCGCCGCTCGGGGGCCTTCTCGCCGACCGCAAAGGCTACGCAGCGGCGATGGGAACCTCCGCCGCGATGAACGTCCTCGGCGCCGCCTCGGTGCTGTTCATTCCCGGCACGCTCGGATATTGGCTCGGGAACGGCTTGCTTGCCGGATTGAGCGGGCTCGGAGCCACCTCGGCCTACATGCTCGTGCAGGACTGGTTCCGCCATCATCGAGCGAAGGCGCTCGCTCTGCTCGGCAGCGCCGGATCGCTCGGCCTGGCCGTGCTGACGCCGCTGCTGACGCAAGGCCACAAGTACGAGTGGAGACAGCTCTATGGTGTGCTGCTCTTCGTCCACCTGCTGTTCCTGCCTTTGGCGGCGCTCGTCTTCCGGAGCCGGGCGGCAAGCCGGCATGGCGATATGGAACAGGCTCCTCCCCCCGAGAACAATGGGCTCTCCGCAGCTCCTGCAACAACCCTTCCACGTGAGGACGGCCAAAAGCCGCCTGCCGCAGCTCCGTCCGGAAGCTCCGGCGCCGCTCCCGCGGTCTCTCCCCGGAGCTGGCTGGAGAAGTCCGCCGCGCTGCTGGACATGGCCCGAAACCGCGTGTTTCTCGCCGTCTCCTTCTCTCTCCTTGCCTGCGGCTTCAGCATGGGCACCGTGGAAATGAACCTGGCAGCCATCCATCAGCACTCGCATGTGCCGGCAGCGGCAATCGCCGCCTCCCTCAGCCTGCTCGGCGTCCTCGAAGTTTGCGGCGGGCTCCTGTTCTCCTATTTCCTGGACCGCTCCTCCCGATCTTCAGCGCTGGCTTTGCTGTTTGGAGTCCGCGTCCTCGCCTTCTCCCTGCTGCTTCCCCATCTGCAGCTGTCGCCTGTATTTTTCTCGCTGCTCTTCGGCGCAAGCTATGTTGGCGCCGTATCGGGCGGCATTCTGCTCGCGGAGGAGAGCGCCGGCGGACCGGGCGGGCTGCGCACCGGCTTTCTGCTGCTCGTCCATCAGCTCGGAGGAGCGGCTGCCGCGCTCGGAGGAGGCATCCTTTACCGGCTTCAGCATTCGTACCAGACCGTCATAACCGTCAATCTGATATTGAGCGCGCTGTCTTTCCTCTTCTTTCTCCTGCTCTCCCGGCATCTTGCCGCAAGACGCCGCCCATCGAGCGGCAGCTCATCGAAGCTGGAGGCCTCGGGCTGACGCCGCAGCCGGGCGAGCCGCGGCCCGCTTCGCATGCGGTTTCATGGACAGCAGCCTGCGGAAATGGTGCGGACGAGATGTTTACGATCCGGGAACGAATACCCGCGGCATGCGGAGCCGCGATAGCGAGGAAAGGACCATCCCGATCCGCCATAGCCAAGGATGGATTGCCTGTCCCGCGCCTCCAGCGGGAATGCAAAAAGGGCCGTCCCACGATGGGGACAGCCCTTGGCCGGCTTCCGGATCAAGCGACGTCGAACGTGCTGCGCTTGATGATATGGAGATCGTCTCCGGAATAGATATGGATGTAGATGACGTATTTGCCCGGCTTATCGAACGTATGCGTGACCTCGTACTGTCCCTGGGCCTTCTTCTTGGATGTGATCAGAATAGGGAGCTCCTGCTCCGTTTCTTCCCGGATGTCGAAGTCGATCTTCAGGTTCTCTTCCGTAACCAGTCCCTCGATCGCCGCCGTCAGCTGCAGCGGCGTTCCGGCCACGGCTGCCGGGTCGCTCGTAATCGCGACCTTGACCGCCGATTCGTCCTGATATGGAGCGTTGCCGGAAGATCCGCAGCCCGCCGCGACCAGAAGCATGAGAACCGCGAGCGCCGCGAATGTCCATTTCTTCATGACCTGTATTCCCCTTTCCCTGTTGCGCTTGTCCTTCTTATTATACCTGGGCAGAAGCGCTGCTGCTCCTTGCAACCATGAACTTTTCTTGTCGAGTGCTGTCGCCTTGTGATATAATTCACGCAACTGAATATGAACCTTCGGGGCAGGGTGCAATTCCCTACCGGCGGTGACGGCGCGAACGCGCGCCGAAGCCCGCGACTCCCGGAACTGCGAATGCGGATCCGGGACTGACTTGGTGAGAATCCAAGGCCGACGGTGACAGTCCGGATGAGAGAAGGTTTAATGCGCTTCGTGCCACGATCATGGCGAGGCGTATTATTTCGTGCCCCCGCCATTTGTCTTCTGGCGGGGGTTATGAGCTTCTACGAGGTTCAATTCAAAAACCCGCCACTGGAGGTTGTTGAATTGAAAGACACAGCTACGCTCGACCGTCCGCTCAGCGCGGACAAAGGCCTGTTCACCCGCAGCCGCGGCATTTGGTACGTCGTTCTCGGCGCGACGCTCTGGGGAGTCGATCCCCTCTTCCGCATCCTGCTCCTGAAAACCTTCACGTCTCCGCAGATCGTTTTCCTGGAGCATCTTCTGCTGTCTCTCTATGCCGTACCGGTCCTTATCCATTATCGTCATCAGCTCACCGGCAAGCTCACTCTCGGCGTCGTCGGAGCCCTGTTCTTCGTCTCCTGGGGCGGCTCCGCCATCGCGACGGTGCTGTTCACCTCCGCGTTCACGATGGGCAACTTCAACGCCGTCCTGCTGCTGCAGAAGCTGCAGCCGCTGCTGGCCATCATTCTCGCCCGCTTCATGCTCAAGGAATCCTTCCCGGCCCGCTTTTCCTGGTATCTGCTCGTCGCGCTCGCCGGAACGTACCTGCTTACATTCGGCTTCCATGCTCCGCAGCTCGGCCTGCATGATCTCGGCTCCCAGGCAGCCCTGTATTCCATCGGCGCCGCTTTCCTATGGGGCGGATCGACCGTCATGGGCAAATACCTGCTGCAGAAGAAGCTCGGCTTCCATATCGTCACTTCGCTCCGCTTCCTGCTCGCCATCCCGCTGCTCGGCGTTCTGCTGCTGGCCGCCGGAGATGCCTGGAAGCCGCTCGGCAGCTCGGGCACGGCTGCGATCCTCATTGTCAACCTGCTCTTCCAGGCTTTCATTCCCGGGCTGCTGAGCATGCTGCTATATTATAAAGGGCTCTCTTCGACCAAGGCTTCCATCGCCACGCTGGCCGAGCTCGCCTTCCCTGCCGTCGGCGTCCTCATCAACTGGATCGCTTTCGGATCCGTGCTCAAGGTCCATGAGCTGATCGGCTTCCTGCTCATCTGGGGCGTGCTCGTCATGCTCAGCCGCAGCACGGCCAGAGCCGCCGCAGAGCAGCCCGCCGCCTAATGTCCGGCTTCGCCGCCGGACTGCTCTCCATCCGCATCATGCCGATGCCGCTCACCATCGATTGCCTCTCCGTCCGCATCATGCCGATGCCGCTCGAGATCGATCGCTCCGCGCAAGCCTTCTTCGATGCCTTCCGCGGCCAGCAATGCCCTTTGAAGCTCGCCGGCATCTCCCGGCAGCGACACGGAGCCAGCCGCGTTGACGACACGATGCCAGGGCAGCCCGTACTTCTCCCCCATGGAATGGAGGATGCGGACGACCTGGCGGGCGGCGCGCGGGCTTCCGGCCGCTGCCGCGACCGAGCCGTAGGTCATGACCTTGCCTTCCGGGATGGCGCCGACGACCCGGATCACTTTCTCCGTAAAAGGCTGCATATTCTCTCCCCCATAAGTAGAGCTAGAGCCCGCGCTGACCAGCAGCCGCGGGCTCTTGCCTGTTTATCCGTTTGCTTCGGAATCGGCGATATGTGCCATGCAGAACGTCTCCAGTTCGGCGAGCTCTTCATCCTCAAGGCCGAAGTCCAGCAGCCGGTCGCTGCCCCGCTCACGGATTTCATGGCGGATGATGGAGCCTCCCGCTCCTTCCTGCTTGTACACCGCGCGCACGTACAGGCCGCTCGGCGAGTACAGCTCGTCCTCTTCGTCGACCTCGATCTGAAGCAGGTATTCATACCGCTGTCCGTCCAGAATGCCGAACGGATCCTTGATTTTCTCCACGCTGAATTCCGTAATTTCCATGTCAATTCTCCTCCTGTAACGTTCCTTCGGGCAATACCGACACGACGGCTTCCCGAACTTGACGGTCAAGCAGCTGCGAGGACAGGATGACGACTTCCCCGCTGTCGCCGCGCGACCGGATCAGCCTCCCGATCCCTTGCCGCAGCCTCAGCTGCATGAACGGAACCTCGATTTCCTCGAAGGCGCTCTCCGCCGCTTGGCGCCGGGCGTTGAAGACCGGATCACGCGGCGGCCAAGGCAGATCCCAGACGACGACAAGCGACAGCGACGGACCCGGCACATCGAGTCCTTCCCATAGGGTATGGGCGCACAGGACGCTTTCCTCGTCTTGCTGGAAAGCCGTGATCAGGCTGCTTATTTCCGCCGTGCCTTCGAAGTGCAGGCGGTAATCCATCATCTCCGGCGCTCCGGCGGCCCAGTCCCGGAACGACTCCAGCTGCTTGCGGGACGGGAAGAGAAGGAGCGCCCTTCCTCCGCTGTGGCGGAGCGCATCGACCGTGCGCCGCCTCTTGTCCTCCGCTGCCGCGGCAGGATCGAGATGGATCTCCATCTGGGAAGCATAATCGTACGGAGACGGAGTGCTGAAGCTCAAGTAATCCTCGATTCCGAGCGTATCGGCCGCATAATGGAAGGAGCCACCCGCCGACAGCGTAGCCGAGGAGAAGATGATCGGCATCGATTTGGCGAATACCCGCTCCCGAAGCACTTCCTTGACCAGCCTCGGCATCATGACCAGCGTCAAGCCGTCCGGATCCGGCAGCAGCCAGGTGATGAGCCCTTCCGGCTTCTCGAACAGCGCCAGAGCCGTGCCGATCATATCGAGATGCTCTTCCACGATCGTCAGGTGATAGCCGTCCAGGGTGAACAAGCCGCTCTCGAATACGAGCTGCTCCTCGATCTCCTCCAGCAAGGAGCGGAATGCGCGGATTTCCCGGAGCAAGCCCGGCGTCAGCTCGAACTCCAGACGTTCGGAGCCTTCGACGGGAGAGCTGGCCTGCTGCAGGCGACGGAACAGCTCCTCGCTGCGGGTGATGGCGTCCTCGATCGCATATGCCAGCTTTTCGCGGATGTCGTTCTGCAGCAGACGGCTGATGATGGATTCAAATACCGAGTGCTGGAGCTTGTAGGTCAATGCGTTCTGAGCCGCCGTCTCCAGCAGATGGCCTTCATCGAATACGACCGAGCTGTGCTCGGGCAGCAGCGGCAGCTGGCCTTCCCGCTTGCGCGCTTCGGCCGTCCACACATGCTCCATGTAGAAATCATGGGAGCAGATGATAAGATCGGGCGACTTCCGGTAATGGTCGCGCGACAGCGTCATGCCGCAGCGATGGCGCTGCGGGCAGACGAAGCAGTCCTGGAACACGTCCCAGCCGATCTTCGACCAGCGGGCGTCGTCGAGCCCGGCATAGTCCTTGCGGCTGCCGTACGGGTGGAAGGCCTGCAGCGTGTCGGGCTTGCGCACGAATTCGGGAAGCGACTCGTAAATCGCCTCGTAGCCTTCGTCGCCCCGTACGTCGTCGAGCTTGTTCAGGCACAAATACTGGCTTTGCGACTTCGCCATCCGGGCGTCCACCTGCAGGTCCAGGTAAGCCGCCAGCTTGGCGATGTCTCCCTCCGCCTTCGTCAGCTGCTCGATCAGCGATTCGTCGGCGCAAGCGATGACAGCGGGCCTGCGGGTATACCTCGCATATGCGACGGCATAGAGCAGGTAGACGAGTGTTTTACCCGTGCCGACGCCGGCCTCGGCGAACAGCGTTTTCTTTTCCTTATAGGCCCTTTCCAGCTGGAAAGCCATGTAAATCTGCTCATCGCGGACTTCAAAGCCGGCTTCAGGCAGAATATCGTAGAAAACATCCGAGATCCAGTCGCTGGCTTGCTCGATGAAGGGACGGGTCGGATCAAATTCAAAAGGATATGGGGTCAAATGCGCTGCAGCCTCCGCTTGGTTCTAGATTTCTGCGGGGCAGCGTCATGCCCCGTCATGGACTCATGTATCTTCCGCCGCTGATGCCGAGATCGGCCAGCTTGCCGGAATCGGCTTGCAGCAAAAAGGAATTGCTGCCCTCGGCGGCATTCCATTCCATGCCCAGAACCATGCCTTCGCCGGTACGCGCGACAAAGCGCAAGGAAAAGGATTCCGGGCTCATGCTGCCGCCGTCATCCACGGTCCACGTAGAATTTTCATCATAATCCGCCGGGAAGTCCTTGTAAAGGGGTTTCGATTCCTCCGGTACGAGAACAAGGCTCGCCAGCATGCTTTTTTGATCCCGCGCGAACTGGATCAGCAGCAGATCCATCGCATTTCCGTTTCTGCCGATCCGGCCGATCGTCCAGGCCTGGTCGACCTTCCGTTTCTTTTGCTGGGCAATGGCCTTCAGCAGAGCGGCGTCCGGCTTGGCATCCTTCTTATCCTCGACCGGGATAAAGGCTTCCGGCGCGGCTCGGCCGCGAAGCATATAATAGGTAGCGTTCGGCTGGGCAGTCCCTTGTTCAACCTGGAACACGTATCCCTTCATATGGACAAAGTTGGATGCCGTCTGCCTCCCGTTATCCTTCTCGTCTCCTTGCTCCACTCCCGCGTAAGACACCGGCAGCGTCTTGCCGCCTGCTCCCGCAGCGGTCTTGATCGAAGACAGGACATCCGGATCGATCTCTCCCCGGATATCCGGCACGATCATCAGCTTCGTTCCCGTCTCGTCGGCAAAGCTGAAGTAGGGGGACAAGGATTTTTCCCCAAGAGCAGGAGCCGCTGACGCGGAGCTCCCGGAATCAGGCGGCGGCGAAGCGGACGGCTTTCCGGATGCAGCCGGTTTCGGCGCGCTCGCTGACGGTGACGGCGATTCTGCCGCATTCGGCGCGCTCGCTGACGGTGACGGCGATTCTGCCGCATTCGGCGCGCTCGCTGACGGTGATGGCGATTCTGGCGCTTCCTGTCCGTCTCTGCTCGGACCAGGCGAGGAGGATGGAGCGATTGAAGCTGCATCCATGCCGGTGCTGCCTCCTGGCGTTCCGCCCTTGTTGTCTCCTCCGCTGCAGGCGGAGAGCGACGCCGCGAGCAAGACCGCTGCCGCGCACAATGCAGCCTTGCGGATTCCTGTCATTTGTCAGTCTCCTTTCCGTGTCGAGCCGATGGCGGCAATCTGCTGCGACTCCAGCACCGTCACTCCTGCGGGAGCGCTCTTCGCCGCCTCCAGCATCGCTGACGCTACCGTCGCCGCATGAACGGGCCGGTAGCGGGCCAGCTTGCCGACCATCAGCACCGACAGCGGCAGCGCCAGAGCCGCTGCCCATTTCTCGCCCGGCCTCCGCTCCTGGCGCTCCCCGAGCAGCTGGGAAGGCCTGAGCAGGATCAGACGCCGCAGACTCAGCTTCTCCAGCTGCCGCTCCAGCTCTCCCTTGACCCGGAGATAGAAATACCGGGAGCCCGGCGAAGCGCCGATCGACGATACGATGACAAGCGCGCCGGCTGCCTGCGAAGCCGCCGCTTCGGCAAGCCGCAGCGGGAGCTCGTAATCCACCCGTCGAAACGCCTCCTGCGTACCCGCTTTCTTGATCGTCGTGCCCGTGGCGATGAACAGGTCGTAGCCTGCCGGGATGCCTTCCAGACATTGCTCCGGCTGGCCGGATTCCATCGTCCTCTCCTCCAGCCTTGGATCCGACAGGCCCGTTGGACGGCGTCCGATCGCAACGACGTTGGCGTAGCTGCCTTCGGCAAGCAGCAGCTTGAGCAGCTCGCGGCCGACAAGGCCGGTTCCTCCTGCAACAACCGCAGTTTCTCCCATAGTGCGATCTCCTTTCCGCCTCATGATATCCATTTATTTCATTTCGCCGCTCGGAAAGCAATTTGACCCTCTACTTGGAAACAGACGTGCAGAAGAAGCAAAAGGGTTCGGATGCAGCCTATCCGAGCAGTAAACGGCATGAAAAATAAGGTGAACGGGTTTTCTGCTCAGATGGCTGCTTCAACCGCAGAAGCTCCGGGTTGGACGGATTTACCTGCCTATTCCGCTGCTCCGACCGCCCGCTTATTTAGCTGCTCCCGCCGCCGAGACTTCATTCCGGACAGGCTCGGCAGCTACTCGGCTGCCTGCAATAAGCTCAAGCAAACGCAAAAACCGCTTCTGCGGCGGCAGAAGCGGTGAAATCCAAGCGAAGCGGACAGCCTACTTCCCGAGCACGCGGAAGGTTCCGGTGCCGAAGGCGCATAAATCCCCTTGCTCCGTACGAGCGTATGCCTGCGTGCTGATCATCTTGCGGGATTGATGGACGATCTCCGCCGAGACGACCAGCCGCCCTTCCCTGATCGGCGAGACATAATTAAGGTTCAGGTTCGTCGTCACGACAGCCGTCTCCGGATGGGCAGCCATCGCGACCATCCCCATCGCGGAATCGATCAGCGTCGCATATACCCCGCCATGCAGAATGCCGATCAGGTTCATATGATGCGGCTGGACATCGAGGCAGACGACGCATTTGCCGTTTTCCAGCTGCTGCATCTCGGCGCCGAGAAAGCCCCAGAACGATTCTTTCGCCGCTTCCTCCCAGATCGCCATTTGTTTGGCCAGGATCGATGAATCCGCTTCCAACTTGTTGTCCATCCGGCATTCTCCCTTCAGACGGCGCTTCAATCCTTTGCCGTTTTCTCCTTCTCCTGCTCTTCCTCGATCAGCTTGCGCCGAAGCACCTTGCCTACGAGCGTCTTGGGCAGCGCCGCGCGGAATTCGTACACCTTGGGCACTTTGTAGGCGGCAAGCCTTTCCTTGCAAAACGCCTTCAACGCCTGAGCATCCTCCTGCGCGCCGCTCCTGAGCACGATATAAGCCTTCACCGTCTCTCCCCGGTAAGGGTCGTTGATGCCGGCGACGATCGCCTCCTCGACGTCGGGATGCTCGAACAGCACTTCCTCCACCTCCCGGGGATAGATATTATACCCTCCCGCGATGATGAGATCCTTGCGCCGGTCCAAGATGAAGAAATAGCCGTCCGCATCCATCCGGCCGAGATCGCCCGTATAGAGCCAGCCGTTCTTGATCGTGCCCGCCGTATCCTCGGGACGGTTCCAATAACCGGACATCACCTGCGGCCCGCGGACGATCAGCTCTCCGATCTCGCCCGCCCCGACGTCCTCCCCGGTATCGGGGTGGACGATCCTCGCTTCCGTGTCGGGGAAAGGAATGCCGATGGAGCCCGGCTTGCGCTTCTCCCAGATGTTGTTCGCATGGGTGACCGGCGACGCCTCCGTAAGGCCGTACCCTTCGATCAGCTTGCCTCCCGTGAGCTGCTCGAATCTCTCCTGCACCTCGAGCGGCAGCGACGCTGCTCCGCTGATGCAGGCTTTAATCGAAGAAAGATCATATTTTTTGATATCGGGATAATTGATGACGGCAATGTACATCGTCGGCGCACCTGGAAAGACAGTCGCTTTGTTTCTGGCGATCGCCCGGAGCACCTGCTTGATCTCGAACCTCGGGAGCAGGTCAAGCGTCGAGCCGTTCAGGATGCCCTGGTTGAGCAGCACGGTCATGCCGAAGACGTGGAAAAAGGGCAGCGCGGCGAGATAGCGCTCCTCCGGGCCTCCGGCCCGATAGTTCCACAGCTTGGACTGGATCGTATTGGCGATCAGATTGCGATGGGTCAGCATGACGCCCTTGGCGAAGCCGGTCGTGCCGCCCGTGTACTGGATCAGTGCCAAATCGTTGCGGGCGTCGATCGGCACTGCGGCCGGCATGGGCTCCGACTGCTTCAGCAGCTTGCGGAACGAGATCAGCTCCTCGCCGTCATAGTCGATGGAAGGAATCGGCGCGCCGTCCTTTTTGGCCTTGATCGGGTAGAGCAGATTCTTCGGAAAGGACAGATAATCCGCCACGGAAGTGACGATGATCCGCTCCATCGGCTGTTTGGCCATCGATTGCTTCACGCGGCCGACGAGCTGGTTCAGGGTGACGATGATTTTCGCCCCGCTGTCCGTCAGCTGATGCTCCAGCTCCCGAGGCATATACAGCGGATTCGTCATGACGACGATGCCTCCTGCGAGCAGGACGCCATAATAGGCGATGACGGCCTGAGGGCAGTTGGGAAGCATGACCGCGACCCGGTCTCCCTTGCGGAGACCGAGCCCGTTCATGGCAGCTGCGAAGCGGTACGTTTGATTCAATAAACTATCGTAGGAGATGCGGGCACCCATGAATTCCAGCGCGGTGCGCTTAGGATGCCTGCGGGCGGTCTGGACCAGGAATTCCGCCAGGTTCTGGTCCGGGTAGTCGTAGGTCGGCGGTACTTCGGCGGGATAATGGCTGAGCCATGGCCGGTTTGACATGCCGTTCACCCCATTTCCTGCCCGATTAAGGAACGTAGCGCTCCGCTTCAATGACGCGGGAAGCAATGCGGCGCTTCAGCTGCACCGTATTGGCCGGATTCGACTTCGTCAGCTTTTTCAGCACGGACAGCTGCGTGCGGAGCGTATCCCCGGATTCCATGGCGGCGAGCGTTTCCTTCGCAAGCTCCGATATGCGGGCGAACTCCTCCTGCACGAATACGGTCGTCATGTCGACGCCGAGCTGGGCTTTCGCTCCGCCCTGGAGCGATATGCGCTTTTGGGTGCGGAGAACGGCGCTTTCCATCGCGAAGATCGAGATCATGATGTCGGCCAGGTTGCTCAGTATTTCCTGCTCCTGATCCAGCTTCATCTGGTATTTCTGGACGGCTCCTGCTCCCGCCATCAGGAAGATCTTCTTGGCGTTGGAGAGCAGATGGGCTTCCAGCTCCAGCGTTCCCTCGAACTTCTCGCCGAGCGAGGAGCGCATTTCCAGAAGCTCGCCCTGCAGCTTCATCGCTTTCTGCATGAGAGGCAGCTCGCCCTTCATGGCGCGCTTGATGAGCGTGCCGGGAATGAGCAGCCGGTTGATTTCGTTCGTGCCCTCGAAGATGCGGTTGATGCGGGAGTCGCGGTAGATGCGCTCGACGCGGTATTCCTGGGTGAAGCCGTAACCTCCATGGATCTGCACCCCTTCGTCGGCGACGAAGTCGAGACCTTCGGAGGCGAACACCTTGTTGATGGAGCATTCCAGCTGGTATTCCGCGATCGCCTTGGCGGACTGATAGCCGACGTCGGCGGCGGAGTAGTCCACGTCGGCGAGACCGACGTCGAACAGGCCGGCCGTGCGGTAGACCATCGACTCCATGACGTACGTGCGGATGTTCATGTCGGCCAGCTTTTTCGCCACGAGCGGGAAGCTGCTGATCGGGCGGCCGAACTGGGTGCGTTCATTCGCGTACTTGGCCGAGTATTCGATGGCGTCCTTGGAGGAGCCCACGCAGCCTACGGCCAGCTTGTAGCGGCCGATGTTGAGGATATTGAAGGCGATCAGATGGCCCTTGCCGACCTCCCACAGCAGGTTTTCGGCCGGCACCTTGACGTCTTCCAGAATGAGCGGACAGGTCGAGGAGCCTTTGATGCCCATCTTCTTCTCTTCCGGACCGATGCTCACGCCTTCCATGGAGCGCTCGACGATGAACGTGCTGAAGTCCTTGCCGTCCACCTTGGCATACACGATGAACACGTCGGCGAAGCCGGCGTTCGTAATGAACTGCTTCGTGCCGTTCAGCACATAATGCTTGCCGTCCCCGCTCTGGACGGCCGTCGCTTTGGCGCCGAGAGCGTCGGATCCGGAGGACGGCTCCGTCAGGCAGTAAGCCGCGATCAGCTCGCCGGTGGAGAGCTTGGGCAGATACTTCTGCTTCTGGTCTTCATTGCCGAAATAGACGATCGGCAGCGTGCCGATGCCGACATGCGCGCCGGCGGACAGGGCGAATGCCGACGCCTTCGTCATTTTCTCGCTGATCAGCGTCGAGCTGACCTTGTCGAGCCCGAGGCCGCCGTAGGCTTCCGGCACGTCGGCTCCCAGCAGGCCGAGCTCTCCGGCCTTGCGCAGCTTTTCGACCGTCAGCTCATAATTGAGCTTTTCGATCGCCTCGTCGACAGGCGCGATCTCGCCCGCGACGAAATCCTCCGTCGTCTCGGCGATCATGCGCTGCTCTTCGGTTATTTCCTCCGGGATGACAATGCTGCTCGCGTCGATATCCTCGATGATGAAGCTTCCGCCAAGCACTTTGCTTTTGGTCGTCATGATAATCGCTCCTTGGAATGGGTTGGATTGGTGAGCCTTGCTGTGCTCGGTTTCCTCATCGCCGGGGCGGCCGCCGCGGAGCTCCTCTACGCGCGAGCCGGCTGCACGCCCCGTCGCAGCCTCCCCTGCCTGCTGCCTGCCCGCTCAAGCGGGATGGACTTCGAAGACGCCTGCCGCGCCCATGCCGCCGCCGATGCACATCGAAACGACTCCGTAGCCTCCGCCCCTGCGGCGCAGCTCGTTGATCAGCGAGACGCTGATCTTCGTGCCGGTACAGCCGAGCGGATGGCCGAGCGCGATCGCGCCGCCGTTGACGTTGACCTTCTCCTCGTCGATGCCGAGCTCGCGGATGATATGAAGGCATTGGGAGGCGAACGCTTCATTGATTTCATAAAGGTCGACCTGCTCCTGGGAAATGCCGGCGCGCTTCAGCGCCTTCGGAATCGCCTCGACCGGGCCTACGCCCATGATTTCCGGCTCGACGCCCGCAAGGGCGAACGAACGGAACGTCGCCAGCGGCTTCAGTCCGAGCTCGTCGGCTTTCTCGCGGCTCATGATGACGACCGCAGCCGCTCCGTCGCTGATCTGCGAGGAGTTGCCCGCCGTCACCGAGCCGTTCAGCTTGAATGCCGGGCGCAGCTTGCCGAGCGTATCCGGCGTCGTATCGACGCGGACGCCTTCATCGGTGCTGAAGATGAATTTCTCGGTTTTCACCTTGCCGCCGTCTTCCATCGACTTCAGCTCCGCTTCGACCGGAACGATCTCATCGGAGAACTTGCCCGCTGCGATGGCCGCCGCCGCCTTCTCATGGGAGCGGGCGGCGAAGCGGTCCTGGTCCTCGCGGCTGACGCCGAACTTCTCGGCGACGCGCTCCGCCGTATGTCCCATCCCGATATAGACTTCCGGGTATTCGTCGACGATTT
Organism: Paenibacillus sp. RUD330; assembly: GCF_002243345.2. Taxonomy (NCBI): domain Bacteria; kingdom Bacillati; phylum Bacillota; class Bacilli; order Caryophanales; family Paenibacillaceae; genus Paenibacillus; species Paenibacillus sp. RUD330. The sequence continues at coordinate 2,900,601 of NZ_CP022655.2, forward strand.
TCGGATTCGGGGAAATTTTGAAGCCGGTCATCGGAACATGGCTCATGCTCTCCACCCCGCCGGCGATCATCACATCCGCGTTGCCGGTCATGATGCGCTCCGCCGCGAAGGCGATCGATTGCAGGCCGGAGGAGCAGAACCGGTTGACGGTCAGCGCCGGCACCGTCACCGGGAAGCCGGCGTACAGCGACATGATGCGGGCGAAGTTCAGCCCCTGCTCCCCTTCGGGCATCGCGCAGCCGATGATGATATCCTCCACATCTTCTTTCTTCAGCCCCGGCGCCCGCTCGACAACTTCCTGCAGCACGATTTTGCCGAGGTCGTCCGCGCGGGTTTGGCGAAGGCTGCCTTTCTTGCCTTTGCCGGTCGCCGTCCGGGCCATGGATACGATTACTGCTTCTCTCATGACTTCACGCTCCTTAGTGGTCAGGCATGCTTGCACGTTCAAGCTTGCTGTGCATCCGACTCCGGAAATGAAAGGCCCTTTCAATCGCTCTTGCCCCCGGATTTCTTTGATTCCACATGAATGTGGAAATCCGGCTGCAAATGCGACCGCTCCGCTTCTCCAGGGCACTTTCATTTCCTGCGCTCTCCGCACAGCCGTCCCAAATTCCTCCGGAATTCTGAGCGATCACATTGCTCTTGAACCTGGACTGCTTTGATTCCACACGAATGTGTCGTTCCTGTGCCGAGCGATATGCTAGTTCCGCAACGCCTTGCCCTTGGAGAGCATATGCTGCATCCGGGCCTGGGTCTTCGGCTCGCCCGTCAGGCTGAGGAAAGCCTCGCGCTCCAGATCGAGCAGGTATTGCTCCGATACGAGCGTGCCGGCCGGCAAGTCGCCGCCGCTCAGCACATGCGCCAGCTTCTTGGCGATAAGGAGGTCGTGGTCGCTGATGTAGCCGCCTTCCCTCATGCCGATCGCCGCGAGCTGCAGCGCGGCCTTGCCTTCGGCGCCGGCGATGCGGATCTTCTCCTCCGGAGGCAGCGCGTAGCCGTCCGCAGCCATTTGCAGGACAGCCTGCTTCGCCTCGTAGATCAGATGGTCGGCGTTCGGCAGGATGCGGTCGTTATTGCGGAGGTAGCCGAGCCGCTTGGCATCATGGCCGCTCGAGGAAACCTTCGCCGAGCCGACCGTCTCGAACACCTGGCCGAGCAGGGGCAGCAGATCCGCTTCCGGATGCCCGGCCTGCCTGCTGACGCGCAAGGCGAATTCCTTGCAGCCGCCGCCTGCGGGGATGAGGCCGACCCCGACTTCGACGAGGCCGTAATACGTCTCGGCCGCGGCGATGACCTGGTCCGCCGGCATGCAGGCCTCGACACCGCCGCCGAGCGTCATCCGGTGGGGAGCCGCGACGACCGGCTTCTCCAGCCGCTTCAGCTTATACATGCTCTGCTGGAACAGGTTGATGATCTCGTCGACTTCGTCCCATTCCTCGTCCTGCGCTTCCATGAGCAGCAGCATCAGGTTCGCGCCGACGCAGAAGTTTCGGCCCTGGTTCGCCAGGACGAGGCCGCTCCAGTTGCGCCGGACCTCCTCCGCGCTCTGCTGGATCATCGTCAGGATATCGTCGCCGATGGCGTTGTTCGGGGAATGGAATTCCAGGCAGACGACGCCGTCGCCGATATCGATCAGGCTCGCGCCCGTATTGGATTTGACGACCTTGTTCTGCTCCTTGAGCGAGCGCAGGTCGATCTCTTGAACGGGGGCTTCGGCTTCCTTGTACTGGCTGCCGCTCACATAGAAGCGCTTGCCGTTGTCTTTCTTGTAGAAGCTCGCATGGCCGGATTCGATCCATTCCTTGACCCATGCCGGAACGGCGAGGCCTTCCTTCTCCATCCGCTGCACCGATTTCGCCAGCCCGATGGCGTCCCAGGTCTCGAACGGGCCCAGCTCCCAGTTGAAGCCCCATTTCATCGCTTCGTCGATCTCCTGGATGGAGTCGGCGATCTCTCCGACCTTGTCGGCGGAATAGACCAGCACCTGCTTCAAAATATTCCAGGCCAGCTCCGAATACTTGTCTCCGGCGCCGATGAGAGCCTTCGTCTTTTCGCGGGCGCCTTTGACGCTCTTCGCCGCCTCCAGGGAACCTGAAGCCGCTCTCTTCTGCGGCGTATACTCCAGCGTGCCGAGGTCGATCGACAGGATTTCGCTCTTGCCGCTCTCTCCTTTGCGCTTCAGATAGAAGCCTTGGCCGGATTTCTCGCCCAGCCAGCCGCGCTCGACGAGCTGCGTCAGGGCGGCAGGAGGCGTGAACGCCTTGCGCTCGGCCTCGTTGTCGACATTCAGGCGGACATTGTCCGCGACATGGATGAACGTATCGAGGCCGACAAGATCGAGCGTGCGGAATGTGGCGCTCTTGGGACGTCCCATGGCCGGTCCGGTGATCGCATCCACTTCCTCGACGGTGAAGCCGCCCTTCTCCATTTCCTGCAGCGTCACGAGCAGTCCGTATGTCCCGATCCGGTTGGCGATGAAGTTCGGGGTGTCCTTGGCGATCACTACGCCTTTGCCGAGGACGGCTTCTCCGAATGCCTTCATGTCGTTCACAAGTCCCGCATCCGTCCCCTCCGCCGGAACGATCTCCAGCAGCTTCATGTAACGGGGCGGGTTGAAGAAATGGGTGCCCATGAACGACTGGCGGAACGGCTCGCTGCGTCCTTCCGCCATCGCGTTGATGGAGATGCCGGAAGTGTTGGAGCTTACGACCGTTCCCGGCTTCCAGTGCTGCTCGATGCGGTCCAGCAGGCTGCGCTTCGCGTCCAGGTTCTCGACGATGACCTCGATGATCCAGTCGACATCCGCGATCTTGTGGAGATCGTCCTCCAGGTTGCCCGGCGTAATGCGGCCCGCGAAGGCCGGATCGTAGAGAGGCGCCGGATTCGTCTTCTTCAGCTTCGCGATGGCGCTTGTCGCCAGCCTGCTGCGGACGGCCGGATGCTGTGCCGTCAGGCCCTTCTTCTCTTCCTCGGGGGTGAGCTGCTTGGGCACGATGTCCAGGAGCAGCGTCGGAATGCCTGCGTTGGCCAGATGGGCGGCGATGCCGGACCCCATAATGCCGGAGCCGATGACAGCGGCTTTGCGGATCGAAATGCTCATCGTTGCTTGCCTCCTTGAATAAGGTTTTTCGGCGTTCAAGAACGGTGCTTCATGCAGGGTCGGATGCTTCTCTTCCTCTTCGTGGCCGATCAGGGAAAGGACGGTCCGCTAAGGAGCGCGTACCCTTATGCTGCCGGCTCTGGCTGCCTCCATGCGTTATACGGCCATCCCTTCGCTGCCGGCCGGAGCGCTGCCGGCGCGTCCGAATACGGCTTCCTCGAGAATCTCGGCGATGTCGCGCGCCTTCACCTTGTCATCGACTTCCTTCAGCTTCGTGCCGTCCTCCAGCATCGTCAGGCAGTACGGGCACGCGCTGCTGATCAGCGTCGGATTCACTTCCAGCGCCTGCTCGGTGCGCGCCAGATTGACCCGCTTGCCGGCCGTCTCCTCCATCCACATCATGCCGCCGCCCGCTCCGCAGCACATGCCGTTCTCGCGGCTGCGCGCCATCTCCACCAGCTCGACGCCGGGAATGGCCCGCAGCACATCGCGCGGCTCGTCATACACGTTGTTGTAGCGGCCCAGATAGCAGGAATCATGGTAGGTGATCCGCTCGTTGACCTCATGCTTCGGCTGCAGCTTGCCTTCCTTCAGCAGCCGGTCGAGCAGCTGCGTATGATGAAGCACCTCCACGCCTTCGAGACCGAAGTCCGGGTACTCGTTTTTCAGCGTGTTGAAGGTATGCGGGCATGCCGTTACGATCTTCGTCACGCCGTGCTTCCGGAACGTCTCGATATTCTCCATGCACAGCTGCTGGAACAGCATCTCGTTGCCCATGCGGCGCGGCGTGTCGCCGGAATTTCTCTCCTCGTTGCCGAGAATCGCGAAGCGGATGCCGGATTCGTTCAGCAGCCGGGCGACAGCCCTCGAGATCTTGCGGCTGCGGAGATCGTAGGAGCCCATGGAGCCGACGAAGAACAGATAGTCGAACTCCGGGTTTTCCTTGACGAGCGGCACGCTGACCCCTTCCACGTCTCCGGTCCATTTCACGCGGTCGTTGCGGTTGATGCCCCACGGATTGCCTTGGCGCTCGATGTTCTGCATCGCGCGCTGGCCTTCATGCGGCACGCTGCCCTGCATGAGGACGAGATGGCGGCGCAGGTCGATGATCTTGTCGACATGCTCGTTGCCGACCGGACATTGGTCCTCGCAGTTGCGGCATGTCGTGCACGCCCAGATCTCGTCTTCGGTCATCACTTCGCCGATGAGCTCGACCTCCTGCGGACTGCGCTCCTCCTCATGCCAGGAAGCCTTCTGCCAGCCGATCGTCGGCCGGATGTCCGTGATGGCGCCGCCGGGATCCTGCCAAGCGACGGAAGCCGATGCTTCCGCGCCGGCCGCCACCTCCTCCGCGCTTCCTCCGGCCATCTCGAGCAGCGAGCCGGGCATTTCCGCCGAACGCGGGACAAAGGCATGCGCCCTGCCTCCTCCGGCGCTTCCCGTGCCGAAGGCGAATTCGGGAACCCAAGGAGATTTGCCGGTGACGGCCGCTCCCTTGTCGATCAAGTGGTCGCGGAGCTTCACGATCATGTGCATCGGAGAGAGAGCCTTGCCGGTATTCGACGCGGGGCACACATTCGTGCAGCGGCCGCATTCCACGCAGGCATAGAAGTCGAGCATCTGCTTCTGATTGAACTCCTCGATCTTGCCGACGCCGAACGATTCCGCTTCCTCGTCCTCCAGATCGATCCTGCTCAGCCTTCCGGCCGGCTCCTGCTTGCGCAGATAGATGTTGACCGGCGCGGTGAGGATATGGAAATGCTTCGACTGAGGCACGTACACGAGAAACGCGAGCAGGATGGCCAGATGCGCCCACCAGGATGCCATGAAGAGCACATGCGCGGCTCCGGCTCCGATTCCTTGCATGCCTTCAGCCATCAGCGAGGTGATCGGCGCATAGCCGGAAAATGCCATGCCGAGCCAGATCCGCTCGAATGCAAGGGAGAACAGGACGGATGCCATCAGTCCGAAGATGAAGAACACGACGATGCTCGGCTTCCACCCTCTCTTCAGACGGGCGAGCTTCTCGCCGTAGCGGCGGTACGCCGCATAACCCATTGCGGCCAGAATGGCAAATACGGTCGTTTCCTGCATGAGGCTGAACCAGTCGTAGCCGGGAACCGGCAGATGGTGCTTGCCTGCCGTCAGGCCCTTGATGATCAGGTCGAGCGCTCCGAATTGCAGAATGACGAATCCATAAAAGATGACGACATGCATGATGCCGCTGCGCGGATCCTTGAGCAGCTTCGTCTGGCCGAATACCTGAGACAGGAACTCGCCCCATCTGCCCTCTCCCTTGAGAGGAACGGCTGTCTTTTTCCCCAGCTTCATATAAAGCCAGCGGTGGTAGACCGCCCTGTAGAACAGATAGATTCCGCAGCCCGTCAGTGCCAAAAACAAGATGAGATTGATCAGCTGTCCTGCCATTGCGACTCACCCTTTCTGCAAATTCCTTTCGCCGGCCGTTCGCCGGGCATCTTAGATGAAGCGCTTACAAGGTCGGTTCGAAAAAATCTTAGTGGTATCCCGCCTGATCATGCTGTCCCGGCGCGGCTGCATACGTCTCCAAATCCTCCGCTCCCGTACGAGGCCATCAAGAAGGAAGATTTCCTGTTCCTTCTTCTCTTGTCCCAGGCACGGTCCGCCTTCTGAATGGCGGCCAAGCGGCTGAATTCCGGATAAATCGTTGACAATCCGTGTGATATCCCCTAAGATGAAGAAAATGAATGAGCATTCATTCACCATACGTAAATACTACCACCGAGGTGCCATCATGACAAGTAGGAAGCCGGAAAAATATTATCAGATCCTGGAAGCCGCCCAGAAAGTCATTGCCGAAAACGGGTTCCACGGCTCGCAGGTGTCGAAAATCGCCAAGGAGGCTGGAGTCGCCGACGGCACGATCTATTTATATTTCAAGAAGAAGGAAGATATCCTGATCTCCCTGTTCGAGGAAAGGCTCGGGGATCTGGTCGGACGGTTCGAAGCCCGGCTGGAGGACACGGCGACTGCCGAGGAAGCTCTGCGCGCCATATGCGAGATCCACTACTCCGTCCTGGAGCAGAACATCAATCTCGCGTACGTGACCCAGATCGAGCTGAGGCAGAGCTCGCTGGAGCTGCGCAAGGCGATCGGCCTGACCGTGCGGCCTTACATCCAGCTCATCGAGCAGATTCTGGAAAAAGGGGTGAGAGAAGGAGCGTTCCGGGACAATCTCGACGTCAAGCTGACCCGGCATCTTATATTCGGAGCGATGGATGAGGCGGTATCCTCTTGGCTCATATCCGGGCAGAAGTTCTCCCTGACGGCCCAAGTCGACAAAACCGTCGAATTTTTCCTGCATGGCCTCAAAAAATAACAGGTACTCAACCATTCGAGGAGGAAAATCGAGATGAACATTTTCTGCCTGCTGAAGCAAACCTTTGATACGGAAGAACGGATCGTGATCCAGAACGGCCGGGTTTCGGACGACGGCGTCAAATATGTCATCAACCCTTACGATGAATATGCGGTCGAGGAAGCGCTCCAGCTCCGGGAAAAGCACGGCGGATCGGTGACCGTCGTCTCCGTCGGCCCGGCCCGAGCAGCCGAAGCGCTCCGCTCGGCGCTGGCGATGGGAGCCGACGAAGCGGTGCTCATCTCCGACGAGCGCATCGAATCCGACGAAGCCGGAATCTCCTATCTGCTTCAAGCCTATCTGTCGAAGCAAGCCTATGACGTCATCCTCGGAGGCAACTTCTCCGTCGATACCGGCGGCGGCCAAGTTGCGGTCCGGCTTGCGGCGGGCCTGGACATTCCCCATGCCGCCTCCATCACGAGCCTTGACATCGACGGTACGGCCGCCAGCGTCAAGCGGGATGCCGAAGGAGACACGGAGTCCCTCGAGCTGACGCTTCCGGCGCTGTTCACCGCCCAGCAAGGCTTGAACGAGCCGCGCTACCCGTCGCTGCCGAATATCATGAAGGCGAAGAAAAAACCGTTCCAGACGCTTTCTCTGGACGATCTCGGCGTCGACGCCGCCGCCATCGCCCCGCTGACCAAGCGGCTGAGCCTCTCCCTGCCGCCCGAGCGCGGAGCCGGCCAGCTCATCAAGGGAACGCCGGCCGAGCAGGCCGCTCGCCTCGTCGAGCTGCTGCGCACGGAAGCCAAAGCGATCTGATTCCATCATTTTTTTCCTATCCAAGGAGGTTAAACCATGAGCCAATCCGTTCTTGTCATCGCCGAAATCCGCGCGGGAAAATTGCGCCGGGTATCGCTTGAAGCCGTCCATGCCGCCAACCAGTCCGCGGGCGGAGCTCCGGTCGACGCCGTCATCATCGGCAGCGGCATCATTCCAGCCGCCTCCGAGCTGGCCGCTTACGTCTCGGGCAAAGTCTACGCCGTCGATCATCCGGAGCTCGCCTCCTACAACGCTCCGGCTTATCTGGCGGCCGTCAAAGGCCTTCTCGACGAGCTGAAGCCCGGCCGCGTCTTCCTCGGCCATACCGCGGAAGGCAAGGATCTGGCGCCGCTTGTAGCCGCCCATCTCGGAGCCGGACAAATTTCCGATGTCATTGCTGTAAGCGATTCCGCGGAAGGATCTCTCTATACCCGTCCGCTCTACGCGGGCAAAGCCTTCGAGGAAAAAGCCTTCGCCGGCGGCGCCGGCGTCGTGACCGTCCGCCCGAACAACCTGCCGCCAGCCGAACTAGCCTCCGCGCCGGCCGAAGTGGTCGACCGCGACTACGCTCCAGCCTCCGATCTCCACTCGATCGTCAAGGACGTCGTGCGCAAAGCCGGCGGCAAGGTCGACCTGTCCGAGGCGAAGATCGTCATCTCGGGCGGACGCGGCGTGAAGAGCTCCGACGGCTTCAAGCCTCTCGAGGAGCTGGCCGATGTGCTCGGCGCCGCCGTCGGCGCTTCCCGCGGTGCCTGCGACGCCGGCTACTGCGACTACGCGCTGCAGATCGGCCAGACCGGCAAGGTCGTCACGCCGGAGGTCTACATCGCCTGCGGCATCAGCGGAGCCATCCAGCATCTGGCCGGCATGAGCCAGTCGCGCGTCATCATCGCGATCAACAAGGATCCGGAAGCTCCGATCTTCAAAGTCGCCGATTACGGCATCGTCGGCGACCTGTTCGAGGTCGTGCCTCTGCTGACGGAAGAATTCCGCAAAGTGCTCGCGTAGACGCCATGAACCCGCCCGGATGATGTCCGTACGGGCGGGTTTTCCATTGGATACGGACCTTCCTAAGGAGGAGCTTGTTATGGGACCTTTTCGACCCGATCTGCTCAAAGGCAAAACCGTGCTCGTGACGGGCGGCGCGACCGGACTGGGACGCGCGATGGCGGAAGGCTTCGCCGCGCATGGAGCCTCCATCGCGCTCGCGGGACGGCGCGAGGAGAAGCTGCAGGAAGCGGCCGAGGCGTTCCGCGAGGCCGGCCATGACGTATTCGTCCAAAGCTGCGACGTCCGGGAGCCCTCTTCCCTATCCGCATTGGCGGATGCGCTGGACGAGCGCTTCGGAGGCGTCGACGTGCTCGTCAACAACGCCGCCGGCAACTTCATCAGTCCGACCGAGCGTCTCTCGCCCCGCGCCGTCGACGCCGTGCTGAACATCGTGCTGCACGGAACCTTCTATGCGACGCTTGAGTTCGGCAAGCGCTGGATCGCGGCCGGACGCGGCGGAACGATGCTGAACATCGTCACGACCTATGCCGAGACCGGCTCCGGGTTCGTGGCGCCGTCGGCCGCGGCCAAAGCCGGAGTGCTCGCTCTCACCCGCTCGCTGGCGGTGGAATGGGCGCGCTACGGCATCCGCCAGGTCGCCATCGCGCCAGGTCCGTTTCCGACGGAGGGCGCATGGGCAAGGCTGGCTCCGACGCCGGAGCTGGCCGCGCGGATGGCCGACCGCATTCCGCTCAAGCGTGTGGGCGACAAGCAAGAGCTTGCCGATCTGGCCGCATTCCTCGTCTCCGACTACGCCTCTTATCTCAACGGCGAGGTCGTCACGATCGACGGCGGCGAATGGCTCCAGGGCGCCGGACAGTTCAACAGCCTGCTGGAGGTGACGGCGGACCAATGGGACCGGCTTGCCGAGCTTACCCGCAAGGGCGGCAAAGGGCAATAACGCCTCCGCTTCCCTTTTGCGCCCGGGACCTTCCGTCCATATCGGAAGCAGCCGCATACGCCAAAAAGCCCTCGCCGGGCTCAAGCTTCTGCCCGGCGAGGGCTTTTTCCTGCACAGCTAGACCGGAACTCCGCTTGACGGGAGCGCCGCGATGATCGGCTCCAGGGCGGCGACGGCCGAGTCGGCCTGCACGAAAAGTTCCTTTTCGCTGTCATACCGGTCGGAGCCGTGCTCGTAGCGCGGATCGTAATAAGCGGTCAGCAGCAGCTCCGCGGCGCGGCCGAAGTCATCGTTCAGGATGCTCTGCTCGATCTCCGCCGCGACAGGGGTATGGATTCTCGGCTTGATGACGCGGAAGGCGGCCATGCATTGCTGCTTGTGCTCCTCCGGACGGTAATCCTCCAGAATATGCCGGATCCGCTCCCCGATCGGCAGCTCGACCCGGATCGGAATTCCCGCTTCCTTGGCTTCCATGAGGAATTCGGGAAGCACGCATTTGCCGATGCGGCGGCTTTCCGCCTCCATAAGGACGTAAGGCGAATGCCGCAGGGCGATCAGCCGCTCAAGCAGCAGCGACTCGAACGTCTTCTGGTTGTGGGCGCGCATCCCGATCTGGCCGAAGATGGAGCCGCGATGCCCCGCCATCCCTTCCAGATCCAGCACCGGATAGCCGCGGCGTTCAAGCTCGGACAGAATCGCCGTCTTGCCCGTTCCCGTATTGCCGTGAATGACATAGGCGCGCTGATCGAAGGAGAACTCCGCCAGCGTCTCGACGACCCAGCGCCGGTATTCGCGGAATCCGCCCGACAGCCGGTAAGCGTGGATGTCCATCAAGGAAAGCAAAGTCGCCGTCGTCCGGCTCCGCATTCCCCCTCTCCAGCAGAACAGGGCCTTCTTCTGGGGAATGGCAGCGAACTGCGCGATGAATGCCGGCAGCTTGGCCGAAATGATCTCCAGCCCCCGCTTTTTCGCATCCTGGACGCTGACCTGCTTGTACAGCGTGCCGATCTCCGCCCGCTCGCGGTCGTCGAAGAAGGGTATGTTGATGCTTCCGGGAATCGTGGACTCCTCGTATTCGGACGGGGAGCGGACGTCGATGATGACGAGCTCTCCCGAATCCCTCTTCGCTCTCAGCTCTTGCACGGTCAAATCCTGAAACATGGAATCTCTCCTTACGATACTTCGATGATGCCGTGATGGTCGTCGACCGCTTCTCCGATGACAGCCGCCTCAAGGCCTGCCGCAAGCAGCTCGCCGAGCAGGGAATCCCCTTCTTCTCCGGCAACGGAAATGAGGAGTCCTCCCGAAGTCACCGCGTCGCACAGGATGAGGCGGTCGAGCTCGTCGAGCTCCGGACCGAACGTGACCGCCGGCTGCACATGCGCATAGTTGTTTCTCGTTCCGCCCGGAACGAAGCCTTCTTCGGCGAGCTCGCGGGTGCGCGGCAGGACCGGAACGTCGCTGCGCCTGATGTTCAGGCCGACTCGGCTTCCTTTGGCCATCTCCGAAGCATGGCCGAGCAGCCCGAAGCCGGTCACATCGGTGCAGGCGCGGACGTCGTAGCCGTCCATGATTTCGGCCGCCTTGCGGTTGAGCGCCGCCATGACGGAAGTCACCTTGGCGACATCGCTTTCCGTCAGCCGGTCTTTCTTGATCGACGTCGTATAGATGCCTACCCCGATCGGCTTCGTCAGGATGAGCTTGTCTCCCGGACGGGAGCCGGCATTCGTGCGGACGCGTCCGGGATGGACGAGACCGGTGACGGCCATGCCGAACTTGGGCTCCTTGTCGTCGATGGAATGGCCCCCGACGAGCGTAGCGCCCGCTTCAGCCAGCTTGTCGGCGGCTCCGCGGAGAATATCGGCGAGGAGGCTTTTGTCGAGCGTCGCGATCGGAAAGGCGACGATATTGAGCGCCGTCAGCGGCTTGCCGCCCATCGCGTAGATGTCGCTGATGGCGTTGGCGGCCGCGATCTGGCCGAAGGAATACGGATCGTCGACGATCGGAGTAAAGAAATCGACCGTCTGCACGAGCGCGAGCTCGTCGCTCAGCCGGTAGACGCCCGCATCGTCGCTCGTATCCAGCCCGACGAGCAGATCGGCGTTGGGCAGCGCCGGAGGCAGCTGCCTCAGCACCTCCGACAAGTCGGACGGTCCGATTTTGCAGCCGCAGCCGCCTTTGGTGGAGAGCGAGGTCAATTTGATCACATTGGATTCCGGCATGGTTCATCCTCCCAGATGGCTAGTACTTTACTTCCTCAAGTATACGCCAAGGCCGCTCAAAAACCAAAAAGGCGCGCCGCACTCGCCGCTTCAGCCGCATCTCCTCAAAAAAGGGAAGGAACGGATAGCGGGATATGCTATAATAATCAAGTTTTCCATTCCATCTTAGGAGGTCGTAACCATGAGTCCTTCCCAAGGAACTCTTCCGCGTCCGTCGATGAGCGGCAAAAAGGCCGCCTGGCTTGCTGTCGCATTCATTCTGATCACCGTCGCCGGCCTGACATATGTAAAATGGTGGCCTTATTACGGTAAAGCGTTGAAAGCCATCACGGACCATACGATCGGCAGCTCGATCCTGACCGGGGGCTCGGAGAGCATTCCGTCTCCGTCCTGGCAATCCGCCTGGGACTATGCCCAAGCTTATTATAAGGCGGTCTGGAAGGCGGCCGTGCTCGGCATTCTGCTCGGCTCCCTCGTCCAGGTGCTGATTCCGTCGGGCTGGCTGCTCCGCGTTCTCGGCGGACGCAGCTTCAAGAGCACGGCCATCGGCGGCCTCGCCTCGCTGCCCGGCATGATGTGCTCCTGCTGCGCCGCTCCGATCGCTGTCGGCCTGCGCAAGAAAAACGTCTCCGCCGGCGCCGCCCTCGCCTTCTGGCTCGGCAATCCGCTGCTGAATCCGGCGACGCTCATCTTCATGACGTTCGTGCTCACGTGGAAATTCACGCTGCTGCGCCTGCTGTTCGGCATCGCCATCACCTTCGGCGTGAGCTACTTCGCGAACCGCTTCGTCAAGGACGCCGCCATCCCGGAGGATCAGGTGCTCTCCGCCGTGCCCGCCGAGGACGACCGTCCGTTCTGGCTGCGCTGGCTGCGAAGCCTCGGCCACATGCTGCTTAACGTCGTGCCGGCTTACATCATCGCCGTTCTGCTGCTCGGCGCCGCCCGCGCCTGGCTGTTCCCGAGCCTCGGCGAAGGGACCGGCATGACGATCCTGACGCTGCTTCTGTTCGCAATCGCAGGCACGCTGTTCGTCATTCCGACCGCAGCCGAGATTCCGATCGTGCAGGCGTTCACCTCCCTCGGCTTCGGCGCCAGCGCCGCCGGCGCGCTCCTCATCACGCTGCCCGCCGTCAGCCTGCCGTCGCTCCTGATGATCCGCCGCGCATTCCCGGCCAAAGTATTAGGGCTCGTCTTCGGGTCGGTCGTCGTCGCAGGCGTGCTGAGCGGCATCATCGGCTCCTTCTTCCTATAGCCGAACCACGCCAGAAAGGCCTTCTCCGACCTATGTCGGAGAAGGCCTTTTCCGATTCATTTCTTCGGATGGGCTTTGAGCCAGGACAGCATGTCGTCGAGTGTGCGGACGGGCACGATCTCCAGCGAGGCGCTGCCCTTGCGGGCATCCTGCTCCTGGCCTTGCGGGACGAAGAACACATCCGCGCCTGCTCGTGCGACCGTATAGGCCTTCTGCTCGATGCCGCCGATCTCCCCTACGTTCCCGTTCCCGTCCAGCGTGCCGGTGCCGGCCACCCGGTTGCCGTACGTAATGCCTCCCGGAGTCAGCTGGTCGATGACCGTCAACGCCAGCATCGCCCCATGCGACGGACCTCCCTGGTAGACGAGATAGGAGCGGTAGTCGGCCTGTCTCGTCAGATCGGCCGTCGTCCGGTCCTGCACCTGGATGCCGAATGCCGCGCGGCCCGGCTGCTCGGGATTCTCCCTCGTCCCGATATCCGCCGACAGCTCCTGATTGCCCCGCTTCAGCCCTACCCGGACCGTATCGCCCGGTTTGACGGAGCTCATGGCCTTCGCCAGCATGGCCGTCGTGCCGATCTCCTTGCCGTTCAAGCCGGTCAGCACATCGCCGGGCTCAAGCCGCCCCTCAGCGGGACTGTCCTTGAGCAAGGAGAGCACTTGGACCCCGGTCGGAATCACTCCTCGGCCGAGTCCGAGCTTCTTGAGCGCGACGGCGGTTCCGACATCGTTGGCGCCTGCCCGCTGAATGAACACCTGCCTTTGGATCTCACCCAGCGAAATGCTCGTATCCCTCTTTTCAAGATGCAAATGAGGGAACAGTTCGGCGTAGATCCAGTCCACCGGAAAAGCCGGACGCTCGATGACCAGCACGCCTTCCAGGCTCCCTCTGTCCGTGCCGCCTTGGATATGGGCGTAGCGGTTCATGTTCATCGTGAATCCCGGAGTGGTGACGCCATAGGACGTCGGGTAAAAAAGGAACGCTCCGATCGCCGCCGCTGCCAAGGCGGTCGTCAGCGATCTCCATGGGAAGCCACCCCGTCTTGCGCGCTCGCTCACAAGAGCGTCGACGAGGATGAGAGCTCCGGTAGCCGCCGCTGCGGCAGCGGCAGCCTCGAAGCGGTCCGGCCGCGTAAGCAGCAGCAGCCCTGTCAGGATGCCTCCGGCAACGGCGAGCAGATTAATGACGCCAAGCCAGCTTCTTCCCCTCTGGAGCCAGGAGGAATAAGCGCCGGCAGCCCACATCAGAGGAATGACCGCGGCGATGCGGGACAGGATCTGGATCAGATCCATCCAATAATAGCTGCCCAGCCGCAAGGGATCCCCGATCCAGATCAGTTCTCCACAAACTGAAACAACCGCTGCGGCGATCAGGGATGCTGCGTACCAGCGGGAGCTTTTGCCCATTTCCTCGTCCTCCCCAAATGACTGCGTCTGGCTTTCCAATGTCTTCCTTCTCTATTAGGATACACAAGAGGGAGCCCTACATTCAATGAGCCCATCCGATCCATCGTTTTACAGACCCGGCCAATGCCGATACAATGAAGGAGTTCGCTACCATCCATGCCGGCCCGACCGGTGCCGGCACACCAAGGAGATCGATTCAGCCTATGGACATCGCAACCTGGAACGCCCTGCAGGCCGGCCTGCCGCAATGGCTGGAAAACAGCCGCGCCCGAACGGCAGACGGCAAGACCGCATCCTATATTCCCGAGCTCAGCAAGGCGGATCCGGACACTCTCGGCATCCATATCGCCGACATGAACGGCGGATCCGTCTCGGCAGGCGATTGCGGGACCCGATTCACCATGCAAAGCATATCCAAGGTATTCACCCTGATACTGGCTCTCATGGACAACGGAGAGGAAGTTGTATTCAGCAAAGTCGGCATGGAGCCGACCGGAGACAATTTCAACTCGATGCTCAAGCTGGAGCTCGTGCAGCCGGGCATTCCCTTCAATCCGCTCATCAACGCAGGGGCCATCGTCATTTCTTCCTTGATCAACGGAAACAGCCCCGCCGAGAAGGCGGGGCGCATCCTGGATTTCATCTCCGGGCTTGCAGGGAATCCTGATCTGGCTGTAGACGACGCTACCTATTATTCCGAATCCGCAACCGGCAACCTGAACCGGTCCATGGCGTATTTCCTGACCGACAACGGCGTCCTCCGAGGCGGAGTCGAGGAAGTTCTGGAAGTCTATTTCCGGCACTGCTCCATCTCGGCGACATGCAGCGATCTCGCGAGGATGGCCGTCATCCTGGCGAACGACGGCATCGATCCCGGCACGGGACAAGCCCTGATCCCAAGACGATACGTGCAGATCGCCAAAACGTTCATGGTCACCTGCGGCATGTACAACGGCTCCGGACAATTCGCCATCGATGTCGGCTTGCCTGCCAAGTCCGGCGTATCGGGCGGCATTCTGGCGCTCGTGCCGGGCTTGGCGGGAATCGGGGTCATCGGTCCCGCGCTGAATCCGCATGGCAACAGCCTGGCCGGGGTTCATCTGCTTCGTTCCCTGTCCCGTGAATTCGATTGGAGCATGTTCTAGCCGATTGCCTCGTCTTCCGCCTCACCTTCCCTTACCTGGACGGTGAAGCGGATGCGGCTGCCTTCGCCGTCATGCTCGAACCACAGCTCGCCGCCCATCGCCTCGATCCGGTCCCTGACGACGGATATAGGCTGTATGCGGCTCTCGGCTTCATGAGGATGCCAGATCGTGAAGAGCAGATCGAGCATGTCGTTGCCGATGCTTCGGGAATTCACATGGACACGGGCCCCGACCGTTCCCGGCTCTGCGCCGAAGGCGGCTGCCGAGAGCAGGATGATCAGCGTCTCGCGGAGCAGCTCCTCGTCCCCGACTACCCGGATCGGAAGCTCGGGATCCAGCCAGCAGCTGAGCTGCAGCTGCTGGCTGAGCCCGTCGTGAAGTCCGGCGGCAAGCTCGGCCAGCAGCACATGAAGCGAGAACGGCGTTATCCGGCGGTCGACGGAACCGGCCGCCATCCGCGAATTGGCCATCATATGCTGGATCAGCTGAATGAGGTAGCCGCTGCTCCCAATAATCGTGTCGACGTAGCTTCTCTGCTCGTCGTTCAGTTCCGTTTCCGCCAGCAGCTCCGCCATGCCGGATATGCCGGTCATAGGAGTGATCATCTCAAGTCCAAGTTCGTAGAGCTGATCCTTATCCTTTTCCAGCCTGGCATTGGCGGTGCTCATCTCTTCAAGGCGGCGCTTGTTTTCCAGGCTCTCCTCCGCGATTCCGGATTCCTTGTGGAGCCATCTGGCCGCCGCCATCCGCAGGACGGCCTTCTCCATCTCGGTGAAAGCCGCTTCTCTCCGCAGCAGTCCTAGCGTCCCCCCCGATGCCTTGCCGCCGGGACTCACCGGCAGCCCGCAGTAATGAAACCCGAGCCAGGTATCTCCCTCGGCTCCAGCTTCCGGTTCATCGACCTCCCGGCCGCAGTGCAGGATCGGCTCCCCCTTGTGATGCAAGTGCGCGACATGCTCCTCGTTCCCTTGTCGTTCGGAAACGAAGTAGGCATCGGCATCGATCAGCTTCGAGATCCCCGTCAGCAGCGCGTCCATCGGCAAGCGGACATTTTCTTCTTCCGCCGAATGATCCTGTGTTGTTTCCGTCATCGCATCAACGCCCACCCCGAAAAAAAATAAAAGCCAAGAATAGGCGCCTTCCCGGCGCCGGTTCTTGGCTCATGAACAGCGTATCGTAATATCTGGTCATAAAGTCCGCTATTCGTTTGGAAACGTGTAAACGATAATGCTTTGATCCTTGTCGAACTTCCAGTCGAGGTACAGACCGTCGGGGGTGCGGCCCACCGCGCGGTTCATGTCGACTTCCGTGAGCAGCATGGATTTTTCCAGCGAGCGCTTCGCTACGCGAAGCGCCGGCTCGTAGCCGGCCCGGAGCAATTCCTTCTCCAGCTTGATCAGAATGCCGGACCGGAACACGATCAACGTCCGTGGATTCGTCCAGAACGAATAAAGCTTGTCAGGAAGCTTCTCGGCTTCTTCCGATATCCTTCTCACCGATTCGTGTATGTACGGCTTGCCTCTGTACTTCTCCTGATGCGCTTCGAATTTGGTGCTGTCGACCAACCCGACCATGATTCCGGAGTGGTTGTCCAGGTTCCAGTCGTAATACACATCCATAATCTCCAGATCCAGCGACTCCTGAACGAGAGCCTTGAAATCCGGCAGAAGGAGATCCATTACGAGCTGGCGCATTTCCCTGACAGCCTCGTCCTTGTTCTGCTGCAGCATGATCTTCTCGACCACGCTGACGAACTGGCGGAAATGCATGGTCACGCATACTTCATTGCTTGAAACGAAAATCGATTCCGGACCTTTGCCGAAGCGGTCTCGGAGCAATTTGCCCATTTGGCTGGTCAATTGGGACAGAGCGGCACGGTTCTCCAACCTGTAGTCATCCTTTTAGCTAGTATCAAAAACGATTTTGAACTTGGACGTCGCCATTATAGCATATAATGCCATCGATAGATAGAGATGCTTATCGACAGAATGAGCGCCCGGATCCTGTCCCGGCTGATATGGAAACAGGCTGGGACATCAGGCGATGCCGTCATCAATGTTCGTGTTTTGATTGAATATACCCGATTCTAACAGTGATGAAGGTAACTGTTGTGATTATTTACGAATATTTTAGCCCGAATACGTTGACACATACGCAATTCCCGGTTATCATTTCACTTGTCGCCTTACCCGGCGCGTTCGTATATCCCCGATAATAAGGTTCGGGGGTCTCTACAAGGAACCTCAAATTCCTGGCTACGAACGGGATGCTTTCGCATACCCGTTTGCAGCCGGGATTTTTTGATGAAGCCGGGAGGATGATTAGGATGGGAAAATATGACGTGATCATTGTCGGAGCCGGTCCCGCCGGCATTTTTGCCAGCTATGAGCTGACGCTGCGGCATCCGGGACTGAACGTTCTGCTTGTGGACAAAGGCCATGATATTTACCGCCGCAGCTGTCCCATACTGGAAGAAAAGATCCAGCTCTGCCCGCCAGCGGCAGGCAAGAAAGACTTTGCCGGCTGCCTGCCGGCCTGCTCCATCACAGCCGGCTTCGGCGGCGCAGGAGCTTACAGCGACGGCAAATTCAACATTACGACCGAATTCGGAGGCTGGCTGACGGATTACCTCGCCCCCTCCAAGGTTCTGGAGCTGATCCGCTACGTGGACCGCATCAACCTGGAGCACGGAGCGACAACCGCCATCACCGATCCGACGACGGATACGATCCGAAGCATCGAGCAGCGCGGTTATGCCGCCGGACTCAAGCTGCTGCGGGCGGAAGTCCGGCATCTGGGAACCGAGCAGAATCTGGACATCCTCAAGTCCATTTATGAATATTTGAAAACGCGCATCGAGATGTCGTTCAAAACGGAAGTCGAGGACATCGTCACCGAGAAGCAGGACGGAGTCCACCGCGTCACGGGAATCTCGCTCAAAAACGGAACCGTGCATGAAGCGGACCTGGTCATGATCGCTCCAGGCCGCGACGGATCGTCCTGGCTGACGTCGGTGCTCAAGCGCCGCAGGCTCAACATGTACAACAACCAGGTCGATGTCGGAGTCAGGGTCGAGACCTCCGATGTCGTCATGCGGGAAATCAACGAGCATCTGTACGAAGGCAAATTCGTCTTCAACACCTCGGTCGGCACCCGGGTGCGCACGTTCTGCAGCAACCCATCCGGACATGTGGTCGTCGAGAACCACAGCGGCGTCATGGCCGCCAATGGCCACTCCTACAAGGATCCGAGCCTCGGATCCCCGAATACCAATTTCGCGCTGCTCGTCTCCCATACGTTCACGGAGCCGTTCGACAAGCCGAACGAATATGCGAGGGAAATATGCAAGAGAGCGAACGATCTCTCCAGCGGCGGCGTCATCGTCCAGAAATACGGGGATATCCTCCGCGGCCGCCGCTCGACGGCAAGCCGGATCTCCGAAGGCTTTCTGGAGCCGACCTTGAAGGAAGCCGTCCCCGGCGATCTCGGACTCGTGCTGCCTTACAACACGATGCGCAGCCTGATCGAGATGGTGGAAGCGCTCGAAAAGGTAACACCCGGCATTGCTTCGGAGCACACCTTATTTTACGGTGTCGAAGCGAAGTTCTACTCCGCCAGGCCGAAGCTCGACACGAAGCTTGAGACGGAAATCCGCGGCCTGTACTGCGGCGGCGACGGTGCCGGCATTACGCGCGGATTGGCTCAGGCCGGCGCCGCAGGCGTCTGGATCGCCCGCTCCATGCTGGAGCGGATCGGCACGGCATCCGCTCCGGCCGCTGCGCTGTCCTGATTCAGATTCAAAAAGGCAGACCGGAAAATCCGGTCTGCCTTCTTTTTAAGATCCGATTGCTGTCGTCTTCAACCGTCACTCGCGACTCCATCCGCAATGGATCGCTCCGCCTGGCTTTTCAATTGCTCCAGCTCCACCGACACTTTCTCGATGATCCGGATGAACAGAGCCAGCTCCTCCGAGCTTGCGGCTTGTTCTCCGGCTGCTTGGGCGGTGTCCCTCGACATCGCCTGAACTTTGTGCAGCACCTCGCCGATCGATTCGACCTTCTCCTGTATCAGCTCGAGAGATTCCTTGGAATGTCGGGCAAGCTTGCGAACTTCCCCCGCGACGACCTCGAATCCTCGTCCCTGCTCGCCGGCCCGCGCCGCCTCGATAGCGGCGTTGAGACCGAGAAGATGCGTCCGGTCGGAAATGTCGCCCATGAGCGCGCCCATGGATTCGATGGAGCCGATCTGCTCGCCGAGCAAGCCGAGCTCGGCGTCGGTCTGCTCCTGCGAAAGCACCGTGGCCCGGGCCAGCCTGTTGACGGCCGCCGTGCTGCGGCTTACCTGCTCCATTCCGGCCGCCAGCTGGCGGATCGCTTCGCTGACGCCCGTCAGAATATGGGACTGGCTGTCCAGCACTCTCTCCAGCTTGGCCTTCTCGTCCTTCTCATAGGCTTCGAGCACGAGCTGCGAATCGAGGTTGAACATCTTCGTCAAGGAATGCAGCACCGGCGTCCACTGTCCCGGAAGCTCCGCTGCCAGGTGGGCGGCGGCGAGATCCAAATAAATCATGTAGGCGCCTAGATACCACTGGGTCGTCAGCCCGATTCGGGAATGGATCTTGCCTACCAGGAGGCGGTTGTTGAAATAGGCTTCGTCGATCGTTCCGTCCGTCATCGAAAGGAAGTAGGTCCTTTGCGTCGCCTTCAGCCTCTCCAGCGTGCTGTGGGCTTCAATGATCGTCTTCAGCTCGGGCTTCGCCGCGATCTGCCCGTACAGCGAGTCCACGAGCCTGTCCACGATTCTCTCGAATACGGCCCTGCTGCCCTGAAGCAGGTTCAGGTCTTCTTGCTTCAACCCGATGAATTGTAGCTGGGCTTCTCTTTCCGCCGTAACGGCAATCATGTCCCCATCTCCTTGCCATTGTTAACCTAATCTTGTCTTTATCGGAAGATGCGTTGAAATAGTTTAGTGCCGCAGCAAATTGAAAACGCTGCCTCCGTTCTTGAGGCCCGCTTTCCGTCATGGTACGATATAGAAATCGACTGCAAGCGACGGGAAGGAAGAAAACAAGTGAAGAGCAATCCGGTGGAGTGGATCTTTTTCGACGTCGGCGAGACACTCGTGGATGAATCCGCGCCGATCGCCGACATTATCTCGCAGCTCATCCGTGCAGCCGGGCGCCGATGCATCGCGGTATGCGAGCGGGACATCAGGGAAGCCTGGATCCAAGCCCATGAACGGTTCTCACCGTTTCCGATGGCCGATGTCCTGCTGCGGCTGTTCCCCGACGACGCGCTTCGCCAAGCGATCTGGAAGGAAATGAAATACCGCAAGGAGCTGGACAAGCCGTTCCCGGATGCGAAGAGCCTCCTGCAGACGCTAAGCGGAAGCTACCGGATCGGAGTCATCGCCAATCAGAGCGCCGGAACCGTCCATCGTCTGGAGTCCTACGGGCTCATGGAGCATATCGAAGCCGTATTCTCCTCCGCGGAGACCGGCCTGGTGAAGCCGGATCCGCGCCTGTACGAGCATGCGCTCGAAACGACGGGCTGTCCTCCCTGCAAAGCTTTAATGGTAGGAGACCGGATCGACAACGACATCATTCCCGCGCGCCAGGTCGGCATGCATGCCCTCTGGGTCCGCCAAGGCTTGGCTTTGAACCAGTCCAGCCCTTCTCCCTCCCTCCAGCCAAGCGGCACGATACAGGATATCGGCGAAATGGCTGGCTGGCTCGAGCTCTGGCAGCCTTGTGATCCGGCCCCCGCCTCCTGACGGGCATGCAGCGCATAAAAAAACCGCCCGGAGGCGGTTTTTTTGGCTTTTCATTATGTCCATGGATGCTGCGGATGCCGGCCTAATCCTGAGCCTGGCTGTCCTGGGGACGATGAGGCGGCGCAGAGGCAGTCGTTGTCTCTTCCTCGTCATCGCCGGAGTCATCCATCTTTTTGAAGCCGTACACGAACAATATGATCGTCCCGATCATGAGAAGTCCAAAAAAGATCAAATAAAGCGAGTCCGTCAAGGATGTATCCTCGCCTACATGCATGGGCAGCAGCTCCTTCCACCATTAGCTTAGCTTGGAGCCGGAGCATGCGTATGACTCTTTCGGGCTATAAATGTGACAATCAGCGGGCGATAGGACCCTTCACCGCCGCAACCTCATATCGGGAAACTTCCGTTTCCAGCACATAATCCGGAGGCGTCTTGCCGCGGCTCTCGCGGTGGCCTTGGATATGGACATCGCTTTTCTCCCAACCCTTCCAGGCCTCCTCCGACTCCCAGCGGATCTGGACGATGACCTCTTCCTCGCCCCGGCGCACAGCCTTCACAAGGACGCTCATATCGACGAATCCGTCCATTTCCTGCACCGGTCCCGGCTTGCTGAACCTCTCCACGACTTGTCCGGAGAAACCTTCCTTCACTTTGATCCGGCGTTGAATGACGAGCATGCGGCTTGTCCCCTTTCGATAGTCTCCACTCTGCTATCCATCATAATTGATAATAATTCTCATTGTCAATAAAAAAGGAATTGCAGCAAAGCCTCGGAAGGATTAAACTATTCGGATGAATACTTTGCAGCGGAAGTCAACTTTGTCGATTCTATTGCCTCTTGCCGTCGGTATGGCCGCCATTTCCTGCGCCCCCATACTTGTCCGTTATTCCGGTGCGCCCGTATCCGTCCAAGGGTTTTACCGGATGCTCTTCACGTTTCTGATGATGCTTCCCTTCGGCTGGAAATATCGCCATGCCATCCGAACGATCAGCATGCGGGACTGGGTCAAGCTGACCGTCGCCGGCTTTTTCCTGGCGCTGCACTTCCTGCTCTGGATGGCCTCCTTATCCTATACGTCGATCGCAAGCTCCACCATTCTGCTCACCCTGGAGCCGGTCTTTGTCGCGATAGGCGCTTACCTCGTCTTCAAGGAAAGGCTGCGCCGCTCCGCCGTCATCGGCATGTCGGTCTCGATCGCCGGAGCCATTCTCGTCAGCTCGGGCGACTTCGGCTTGTCGCGGAGCGCTTTTTACGGGGATACGCTGTCCCTTCTCGGAACGGTTGCCGTGGCCGTGAACATGATTCTGGCCAAGCAGCTCATGGAGCGGATTCCCTCCTACGTCTACAGCTTGATCGTATTCGGCGTCACCGCGCTCTGCTTCGCCGTCTACAACGTCGCGGGAGGCATACCGATGAGCGGATACGAGCCGAAGGAATGGGGCCTGTTCCTGCTGCTCGCCATCATCCCGACCGTCTTCGGCCATATGATCTTCAACTGGCTGCTGCAATCGGTCAAGGCGACGACGATCTCCATGGCCGTGCTGGCGGAGCCGATCGGCGCCAGCCTGCTTGGCCTCCTGCTGTTCGGCGAGCTGATCACAGGCTTCCAGCTGATCGGAGGCGTCTTCATGATCGCCGGCTTCATCCTTTATCTCAAGTCGGAGGAACGCCCTTCCGCCGCCAAGCAGGGAGATCCTGCTCTCGACGCGACGAGCGGCGCCGTTTCCTGAACCAGCTGGACGATCAAGCCGTACAGGCCAGCCCGCTTCCGGGCCGGCCTTTCTTTTATCCTCACGATTGTTGCATGCGCAAGCTTCTTCCTGCTTATTCCTTCTCCAGCAGCTCCAGCATGTGGAGGAAAGCCTCCTCCTCATCCTTTCCTTTGACGCGCAGCATGACGCGCGTGCCGGAGCGGATCGGCAGCAGAAGCATGCCGAGCAAGCTTTTCACGTCCACGATGTTGGTGCCGTCCCCATGAGCGAACTCAAGCTTGATGTCCGAGCGGAAGCGGGCGGATTCCGAGGACAGCCGGGCAAGATCCTCGCGGGTAAAATCGGCAGCAATCACAAATTCATGAACTCTCATCCTGCATTGACCTTCTTTTCCTCGGGATAGAATCGAATCACCGCATGTGTACGTTATATTCGAAATTTTCAGCCGGGTTCCTGCTTGAAGCGCATTCGCCAAAATAAGGAACGGCCTTCCGCGGTCGACGGCTGAATTCGTCCCTGATCGCTGCGGCATGACTTAAATCCCCCGCAATTGGGTAAAGAATACCTACATAAGGGAGGCGATTGTGATGATGATGTCCCCATTCGAGGACAGGATGTATGCCGTGTTGTTTTACATCCTCGCCGCTGCCGTCGTAATCGGCGTCGGCGGGTGGATATATTGGCTCAGCAGAAAAGCGAAAAGGAAAAGCCGCTGACTGGAGAAGCGGCAGCTCAAGCGGATTCGAAACGAAAGCCGGCCTCTTCAACGCCATTTCCAGGCGTTGAAGAGGCCGGCTTCGCTCATTTATCGGGTTGAATTTCCAAGCTTGCCGAGAAAGCCGCGTTGTAGCATTTGCGGCAGACGGGCTTGTAGTCGTCGTTGCCTCCGATTTGAATCTGATTCCCTTCATTCACGGGAACTCCGTTCAGGAAGCGGATCACCATCGTCGCCTTGCGGTCGCAATACCAGCAGATCGTCTTGATCTCCTCGATCTTGTCCGCCTGTGCAAGGAGATAGTAGCTGCCCTCGAACAGCTGGTTGCGGAAATCGTTTTTGAGCCCGAACGCCATCACCGGCACATTCAGCTCGTCCACGACCCGGGTCAGCTGCAGGATATGCTCCTTCTTCAGGAACTGCGCCTCGTCGATGAGCACGCAGTAGATTGCCTTCGGCGCTCCCGCTGGCTGATGCCGCAGCACCTCCTCGTAGAGGTCGGTTTCTTCGCGGACCGGGAGCGCCTTGCGCGTAAAGCCGACGCGCGACCCGACCTGCTCTTCACCGCTTCGCGTATCCATGGCCGGAGAGAAGATCAGGACGGCTTTCCCTTGCTCCTCGTAATTATGGGCAACCTTGATGATCTCGAAGGACTTGCCGCTGTTCATCGTCCCGTATTTGTAGTACAGCTGGGCCAAAACGGCTTCCCCCTCTTCAATCGATCCTTCCGCGCTGCCGGGCGGCAGCTTCCTATTCCATCATGTAAGCGAGCAGCAGCGCGCCTGTATGGAGTATCGCATCCGCATGCGTGCGCTCCATCCCATGGGAGGCATGGACGCCGGGACCGATCAGCGCCGCCCTGATGTTCGCTCCGCCGCGCAGTGCGGCCGAGGCATCGGAGCCGTAGAACGGATAGATGTCCACCGCATGCGGAAGCTGCTCGCGCTGGGCGAGCTCGATCAGCTTGGAGGTCATGCCGTAATCGTAGGGTCCGGAGGAATCCTTGGCGCAAATGGATACATCGAGCTCCGTCGCGGACAGATCGTCGCCGAGCGCACCCATGTCGACCGCGATCATCTCGACGATGTCGGCCGGAATATGGGCGCTTCCGTGGCCGACCTCCTCGTAGGTCGAGATGAGGAAGGTGACGCTGCCCGCCGGCTGGAGCCCTTCGCGCTTCAACGCCTCGAGAATGCCGAACAGCGCTGCCACGCTGGCCTTGTCGTCCAGGTGGCGGGACTTGACCCAGCCGTTGTCGAAGATGCGCACGCGCGGGTCCCACGAGACGAAGTCGCCTGGCGCGATTCCGAGCGCAAGCGTGTCCTCCTTGCTGAACACCGTCTCGTCGAGCCTCACTTCCATCGTCGCCTCTTCGCGCTTCTGGCTGCGGGCTTCCGGATACACATGCACGGACGTCGCCGTCGACAGCACGGTGCCCTCGTAAACCCGGCCGCTGCGGGTATGCACCTGGCAGTACTCCCCTTCGACCGTATGCATCGCATAACCGCCGATCGGCGTCATGCGGAGCATGCCGTTGCCCTTGACGGAGCGGACCATCGCGCCGAGCGTATCGACATGGGCGGACAGCAGCAGCGGAGCCTTGCTTCCCGTCCCCTGGACGGTCAAGATGCCGTTTCCTTTAGGCGTCAATTCCATCTTGTAGCCGAGGCGCTCCGCCTCCCGCTGGACCAGCGACATAATATTCATGCAGAAGCCGCTCGGGCTGGGCGTCTCCAGAAGCTTTTGCAAAAAATCAAGAATGTACGCTCGATCGAGCTTCTCCTTCAGAACAGCCATTCCGACATTCCCCTCTCCAACTAAGCTTCATCATCCTGATATCCTTCGACATTGTACCATATTTCGCTCGGCCGGACCGCCGTCCAAGGCGGCTTCGGGAGAGCATGGAAAAGTCCCTTCCGGCCAGCCGTCCAAGCAGGCTGACCGAAAGGGACATGACGGCCGCGGCTTGCCGGCGCAGCCTGCGACTTGACTCCGGAATCACTTATTCGGTTACGATTCCCCTGACCAGCACAGGCGCCTCGGCGCTGCCCGCAACGCGGATCGCTTTGTACAGGCGCTCCTTGACCTCTGCGACGTCCTCGCTGGAAGCATGGATCGTGACGAGGGAGTCGCCCGCTTTGACGGCGTCGCCGACCTTTTTGTTCAGGACGAGGCCAACCGACAGATCGATCTCGGACTCCTTTGTCGCGCGGCCGGCTCCCAGAATCATTGCGGCCGTGCCGACGGCGTCAGCCGTAATTTCGGCGACGAATCCGTCTTCCTTGGACGGCAGCTCGATGCGGTACGGCGCCTGCGGCAGAAGCTCCGGATTGTCGGCGACGGCAGGGTTTCCGCCTTGGTTGGCGATGAACTCCTTGAACTTGTCCAGCGCCGCGCCGCTCGCGATAAGGCCGCGCAGCTTGTCCTCCGCTTCCTCGAGCGATGCCGCCTTGCCGCCGAGATAGACCATCTGGCGGCCGAGAGCGAGGCACAGGTCCAGCAGATCGGCCGGTCCTTCCCCGCGCAGCGTATCGATCGCTTCCTTCACTTCAAGCGCATTGCCGATCGCGAGGCCGAGCGGCTGGCTCATGTCGGAGATGACGGCCATCGTCTTGCGGCCGACCTCGTTGCCGATGGCGACCATCGCTTCCGCCAGCTCCCTGGCATCCTTCTCATCCTTCATGAACGCGCCCGCGCCGGTCTTCACGTCGAGAACGATCGCATCGGCTCCGGCCGCGATCTTCTTGCTCATGATGGAGCTCGCGATCAGCGGAATGGAATCGACCGTAGCCGTGACGTCCCTGAGAGCGTACAGCTTCTTGTCGGCCGGCGTCAGATTGCCGCTCTGGCCGATGATGGCGATGCCATGCTCGTTGACGAGACGGGTGAAATCTTCCTTGGTCAGCTCCACATGGAAGCCTTCCACCGCCTCCAGCTTGTCGATCGTGCCGCCCGTATGGCCGAGCCCGCGCCCCGACATCTTGGCTACCGGGACTCCTGCCGCAGCGACCAGCGGAGCGAGCACCAACGTCGTCGTATCGCCGACTCCTCCGGTCGAATGCTTGTCCACCTTGATGCCCTCGATGTCGGACAGGTCGATGGAATCACCGGAGCGGACCATCGCCATCGTCAGATCCGCCCTCTCGCGTCTGGACATGTCGCGGAAGAAGATCGCCATCGCCCAGGCGCTGATCTGATAATCGGGAATATCTCCGTTCGTATAGCCTTGGATGATGAAGGCGATTTCCTCTTCGCTCAATTCATGCCCGTCGCGCTTTTTCTCGATCAAGTCTACCATTCTCATGAACGAAGACCATCCCTTCAATAATTAATGTCTTAAATGATTAATGCGGTGAACTCCTATTCCATCCCCTTGCAGAGCCTCTCTCCAATCATTCATGGCGTTAATTGATGCCATCGAAATCCGGAGCATCCTGTCGAAACTTAACGGCATCAATCCTGGAGGCGACAGCTAGTTCGGATCGATCGACACGGCGGTATCGAGAGCTGCCGCCATCATGTCGTTGAAAGTCGATTGGCGCTCCTGAGCCGTCGTTTCCTCTCCTGTAAGCAGATGGTCGCTGACCGTAAGCACGGTGAGCGCCCTGGCGCCGTGGCGGGCTGCGATCGTGTACAGCGCCGTCGTCTCCATCTCCACTCCGAGCACGCCATGATCCATCAGGCGCTGGACCGCGGAGGTGTCTTCCTTGTAGAAGACGTCGGTGCTGAAGATGTTGCCGACATGGACATTCATGCCGGCTGCCGAAGCCAGCTCGTACGCTTTTCTCAGCAGCTGGAAGTCTGCGATCGGGGCGTAGTCGTAGCCGAGGAACTGGTTGCGGTTCATGCTGGAGTCGGTGCATGATGCCTGGGCGAGAATGACGTCCCTCACCCGGACATGCTGCTGCATCGCTCCGCAGGTGCCGACCCGGATCAGGTTCTTGACGCCGTAGCTGCGGATCAGCTCCTGGGCGTAGATGCTTATGGACGGCAGCCCCATGCCCGAACCCTGCACGGAGACGCGCTGTCCCTTGTACATGCCCGTATAACCGAGCATTCCGCGGACTTCATTGTACAGCTCCACCTCGGACAAGTATGTTTCGGCGATGTATTTGGCTCTCAGCGGGTCTCCGGGCAGCAGCACCGTCTCCGCGATCTGGCCTTCCTTGGCTCCGATATGTACGCTCATGCTCATTTCTCCTTTGCAATGTCGGTCTTGAAAATGGAAGCGGGAGAGCTACTGCAGCTCCCTCAGGAAGCTATGGCCGTGCTCGGGAGCCTTCACCTTGAAGTTGTCGGCGATGGTCGCCCCTACGTCCGCAAAGGTCGTCCTGAGCGGCAGAGCGCCGGCGCGGCTTTGAAAACGCGGAGAATAGACCAGCAGCGGCACGTATTCGCGGGTATGGTCGGTGCCGGAATACGTCGGATCATTCCCGTGATCCGCCGTAATGACGAGCAGATCATCCTCGCCAAGCTTCCCGATCACTTCGGGCAGGCGCGCATCGTACTCCTGCAGCGCCTCACCGTACCCTTGCGGATCGCGCCTATGCCCGTACAGGGCATCGAAATCGACGAGGTTGAGGAAGCTCATGCCGGCGAAGTCCTCGCCGCATACTTCGGCCAGCCTGTCCATGCCCTCCATATTGCTAGCCGTACGGATAGAGCGGGTTACGCCTTCCCCGTCGAAAATATCGGAGATCTTGCCGATGGCGACGACTTCAAGCCCCGCTTCCTGGAGCGAGTTCATCACTGTCGGCTGGAAAGGCTTGAGCGCATAGTCATGCCGTCCGGCCGTTCGCTTGAACGTCCCCGGCTGGCCGATGAACGGGCGGGCGATGATCCGACCGAGCATATACGGATCCTCGAGCGTGATTTCGCGGCAGAATTCGCAGATGCCGTACAGCTCCTTCAGCGGCAAGATCTCCTCGTGCGCAGCGATCTGCAGCACCGAGTCCGCCGATGTATACACGATCAGCGCTCCGGTGCGCATATGCTCCTCGCCCAGCTCGTCGATGATCTCCGTGCCGCTGGCCGGCTTGTTGCCGATGACCTTGCGGCCGGCATGCTCCTCGATCCGCTGGATGAGCTCCTGCGGGAATCCATGCTCGAACACGCGGAAAGGCGTGTCGATGCGAAGCCCCATCATCTCCCAGTGGCCCGTCATCGTATCCTTGCCGCTGGACGCTTCCTGCATGAGGCCGTAATAGGCCTGCGGAGCCGGCGACGGCTCGATTCCGAGGATCGGAGCGATATTGGACAACCCCAGCTTCTCCATGTTGGGCATCGAGAGCCCGCCCATATGATCCGCTATATGTCCCAAAGTGTTGACGCCATGATCTCCGAAATCGGCCGAATCCGGAGCTTCTCCGATGCCGACGGAGTCCATGACGACGACATGAATGCGTTTGAATGGCTGCATCTTGGCCCTTCCTTTCCAAGTTCCGTAAGTAGGCGGACGATTGATGCGGTTCCTGCAGGAATGGCCGGCAGGCGCCGCATCTCGGCGGCCGCTTCTTCCATCATAGCCCGAGGCAGGCTTCGCGGCAAATGCCGGCTCGAAGCCGCTCCGCGCGCAAAATCAAAAGCCGGAAAAACCTTCCGGTTCTTCCGGCTTCATGGAAGCCTTGCTTCTGATCGAGCTCCTCAGTAAGCAGCGGTGGATTGGCCGCCCTGCATGATCTTGACGCCGGAGCTTGCTCCGATGCGGGTTGCGCCTGCGGATACCATCCGCTGCATATCCTCGAGGCTGCGGACGCCGCCCGATGCCTTGACGCCCACGTTAGGCCCGACCGTGCGGCGCATCAGCGCCACGTCCTCCGGAGTGGCGCCGCCCGTGGAGAAGCCCGTAGACGTCTTCACGAAGCCGGCTCCGGCGCGCACGGCAGCCTCGCAGGCGCGGACTTTCTCCTCGTCCGTCAGCAGGCAAGTCTCGATGATGACCTTGACGAGAGCTTTGCCCGCAGCCGCCTCGACGACAGCGCGGATATCGGCCTCGACAAGACCGTCGTCTCCGCCCTTGAGCGCGCCGATATTGACGACCATGTCGATTTCCCCGGCGCCTTTGGCGATCGCGTCCGACGTTTCAAAAGCCTTCGTCTCCTTCGTCGACGCCCCGAGCGGGAAGCCGATCACCGTGCATACCTTCACGTTCGTTCCGCCAAGTTGCGCCGCCGCAGCCTCAACCCATGCCGGGTTCACGCAGACCGAAGCGAAGCCGTATTGCTTCGCCTCCTCCGTCAGCTTGAGGATCTCTTCCTTGACCGCGTCCGCGCGAAGCAGCGTGTGGTCGATCATGCCCGCCAGTTGCTTATGCTCCATGTGCTCATCATCCCCTATTTATGCATGCTTTCCTTCATCATATCACCGCTCTGAACAATTGTAAAACGGTAGATAAGCATATGTTCAACCGGTTTCCTATTCCTATAATGCCATCAAAAGCCTGCCGATTATTCAATCCGATCGACTGTCTCTACCCGCGGATGCCTCGGCCGCATGAATCTGGAGGATGGCCCGATCGGCGACGTATTTGCGGGAATCGGCCGATTGCAGCCGGATGACGCAAGGGGCTGGAGCCTGCCGGCCGGCCCGGACGCCGGGAGCGGAGAAGCGGACGACAGTCCCGTCCAAATCCTCGCGCACGTCCAGGATGCTCCGGCCTTCCCCCGGCAGCCGGCTTGACCGGCGAACTCGCCGTCGCGAACGACGAACGGCCCGCGCAGAAGAACCGATACCGGCTCGCGGTCGCCTCCATTCCTTCAAAAATCGCTGTAATCGACCTCAAGATGATGCCATCGGACGATAGGATCCGCTTGGCCGACGGGTCGAACAGTCTCACTCGAAGCTTGATGCGAGGTTACATAACGCATCTTGCTCAATTCTCAGAATTTTTTGAACTGTTATTTCCATTTTTATCTTTTGATGTAAAATAAGCTTACTCGACACCCTTTCCTCACCCCCATTCATCCATGCCGACATGCGAGTTTCCCAGATCAGAGACAGCCACAGATCGGAAGCTTATATTCCCATAAGGAATAAGGAGGATGCTCATGCCGGTACAACGCCCTCTTACCGTCCGCGACACGCTAGACAACCCCCACTTTGCCCAAGCCTACGTGGCAGCCGGCTCCAGCGGCCTGGATCGCGAGATCCGCTGTGTCCACATTCTGGAAATATCCGAAGCCGACGAGCTGCTGCACGGCGGAGAAATGATTTTGACGACCGGGATCGGCTGTCGGGGAGAGGCGGCCGAACGGCGCCGCTTCCTGGCTGCGCTGATCCGCCGCGGAGCCGCATGCCTGTGCATCGAGCTTGGCGCCTATATGACCTGCCTTCCCGAGGAATGGATCCTCCAAGCCGAAGATGCCGGCTTCCCGCTCATTGTCTTTTCCGGCAAAGCGCGCTACGTCGACATCACCCATGATCTTCACCGCCTCATCCTCGGGCATCGGAGCGGCAGCCCCAGTCAGCCGCCGCAAGCCCGGGAGCGTCCTGACAAGGAGAGGCTGGGCTGGCTGCTCGAAGCCAGGGAGTACGGTCCCGGCTCCGAGGCGTGGCGACGCGATCCGCTGCTGCAGCCCTTCGAGCGGCTGCCATGCCGCACGGTGCTGCTGCAGCTCGGAGGGGCCACCGGCCGCCGCCGCGATACGGCCGCTCTCCTCTCCGGAAATGCTGCCTGCATCACCGAAGCTGCATGTCTGCTGAAGCGCGAGCTGGAACGGAACGGCTCGCACTGTCTTGCGGACGGCGACGGCTCGATCATCACTATCGTCATCGCCGATGCCTCGCCTGCCGAGACTTGCCGCCGCCTTCTCGAAAGCGCGCTGCTCAAGCTGGCCGAATGGCTGCCGCAGGCTGCGGGCGCAGGCGAAGCGCTGTCCGGCCGTCAAGGAGCGGCCGAGAGCCGCCGGCAGGCGCAGCTCGCTCTCGATCTCGCCGGCGCAGCCAGCCGCGGCAGGTCTCCTTGCTTGTTCTACGAGGAGCTCGGAGTGCTGCAGCTGCTGCCCGCCCTCAACGACGGGAACAGGCTGGAGGACTTCGTCGACAGGCATCTAGGGCCTCTGCTTCTGGCCGACCGCCTCAAAGGCAGCGAGCTGCTGCTGACGCTGAAAGTGTATCTCGACGCGGAGGGCAACAAGCAGGAGGCTGCCCGCAGGCTGTACATCGTGCGCCAGTCGCTCTATTACCGGCTGGAGCGCATCGGCGAGCTGCTTGGAGCCCTATGGCTCATGCCGGAAAGGAGACTGGCCGTGCAGGTCGCACTGCGCGCCTATATGCTGCTGCACCCGGGCTCGCTGCGGGAGCCAGAGCCGCAGACGCCGGACGCCCGTCCATCCGGAGACGCTTCCTCCAGCGCTTCGAGAAGCGCCGCCAGCAGGAAATCCAAGTCCTCGTCCGTGCTCGACAGCGGCGGCGCCAGCGCAAGCACGCTGTTGTAGCCGGCGACGGTATCTCCGTCCTTCCCGATGATGAGCCCCCGGCGCCGGCAGCCGTTTATGATTCCCTGCACGGCATTGCTGCCATCTCCCTAATCGTACTCCGGAAGCCACTCCAAAGCAGTAGACAGGTCGGTCAATTCCAATGGGTCATCCTGTCTAAAGAACCGGCTCGGCGGATGCCGCCATCGGCTTGAAGCGGACATGAAGCTGACGCGGCATGGCTGGAAAAATAATGCTTGAAAGGCCTTTCGGTATGCATGACAGTACGGTATAATCCAAATCAGGAACATCCGTTCCCCGTTTCCGAGCCATAGGAAGCCGGACGCGAACGGATACAGGAAAGCGAGGCTTGAACCATGGGGACAAACACCGTTCAACTATCCTCAGCCGAAGCGCGCCGCTTCATGCTGGACCATCAAGGCCTGGGACCGACGCCGGAATTCGGGGGCAAGGAAGGCATCCTCTCGTTCATCTCGCGCGTCGGCTGCATCCAGTTCGATCCCCTGGACCAAGCCGGACGCAACGCCGAGCTTGTCCTGCAGTCGAGGATTCCCGGCTTCAGCCCCGCGATGCTGGAGGAGCTTCTATATGACGACAGGCTGCTGCTGGATGGCTGGGACAAGGTCATGAGCATCTACAGCAGCGGCGATTGGCCCTATTTCGCACGGGGGCGCCGGCAGGCCCATGACCGTTACGCCGATATCAAGGAGATCCGCGAGCTGCTTCCTTCCGTCCGCCAAGCTTTCCGGGATCGGGGGCCGCTGTTGTCCCGGGATTTGGAGCACAAGGAGAAGATGGACTGGGCCTGGGCTCCGGCGAGGGTGTCGAGAGCCGTTATGGAAAGCATGAATCTATGGGGCGAGCTGATCGTCCATCACAAGCAGCGCAACCAGAAAGCATATGACTTGGCTGAAAAGCATTTTCCGGAAGCCCTCCTGCAAGCGCCCGATCCGAATCCTTCCGAGCAGGAATACCAGAAATGGAGGCTGATGCGCCGGATCGGAGGCGTCGGCCTGCTGCCTAACCGCGCTTCCGATGCATGGGTAGGCACGCTCTTCATGAACACGGCCGACCGTAAGCGGGGATTTCTGGAGCTTCTGGAAGAAGGGCTGCTCGTGCAGATCGAAGCCGAAGGATTGACCGCCCCTCATTTTGTCCGCAGCGTCGACTGGGAGCGCTGGAGCTCCTCTTCGCCGGCGTCGCGCTGGTCCAGCCGACCGCCGCGGACAAGCGTGCTGGCCGCCCTCGACAATCTGCTGTGGGACCGCAGGCTGGTCAAGGAGCTGTACGGTTTTCATTATGTATGGGAAGTGTACAAGCCCGCAGCGTCAAGGCTGTACGGCTACTATGTGCTGCCTGTCCTGTGCGGCGACCGCATGGTCGCCCGTTTCGAGCCTGGCCGGATCAAGGGAAGCAAGGATCGCCGGATCATTCTCGGGTGGTGGCCGGAGCCGGGAGTCGAATGGAATGAAGACATCCGGCACAGCGTAAGGCAAGGCTTCGCCTCCTTCCGCCGTTTTCTTGGCTGCGAGACGTTCGAGCTGTCGCCTGCCGCGCTTGCCGCCGATCCCGAGCTCAATGCGCTCGTGAACGCTCCTTTCCCATGACAAAAAGCCGCCGGCTGCATCTTGCGCTGCCGGCGGCTTTTTCAAGTCCATGGTTTATTCGAATGATCGGGTAGGAGACCAGGAGCCCTGGAGCTTGCGCAGAAGGATGATCTGGCCGCAGTGATAAGCGTCATGCACGTACAAGCTTGTAAGCCAAGGCCCGGCCGGACTATCCTTGACAACATCCTTGTCGTACACCGCGTCGTCCATCGCTTCAATGATGGATCCGATTTTCGCATGGGCCTCGGCCAGACGTTTCTTCGTCGCCTCCCATGCTTCGCCTTCGGCGCCGATCGCAGCCGGCTGGAACGTATCGGTGTTGCTGACCCGCGGCTGAGCCGGATCCTCCACTCCGTTCCACTTGTTCAGGAAACGCTCTTTGTAGAAGATCAGATGGTGCGCGTTCTCGCGGATCGTATTCCCCGACTCGCCTTGCGGCCGCCAATCCGCCTGCTCCTCCGTCACGCCTTCCAGCGCCATGCCGAGCGGCGGCTGCCAGTCCTCCTTGTCGTAAGCATGCTCCCAGCCTGTCTGCAGCAACTCCGTTTTGATTCGGACCATCGGTTGTCGTCCTCCTTGTAGAGATTGGGATGTAACGATATAATGTCGTATAGCCGGTTACGTGGTGCTGACGATAGTATACCCGAAACCGCTCCCGATGTAACGATCTATTTTCATTTAGAACGTTACATACTGAAAGGGCATGGAGGACAAGCATCATGATCTGGGAAGATTACTTGAACAGCCAGTGGTACGACTGGAGAGGAAGCGGCGCGAGCGAGGACCGGCTCGAGCGCCCCGATTGGAGAGCTCAGTTTTTGACCGAGCACGGCCTCGACGATCCCGGTCCGCCTTCGCCCGAGGAGCTTCAAGCGATGCGGACGCTCCGCGGCAGCCTCAGGGAGCTGACTTCGCGGATCAGCGACTCTGTCCGTGTCGAGAATGCATCTCCGTTATCCGATGCCGACTTTGCCCGCCTCAACTGCGCACTCCTCTCCAGCCCCTATACCAAAAAGCTGTCCGCCGGAAATGGAGCCCTCTCGCTCAGCGAGATTCCCTCGGAATCGGGCTGGCAGGGCATCATGGCGAAAATAGCCGGTTCCTACGCGGACTCTCTTGCCCACGGGGAGCCGGAACGGTTCCGAATATGCGACAATCCCGACTGCCGCTGGATTTATTACGATACGACGCGCAATCGCTCGAAGCGCTATTGCGACGATAAATGCTGCGGCAATCTGATGAAGGTCCGGCGCTTCCGCGAACGGGCCAAAACCGCTTCCACCACAAGCAGACGAAAGAAGGATGAAAAGTGAACGCATTCAACTTCCATGCCGAACGTCTCGACACAACCGATGCAGCCGTATCGGAGCAATTGCGCGCCTTGCAGACGGACGCCTATCGGGAAGAAGCCCGTCTGATCGGCTTCGACGGCATTCCTCAGATCGGAGAAACCCATGAAGCCCTGCTCGCCTCCCCTGCCGACTTCTACGGCTGCCGTCTCGACGGCAGGCTGGCCGGCGCCGTCGCCGTCGAGCGCGAGCCATCGGGCATCGCCACGATCGCCCGCCTTGTCGTCCATCCCGATTTTTTCAGGCGCGGATTAGGCAGCTTCCTTGTCCGCTTTGCACTGAGCCTGTACCCGGATTCCGAATACCGGGTGTCGACAGGCACGGCCAACAAACCCGCTGTGCTGCTCTATCTCCGCTTCGGTTTCGAGGAGAACGGCCAGCTGGAGATCGTTCCAGGCGTCTGGCTCACCCGTCTCCGCAGGAGCCCTCGTCCGTAAACCTTGTTCAATCCGGCTTGTCCAAAACCAAAAAAAAGCATGGCACTCATGGCGCCATGCTTTTTTGGGGGCTTACAGCAGCGATTCCGCTCCATCCACATAAATATCGGTGCCCGTAACGTGGGAGGACAGATCGGATGCCAGGTAGGTGACGAGATCCGCGACCTGGGCAGCCCTTCCCGGCTTGCCGGCGAGCGGATGGGAGCCCTCGGGATATTCCACCGGTATCGCGGCTTCCTCGGCTTCCTTGGTCTTGATCGTGCTGTCGTCGATATGGGTCTTGATCGCTCCCGGACAGACGGCGTTCACCCTGATCTTGTGAGGGGCGAGCTCAAGCGCCGCCATCTTCATGAAGGCGACCTGACCGGCTTTGGAGGAGCTGTACGCGCTCGCGCCGGTATTGTTGAAGATCCGGTTGCCGTTGATGGAGCTCGTAATGATGATGCTGCCGCCGTTTTTCTTGAGATGCGGGATGCTGTACTTCACCGTGAGGAAGGTGCCGCGCAGATTGATGCCAAGCGTCTCGTCCCAATCGTCCACATCCAGATCCTCGATCGTCGTCCACACCCCGTTGATGCCGGCGTTTGCGAACACGACGTCGATTCGTCCGAAACGCTCGTAAACGGAACGGATTCCCGCCTCGACCGCAGCGGCGTCGCTGACGTCGGTCGCCGTCACGATGGCTTCTCCGCCTTCGCGTTGGATTTCGTCCCGGACTTTCTCGGCGTCGTCCGGAGTGCGGTCCAGAAAACCGACCTTTGCTCCATGCCGGGCAAAATCAAGCGCGGCGGCTCTCCCGATGCCGGAGCCCCCTCCTGTAACGATCGCCACTTTCCCTTCCAGCAGCCGGCTGACGGTCATCCTTCATCATCCTTTCGAGTATGTATCCTATTTTTATAGAATGGCTTTCATTCCTCTATAGAATACTTAATCATCCCGATAACGGATGAATCGCCCGATCAGCGGTAGACCGGATGGGTGCGGGCCGCGCTTCCTTGCAGTTCCGGCATCACTGTCGGCGCCGCCGGAGCGTCGGAAGCCGGAGGGACGAGCAGCACGGTGCCCGCGATTCCCGCCAGCAGCAAGAAGATGACAGCAAGCAATTTCGCAAATGGCATGTCCCGCATCACAATAGCCTCTCTTCCCATACAAACAATTCACATTCACTGATTCTAACATTTCGACTTTAACAATCATTTTCCTGCATCTTTCAATCATTTTTACCATTTTAATTTTCGATACGAACAAAAGATGCCGACATCAGGGCTCCCTCTCCTTTTTCACGTGACCTCGCGATTTCTGCCGGATTCAATGCATCCTTTTCACTCTCTCCCCTTCCGCTTCTTGTGCAATAAAAAACAGGCAAGCAGAGAACTGCTTGCCTGTCGCTTAACAACGGCTAAAGATGGAAAGGCATGACGCAGACCGGCTGCGAGACTTCAAAGCTCCGGTCTGTATATTGGAGCTTGCCCGACTGGCGGTCGACACGGAAGAGAGCGATGTTGTTCGTATCTTTATTCGCAGCGAACAGCCAGTTCCCGTCCGGCGCCAGGGCGAAATGCCTTGGATGCTCTCCCTCGGTGTGGATATGCTGAATCGGCTCCAGCCGCCGGCCTTCATCCGATCCCTCATAAACGACGATGCTGTCATGTCCCCGGTTCGAGCCGTAGACGAAGCGTCCATCCTTGGAGACGGCAATCTCGGCGCAGGTGTTCTCCCCTTCGTAGCCCTCCGGCAGCGTCGGAATATAATGGAGCTCCGTCAAGCCGCCCGTCTCCGCATCGTATTCCAGCACGCTGACCGTCGAGTCCACTTCGTTGATGACATAAGCGATGCGGCCGTTCGGATGGAACGCCAGATGGCGCGGTCCGGCTCCCGCATGGATGTCATTGTCCCGCACCGGCTTCAGAACGCCGTCTTCAATGGCATAGGTGCGGATCAGATCAAGTCCAAGGTCCTGGACGAACACATACCGGCCATCCGGGCTGAACTGCGAGGAATGCGGATGCGGGCGGTCCTGCCGTTCTTCGTTCACGCTATGGCCCGCATGCTGCTGCTGGTCGAGCCTCGGACCGATTCTTCCGTCCGCATCCAGCTCCATCAAGCCCACCATGCCGCCATGATAGCTGACGACGACGAGATGGCGGTTGTCCGGGGCTCTCTGGATATGGCAGGTCGGTCCATCCGTGGTGGCGGCTTCGCTCAGCCTTTTCAGAGATTTTTCCAGCGGATCGAATCGGAACGAGACGGCTGCGCCCGTTTTGCCTCCTTGCGGCGACTTCCCCTCGGAAATGGCGTACACAAAACGGCCGGCCGGATCGACGTTCAGGAAGGTCGGATTTTTGAGGCCGTCCGCCTCCGCCAGCAGATCCAGGCTGAGCTCTTCTTCATTCCAGCGGTAGGCGTACAAGCCGCTTCCATCCGGTTCCGCATAGGAGCCGACGAATACATACAGTGGATCCATGATTCAACCATCCTTTCTGTCCTTCATGTTCGATTTGTCCTTCAAGTCCTTCAGGCCATCAAGTCCATCATGTCCTTCAAGCTCCTCCTGCAGCTACCGCTTGGGCAGAAGCTTCACATACGTATCCGACAGCCCGAGCAGCTTGATCGCATAATCATAATCGCTCCGGTACTTGGAGAAATCGCCGACCGGCTGCAGCGTCTTCAAGGAGACCGCTTTTCCGTCCTCGAATCCTTTGCCCGGGACGAACAGAATATCCTCGTTGATGAACGAGCCCGACGGCAAGTAATAACGCTCCCCGAGAATATTGCGGTCGGTATTCAGCAGGTCCCGTCCGAATGCGGTGAAGCCTTCTTGCTTCAGCGAGATCCCCATCAGGTTGGCGACGGTCGGAAGAATGTCGAGCTGGCCTCCGACTCCTTCGACCACCTTGCCCTGCTGTCCCGGAACTCGGATGATGAGCGGAATGTTGAACCGGGAAATCTGATTGTGATAAGGAATTCCGAGCTCCTGCCGGATGAAGTCCGGATCGTTGCTCTGCGGCTGCAGGCCGAAGTGGTCGCCGTAAATGACGAGCGTCGTTTTATCCCATAACCGCTCGGCCTTCAGCCTGTCCACCAGCTTGCCGACGGCATCGTCCGTGTAATGGATCGCCTGCAGGTAATCGCCGAGCTGCGTGCCGGACAGGGATTCATTTTCGTCCAGAGTCTGCTTGTCCTTCGGGATTTGGAACGGAAAATGGCTCGAGGTCGTGATCAGATGGGCATAAAACGGCTTCCCTTTTCCGCTCAGCTCCGCCATTTTCTCTGCTGCGACCCGGTACAGCTCCTCATCCGATGCGCCGAAGCTGTTGAAATGGTCGTTGTTGTAGAACGGCTTGTCGTAATACTTGTCGAAGTTGAGCGCCGGATACAGCTTGTTCCGATCCCAGAAGCCCACGCTGTTGATATGGAACGTATTCGCCTCGTAGCCTTGGCCTTGGAGAAGTCTCGGCAGGCTCGGAAGCTTGCGGTTGCCGTAGCCGGTGGACATGGCGATCGTGCCCGTCGGGTAGATGGACGTATTCGTCATGAACTCGGCATCCGACGTGTTCCCCTGACCGATCTGCTGGAAGAAGCGAGGGAAGTAATAGCCCTCGTCCGATAGCTTGTTCAGGTTCGGGGTCAGCTCCTGGCCTTGCAGCTTCAGATGGATCGGGAAATTCTGGAACGCCTCCATCTGGATGATGACCAGATTCGTTCCTTTCGCGGCGCCGAACTGCTGAAGCGGCGCCGATTCGTCCTTGCGGTACGGATAGGAAGCCTGGAGCTCCCCGATCTCCTGGATCGTCTTGCCGATATCGCCGGACGCGATTTCCTTGTTCTCCTCGTGGATCTTGATCGCACTGACGACCTGATAATTGAAGACGCCGACGCTTTCGGCCTGCGCCAGCTCGCTCTGGGTCGCCTCCGCATCGCGGATGAACCAGAAGCTGCCGGCGAGTCCGGCAATCGTCAGCAGAGCCGCCGCCGGCTTCCATAATCCTTTGCGTCCCTCGATCGTCCTTCGGCTCGTCCGACGCAGCATCCAAATCACGGCAATCAGGACGACGTCCGCAAAGTAGATGTAGTCCATCGGCCGGATGGTCGCGTCCACGCTCTCGCGGATCCCGTACACCTGGTTGAGGTTTCCGAGCGCGGTATAAGTGGCCACGGAGCCGAAATGGCTGAAATACAACGTGATCGCAAACAAAACGAGAGAATAGACCAGATTGAATGCCCAGTAGGCGGGTCCTTTGCCGCGGCGCGGGGTGAGCAGCTCCAGCAGCCCCGCCAGCGCGAGCAGGGACGCAAAGTCGGCGACGACGGCGAGCGGATCCAATCCGCCGAACAGGTTGAACCGCATCCACTCCAGCTTGGCCAGCATCAGAACGAACAAATAATAGAATAGATTGCGCCCATGCGATCGGGAGCCGGCTCCAACAGCTTTCAACATCTCGTATCCTTCTTCCTGGTGGCGTACTGCCATTTTTCACCGTATCAGTATATCACAACGCAGGATTGCTGCGCATGAACGGACGCCTGGCTCTGGAAGGAGGCCGCGCTTTCCTGCCTCTGCCTGAATACCATCCGTCAAGCCAAAAACAAAAACCGCCCGAATGGCGGTTTTTGTCTTTTCGGCATGCCTGGATCAATGCTTATTGCGGACGCGGGCTGATTTGCGGAGCTTGGGCATGGAGGATGGAGGCTGCTTGCGGATGTAACGGATGAAAACGGCGATGGCTTCGTCCGCCCGCAGAGCTTCGATTGTCGTCAGCTCCCGCTGCACGAGATCCGCATTGGTGTAGAGCGCGTGGATCTGGCGGTGGCAGGGAGGGCAGAGAAGAGCCGTGCCTTTAAACGTCCCTCCCTGCTCCCGCGGCGTAAGATGATGCTCGGTCAAGCCGACTCCGGATCTCCCGCACAGCTCGCAGCGGCCCTGCGCCGTCCCGGTCTCCATTGGCATGGTGTGTCAAGCTCCTTCATGGACATTTCCATCAGCTTGCCCGATCAGGGATTGGTTGATGCTTCCTTTTTTTTCGGCACGCCGCTCAGTCCGACCGCCTGGTCGTAGGCGTCGAAGATCTGACGGGCGACCGGCGCGGCTCCCCAGCCGCCGTATCCGCCCTCGGGAATGACGATCGCGACGGCCAGCTTCGGCTTGTCTGCGGGAGCGAAGGCGATGAACACGGAATTTTCCACCTTCACGCCGCCGGCGACGGTCTGCTGCGACGTTCCCGTCTTGCGGAGGAACGAATAGCTGACTCCATCGAAGCCTTGCACGCTTACTTTGGCCATTCCTTTGTAGATCGTATTCCAATAGGAATCCGGGAAGCTGACCTGGTTAAGCACCTCGGGCTTGTACGATTGGACGACGTTGCCCGAAGGATCGAGAATTTCGTTCACGAATTGCGGCTTCATGCGCTTGCCTTTGTTGGCGAGCATGGAGGCGTACTGGGCCAGCTGCAGCGTCGTATATTTGCCGAGCTGCCCGAACGAGGATCCCACCAGCGCGGAAATATTGCTGGACTCCTTCGCGTCATGCGTATAGTCCTCTACGCCCTTCTGCTCGCCGAGCAGCCCGCTTTCCGTCGAAACGCCGAGGCCGAATTCCTTCATGTACTTATCCCATACGCCGACAGCATCCTTGCCGTATTTTTTCAGCAGCCGCTCGCCGACCATGGCGGACATGAACGCATTGGAGGAATGGGCGATCGCTTCCGAAGCGTTGATGTATCCGTTCGCTTTGTTGCTCGCATTCCGGATCGTCCTCTCGGAGCCGGTGGAACCGAACTTGTAGTAGCCGATATCATGGTACTCCTCCGTGGCCGAGAACAAGCCCTCGTTCAAGCCGATCAGGATGGAGAGCGGCTTCTGCGTCGATCCCAGGTAGACGAGTGAAGGCGTATGCTTCGTCTGCTCCTTGTCCGTCGCATACGGAGGCGACACCGAGCGGATCGTGCCGTTCCTCGTAAAGTAGAACAGCTCCTCCTTGGAAGGCGTTCCGTCCTTCCACTGGTTGGGATCGTAGTCCGGCATGCTGGCCATGGCGACAACCTTGCCGGTATCGACCTCCATCGCCACGGCAAAGCCGATCTTCGCCTTGTTGCCGGCATTCTCCGGCTTCGTCGTCGAATGCCGGAGCTTGTCGATCTGCTCCGTCATCGCC
Source organism: Paenibacillus sp. RUD330 (assembly GCF_002243345.2). Taxonomy (NCBI): domain Bacteria; kingdom Bacillati; phylum Bacillota; class Bacilli; order Caryophanales; family Paenibacillaceae; genus Paenibacillus; species Paenibacillus sp. RUD330. The sequence goes on from NZ_CP022655.2 coordinate 2,942,015, forward strand.
TTCTGCGCCGTCAGCTGCACGGAGCGGTTGATCGTGAGCACGAGATCGTTGCCGCGGGTAGGCGCCTCGACCTCCGGCGGGCCGATGATCCGCTGCAGGCGGTCGACCGGGAACGTCTTGACGCCGTTCTTGCCGCGCAGCTGCTCCTGGTACAAGTACTCGAGCCCGTCATATCCGACCGTTTCCTCCGGCGAGTATTTTTCGGTCGGGTCGGTTATCTCCTTGATCGCGTTGTACTTGGTCAGCGTCTCGGGGGCGGTGCGGTAGCTGCGCAAGTAACCGACGAGCTGTACCGCGACATTGTCGGCGTCATAGTTGCGCACATTTTCCTCGACGATGTCGACGCCCTTGAACTGCTCCTTGTTCTCCAGGAAATAGGCGATTTCCTTGTTGTTGAGATCCGACTTGATCTTCCGCGGCACGGAGATCGTATTGGTCCGGAAATGAAGGTCCATCTTCTTCTGGATTTCCTCCGCGGTGAGCTTGCCTTCGGGATCATCCTTGTCCGTCAGCCTCGCGAACACCTCGGCCAGCTTCTTGCTCATCTCGATGGCGATCTCCGGCTTATGCTCGTCCTGGACCGTATACGTAAGCGTCTGGGTCGACGTCGAGAAGGCGATCGGCTTCTTGTCGGAATCGAGGATGTCCCCCCGGAACGGAGGAATGGCGACCTTGCTCGTGCCCTGCCATTCCCGCTGCGCCTTCAAGGTAGGTCCCTCCACGAACTGCAGCACCGCCAGTCGGACGATCAGGATGCCGAAAAGGACGAACGCGGCAAAAAAGAACGCATTGAGCCGAAACATGAACTGCCTGCGGATGACATAGTCCTTCTCTTCATCCCTGCCGACGATCTGCGGCGGCTTGCCGTTGCCGTTCTTCATGGATTGCCTCCTTTCTCTTGCCCGATCACGATCTCAGGAACAGCCGACACGGCGACATTTCCCCGCAGGGCCTTGGATATCATGCACGTCTGCTCGGCCTTCTGCGCCAGCTTCCCCGCCGTGTCCGCTTGGCGGACAGAAGCAGAAGCAGGCAGCAGGATTGCAGGCCTATGCGTAATCGACACGTATGTGTATACGCCGCTTGTCGTATCGACGACGGCTTCGGACCGCAGGGACAGCCTCTCCGTCTCGATGCCGGAACGCTCCAGCATGGCGGCGAGCGTGATCATATAACAGGTCGATGCCGCTCCGAGCAGCATCTCGTCCGGATTCGTTCCGATGCCCGGGCCGTCCATGGCGGCGGGAATGGAGACAGCCGCATTCAGCCCGCCGGCCGCTATCGTCCCCTCTCCTCCTCTTCCCCCCTGCCATTCGGCTTGAAGTGTAAAAAGATGTTCCATCTCGCGCTCCTTCTATGACCAAGCATGAAATTAGTGAACGATTGCATCCAAGATGAAATAAAAGCTGACATCATCATTGACCGCATCGAAATGGGATGGTACATTTTCTAAAACTTTTAGCGATGCGCAGCGTCCATCCGCTGTAAAACCCGCCTCGAAGGGATGAAACCTGACATGTCCATGCTTCCATCCTCATCTGCGCCGACATCCGTCCGCAAAGACCGCTCCTGGGCCGCATACGCGGCTGTCGTCCTGCTTCTCCATGCAGCCGGGCTCGCCGGCCTGCTCATGGCCGCGAGCCATCATCCCGCTTTCTGGGGACTCGGAATTCTGGCTTATACGCTCGGTCTCCGGCATGCCTTCGACGCGGATCATATCGCCGCGATCGACAATACGGTGCGCAAGCTCGTCGAGCTCCGCCGCAGTCCTCTGGGCGTCGGCTTCTATTTCTCCCTCGGCCATTCCAGCGTCGTATTCCTCCTGGTGCTCGCCGTCGCCCTGTCCTTCCAATGGGCGCAGGAGCGCCTGCCGGCCATGCAGGAAATCGGAGGCCGGATCGGCATCACCGTCTCCGGCACTTTCCTGCTCGTCATCGGCCTGGCCAATCTGGCCGTCCTCATCCAGCTCTTCAAGCTGAGCCGGATATACCGGGAAGCCGAGCATCGGGAAGAGCTCTCCCGGCTGCTGGAGTCGCGCGGCTGGATCGCCAGGCTCGTCAAGCCGCTGACCGCCTTGGTCAGCAAGAGCTGGCATGTGTATCCGCTCGGCTTCCTGTTCGGACTCGGCTTCGACACGGCGACCGAAATCGGACTGCTCGCGATATCGGCTACGGCGGCTGCGGGCGAGCTGCCCGTCCTCGGCATCCTGTCGCTCCCGATCCTGTTCGCGGCGGGCATGAGCATGCTGGATACAGCGGACGGAATCTTCATGACGAGAGCCTACAGATGGGCGGTGCAGTCTCCTGTGCGGCATCTTCGCTACAACCTGACCGTGACGTTCCTGTCCGTGGCGAGCGCCCTGTTCATCGGAGGCGTCGAAATCGTTCAGATGCTGGACGGCTACTTGCACTGGCGGTCCCCGTTCATGAAAGCAGTCGCCGGACTGGAATTTTCCGAGCTCGGTTATATGCTCGCGGCCTTGTTCGCCCTATCCTGGGGAATATCCTGGCTGGCATGGAGAATTGCCGACGCGAAGGCCAAAGCTTCCAGAGTTTGAGACGAATAGGAGCAGCGAAAAGTTTCCAGCCTGCGCCGCTGGACCGCGTCTTCCGGCATCCTCCCGGCCCGGCGGTCCGATCAGGCGCAGAGAGGCGTCATGGCGCTGCGGCCCCGTCACCGCACTGCCCGGCTCCGGCTGTTTTGCTCGTCTTATTGTACCATATCGCATCGCGTGGATCATGTCTGTACGGCCGGCATCACGAAACAAAACTCGCCCCCGGCATGCCATCAGCCGGGGGCGAAATCATGTATGCTGCCGGATTACAAGCCGTACTCGTCCTTCGGCTTCGGCTTGCGCTTGATTTTATTCTGTACGGCAGGCAGATGCCTCATGCTGCGCAGCATCGGACCTTTGCACATCGGGCACAGCTGCGACTCGGCCGCGAATTCGTCGCGGACCCATGCCTTGCAGTCGGCGTTGCGGCATTTCCATATTTTCGTAGGAATCAGTTCGGGTTTCGTATCTTCGGAAGTCGTCAAGAGGGTGCATTCCTTTCTTCTGTCGGGTCAGTCTGTTGACGCCGTCCCGTCGCAGAGACAGCCTGACTACTATACACCTGCGCCCCGAGCAAAGTAAAGACTTGACAGCTATTCCGGCTGCACCCGGTACCAATACGGATAAGCCTCGCGGTAGCCGAGCTTGGCGTACAATGCTTCTGCCGGCTTGTTGCCGGTAACGACCTGAAGATAGCTCTGGCGCACACCGCGCTGCGAAGCCCAGCGGTACAAGCCGCGGATCAGCTCCGCCGCATGTCCTCGTCCCCTGCAGTCAGGAGCCGTCACGATGTCGTAGAGCCCCAGGTAATCCCCGTCAAGCACTCCGACTCCAAGCGCGGCCGGCCGGCCTTGCGCGTACAGGACGGCGAAGACGCGAGGCAGAGGCGAGGAATCGAACATGGAGACGAAGGTTTTCCCATCGTTCGCCTTGAGCCCGTTCCACTCCACCAGCAGGGACAGCCAATAGGATCTCGGCTGCTCCTCCAGCACGAGCTCGCCCGACCCTGCCGGCACGGCGGCCGGAATCGGCGCCACCATCACGGTCGATGGATCCGCGATCCGGTATCCGCGGCGCGCAAGCACGGAATCGAGATGATCCGGTTCCGTGAACGGCGTGATCTTGAAGATGGCAGGCTGGCCGCTCTCCCGGTAAAACTGCTCGCAGCGGCTGATTTTATGGTCCAGGTCCTGTTCCATCGGACCGAAATGATGCAGCGGTTGAACCGAGTTTGATCTCTTCGTATACCCTTGATTGGCTTTGACGAGCCATCCGCCCAGGCTTCTTGTCTGCAGAGCCGGCCAGCTGTTGAGCGCCGCCTCTTCCACTTCATAGTAGGCTTTCAATGGAGTCCCTCCGAATCTGACTGAATCTCATAAGTATAAATATACTTTATTATTTATTTTTATTCAATTTTCTTTTTCCTAGGACCGCTTTCCTGGATAACGGCAAAAAAAGCATCCTCCCCTGAGGGAAGGATGCTTTGTGCGATGACTCTTCTAGCCCGGGCCGGCATTGGCGCCTTTTCTTCGGGCATGCGGGGGTCTGATCGAGGTCTAGGTCTTAGGTCTTTTCACGCCTGCGCGGATTGGCTCTTCAGCACATTGAGCTCCACTTCGATGTTGCCTCTCGTCGCCTTGGAATAGGGGCATAGCTCATGGGCTTTTTCGGCCAGCTTGCGGGTCTGCTCCAGCTCCGCTCCCGGAATGGAGATGTCCAGCCTCACCGCCAGGGCGAAGCTTTCCCCTTCCTTGAAGATCGACACATGACCGGTCACCTCGGCTCCGCCGGCATCGATTCCTTGCTTGCGGGCCGCGAGCTGCAGCGCGCTTTCGAAGCAGGCCGAATAGCCGGCCGCGAACAGCTGCTCCGGATTGGTCGCTGCGGCGCCGCTGCCGCCCAGCCCCTTCGGCATCGCCAGCGGCAAGTCCAGCACGCCATCCGAAGATTTGACGCTGCCTTGACGGCCGCCGCGGGCCGTTACCTCTGCAGTATAGAGTGCGTCCATGTTGCCTCTCCTCGCTTTCGGTTCATTCATTTGTACATGCTTGAATATAACCTTCCGGACCCGATTTTAATCGCAAAAAAATCCTCCGGGGCACATCCCCGGAGGATAACGTTCAGACCGGCTTCATGCCGCTGTAGGTTCCGATCAGCTGCAGCATGCGGTTCGGGAGCGGCAGCACGAACTGCATCGCGCCCAGCGGAAAGCGTCCGCTCCGGTTGTGCATGGTCGCCGCGGCGACTTGGATGCGGTAGGACGGTCCCTCCGTGAAGCTGACCGCATATTCGGCGGTCTGGTCCTGGTAGGCGCGCAACGGAGCCGCGGGCTTCTTGGGATTGGCGAACGGTACGATGCTCACCATGTCCTCCAGCTTCAGATGATAGTTGGCATGGGGCTTATGATAGATGAGTTCGGAAGTGGTGACGGTCATGCCGAAATCCGGCTTTTTGATCGATAAGAGCAGAGTTCCCTCCAGCTCGCGAACGGGAATGAAATCGGAATTCAAGGGCGCTGCCTCCTTTCGGTTAGGTACCAGCATATCATAAACCGGCGCCGGCGGCCAAAGTCCGGGCCTCATGCCAAACAGCGCCTGCGGAGGGACCGGCAGAGGCCGGATGCCAGCAGGCGCCGTTCCGATTGAAAGGCGGTTCCGTTGCTGTATGGGACGTCTAATGCGTCTGCTGGCCGCCGGAAATGCTGCTCCGGACTTCCTGCTCCGCCGCGCCCACTCGTTCCTTCAGCTTGCGGATCTGCCTCAGCTGCGCGTCCGCCTGCACCTGGATCTGATTTTCCATCATGCTCAGCTCGTGGACGAGCTCCTGCATCGTGTTCACCAGCCCGCGAACCTTCTCGCCGCTGCTGTCCGCTCCCGCACGGTGCAGGGCAGCCTTGCCGGCCTCCTGCTCCTGGATGCGCTTCATGCGCACCTGCTCCTGGAACTGCTCATAGCTCATCGAAAGGCTGTTGATCTCCTCCGAGCCGGAAGCTCCCTGCTGTCCATTCATGTTCATCTCTGACTCCTCCTATTGGGGCTGCTGCCTGGATATCCTTAGAGTGCCCGCTTTCTCACCAAATATGTCCAGCGGCGGCCGGGAGGACCAGTTCCGTAAGGACGCGGCGGGAATAGATCGACTTGCTTCGTCCGTCCAGGCTTTTGCGGACAACGACCGTCATGTCCAGCGACGGAATGACGAACAGGTATTGCCCCCCGTAGCCTAAGGCGAAAAAGTAATCGGGACCGTCCTGCCTGCCCTCGGGAGACACCCACCAGTGGTATCCGTAGCAGCCGTAGATCGCCGGCTCGTAGTGAAGGAGTCCTTTATGATGGGGCTTCTGCGAGTCCGCAATCCATTTTGGGGGAATGATCTGCTGGCCGTTCCACATTCCCTGCTGAAGATAAAGCCTTCCGAACCGGGACAGGTCCTTCATGCCCATCGACAGCCCCGCGCCGGCCTCATGCCCCTCTCCCAGCCGGTTCCATCTGGCGCTGCCGATGCCGGCCGGACGGAACAGATACTTGCGGGCGTACGAGGGCAGGCTTTCCTGCGCGGCTCGGGTCAGAATGATGGCGAGCAGCTGGGAACCTCCCGTATTGTACGTAAATGCCGTTCCCGGCTCATGCGCGAGCTCTCTGCCCATGACGAAGGCGGCCGGTGAAGCGGCCTTCTTCATCTCCCAATACGGCTTGTCGAAATCCGGCCAATCGAGGCCGCTCGTCATCGTGAGGAGATGCTCGATCGTAATGTCCCGCTTGCGGGGATCGTCCGCGATGATTCGGCCGATCCCTTCCTCCTCCATGTCCAAATAAGAAAAGACCGGGTCTGCGATGCTGCCGATCAGTCCCTGTCCGACCGCGATTCCGATCAAGGCCGACAGCACGCTCTTCGTGCAGGAATAGATGGAAGCGGGACGATCCGGGCCTCCGGCCGTCCACTCCAGCAGGCTCTTGCCGCCTTGCTCCGCATAGATGCCTTTGATTTTCCAGCTTGCCAATTGCGTGGCCTGCCTGTCCGTCAGCATGATGGCCGAACCGCATCGGGACGTTGCCGCTTCCGTCACGATGGACACCCCCTTATCGATTCCTGCTAGTAGAATGATGCCGGATGCTCCGGCTTATGCGAATGGATTCCAATACACATCCCCCGCTTTATTGAAACAGTCGGGACGATCCAAGTCAAAAAAGGCTCCGCGCTCCGATTATCGAAGCGCGAAGCCTTCCGTCGATTTCCCGAGTTGATCCGCGGAGGCGATCAGCCCGTCTTGCGCAGCTGGTTGCCGCTGCCCAGACGCTGAAGCAGAATGGCCGACAGCTCCTCCGGCCGGCTCCAGACGATCGGAGACAGCCCTTCCAGAAGAGGCTGCCGCTCCGCGCCGCCGTCCTGCACCGTCCAGATGACCGGCACGCCCGAAGCCGCGGCGCTGCCAGTCGCGAGATAGGCTTCCGGCGGATTGCCGGTCAAGTCGGCCAGCAGCAGGTCGGCATCCGCAGCCTGCTGCAGCAAGCTGCGCCCGTCCTCTTCATCCCGGGTCAGGATGCTCGGGATGTAGCCGCATTGCTGCAGCAGCGGCAGCACATGGCCCGTCCACTCCGGCAGCTCTCCGCCCTTGTCGGCGAACACCAGCGCGCAGGTCTTCGCCGTGCGGCCGGACACGGCCAGCTCCGCGCGGCTCCATCCGCCTTCCGTCAGGCTGAACGTCGAGCCCGTCCGTTCGATGAGCTCCCGCTCGCGCAGCATCTCGATGACATAGACCATCTCCTGCAGGTTCTGGGAGTAGGTCAGGTTGTAGCTGCGCGACAGGCGGTGGATGACGACCGGGTCGCCCGGCGACTCGCTGTTCCTGCGCAAGAAGGCCAGCAGCCTGTCGGCTTTCGCTTCGACCGTCGCAGGCACCTGCGGAGATGCCGGCAGCGTCTCGACCTGCTCGCGGCCAAGCCGGATCTCCTTGCCGCAATCCGCCATTTCCCGTATATATGCCGACGCCAGCGGGAACAGCTCGCGCTGCCGCGGATAAGGGAGCATGCCCAGCTGGTCGTACGTTCCTGCAGCCAGCGAATATTCGGCCCCCGGCGCGCAGTCGCAGCCGATGAAGCGCTCTTCCTGCGCCGGGCCGGCCTTCACCGGCACGATCGCATCGCAAAACAAACATCTCTTTGTATACATGATGATTCCCTCCAATACCAAACCCTTCGTCCCAGTGTACAGGACTTCAGGGGGCATAGGCGGTTAAGGTTCTCTCATGAACCTCTAACGATTCTCATATTAGGAGGCTTCATTTCCAGAAAATTGGCTCCGGTACAGCTCCGCATAGATGCCTCCCCGGGCGATGAGCTCCTCATGCGTGCCTTGCTCCGCTACGGAGCCTTTGTCCATGACGAGAATGACATCGGCGTCCCGGATCGTGGAGAGCCTGTGGGCGATGACGAAACTCGTCCGGCCCTTCATCAGCTCCTTCATCGCATGCCGGATCTGCACTTCCGTGCGCGTATCCACGCTGCTGGTCGCCTCGTCGAGAATGAGGATGGCCGGGTCGGCGAGCAGCGCCCTCGCGATCGTAATCAGCTGCTTCTGCCCTTGGGACAAGTTGCTGGCGTCCTCGTTGAGCACGGTCTCGTAGCCTTCCGGAAGCGTGCGGATGAAGAAATCCGCATGCGCCGCACGGGCCGCATCCTCGATTTCGGCGTCGGTCGCCTCCCTGCGGCCGTAGGCGATATTGTCCCGGATCGTTCCTTTGTACAGCCACGTATCCTGCAGCACCATGCCGAACAGGCTGCGCAGGCTCCCTCGGGCGAGCTGGCGGATATCCCGGCCGTCGATCGTAATCCTGCCGCCGTCCAGCTCGTAGAAGCGGAGGAGCAGGTTCACGAGAGTCGTCTTGCCCGCTCCCGTCGGACCTACGATCGCCGCCGTCTGCCCGCTCTTCACCTCGATCGACAGCCCCTTCATCAAGGGAACCTCCGGCTTGTAGCCGAAATCCACGGATTCGAAGGCGACATCGCCCCGGATGCCGCGTCCGGCTTCCATCGTGCCGTCCGGCTCTTCTTCCTGCTCGTCCAGCAGCTCGAACACCCTCTCCGCCGAAGCCGCGGTCGATTGGATGATATTGGCGATGTTCGCCAGCTGCGTGATCGGCATCGTGAACTGCCTCGCATATTGGATGAACGCCTGGATATCCCCGATCGAGACGCCGCCCCGGGTCACCATCAGACCGCCGACGACGCTGATCAGCACATAGCCCAGGTTGCCGACGAAGGACATGAGCGGCATCAGCGTGCCGCTGATGAACTGGGCGCGCCAGGCGGATTGGTACAGCTTGCCGTTGATCGCCTCGAAGCGCTCCAGCGAATCCTTCTCCCGGCCGAAGGCTTTGACGATCCGATGTCCGGTGAACATTTCCTCCACATGGCCGTTCAGCTCGCCGATCGACCGCTGCTGGCCGGCAAAATGCTTTTGCGACCGCTTGGCAACCGCCTTGGTGACCAGGAAGCTGAGCGGCAGCGTGACAAAGACGATCAGCGTCAGCAAGGGGCTGATCGTCAGCATCATGACGATGACGCCGACCAGCGTGACGGCCGAGGTGATGAGCTGCGTCAAGCTCTGCTGCAGCGTGCCGCTGATGTTGTCCACGTCGTTGACGACCCGGCTCAGAATATCGCCGTGCGACTTGGCGTCGTAGAACTGCAGAGGAAGCCTCTGCAGCTTGTCGTCCACTTCCTTCCTCAGCCGATATACCGCTCCTTGGGTAACGCCGGCCATCAGATATTGCTGGACGTACCCGAACAGGAAGCTGAGGACATACAAGCCTGCCAGCCATCCCAGCACATGCAGCAAGCCGGCATAATCGAACGCGGCGCCGGCGGCTCCATTCATCCTCGCCACGACGCCCTTCACAATGATGTCTGTCCCGTGCCCGAGCAGCTTGGGACCGACGATCGAGAACACCGAAGCGGCGATCGCGCTTAACAGCACAAGGAGCAGCCGCATCCGGTACGGCTTCAGGAAGCGCAGCAGGCGCAGCATCGTTTTCTTGAATTCCTTGGGCTTCTCCCCGGGCATCATCGCACCGGGGCCCGGCCCTCCGCCCATCCGCGGCATGGCGCCCGGATGGCGCCCCGGCGGCATCCGCCGTTCCTGACTCATGCCGATTCCTCCTCTGTCCGGAGCTGGGATTCCACGATCTCGCGGTATACGCCGCAGGACTCCATCAGCTCCGCATGGGTTCCGTCGCCGGCCAGCCGCCCTTCCTCGAGCACCAGGATGCGGTCCGCAGCCATGACGGAGCTCACCCGCTGGGCGACCACCAGCACGGCGGCCCCTCCCGTCTCTTCCGCCAGGGCAGCGCGAAGCCTGGCTTCCGTCGAAGCATCGAGAGCCGAGAAGCTGTCGTCGAACAGATACAGCGCGGGACGGCGCACAAGCGCCCTCGCGATCGAGAGCCGCTGCTTCTGCCCTCCCGACAGGTTGGCTCCGCCTTGGGCGATGGCCGTCGAGAAGCCTTCCGGCATCGCTTCGACGAAGCCGGCGGCCTGCGCGACCTCGGCGGCACGGGATACTTCGGCATCCGTCGCATCCTCCTTGCCGTAGCGGATGTTGTCGCTGACCGAGCCGGAGAACAGCAGCGCCTTTTGCGGCACGAGGCCGATTCCTGCGCGAAGCTCCCCCTGGGGCAAGCTTTTGACATCCCTGCCCCCGACCCGCACCTCTCCCTCGCCCGCATCGTAAAACCGCATGATGAGGTTCAGCAAGGTCGTCTTGCCGGAGCCGGTTCCGCCGATGACAGCCGTCGTCTCTCCCGCCCTGGCCGTGAAGCTGACCCGGTCCAGCGCAGGCCGTTCGGCTCCGGGATAATGGAAGCTGACTTCGCGGAATTCAACCTCCCCGCGGAGCGCGCCTGCGCTCGGCGAGGCTGGAGACGATATCTTCGCGGCTTGCCCGTCGGTAATCGTCGGAACGATAGCCAGCATCTCGTTGATCCGGGCTGCGGACGTCGCTGCGCGCGGCACCATGGCGAACATCATGGACATCATGACGAGCGAGAACATGATCTGGCTGGCATACTGGATGAACGCAATCAGGCTGCCGATATTCATGTCTCCCGCATCGATCCGCTTCGCTCCGAACCAGACGATGAGCACGGTCGTCAGGTTCATGATCAGCATCATCGTCGGCATCAGGATCGCCATCATCCGGTTGACGCGCAGCGCCGTATCGGCCAGATCGCGGCTGGCCGTGTCGAATCTTCCCTGCTCGTAATCCTCGCGGTTGAAGGAGCGGATGACCCTGATGCCGGTCAAGCCTTCGCGCAGGACGAGGTTCAGCCTGTCGAGCTTGACCTGCATCGCCCTGAACAGCGGTATCGCCTTGCGCATGACGGCGAAGATCGTAAGGCCGATGACCGGAATGACCGCGACAAGGAGCAGGGAAAGCTTCGCATCCTTGGAGAAGGCCATGATCAGCCCGCCGATGCACATCATCGGCGCGCTGACCATCATTCTCATCATCATGATCAGGACCTGCTGCACCTGATTGACGTCGTTCGTCGTCCTGTTGATCATCGAAGCCGTCCCGATCCGGTCGAACTCGGGCAGCGAGAACTTCTCCGCATGTCCGAACAGCTTCGAGCGGGCGCTGCGGCCGAAGCCGGAGGCGACGCGGGACGACATGTAGCTGGAGGCGATGATGCAGGCCGCCCCTGCGGCGGACACGAGCAGCATGAAGCCGCCTATTTTCCAGATGTAAGGCACGTCGCCCTTCAAAATGCCCTTGTCCACGATGTCCGACAGCAGCGTCGGAAGATACAGGTCGGACAACGATTGGCAAAAGACGAGCGCCAATACGGCCGCAATCTGGAGCCGGAATGGCTTCAGCAGCCGAAACAGCTTGAACAAGGCTCCCCCTCCTTATTTTACTTCTAAACCAATTCATTCCTACCCATCTTAAGCTTCCCCGAAATCTTCTGTCAAACAAGGTCTTCTCCGGCTTTTTCAGCCGACCGATCCGTGCTTTGAAGCTTCCTGGCTCCCGGCTCTGGAGGCCGCTGCGATTGAAGCTGATAGAACAAGCCGCTGGCGTCCGACCATTCCGCATAGAGGATTTCCCTTTCATCGCCGATGCCGATATGCGCGAGCAATCCGAGCAGCCAACGGCGGTCCCTGCCCAGCCGCTCCAGCGCCCTGTCGACGATGTCTCCGTCCTCGATCACGCTCTCCGGCAAGGATGGGCTGTCCGGCGTCTCCTCCTGTTGATGGCCGCCTGCGGCCGGCTTGCTCAGGACGCTGATGCTGCCGTTCGTCTCGAACAGCGCGTAGGCGACATCGCGCACGGAAAAAACGCCGTTCTCGCGCAGCAGCATGCTCAGCTGGCCGAAGTCCAGATTGTTCCTCTTCATCGCCGCCCGGTCGATGATTCCTTCCCGGATGACCAGATCCGGCGAGCCCGTCACCCGCCTGGCCAGCCATGGAATCCGGTTCAGCAGCTTCTCCGTGCCGTAGGACAGCAGCGTCCAGACTGCCAAGGCGAACACGAGATGGCCGTAGCCGACCTCCTTGTCGTAGATCGTATTGCCGACCAGCTCGCTCAGCATAAGCGAAGAAACGAAGTCGAATGCGGTCAGCTGCGAGATCTCCTTTTTGCCCAGCACTTTGGTCATGATCATGAGGCTGACCAGGGCGATCAGCAGCTTGAGCGCGATTTGCCCGAATAATGGATCCATTCCGTCTCTCCCTCCCGGTATCAATCCGAAAAAAAACCGGACCGCGGAACGGTCCGATTTCTTAGATATGGCAATGGCAGCGCCAGGAACGCTTCGCCTAGCGGAGCTTCTCCATTTCATTCGCGGCCTCGGCGCCTTCCGGCTGGGCGGCGACCGTGTCGGAGGCGTTGCCGTATTCCTCCAGCGTCTTCCATGCATCCGCGTCGTCGAAGCGGCCGGCATGGGCTTGCCTGCTCTCGCCCGCTCCCGTCGGCGGCAGCGTCATGACCTCTTCTTCGACGGGACGGTAGTCCCCCATCTCCTGATGAGGCACGTTGTCGACCGTATGCCGGGTCGAGGGGATCGCTTCGAGCCGCTCGTAAGGAATCGGCTCTCCGGTGGAAGCGTCCAGGCCGTACCTGCCTTCCTCCATCAAGCTCAGCGCGCGGTTCACTTGGGCGAGCTTCTTGCCCAGCTTTTCATCGAGCGCCATGTCGCGCTCCTTCTCGAACGTCACGGTCCCGGAATCGGCCGGATGATTGTCGTAGCTGGACAGCTCTCCGTCGGAGTCCGACGCGGCCAGAGGCGCTCCCTCCAGATCGGTTTCCCGATTGAGGTCGAAGTGGGCCTCCAGCTCCTTCTTCTCCTGCAGCAGGCTGTTCTTCAGAAAGTCCAGCTGGGATGGCTTGAGATGTTTCATGCTGTCTCCTCCTAAGCAATTCGTTCTATAGCTACCTATACCCTTGGGAAGATACAAATGAAGCAAGCGTCTCCAGCGGAACGGCCGCATGCCTCAGCAGCCTGACGGGAATTCTCCAGCGATGACGGCATCCTCGCTTACGCCGCCGGCGGCGTCGATCAGCAGGGCGTTGAGACGGCCTCCCGCCGCGCAGCCGCCGTCGATTCCGATCTTGTCTCCGCCGAACCAGACCGACGGCCCCTTCTGGAATTTGATCGTCCGCGTATGGCCGAAGACGACGGTTTTGCCCGCCGTCACCGGAGCGTGGTGGAACGGCTCCCTTATCCACATGAACAGCTCTCTGGGCTGGTCCTTCCAGCTCGCCCCGGCAGCCGGATCGATTCCCGCATGGACATAAATGTAGGCTTCATCCTCCGCATGCAGCTCCAGGCTGTCCAGCAGCTCGACATGCTCCTTGAATTCGGTGCGGATAAGCCGGAGCATGTCGGAGGCGTCTGCAGCCCCGCGGTATTCCATGCCGGCTGCGCGAGCGTAGCTCCGCAGCGTTTCGTGCCCCCCTTGACCGAGAAACTTGTCGAGCAGCTCGGGCTCGGGATGGCGCAGGCATTGCAGGAAGCGCTGGTCATGATTGCCTCTCAGCGCGGTCGCCCGGCCTCCGCCTTCCCGCAGCAGAGCCATGACGGCGTTGATGGCGCCGCAGCTGTCCGGTCCTCGGTCCACATAATCGCCGAGCAGGATCAGCCTGTCCTCGCCAGGGCGATAACCGGTTTTCTGCAGAAGCTCTCCAAGCTCCCGGCTGCAGCCGTGAATGTCGCTGATGGCGATCGTTCGAAATCTATCCATGTTGGAGCCCTCCTTGTTGTCGCCCTCATGATTGCGGTTGCCGGCGCCGATTTGCTACAATACACCGGAAGCGATCAGCGGAAGGGATGATGACGAATGTTGTCTGCAACCATAGTCCAAAGTAAAGAACAGCTGGAGCAATGCCTCCACATCCGCAGGGAAGTGTTCGTCCGGGAGCAGGGAGTTTCCATCGAAGAAGAGCTCGACCGTTACGACGAGTCTCCGGAATCGTGCATCCACGTTCTCCTGAGCGACGACGCCGCGCCGGTCGGAACGGGCCGGGTCAAGTCGTTCGAGGGCAACAGCGCCAAGCTGCAGCGGATCGCAGTCCTGGCCTCCATGCGCGGCCGCGGCGCCGGCTCCGCCATCGTGCAGGCGATGGAGCAAGCCGCTCGGGAGGCCGGGTACGGCCGCGCCGTGCTTGACGCCCAATGCCAGGCGGAGCCGTTCTACGCCAAGCTCGGGTACAAGCCGGTGTCGCCCGATATCTTCCTCGATGCAGGAATTCCGCATGTCAGGATGAGCAAGGAGCTGGGCTAGTTCCGGGCGGAGGGAGAACGGCCTCCAGCAATTCGTTGTTCACTGATTCTCGCATAATTTCCCATTTTGGAACAGCGCCATTATCTCTTTTCATCGGCTCTCCTCCCGCCCTCCTTCCCGGCGATGCAAAAAATCGGAAAGGATAAGGAACAGAGCGCAAAAACCCGCATGCGGATTCTCCCTCGCATGCGGGTTTTCAGTTGCTTCCGTTCAGTCTTGCTTGAGCGCGTCCTTGGCGGCGGCGATCAAGGCGTCGTAGAACTCGTCGTTGTCCTCGAGCTCCTCCTCCACCGCCTCGATCTCCGTTTCCGGCCCTGCCTCGTCCTTGAAGAACAAGCCGTATGCCCAGTCCTTGCCTCTCTTGTTGCTCTGCAGCGCGATTTCGTAGGCCTTCTTATGTCCTTCGATCTTGAATTGAACTTGTCCGACATAACCGCCGTCTTCGGCGACCGTCATCTCGGCATGGATGATTTCCCACTTCACTTGCTGCTTCCCCCTCGTCGTTCATGACCTTATCATACTTAACCTTGTCCCGGATTTCCAGCGCATTTGCCCCCGAAGCGGCGACGGACGGAAGAAATGGCGGGAAGGGTGTGTTAACATACGAAGGACAGGAAGTCATCCGGTATATTCAGGGAAAGGCGGACAATCGCAAATGAATCCATCCCATCCATCCAACCCGACCGACGAAAATAAAGCCTGCGAGGAAGAACAGGAAAGCGGCAAGGCCGAATCCCGTCCATGGATGAAGGCTCTCAAGGCGCTTGAGCCGATCTATCGGATCAAGGCGCTGCGGCTGCTGCTGCCCGTATTCGTCATCGGACTCGTCTTCTTCGAAGGCAGGCATCTGTTCCATGACATGTCCGCCGGCACGATGCTCCGCGAGCTGCGGCGTCTGCCGGATCGGGACATGCTGCTGCTGCTGGCGGCAGGCCTTGCGGCCGCGGCTGCCATGAGCGGCTACGACTTTGTCGTCCGCCGCCATTTCCGGCTCGAGATCGGCCGGTGGACGACCTTCCGCTTCGGATGGATCGCCAATACGTCCAACAACGTGCTCGGCTTCGCCGGATTCACCGGAGCCGGCCTCAGGGCGCTGCTCTACCGGGGCGAGGGCGTGCCGGTGCAGACGGCGGCCAAAGCCGTCGTCTTCCTGTCGCCGGTCATGATCGCCGGCTTGTCCATCATGGCCTGGGGAGACGCTTTCGGCCTCCTCCATGCCTCCAAGCTGTTCGATGCGCATCCTTGGCTGTACCCGGCCGTCTGGGGCATGGCGCTGTACGTGCCGCTGTTTCTGGCCATGCAGCGCTCCAAGCTGTACGCCCGCTGGTTCAACAGGGGGGAAAGCCAGCTGCCCTGGCGCGTCATAACGGCAAGCCTCGGCGCGTCGCTGCTGGAATGGCTGTCGGCGGCGGCCGTATTCACGCTCGCGGCGGACATCATGCTGCCGGAGCTGCCTGCCGATACGGTGCTCGGCATCTATGTCGCGGCCGCAGTGGCCGGCCTTGTGAGCATGGCGCCGGGAGGCGCAGGCGCCTTCGACCTCATCGCCGTGCTGGGACTGCAGCTGTACGGCGGCCATGCCAACCGGGCGCTGGCCATCCTTCTGCTGTTCCGCATCTTCTATTATCTGATTCCATGGATCATCGGCCTCATCCTGGCCGCAATCGAGCTCATTCCCCGGCGCAGACGCGATCCCGTGCCTGAGAACGAGAAGCTGCAGAACGCATTCAACGCCTGGCAGCGATTCTGGTCCTGGCCCGGACAGAACGCTTATATCGGAGATATCGGCGTCTGGGCTCTATCCAAGCTCGTGCTCGCGGCCGGAGCGGTGCTGCTGCTGTCCGCGGCGACGCCGGGCTTGCTGGGCAGGCTGGAGCTGACCGAAGGGCTGCTCACTTTGCCGGTCATGCACATTTCCCATCATCTTTCCGTCATGATCGGAATCGTGCTCGTCATGCTGTCGAGGGGAATTTCTCTCAAGGTGAAGCGGGCCTACATCGCCGTCCTCGTCCTGCTCGTCGCTGGCGCAGTCTTCACCTTCGCCAAGGCGTTCGACTACGAGGAAGCCGTCTTCCTGCTCCTCGTCGCCTTGCTGCTGTGGATTTCCCGTTCGCGCTTCTATCGCCGGAGCGCGCCGCTCGGGGCCGGCCGGCTCGGAGCCATGCTGGGCATATCCGCTGTCGTGGCGTTCCTGTACAGCTTTGTCGCCGACCATTCCGGCAAAGGATTCCTGCATCATCTCCCGCGCTCGTTCGACCGCAGCCTGCTCCTGTCATCCGGCGAGCATGCGGCAGGCGCCGCCCTGGGACTTGCCGGAGCCTGGATCTTCCTCGCCGCCCTCATGCTGCTGCGTCCCGGACGGCCGCCGGGCTCCGCGCCGGACGAGCGGGACCTTGAGAAGCTTCGCACCTTCGTCGGAGGCAAGCAGGGCAATCCTCTCACTCCGATTCTGTATACAGGCGACAAAAGCCTGTTCTGGGCGGCGGACGGCGCAGCCCTTATTCCCTATGCCCGGATCCGCGGCAGGCTGGTCGCTCTCGGAGATCCGCTCGGTCCGATGGAGCTTGCGAGCCGGGCCGTGCAGGAATTCCAGACGTACGCCGACCGGTATGCGATGACGCCGGTCTTTTACCAGGCAAGTCCGGACTATCTCCCCGTCTACCACGAGAACGGCTTGCGGTTTTTCAAGCTAGGGGAAGAAGCGTTCGCCGATCCTGCCGCCTTCACGCTTGCAGGCAAAAGCCAGGCCGCCCTGCGCAGCGTCCGCAACCGCTTCGACCGGGACGGCTTCAGCTTCCGCATGGCCGCGCCTCCGCACAGCCGCGAGCTCATGGACGAGCTCCGGACGGTGTCCGACGCCTGGCTTGGCGGCCGCCGCGAGAAGGGCTTCTCGCTCGGCTGGTTCAAGGACGATTATTTGCAGCGTTTTCCGATTGCGCTGATCAGCGGCCCGGACGGCAGGACGGCCGCCTTCGCCTCGCTCGCCCCGTCGGAGGACGGCGGCAGGACGATGTCGGTCGATCTGATGAGGCATCTGCCCGGAGCCCCCAACGGGGTGATGGACCTGCTGTTCATCCGTCTGCTGGAATGGTGCAAGGCCGCAGGCTTCGACCGCTTCAATCTCGGCATGGCTCCGCTTGCGAGCGTCGGCGGCAGCAGCAAATCCTTCCGCGAGGAGAAGCTCGCCCGGCTCGTCTTCCAGTACGGTGGGCACTGGTACGGATTCCAGGGGCTGCGCCGCTACAAGGAGAAGTTCGACCCCGTCTGGGAGCCGCGTTACCTGGCTTACCCGGAAGCGACGAGCCTGCCGCTGCTGCTGCTCGATCTCGTCCAGCTCGTCTCCCGGAAGGCGGACAAGCGCTGAAGCGTGATCGCCGCCCGATTTTCAGCTTTCCTTAAGCTTGGGATGGTACGCTCCGTTACGACACGGATGCGAAAGAAGGCAGACGATATGAAATGGAAAGTTCCTGCGGCGGCAAGCGCTGCCGCCCTGCTGGCAGCTGCAGCCTTGCTTGGCCTCATGCTGTACCGCGGCGTCGTCGGCAAGCCCCTTGCCGGACATACCTCCGCCGCGCAGCTCCCCTCATCCAAAGGCTGGAGCCAACAGCCTGCCCGAAGCAAGCATAAGGGAGGCCGTTCGCCCAACGGAGGCGCCGCTCCGGTCCCCATAATTCCGGTTCCGGCATCCGTGCCGGCTTCGTTCCAAGGCAAAGTAGGCGTGCTCATGTACCATGACATCGAGCCGGCCGCAGCCGGAGCCGACTCGATCACGCCGGGGCAGTTCGCCTCCGAGCTCGACGGTCTCCGCAAGATCGGCTACCGGATCATCTCGCTGCAGCAGTTCCGCATGTTCATGCAGGGCAAGCAAGATGTGCCGCAAGGCTCGCTGCTCATTACGTTCGACGACGGCTACGAGAGCTTTTACCGTTATGCCTATCCCATTCTGAAGCAGCGCGGCCTAAGCGGAGCCTGCTTTGTCGTTACCGGCGATTTCAGCCCTTCGGCTCTCGTCTACACGCCGCATATGACGCCCGCGGAGATAGCGAAGATGGAATCCGACGATCCCGTGATGGAGGTCCAGGCGCACTCCGACGCGCTGCATGTCAAAATCGACCGCCGCCATGACTTGCTCACGGGCCGCATTCTCCGTGCCGGCAGGCTCGAAAGCGATGCCGATTATCGGGCCCGAATTACAGCCGACACGATCAAATGCCTGTCCGCCCTGCGGCCGCTCAACTCCCATCCGGTGGATTCGTTCGCTTATCCTTACGGCCTGCATACACCCGAGGCGGTTTCCCTGCTGCGCGCGCAAGAAATCAAATACGCCTTCACGACCGCTCCCGGGCTCGCAAGCCGCAACTCCGACGCGATGCTTCTGCCTCGGGTCAATGCCGGATCGCCGGCGATCTCGACCGCGTCGATCGCGGCCGAGCTGAACCGGCTTGCCGCCGCCATGCCGCCGCTGCGCAAGGGGGCGGGGGTCGCTGCGCAGGCTCCGAGCCCTACGGCGCCTCACGCCGGTACGGGAAGGCTGTCTACTCCCGCACCCAGCGCGCTCCAAGCCTCTTGAAGGACAGCTGGCGATCAGCCTCCGCGATGTCTTAACTGCGTCGGATGCCCCTTAACAGCCATCGAAAGACTCTAACAGCCGTCAGATGACCCTAAACAGCCCCCGGATGCCCCGCATCCGGGGGCTGTTTCATTCCCGGCGCTCCGTGCGGATCGGAAGCGCATGCGGAGGCACGGCGGCTGCGGCCCGTTCCATCCTGTTCTCGAAACGGCCCTCGTAGCGGAACACATCGCCCAAAAGCGGGCTTTTCACCCCGACACGGATCCGGAACAGACCCGCCTCGTCGTCGAACCATTCCTCTACATCCGCTCGGCCGGTAAATGCATCCGGAAAGCGGAATCCCGCCCAGCCCTCGTAGAACCTCTGCGCACCCGAGCGCAGCCGGATGCCGCCGGCCGCTGTCGGCTCGATCTCCAGATCGACCGCCAGATGCTGCCTGTTCCCGAGATAGTCGACGATGCAGCCCCGGCTGCGGCTGAAAACCATCGTCGCATCGAAGCGGCGGATCCGCTTCGGGAAGCGGAAGGTGCGGATCCAGGTGACGGTCTCCCTCCCGAACCGGTCCTTGTAGCTGTAATTTTCCACCGTGAACGGAACGGCCGCACCGCTCTCCGGAAACAGGATATGGCGCCGGGTGCCGATATGGAGCGGAAGCTTGGCCAGCCGGTTGTGCCAGACGACATCCATGCAGCCGCTGCCGACTGCCGCGGCGGCGGAGCCGCTGTGCAAGGAGAAGCGCTCCCGGACTCGGGGATGCAGCTTGCCGAACTCCTTTCCGAGCGCAAGCTCGTAGATCGACTTGCCGGCATTCCGGCCGGCATCTTGGAACCTGTTCATGACGTCGGTCTCCTTCCTATTCCTAGACTCCGTTTCTCTTCTGCCCTCGGCTGCTTGCGCAGGCATCTCGAAGCCCGGGGGCAATATGGGACCGCAATCGCCGCAGCCGCCGACAGCACGAGCAGCGGAACCGTTGTCGTCAGCGGGTTGAACGGCTCGGACAACAGCTCCGGACGGAGCGCGGCTCCGCATGCGGACAGCAGCAGCATGCAGGCGGCCTGGATGGCGATGACCGCTCGGGAATGCCTGCAGACCGCTAAAAGGACGGCTGCGGCAGCTTCCGCCCAGCCGAGCAGGTGCAGGGCGGACGTTTGCTCCGGCGATGCCAAACCAATCCCCGCCAGCATGCCGAGCTCCGTGCCGGAGTCGTGGAGCAGCTTCGGCACGATACCTTCGTAGAGCCACATGCCCGCAAGAGCGGTTATAGACAACAGATGAATGGCTGCCATGGCGATGACCAGCTCCGGCTGCCACCCCTTCTCGGCCCACATCCGGAGCCGATCGAAGCTCCACGCTGTCGCCCACCCCATTAGCGGCCGGAACAAATATCGGTCCGCCAGCTTCCCGGCGATTCCAAACCGGGTCGAGTACGTGTAGCGGGTCATGAACCGCAGCCCTTCCTCCGTCTGCTCATACTGCCAGTAACCCGCTCCAGACCGGAGCAAGACCCATTTTTGGGAGGAGGAGAACCGTAACGTCGACATCCTCCGGCCGGCTGCGGCGTCCGGCCGCGTCTTCGTTTCCCCGAAGCCTTCGACAGCCGCTCCGAAGCCGATCCGCGTCCGGTAGCGGAACAGCCTTCCTGTCCGTCCCTCCGCTTGCGGCAGAAAATCGATGGACGTAAACCGAAGATCCCAGCGTTCATGAAGCTTGGGCTGCTGGGTCAGCCGCCAAAGCTCCTCAATGCCGCAGCGCATCTTCATTTCAACGTAGATCGGCGGGAGAGATTCCTTCCCCTTAACATGGCTGCCCCCGGACCGGCTCATTTTCCCGCCTCCTCCGGCTCATCCAGCAGCCGGAGAGCCTCTTCGGCGCTTTCCACCTGCTTGCCGCGGATTCGTTCCGCATCCAGCAGGCTGCAGCTTCCTTGCGGCGCCAGCCGATGCCGGAGCTTGGCCAGTGCGTCATAGCCGGCATCCCGGATGCCGGAAGGCAGCGCCTGCAAAAGGGCGGCGGGCACCCGGCCGCCTCGGAGCATGGACAGCAGGAGCATGGCAGCCGTTCCTTTCGTGTATGCTCTCTCCTCCGTCACCAGGACGAAGCTGTTCCGTGCCGCCGCCGGCTGCCCGTGCCGCTCCAGAATGACGCGAGCCGCCTCGGATTGCAGCGCAGCGAACCGCAGCCTGTCCTCCGGATCCCGATTGGCGGCGAATCGCGTCAACGCTCCGCAAAGCGCGCAGCTTCCGTCAACAAGCGCGATCGATCGTTTCATTGCACAGCCCTCCCTTTCATCGCCTTTTCCTGATGCTTCTATCGTACCGCGGCTGCGCAGACAGCATCAGGCCTCAAAAGAAGAGGAGGGAACGGCAAAGAGGGCCTACATTGCGTAGGCCCTCTTTGCCATGCATATGCCGCCGCGTCCGGCTCAATCCCGCTCGCTTCCGGCGCCGTCCCCGTCCCCTCTCTTGATTTTGCGCACCGCTTCGCGGCTGCTGCGCGCGCCGAGCTTCTTGAGGATCCGGTTCACCTGGTTTTTCAGCGTGCTCTCGCTCTTGTAGAGCCTTCTGCCGATCTCGGCCTGAGTCGTGCCGCTCTCGATCAGCTCATACACCTCCCGCTCGGATGGAGTCAGCGGCTGAAGCTGCTCCTCACGCTTGAGCCTGCGGAATTCCTTCAGCAGCGCCTGCATGGGCGCCGGCTGATGGACGGCCTTGCGGATCGCGGCCGGCAGCTCCCGGTAGTCCGTCTTCTCGATGTACTGCACCGCGCCGGAACCGAATGCCCGGGTCATCGCCGACTCCTCGCCTACGGAGGTCAGCATGATGATCGGCGAATTCCGCAGCTCCAGCAGGTCGGCGGCTGCTCTTATTCCGTCCCGGACACCTTCGCCGAGCTGGATGTCCATCAGGACGACATCATATTCCAAGGCGGCGGCCACCTTAAGGGCCTCTTCCGGCCCACGCGCGGAAGCTGCCAGGAGCATATCCGGCTCGGCGCTCAGAAAGCGGCTCATCGCGCGGATCCAGTCCGGGTCGTCTTCCACCATCAAGATCCGGATCAGCCGATTGTCATGCTCATTTCCCATTCCTTGGTCCAGCCTCCCTTTTTCCATCCGGCATACGGCTTGGCGCCATCGTCAGCTCGAGCGTCGTTCCGGTTCCTTCGACTGTGCTGACGCGGACCCTGCCTCCGGCCCGCTTCATGACCTGGTACACATACGACAAGCCGATTCCATAATTGCTCCTTCCCTGCTTCGTGCTGTAGAAGGGCAGGAACAGATAGGGCAGATGGACGGCGGCGATGCCGGGGCCGTCGTCGGCGATCCGAACGACAAGCTTTCTCCGCTCCCGCAGCAGGCTTGCCGAGACGGTCCCTCCCGGACCAGCCGCTTCGACTCCGTTGGAGATGACGTTCACGAGCGCTTCCTCGAGATGGAACGGATCGCAGCTCACATGCGCAGCAGAACGGATATCGCCTGCAGCGAGCGAGACGCCGCGGAGAGCGGCGGCGGCGCTGCATCGGGCAACGGAACGCAGCAGCAGCTCGTCCAGGCGGCAATGCTGCTCCCGCCAATCCATCTCCCTCGTCTGGCCGTGAATTCTCGTCACCGCATCCAGCATCCGATCGGCGGAATCCCGGATCAGCTCCAGGCTTTCTGCCGCGCTGCCCTCCGCCGCGAGCCGAGGCTCCGCCATGTTCAGCTCCCGATCGAGCAGCTCGGCTCCGATCTTGATTTTGCCGATTTCGTTTTTCAGGGAATGGCTCAGCATCGAGGCGCCCATGCCTGCCGTCCGCATCGCGCTCTCGACGGGATCGCGCTCTACGCGGAGCCTGATGCCAAGAACGCCGTAAAGAAAAATGGCGACCAGAGCGGCTCCCATCGAATAGGCGATGAACATGGCCACATAGGGAAAGAAATCGTACTGGGGCCGCAGCGCGCGGCCGACGTTGATAAAGCCCAGGACTCCGAGAAGCGTCGGCACCATGACGGCCGTCAAGGCCAGTCTGCTCCTGCGGCTGGCGGCATGCCGCTCCCTGTGCAGCGACACGAGGAGGCATGCGCAGGCTGCGGCGTAATAGGGCCCCGCCCATACCAGCAGCATGCCGTAGTTCGGGGCATGTGCGGGCGCCAGCAGCCAAGCGCCGGCGGCAGATGCAGCCGGCGGCGCCAGCAGCAGCAGCTTGGCGGCCGTCCGCTGCCTGCTTGACGGCAGGAAGCCGCCATACAGCAGGTAGAAAATGAGGACCGCGTAAGGAGTCAGGCATGCATTGAACAATCCGGCAGCCTCCGCGAAGCCTGACAGTCCCCGCTGCCGAAGCTGCTCCGTCAAGCCTCCCGAAGCCGCCGTCAGCATGAAGATGGCAGCCCAGCGGTTGACCGCTTCCTGCGGCCGCGCCAGCCAGGCTGCCGCCCCTGCGGCTGTAAGAGCCGCGAAATAATAAAGCACGGATCCACCCCTTTGTCAGCTCATACTGCCATTATATCGGATAAGTGGCCGGAGCAGCTTGGAGGAATTCGGCAATGCGGCGGCCAAGCCCGATCGGGCAAGGACAGAAAATCAAAAAACCGGCACCCGTCTATACGGATGCCGGTCCAGAAGCAGGCCTAGCCGGAGGCCAGATAGGCCTGCTTCATCTGCATGCCGTAACAACGGCAATTTTCCTCATCCTTGCAGACGAACGTGATTCTTTTGATGGAAGTGTCCTCGCGCCTCTTGATATATGCCTTCACCTCGGCAAAAGCGATCGCCGCCGCTTCTTCCTTGGGATATCCGTAAATGCCGGTGCTGATGGCCGGAAAAGCGATGCTGGAAGCCTTGCTGGCGTCGGCGATCTCCAGCGCTCTGCGGTAACAGCTGGCGAGCAGACGCTTCTCTCCGTGGCCGCCGCCCTGCCAGACCGGTCCGACCGCATGGATGACATAGGCTGCCGGAAGCTTGCCCGCCGTCGTAATGACCGCGTCTCCGGTGGAGCAGCCTCCCTTGTCGTTGCGGATCAGCATCAGCTCGTCGTGTATGGCGATGCCGCCAGCCTGCATGATCGCCCCGTCTACGCCCGCGCCGCCGGAAAGGCTGGCATTGGCGGCATTGACAATGATATCGGCTTCTATGCGGGCAATGTCTCCCTGGACCGTCTCGAGCAGCGTGGAATTGATCTGGATCGTCATCGTCTTCGCCTTCCTCCCGCTTACATTCTACCCAGTACTTACTCCAGGAGGACGCCGTTGAATCGGAGTTACCGTTTTTTTCCGCTCTTGACCAGCCAAGGGTACAGCTGAGCGCCGGGACTGGAGGATGCCAGCCAGTATTCCACGCTGCTGGAGCGGCTGGCGATCGATACCCAGTCTCCATAGACGGGAAGCGGATTCGGCACCGGCTGCGGAAATTTCCTCACGATCAGGTCGCTGTATTCATAGCTGAAAGCAAGACGCCTGTTCAGGTTGTAGAACTGATACACCGCCACGGAGGAGAAGGTCGGGTTGAGCGGCTCGAAGGCCGCTTCCTTGTCACCAAGCGTGAGCTGCCCGTAGGCGATAAAAGGAATGAGCTTGCGGGAGAGCAGCAGACGCATCCGCGGGAAGTCCTCATCTTGCCTGCCTGCCGGAAGCTCCAGCTGACGGCCGTAGCGCTCAGCCTGAGCGGGGGTCGTTATCCAGACCGAATTGAACCGGATCACCGTCCATCCCCCCTCCATTCTCGCTCATACATATCCGAAGGAAGGCCGTTATATTCCCGAGCAGGACGGAGGAGAATCATAATCAAGGGCGAACATAAATAAAGGCCGGATCAAGGGATCCGACCTGTGTATATTGAAATAGAAGCCAATAAATGATATGATCCATTAGATGGTCAAAAGAAATGAGCTAAATCACATTTATCTCAATCGTATTATACACCCCTTCTCCCCTGCCGTCAATCTTTTTTTCGGCAGGCTGACAGCCGGTGAATACGAACCAAGGAAAGGAAGTGCCCCATGGCAAACCGCGAGGTATGGAAGCAGGAGCAGGACCGCGTCGATGCCGTGCGCGGGGAGCTGCAGACGAGGATCGCTCGCGACGAGCCGCTCGTATCGGATCTCAAAACGCAGGTCGTCGATATCCGCGCCGACTTCTGGGATGATGTGACCGTCAACCTGACGGCCGGCGACGATCGGCTGGAGACGGCGATAAGCATGAAGCAGCAGGCGGAAATCCTCTCCGAGCGCGAGCGCAGCCACCGCCATCTGCGGGAAGGTTTGACGAAAATGCGCCGCCTGCTGCCGTCTCCCTATTTCGGCCGCATCGATTTTCAAGAAAATGAAGCCGGCGGCAGCACCGATCCGGTCTATATCGGCACCGCCTCCTTCCTCACCGAAGACGGGGAGAGCTTCCTCGTCTACGATTGGAGAACGCCTGTAGCCAGCCTTTATTACGATTACGGACCCGGGCCCGCTTCCTACGACACCCCTGGGGGGCTCATCGAAGGCGAAATGACGCTGAAGCGGCAGTTCACCATTCGCGACGGCGTCATCAAGGCCATGTTCGACACAGGGATGACCATCGGCGACGAGCTGCTGCAGGAAGCTCTCAGCCGCAGCTCGACCTCCCAGATGCAGTCCATCGTCGGGACGATCCAGCGGGAGCAGAACGCCATCATCCGCAACGACCTCTCCAGGCTGCTGATCGTCCAGGGCGCCGCCGGCAGCGGCAAGACATCCGCCGCTCTGCAGCGGGTGGCATACCTGCTGTATAAGCACCGCACGCGGATCGGCGCGGACCAGATGGTGCTGTTCTCCCCCAATCCGATGTTCAACAGCTATATTTCCTCGGTGCTGCCTGAGCTCGGCGAGGAGAATATCCGGCAAACGACATTCCAGCAGTATGTGGAGTCGCGTCTGGGCCGCCGGTACGACATCGAGGACATCAATGACCAGCTCGAAGCGATATTGGACGATTCCGGCGACGCCGCCCGGCGCAGCCTGCGCCTCGAGGCCATCCGCTACAAAAACTCCGCGGGCTTCCTGGAATCGATTCAATCGTTCGCGGACAGCCTGCTTCAGTCCGGCATGAAATTCCGCGGCTTCAAGTTCAGGGGCAAGCTGCTCATCAGCCGCGAAGACATCGGCACCCGCTTCTACGGCTGCGAGCCCCATATCCGGCTGCCGAACCGCATCGAGCTGCTGCGCGACTGGCTCCTGGAGGAGCTGGCTAGGCTGGAGCAGGAGGAATGCGCCGAGGAATGGGTGCGCAACGAAATCGAATATCTCGACAATGACCGTTATCAGAGCATCTACAATCAAATGCGCAAGCAGCGGGGAAAGAGCGGCGGGGAGCTTGACGAGAGCGCGCTGGAGGAAAGGCTGCTGCGGGAGCAGCTCGTCCGCGAGGCTTTCAAGCCGCTGCGCCGGATGGCCGCAAGGCTGGCGTGGATCGACATGCACAACCTTTATCTGCAGCTGTTCCGGGAAGATGCCGCCGGACCCGGCCTGCCGCCGTCCTGGGCGGATGTATGCCGCTTCACTCGCGAACGGCTTGCCGAACGCTGTCTTCCCTACGAGGACGCCTCGCCCATGCTTTATCTGACGGAGCTGGTCCAGGGCTTCCGCACCAATACCGGCATCCGGTACGTGCTCGTCGACGAAGCCCAGGACTACTCCCCGTTCCAGTTCCAGTTCCTGAAACGGCTGTTTCCATTCGCGAAGATGACGGCGCTCGGCGACTTCAACCAAGCCATCTTCGCCCACTCCACAGAACTCGAAGGCAATGCCCTGCTGGCCGGTCTATACGGGGCCGAGGAAACGGAAACGATATTGCTCAGCCGTAGCTACCGCTCTACCCGTCCGATCGTCGAGTTCACCCGCTCGATGCTTCCGGGGGGCGATGCCATCATTCCATTCGACCGTCCCGGGGAGCTGCCCGAGGTGCTCGCCTCCGCCGGCATGGCCGAGCGGGACCGCCTTCTTGCCGCCAGCCTGCTGGAGCTGAGGCAAGCCGGGTCCGGCTCCGCGGCGGTCATCTGCAAAACGGCGGCCGAAAGCAAGGCGGCGTGGGAAGCGCTGCGCTCCTATCCGGGCTTGGAGGAGCTGCGCCTCGTCACGAAGGATACCGCCACATTCCAGAGCGGCCTTATGGTCATTCCCGCTTATCTGGCCAAGGGCGTCGAATTCGACTCCGTGCTCATCCATGACGCTTCGGCCGAAGCGTACGGAGAAGAACGGCTGCGCAAGCTGTTCTACACGGCTTGCACGAGAGCGATGCACCGCCTGCTGCTGTTCAGCCCGGGCGAACCAAGCCGCTTCATCCTCGAGGCGGCGGATGGTACCTACAGGCTGGAGACTTCCCTGTCAGCGAAAAATTGAACGCGCAGCCCGGATGAACGCCCAGTTCCGCTTCCGCATAGGATGTCATAGACAGACATCCTGTCGGGAGAGGAAGACGGATTCATGGAGCTCACGCTCACAGCCATCCATTGGGTTTACCTGCTGCTGATCGGCGTCATCGTCGCCTTCATGGCGATGCGCCGCGATACGACGGTCGTCTGCGTGCTCGGCATCGGCATCATCGGCTTGCTGGCGAGCGGCACGCTGAGCGGCGCGGTCAGCGGAACGTTCAACAGCCTTATTTATGCGATCAAGGAACTGTCCGGAACCATCCTCATTATTTCCATCATCGTCGCCATGAGCCGGCTGCTCATGGAAACCGGCGTGAACGAGGTGATGATCCGGCCGTTCACGGGACTGATCCGCTCTCAGGGAATGGCCTTCTGGGGAATCGGCCTCATCATGATGGTCGTATCGTTCTTCTTCTGGCCTTCTCCAGCCGTCGCGCTGATCGGAGCCGTCCTGCTGCCGGTCGCCCTGCGGGTTGGACTTCCGGCTCTCGGGGCTGCCATGGCGATGAACCTGTTCGGCCACGGCATCGCGTTGTCGGGAGATTACATCATCCAGGGCGCTCCCAAGCTGACGGCGGACGCGGCCGGCCTGCCGGTGTCCCAGGTCATGGAAGCGAGCGTGCCGCTCGTCATCGTCATGGGCGTCGTCACGACTGTAACGGCCTATTGGTTCATGAGACGCGACCAGAAGTCCGGCGCCTGGCGCGACGGTCTTGTCGGCTCCGGCTCCGCAGGTTCGATTTTCGGCAGCGATGCGCATGACCGGCCGTCACCGCAGTCCGCCGGCCTTGGCATCGGCGCCAAGAGAGCGCTCGCCGTCCTCATCCCGCTCCTGTTCGCCGCCGACGTCGCGGTCATGTTCGCCCTCAAGCTGCAGGGAGGGGACGCGACCGCTCTCATCGGAGGAACCGCAGCCTTGATCACGGTCGTTCTGTCCATGCTTGCCCACCGCGGCGCGGGACTGGAGAAATCGACCGCCTACATCGTGGACGGCTTTCTGTTCGGCTTCAAGGTGTTCGGTCCGGTCATCCCGATCGCGGCATTCTTCTACCTCGGCGACTCCGCCCTGCCGTCCTTGTTCGGCGAAGCCGCCCTCCCCGCCGGCTCCCACGGCATCGTCAACGATCTGGGCGTCGCGCTGGCCCACGCCGTACCGGTCAACGGAACCGTCGCAGCCGTGACGCTGACGGCGGCCGGCGCCATAACCGGCCTCGACGGCTCCGGGTTCTCCGGCATCTCGCTGGCCGGCTCGATCGCCCATCTGTTCGGCACGGCGATCGGTTCGGGAACCGACACGCTGACCGCGCTGGGGCAGATCGCGGCCATCTGGGTCGGCGGCGGCACGCTGGTGCCGTGGGCGCTCATTCCGGCGGCGGCGATTTGCGGCGTCAGCCCGTTCGAGCTCGCGCGCCGCAATTTGAAGCCGGTGCTGATCGGACTCGCCGTGACGACGGTCGCGGCGATCTTCCTGCTCTAAGATCTTTGTTGCTGCCCGCCGAACGACAAAAGCCTGAAGCCCATGAAAGGGGCTTCAGGCTTTTTCGTCCTGATTGGATTCAGGCTTTATCATCCTGTTGGGAATCGGGCTTTTTCGTCCCAGGCTTCAAATTTCCCGTCGTTTCACGACATCTAGGCCTTCATGCCCGCCAGCATGAAGGCTCGGCCCTCTGCATCGCTCCAGGCTTCCGGCCCTTCTCCTACAAGAATGGCTTTGCCGATACTCCAATGTTTTTGGTCCAGCTTTTGCCGCTGTCCCTGGTGGAGTAGACCGCCGTCCCGCCGTCGCCGTCGACGGTGATCCAGCCGATGGCGGGACTCGCGAAGCTGATCGCCGCGCCTCCGAATCCCGGCAGCATGCCGCCGCTGCTCCAAGTCCTGCCACCATCCGAGGAGCGGCCGATGCCGACCTTGCCGGCCGCAGGAGAGTAGCCGGACAGAATGGCCGTGGCGCCGATCAGCTCCAGCTCGCCGGGATGCCCTCCCGGAGAAGCGGGCCCCATGCCGGTGACGGCTTCTCCTTCGCCGGGGGCGTGTCCGCCTCCGGCCGTATTCTGTCCGATCGTCCGGATCCATGTCGATCCCGAATCCGAGGAAGCATAGAGCGAATACGATTGCTGCGACATGCCCGCTCCTCCCATGAGCATCACCCACACGGCTTGCCCGGACACGCGCACGACGCCTCCGGTCGGCGCGTCGGACGAGACCGACAGCTTGGCCGCCCAGCTCCTGCCCCCGTCCAGCGTCTGCTCCAGCCGGTATCCCTTGGATGGATCGACGACGACCGCCCAGCCGGTGTTGCGGCTGGAGAACTCAGCGCCCCGCGTGTTCGGAGGCGTCGGAATCCTGCTCCAGCTGATCCCGCCATCCGACGTATAGTAGGAAAAGGCGCGGCTGTACCCGAATCCGCGCGATGCGTCCAGAAACCGTATCCGCTCCAGATCGGCCGTCCCCGGCTTGAGCTTCTCCCATGCGGATCCGCCGTCGGCCGTCTTGATCAGCGCGTTCGGTCCGGACGCCGCGGATCGGGCCAGCGCCCATCCGGTCGTATTGGACACGAAGTCCATCTGCGAGAACTGCCAAGTGCCTTGATAGATCGACTGCCAGTTGCAGCCGCCGTCGGAGGTGCCGATCAAAAAACCGTTGCCGGCGGCCCTTCCGGTCGTCGGATTCAGGAAGTCGAGAGACGAGAAGCGGAAGCTCCCGCCTCCTGCGGGCTCGCCGGCGAAGATGCCATGGTCTCCGTCCGTGCAGACCGGAGCCGCCGCATCGGCCAAGCCGGGTTTGCCCAGGCTGCCGATGGGACCGGCCGAAGCCAGGAGAACGCCGAGAATGGCGGCAGAAGCAATGAACGAGCGTTGAATGGATTTCATGACTGAGCGACCTCTCCTTGTGGCAACCCTGTTCTCAGGGTGTGGTTGATTGGGCATGAAGCTGTTTGCGTGCATCGGCGCGGGCATTCGCGGCATTCCTTGCTGCTTGGATGGCGACATGCAGAGTCCATGCGAATATTCTCGAGCTCGGCTAGCTGCTCGACCGCAGGAACTCTCCTGCGATGCTTGCCGCACATAACTGCCAGATTCGCTGGATCATGCTTGCCGAACACATAGCTGCCGGATGCTGGATCATGCTTGCGGCACACATAGATGCCGGATGCGCAGGATCATGCTGCCGCATACATAGCTGCCGGATGCACGGGATCATGCCCAACGCACATAGATGGAAAATGCATGGGAAAACCGCTCGCCGCATTCGGCCGCTCATGCAGCGGAGTCTTGCGATCACGGCAGCAGCGTTCCATTCCCGAACGGGCTTCCCCGACATCTTGATAACGCGATTTGAAGCCGACATGTTGCATTTCCAAACGGACAGTCTCTTCATTTCCCGCTTGCGGGACGGAGTCTATGGTCCGGGAGCTATCGTTCTATTTGCCCCTATGGAGCCTGATAAAACAACGTTTTGCCCGAAGTCATGCCAGGCATTCCCGGCGAAACGGCGATCCTTCGGTTGCAAGAGGTTCAGCGGTCTCGTTTTCCGCCTCGTCCAATCGGTTAATGAGCACATATCCAACCGAAATCAAGGAGGAACAACGATGAACAAAAAACTGCTCGCTACTGCCGTCGGCGCCGGAGTCACCTACTTGATGCGCAACAAGTCCGCCCGCGACAAATTGTTCAGCACCGTCAAATCATTGGCTTCCGGAGCTTCGGGCAGCCGTCCTGCAGCAACGGGGACGGAAAGGCCGCTGAACGAAACGGCCAAGTAATCCAGCTGGCAGCCGGTCCATCCATTGCGATGGCCGGCTGTCTTGCCGTTCGGGAGCCGGGACAGCCCATCCGCACCTCTTGTCGGATGCTTGGATCTGCTTTCCCCTCCTCATTTCCATTTTGATGCCGGCAAAAAGACCGGTCCCAGAAAGGAACCGGCCCGTCCATGGATGCAATCGATGCCGCGACCTGCCGACGCAGTCCTACAGGACGACGAACAGGAAGAAAACCGCCGCAAGCGCAAAGCGGTAATAAGCGAACCAGCTGAGCTTGAGCTTCTTGATCAGGTTGATGAACGTGGTCACCGCGATGAGGCCGACAATGAAGGAGACGACCAGGCCGACTGCGAACAGGCCGTAATCCTCCGGCACGAGCAGGTCGCGGCTCTTGATGAGATCGACGCCGGTAGCGCCGATCATCATCGGAACGGACAGGATGAAGGTGAAGTCGGCTGCCGCCTTTTGGCTCGTTCCCATGAAGATGCCTCCGGAAATCGTGGAGCCGGACCGGGAGAAGCCGGACCACAGCGCGAGAATTTGGAAGATGCCGATCCCGAACGCCTGCTTGTACGTGATGTCGTCTACCGTCTCGGCGGAAGGCAGGCGGCCTTTCTGGTACCGCTCCGCGAAAATCATCAGGATGCCTCCCACGATCAAGGCGACCAGAACCGATTTGAAGTTGAACAGGTATTCCTTGATGAAGCCATGCAGCAGGACGCCCAGTATGCCTGCCGGAATCATGCCCAGAATGATGTGGATCAGATTGAGGCCGGATTTTTTGGAGAAATCGAATTTGAGGAACCCGACGAAACGCTTGAAATAAAGAACGAACACGGCGAGAACGGCTCCAAGCTGGACGACGACCTCGAACACCGTGGCCCGATCGCCGACGAAATCGAGCAGCTTGGCGGCCAGAATCATGTGGCCGGTAGACGATACGGGAATAAATTCGGTCAATCCTTCAATAATGCCCAATATGATCGCTTTGATATAATCCAAGATATCCGCTCCCCTAACTTCCTATGTATGGACTCGGCAGGCAGCGCCAGGCTCGGCCTGCCGCCTCCGCCTTCAGTAGCCGGCCTCGACCGACGCAAGCACGACATAGATCAGATCGTTCACGTCCTGCTTGTCTTCCAGCACGATGCCGCTCGACGTGAGCATGCCTCCGGCCACGACCTCGATGGAAACCTCCCCGTAGGGAAGCTCCGCGCGAACGGCTTCCAGATCCAGCTTCTCTTCGTCGCAGGGCACGGCCAGCCGCACCCTCACCTTCATATTCTCCAGCTTGCCTTCCGGCAGCACGGTGCGGATGCCGGGCATGGAATTGCGGTGGATCGCATCCTGCACAGCCCTTACCGCAGCCTTGGTCACGTTCTGTCCATGCAGATCCGTCCCCATGCCGAGCTCGATGAACATTACTTGCCGCATGAATTCACTCCTCCCCATGTGGTTTCGGACCGCTGCCCTCGACGCTTACCAGGGAACGTCGTCATCCTCCGCAGAGGCGGCCGCCTGGGCCTGTCCGGCCGCGCCATCGCCTTCCGGAACGGCGGTCCCGCTCTCCTCCGCGCCGATCACTTTCATCACTTCCTCAAGCTCCGGCGGATGGATGAGCTCGACGGGCGAAATCCCGCGCTCGAACTGGAAGAAGTCTCCTTCCAGGACGGCCACGTAACGGCCGTTGTGACGGGCGAAATGCAGCGATTTGCCGAAGTCGGACAGCAGTCCCTTGACCTGGACTCCGCCAAGCTTGAAGCTGAGCGCCAGATCCTCCTTCTGCTCCACGAGAACGGCCGAAGCGGCGAACACCTGCTCCGGGGTCCATCTCTCCAGCAGCTCGCGCTTGTCCGATGCGGCCCAGATCTCGACCGCCTCCTCCTCTTCCTTGCGCAGATGGCCCTGATCATCCTGCCACTTGTCCTCCATGTACTGCTGCACCATTTCGAGCACCTGCTCGCCCATCACCTCGGGAAGGGGACGCTCATAGCTGACGAACTTCAGGAAATCCTCGAAGTATCTCGCATGCGAGGCCTGGTGAAGCTTGACCTCCCAGGAATCCATCATTCCCTCCTCCGGCATATGCGGATAGAGGATCGATTTCATGCTGCGCGCGCTGATGGCCATCTCCACGGTGGAGATGAGGCTTCTCTCGTCCGCGATGCGGGCTATTTTCGGCTCGAAATCGCATTTCAGGATGAACAGGAACGGCTGGTCGAACAGCTTGGACAGCGTGGCCTGCACCGCGATGAGCGCGCCGCCGCGGACTGCCGACGTATCCATATAGATGCGGACAAGCTCGTCGGCTATGCTGTGGAACCGCTCGGCATCCTCGGCGCTGCGCAGCCGCTGCAGCAGATTGTAGTCGGGATTGCTGTCCAGCTCGTACCCCGGCTCGACGCGGAAGCGTCCGATCTTGGTCGGCACCGATTCCGAAGCGGGATTGCGCTCCGCCTTGCGCTTGACGATACGGGCGAATTCGCCGGTGAGGAAATCCTTGAGCGGACTGTCCTCGTAATCTTCTCCGTCCATCGTCTGGAAATGCTTGAACCGCTTGCCGCTGTCCGCGCTCTCCCCATCGGTCTGGATGACGAAGAAGCTCAAAAACTGCACATCAAATTCCATGGTCTCCGGGCAGCTCCTTCGCGCTGTATTGGTCTGTCCTATTAGGATAGCACAACCTTTCCCGGCGCGACATGACTTTCAGCAGCCGGGCCCGGTTGTAGCGCTGCACGAGAATGCAAGGAAGATTGGCCGCGACCGTATAGGCCGCCATGATCGCCACGCCGAGTCCATTGTTCCAGACGGCGAACAGCGGAAGCGGCAGGAACATCAGCCAATGCGCCAGCTCGCCGCGCCTCGTCTCGGCAGCGAAGCGCCGGAGGTAATCCGGATCGGCCGACAGCAGCCGCTTCTTGGCGAAGCCGCTCCGGATCCAGCCTCCCCCGTCGGGAAGCCTGTCCTTCCATTTGTGGATGCCGAGCTTCCTCTCATACCAGCGCCCATCCCGCTCGAACGGCAGCAGCCGCGTCATGCCGGCATCCTTGTCGTACCGCTGCCAGGGACGCCTCAGCGCGGAAG
Organism: Paenibacillus sp. RUD330; assembly: GCF_002243345.2. Classification (NCBI taxonomy): domain Bacteria; kingdom Bacillati; phylum Bacillota; class Bacilli; order Caryophanales; family Paenibacillaceae; genus Paenibacillus; species Paenibacillus sp. RUD330. The sequence goes on from NZ_CP022655.2 coordinate 2,976,126, forward strand.
CCACCGAACCGGCATGCAGCAGGACCAGGACGCCTGCGTCCAGCAAGATCGTAGCCGTCGTTCCAGGCTCAAGCCACATCGATATCCCTGCCTTTCCACGATACGCGCCGCCTGACAAAGGAACGGTAGAGGCCGTACGCGAATACGCCGCAGAAGTAAGCCAGGCCGAGCGGATAGAGCGCATATGTCCAGACGCTGAACGATCCCGCCAGACGGAACGCCCTGCGGCAGGTCCAAGCGGCCAAGGCGTACAGGAAAAGGCAGGCGGCCAGCTCAGCCGCTTGCGGCTGTCCGGAAACAGCCTTCGCGGCGGCCGACACCGCTCCGATCGCGGCGCCCGACAACCCGGATATCCATAGAATCGTCAGCGCCAGCATCCGCTTCTGCGCGGACGCCGCGCCTAGCGCGATGCTTTTGGCCCAGCCCGCCGCAATCTCCTTCAAGCCGCCCTCATACATGCGGAACGACAGCCTGCTCCCGCCCGCATAAGCCCGGCAAGGCATTCCTGCCGACCGGAAACGCGCCGCAAGGCGGTCATTCTCCAGCACCTCGCCGCGAATGGACGCGTGGCCTCCGGCCATCCTATACTCATCCCGGCTGCAGAACAGGCAAGGTCCGAACGAGCCTTCCCGGCCGCGCCGCGCTACCGGAGAGAAGCGTCCGGAGCCGGCCAGCACGGCCGCATTGAAAAAGGCGGAGAAATGCTCTGCGGCGCTCCCGATCCGGTGGTACGGCTGCACGGTCACGCAGCCGCCCTCACCGGCGGCTTCCGCAAGCAGCCGCAGCAGATCGGGCGCGGGCCGCACATCCGCATCCAGAAACAGCAGGCGGCTTCCCGCGGCGGCATCCGCTCCCTGGGCGCAAGCCCAGGCTTTGCCCTGCCAGCCGGCCGGCAGGCGGCCGGCTTCGACCAGAGCGACGCCGCGGGAGACGGCGCTCTGCCGTGTCCCGTCGGATGATCCGTCATCAACCACGATGATTTCCCTTGGAGCCGGTACCATCGACTGCAGCAGCGGAAGCAGCTCCTCCAGGTTGGCTTCCTCATCACGCGCAGGCACGATGACGCTGATCTCCATTCCGGTTGACGAGCCAGCGCTCGCAAAGGTTTTGCTCCCGAAACGGTCCAGGCTGTTCCTTCCTCCTCTCCCCCAGCCGATCAGCAGCAGGCCGCAACCGATGAGCAGCCCCTGCCAGATCCATCCCATCCACATGCCGATCTCCTCCTTGTTTTGGCGGCATTCTCGAAATCTTTGAAAGCTCCCCCCGTATCGAGAGAGAGAATACGGTCCACAATGGTTAAAAATGGTATATATGCCGGATGTTAACCAGTATCGACGGTTTCGGCATCCCTAATCCAAGGAGGAAAGAACAAATGAGCAAAGACATCGTCGTCATCGGAGGCGGCCTGGCCGGACTCTCGGCCGCGATCCGGCTGAGCGCCGACGGGCATAAGGTTACAGTGCTGGAAAAAAACGAGCGGGCGGGCGGCAAGCTGAATGTCCGTTCCGGAATGGGGTATTCCTTCGATACCGGACCGTCCATCCTGACGATGCCCTGGACGCTTGAGAAGCTGTTCGCCTCTGCCGGGCGCAATCTGCATGATTATATCGGCATCCAGAGAATCGAGCCGCAGTGGCGCGGAATATACGAGGACGGCAAGATGCTGGATCTCGTCGGCGATCTGCCCTCTATGCTGGACGGCATCGCAGAGCTGTCTCCGCAGGACCGTGAAAGCTTCCTGACGTTCCTCGATTACTCGAGAAAGCAGTACGATCTCAGCATGAAAAGCTTCTACAGCCGCTCCCTGAGCGGTCTGTCCGATCTCAGGCAGCAGCATTCCCTCAAGGAGCTGCTGGCGATGGATCCGATGAAATCGATGGCCCAGGTCACGGAGAGCTACATGAAGCATCCGCATCTGCGGCAAATCTTCCAATTTTTCGCGATGTATGTCGGTTCTTCCCCCTATGCGGCGCCTGCCGTCCTATCGCAGCTCGTCTACGTGCAGATGGGCCTCGGCATCTACTTCGTCACGGGCGGCATGTACGGCATCGCCCAGGCCGAGCTCAAGCTGCTGAACGAGCTTGGAGCCGAAGTGCGCACCGGAGCGGAAGTCGTCCGCATCCTCGATTCCAACGGACGGGCGGCCGGTGTGGAGCTGGCCGGCGGAGAAACGGTGGAGGCCGATCTCGTCGTCTGCAATCTGGAGGCGATTCCGGCGCACAGCTCCCTGCTGGCGCAGGCTCCCGGCAGCCGGCGCGCCGCCGAGAAGCTCGACAAATACGAGCCGTCCGTATCCGGCCATGTGCTGCTGCTCGGCGTGGACCGCAGCTACGAGGCATTCAAGCATCATAATTTCTTCTTCTCCCGGAATCCCGAGCGGGAATTCCGCGACATGTTCGTCGACAGGATGCCGACGGACGATCCGACCGTCTATGTCGGAATTTCGTCCAAGTCGGATTCCAGCCAGGCACCGGAAGGCTGCGAGAACTGGTTCGTGCTGACCCATGTGCCGCCGCTTGCCGAAGGAGAGAGCTGGGAGCGGCACCGCGAGCGCTATCGCGGCCTCGTGCTCGACAAGCTGGAGCGGATGGGCGCCGAAGGCCTCCGCGGGCATATCGTCTACGAGGAGCAGTTCATCCCCGATGACTTGCGCAGCCTGTACGGGGCCAACGGCGGCTCGATCTACGGCACGGTGACCGACCGCAAGCTGAATGGCGGATTCAAGATTCCGAGCCGCAGCACGGCGCTCGAAGGGCTGTATTTCGTCGGCGGCTCGACCCATCCCGGCGGCGGCGTGCCGATGGTCACTCTGAGCGGACAGCTGACCGCCGATCTCATCCGCGAGGATCTCGCCCGCTATCAGGCGATGTAGAGCTTCTCGCTTCAGGTTCAACCGGATGACAGCGAAGCCTTGAAAGAAGATGCGCGGCAGGCATGGAATCGCCTTGCAGACAAAAAGCCCGCTTGCCGGACCATCCGGTCCGCAAGCGGGCTTCTGCGCGGGCGAGCCCGATTCCGGCTCTGGCCGGATCAGCTCCGGCCGTTCAAAGCTTCCATTTGCGGCCGTACTTGATGTGGGGCCGGTTGTCGGCTTCATCGATATACATCCAGCCGAGGTGGATGCCCAGCAGAAGCAGGAACAGGCCTCCCAAATAAAAGCCGAACGGGCCAAGCAAAATCAGAACATATGTGCATAGCAACACGGCTACACGCCCGAAGAGCGCTATCATCCATTCAACTCTCCCATCACTACAACAGGCAGCAATGAGGCATATTTTACCATACCTGCTATTGTTTCTCTATGCATGCTTCTTTTTAATCAGAAAATGGTCTTCCATTCCATGGAGCGCTCGATATGGGTCCTTGCTCCGATCTCGACCGTTTCCTGCATGCCGTAATCCCTCGCCCCCATCTTTTCATAAAAGAAGATCGCCGGGTTGCCTTCCAAAACCCATGCATGCAGAGTGAGGTAGCCCAAATCCTGCAGCCTTCCCCGCATCGTGCGGAACAGCTCCGTTCCCCATCCCGCTCCCTGGTACGCCTCCAGCAAATAAAGCACGTACAGCTCCGCGCTGCCTTCCTCCGCCAGGTCCCGGCTTTTGCCGGCCTTGAGGAATCCGACGATCCTTCCATCCCCGTTCTCCAGCACGAGCGTGCAGGAGCCTGAATCCGGAACGGCCAGAGTCCTTTCCCACATCGCTTGTCTCGGTCCGGCCTCCATCGCCTGCAGATAGGCCGGATCGACGATGTCCTTGTACGTCGTCCGCCAGCTGCCGACCTGAACGGCGGCTATTCCTGCCCCATCGCCGGGCTTCGCGTCGCGGATGCCCATCAGCGCTTCGGATTCCATCTCCGCACCCCCGCAAGTTTTTTTCCCACTCTACCATAACGGGACGGTTAGGGAAAGTCTTCCAGCTCGGGGACGGAGGATGCTGGACTTCTTTCTTGGACGGCAGAATGAACAGAGCCGGCTCTTCCTGGCCGGCTTGAAGTCGAAAAAAAAAGCCGGCTGCGGCAGCCGGCTTCGGTTGACTGGCAGCAGCCTCCGCTGCTCCTTGGACAAGGGAATCAGTCCGCCTCCGAGCGGCGGATGAGCTCCGTCCTCTTCGATTCGGCTTCCTCGCGCTCCTTTTTCAAGGCGGCCTTGAGATCGTCGCGCACGCTCCTGTCCCACATGCCTACACCCGTCCGGTATGCGGCGCGGGCATTCAAATGGCCCGCCACCGGTCCGGTGAGGAAGACAAACACGATGCCGAGCAGCAGCTTGACGCTGAACTGCCCTTGCACGGCGGCGAAATACAGGAAAGCGCCGGTCAGGATGAACAGGACGCCGAGAGTGGCGCTCTTGGTAGCCGCATGCGACCGGAGATACACATCCGGCAGGCGGATGAGGCCGAACGCGCTGAACAGGCTGATGATGGAGCCGAACAGCACCATGAGCCCTGATGCCGCGGACCAGAGGTCATTCATCCTCCATCACCGCCCCTCTCTCGATGTATCTCGCAAAAGCCGTCGTGCCGATGAAGGTGACGATTCCGATGACCAGAATGATGTCGAAGTAGGCCGACGTTCCCTCCAGCATCCCGAGCACGGCGATCATCGACAGCAGCAGGATGCCGATCGTATCCAGTGCGGCGATCCGGTCCGATATCGACGGTCCCTTGAGCAGCCGGTACATGCAGCCGGCCGCTGCGAGGGACAGCAGCGCCAGCGAGATCTCAAGCATAGAGTTCATCATGTTCTCGTCACCTCCATGATCGCTTTTTCAAAGGTGCTGCGGATCTGCTCCTTCAGCTGCTCGGCGTCGCCGATGTCGATGGCGTGGATATACAGCACCCGGTTGTCATCCGATACGTCCAGCGTCAGCGTGCCCGGCGTCAGGCAGATGAGGCAGGCGAGCAGAGTCAGCTCCCAGCTCGACTTCAGCTCCGTATCGATGGCGACGATGCCCGGACGCATGTCCAGCCGCGGCTTCACGATCTGGTAGAGCACCTTGAAGCTGGAGGAGAACAGCTCGCGGATGAAGATGCCGAGCAGCCTGATGACGGCCAGCACCTTGCGCAGATAGAATTCCTTCTTGAGGAAACGGTTCAGGACGGCGATGAACAGCAGGCCGAGGCCGTAACCCGCCAGAAACCTCGGAAAGGTCAAGTCGTTGTACAGAAACATCCAGAGAAATGCAATGATGAGGTTGATCAGGAATTGGGATGCCATCAGACCGGCTCCTTCAATACGGCTTCAATATATTTCGATGGATCGGACAGCGTGCCGGCGGCGGCGCTGGCGGCCTGATAGATCCACTCCGAGCCGAACCCCATCAGCACGACGATTGCGCACAGCGCACCCGCCAGGACGACATGTCCGCGCATCGGGGCGGCGGCCGCGGCAGCCGGTTCTTCCTTCGGTTCTCCGAAAAACACATCCATGAACAAGCGGATCAGCGTGTACAGAACGATCAGGCTCGAGGCCAGCGAGATGGCTGTCAGCACGAAGCTGTCCCCCTGCAGGCCCCCTTTCACGAGCAGCAGCTTGCCGCCGAAGCCGCTGAGCGGCGGTATCCCGGCAATCGCGAGCGCGGCCGCGAAGAACATCCAGCCGATCCAGGGCTGGCTGCGGATGAGCCCGCCCAGCCTAGCCGCCTGGTCGGTTCCCCGTGCCTGGAGGATGAGGCCGGCCAGCAGGAAGAGCAGAGCCTTGGCAGCCATGTCGTGAAGCAGGTAGAATACGACGCCTTCAAGAGAAGAGCGGTTCGACACCGCAAGCCCGAAGGCGATGAAGCCGATGCTGATGACGATGTTGTAGTTGAGCACCGACAGCACCCTCCGGTAGGCCAGGGCGCCGGCGGCGCCGAGCACCATCGTCGCTCCTGCCATCCAGCCGATCCAGGCATGGGTAATGGCCGGATCGTTCGGGAATATAAGCGTGAACGTGCGGACGAGCGCGTACAGCCCGACCTTGGTGAGCAGGGCGCCGAACAGCGCCGCGACAGCCATCGGCGGCGCGCTGTAGGAGCCGGGCAGCCAGAAGAACAGGAACAGGCCCGCCTTGAGCGAGAAGACGACGAGGAAAAAGACGGCGATGACATTCAGGATTCCCCCCTGCCCCGCAGCCGCGACCTTCACCGACAGGTCCGCCATGTTGAGCGTTCCCGCCACACCGTACAGATAAGCGACCGCCGCCACGAACAGCGTCGAGGAGATGATGTTGACGAGAACGTATTTGATCGTCTCCCGAAGCTGGATCTTCGTTCCGCCGAGCACGATGAGCGCATAGGAGGAGATGAGCATCACCTCGAAGCAGACAAACAGATTGAACAGATCCCCGGTCAGGAACGAGCCGTTGACTCCGGCAAGAAGCAGATGGAAGAACGGATAGAAGTAAAATCTCTCCCGCTCCTTCCCTACCGTGCCGAAGGCGTACAGCAGGCAGAACGAAGACACCAGCGTCGCCGCAGCCGCGAGCAGCGCGGCGAAGGGGTCGGCGACAAAGACGATGCCGTAGGGCGGCATCCAGCCTCCCATGTTCAGCGTCTGCGTGCCGCTGCGCAGCACCTGAGTCAGGAGCAGGCCGCATGCAAGCAGCGTCGCTCCCATGCCGGCGGCGGCGATGGCCCGCTGGAGCCGGATCTTCTCCTTGAAGAAGAAGAGGATGATGGCGGTGCATAAAGGAAACAGGAGCGGCAGGACGACGAGGTTATTCATGCTCCTGCCCCCTCAGCTGTTCCATATCGTCGGTCCCGAGCTTCTTGTACGTCTGATAGGCAAGGACGAAAAACAAGGATGTCACCCCGAAGCTGATGACGATCGAGGTGAGAATGAGCGCCTGCGGCAGCGGATCGGTGTACCGCTCCGCCCCTTCCCCGAGCAGAGGCGCGGAGCCCGCCTTGAGCCGGGACATCGTCAGCAGCAGCAGATGCACTCCATGCGTGAGCAGCGAAGTTCCGAGCACGATGCGCAGAAGGCTTTTGGACAAGATGAGATAGACGCCTACGGCGAACAGGATGCCGACGGCTAGAGACATGAACAGTTCCATTTACTTGTCCCTCCCGATGGCCAGGATGATGGTCATGGTGATGCCGACGACGGTCATATAGACGCCTAGATCGAAGATTACGGCCGTTGCCAGCTCGTTTTTACCGAACACAGGCAGGTCCACATAACCGAACGTATGGCTCAGGAACGGGACGCCGAGCACGATCGAGCCGACACCGGTCAGGACGGCCACTCCGATGCCGGCCGCCGCCAGCAGGCGGAAGTCGACCGGCATCGCCTCGCGCACCGTCTTGATTCCGAACGCCATGGACAGCAGCACAAGCGCGGACGACGTCATCAGCGCTCCGATGAAGCCTCCTCCAGGCTCGTGATGGCCTGCGAAGAGCAGATAGAGCGAGAAGGTCAGGATGATGAAGATGATGACCTTGGCCAGCGTCCGCAGGATGACGTCGTTGCTGCGGACGTCCTCGTAGACGAGGCGGAACTCCTTCTCCCTGGCGTCCGCCCCCTCCCGCGGCTCATCCTGGGGCAGGCGCAGGCGGATCAAGGCGTAGATCGCAAAAGCGGCCACGCCGAGGACGACGATCTCCAGCATCGTATCGAAGCCCCGGAAGTCGACCAGGATGACGTTGACGACGTTTTTGCCCCCGGCCAGCCGGTAGCTTTCCTTGAGGTAATAGTCCGAGATCGACTCGAAGGAGCGTCCGCTGAACGCCGCGAGGGCGATCAGCGTCATGACGGCCCCGACTCCCAGCGCGATGATGAAGTTGGGCAGTCGGAACCGCAGCGATTCCCGGTCCCTCTTCAAGGCCGGCAGATGGTAGAAGCAGAGCAGGAACAGCGTGACCGATACCGTTTCGACGATGATCTGCGTGAGGGCGAGATCCGGCGCTCGGAAGACGACAAAGAACAGGACGACCATGTAGCCGACCGCGCCGGTCAGGATGATCGCCATCAGCCTCGATCTGGCGAACGGCACGGCGGCGGCAGCGGCGATGAGAGCAGTCAGGATGACGGCTTCATAGACCGTTACCGGCGCCAGCCCCCTCAAGGAAATCGCGATTCCTCCCGTCGCCGCCGCTGTAGCGGCCAGAGCCAGGATGAGGAAGCCGAACAAGTACATCGTGTAATGGCGGAGCGAGCCGGTCATATAGAGCGACGTCAGCCGGCGCCCTGCCCGGTCCATGCCTCCGAGAACTCCCCCATACAATCCGTTCAGGGTGACAGGCGCCGGCAGCGGATCGCGGAGCAGCGCCGCTCTGCGCTGCAGGAAGAAGATTCCCGTGCCAAGCGCGAAGACGCCGGCGGTCATCCATACTTCGGTGGTGAGCCCATGCCAGAGCGTGAAATGCATTTCCGCTTCCGCCGCTGCGGGATGGATCGACGCAAGAGCCGGAGCGACGAGAGGAGACGCCGTCAAGCCCGGGGCGAGGCCCAGCAGCAGGGCGGCCGCCCCGAGCAAGGCAGGAGGCAGCAGCAAGCCGGCAGGAGCTTCATGCGGCCGCCTCTCCAGTCGGCCGCTCTCCCGTCCGCCGAAGGTGCGGAGAATGAACCGCAGGCTGTAGGCGAATGTGAACACGCTGCCGAGCCAGGCGACGAGCGGCACGAGAACGACCGGAGTCCGCAGAGGCAAGCCGTGCCTCCAGGCGTCCAGCGCGGAGGCTAAGAACAGCTCCTTGCTGATATAACCGCCGAATGGCGGCACTCCCGCCATGGACAGCGCCCCCAGCAGCGATATCGTGAAGGTGACCGGCATCAGAGCCATCAGTCCCCCCAGCTTGCGGATATCCCTCGTTCCCGTCTCGTGGTCGACGATGCCGACCGCCATGAACAGCGTTCCTTTGAAGGCGGCATGGTTGACCAGATGCAGGATGGCGGCGGCAAGCGCCGCTGCGGAGAGCATGGATTCCAGCCCTCCTTCCGATCCGGAATGGACGGAGCCGAGCCCGATCAGGGCCATGATGAGACCGAGCTGGCTGATCGTCGAGTAGGCGAGCAGCGCCTTGAGATCGGTCTGCTTGAACGCGCGGAACGATCCGTAAAAGAGCGTGAGCAGGCCGGCTCCGATCAGCATGGTGTACCAGACCGCCTGCCCGGCGAAAACCGGCGTCATGCGGGCGGCCAGGTACAAGCCGGCCTTGACCATCGTCGCGGAGTGCAGATAGGCGCTGACCGGAGTCGGAGCCTCCATGGCATCCGGCAGCCAGATGTGGAAAGGAAACTGCGCCGATTTGGTGAACGCGCCGAGCAGGATGAGCAGCATGGCCGGGACGAACAGGGAATGTCCCGGAAGCCCGGGAGCGAGAGCGATGGTTTCCCGGATGCTGAACGTGCCCGTCTGCAGGTACAGCAGCAGGAAGCCTGCCAGCATGGACAATCCGCCCAGCACGGTGATCAGCATGGATTTCATCGCTCCGTCGCGGGACTGCTGCCGATGATGCCAGAAGGCGATGAGCAGGAACGACGATACGCTGGTCAATTCCCAGAACGCATACAGCGCGATGAGATGATCGGACAGCACGACGCCGAGCATGGCTCCCATGAACAGCAGCAGGCATACATAGAAGCGGGTCAACGCTTCCTTGTTCCGGTCGAGATAGAACACCGAGTACAAGGTGACGAGCACTCCGATGCCCCCGATGAGAAGCGCGAACAGCATGCCGAGGCCGTCGACCGCCAGATCGAAGCGGATATCCAGCGATGGCATCCATGGCAAGGATGCCTCGACGGCCTTCCCCCCGCTCACTTCCGGAAGCAGCGAAGCAAAATAGATCAGCAGCAGCGCTGGCGCAGGCAGCGCGAGCCAGCCGGCATGGACGCGTCCGAACAGACGGGACAGGAGCGGCAGCAAGGCGGCCAGCAGGAAAGGGAAAAAGACGACGATGAAGATCAACTGCTTACCTCCTCTTGCGGACTTCGTTCTCTACCAATGGTTCCCAATCGCAGGCCAAAGTAATTGCATTTCTTGTTAGATACCCGAAAAAACGCAAAAAGAGCCCGCTGGTGGCAGGCTCCTCCGAAAAAAACTTGTATGCGATTGGGTGAGAAGAGTAACAATTCCGTTTAGTTTACCGTCCTGGCGATCGACTTGTCAAGAAGGCAAGGCCATGAGCCCTTTGAAGACAGCCTCGACTTGAAGGCTCAGAACGCCTTCATGGAAGCATCGGCATGGATTCGCGAAAGCCGGAAGGAGAGGAAGAGACGGAGGCTGCGCTCATTGCGGAGGCATGAGTCCTCTGAACGCTGAGTCGACGAGCTGCCGGACGAACTCTTCATGCAAGGGCTCTCCTGTAACAAGCATGCGATATAACAGAGGCCCGTATAACAGATCGACGCAAAGGCCCAATTCGGCGCCTTCTCTCAATTCCTTCCGCTCCCGCCCTTTTCTCAGGATCTCGATCGCTTCCATCCTGCGGGGTTGGATATAGCGGGAGCGGATGGCCTCCATCAAAACCTTGTCCTCCTGGCCTTCGCCGATGAGCGCGGCAATCATTTTCCCTTCATGGCCGGTCATGAACCTGCATAGGTTCGAGGCATGGATCTTTATGTCATCGATCACTCTTCCCGTATCCGGCACTGGGAGCCTGTCCGTTGCCGCATCCAAAAAACCATCCATCACCACTGCCGCTTTGTTGGGCCACCACTTGTACACGGTGACTTTGCTGACCCCAGCTTGTTCAGCGATCTTTTCCATCGTGACCCCTTTGAAGCCGTCCTTCAACAAAAGGTCGTAGGATGCCGCCAAGATGGATTTTTGAATGGCCGGATCACGCGGTCGACCTCTTTTCGTCATCAGACGCGCCTCCTTCATTCCGCTATTCAACTAGTATAGTCATTTTCCAAAAGCAGATAAAGCGGAACTGCCTATTTACAATACGCAACGTTCAGTATATAGTGAACGCATCCGAATAAGTGAACGCATCGTATATTAATTAACGATTTGCATGGATGCTGGACATTACTCCGAAGGGAAGATGATTTCGATGGCACAGACGATCGGCAACAAGCAGAAAATCTCGACCGGCATGATGTTTCTTTTGGCCGCAGCATGCGGACTGACCGCCGCAAACCTTTACTATTCCCAAACGCTAGTCGGTCCAATCAGCGCCGACCTCGGCCTTTCGTCCGGAGCGGCTGGACTTATCGTCACGATTACGCAAATCGGGTATGTCGCCGGCCTGCTGTTCATTGTTCCCATGAGCGACATGCTCGAGAATCGCCGTCTCATCGCAGGAGCGCTGTCTTTTGTCGTATTGGCCTTGCTTGGAGCCGCCTTTTCCCCCGGGCCCGTTCTTTTCATGGCCTCGGCGCTGATGATCGGCGTCGGCTCCGTCGTTGCGCAGATTCTAGTGCCCTTCGCAGCGTTCCTCTCCGCCGAAGAGCAGCGGGGACGCGTAGTCGGCAATGTCATGAGCGGGCTTCTGCTCGGCATTATGCTGGCTCGTCCGGCAGCGAGCCTCATAGCCGGTCTTTGGGGATGGCAAGCGATCTTCGCCTTCTCCGCCGGGCTGATGGCCTTGTTGGCCATCCTGCTCGCATCCATGCTTCCGGATCGCCGCCCCGTCCGGACGCTGGACTACGGACAGCTGCTGGCCTCTCTGCTCCACCTGTTCAAAAACACCCCGATCCTTCGACGCCGCGCCTTCTATCAAGCCTTCCTGTTCGGTTCCTTCAGCTTGTTCTGGACGACGGTGCCTCTAAGATTGGCGGATGAATACGGTATGTCGCAAAAAGGCATCGCTCTGTTTGCATTGGTTGGCGTCGCAGGAGCCGTCGCAGCGCCAATTGCCGGCAGACTGGCAGACAGAGGGTGGACCCGGTCGCTGACGCTGGGAGCGATGTCCGTTGCCATCCTCTCGTTTCTCGTCCCCGCTCTCATCCACGGCCGCTCCGGTTTCTCGCTGGCCTTGCTTTTCCTTGCAGCCATTACATTGGATATGGCCGTATCCGGGAACCTCGTCGTCGGTCAGAGGACGATCTACTCCTTGGGGAATGAAACGAGAGGAAGGTTGAACGGCCTTTTCATGGCCATCTTCTTTATCGGGGGAGCCGCGGGATCGTTCCTCGGCGGCTTGTCGTATGCGCATGGAGGCTGGGTGGCGACGGCCTGGCTCGGCGTCTCGCTTCCGTTGATCGCCCTTGTTTATTTCTTCACTGATTCCAGCTCACGGGGAACTGAACATTCTCCACGATAGACAAAGAAAAGACAGCGAGCCGCCGCAAGGGGGCCCGCTGTCGAAACGGCGCGCTTCGCTTATCGATCCCGCTGCCTGCCGGCCTCGATTGTTCCGGCTGCCTCAGCCTTCCTTGATCAACGTGATGGCCACCGGCAAGATCAAGGCCGAAGCGGCCAGAAGCGCGGACATGACCGCCCCCCTGTAGTTTTTTTGCCTCCACAGCGACGTCATCAGGCTTCCGGCAAATACACATGCCCATAGGGACAACAGCGCAATGAACACGATCTTGATGTTTTGGATCATTTCTAGTTCATTTTGTCTCCTTCCACGGCGGGTCCGACCTGATCTCCATGCCTGCGCATCTGAAACCGGATATCCAGCCGATATTTGGCGTCCTTGATATGGTCCCTCCATTTATAGGCATACCATTCCTTCAGCGTGGGGAAGGTCCTGCGGACGCGATTGCCGATATGGAAGCAATCCGTGCTCCATTGATGCATCGTCTTGTCCAGCATTTTGGACGCGCGCTCTCTCAGCTGCTCTTCCACGGAAGCTTCAAGCATGACCTGATTGCGCGGAAGCGTATAATCCAGCTCCGAGAACGAGCCGATCAGGTCCCCCTCCATCCGCACCTTGAAGAACACCTGAACCTCGTCGCCGCGCCTCTCGATGCGGATGTCGGGCTTCTTCTGCGCGCTCATGATGATGCTCATCGTAAGCTTCTTTTCGGATGGATCGCGAAATTCCAGCGTCGTCTTCTCGAACTCTCCGCGGAGCATGTTCAGCATGACCGTCTCGTAGGCCGTAAGGAAGCCGGCCATCCTTTGCCCCCGGTATACCGCGCTGCCGAAAAAGTCGATCGGCGTCTCGCCCGACCTGTGCGGCTCCCCTGCGTACTCGTCCTCCGTCATCGGCTGCGCGGTATCCCGGTTCTCCGAGCTCCCATCCGGAATTCGGGCTTTCCCCTTCTCGATGTCGGAGCGCGCTGCCGACAAGATCGTCGTCGCGCCCGTCCCAGGCTGCTCCATGTCGACGATGAAATCATGGAACCGGGAGTGATGGGGAGTCACCGCGCCGATATTATGAGGATCCAGCTCCAGCTCGAACCAGAGGTTGATGTCCTTCTCCATCCTGGGCTTGATGGAATGGATGAACGTATCCGCTCTTCCTTTTGTCGTAATGACGTTGACGGTTCTCCTGAACTCATCGTTGCGCACGACCTCGCCCATGACCGGCATGATGCCTTTGCGGGCAAGGCTTTCCCCGAGAACGAACACTTTGGAGTGGATCAGGGTCAGCCTGCGGGCGACATAGCTCTGGCTCGTCATGAGCGCCGCGGTGAGATTGGATGCCTCCTGCGAAAAAACGTCGACGATCTTGTCGCTGCCGCCGGATGTGTCTCCGCCTGCGGCGGCATTGCTTGACTTCGGCATGGCAACCGCGAACGTATAAATGAAATCGTTGCTCGGCCCCGGGTCGACGCCGACAGCCATGATGAAGGCCATGTTCTCGGGATCTAGCCGGTCCCAGCATCCGGACAGCAAAGGCAGGCTTGCAATCGGCAGGCACAGGAAAGCCCGCAGCAACCGCTTCATGCCTGCCTCCCCTTGAGCTTGGTCCTGATCATGCCGAGAAGCCAAGTCAGCATCGGAATGCCGATCGAGACGAGCGAGCCGTACGTCCTCAGGAATTGCCCGTCCCATGAGACCGCCTCCATCTCGCTGCCGGGAATGATCGAGCAGGCATAGACGAGCAGCGCCAGCGGGAAGATGACCGGCTGGATTTTGGGCAGCTTCATTACTTGGGACAGAGTCGCCGCCGAGCAGTACAAGCCGATGGCCAGCTTCATGACGGCGCAGATCAGCCAAGCGATGAGGAACACGCTTTCCAGCCTCTGGATCCATCTGCCGAAGATGACGAGCCGGCTGAGCTCGAACATCGGCACGTTCAGCCGAACGGCTGTCGGGTAAGGAAAGACGAACAAATACACGAATGTGGTGATGAAAATCGTGAAAGCCGATACTCCCATGCACCACCAGGCCGCCTTTCCCCATTGCCCCTTTTTCCGCAGCCGCGGAAGCAGAAACCCGAACACGAGCATTTCCGAGAACAAGGAGCTCTTCACCAAGCCGAGGGAAAGGACCCTCGTGCGCCCCGTTCCCCAGAAGGGCTGCAAGGCGTTCGGCTCGAAATGGGTCATCAAGCCGCCGAGGAGCACGACGACGACGCTTGCGACGATCAAGCCTGCGGCCGACCAGCAGAATCGGCCTATTCCTTCAAGCCCTGCATAAGCGACGACAGCGATCGGAATCAGCATGGCGATCATGATGATGTTCATCGGCGTGCGCGGCAGGATATCCGAGGCCAGCAGCTCCGAGAACTCGCGGAGAACGAGAAACGTAATGGCGAAGAAAAAGCTGAAATAGACGAGATTCCATGCCGTCCCCAGCCACGGTCCCCATATTTCCTCCGTCGCCTCGATCAGCGTCGAGCCTCCCGAAGCATGGCGCAGGACGCCCCGGATCGCCCACCAGGTTAGCGGACAGAGCAAGGCGGCGATGAGCGCGATGATCCAGCCGGCCGTCCCGCCGGATTCCGCCAGCGATCTCTGAAACGGCAGGAAAATCTTGGCAATGATGAAGATAATCCCGATGGAGGCGGCTTCACGCACGCCGATATGATGCGTATTCAAGCGGAATCCCCTCCTTTGACGGGAGCGGCTTCCATGCTTCCGTCTCCGCTGCGCTCATCCGGAATTTTATCCATGTCCTGCGGATGGATCGAGATCGGCCGCTTCGTCTGCTTTTTCAAGGGAGCCCGGATCAGCGTATCCCTGCTCGGGCGGCGGGGGGAGAGAGGCGACAGGCTCGGCACTCCGAACCGGTTGCCCGACATCCAGTACGTCCACAGCATGATGGACAGCAGGATGACGCCGACCAGGCCGAGGAACGAGGCGCAGGCCAAATAGACGAATCTCAGGATGCGCGTCGTGAATTGCATGTTGTAGTTCGGGATCGTATAGGAGGCCAGCGCCGTAGCCGAGGTGATGATGACGATGATCGGGCTGACGATATTCGCTTGAACCGCGGCTTGCCCGAGAATCAGCGCTCCGACGATGCCGATGGTCGGACCGATGACGCTCGGGATGCGGACGCCGGCTTCCCGGATCAGCTCGAACATCGATTCCAGCAGGAAGGCTTCGGCCGAGACGGGAAGCGGCACGGATTCGCGGGTGCCGGCAATGGCGAGCACGAGTGTCGTCGGAATCATCTCATGGTGATAATTGGCGATGGCCACATAGAGAGCCGGCAAGTAGAGGGACATGAAAAAGCCGACCGTCCGCACGATCCGCAAAAAGGTGCTGTAATGCCAGCGCAGATAGGCGTCTTCGGCCGTCTGCAGAAACAACGGAAACTGGGCGGGCACGATCAGCGCGAACGGAGAATTGTCCACCAGGATGCCGACGAAGCCGTCGGCCAGCTGAGCCGCCGTCCGGTCGGGCCTCTCCGTGCTGAGAATGCCGGGGTAGATGGAATTGGGATGGTCCTCGATCAATTGCTCCACCATCCCGCTGTCGCCGATGTAATCGATGTCGATAGCGGCTATGCGACGGCGCACCTCGTTCACGAGCTCCTCGTTGGCGATCGACTTCAAGTAGACGAAGGAAATCCGCGTTCTCGAGAGGCTGCCTGCCACTCCCGACTCGACGATGAGATCTGGCGTGCTCAGCCGGCGCCGGATCAAGGATATGTTCGTGCGGATATCCTCCGTGAAGCCTACTTGGGGGCCGAGCACGACATTCTCGGTTTTGGGAGCCTCCAGCGCCCGCTTCTCCATGCCCTCGACATCCAGAATTCCCGCCGAGCCGGCGCCGTCGACGAGCACGACCGCCGAGCCGATGACGATGGCGTCCGCGATATCTCCCATTCGGTGGGAGAATTCCATTTCTCCGTTCGTAAAAACGGAAGCGGCCATGTCCAACGCATCGGCCTCGTCTTCCGGAAGATCGGCTTCCACCAGCGGCGAGATGACCGTCCGGCTCAGATGCTGCCATTCAATCAGGCTGTCGAGGTATACGACCATCCCCGGTCTCGACTGCTTGCCCAATGAAATCGAACGGAAGATGAGTCCGCTGTTGAGCGGATAGGAAAAATGCCTCTTCAGCCACGCGACATTCTCCTCCAGCTTGTCATGCAGAAGCAGCGGATTTCCTTCCTTATCCAACAGCGGCGGGACCAAGGGAAGCGCCGCTGCAGAAGACGGAGGCTCTGCCTGCGACTCTCCGTCCCCCTCCCAGCTCCCGAGAGAGAAGGATTTGGAAGGCTCGTTCGACAGATCCGCGACGACATATTTTTTCAGCTTTGCCCATCCCTTCATTTCGCTTCACCCCCTGGTTGGCAAGCCTTCAGAAACTTACCTGTTTTTCGGCCGACTGGATAAAGATAACATCTGCTTGGAATGCCGATTTTATTCCCATCTTCCCGATAAGTCTGAGGCGGCCGGCATCTGCAAGACCTGAAGAGGCCCTCCTAAGGGATTGGAGAGCAGCATATCGGATGTGAGCCCATGGTAAAAAGAGGTGTCATCAATAACAAGGAGATGAAAGCACGGCAAAAAGCCGACCTCATTGCTGAGGTCGGCTGGCTATTGGTTGCATCGCGGCAGCTAGCTGCCGCCGCTGACGTGAAAGGGACAGCCGCTCCTGCCTCCTGCCGCCTCGGCGTAGAGAGGCGGCTGCGCTGCTCCCGAAGATTCCGGCGGAGCCGGACGGGCAGCAGAGGTGCCTGCGCGCACCCAGGCCGGCGGCTGATAGCTCAGGCTTGGGCTGAGATCGTATTCCTGCATGGCGCTGTCATGCCATACCGCAGTAGCCGCAGGCGATATCGGCGGGATGAGCCAGCTCCAGCGCGCGGACACGTCCCTGCCCTGCTCCCGTTCCTGCTGCTGGAAGCGCATGAATTGGTCCGCCGCCGTATGATGGTCCACGATGCTGACTCCGTCCCGCTTGAAGGAATGGAGGACGGCCAGGTTCAGCTCCACCAGCGCCCGGTCCTTCCACAGCGTCGTGTTGCTGCTGCGGTCGAGGCCGAGGGCGTCGGCAACGTCGGGAAGCCTGTCGTACCGGCCGGCGTCCGCGAAATTGCGGGCGCCGATCTCCGTTTCCATGTACCAGCCGTTGAACGGAGCGGCCGGATACTGGATGCCGCCGATCTCGAGGCTCATGTCGGATATGACCGGCACGGCATACCACCGAAGGCCCAGAGAATCCAAAGCAGACGTCTCGGGATGGCGGATCTCGACTTCCTGAACCAGATGCGGCGGAATCTCATACAGCTTCGGCTCCCTGGCTCCGATGCCGATCACGAGCGGCAGCACGTCGAAGTCGCCTCCGCTTCCTTTCCATCCGAGACTCAGGCATATGGACGTGAACTCGTCGGATGCCGGATCGCCGCGGCGCGGCGAGGAGCCGTCCGGCGAAGGATATCCCGCATACCGGATGAGCTGGTGGTTCCAGATGGATATCTCTTCCGAGCCTTCCGAGCGGCTGCGGAACACCGTCATGAGCGGGCGGATCCTGCCTTCCGCTCCCGCCTTCTCCAGATGGCGGAACAGGCATTCGGCCACCTCGTCCTCTGTGGATGCATGGCGGGCATCGATCACTTCGAGGGAATTCCAGAACAGGCGGCCGATGCAGCGGCTGTTGTTGCGCCAGGCCGCCTTGCCGCCATAAACCAGCTCCTCCGCCGTATGGTCATAACCGCCCGTCCGGCGTATGGCGGAGAGGACCTCCCGGATCCGCTCCTCCGCCTCCGCGGGCGGCTTGTCCCTCTCCCCGAAATACCGGCGCAGAAAGGATTCCGCCTCCCGGCATACCGTGTCCATGCCCTCCATGCTGCTCATGCTGTCTATTCCCCGCTTTCAGCCAGTCTGGCCAGAATTCTCCGCTTCCGGTACAGCATCTCCGCCGCTTCGGTCACGTCCTTCAGCATCCCCCGGTTCGTGTAGGCTCCGAAAAAGATGCCCGCGACGGGAATCGCCTGAAGCAGCTTTTTCCAGCCCCAGTTGTCGCGGTACACGCTGATGACTTCCCTCCATCCCTGGATGCGGGAAATCGCGGCTTGGGCGGCTTCCTCCCCGGCCGATGCCTGTTGATTGATCTCTTCCAGAATAGCACGTTTCCCGACAATATCCGAGGATGCGAATTGCATGACCTTGACCGTGAAGATCCGCTCTTCCTTGAGCGTCGGGTCAAAGCCGTACGACAGGCCGATTTCCTGGATCGCCTTGAGCGAAAGGCCGAGCACGGCCGGAATGTCCACGGCGAGCGTGAAGATCCCCCCGATGCCGGTCGTCGCGCCTTGCGCCGTCGCGAACAGCGTCCTCTCGCCGGCGAGCTTCCGGGCCGCCTCGTCCATGACCGCCAGCGAGTAAGGGCCCGTCTCCGGTCCGCCGCGCTTCGCATTCGAAGATGCCAGCAGCTGCCCGACCTTCCGGCCGGCGACCAGATACTTTCCTCCGTTCTGTATATATCCGCCGAGCTCGTCCAGCGCGACGCCCAGCTTCTCATGAATGATTCTGGGGGTGATCTTGTCGAGCATCTTGAACGGCAGCCGCGACAGCCGGTCCCAGATCATCAGGTTTTTTTGATCCTTTTCCCATTTCTCCACTTCAGCCAAGGCCGATTTCAATTGCGCAGCCGTCTCGAGGCCGCCTCCCGCATGAATGGACATCAGAGCCAATCCTCCTTGTGTGCAACGCTTGCCTGCTGCGGACGGATCGCCGGCGGACCTGCCGGCTCATCCCGCTCTCCAAGTACGGAGAAGCCGCCATCCAGGTTGCGGTTATGCTTTTTTTACCCGGAAACCAACCCGGCAATCCATGCGGCAAGCTGCAGAAGCGAAAAAGCCATGCGGCAAGCTGCGGAAGCGAAAAAGCCATGCCTCAAGCCTGAGGGTTCCCAGGCTGAAGACACAGCGTGTCGATGGCTGACGCGGAACGGATGCGCTCATCGCTCCAAGCGGAATCCTGTCGGCTCGGGGAGCTCCGCCCAACGGCTGGAGCAGAACGCCATTAGGCCAGCAAGCCGGTCAGCCGGCCTTGATACAGAACCCGCAGACGGTGCAGAGCCCTCGTGCAGCCTACATAGAGAAGCTTCGCGTCGGTCGGGCCGTAGGCCGCTTCGCCCGCGTCGGCAATGAGCACGGCGTCGAATTCAAGACCTTTGGACAAATAGACCGGCACGACCGTAAGGCCGCCGCCGTACGCCGGCTGGCGGGAATGGACGAGCGCCGCCTCGAGGCCCGCGTCCGTGAGGATCCGGTGGATATCGGCGCATTCAGCCTCTGTCCTCCCGATGACGGCGATCGTCTGGAACATTTTCTCCTCTTGCCACTCCCGAACCGTGTCCGCGAGCCGCTTCGCCCAATCTCCGCCGCCGCAGGCCACTTCCTCGACGGGATCGCCGCTGCGGAACACCGGGACGGCAGGCTTCACCTCGCCCGACATGCCGGCAAGCACGCGGTTGGCGAAGTCGATGATTTCCATCGTGGAGCGGTAGCTTCGGTCCAGCTCGTAATAACCGGTCTGCTCGGCCGCGAACAGCTCCCGCTGCTGGCTCCAGCTCGTTATGCCCGCATAAGCGTGGATGCCCTGCTGCAGATCGCCGAGCACCGTCATCGACGGCTGGCGCTGGCACAGCTTGAGAGCCTCGATCTGGAACGGAGAGTAGTCCTGCGCCTCGTCGATGACGATGTGGTCATAATGCGGCAGGCCGAGTCCATGCAGGCGGATATGAAGGTAGACGAGCGGAGCGAGATCCTCCTGTTCCGCTTCTCCGGCCTTGATCCTCTGCGCGGTCGCCTTGGCCAGAGCCTTGGGCAGCGCGCCGGCGGCCGTCTTGCCGTCCAGCAGAGCGCGATAGAGGGCCGGCGCCGAGTAGGACGGTATTTTCTTGGTGAAGGAAGCCAGCTTCGCGAGCGCTTTGGAGCGGATCTTCTTATCCGTTACCCCGCGGCTCTTGAGCTCGCCTTCCAGCCAGCGGCTGATCCGGCTCGCGAGCCGGTCGCGCCGGCGCATGATCGATTCCTCGCCGTAATCGGTATGGAACCATTGACTCATCTGCTCCGGCATGAGGCGGAAGCCGGGCAGCGGCTCGAACGGCTCCGAAGGCACCATGCCGGCTTCGAGATCCGCCAGCTTCGCCTCAAGCGCATCCTTGAAGGCAAGGCTTCCCTTCAGCAAGCCGGAAGCCTCCCGCCACTCCTCGGCCGTGTGGGGACGTTCGAACCAATATTCCATCGTATCCGCCGGAGAGCGCAGCGTGACCTCGTTCTGCAGCAGCTCGACCGCCCATTCGGAGAACGTCGTCTGGACGATATCGCCGACGCCGAGCTCCGGCAGCACGCCCGAGATGTAATCGAGGAACATCCGGTTGGGGGCGAATATGATCATCCGCTCCGAGCGGATGCGTCCCGCGTACTGATACAGCAGGAAGGCGAGGCGGTGCAGCGCTACCGTCGTTTTCCCCGAGCCGGCCACGCCCTGGATGAACAAGGCGAGATTTTTGTCCGCGCGGATAATCTTGTCCTGCTCCTGCTGGATCGTCGAGACGATGTCGCGGAGCTTGTTGTCCTTGCTCTCGCCGAGCCGGTAGAGCAGGAACTCGTCCGTCACCGCATCGTCCTCCTGGCCGCGCACGAAGCTGTCGACCAGCCGCAGCAGCTCTTCCCTGCGCACCATCAGGTTGCGCTTCAGATGGACCGTGCCTTCGATTTCCCCATCCGGCGATTGGTAGTTGACCGGGGCTTCCCCGCCGCTGAACGAATAGAACAGGCTTGCGACCGGAGCCCGCCAATCGATGACGAGCAGCTCATCCGATCCGGAACGGGCCACTCCGGCCTTGCCGATGTAGAGAGGGCTGGGATCGGCCTTGCCCTCCTCCTGGAAGTCGATCCGGCCGAAGTAGGCTTCCTTGCGTGCCAGCTCCAGCCTTCTCTCCCGTTCCTCCCGCTGCAGATCGAGCATCTGCTCGGTGAAATCGTCGCCGGTATAGCGGGGGCCGATTCCCTTCAGCTGGACTTCGATGTCCTTCACGGCGCTTTCGAGCCGCGATTCTTCCTCTTGATAGGCACTTTGAGCATTCATGCCAGTTACCTCCTAAGGGTGGGTGATTGGAAAAAGCGAAAGGTAACTATAGCACAGAAGGCGATCTGGCAGCAATCGGAAAAATGCCGCCGCTTTCATTTCCTGCGGGGCGGAATGAAAAAACCGGGCCATAAGCCCGGAATCAGTGCTGCTACAACCATTTCAATACGGCATACACCCAGATGGCGTCCACGACGATGAGCAAGGGTATGCCCAGCCGGAAGGAAGCATGGAGCGTCTTATGCCTCCATGCCTTCATGCCCGCCCATGCGCCGGGAGCGCCTCCCAGCAGGCTGACGGCGAACAGCCTCTTCTCGGGGATGCGGCGCCTGCCCGCTCTCGCGGCCGCCTTGTCGATGCCGAACATGGCGAAAGCCAGCAGGTTGGCCAGCAGCAGATAGATGGCCAGGAATGCAGATGTCATAGGGGGTCCGCTCCTTTCAGGAACTCATAACATGAGTGATGATAGCTCGGGCTGTGAAGTCCGCGCAGGCCAAATGGAAGGCATTGATCGAGTTGGCAGGAAGAGAGCCCCGATCAGGTGCCTCTGGGCTTGGCGCGGCTCGTCGCCTGCGCCTGCAGCGGGTCCTCGGGCCAGTAATGCTTCGGATACCGCACCTTGAGCTCCTTGCGCACCTCGAAATAAACCGAAGACCAGAAGCTCTCCAGATCGCGGGTGACCTGCACGGGCCGCTGCGCCGGAGAGAGCAGATGGAGGACGACAGGAAGCCGTCCGCCGCCGACCTTCGGCGAATGCTTCATGCCGAACAGCTCCTGGAGCCGAACCGCCAGGAAAGGAGCCTCCGGATCGCTGTAATCGACGGGGATCCGGGAGCCGCTAGGCACGGAGAGATGAGTCGGGGCATAGTCGTCCAGCTGCCGGCGCTTTTCCCAGCCGAGCAGCGCGTCCAGAGCGGCCGTCAGCTCCAGCTTCTGCAGGCCGGAGGCGCTGCGGATGCCGCCCGCATAGGGCGCGAGCCAATGCTCCAGGCTCTCCAGCAGCGCCTCGTCGGATGCGTCCGGCCAGTCCGGGCGCATCGCATGCATCAGCCTCATGCGGGCTTGGAGCTGCCTGGACGCTCGGTTCCACGGAAGGATGCGCAGGCCAAGCTTGCGGATTCCGTCCATCAGCGCGGCCGAAACCCGGGCCGGATCCGGCTGCTGAAGCTGCGCCTCGCGGACCGTGATCGCGCCGAGCTTCAGCTTTTTGCGGCTGCGGACGGCTTGCGCTCCATCGTCCCAGAGGACCAGCTCCTCGGTATCGAACAGCTCCGGCAAATACGTCTCCAGCTCCTCGAGCTCGACGGATGCGGCAAGGTCGATCCGGCCTTCCGTGCCGGAATCATCCAGCTCGCAGACGACGAGATACTGGCATTGCGAGAGCGGCTGCGGATTCGGCAGCGCCGCCCCCCGGCCGCCGGACATCAGGAAGCGGCCGTCCGGCCTCCGCTGGGCGATGCGGTCGGGATACGCAAGCGCGAGCAGCAGGCCGCCCGGCGCTTCCGCCGCGGCGAAGCCCGGCTCGCCGCCGGCGGCCGCGCCTGCAGGCGCCCGGCGCCCGGCCGCCTCGGCGGAGCCGGGCGCCAGCTGCGCCGCCAGCGAGCGGCGCCACTGGCGCGCTTCCGCCGCGGCCTTGGCCGCAGCGGCTGCGAGCGCCGCGTCGCCTTCGCCGCGGGCTCCCGCGCGCAGCGCGGCAAGGCGCAGCCGCAGGTCTGCGCTGCGCTCGCCGCGCAGCAGATCCCGCTCGCCGAGCAGCGCGGCGAGCTCGCATGCGGCGTCGCCCCAGCCGAGCCCGGCGGCGGCAAGCGCCATATGCGCGAGGCGCGGATGGCCGCCGAGCGCGGCCATCCGCCGGCCATGCGGCGTGATCCGCCCGTCGTCCGCGAGCGCGCCGAGCCGCTGCAGCAGCTCGTTGGCTTGCCCGTAGGCGGCGGCCGGCGGCTCGTCGAGCCAGTCCAGCTCGGCGGGATCATGGACGCCCCAGGCCGCCAGCTCCAGCGCAAGCGGAGCCAGATCCGCCTCCATCAGCTCCGGCACGGCGAAAGGCGGCAGATGGCGATGCGCCTCCTCGCCCCACAGCCGCCAGCAGGCTCCAGGCGCCGTGCGGCCAGCCCGGCCGCGCCGCTGGTCGGCGGAGGCGCGCGATACCGGCTCCGTCTCCAGCCGCGACATGCCCGTGCGCGGCGAAAACTTCGGCACGCGCGCAAGGCCCGCGTCCACGACCGCGCGCACACCCGCGACGGTCAAGCTGGACTCGGCGATGCCGGTCGCCAGCACGATCTTGCGGCTCCCCGGCGGGCATGGCGCCACTGCGTCGTCCTGCTCGCGCAGCGGCATGCTTCCATGCAGCTGGCGCAGAGCCGTTCCCTCCGGCAAGCCCATCCGGCGCAGCGCGTCTCCCGTCCTCCGGATCTCGGCCATGCCCGGCAGGAAGACGAGCACGTCGCCCTCCTGCCGCCGCAGCGCTTCCATCACGGCTGCGGCAGCGTCCTGCTCCAGCCTGGAGCTGCCTCCCCGCGGCCGGTAGAAAGTCTCGACCGGGTATTGGCGGCCTTCGCTGAGAATGACCGGCGCCCCTCCTAGAAGCTCCGATACCTTGCCTGCCGCAAGCGTCGCCGACATGACGAGCAGCCTCAGGTCCTCCCTCAGCAGGGAAGCCGACTGCAGGCACAGGGCAAGGCCGAGATCGCTGCTGAGATGCCGCTCATGGAACTCGTCGAAGATGACGGCCCCGTAAGCCTCGAGTGCCGGATCCTCCTGCAGCATGCGCGTCAGCACGCCTTCCGTCACGACCTCGATTCTTGTGCCCGGGCCTACCTTCGTCTCCAGCCGGACGCGGTAGCCGACCGTCTCCCCCGCGCTCTCCCCGAGGATGCGCGCCATGTAGGCCGCAGCCGAGCGCGCAGCGAGCCTGCGGGGCTCCAGCATGAGCAGCTTGCGCCCTTCCAGCCAGCGGCTCTCCAGCAAGGCGAGCGGAACGCGGGTCGTCTTGCCCGCTCCGGGCTGGGCGACCAGCACGGCGCGCGTACCGGAATCCAGCGCCTCCAGCAGCTCCGGCATCACTTCGTCTATGGGCAGTCTATCTGCCTCCGCCATGGCATTCCCTCCGGTTTCTATCGCGATGTACGGACTCTACTCTACCACACCGGAAGCCTTCGGCGCCAAGCCGCCGGCCCGGAATTCACTCGGGGATCGGCGTCTTCTCGATTCAGCCGGGCAGTCCGGCGGCGGTGCCGAATCGCTGCCCGGGGCACAAAGAACGCAGCATTCCTTTCATCGCCATGACTTGGCCTCCTTCAAGCCAACGACAACAAAAGCCGCCCCGGCGGGACGGCTTCAATCATCAAGGCTTGAGTTTGATATCATTGCAGGAGGAGAATCTCTTCAGCCGTTTATGAAGCTTGGGAAGGTCAAGTGCTGGATAGGGAAGCGGCTGGAATTCTAAACTCTCTTGAGCGCTTCTGAAGCGTTGAGCGGCTGAGTTTTGAAGGTTTTCCTGCACCAGCAGTCACTTCCCACCCGCCTGCAGCGCATCGTCCAGCAGCGCCTGTCCCCGTTTCTGGATATGGGCCGCCGCCTGCGCTGCCGTCTGGCTTCCCTTAGCCGCGGCGGATATCTCTTCGTTCTTCAGCTCCGTATACATGCCGTCGAATTCCAGTCTTTTCGGACTGTTCCAGCCTCGCGGAATATCGACGAGCTGCGGATTGATGCAGGGCTCAAGCTCGAACAGCTTGTCCAGCAGCGGATCGCCCTTCAGTCGGGGATAGGCGGCGATCGGAACCGGCGCGTACCCCAGCTTGATTTTGGCTTTGGCGATATGCTCGCTGAGCATGAGCCGGATGATCTTCCATGCCTCCTGCTTGTGTTCGGACGAACGCGGTATGGACATGATCTGGCCGGCGCTGATATGAGCGCTGCGGCTCCGGTCCCGGGACAAGACCGGCGGCGTCGTCTCTCCGGTCTCGAATTGATACGGCTGGCCGCCGTAATTTTCGAGCGTCATCGCCGCCCTGCCTTTGGCGAACTGCTCCCCCGCCTCGACCGCTTCCTTATCATACACCTTGACGCCGTTCACGATCTTCGCCCGGTCTTCCTCCAGAGACAAGGATCCGTTCCGGTACAGCTGCACGATCTTGTCCAGAACCAGGCCCAGCTCGGGACTATTCCATAACAGCTTGGTGCCGTCCGGGCTGAAATCCGACATGCCTTCGCTATAGAGATAAGCGCCGACCAGGTCGGAAGGCGTATGATTGACTCCCAAATGCAGGCCGGTCACCGGCTTCCCGCCAGCCTTCATGCCATCGAAGCGGCCAGCCAGCTCGAACACCTCTTCGATGCTCATTCCGTCCCGGGGCGGTTCGACCCCCGCCTTCTCAAACAGCTCCTTGTTGTAGCGGAGAACGCTGAAGGTGACTTCCGGCGAAAGTCCCAGCAGCTTGCCGCCTCCCGCCGCGCTCAGCAGATCCGGCATTCCGCCGTAAAGGTCTTCCTTGCGGAGGCTGGAGTCTTTCATGTAGGGAGTCAGATCCTCCAGCAGCTGCTTGCCGCCCAGCTGCGAATAGAAGACATCCCATGTCAGGAGCAGATCCGGCTTTTGCTCCTTCAACACCTTTTCGTACATCTCGGGGGTGAGGGAGCTCGTGTAATCGGGGTTCATTTCCACCACCTCGACAGACAGCTCCGGATAAGCGGCTTCGATGTAATCCCGGTACATGGCGTCGAATTGGCTCTTGCTGTCGGCGACGACCTTGATGCTCGGGCGCGGAGCCGGACCTGCGGAGGAGCTGCTGCATCCAGCGATGGCGCCGGAGCCGATCAAGGCGGCGATCAACGGCGCGGCTGTCCAAAAACGTCTAGTCCTCGCCACGGACGATCCCCTCCTTGATCAAATTCCTTTCCAGAGCGATCAGATTCCTCGCCAAAACGTTCTCGATCAGTCGGAGCGCCTCCTCGGAGGACAGCTTTCCTTGCGACCACTGTTTCATCTGCGGTCCGTACTCGATCGAAAGATAGCCCAGATAGCTGTCGCCATCGTAAACAGGCAAGCTGTTCTCGTTCAGCTTTTTCGAGCCGCTCTCCGTATAAAAAGCCTTCCACCGCTCCTCCTGCTGGCTCTTCATCGCCTCCTCGAAAACCGGCATATCCATCGAATTGTCGGCATTCCTTTCCGTTTTGGACATGAGCACAGCCGCCTTCACCAGCTCCCAAGCGGCGTCCTTGTTCACGCTTTTGGCGTTGATGACGTAGATCCGGCTCATGTCCAGCAGATCAGACGCATTGACGGAGTCGATGTTTTGCTCGTAAGGCAACGTTTTCCAGTTCCTTTTGACGGCTTCGCTTTTGACTCCGGCCACGGACGGACGCTCGATCTCCGTTGAGGCGAGCTGACTGTAGAAAGACGTATCGCCGAAGCGCATAGCCGCTTTCCCGCCGCCGAACAAGTCGTTCTGCACGACCTCGCTCATCGGAATGCCTTTTCTGCCGCCAAAATCCAGATCAGGAGAGGGAGCGATCCATCCTTCGCGGAAGCCGGCCGCAACCTGGTCGAACAGCTTGATCCACCCTTTGCCGGACAAGGCCGAATACGAGCTCTGGAGCATGGGATCGCCACCATACAGCTGGAGGCCGCTGGCCTGGCCGAGCTTCAGCGCCGTCTCCGCCGGATTCCCGTTGTCCCTCGTATCCGTTGCAAGTCCCGTCGTCCCGGTACCCTCGAAGCGTTTGGCGGTCTCAAGAATTTCCTGCACCGTCGCGCCTTCCCTCGGAAGCGCTACCCCGTTCTTCGCGAACAGATCCGGATTGACGAACAGCACTCTGGAGCTGAATTCCCCCGCCAGCCCTTGCAGCTCCCCGCCTCCGACGGCCTTGAGAGCATCCAGCACAGGCGCGTGCATATCGCTGAGATCAAGCTTGTCCTTGAGGAGGTAAGGCTCCAGCGGGAGAATCCTTCCTTCGGCGGCCAGCTGCCTGTAAATGGCCGTCGGGACGACAAGCACATCCTCTCCTCGATCGAGAGCGCTCCGGTAGTCCGCCAAGCTCCTGCTCTTGCCGTCCCAGAGCCCGCTCATGCTGATGTCAACCGAGGGATGGCGGATGATGAATTGACGCTTCAGCGTATCGACGTTCATGCTGCTGCCGCCATACACCTTCAAGGTAAACTCCTTGTCCGCGAAGGCGTCGTCCGACAACGCTCCGATCCCGTCCGCCTGCAGCGGCTGCCGGACGTCTCCGAATCTCCACAGCCCGACGACGAGCACAGCCGCCGCTGCCAGCGGCAGCACCCTCAGCCATGCTTTCCGGCTTTTCTTTTTTTCCATCGCGACCCGCTCCCTCACTTTGCGTTCAAGTTCCGAGGTGAACCCGTTCGCGACCGGCAAGGAGCCGGACAATGACTTCTCCCAATGGTTCATATCCACTCGCCCCCCACATTCAGAGCTTCGCTGGCCGATACTTTGCGGTTCATGGCCGCCCGTGCCCGATGAAGCCGCGATTTCACGGTTCCTTTGGCGACGCCGAGCAGCCCGGCCGTCTCTTCCATGGTCATCCCGTAGTGGCAGACCAGCAGCAGCGGCTCCCTCAGCTTCAGCGGCAGGCTGAGCACCGCATGCCACACTTCCTCGCTTTGAAGCTTGCGCAGCAGCTCTTTTTCCGCGGAAGGATGGGAAGGGCCGCCGGGCAGAAAATCCAGCAGCATCACCTTGCGCACCCAGGAGGAACGCATATGGTCAAGCGCAGCATGCCGGGTAATCGTCAAAATCCACGTCTTGACCGAGCTCTGTCCCCTGAACTCGGGAAGCTTCTCATACACTTTGAGAAAGACATCCTGGGCGATGTCGTCCGCCAGGTCCCGGTTCCGGGTAAGCATGAGCGCAAAGTTCCAGACGTCCTTCCCGTACGCCTTCATGAGCTGATCCAGCGCAGAGCCCGCATTGTACTCCGGGGCCGTGTATTGCAAATAATCGAATTCCAATAGGTTCACCTCGGGTAAGTGGACGGGAAAGGAAAGAAATGGTTCCCTTTATTTCCTGCTTCTTTCCCTATCCTATCGAAAGCGGCCGAAAAAAGGGGGATTTAATGGAAAAAGGCTCCTTTCCGGATGGAAAGAAGCCGCCTTGCTTGATCCTGGATGGCAAGCATGAACATTCGGCAAAGGCCCGCCGCCATGAGGTCCATTTTACAGGCATGAACCGCATCGATGCGGTGTCCGCCTTCAGTCGAACCAGCCCTTGCGCTTGAACCAGGCGAACATGGCCAGCGCGATCAGCCCCATCGCTCCCAGCACGATGAAGTAGCCGTAGCGGAACTCCAGCTCGGGCATCTTGACGAAGTTCATCCCGTATACGCCCGCGATGAAGGTTAGCGGCATGAAGATCGTCGTAATGACCGTGAGCGTCTTCATGATGCCGTTCATCCGGTTGGAATTGTAGCTCATGAAGCTGTCTCGCAGGTCGGCCGTCATCTCGCGGCAGGCTTCCAGCGTTTCGGTCTGCTTCAGCAGATGGTCGTAGATGTCCAGATAGAACGCTTTGAAGTCCTTGAAGCTCGGAAGAGCTTCCGTGGAGGTGAGCCGGTAGAGCAGATCCCTCATCGGAACGATCGTCTTGCGCAGCTTCAGCAGCTTGGCCCTGATCGTGAAGATCTCGTCCATGCCGGATTGCTTCAAGTAGCCGGAGCTGTTGAGATCGGCGTCGAGGAGCTGGTCCTCGATGCCGTATACGGCGGGAAAATACCGGTCGACCAGCTTGTCGGTCACGCTGTAGGCTGCGAGCAGATGGCCCTTGCCGGGATGCTTCGGATGAACGGCGAGCGTCTCCCAGGCCTCGTCGACTTCCTGCGACGAGGCGAAATGGAACGTCACCGCGTAGTTCGATCCCAGAAACAGATTCACCTCGTCGACATGCAGCGTCTCTGGAATAAGCGCATGCATGACGAAGAAATGGACATCCTCGTAGTGGTCCACTTTGGGCCGTTGCAGCAGGTGAAGGCAGTCCTCGATCGCCAGAGGATGGAAGTGGAATCGTTCGTCCAGCAAGGAAATCTCCTCCGCGCTCGGCCGGTCCATGTCCACCCAATACCACAGCGCCTCCATCGCGTCGAGATCGTCCAGACTGATATTTTTATGCAATTTTTTGGCCGCATCCATCGCCATGACTCGAATCATCTGTGTCTTCCTCTCTATGCGGATCCGCTTCGGGATCTATGCCTTCCGGCCTTTGTCAGTCCTTGCTGCTTATCCCGATCTGGCATCCGCGCCTTCCGCCCTATCAGCGACAGCTTCTATTCCCGGCCGGCCTCCATGATCAGCCGTTCCCGCTGCCGCTGGAGAGCGGACAGCTCCGACTCCCGACGTGTCCGCTCCCCATCAAGCGAACGGTACAGAGCGCGGGTTTCGCCGTGCAGCCCGCGGGTACTTTCCAGGGAAGCCGTTATCTTGCTCTGCACGAACCAGTCCATCAGAAATCCATCCAGCAAATAATCGCCCAGCCTGGCGCCGCTGCCGACCGGAATGCGGAACGCTTCTTCGCGCCCAAGATCCTTCAGCTCGGATTCCAGCCTTTTTGCCGCGCTGCGGGCGGCCCCCAGCGCCTCCTGCGCCTCGTCCATCCTCCGATGCTTGATATGCGTGGATATCATGCCTCCTCCAAGCATATCGTAAGTGCCCCAGCTGGAAGCCGACTCGAGGCTGGACAGCGCCTGCTGCAGCTTGCCGTTCAGATCGGAGCAGGCCGTACATGCTTCACGAAGCTCGGCCAGCAGGCTCGTTTTCCCAGCCAGCTCCGCATCCAGCCTGTCCAGCTCCTCCTTCGCTTCCGGAAGGCGCAGCCGGATCAGCTCCTCCTTCCTTTGCTTCAGGACGGGAAGCATGCGGGCGGGGCCGATATGCTCCGCCAGCTTGAGGCCGGCTTCCGCAAGGCCTGATTTCAGCCTGTCCAGCTGCTCCTTGGCTTCCTTCAAGCGGAGCAGGGCATCGGCCGCCTCCTGCCGCTCCAGCTCCCGCTGCTCTTCGAGACCTCCCGTCAGCTTCAGCCACAGCGCGCTCCAGCCGAGACGGGACAGCTGCTCCACATCCTCATGCTCTTTGCGGCTCATATCCTCCAGCTCGTAAATCTGGCGTTCCATAGCGAAAATATCCTGGCGCAGCTTGTCCCTGCGCTTCTCGTGGAAGGAAAGCTCGGCTGCGGCGCGCTCCGCTTCCTCCAGCTGCTTCGTCAGGCTTCGAAGCTCGCTGTCCGTTCCCGCTTCTGGCAGGCGGTTGAAATCATCGCTCTTATCGGTCATTGTTCCCGCTTCCTCCTCCGGCATTCCCGGCCTTCCTCGTCCGATGGCATCCCGGTTAGGAACAAGGATGAAAGATTCTATGAATGGAATGGCCCGGTTTCCTATGTCGTTGCTATTGCTTGGCATGCCCGTCTCCATTGAACTCCAGAGCTTGCTTGGCATGTCCGGCTTCAACCGCACGCCGGACCTTGCCGGCATGTCCCGATTGCCCATGCATGCGAAGCTATGGTTCAAAAAGCCTTGTCCAGCTCGGCCGGATTCATTCCCTGCCATTGTGTCGCCGCGGCGGCTAATGCTATTATACCAAGCATAATCGGACTTGGCCGCCTTAATTGACGGCATAAGCCGCAAGGCAAGGAGAAGTGATGAAATGGCTGCCACAATCGGAAGATTCGCTCCGACCCCGTCGGGACTCATGCATCTGGGCAATGCGAGGACCGCCCTCCTGGCATGGCTGCAAATACGGGCCGCCGGAGGAACGTTTATCCTGCGCATGGAGGATATCGACGGCCCTCGCTCCAGATCACAATACGCGGAAGCGGCGCTTACGGATCTGCGCTGGCTCGGCATCGACTGGGACGAAGGCCCGGACATCGGCGGCCCCCGTGGACCGTACACGCAAAGCGAACGGCTTCCTCGCTACAAGGAAGCTCTGGACAGGCTTGCGGCTGCGGGAATGCTCTACCCTTGCTACTGCAGCCGCGCAGAGCTCGCCGCCGTCGCCAGCGCCCCTCACGGCCTCTCGTCGGAAGGCCCCGCCTATCCGGGAACATGCAGGCATCTTGGCGAGGCGCAGAGGCGGGAGCGCGGCAAGGCCAAGGAGCCCTCGCTGAGGATGGCCGTCGATGCCGGGCGCGTCGTATCGTTCGAAGACTTGGCCGCCGGACAGCAGCATACGGCGCCGGGCGCAGGAGGCGACTTCGTCGTCCGGCGGGCGGACGGCATCTACAGCTATCAGCTGGCCGTAACGGTGGACGACGCCCTGATGGGCGTGACCGATGTGCTGCGCGGGAGCGATCTGCTGGACTCCACTCCCCGCCAGCTGCTGCTCTATGAAGCGCTCGGCTTCGCCCCTCCCCGGTTCGCCCATGTTCCGCTGCTGATGGGACCGGACGGCAGGCGGCTGGCCAAGCGCCATGGCGGCATCTCCCTGTCCGCCATCCGGGAATCCGGCGCAAGGCCGGAAGCGGTCGTCGGCCTGCTCGCCTACTGGAGCGGCCTCCAGGACCGCCCGGAGGCCGTCGCCGCCCGCGAGCTGGCGCCGGCCTTCCGCCTGGAGCATGTCCCCGCGGCGCCGGTCGCCGTGAGCGGGGAGGACCTGCGGCTGATCGCAATTCCGCACCTATAACCACCGATCCAACGACTGCCGCAGCAAATGAAGGAATCAGCCATTCGGCGAAACGCCCGCTAAGCCTGCTCCGGAAGCTCCACGGGCAGGACGACAGCTCCTTTTTCAAACCGCTTCCGCAGCGCCTGGCGCCAGTCCGCTCCGAGCGCTTCCACGGCAAGCACCCGCTCCGCCTTGGCGCTCCAGCCCGGAGAACGGTCATAGAACACATCGAACGCTTCCTTCACCGTCACCTGAAGCGGATGCCGCTGCAGCTCGACCGAGTTGCCGGCCTCGACCGCGCCTTCCTCCAGAACCCGCAGGTAATAGCCTCCATACCCGGTTTCCTTCACCCATAGAGGAAGCTTGGGCTGCTTCAGCCACGCTCCCAGCTTGTAGCAGGGCTGGCGGGGCTCCGTCACCTCCAGCAGGGCGGTTCCGATGCGCAGCTTGTCTCCGATGCACACGATTTCCTCATGCAGGCCGGCCACGGTCAAGTTCTCTCCGAACAATCCCGGCCTGCTCTCGATGCCGAGCCTGTCCTCCCAATAAGGATAACGGTCGGCCGAGAACATGAGCACCGCCTTGTCCGGACCTCCGTGGACGGAAGGCTCCGCCTGGAAGTCGCCGTCGACCTGGCGGAAGCGGACCGGCACCGCGCCGGAGCGCGGCGTCTTGTTGATGGCGGAGGAGACGCAGCGCCCTTTGAAATCGAGGCGCTGCGGCCGGCCTGTCTGGATGGAGACCAGATATCCCGCCGCGTGCTCTGTTTCCATGCCGCTTCCTCCTTCCCAAAAAGGGATTAATAACGCTTGACTGACGTGCCTGCCCTAAACCGAATGATATTACCCCGGAAGCCCAAGGCCCAATCGGGCTCCTCCGCCTCAGCGGTCCGACAGCAGCCGGCGGATGCCTCCCGACAGCCGCAGCGAATTGGCGACGACGGTCACCGAGCTGAGCGCCATCGCGGCGCCGGCCATCCACGGCTCCAGCAGGCCGAGCGCAGCGACCGGGACCATGACGGCATTGTAGAGGAACGCGAACGCCAGATTCTGCCGGATATTGCGCACCGTCAGCCGGCTGACTCCGATCGCGTCCCGGATGCCGGTCAGGCTCGGCCTCAGCAGCGTGATATGCCCGGCGTCAAGAGCGGCGTCCGTGCCGTCGCCCATGGCGAATCCGGCGTCGGAGGCCGCCAGCGCCGGGGCATCGTTCCAGCCGTCGCCCGCCATGGCCACGACGCGTCCCTGCTTCTGGAGCGAGCGGATGAGCTCCAGCTTGCCTTCCGGAAGCATGCCGGACTTCACCTTGCGGATGCCGGCTTCGCGCGCGGCGGCGGCGGCGGGACCGGGGCTGTCTCCGGTAGCGAGCACAAGCTCCAGCCCATCCTGCCGCAGCGCTTCGACGGCACGCGCCGAGGATGGACGGAGCCGGTCGCCTAGCGCGACCGCCCCGATGCATGCGCCGTCCAGCGAGACGAACAGCACCGTCTCTCCGGACTCCTCGCGCGCCTGCGCGAACGAGGCGGCTTCCCCCATGCCCCTCCAACGCTCCTGCGCTGCGAGCTGCCTGCCCCCGATGGAGGCCCGTCCTTCCGCACAGGTTGCCGCCGCCCCGAACCCGGGCCATTCGAGGGCTTGCTCCACGGCCGGAATGACGATCCCCCGCTTGCGCGCTTCGCCTCGGATGGACAGGGCATAAGGATGCCGCGAATCTCCTTCTGCCGCGGCGGCCAGCCGCAGCACGGCAGCCGGGCCGAAGCCGGAAGCGGGAGCATGGACGGCCGTCACGCCGGGACGCCCTTCCGTCAGCGTGCCTGTCTTGTCCAGCAGGACGGTGTCCAGCTGGGCCAGACGTTCCAGCGCGCCCGCCTCCTTCAGCACGATTCCTTGGCGGGCCAGCTTGCCGGATGCGATGACCAGAGAGATCGGCGTCGCGAGTCCAAGCGCGCAAGGACAGGCGACGAGCAGCACCGACAGCGCGCTCAGCATCGCGCTGCGCAGGCTGGCGCCGCTTCCGGAGAGAATCCAGCCAACGAACGTGAGTGCGGCAAGCAGCAGCATGACGGGAACGAACCGGGCCGACCAGGCATCCACCTTCTTCTGGATTCCCGTCTTCGCTGCCTGGGCTTGGCGGAGCAGCGCGCCGATCCGGCTGAGCATCGTGCCTTCTCCGGTCTTCTCCGTCCGGATCCGCAGCGTATCGCCGCGGTTGAACGTGCCTGCCCATACGAGGCTGCCCGGCAGCTTGGGCACCGGACGGCTCTCTCCCGTGAGCAGCGACTCGTCCGCTTCCGAGTGGCCGCCGGTGACGATGCCGTCGACCGGAATCAGCTCTCCGGGACCGACGAGCACGATGTCCCCGTCGCGGACGCTTTCGGCCGGAATGCGGCTGATTTCATCCGCTCTTTGGACCGTGACGTCCCGCGAGGCCAGCTTGGCATATCCGTCGCTTTCGCGAAGCGCCCTGGCGCTGGAGCGGGATTCCATGTATTTGCCCAGCAGCACCGCCGTAATGACGATGGCCCCGGTGTCGAAGTAGACGGGCAGAAGCGCTCCATGCCCTCCCCCTGGGCTGGCAGAGCCGTGGCTTCCCTGGGTGAAGACGATATAATGGCTGTACAGATACGCCGATGACGTCCCGATCACGACCAGAACGTCCATATTGGCCGTACGC
This sequence comes from Paenibacillus sp. RUD330, assembly GCF_002243345.2. NCBI lineage: Bacteria > Bacillati > Bacillota > Bacilli > Caryophanales > Paenibacillaceae > Paenibacillus > Paenibacillus sp. RUD330. Next base: position 3,010,721 of record NZ_CP022655.2, read on the forward strand.
TCGCGGAGCGCGCTCCAGGCGTTGAGGTAAAAAGGAAGCCCGATCCAAAGCTGGATGATGGTCGCCAAAGCAAGCTGGACCCATGCATTGCCTACCAGCTCCGGAACCGGAACGCCGCCCAGCCAGCTGTAATGCGAGACCATCGCCCACAAGAGCGGGATGGACAGCAGCAGCGACAGCAGCGAGCGGTTCCGCAATTCCGCCATTTCCTTCATATGGCTTGTCCGGTCTCCCGGCTCGGAGGTTGCGAAGCCGAGCCGGCGGACTCTTTCCTTGATGGCATCCGGCTGCTGCCTGCCGGCCTCATACCGGATCCAGGCCATGCGGGATGCATAGCTGACGGAAGCTTCCGTCACTCCTTCCATCTTGGCCAGCGCCCGCTCGATCCTTGCCGCGCAGGCGGTGCAGCTCATGCCCTGGATGCCGAGATCCAGCGCAGCCGTCGTTCCTTCGTTCATCCCGGCGCTCCTCCCTTGCCGATAGCTAGATTCATAGAACCGTCCCTATCAACTATATGGCTGCCGCCGGCCCTTCATTCCATTCCGATTCAGTATTTGCATGGCTGCTGCCGATATAGGTTCTAGCTCTGCTTGCGAATCCCATGCAGAAGTCCATATACGCGCCCCATTCTACCCGGAGGAGCGAGCCCGGAGGAGTAAGACGATGAACGAACCGCTTCCCTATTCCAATCAAGTGCTGACGATCGCCACGACCCGCAGACAATACGCGGCCGCGATTTCGGCGACTTTGCTGCTGCTTCTCATCTCGGCGGCGGCACTGCCATTCGGCGACCTCTCTTTGTCGGTCGTCAAGCCCTTCCTGCCCGCCTTCATCGCCTGGTTCCTGTTCGGAGACCTGCTCACCGCCCATCTGCTCTACAGCCAGTACAGGGCCATCGGCAACCTCTCGATTCTTATTCTGGCCTGCACGTACCTGTTCACGGCCTTGATCATGATCCCTTATATCCTGACGTATCCAGGCGTCTTCACGGAGAATGGAATGCTGTCCGCCGGCCCACAGACCTCCTCCTGGCTGTGGGTATGCTGGCATGCCGGCTTTCCTGCCGGCATCATCTCCTATCTGCTCGCCGACCGCTGGGAGAAGCGTCCCGTCGAGTTCCGCCGGAATGCGCTGTGGGCGTTCATGCTGACCTCCGGCATCCTCATCCTCGTCGCGGCCGCCGCTGTCGTGACGACAGCAGCCCATGACCGCCTGCCTGTGCTCGTGCAGCAGGACAAGTTCAACCCTCTCACGAACGTCGTCATCAAGCCGCTGATGCTGGGGCTGAACGCCGCCGCTCTGGTCATGCTGGTAGGAATGAAAAAAGGCAAGACCGTCCTCAGCCTCTGGCTGAGCGTCGCCCTTCTGGCTTTTCTGATGGACATCGTCGTCTCCTTGCCTGCCGGCTCCAGGTACACGTTCGGCTGGTACATGTCCAGATTCAACTCGCTCGTGTCCGCCTTCGTCCTCATTTGCGCCATCATCTACGAGGTCAACCGCCTGTATGTCCGGCTCGTCAAGCAGCAGAAGGACCTGGTCGAATCCCAGGAGGAGCTCCGCGCCATGAACGAGCAGCTGACGCAGCTCACCAATCTGGACGGACTGACAGGCATCTCGAACCGCCGCAGATTCGACGAGCTGCTCGACCGCATGCTGCAGGAATCCCGCCTCAAGGGGCAGCCGTTCTCGCTGCTGCTGCTGGATATCGATTTTTTCAAGCTGTACAACGACCGATACGGCCATCAGAAGGGCGATCTGGTCCTGAAGAAGGTCGCTGAGCTCATCGACGGCTGCCTCCGGGACGGCAAAAGTGTCGCAGCCAGGTATGGAGGCGAGGAGTTCGCCGTCCTGCTTCCATGCACCGACCGCGCGGGAGCTCTCGGCATGGCGCAAGTAATTCTGGAGGCCATCCAGGACGCGGATCTCCTTCATGAATCCTCTCTCGTCGCCCCGCGCGTCACCGCAAGCATCGGAACCTGCACGAACAATCGCGGAGAAGCCTGGGGCCGCGAGGAAATGATCTTTCGTGCGGACAGCGCCCTCTACAAATCCAAGGCCGAAGGCCGCAATCGCGCAACCGCTGCGGAAGAGGAATAACATCATGAAAAAAGGCCTTTCCCGATCGCCCGGGAAAGGCCTTTTCCGATTGGCTCCTACTCGCCTTCGACGACGCTTCCGTTCCAGGCCAGCATCCCGCCTTGCACGTTGACGACATCGTAGCCGAGCGCCTGCAAATATTCGCATGCCCGGCCGCTGCGGCCGCCGCTGCGGCAAATCAGCAGCAGCGGTCCTTCGCCTTCAAGCTCGCCGAGGCTGTCCGTCAGACGGGAAAGCGCGACATGCCGCGCTTGCGGAATATGTCCCGCTTCCCATTCGTCATCCTCGCGCACATCGAACAGGCGCGGGGTTTCCCCCGTTTCCAGCAGATGCTGCAGTTCCTCCGTCGTGATCTCAGCGCTCATGCCGCTGTTCCCCTTCCAGTCTCGCCTGTATTTTGTCCTTGTAGTCGGCAAAGGCCTGCAGATGGTCCCATCCTCTCGACCCCGTCAGCGACTGCAGCCGCAGCCTCTTGGCGGACAGCTCCTTCTGCAGGCTCGTACGCTCCTCGCCGCTGCCACACATCGCCAGCAGGCTCCCGAGTGTCGCGATATCCTTGTTCAGCTGCACCTCTTCGGGCACGATGCCGGCATTTTTCAATACCCGATACGCAGCTCTGAGCTCTTCCGGAATATGGGAGAGGTCATCCAGTTCGAGTGGCTTGCCGAGCCCCTTGAGGCCGTCGAATTCGCCGTCCTTGATGGCCAGCTTGATCTTTTCGTCGGCCAGCCAGTGCAGGAAGCTCATGGGATCCTTACGGCAGTTCCGCTGCAGGTGACCATCAGCATGCCGTCGCGGACGACTTCATAATCGAGATCGACCCCGACGATGGCATTGGCGCCGAGCCTGGCCGCCTGCTGACGCATCTCCTCGATGGCGATGTCGCGGGCCTGCTTCAGCTTGCCCTCGTAAGCGCCGGAGCGCCCACCTACCACATCCGTGATGGATGCGAGAAAATCGCGGACGACGTTCGCTCCCATGATCGCTTCTCCATTCACGATTCCGGTATACTCCTGAATCGGCCTTCCTTCAATCGTCGGTGTCGTCGTAATCAGCATATCGGCATCCCCTTTTGTGATTTAGTTGCTGGCTGCGCGCTCATAAGCCGGTCTCTTCCCATTTTAACCCTGCGAGGCGATCGCCGGCAACCGTCACCGACACCCGGACGGCTGCAGGCAGGCCCGGACGAGGCTGCAGGACGAGCTTGAAGCGGTACTCCTCCAGCTCCCCTCCCAGCTCGAAACGGCCTTCATACCGATAGTCGGAGATGCCTGCGGCGTACTTCTCCTTGGTCCGCTCGACGGCCAGCCTGCCCCAGCGCGCATATGCCGGCGGCGAATGCGAAGGCGTCTGCCCGCCGGCGGTCACGGCCGCAGACGGCGGCAGGACAAAGGTCGGATTCTCCTCGGACGTCTCCTGGAAGCGGGCGCTTGCCGTACCCTCTCCCACCGCCAGCATCCAAGCCAGCGACAGGATCGGGAAAGCAAGGAGCAGCAGCCGGCCAATCCGCTTCTGCCTGCGTCGGTCTCTTTGGTTAATCATGCCTGCATTTCCTCCTTATGCGTCCGATGGATGCTCCCCCGTAGTGTCGCCGCCGACTGCACCCGATATCCAAAAAAAAGAATCCTGCCCTTGTGGGGGCAGGATCGGAAGAAGCTTATTCGGCTGCCGTCTCCAGCGAGCCGCTGCGCTGGCGCTTGGCGCGCCTGCGGTTCAGGAACTCGTAGACGACAGGGACGATGATCAGCGTCAGCAGCGTGGAGCTCGTCAAGCCGCCGATGACGGTGACGCCGAGTCCTTTGGAGATCAGCGCGCCGGATTCGAAGCCGAACGCCAGCGGGAGCAGAGCCCCGACCGTAGCGATAGCGGTCATCAGGATCGGACGCAGCCTCGTTCCGCCGGCTTCAAGCAGCGCGTCGCGGACGCTCATTCCTTCGCGCTCCATGTGGATGACGCGGTCAATCAGCACGATTGCGTTGGTGACGACGATGCCGATCAGCATGAGCATGCCGATGAGCGCGGTGACGCTGATCGTCTCCTTGGCGATGAGCAGGCCGACCAAGGCGCCGATGACGGTGAACGGCAGCGAGAACAGAATCGTCAGCGGCGTCAGCGCGCCGCCGAATGTAATGACGAGGACGAGGTAGACGACGGCGATCGCGACGGCGATCGCAAGTCCGAGCTGCTTGAAGGATTCTCCGATATCCTCGGTGACTCCGCCCATCTCGACGTCGACATTGGAAGGAAGCTTGAGCTCGTCGATGACCTTCTGCACGTCCTTGGAAGCTTTGCTGATGTCGGACGAGGTGACGTCGGCCGTCACGCTGGCGTAGATGCGGTCGCCCTTGCGGGTGACCGTATTCGGCGTGGTGCCTTCCTCGATCGTCGCGACGTCTCCGAGCTTGACGGTGCCTCCCAGCGGTGTCGGAATCAAGGCGTTTTCAAGAGCTGCCTTGTCCGCGTACGTTTTGACCTCGGTTTTGACATGCACGTTCAGCTTCTCGCCATCCTTCTCGATTGTCGTCAAGACAGGCTGCTCGCGCACCGGACTGAGCGCCATCGCCAGCTGGCCGGCGGACAGGCCGTGCTGGCTCAGCTTCTTGGTATCGGCGGCGATGCGGTACTGCTCATACGTTTTCGAAAGGCTCGTATCCACGTTCGACAGGTTGGAGACCGACTTCAGCTTGTCGCTGATCTCGTTCACGACCGGCTCCAGCTCCTTCATGTCCGGTCCGTAGGCCGTGACAGTCAGACTGCTGCCGCCGAGGCCTCCGCCTCCGAAGTCCTGCTGCTTCCACTCGCCTTTGCTCGTGTTTTTCTGCAGCAGCTCGACGACGGCTTTCTTCTCGTCCTCAAAATGCTTGAAGTCGCTGTTGTAGCGGATATTGAACAGCGCCTGCTTGGAAGCGCCCGGGCTGAACGGGTTGCTGCCGCCGATGGAATACTGGACGATCTCGACGCCTTCGCGGCCCATGATCTCCTTCTCCGCATTCGTCGCATAGCCTTCCACGTCCTCGGCCGTCTCTCCCGGAGCCGGATTGTAGGTGATGATCATGGAGTTGTCTCCGCCGCTCGAGATGAAGCTGACTCCGATAAGCGGCGTCAGGAACAGGCTGCCTACGAGAAGCAGGACGGCAGCGCCGAACGACAGTCCTTTATGGTCGAGGCACCAGCGCAGGACACGCTTGTATCCGTTGGCCAGACGGCTCGGCTTGTCCTCATGTTTCGTGCCCTTGAGTCCATTGCGGAACATCATATGGGCCAGCATCGGAACGACCGTCACCGCGACGACCAGGGAAGCGAGCAGCGAGAACACCATCGTAAGGGCGAACGGCAGGAAAATCTCGCCGATCATGCCCGATACGAATCCCAGCGGAAGGAAAACGGCGATCGTTACGATCGTGGAGGCCGCGATCGGGACGAACATTTCCCGGGTCGCGGAGATGATCAGCTCCCGGCCGGTCAGCTTCTCGCTGGACATCGCCATCCGCCGATATATGTTTTCGATGACGACGATGGAATCGTCCACGACCCGCCCGATCGCCACCGTCATGGCGCCGAGAGTCATGATGTTCAGCGTGATGTCGAACTCCTGCAGCACGAGCACGGCGATCAGCAGCGACAGCGGAATCGAGACGACCGAGATGATCGTCGAACGGATGTCGCGCAGGAAGAGCAGGATGATGAGGATCGCGAATGCCGCTCCGAGAATGGCTTTCGTGAGCATCGTCTCCACCGAGTCCTTGATCGGCTTGCCCTGGTCGAGCGTTACCGTGGACGTGAGTCCGTCATATTTGGCCGTCAGCTCATCCATCTTGGATTTGACGGCTTCCGTGACGTCGACCGTATTGGCGTCGGCCGCTTTGACGACCGACACGCCGATGCTGTCCTTGCCGTTCGTCCGGGAAATGGAGTCGGCCTTGCCCGTAACGGTGACGTCGGCCACCTGGCTCAGCTTGACGGTCGGCAGCGTGATGCCGCCGGCCGCAGCCGCTCCGCCTTGGTCCGGTGCGGCTTGGCCGGCGCCGCCGGCTGCGGCGCCAGCTCCTGCTCCGCCCCCTGCTCCGGCCCCTGCTGCCGAAGGAATCAGCGGAATTTCGATGTTCAGGAGATCGTCCGCCGTCATGATCTGGCCGTCGACGACGATCGATTTCTCCGAGCTGCCGAAGGTGAAGATGCCGAGCGGAACGTTCACGGCAGCCGCTTTGACCGCATTCTGGACCGATTCCGGCGTCAGGCCGTACTTGGCCAGCTCATCCGCCTTATAGCTGAGCTCCGCGTCTTCGACATGCTGGCCGGAGATTTGGATCGAAGCAACGCCTTCCAGGCCTTTGAGCTCCGGAACGATATCGTCCTCGACCGTTTTGGTCAGCGCGGCCAGATTTTCCTTGCTGCTCGAGATGCTGAGGGATGCCACCGGGAATGCATTGAGGCTCAGCCTCGATACGGATGGATCCTGGACGCCGTCCTTGAGCTTCAGGCTGCCCAGAGCCTCGCGCACTTCCTGCTGCGCCTTCTCCATGTCTTTGCCGAAGCCGTATTCGATGACGATGGAAGAAGCGTTCTCGTAGGAAGTGGAGCTGACCTCCTTCACTCCATCGAGATTGCGGGTCGCCTGCTCGACCGGTTTCGTGACGGATTCAAGCACTTCCTCCGGAGAGGCGCCCGGATAGACCGTCGTGACGCTGACGATCGGCACCGTAATGTCGGGCAGCGTCTCCATCTTCATGTTGGTTCCGGCGTAGACCCCGCCGAACACCACGATCAGCGTCATCAGCCACAACGCGAATTTGTTGTTGATCGAAAATCGGATTATGCTCTTCAACCTGGCTTCACTCCTCTATTCGTATGATTTCTCTCTATGCGGTACAGCGGCGCCAGCCGCGTTACGCCCTCAGCCTGTAGCCGATGCCCCACACCGTCTCGATGAATTTGGGCTCGGAGGGGACTTCCTCGATCTTCTCCCGCAGCCTGCGGACATGCACCGTCAAGGTGGCGATGTCCCCGATGGAGTCCAGGCCCCATACTCTCTCGAACAGCTCCTCCTTGCCGAATACGCGGCCCGGATGGGAGGCAAGCAGCAGGAGAAGCTCGTATTCCTTGTTCGTCAGAGCGGCCTCGTCCCCATTGACGAACACCTGGCGGGCGGACTTGTCGATGAGCAGCCCGCGGATGCGCAGCCTCTCGCCTTCGGCGGGCGCCGCCTTGCCGGTCAGCCGGTCGTAGCGGGACAGATGGGCTTGCACCCTTGCCACCATTTCGCCGGGGCTGAACGGTTTGGTCATATAATCGTCCGCTCCGAGCCCGAGGCCGCGGATTTTATCAATATCCTCTTTTTTGGCGGAAATCATGAGGATAGGGACATCCTTTTCCTTGCGCAGCCTGCGGCAAATCTCGAATCCGTCCGCAAAGGGCAGCATCAGGTCCAAGATGACGAGATCGTAGGGATGCTGGAGCGCGCGTGCGAGACCGGTGTCTCCCCGCTGCTCGATATCCGCCTCGAATCCGTGGCTCTCCAGATAATCGCGCTGCAATTCCGCAATGGAGCTTTCGTCTTCGATGATCAACACGCGTTTCATGGTTGTTTCGCCTCCTTGGGACCGGCGGACTCCAGAGGCAGCCTCATCATGAACGCCGCCCCTCCCTCCGCCCTGTTGCGCGCCGTGACGGCGCCTCCATGCCCTTCCGCGATCTGCCTGACGATAGCGAGCCCGAGGCCGCTGCCGCCGGTTTCGGGATTGCGGGACATCTCCGCGCGGTAGAAGCGGTCGAACACGAAGGGCAGCGCCTCCTCGTCGATCCCCGGCCCGGTGTCCTCGATGATGATATCGGCAGCCTCGGCTGCCGCTTCGAGCCTCAAGACGACCTTCCGCTCATCCGAGCTGGCGAGCGACATGTACTTGGCGCTGTTGTCCAGCATGTTGTCCAGCGCTCTGCCGAGCTTCTCGGGATCGGCCATCGCATGCATCGGACTGTGCTCGCCGCCGATATGCGCCGAGAGCAGAATGCCCGATTTCTCGAGCTCGAAGCTTTTTTCCTCCAGGTAGTGCCGCAGAAAAGCCTTGAAATCGATTCGCCGGAACAGAAATTCCTCCTTGTGCAGATCCAGCTTGGAATACAGGAACAGCTCGTCGATCAGCCTGTCCATATCCTTCGCCTTGCGGAATACGGTCCGGAGATATCTCTCCTGCTTCTCCGGCGTGTCGGCGACTCCGTCCAGCAGGCCCTCCACATACCCTCTGACTGCCGTAATCGGTGTCTTGAGATCATGGGAGATGTGGGACAGCAGCATCTTGCGGTTCTCCTCGTACTGCTGCATCTGCTCGATCGTCAGCTTCAGGCGGCTGCGCATCTCCTCGAAAGCCGTTCCCACCTGGCCGATCTCGTTGTTGCCTGCCGGAAGCGGAACCGGCTCCAGATTTCCCTCCTTGAGGGAGAGAGCCGCATTTTTGAGGCGCGAGAGAGGACGGGTGATGGAACGGGAGACGACCAGCGCCATGAGGGCGCTCATCAGGCCGACGGCCAGCAGCAGCAGCATCGTGATCAGCGGCCGCCAATATACCGGTATGGCCTCGCTCAGCCTGAACATCGCCGCCTTGCCCGGAGTTCCGTCCGGATAAGTGAAGGCGGCATGGAACACCTCGTAGCTGTACGAGCCGATCGTCAAAGGATCGCGTTTATCCCCGTTCTGAAGGAGAAGCTTCTCCGGCTGGCCGCTGTCCAAGGCGAGCGACGAGGAGTACGCGACCGCTCCGTCCTTCTGCAGGACGAAGCCGCTGCGGACCTCGTTCATCCGGCCGTCGATCTGCTTGAGATAGGCATCGTCCGTCAGCTTGCCGGAATCATGGTGAAGCACGTACCACAGCTCGCCGAACTGGACGGCTTGCCCGTACTCCTTGTCCCTGTTTTTTTCAAAGAAATCGCGCAAATCCTGATAACCCATCATATAAAGCATGAACGACATGACCGCAGTCATCAGCACGAGAGGAACGGCCGCCATGGCAATGTAGGACAGCATCAGCTTGAAACGGATCGACATGGCGATCCTCCTTCCCGGGCGCCGGCTGCGGCAGCTTCAATGTTCATTCTAAAGGATAGATCTAAACCATTAGGGTACCATTTCTTACAAAATTATAAACTATCGCTTGCATCCATCCCATTAGGAAGCTTTCCGGACCGAATT